>NZ_CP134169.1:0-1760000 GCF_031583255.1 Thermosynechococcus sp. PKX82 | reverse complement strand
ACACCAAGTGAAGGTTCGCACCGACCGATGTTGAAAAATCGGCGGATGAGCTGTGGTTAGGGGTGAAATGCCAATCGAACCCGGAGCTAGCTGGTTCTCCCCGAAATATGTTGAGGCATAGCGGTTGTGATTATAGCAGGGGGGTAAAGCACTGATTCGGTGCGGGCTGCGAGAGCGGTACCAAATCGAGTCAAACTCTGAATACCCTGTGTACACACAGCCAGTCAGACGGTGGGGGATAAGCTTCATCGTCGAGAGGGAAACAGCCCAGACCACCAGCTAAGGTCCCTAAATCATCACTAAGTGGCAAAGGAGGTGGGGATGCTCAGACAACCAGGAGGTTTGCCTAGAAGCAGCCATCCTTAAAAGAGTGCGTAATAGCTCACTGGTCAAGCGTTCCTGCGCCGAAAATGAACGGGACTAAGTGATGTACCGAAGCTGTGGACTTACTACGTAAGTGGTAGGGGAGCGTTCTGCATTAGTTTGAAGCACTAGCGTAAGCAGGTGTGGACGAGGCAGAAGTGAGAATGTCGGCTTGAGTAGCGAAAACATTGGTGAGAATCCAATGCCCCGAAACCCCAAGGGTTCCTTCGGAAGGCTCGTCCGCGAAGGGTTAGTCGGGACCTAAGGCGAGGCCGAAAGGCGTAGTCGATGGACAACTGGTCAATATTCCAGTACTCATCTTGGTTTGTGCAGAGGGACGGAGAAGGCTAGATCAGCCGGATGTTGGTTACCGGTTCAACTGTCCGAGGTGTTGAGGAGCGGTGAAAACGCTCTGAGCTAAGGCAGGAGTACGACCCACTACGGTGGGGAAGTGATTGATGTCATGCTTCCAAGAAAAGCTCTAAGCACGTTAAGCCAAGATACCCGTACCCGAAACCGACACAGGTGGGGGGGTAGAGTATACCAAGGGGCGCGAGATAACTCTCTCTAAGGAACTCGGCAAAATGGCCCCGTAACTTCGGGAGAAGGGGTGCCACCGAGAGGTGGTCGCAGTGAAGAGGCCCAGGCGACTGTTTACCAAAAACACAGGTCTCCGCTAAGTCGTAAGACGATGTATGGGGGCTGACGCCTGCCCAGTGCCGGAAGGTTAAGGAAGCTGGTCAGCGCAAGCGAAGCTGGCGACCGAAGCCCCGGTGAACGGCGGCCGTAACTATAACGGTCCTAAGGTAGCGAAATTCCTTGTCGGGTAAGTTCCGACCCGCACGAAAGGCGTAACGATCTGGGCGCTGTCTCGGAGAGAGACTCGGCGAAATAGAAGTGTCTGTGAAGATGCGGACTACCTGCACCCGGACAGAAAGACCCTATGAAGCTTTACTGTAGCCTGGAATTGGGTTCGGGCTTTGCTTGCGCAGGATAGGTGGGAGACGTTGAAGTATCCCTTGCGGGGGATATGGAGTCGCCGGTGAGATACCACTCTGGCAAGGCTAGAATTCTAACCTTCTGCTGTTAGCCAGCGAAGGAACAGTTTCAGGTGGGCAGTTTGACTGGGGCGGTCGCCTCCTAAATGGTAACGGAGGCGCGCAAAGGTTCCCTCAGGCTGGTCGGAAATCAGCCGTAGAGTGCAAAGGCATAAGGGAGCTTGACTGCAAGACCTACAAGTCGAGCAGAGACGAAAGTCGGCCTTAGTGATCCGACGGTTCCGCGTGGAAGGGCCGTCGCTCAACGGATAAAAGTTACTCTAGGGATAACAGGCTGATCTCCCCCAAGAGTTCACATCGACGGGGAGGTTTGGCACCTCGATGTCGGCTCATCGCAACCTGGGGCGGTAGTACGTCCCAAGGGTTGGGCTGTTCGCCCATTAAAGCGGTACGTGAGCTGGGTTCAGAACGTAAATCATTGCGTCACTTCACAGTAATGTGGAGCAGCAAACCGACTAAAATCGGTAGAATCTTGATCAGTGACGAACGGCTGATTAAGACAATACCGAGGGTAAGCAAGAGTCTCGTGACAGACGATTTAACGCTGAGTTACATTGCTGGTTTTTTGGATGGTGATGGTTGCATCAATCTTCAACTAGTGCGACGTAAGGATTACATCCTTGGTTATCAAATTCGTGCTAGCATCACCTTCTTTCAGTCTTCTTCGCATCGTTCCTTCTTGGAGTGGTTAAAGTCTATTTTCCAAGCAGGGTTTGTGAGAGACCGAAAGGATGGCTTAAGCGAGTATGCAATTGTTGATGCGCCATCTGTCTTAGAAGTGCTGCTAACTCTTCGCAGCTACCTTAAACTCAAGAAGCCACAATGTGATTTAGCAATTACTGTTCTACAGGAAGTTGTTCAATCAAGGCGATTAACGCCAGAACAATTCCTAAAACTTGCTCAGCAGGTGGATCAATTTGGTGAGCTGAATGCTTCCAAAAAGCGTTCGATTCGCTCTGATCAAGTAGAACAGTTCTTGAGATCACGACAACTCTTGATCCCGTAGAGACTGAAGCCTAGGCTTGAGTTAGCCATCAAGCGTAAGCTGAGATGCTCTGAGGTTGTCAGAGACATCAAATGTCGGCTCCTGATTCGTTAATGGCGAGAGTCAGGATGAAGATATAGTCCATGCTCGTAGTGATACGAGAACAACATGCGTGAGACAGTTCGGTCCATATCCGGTGCAGGCGTAGGAGCATTGAGAGGAGTCCTCCTTAGTACGAGAGGACCGGGAGGAACGCACCTCTGGTGTACCTGTTATCGTGCCAACGGTAAACGCAGGGTAGCCATGTGCGGAGTGGATAACCGCTGAAAGCATCTAAGTGGGAAGCCCACCTCAAGATGAGTGCTCCCATGGCGTAAGCCAGTAAGGTCACGGGTAGAACACCCGTTAATAGGCTCTCGATGGAAGTCCAGTAATGGATGAAGTCTAGGAGTACTAATAGACCGAGGGCTTGACCTCATCAATCAACAGGTGTCTGATTCAATTAACTATACTGACAATCGCTATTTAGTTGAAAGGTTATTGATCCTGAATTTATCTAGCAACTCTTTAGTCTAGGTTCTCAATTCAAGAAAAATTCATGTTTCGCCTAGTGCCTATGGCGCGGTGGAACCACGCTGATCCATCCCGAACTCAGAGGTGAAACGCCGCAGCGGTGAAGATAGTCGGAGGGTCGCCTCCTGCAAAAATAGCTCGGTGCTAGGCAAAATATTCAAACCACCCCATCTAGGTTGTCTAGGTGGGGTCTTGATTTTTAAGAAATGTTTAAGGGATGATCGGTTTTGGATAGAGGAGTGACATCGATGGGTAGTTCGGTCTATATTGCATCAAATATCGCTCTCCTCAAAAGGTTTTTAGGGTCATGCCTCAATTCATGCGTTTGATGGGTCTTCAGCACTGGGTGCTGGTGGGTTCCTCGGTGGTGGCAGCGGTGCTGGCGGCGGCGTTACCAAGCTATGGACGAATGCAGGATAGCCCCAAGATGTTGGTGGATGAGGTATGGCAAATTGTGCAGCAGGAATATGTGGATGAGTCGTTTAATCAGGTGGATTGGCTGGCGGTACGGCGGCAACTTTTGGCGCAGCGCTATACGTCGCGGGAGCAGGCCTATGCAGCTATTCGGGGAATGTTGCAGCAGTTGAATGACCCCTATACGCGCTTCATGACTCCAGAGGAGTTTACGGCTTTGCGCACGCAAACGTCGGGGGAAGTTTCGGGGATTGGTATTCGCTTGACGGTGGATGAAAAGACACAACAGTTGACCATTTTGGAGCCGCTGGAAAATTCACCTGCAACTAAGGCGGGAATTCGGGCGGGCGATCGCCTGCTGGCCATTGATGGTCACTCTACTCGGCGGATGTCGATTGAGGAGGCATCGCGGCGGATTCGGGGGCGGGTGGGGACTCCCATTGAACTTCAGTTGTTTCGCCCTAATCGCGGTACCTTTCGCCTGACGCTGACACGGGCATTGATTGAACTCCCTGCGGTGCGATCGCTGGTGAAGGAGGAAGGCGGTGCCCGCATTGGCTATATCTATCTGAGTGAATTTACTGCCCATGCAGCGGATCAGTTGCGCGCGGCGATTCGCAAGCTAGAGGCGGAGAAGGTGGAGGGGTTTGTTTTGGATTTGCGGGGGAATCCAGGAGGACTATTGCAGGCAGGCATTGATATTGCCCGCATGTGGTTGAATCAAGGTTTGATTGTGCGTACGGTCGATCGCAGTGGCCACAGTGAGCAGGCACGGGCGAATCAATCGGCATTGACGAATTTGCCCCTCGTGGTTTTGGTGGATCACCGCTCTGCTAGCAGTAGTGAAATTCTCACAGGGGCATTGCAGGATAACGGTCGTGCGATTGTGGTGGGCACGCCAACCTACGGTAAGGCCTTGGTACAATCCATTCATCAATTGAGTGATGGTTCAGGATTGTCGGTGACGGTTGCCCATTACTACACGCCCAATGGCACAGATATTAACCGCACAGGGATTACGCCGAATGTAATGGTGACGCTGCCGCAAGAGGTGAGTACCAATCCCCGTTTGTGGACGACAGCAGCCGATCGCTTGTACCAAGCAGGGGTGGCTCAATTGCGCCAAGTCATTTATCGCAGTCAAGCGCCTAAGCCTGTGAATACGGCGCAAACAGGGGAGCAGGAGCAGTTTCGCCAGCCCCTTGGTGTCCCTTGTCCGGTGCAGTGATGGTTGTTTCAGAGATTGATCAGGAATACCCCGCTGAGATTCAATTGGCCTTTCATGCCCTTGGGGAGCCGTTGCGGTTGAAGGTGATTGAGATTCTGCATCGGGAGGAGCTATGTGTCTGTGATCTGTGCGATCGCCTGCACCTGACCCCCTCAAAACTCTCGTTTCATCTGCGGGCACTGCGGCAAGCCAATCTCGTGCTGTCGCGTCAAGAAGGGCGGTGGGTCTATTACCGCCTCAATCGTCCCCAATTTGAAGTCCTAATGGCCTATTTGCAGCAGTTTACGGTGGGGGAAACGGTGCTGGCTCGCATCTGTTCTTAAAAATCAATGCCGCGCTTGAGATCAACGCCTTTTTCAGCATAGTGCTTGTGGCAGATCATCTCCGAGTGGACGCTGGCGAGTTCAAAGTAGGCGGGGGGATATTTGCAGCGACCGGTAATAATGATTTCCGTGGTGCGCGGCTTGCGCAGGAGTGTTTGGACAATCGGTTCGACGGGGAGAAGCTCGAGGTCAACGGTGGGGTTGAGTTCATCGAGAATAATGGTCTTGTAAAGGCCAGAGGCAATGGCGGCTCGAGCAATTTCCCAGCCGCGTTCGGCTTCGATGTAGTCAATTTCCTGCTGCTGACCGCGCCAGACAATGGCATCCCGACCACAGCGGTGATGATCCACTAAATGGGGATAGCTCTCTTTGAGGGCAGCGATCGCGGCATCTTCGGTGTAGCCTTGCCCCCCCTTGAGCCACTGGAGAATGAGCACACGGTGGGATTGATCGCGGCTAATTCCTTTGCCGATCGCCTGAAGGGCTTTACCGAGGGCACTGGTGGACTTGCCTTTGCCGTCACCTGTATAGATTTCAATGCCTTCAATGCCCTGTTCTTGAGCCGTAGGATGCACAAGGGGACGCATCTCGGAGTGGAGGTCAGCAATTTGCAGGAGTTGGGCAGGAGCCCCCCGGCCAGTGGCAATAATTTCTAGGTGTTGGGGCTTGTGGCGGAGGGTGTTGACAACTTCATCAACGGGCAAAAGGCCTAAATCTAGGACGGGGTTGAGTTCATCTAAAACAATGACGGAATAGAGACCAGAGGCGATCGCTCCCTTGGCAATATCCCAACCCCGCTGGGCTTCTTGGCGATCAAATTTGGTAATTTCTTCGGCGGTAAAGTATTCTGCGCGCCCCGTCCGCACTTGATCGATTAAATGGGGAAACCCGCGCTGCAGCGCTTCAATGGCGGCATCTTCGGCATAGGCACGGCCGGGTCCTTTGAGAAAGCGCAACAAGAGTACCCGAGTGGGCCAGGCAGAGGCAATACCCAGACCAATGGAGCGCAGAACAACCCCGAGGGCAGCTTGGGATTTGCCCTTACCGGCACCGTCATAGACGTGGAGTTGACCGCTCACCCGTCCGGGGCGAATCTGAGCGGTTTGAATGCCAATACCTGCACGGGTCATAGGGGTGTGAATCAAAGAACCTAGAGGGATTGTATCAAGGGCGGGGTGGGGTTTTGAGAACAACCGCTTCAACCGTTAGATCTGTGGTAGTGGTGGCGGTAATCGCCCAACGCAGGGGCTGACCATGGGCTTGCAGGGTCTGTTCGATGGCCTCATGGAAAGGCGGGGAGAGGGTATGTCGGGGTAGGGTCAGACGGATAAATTCCGTTTGCATAGGTTTTGCTTGATGGGTTAAACACCAATGACAACGACGGTGACATTGTCACGGCCACCGTGGGTTTTAGCTGCATTGACAAGGGCGGTTGCTGCTTTTTCGACATTGGGTTCACTGAGGTAGATACTGATCACCTCGTCGGTGAGTTCTTCAGTTAAGCCGTCACTGCACAGCAGTAGGCGATCGCCCGGCTCTAGATCAATGGGTTGAATATCAATTTGGGTGAGGTCTTCGCGGCCTAGGCACTGGGAGAGGACATGGCGCCACGGATGCTGCCGCGCCTGCTCAATGGTCAAGCTACCCAGTTGTACGGCTTGGGCAATCCAAGTGTGATCGCTGGTAATTTGCTGGAGTTGGTCTTTGCGCCAGCGGTAGATGCGGGAGTCGCCCACATGGGCGCACCAAGCGCGATCGCCCTTTTCATCAACGAGAACCACCACAGCCGTTGTCCCCATATCAGCACGGGCAGTATTTTGGCGTTGCTGCTCAACAATGGCCTGATTGGCAGCGAGAAAGGCTTGGCGGAGTAGGGTCACAGGGTCATGCTGCAGGTCTTCAAGGTGGGTTTCCAAGAATGCCTGAATATGTTCGACAGCTAAACGACTGGCTTCCTCGCCCCCAGCGTGCCCACCCATGCCATCGGCCACAATAAAAAAACGCTGATGCTTTTCGTCAACATAAAAAGCATCCTGATTGCTTTTGCGAATCAGACCACAATCAGTTAAGCCGGCAACGTCCATGACCCCCCTATGTTGGGCTGCTTGTTAAAACATTTTTTCATACTTATCGAGTTTAAGCATTAGTCGCCAATAGAGGATACCAAACCATACCGCTAATGCGGCTGCCACACCCGCCAAGAGGAGATACTGGTTCACGAGTAAAATTGTCGCCACTAAGGAAAAACTGCCAATAAGGACGACATAATTTAGCCCTAAGTTAATGTTACTCAGGCGCCGCAGAATGCGATCGCTCTCACTGGAACGGACGCGCAAGCGCAAATCACCATTTTCCAGTTTATCGAGCACCTCTTCAAGGCGACGGGGCAAGCCAATGGCACTGCTGCCCACTTGAGCCGCTTGACGACTCAGTTCAGAGAAAAGACTGCCATTACTGGGATCGGGGAAGTTTCCGTTGGTCATAAGTTCGGTCGCAAATGGTTGGGCAACTTGCATGAAGTTAAAGTCTTTGTCGAGTCCTTTGCCTACCCCCTCTAGGGTGGAAAACGCCCGCATCACAAAGGTAAAGGTGGCGGGAAACCGGAAGGGTTGGTCATAGGCAATTTCGTAGAGGTCATCGCTAATTTGAGCCACCGATTGGGCTTCAAAGGACTGGTTCATGAAATTGTCGAGGAGATACTGAATCGAGCGACGTACCGGCCCTAGATCGCCTGTGGGAACCAACGCTCCTAGCTCTACAAGGCACTGTACCACCTGTTCGGCATCCCGTTGGGCAATGCTTAAAAATGTTTTCAGCAATTTATCGCGAGTCACAGGTTGAATGCGCCCCATCATGCCAAAGTCGTAGAAAATCAGTTGGCCGTTGGGGCTGACGGCAATGTTGCCTGGATGGGGGTCAGCGTGGAAAAAGCCGTCATTAAGAACTTGATAGAGGTAGGCCTTGGCACCGAGTTCAGCAAGGCGTTTGCGGTCTAGACCCGCCGCTTCAAGGGCTTCGTAGTGGCTAATTTTAATCCCCGGTAGGTACTCAAGGGTGAGCACACGCCGTGAGGTGTAGCGCCAATAGACGCGAGGAACACAGGCCCAGTCGCGATCGCGAAAGTTGCGGCGGAAGGTGTCGGCATTGCGTCCCTCATTGAGGTAGTCAATTTCTTCGTAGAGAATGCGACAACACTCATCGTAGATGCCCATCCAGTCGCGCCCTTGCCCCCATTTGGGGTGGTTTTGAAAGTATTGGGCAATGCCTTTGAGAATCGCTAGATCAATGTCAAACAACTGCCGCAGGCCGGGGCGTTGGACTTTGACCACCACTTCTTCGCCTGAGAGCAGTTGCGCTTTGTGGACTTGACCCAGACTGGCGGCAGCCATGGGGATGGGATCAAAACTGCGAAACAGTTCAGGGATATGGCGGCCAAAGTCTTCGTAGATGATTTTTTCGACTAGCTCGTAACTAAAGGCGGGGACGCGATCTTGGAGCTTGCTCAGTTCTTCGACGTATTCGCTGGGGAAGAGATCGGCACGGGTGGAAAAGAGTTGCCCCAGTTTAATGAAGGTGGGGCCAAGGTCAAGGAAGGTTTCGCGAATCCAAATCGCTTGGGCACGGCGTCGCGCCGCACGCTTAGCATCAGTCATACCGCCCCAGTAGCTCCAAGATTTGGTGAGGAGCCAACGGCCAAAGAGAAATCGCCAGACAAAAAACCAAATATCAAAGAAGCGCCGCGTTTTTGAGTAACGCTCGCGATTCCAACGGTAGGATTTGCCGGTGGGCGTCAAACTGGCCGAAACTGGTGTGGACACACGCTTTTCCCTAGTGGGTGATCTCAACAAATTGTAACGAATCCCTAACGATACCAAAGAATAATAGGCTACAGGGCATAGCGATCGCGCCCCATGCCGAGGGCAAAACGCAGGGAATCGGGCAGGCTTTTGCTACTAGCGGTTAAAAAGAAGGTTAGCCCCAAGAGGCTAAAGACCGCCGCCATGCGAAAGATGAGGCGATAACCCAAAGGATCAATCAGCCCCCCCAGCACTGGCCCTGCCAAGGCCATCCCCAGATCAAAGCCCCCTAAACTGAGGCTGAGAACCCGTCCCCGCTCATCGGTGGTGGAGCGATCGGCCATCAGGGCAGCGACCATGGGAATCAGGACACCGCCGGCAAGACCTTCAAGAATCGCCGCCCAGAGGATATCCAAGGGGGTTTGGGCTTGAGCGAGGAGCACCATTGAGACCACATAGCAGGCAAGGCTGGCGGAGATAAAAATGCCCCTTCCCCAGCGATCGGAGGCAGAACCCGTGGCCACACGACCGATAAAGCTGGCGATCGCCGCCACGGAGTAAAACAGCCCTGCGGAAATGTCGAGCCGCTCAGCCGCAATAAACAGGGGAATAAAGGTGGCGATCGTGCCAAAGGTCAGCCCTACACTCAGCATCACCAAGCTGGGAATCCGCAGCCGTTCTGAAAGCAAGAGCCGCCAAAAGAGGGCTTTCTCTGGGCGAGACCCTCCACAGTCCTGTGGGATATTCACCGCCCGCACGCCTGCGGCAGCCATGAACCCAAGGGCAGCTAAGCTACTGGCAACCATGAAGACCAAGCTATGACTGTAGTTCATTTGCAGCCAACTGCCGAGACTCGGTCCGAGGGCAACCCCAATGGGATGGACAAGGCTGGTGTAGCCAATGATTTCACCGCGATGCTCAGGTGGGGCAATATCCGTCACCAGTGCCATGTAGCCGGTGGTAAAGCCAGCGATGCTCACGCCATGGAGAAGGCGCACCACAACAAGGAGGGGTAGGTTGTGGCTGACGATATAAAACAGGGGAGCGATCGCGGCCACCGCGAGGCCAATCAGCAGTGTAATTTTGCGTCCCCGGCGATCGGCCAGAGGCCCTAACCACGAACGGGAAGCAATCAGCCCCACAGCAAAGGCACCCATGACAAACCCCACCTGATGGGGCGTGCCCCCTTTCTCAGCAATGTAGAGGGGCAAGGTGGGCAACATTGCCGCAATGCTCGACCAAAACAAAAGGCCGGCTACGATGAGCCTCAACAGGGTTTGCCGCAAGGGTGGGGGTAACTTCAGCAGGAGAACCACGGATCCCCCTTGTTAACAAAACGTTACATTTTCTATTCTAGCCAAGGAATTAAAAGGGTAGCTCGCCCTGATCAATTTCGGGGGTAGTTGGTGTGCCATTCATTTGGCTTTTGCGTAGTCCCACGGCAATTTTGCTGTGCTTCTCAATTTGGCGCATCACTTCACGGGCACGTTGAATCACGATAGGGGGCAATCCGGCAAGGCGTCCCGCTTCAATGCCGTAGGAGCGATCGGCACCGCCGGGCTTGACTTGGTGGAGAAAAATAATCTCGTCGGGGAGTTCTTTGACCACGACTTGAAAGTTGGCCACATTGGGCAGTAGCGTTGCCAGTTGATTCAGTTCGTGGTAGTGGGTGGCAAAAATGGTGCGGGATTTGAGGGTGGTGGCTAGGTATTCTGCCACTGACCAAGCGATCGCCAGCCCATCAAAGGTGGCCGTACCGCGCCCAATTTCATCGAGGAGAACCAGGGAGCGATCGCCCGCATGGTTGAGGATATTGGCCGTTTCATTCATCTCCACCATAAAGGTAGATTGACCCGTGGCGAGATCGTCAACGGCACCCACCCGCGTAAAAATGCGATCGCACACTCCCAAAGTAGCACTGGTGGCGGGCACATAACTGCCCATTTGCGCCAGCAGTTGAATCAAACCCACCTGCCGTAGATAACAACTTTTGCCACTGGCATTGGGGCCTGTCAGCACCATCAAATCAGCGCTTGTACCGAGTTCCGTATCGTTGGGAACGAAAAACCCCGCTGGTAACATCTGCTCGACCACCGGATGGCGCCCGCCGTGAATCTGAAGCTGGCGATCGCGGGTCATTTGCGGTCGGCAATAGCCCTGATACAACGCCACCTCTGCTAACCCCAAAAGGGCATCTACCGCTGCCACCGCTGCCGCAATCTCACGAATCGTTGAGGCCTGAGCGGCCACCTGCTCCCGCAACTGCACAAAATACTGGTACTCCAGTTCAAAAAGATGGCTTTGAGCCGCCAATAGCCGTGCTTCCCGTTCCTTGAGTTCCGCCGTGATAAAGCGTTCCTCATTTGTTAGGGTTTGTTTGCGGATATAGTCATCGGGGACTTGGTTCAGCTTGGCGCGGGAGACACTCAGATAGTAGCCAAAGACTTTGGTATAGCCCACTTTGAGCGTGGTAATGCCTGTGCGTTGCCGTTCTTGGGCTTCTAAATTAAGAATCCACTGCTGATCTTGCTCAATTTGCTGGCGTTGCTGATCTAGTTCGGGGTAGGCACCCGATCGCAGGAGACCCCCTTCGGTGAGACTAATGGGGGGCTGATCCACAAGGGCTGCGCTGAGGGTCTCTGCCAATTGCTCAATTACGGGAGGAAGTTGAGCTAGGGCTTGGAGATAGGGAGATTCAGTGTCGGCGACCACCGCTGCTAAGGACACCAACGTGCGGAAGGAGTCCCGTAGAGCTGCTAGATCCCGTGCATTGGCTGTCCCTGAGCCGGCGCGACCGGCTAAGCGTTCAAGGTCATAGATTTCCTGAAGGTGGCGGTGCAGACTCTGACGTAGGCTACTATTGGCCATTAATTCAGCAATAGCCTCTTGGCGCGCCGTGATGTGCTCAATATCAAGGAGGGGTTGCAGGAGCCAGCGGCGTAATAGACGCCCCCCCATGGCGGTTGTGGTGCGATCGATCGCCCACAGGAGCGAGCCTTGGAAGCTGCCATCGCGGACAGTTTGCGTCAGTTCTAGATTGCGGCGGGTTTGCGGGTCGAGAAAGAGATACTGGGCGAGGGAGTAGGTACTGAGGTTTTGCAGGGGCACCGGTTGTTGGCGATGGGTTTCATCCAAGTAGGCCAAGAGGCCACCGGCCGCCCGCATAGCAAGGGGCAGATGCTCACAGCCAAAGCCTTCAAGGGATTTGACCTGAAAACGTTGACACAGGCGTTGGCGTGCTTCCGCTGCCTGAAAATCTTGGGGCGATCGCAGAGTGTAGCACCACTGGGGCGGCAATTCAGGGGGCAATTGATCCTGAGCTTCACCCGGGCGCAAAACGCGATTAATGTCTGGAGCCTGACTAGGCAGGAGAATCTCTGCAGGTTGTAAGCGGTTGAGTTCAGCAATTAACTCGGCGCGATCGCTGCTTTGGGTGGTACAAAACTCCCCCGTCGAAACATCGGCATAGGCCAATCCCCAATGGCTCCCAGAAAGCAGAACAGCAGCTAAAAAATTATTGCGGCGCGGTTGGAGCAGTTCTGTGTCCAACACCGTTCCTGGCGTAAACACTCGGGTCACTTCCCGCTTCACCAGTCCTTGAGCTTGGGCGGGGTCTTCCACTTGATCGCAGATGGCAATGGCGTAGCCCTTTTCAATAAGGGTGCGGCAATAGCGTTCAAGGGCATGGTGGGGAATGCCAGCCATGGCCACCCGGCCAACTTCTTTGCCCCCCTCTTTACCGGTGAGCACCAGTTCCAGCTCGCGGGCAACGGTGCAGGCGTCTTGAAAAAAGGTTTCGTAGAAATCGCCTACGCGGTAGAGCAGCAGCGCTTGGGGATAGGCATCTTTGAGTTCAGCATAGTGCTGCAGCATCGGCGTCAACAGCGATCGCTCCACCTCATCGTGGCGCACCTGTAGACCAGGGTTGCGTCCTAAGCGCAGGGCAGGGGACTCAGTCTCAGAATGGGGCAGCGGGCGATCGTCGGACATAGCAACGTCACAACTTCCTGTGGTGTGCTCCAAAGGGACTTTATATTATAGTTTTCCCTATCGTGGCGTAGCGCACCTAATACTCATCTCCCGTAGTCTCCATGAAGAGCCACTCTGCCAGTCCCGGACTATGTTCCCCAAGGATGGACATTGCCTCTTGAAAGCGGCTACGTTGCACATTGGCCTTGCTGATGCGTTCCGGATACGTAGTCATCAAGAGATAGGGTTGGCTTTCGCTGGATTGGACAAAGGTTTCCACACCAGTAACAAGGGGATGGATTTCAAAAAAATGGTGGAGCGTCATTGCTTGATTCAGCATTTTCGCTTCGACAAGACCCAAATAACGGGTGAGGGTATCCCAAATGGCCTCATCATCGCAGCGGAAGCTGACCTCGACAAAGTAGCGCATCCCCACCTCACACGCCTCTGTGGCTATCTTAACCGTTTGTATTGATCTTATTGTCAAGATGCTTGGGGTGACTGCTGGACAAGCGGCGGCTCTATCCCCTATTGGTCAATGACTCGCAGAATCACCAACGTCATATCATCGCTGCGCCGGCCATTGGCATTGGTAAAGGCATCAACGGCATCGAAGATGTAGTCTAATAAGGCCTGAGCGCCCAAACCCTTGGCACAGCCCTCTTTGAAGACTGCTGCGAGGCGCTCTTCCTCAAAGCGTTTACCTTTCGGATTATCGGCTTCTGTGATGCCATCCGTGTAGTAAACCACCGTGTCGCCGGGTTGCAGTCGCACTTCTGCCTCTTGATATTGGCTGCGAGTATCCAAACCAATAAGCATGCCGTAGGTGTCTAGCCGATGGATAGTCCCCGTTTCAGCCCGCCACAGCAGGGGGGGAAGGTGAGCCGCATTACTGTAGGCCAAGAGCCGGGTTTGGGGATTGTACTCAGAGTAAAAGAGGGTAACAAAGCGATGGGAGCTTTCTAAATCCGGCTGCATCGCCCGATTGAGGTGCTGCAAAATTCGACTGGGACGGTGACCATTGAGGGCTTCTGCCCGCAGCATGCCGCGGGTCATGGTCATGATCAATCCGGCCGGTACCCCCTTACCCATCACATCCCCAATGGCAATGCCCCAACGGCCTTGCTCGATCTCCTTTTGATCACCGAGGCCATAGGTAATGGGGATAAAGTCATAGTAGTCTCCCCCCACCCAACTGGCGGTGCGACACTCGGCGGCTAGCTCGAGGCCGTGGATTTTGGGGCAGCGGTGGGGCAAGAGTCGCCGTTGAATTTCTGCCCCAATTTCCAGTTCCCGATCCAAACGCTGGCGATCGCGCAACTTCAGAGCCAACTCATCATTGGCAATGGCCACGGCTGTTTGATCCGCGATCACCTGCAACAGTTGCTGCCGTGTTTCATTCCACTCGTATTCGGGTTGCTGACTAAAAACGTAGAGCCGCCCCCGCTCCGTGAGTCCCGAATCCTTGACGAGAATCGCCGTGCCGTAGAACTGAATGCCTTGGGGGAGACGTTCTCGCAGTTGCTGATCCAAAAGTTGCTCAAGCCGAGGACAGCTGATCTCGCGATCGCTCCCCGCATCAATTGCAGCCATACCAACGCTATTGGCAAGGGTGCGGGTGGCCGTTTCTAGGGCGGCGCGAATATTGGGACACTGATCGCTGGCGTGACAATGGAGTTGTTCAAGACGAGCCTGACCATCGGCGCGAAATAAAACCAGGGCCGCGGCCTCCGCCTCCGTCACGCGGCAGGTAATCAGCGGGATCAGTTCAAAAAATTGATTCAGGTTGTTGAAACTCCGCAGCGCAAAGCTCAGGGAGGCCAATAGCTCCTGAATTTTACTATTTTCCCGCTGTAACCGCGACACCATTTCCTTGAGGGCGATCACAGGGCTAGAGGAGGTCGTAGAGGATGAGGGGAAGGCAGGTGACATGGTAAGTTACGCCAGCAAAAGCGTCAATTGACTCTACAGCGTAGCGCAAAAAACGTCAAGATGAAAGGATTTAAGATTTTTTATGGAACTTTTAGAGCAGGCCGCCAGTCACCATGCCGTTGCGATGGTTGAGGGTCATCAGCGTCCCACCAAGGGCGATCGCCCCTCCCAAGCCAATGAGTACGGGTTGCAGCCCCCACCACGTCTCCGCTAAACCAACCACCGCCAAGGGCACACTGAGGGCAATATTCACGAGGTTATTTTGCAGGCCAAAAATCGCCCCTCGCTGTTCGGCTGGGGTCATCAGTTGAATTAAGGTTTGCATTGGAATCGCCACAAAGGCGGCAAAGAAGCCCAAACCAATGATGTAGCCCATGCTCCAAGCCAAAGAATCTAGACTCAAGGACAGACCAACAAACATGCCCCCCATACCCCAACAGCCCAATAAACTCGACCAGCCGTAGGCAAAGTGCTTGCCCACTGTATTCAAAAGCAGTGCCCCTAGCCCGAGTCCGCCGGCCGCAGCCGCCAAAAGAAACCCAAATTGATCCGTATCGAGGCTGGGTAAGACCTCCGCAAGGCGCACCACCAAAACCGACATCGCCGCGACAATGGCAAACAGCAGGATGAGTTGCAGCAGGGCAAAACGCAGGGCTGTATATTCCTGCAAAAGCTGAAGGCCTTGGCGGAGTTCTTGCCACACTTGACGATAGCGGCTTGGTGGCAGATGACACTGATCCGGTGGCCGCAGCAGCATGAGTAGGAGTGCTGCCCCGCCATAGCAGGCACTGACAAAGACAGCCCCACCCCACTGGGAGTGCCAGTGGCTCGCAAGATTCAAAAGCGGCTCACCCGCAGCGAACCCCACCACGAGAGCAGCCATCATCGTCAGGGTATAGAGGGAGTTGGCCGACAGCAGATGGGACTTATCCACCAGCAGCGGAATGGCTGCCTGTTCTGCGGGGGCAAAAAATTGGGTTAAACAGGAAATCGTAAACGTGATCAGCAACAGCGCCATAAACCCAAACCATTGCCCGGCGCCAAGGAGAATCGTGATCGGAATCCCTAAGACAAGGAGGGCACGGTAGAGATTGGTCACGATAAGTACCTGTTTTTTCGACCAGCGATCCACCAGCACCCCCGCCACCGATCCGAGGAGAATGGCCGGAATCGTAAAGGCCACCATAATTGCTGACACCCAGCCACTAATACTCTGGTCTGCCGCTTGGAAAAACTCTGTAGTGAGGGCAATTACAAATACAAGGTAAATTTTGTCAGCCAACTGTGAGCAGACCTGCGCCAACCAAAGAGCAATAAAATTGCGGTTTTGCCAGAGGGGAGGCACCGGTGGTAGGGGGAGATCTATGCGAATGTCTTGCTGCTCAAGGGTCATGGCTGGGACACCGCAACAGGTGAAAAACAATGATCAAGGAGGGGAGGCACCTGCAGCGTTTGCTCAAGGTGAAATTGCAGGTACTGGCGCAATATGCGTTCAAGGAACAGCCAAACACTGAGGGGATAGGTCTCGGCTTGGGCAAGGAATTCATCCCGTGCCAAGGATGGGGTGGTGGGCAGTGCAAGCCATTGCCCGAGGCGCACTTCACTGGCTGTCAGTTGGCGATCGCCCCCCGAAGATCCCCTGTCGTTCCCTTCTTCTGTAAGGATAAAAACGCCACCGCTGGCAAAACTAAAGCCCACCCGCCAGTCGGTATCCGCTGCAGGCACAGCAATTTCGCAGCCACTTTCATGGCACTGGTACCATTCTGGGGCAATGCCCCCCAATCGCAAGATGCCCCACAGGCCGCGCACCAATAGCGCTAGGGCAGCGCGACTCGAAACCCCCTGAAGTTGGTCTAAGGTGGTACAGAGCCAATCAAAGAGATCCGGTTGAGGCTGCTGCGGATGGACTTGGTAGAGCACCACCTCACCGAGATATTGGGCAGCGGTCAGAGTGGTCAAGTGGCTGTTGAGGCCTTGGTAGGTGGCGACTGTTTCTGCTTGCAGAATGCGATCTAAATTGCGGCCAGGACTAATAAAAAGGTCATTGACGACAAACAAATCCACCCGTCCGCCCAGTTTCGAGCGGCAGCCACGGCTATGGGGGGCGACTAACTTCAACAGCCCGCGATCGCGACTAAAGACACTGAGCAGGCGATCGCTTTCCCCCAGGGGCATGGCCTTGAGGTTAATGCCAATTGTGCGGTAGGTGCGACCCATCCCAAGTATCCAGACAATAGCGGCAGATTGTTCGCCTATCTTTTAGCCTATCGCGGCCTGTCCCCTAAACAGTGATCAACTTGTTGCGGGCAAACCATTCCACCCCATGCTGGTTAATCTCTTCCCGTAGGGTTGCATTCTCAATACTGTGATAGATGAGGAGATCCACCCGTTGGGCAATGGGCAGTTCAGCGATCGCCTCGGCAAGGGCAGCTTGATCACTAAGGGTGAGGTTCTCGCCAAAGAGGGCAATATCAATATCCGAAGTTGTTCTGAAGGTACCGATCGCCCGTGAGCCAAAGAGGACGATTCGTTCTACCTTGGGATTGGCCGTTAGAGTGTCAATGATGGCTTTGCGTTTTTCTGGGGTGAGTCCGTCCGTCATTGTTGATATTTTTCCTGTAAGCAGTTGTACAGTTTCCGAAAAACAGGAGTCAACCTGTGTTTGATCAGTCGTTCCGCCTCTTTTGTCGTTTGCTCTTCGTAGGTATGGCTCAAGAGATTTCGCCTTGCCAAGGCATCTAGCAGTATCTCCGTGTCTTCACCGGCTCGCTCTAGTTCCGAATACTCCTCCTGAGCACAGGCGGTTTCTAGGCGGATTAGGACACGACCAAAGTTCTGCAACCGCTGTTGCCAACGCATCGCATCTCTATTCGTCATGTTTTATGAACCGTTGTTTCTTCGATTATCGCCAACGAAAGGCGGGGTCTAGCTCATAGCCGAACCGCGTCGCATCTACGGCTGTTAGGTCAATATCGCCAAGGCCATATTCCTGCCAGCGTTCTGTGACTCGCCGTGCCACCTCAGGATCCGATGTGAGGGGATCGCCCCAAGGATGGTCTGTTTCTGGAGGAATTTTCGTGGTGGCATCAATGCCCATGCGTCCCCCAAGGCCGATTTTTTCGCTGGCAAAGTCAAGGGAGTCAAAGGGGGTATCTCCCAAAATAAAGACATCGCGGCTGGGATCCACCTTGGAGCTGATCGCCCACACCACCTGACGCGGATCACGAATATTGATCTCTTTGTCCACAACAATCACAAACTTGGTGTAGGTAAATTGGGGTAGGGCACTCCAAAAGGCGAGGGCAGCGCGGCGTGCTTGGCCAGGATAGGCTTTGTCAATGGAAATAATCGCCGCCTTATAACTGAGGGCTTCCATGGGCAAAAAGAAGTCCACAATCTCCGGTACCTGCTGCCGCAGAATGGGTGTGTAAATGCGGTTGAGGGCAAGGGCAATCATCGCCTCTTCCTTGGGCGGGCGGCCACTAAAGGTGGTGAGATAGATGGGATTGCGGCGATGGGTCAGGCAGTGGAAATGAATGACGGGCGAATCTTCTACACCACCGTAGTAGCCCATGTGATCGCCACAGGGGCCATCGGGCAAAACTTCACCGGGGGTAATGGTGCCCTCAAGGACAAATTCTGCGTGGGCAGGCACCTCCAAATCAACGGTTTTGCACTTGGCCAAATGAATGCCCCCACCGCCATAAAGCCCGGCAAAGAGCCACTCCGACAAATCCACGGGAATTGGCGTTGCCGCCGCCATGATGATTAGAGGATGCACCCCCAAGGCCACAGCCACTTCTAAGTTTTTGCCACGGGCGGCAGCTTTGCGGAGATGGCGTGCCCCTCCCCGCACTGAAAGCCAATGCACGGTCATGGTGGTTGGGGATTGCAGTTGCAAGCGGTAAACCCCGACATTGGGAATGCCCGTCTCACAGTCTTTGGTAATGACGAGACCAAGGGTAATAATTTTGCCTGCATCCTTGGGGTAGGGGCGAATCAGGGGCAGTTGCCGTAGATCCAAATCGGGGGCTTTGATCACCACCTGCTGACACGGGGGTAACAAATCGCGACTCGGCTTGGCACGGACAACATCAAAGAGAATTTTGCCGAAATCAAGGGCTTGACTCAGGGTTTTGGGCGGCTTCGGCTGTTGTAGCTTAGCCAACTTTTCCCCTAGGGTTTCCAGGTCTAGGGGGTGTTCCATTTTCATGGCCCAGCACACCCGCTCTAGGGTTCCCAAGAGATTAATGGCGACGGGATAGGGGGAACCAATGACGTTTTCAAACAGTAACGCTGGCCCGCCGGCAGCCAACAGGCGGTTACAGATTTCCGCCATCTCCAGATCGGGATCAACGGGTACGGTGATGCGTCGCAGTTGTTGCCGCTGTTCTAAAAGCTGGAGATATTGCCGCAGGTCGTTCGTCATCGGGGATCAAAATCGCTTAATCTCTTTTATGTTAAGAATCTTTAGCCAATCGTGCAGGAAGGTCATGGCGGTTCATCCCACGGCGGTGATTGAGGCGGGTGCCCACATTGGGGAAGAGGTAGAAATTGGTCCTTTTTGCTATGTGGCGGCCACGGTGGAGATTGGACGCGGTACGCAGTTGGCTCCCCATGTCACTCTGTTGGGATATACCCGTCTTGGCGAGAACTGCAAAGTGCATAGTGGGGCGGTGATTGGCGATCTCCCCCAAGATGTGGCTTATCAAGGGGGGATTAGCTATGTCCACATTGGCGATCGCTGTACGTTGCGCGAGGGGGTAACCATTCATCGGGGAACCCAACCAGAAACCGTCACCCATGTCGGGCATGATTGTCTGCTGATGGCCCACAGTCATTTGGGTCACAATGTTTATGTGGGAAACCATGTGACGATCGCCAATAATACTTTGATTGCCGGGTATGCCCATGTGGGCGATCGCGCCTTTATCAGCGGTAACTGCCTTGTGCATCAATTTACGCGCATTGGGCGCTTGGCCATGCTCTCCGGCGGCACTGCCATTCAAAAAGATGTGCCCCCCTTTTGTATGACCCGCAGCCTGAGTACCAATACGATCATGGGCTTGAATGTGGTGGGTTTGCGGCGAGCGGGCTTTTCGGCTCAAGACCGACAGCTCCTCAAAAAGGCCTTGGATATTCTCTACCGCTCCCAATTGACCACCTCCCAAGCCGTTCAACACCTGCGGGAACAGTTTATCCATCCCCTCATTCAAGAGTTTTGCGATTTTATTAGTGCCTCAGAACGAGGGATTTGCCACTTTGTCCGCCGGGGAGAAGGGGGTGATTTGTCCTGAGGAGGATCAACTTTTCGAGTACGATCGCCCAACAGACGCTTGCTCCTATTCCCCATGGCTGAAGTGCTGTTATTATCCCTGATGAGCGGTAGCCTCGGTGTCTCAGCACTGCTTTACTATCAGTGGTGGGGCTGGCAGGAGCAACTCAGCCAACAACGCGATGAAGAAGAGGAACAGTTGACCACCTACCCCTCCAAAGAAGAACAGCGTCAAGTATCCCCCAAGCTGGGAGGTTGGGAATTCAAAATCCTGCGATCGCGCCGCAACCAATTTCATGATCCCGATGTCCTGCGCAAAGTCTGCCAAGAGGAAGCCCAAGGGGGTTGGATTTTATTTGAGAAGCTCGACGATCGTCGATTGCGCTTTAAGCGGCCCATGGCCCTGCGGGAAAAAATCAAGCCCAGTGCCAACTACGATCCCTACCGCAGCTACTATGGGTCTCGGTTTGAATGGGAATCTTTGTTGTCCGTGATACTCTTGATGATGATGGCAACCTTACCTGCATATTTGGGCTATCGCTTGGTTATTCTCAGTCAACGCTTAGCCCCACTGCCAACCACTCCTCCATCTGCTCCATTGCGTCCCTAAGGTGCCTATGTCCTCCCTGAGTTTGCTGAGTGTGGGCACAACCCTCCAAGGGGGAAAATATCGCCTCGATGCCCTTTTGAGTCAGGGGGGCTTTGGTGTCACCTATCGCGCCACCCACACCCTGCTCCATCAGCCAGTGGTGCTCAAAACATTGAACTTGCAGCAGGAACCCCCGAAGCGGATTCATGATCTGGGGGAGCGGTTTATCCAAGAAGCGCAGCGCCTTGCCCAGTTTAATCATCCCCACATTGTGCGCGTCAGTGATTGCTTTATTGAGGGGGGGCGTCCCTTCATTGTCATGGACTATATCCCCGGACGCACCCTTGCCCAAGTGATCCAAGAAGAAGGGCCGCTACCGGAAAAAACGGCTCTCCACTATATTCGCCAAGTGGCTAGCGCTCTTGAATTAGTGCATGAGCATGGGCTGCTGCACCGCGATGTCAAGCCCGATAACATCATGCTGCGGGACGGCACAGATCAAGTGGTGCTGATTGACTTTGGCATTGCCCGTGAATACACTGCTGGGGTGACGGAAACAAATACGGGATTGCTCTCAGCAGGTTATGCGCCGGTGGAGCAGTATTTACCCCGCCACCAATGGACGCCGGCAACGGATGTCTATGCCCTAGCAGCAACGCTCTATGCCCTTTTGGCAGGACGCCCTCCTGTGGCCTCGGTCTTGCGCGATCGCGTGCCTCTCGAGGATTTACGCCAGTTTCAGCCCAATCTTAGTCAGCGCACCATTGATGCCATTGAAGCAGGAATGGCTTTGGATGTCCGCGAACGTCCCCAAACGGTGCAGGCGTGGCTGCAACTGCTCATGGGACAGCCCGTGGCGCGTCAAACCACAGCAACGGTAGCGGTGATGCCGCAGTACCGATCCACTATCTTGGCAAATACTCAACCGGAGGGGACAGCCGTCGTTGCTCCCCCCAAACAACGCAATTTTTCGCCGTGGCTATGGCTGTTGGGAACGGCAATCTTTGGCAGCTTAGCAGGCATTGGCCTAGGGCTATTTTTGCGCAACCAACCCGTGGACACAGTCACCCCTCGCCCCCCGCGTCCTCAGGAACAGGAATTTCCACCCACCCTGCCGACCATTGTGCCACCTGTAGAGGTGACGCCCACCCCCACCCCGACACCGACGCCAGAGCCGGAACCCACCCCTACGGAACCGACGCCCACCCCAGAGCCAACGGAAACGCCTACCCCTAGCCCGAGTCCTGAGGAAACATCCCCAGAGCCAACGCCGACTCCTCCGCCATCCCTCTCTCCAAAACCCCCAAAGTCCCCAAAGCCCCCAAAGAACGCAGAGCCTCCCGTCGCCCCTCCCACCGCCGTTGAACCATCTCCACCAACACCTACGCCCTCACCGCCACCGACAGAGGCAATGCCCGAGGTGTCACCCCCCCCAACCAGTAACACTGAACCGGCCACCCCTTAAAGATTGGTTAGTTCTGGAGTGCTCGCAAAAAGGCACTCAAGCGACTAAAGACTCCCTGACCACGGGGTTTGCCTTGGGGCGTCAGGGCACGCTCAATGTCTTCACTACTGGGGCGTTGCTCAAATTCTGCTAGGCAGGTGGGGGCGGTTTCACCGTATTGCCAAATTTGCCACGGTTGCGGATAGCAGCGCCAGAGAATGATGGTTTCTGCGAGGGGACGAAGGTAGTAGCAGGGTTCAAGGGTGTTGAGAAATCGCTCCCGCAGCCGCCGACCGGCGTAGCCAATACCAACGACGGCCACATCCTGAAGCCTTGGGTTCAAAAGGATAAAGGGGCGATCGCCCGCCGTTTCACACATCTGCTCAATGGCATTGGCTTCTACAGGGGTTGGGGCAACGATGACAATGGCGCGATCGCTCGCTGTAATGGGTGTCAGTAGTTCATTCACACCCCGCACACTATAGGCAGTTTCACCCCATTCGCGACGGGCAAGGGCGGCAGATCCAGCATCGGCAAAAAAGACCTTGAGATCACGACCTAGTTCCTCAAACAAAGGGAGGTAGCCAGCGGCAAAGGCCATCGCATTGAGATCGGGCAACAGGATCTCGATTTGCAGGCGATTTTTACCCTCTTGAAGCGCCGCTTGGGTGGCCTGTTGAGCTTGGCTGAGGGCAGTCTCCAGACTATCGGGGGGCAGGATCGACATGGGTCTTAAGCGGAGACCTCACTGGCAACGGTGGCAAACAGGCGTTGTAGCTCTTCCACTAGGGTTTTCGCTTGGGCGAGCGTTTGCGGGGTCGTGGATTGTTCCAGTTGGGCAGCGATGGTTTGCATGGCAGTAATGCCAACATTGCCACTGGCGCCCTTGAGATGATGGGCATCCCGCTTGATTTGATCAACGTTTCCCTGATTGACCGCTTCCGCCAATGCTTGGAGACGCTCCTGAGCATCCTCGACAAAGGTTTGCAGCAATTCCATTTCAAACTCGCGATCGCCCCCCGAAAGGGCAGCCAAGTAGTCCCAATCAATTGGCGATGTCATCGATTCACAATTCCCCACAGGTTACTCGTCGTTATTTTAGCCTGTACCAGCCAAGGCAGTTCAAGGGTTAGGCGAGGAAACGCAAGGGGAGATTTGTAATAATTCTTAACTTCTTCAGCGTGGTCTGCCCCCTTGGCGAAACAGGGGATTCGATGGCACTATCGCAGTGGTGAGGCCAACAACAGCGGCAGGATTGAGGAACGATGGGCGATCGCGTGACGGTGGGGATTGTGGGGGCCTCTGGCTATGGGGGCGTCCAACTGGTGCGTTTACTCCTTGACCATCCCCAAGTGGAGATTGCATACCTTGGCGGTGAGGGGAGTGCGGGTCGCCCCTACACGGAGCTATATCCCCATTTGCAGGGTCGGGTGAATCTCACGGTGGAACCCGTATCCGTGGAGGTGATTCGCGATCGCGCCCAAGTGGTGTTTCTCTCGCTGCCCAATGGCATTGCCTGTAAGCTTGCCCCGCAACTCCTTGAGCAGGGCTGCAAAGTGCTGGATTTGTCGGCAGACTATCGCTTTCAGGATTTGAAAACCTACACCCAGTGGTACGGTGAACCAAGGGAAGATGAGGCTACGACCCGACAGGCGGTCTATGGGTTGCCAGAACTCTATCGCGATCGCATTCGCCAAAGTGCCCTTATTGGTTGTCCGGGGTGTTATCCCACCGCTAGCTTGCTGGCTCTAGCACCCTTGATCAAGCAGGGTCTGATTGAACCGAACACCGCCATTATTGATGCTAAGTCTGGTACCTCCGGCGGCGGTCGTCAGGGCAAAATCAATCTCCTGCTTGCGGAAGCTGACAACTCCCTTGCTCCCTACAGTGTTGCTCGACATCGCCACACGCCAGAAATTGAAGCCATTTGTAGCGAATTGGCCGGCCAAAGCGTCCTTGTGCAGTTCACGCCGCACCTTGTCCCCATGCCGCGGGGGATTTTGGCCACTGTCTATGCCACACTGCGGGATCCGGGTCTAGTGCGTGAAGATTTAATCACCATCTACCAAGCTTTTTATCGCCATTCCCCTTGGGTGAATATCCTGCCCCCCGGCCTCTATCCCCAGACGAAATGGGCATGGGGCACCAATGCCTGTTTTATTGGCATTGAGGTGGATGAGCGCACCGGCCGGGTGATTGTCATGTCCGCCATTGATAACCTAATGAAGGGACAGGCCTCCCAAGCGGTGCAATGCTTGAATCTAATGATGGGCTGGCCAGAAACGCTGGGCTTACCGCAGGTTGCCTTTTATCCCTAGGACTCAAGTTTCATCCTGTTCGACCAAGGGCAGGCGATCGCCCCGTAATAGCTCAGTGCTGCTTGCACTCAAAGACAATCCCATCTGCCATAATCCCTGCCCTAGGCACAAAGCCGCCAGAAAGGGAGCGGTACTCAAGCTTAAGAGTAACGTTGTCGGTGTCAAGCCAGCCATCAGGATTTAGGACTCATCACTATCTGAACCATCCGCCTCCTCATCAGGAGGAACATTGGCAAAGAGCAAGTCTCGGGATTTCTTCAGTTGCTTCCAAAGCACCTTAATTTGATTGTAGGCCTCCTCAGAGCTGATCTTACCGCCCGTTTCCAGACCACAAATATAGCTCACCCGTTGAGCAAATTCCTGCAAATTGGCATTAAAGGCCAAGTTTTGCGGCGTAAATGCACCATGGTAGCGGCTGGTGGGGAAGAGGAATTTTTCTTTGTCAAATTTCGGTGTGGGCGATTCAGACACAGGGGTAGCCCTTTGCCAATAAGGTTATCCTTATTCTAGCGACAATTTCTAGGGTTCTATGGCAGGAGTTGAGCAAAGTCTCAAAGCAGTCCAAGCATGTGCAATGGCCCTTGACCACTGATTAACTCAATGATCAGGGCTAAAAATCCCAACATTGCCAAGCGTCCATTCCAACGTTCGGCGGCAGAGGTCATCCCCCATTCCCAGCGCTCCTGAGGGTAGAGCTTCACCCGCTTGCGGGACTTATTCACCTCAGCAAAGGTACGCGGTGGTGCTGCAAGAGCATCCTTCACCAGTTGGGCAAGGGCACTAATAAAGCCACTGTGATCATTAAGAGCAGGCACGCGCCGAAAGACTTCAATGCCAGCCTCTTCGGCAATCTCGCGGTACTCGATGTCAATTTCCTGAAGGGTTTCAATGTGCTCTGAAATAAAGCTAATCGGAACAACAACAAGGGTTTTCACCCCTTGAGCGGCCAACTCAGGAATCACATCTTCGGTGTAGGGTTGCAGCCATTCCACAGGCCCCACCCGACTTTGGTAGGCCAACACATGGGTATTGGGGCGATTCAGGGCAGCCATGATGAGCTTCACGCAGGCTTCGATTTCCTCTTGGTAGGGATCCCCTGCTTCGGTGACATAGCTTTTGGGAACGCCGTGGGCACTAAAGAAAATCACGGCTTCGTCAGGGTTGGGGCATTGGTCGAGTTCTTGGCGAATCAAGTCCGCCATAGCCGCCACATAGCCGGGGTGGTTGTACCAAGAGGGGATCAGCGTATAGCGAATCTTTTGCAATTCAGGGTCTTGGTTCCACAAGCTCTCTAGGAGGCGAAAACTAGAGCCACTGGTGCTAATGGAAAACTGTGGGTAAAGGGGTAAAATCACTAGATCGCGAATTTGATCCGCTTTGATTTGGGCGATCGCCTCCTCGGTAAAGGGGTGCCAGTAGCGCATACCAATGTACAAATTGGCCTCAATGCCAATGCGTTCTAGGGCGTCTTTCAGGGCACGGGCTTGCTGTTCAGTCATGCGCCGTAGGGGGGAGCCGCCACCAATTTGGGCATAGTTGGCCTGAGAACGCCGGGCACGACTGGTGGAGATAAACCATGCAAGGGGCTTTTGTAGCCAACGGAAGGGCAGGCGAATGATTTCGGGATCAGAGAACAGGTTGTACAAAAAGGGGCGCACATCCTCGGGGCGATCGGGCCCCCCCAAATTGAGAAGTAGTACACCTGTTTGGCTCGCCATGCCCAAAATCACCTAAATCTTTTCGCGATCGCTTTCTTATTGTGACATACTCTCAGGATCTCAGGGGGAGAAAATCTCGCTAAGGTAGGGATGAGAGAATGCGGTTGATGTGTGCAAACGGTGACCTACGCAATTGATTTTGGAACCAGTAATACGTTGGTGGCGCGGTGGAATTATGCCACCCAAGCAGCCGAAGCGGTAACGCTCTCTGGACTCTCGGTGGGGTTTGGTGAGGTACCGGCGCTCATTCCTAGCTTGGCCTATGTGGAGGATGCCAGTGTTCCTCTGGTCGTGGTAGGGCAGCAGGTGCGCGATCGCGGCTTGGATGGGGTGGGCGATCGTCGCTTTTTCTCGCGGTTTAAGCGGGGGATTGGCGCCACCGTACAGGGCTATTTACCCGAGCTGGATGGCTGTTCTTTGAGCTTTGAAACCATTGGCACGTGGTTTTTGCAAGCCCTGTTGAAGGACCTGAAACACACTAGCGGCGGCGATGTCGAACAGGGGTTGATCTTCACCGTGCCGGTGGATAGCTTTGAAACCTATCGCAGTTGGCTGTTGCAGGTGTGTGAGGGGTTTGCCATTGAGCAAATTCGCCTCTTGGATGAACCCACGGCTGCGGCCTTAGGTTATGGCGTGGCCGATCGCCCGCTGATCTTGGTGATTGATTTTGGCGGGGGCACCCTCGATCTCTCCCTTGTCGAACTCAAGAGCGATCAACGCCAAAGCCGTCCCTTGGGATTTATTCTCAAGTGGGGCGATCGCCAGTGGGCCTCAAGCGACAACCAACGGCCTCGCACAGCGCGGGTGATTGCCAAAGCAGGCTTGAATTTAGGGGGCACGGATATTGACCACTGGATTGTCGATGAGTGGGTAAAACGCGGCATGACCGCCAATAGCCTACTGCTGCGCCTTGCCGAGCGCTTAAAAATTCAACTCTCGCAGCAGCCCTATGCCCAAGAGGTGTACTTTGACAGCGAAACATTTAACACCCTAGAGATCCGCCTCGAACGCTCGGAACTGGAGGAGCTACTCCATCAGCAGCAATTTTTCCAACGTCTGGATGATGCTCTCACCCAAGTGCTCCAACAGGCACGCCGCCAAGGCATCACCCCCGACACGATTGATGCGGTGCTCCTAGTGGGGGGGACAACGCAAATTCCCGCAGTGCAAAAATGGGTTGCTGAGTATTTTGAGGCCACAAAGATCAACGCCCAACAGCCTTTTACAGCGGTGGCCATGGGTGCTCTAGCAGTGACCCAAGGGCTGGATGTCAAGGATTTTCTCTACCACAGCTACGGCATTCGCTTCTGGGATGCTAAGCTCAACCGTCATGGCTGGCACCCCATTATCCAGCGGGGACAACCCTACCCCATGGGCGAACCCGTGGAATTGATTTTAGGGGCCTCGACGGAGGGACAGCCCAGTATTGAACTGGTGATTGGTGAATTGGGGGACGAGCAAGGGGGTGTGGAGATCTTTTTTGATGGCGATCGCCTGATTACCCGTAGTGCCGGTGAACGCACGGTGCAGCCCCTCAATGACACCCCCCAAGGCAAAACCCTCGCCAAGCTGGATCCCCCTGGCTATCCGGGGAGCGATCGCATTCGGGTCCTCTTTCAAGTGGATGGCGATCGCCAACTGCGGGTTACCGTTGATGACTTGCTCACCCAAGAGCGTCTCATCAATAATCAAATCGTCACCCAATTGCGTTGACCGAATTGCATTGTGGCTTCCCATTCGCTACCCCAAACTACTGCCTATGTCCGCATCATTGCCCAAAGTTGGCAAGAGGGTCACATTCGTGGCCACGTCTGCGCCAGCGAGTACCAGTGGGAATTTTGCTGGCAATTCAGGGCGAAAAAGCTGCAAATCTCCCCAGCCTTTGGGCGTGCTCTGATCAAAGAACCCTTGGGGCGGTTTCTCGAAGCCCAAGACTACCAATTAGAGCCGGGGGGTGATTATGAATTTGTTGTCCGTGCCAAGTTTTAGGTGCGTTCCGCTGTGCCTAAGCTACAATCAGTGAGGAAACCTGTGCTGATATTGCCAGATAGCCTATGTTCTTGAGCGAATTAGCGCCCCTTGTCAAAGAGTTGAGCCAAAAACCCGTTGCCTTTATGGGCGGCTTTGTCTCTGGATTGTTGGGGTTGAGCCTTGATCAAAAGCCAGTCAGCGATTGGCTCAAGCAGTACGGCGACTATCAGCCCCCCAGCCCGCCGCCACCCCCCCCCAGTGACTTCAAGAGCATTCGAATTGAGTAAGGACACGAGCCACTGCCTGCCGTTGATCCCGTAGGGTCAGCCAGCGGTGGTAGGTTTGGGTATGAATCGCCACACTGTGTCCCATCATCCGTGCGGCAACGGTATCGGGTAAGCCATAGTGAATTGTGCGCACCGCCCACGCATGGCGCAAGTCATAGGGACGAAAGGGCAAGCCGTAGCGACGGAACTGTTGATTTACCCGCTGGCCAATGCGTTGGAGGGTTGTTTGGGTCAAATCCGTATTGATCCTCGGCAACTGGGGCGATCGCAAGCCAAACACCTCAACCCACTGGGGAGGAAAGGGCCACACCTGATGGCAACCTGTTTTGGTGGTTTCCTGCACCTCGATCATCCCTGCCGGGTCACCTGTGACGAGCCCACTTAAATCGCAGAAGAACACTTCATGATTGCGCAGGCCATAGGCCGCCATCAAGCCATAGACATAGCGCCACTGGGGATTGGGAATTTGCTGGTAGGCGGCTAGAATCTCCTCATCACTGGGTAACTCCCGTGGTTGGAGCGATCGCCGGGAATAGGTGCCCCAAAACTGAGCTAGGGGAATCGGTAACTCCACCCCTAGGAACCGACAAAACCCTTGAAAGGCGGTACAGGCCACCTGCCGTTGTCGCTTATCAGCGGGGATTTGCTGCAACAGGCCATAGATCAGTTCTGGTAATGAATGGTCGGGATGGGCAGCGGCGGCTTTGAGCAACTGACGCAGATAGGGCGCATAGGCCATCTCCCACGTGGTGCGGCTGCGATCTTGAGCCAGGAAGGCCGTTTCAAAGGCGGCAATTTGCTCTCCTAGGGATAACTCGCCCAGACGCCCTAAGCCCTTGACCCGTTCATAGTCCTGCCAGCGAAAGGTGTTTTCTAGTAATTTGGCGGCAATAATTTTGGCTTCTCGCTCTGCCGCCTTGAGGCCGCTGGGGGTGGCGGGTAACCCTAGACTTAAACGCTGTTGGTGGGGGCGGAGCCGATGGCTGCCCGGTCGTGGCGGCAGGGTACCCCTCAGGCTGAGACGTTGGCCGCGTTGTTCAATTTGCAGACCCAACTGCGCTAGTTTGAGGCGTTGATTGACCTGCTGAAGTTGTTGGTCAAGTTTCTGAGGGGACGTGGCCATTGCTGAGGGACTCAGAACTCAACTCGCTGCCGAAATGACCAAAACTGCGGCGAGGACGTTTTTTCCAAGGAATATCGAGAACCCCCGCTTGGGAGCGGCTACGACTGGACTTGTGCTCAACTTTGACGGGGCGATAGTCCGTGAGGATGCGCAGGCTATTCAGTTCGGCCAAGAGGGTGGCGCCATTGCTAATCAAGACGGCAATCACGGGGTGCAAGCTCAAAAAGACCCCCGCTAAAACCACACTGACATTGGGAATGACCACAAGGGCGATATTTTGATTGATAATGTTCATCACTTCTTGGCTGAGGGCGATCGCCTGCACCAGTCCCTCAAGGCGATTATTCATCAAGAGAAGATCTGCGGTTTGCCGCGCCGCATCACTGCCTTCAGAAAGGGTAATGGAAATATCAGCGTAGGCCATTGCTGCTGTATCATTGAAGCCTTCGCCCACATAGGCCACGACTTTTTCGCCACCATTTTTAAACTTCTCTAGAAGTTCAACTTTGTCCTCTGGCATTTTATTGGTATAGATTTGACCAAGACGAAAGCCAGTGGCATAGCCCACCGCATTGGCGACTTCGTGGTGATCTCCCGTCACCATATAGCACTCAATACCCCGCTGTTGCAGAGCGGCAATCACACTAGCGGCTTCAGAACGCACGGGGTTGCTATAGAACACCAGTGCCACCAGTTCACCATTACAGGCAACACAGACAAGGGAGCGGTTCCAAAGCACGCCTTCATGGGTGCGCAGTTCATCAAGATCAATGGGCACTTGGCGATCGCCCATCCATTGGGGTGTGCCCACCAAAATCTCTTGCCCCTCGACGGTTGCCGCAACTCCCTTACCCGGTTCATAGACCCAGTTGCTATAGGTTCCCCCCTCAATCCCGCGTTCAGCCGCATACTCAAGGATGGCAAGGGCAAAGGGGTGATTGATTGACTGTTCCACAGTTGCCAGCCAATAGAGCAGCGTTTGTTCACTCAGGCCGGGCTTGAGGAGATTGACCCCCACAATGGTTCCCTTCACTTCCGTCAGTGTGCCGGTTTTGTCAAAAACAATGACATTGACTCGTGAGAGGAGTTCGAGGGCGCGGCCATTGCGAAAATACACCCCGACATGGGGCGCATGGGTGAGGGCTGCCAAAATTGCAGTGGGAATAGTAATGCCAATCCCTGAGCCAAAGTCCAATTGCAGAGGGGCGATCGCCCGATGGGCATCCAAGGTGACCCCATAAACAATAGCAGCCACGCCCATTGCGGGCAAAATGGCTTGGTTCGAGATTTCCTCAGCGTAGTTTTCAATGCGAGTATCCAGTTGCGGCGCTTGGCGAGCCAGTTGCAGCGCTTTGCCCACCTGCGTCTCTTCACCAACGGCTTCAGCAACAATGCAAATTTGTCCCCGCACCACAAGGGAAGAGGCCAGCACCGTTTCTTCAGGTTCACAGGGCAATAGATCCGACTCTCCCGTGAGAAACTGCCGCTGAATCACGGCGGATCCCCAGAGCACGGTACCATCCACGGGCACCGCGGATCCGGCGGCCACAATCACGCGATCGCCCACCTGTAGCTCGCGCACAGAGACATTTTGGCGAGTGCCGCCCCGCTCTACCCAATAGGTGCGCTGTTGATCGAGGGGGTCAAAGACTTGGTTTTCCCCCACTTGAGCGGTCATATCCCGCAGTGACCCCCCCACTTGACCCATAAAGGCAGCTAACACCGGCGCCATGTATTCCCCTTGCAGCGTATGCAGAATCGTCCAGAGGGATTCCAGTTGGGTGACGTTGAGATGGCGGTGTTCGAGGCTCTCTAGGGCTTCTTGGAAGGTGGGCAGTGCCACAATCACAATCACAGTGGCGACAATGGCAGGGTAGAAGGGGGTTTGTACTGGTAGTAGCGCCACGATCGCCAGCGCCAAGGTGGGTAGCGCCATTTTCTCGATAAAGTAAGCGGTGTTCCAAGGGGAGTACACCAACTTATCAATGGGCAGCATCCCCGGTAAGGGTAAACGTTCATCTGCTGCGGCCTGAATCAATTGGCCAAAGCGGTGAAGGGGATTGTCAACTTCGGGACTGTATTGAACAATCAGGCTAGCGGCGGGCAAGTTAAGGCGAATTTGTTGCACACTGTCTTCTTGAACAAAGAGAGCTTGCAGTTGCCGCCCATAGCGATCGTCATATTGCAGGCGGGGAATCCGCAACCGCACTCGCCCCGGTAAGTGATGCACCACTTCGTAATGAACCCTTGCTGGCGGCGGGGAAAGCACAGTTGCAGTCATGATCAATTACCCCTAAGGATCGGTTAAGAAAAGGGCTGGGCGGAGCGATGGCCATGGTTCGGCGCACTAATGAGGTCATTGATATTCTGCTGCATGGTTAGGCAAATTGCATCCAAGGGCAGATCATTGAGGTCACGGCCAAAGGGATTTTCGATTTCGATGCCAATTTCTTCAACGCCAAAGAGGGTAAAGGCAATGAGTCCCACCATTAGGCCTGTCCACCACACGAGGTTATCCACCAGTTGAAAGGGTAGCAGCAAGCAATAGAGAAATAATAGCTGCTTGAGATGAATGGCATAGGCAAGGGGCATCGGTGTTTTCAAAATTCGCTCACAGGCACCCATGGCATCCACCAATTGCACCAGCAGTTCATCCATGTAAGTGAGTTGGTACAGGGACAGGGAGCCACAGCGGTGTTGGTGGTGCAGATAGTCCTCAATCCACAGGGCAATGCGCAAGGGGACATTTTGCACCGTTTGTAGCTCTTTGTATTGATGGGGCTTGAGCAGGGGTTCTAATTCGGCAAAGGATTCTCCTCGCAGGTGTTGCTTGGTGGCGATCGCAAACACCCCCACTAAATGAACGGCATCAATTTTGGCTTGGTGATCCTCCGGACTATTTTCGTCAATGGCAGTCCACATCAAGCGGGTTAGGCTGCGGGAATTATTCACAATGTTGCCCCACTGGCGGCGACCTTCCCAAAAGCGCTCATAGGCAGTGTTGGTGCGAAAGACGAGGAGCAACCCCAGCACAATCGAGGGAATGAGACTGCCTAGCACTGGCCAGTGGACATTGATCACATAAAGGTCGATCACCGTCACCAAGACGCCAAAGCCACCGCAAAAGAGCACTTCCGAAAGAATGGCCGGAATGACCGAGCCACGCAAACGCAGCGCCAGACGTAACCATTGCGGCGGTTGCAACAAAAACTTCGCCACGCCCGACCGATCTCGGGGTAATTGGCGTCTGAAGGGGTGAAAACCGAAGAAAGAGAAGCGGCTCATGAATACCAGTGGGCGATTCCCACCCCAATCTTTAGCACACTGGCGTGCTGAAACCGTGTTTTTACCGCAAAGAACAGCCGAAGAGACTGCAAATCTTAAGAAAATCCGTTACCCCTTGCCATTCCCCCACAGAAGTGTTAAGTTATATTAAGAACATGAAACACTTTGTAACAAACGGAGGACAAAAATGAGAAGCGGCAGCATTATTGATGAACAAGGCAAAATGAACAACTTTGCCATTGAACCCAAAATGTACGTGATGAGTGAGCCGCAGGCTGGGTTTACTCCCTATGCAGAACTCTTCAATGGTCGCTTGGCCATGATTGGCTTTATCTCCCTGCTGGTCTTGGAAGTGATTACGGGTCACGGTCTGATTGGCTTTTTGAATAGCCTCTAGGTCGTCGCTGCGCTCTTAGGCATATCCGTTCTTCAGCAGCCCTTGTGCGGTTAGAAAGAACAAATAACTCATGGAATGGGTCAGCCTGCCTCTCGGGGTGGGCTTTTTGCTTGTAGTCTTTATTGGAATTAGTCTTTATTGGAATTAGTAAATCATAAATTATTGTTTACATCTTGCTTCTATGGACAGAGCTATGTAAACTAACCAAAGAATTGTCTATTTAACCTATGCTGCGAGAAAAAATTTTGCGCATCCTCGGCTACTCGACCAAATGCCTGTGGGCTGATCTGGCAGTTTTGTTCGGTTTGGGTTGTGCAGGCGTGGGCATTGGCTATGGCAATATGGCTGTAGCCACCGGCGGTGTCTCAATTAGTCTCAGTGCGGCTTGGTTTTCCATTCGCGAGAATCAGCAAGCTCTCCTCAGTCAGCAACCTCAAAGGGCGATCGCCCCAAGGGATCAAACAGATGTCAGTTTAGATCACTTCCAGCGAGAATCCCTAGAGCAAATTCTTGATCTATGTCGCAATTTCTACAGTAGAGCGCATTCACAGCTTCCCAGTAATTTCCAAGAGAAAGATGTGCAAGTTGTCCTTGAAAGGCTCTTGAGAAGTACGTTTCCCAACTCGGATATTAGACGGGAGTACCCTATTCCTCAGCCCTACTCCCATGGTCGATTGATTGACTTTATGCTTGTTGATGAGAAGGTTGCAATTGAGGTCAAGGTAGTCTCAGCACAGGGAGGGCGGAATCGGTTATTTAAAGAATTAGCAATAGACCTTGAAGCGTACCGCCATAGTGAAATGAGTTTTAGAAAATTGATTTGTTTTGTTTACGATCCTAATAATCAATTACCCAATCCGCGTGGCTTTGAAAATCACCTGAGGGGCGATCGCGGGGGATTTGAGGTCATCACAATCGTGGCACAAAATCCTTATCAGGCTAATGGAGTCGCTTCAGCGGGATAGGTGAGTGACAATCACGCAGTTTAAGGCCTTGAAAGGATCGCGAGACAATTGCTTTTCGGGCAACACTTTGCTTAATATCTGTCTCAGGGCATTCAGCACCTTTTCCTGCATATCTTCAACCTTGGCCAGTCCTGCCAGTTGATGGACAACGTTATTGCGTTGCTGATAGTAGGCCTCGATCCGCTGGAAGTGAGGAGCAAGATCCGTTGTTTGGGAGTCATACTCTAAAACTGCTAGCAAAAGCTCCCGCGTCACGACATCAAGGAACAGGCGATCGCCATTTTTGCGCTGGTAGCTTCTGAGGTATTGCCAAAGTCGACCCTGATCGTGGTGTTGCAGCAAGTTCAAGCTGCGTTCTCGCGTTGCCCCATCAGTTGTAATGCCAAGGCCCACCGTCTCTTGTACAAAGTATTGCAATAAGTTTTCGTACAAACTCATGGCCAAGATTAGGGCTTCTGCATAGCGCCCCACCGTAAATAGGCCAACAACTTGAAAGTAAGTGTCCCGAAAGAGAGCATGGCGATTGTTCTGCCGCAGTTGGGCGATTTCCTGAAACCAGAGCTTTTCAATCTCAGTTTTGTAGGGGTTGATGGCATCAAAGGCTTGGTGGTAGTTGCGGGCAAGGCGATATTTACCATAGCGAATCAGTGCTAAGGCCAGAGGAGCCTCAATAGAGCTATGCTTGAGGGAAATTTCAGCCCCTTGGTAGTCATAACTATCCAACTGCTGTTGAATCCCTTGACGATCTAACGCTTGGCGAAAGACATTTAAGTCCACCGCAAATATTCGCTCTTGACCTGGTCGAATTTCTTGGGGATTGCGGGCTTGCCATAGCCGGAGTCGGTGTTGCGTCTCGATCGCCTGTAAAATGCCCCAAGCCGCTTTCATGGCGGGGGTACCAGAGGAACCATTCAGTTCTAGCCAGTCGTTGGAGCCTTGATAATACTTGGCTAGGTGTAGTGCGCGCCTGGCCTCTTGGACGGCGATGACAGGGTTAATTGGGTCTGCGGAGAGTTCCCTGCTGACCACTTTTAGGTGAATTGCCTCCTCGCCAATTTGCAGCTCACTGTGAAGCCAGTCCTTGGTGTCGATCGCCCGTTGTTGAAAGTCTTCTGTGTAGAGCAATAGAACCCGTTTGATCGGCTGCTGTTGGGCTAAAAACTTTGCCAGTGAAACAATGGAGCCTTCTTGGTTGGTTTTCTCAGAGTACGGATCTTGATGACCCACAAAGGAAAGGAGAATGCTACAACCCATAGTGGTTTTCACAGAAGGTCTCTTGTCTATGTTGCCGCAATCATCCCCTATATTTCAGGCTGTGTCGGATGATGAGACAGCGTTTGACTCTCAGGTGTCCTGTGAGTAGGGGCGGTCAGCGCGAGGCTAACGGATTGATGGAGAGTTGGGAAGTGTCAGAAAAGTAGAGCGTTTAGTGGCAAGACGGTATAGACACCAGAAAGACTTTATCGCCCCAATGCTGTTTTCAGGATATTTGAATGGGTGAGGGTTTGTGAGCTGGCTGAGTCAATACTGTTTGCCGGCGTTAGAGAGACCATCGCTGTTGATTAGTTGATTATGGATAATGCACCGATTCATCCCCAAGGGGGGATGCAGGCAGTGGTAAAAGCGGCGGGTCACGCGGTGTTATTTTTACCGAAATCCTCTCCTGATTTGAATGTGGTTGAGCATGACTTTAGTGGGCTGAAGTGAGTGGGCTGAAGCGAGCGCGGAGGTATGCAGGGTCAAACCGTTCTATGGATGAGGTGATTCGCAAGTATTGTGCTGGATAATGTCTCATTCTTGATTGGAATAGCTATATATTGCCACAATCGTGCCTGATCCGTGGCGGTATTGGTGCCATCGCCAAGCGTGATCAATGATTTGCTCGATGTCAGGGTACTGCGGCTGCCAACCTAAAATCTGACGGGCGCGATCGCTATTGGCAACGAGGATTGCGGCGTCTCCTGCTCGGCGATCGCCCTCAACGACTGGAATCGAACAACCTGTGACCCTCTGAGCGGCTTCAATAATTTGCCGCACCGAAAAGCCTTGGCCATTCCCCAAGTTAAAAATTTGCGAGTCGCCGCCACTCAGGAGGTACTTTAATCCCAGCACATGGGCTTGGGCTAGGTCCACGACATGGATGTAGTCGCGAATGCAGGTGCCATCGGGAGTAGGGTAATCTGTGCCATAAATGCAGATGTGGGGGCGTCGTCCCATCGCCGCCTGCAACACTAGGGGAATCAAGTGGGTTTCTGGATGGTGATCTTCCCCTAAGCGGGAGTCGGGATCGGCGCCTGCGGCATTGAAATAGCGGAAAATTACCGACTTGAGGCCGTAGGCCCTGCCCATATCGGCAGCAATTTGCTCCACCATCCACTTGGAGCGCCCGTAGGGGTTAATGGGAGCACAGGGACAGGTTTCGCGAATCGGCACCTCTGAGGGCAAGCCATAGACGGCGGCTGTGGAGGAAAAGACAAAATAGGGAATCGCGGCGGCCACCATCGCCTGTAAGAGGGTCAGGGCACCATAAACATTATTTTGATAAAAGCGATCGGGGGAGCGGACAGACTCGCCCACTTCAATATAGGCAGCAAAGTGCATTACTGCCGTCACGGGATAGGTTTGAAAAATCCAATCTAAGAGGGAGCGATCGCCAATATGACCCACAATGAGTTCTGTTTTAAGAACAGACTCGACCAAATCGCGGTGCCCTCGCTCAAGGCTATCTAAAATCAGTACTTGGAAGCCGGCTTGCTGCAGTGCCAAAACGGTATGGCTGCCAATATAGCCCGCGCCCCCGGTGACCAGAATCAGCGGCGAATTATTACCATTATTAATTGTCATTAAAGTCCATCTGTTACACTAGGAAAGCTGCTACAAATTCTGCCATGACCAGTGACTTGCACCATGAAATCACCCAAGAGGTGAAACGACGTCGTAATTTCGCCATTATCTCTCACCCGGATGCCGGGAAAACGACGCTGACGGAAAAGTTACTGCTCTACGGTGGGGCTATTCACGAGGCGGGAGCCGTCAAAGCACGACGGGCACAGCGGCAGGCCACCTCTGACTGGATGGAAATGGAGCAACAACGGGGGATTTCGATTACCTCGACGGTCTTGCAGTTTGAGTACCAAGGCTATCAGATTAACCTCTTGGATACCCCCGGCCACCAAGACTTTAGTGAAGATACCTATCGCACCCTTGCGGCGGCTGATAATGCCGTGATGCTGGTGGATGCGGCCAAGGGTCTAGAACCCCAAACCCGTAAGCTCTTTGAGGTGTGCCAACTGCGGGGTCTGCCGATTTTTACATTCATCAACAAGCTGGATCGGCCGGGGCGGGAACCCCTTGAACTGATTGATGAAATTGAACAGGAGTTGGGGCTGATTCCCTATCCTGTGAACTGGCCGCTAGGAATGGGCGATCGCTTTCGCGGCGTCTATGATCGCGTGCGCCGCAACTTTCACTTTTTTGAGCGCACGACCCACGGTAGTCGTGCTGCGGCGGAAACCATCCTTGCCCTTGGCGATCCGGCCATTGACGCCTACATTGAGCCCTATCGCTTGGAATATCACCAACTCAAGGACGAACTGGAACTGCTAGATGGGGTTGGTGCTGAACTCGACCTCAATTTGGTGCATCAGGGAAAAATGACTCCCGTCTTCTTTGGCAGTGCCATGACCAACTTTGGCGTGCGCCTGTTTCTGGAGCACTTTTTGACCTATGCGTTGCCACCCATGGCCTACAAGAGCGATCGCGGGGCGATTGATCCGACGCAGGAGCATTTCACTGGCTTTGTGTTTAAGCTGCAGGCCAATATGGATCCGAAACATCGCGATCGCGTCGCCTTTGTGCGGGTCTGTAGCGGCAAATTTGAGAAGGACATGACCGTCAACCATGCTCGCACCGGCAAAACCATCCGCCTTTCTCGTCCCCAAAAACTCTTTGCCCAAGGTCGCGAATCCCTTGAAACGGCCTATGCGGGCGATGTGATTGGCCTGAATAATCCAGGCATGTTTGCCATTGGCGACACCCTCTATGTCGGCGCCAAATTGGAATATGAAGGCATTCCCTGTTTTTCCCCAGAACTCTTTGCCTATCTGCGCAACCCCAACCCCTCCAAGTTCAAATCCTTCCAAAAAGGGGTGAATGAGCTACGGGAAGAGGGTGCCGTGCAAATCATGTACTCTACCGATGAATCGAAACGAGAACCGATTCTGGCGGCAGTTGGCCAATTGCAATTTGAAGTGGTGCAGTTTCGCCTATTAAACGAATACGGTGTGGAAACTCGTCTTGACCCTCTCCCCTATACCGTTGCGCGCTGGGTACTGGATGGTTGGGAAGCCCTTGCAGCCATTGGCCGCATCTTTAATGCTGTCACCGTCAAAGACAGTTGGGGACGGCCGGTGCTGCTCTTTAAGAATGAGTGGAATCTGCAACAGACAATGGCAGATCATCCCAAACTGCGCCTGAGCGCGATCGCCCCCCTTGCCGCTGTTGTGTCTGCCTAGCTGCCCCATGAGTAGTGTCTATACCCGTCCCCTTGCTCGTCTCATTGAGCAGTTGCAACGCCTGCCGGGCATTGGCCCCAAAACCGCCCAACGTCTTGCCCTTCACCTGATCAAACGTCCCGAGGCTGATATTCAAGCCTTGGCGCAAGCTCTCCTTGAAGCGAAACAGCAGGTGGGGCTTTGTTCCGTGTGCTTTCACCTCTCTGCCGAACCCGTGTGTGACATCTGTGCCTCCCCCCAGCGAGACAATCATCTCCTTTGTGTGGTGGCTGATTCCCGCGATGTCATTGCCATTGAAAAAACCCGCGAGTACCACGGCAAGTACCATGTCTTGGGCGGACTCATTTCGCCCCTAGAGGGCATCACCCCCGAACACCTGCACATTCAACCTCTGATTCAGCGCGCCAGCCAACCGCAGGTGCAAGAGGTGATCTTGGCCATCAACCCCAGTATTGAAGGGGAAACGACCACTCTCTATGTGGGGCAGCTGCTGCGGCCTTTTGTGAAGGTCACTCGCATTGCCTTTGGCCTACCGGTGGGCGGTGATCTCGACTATGCCGATGAAATGACCCTTGCCCGTGCCCTTGCCGGTCGCCGGGAAATTGAGTGGCAGTAGCTTAGTGCCCCCCCTGCAATCGCCGCAATGCCGTCACAATTTGGTGAATGGCTCGCTTCAGTTGCTCGACCTCGTGGTGTAACCGCTGGTTTTCCGCTTCCAAAGCGGCGAGGCGATTCTCATCCCCACCACTACCTGTTGCCGCTGGTTGCTGTTGCAGTTGCGCAACCGTTGCTTGAAGTTGAGCAAAGTCATTTGCCTTGACAGATTGTGCCTGCAAAGCTTGAATGGCACCTTCAAGGGCGGCCAGTTTGGCATAGACGGGGGTGAGATCCACAGCGACGGGAGCCGCTACTTCCGCAGGAGCTGCTGCTTTGACGGGTCTGGGCTTACGGGCTTTGCGAAAGGCCTCTTGAATTGCTGCTTCGAGTTGTTCTTTTTCAAAGGGCTTCTCAATGAACTCAAACCACTCAAAGGGTTCTTGGAGCTTCTCGGTGACCTCTTCCTTGCGCCCTGACATAATTACGAGGGGGATAGCGCCAAGGAGATCATTTTTCTCCAATTCTTGATAAACTTCCCAGCCGCTCACCTTCGGCAGCAGAAAATCCAGCATGATCAACGTCGGCTCAGACTGCTCAATGAGTTGCAGACCTTCACGGCCATCCTTGGCCTCAAGGATTTCGTAGTCGCCCTCTGGCAACATCTCGCGGACGCGCATCCGGATTACTTTACTGTCATCAATGACAAGGACTTTGCGGCTAGTCACGGAAACACTCCATTCTATACAAGATTCCTATAGCAAGAGATTGTGAATAGAGGGCGGCAGTGGCATGACCACTACGTGATTTCAACCTTAGCATAGCCCTATCTTTTGGAGTTGGCCACTCGCCTTACACTGCGGCAAAGCGTCCCTGAACCCAAAAATTTGGGGTCAAAGACCCACCCTTGAGGGCAGGAGAATGTCACAATAGAAGTCTCAGCCGGATGAAAGATTTGTTAGATAGATCAGCCCCTATGCCAGAGTTTGCTGCTGCCCCTATCCACCTTCCCAAAACCAGTGAATCGGAGCGGATCAAGCGTATTCGCCACACCACGTCCCATATTTTGGCAATGGCAGTCCAGAAGCTGTTTCCCAAGGCGCAGGTCACAATTGGTCCTTGGACTGAGAGTGGATTTTATTACGATTTTGACCACCCCGAACCCTTCAGCGAAAAAGACTTGAAGCTCATTGAAAAGGAGATGGTCAAGATCATTAAGCGCAAGTTGCCGGTGATCTGCGAGGAAGTGACCCGTGAGGAGGCCGAGCGCCGCATCCGGGAGCTAGGGGAACCCTACAAGCTGGAAATTCTCCAAGACCTCGAGGAGCCAATTACGATTTACCACTTGGGGGATGAGTGGTGGGATCTCTGTGCGGGACCCCACGTTGAAAATACGGGCGAGATTAACCCCAAGGCGATCGCCCTTGAAAGTGTTGCCGGTGCCTACTGGCGCGGCGATGAAACCAAAGCCCAACTGCAGCGCATCTACGGTACTGCTTGGGAAACCCCAGAACAACTGGCGGAATATAAACGCCGCAAAGAAGAAGCCCTGCGCCGTGACCACCGCAAACTGGGCAAAGAGCTGGGTCTCTTTATTTTCGCTGATCCTGTAGGACCAGGGCTACCCCTGTGGACTCCTAAGGGAACGATTCTGCGCTCAACCCTCGAGGAGTTTCTCAAAAAAGAGCAAATGAAGCGGGGATATCTACCGGTGGTGAGTCCGCACATTGCCCGTGTGGATCTATTTAAGACCTCTGGCCACTGGCAAAAGTACAAAGAGGATATGTTTCCCCTGATGGCCGAAGATGCTGAGGCGGCAGCCAACGAGCAGGGCTTTGTCCTCAAGCCAATGAACTGCCCCTTCCACATTCAAATCTATAAAAGTGAGTTGCGCTCCTACCGTGACTTGCCCCTACGGTTGGCGGAGTTTGGTACGGTTTATCGCTATGAGCAGTCCGGGGAATTGGGGGGCTTGACGCGGGTGCGGGGCTTTACCGTTGATGACTCCCACCTTTTTGTCACGCCGGAGCAGTTGGATGCCGAGTTTTTGAATGTGGTTGATCTCATTCTCTCGGTCTTTCGCTGTCTGCGTTTAAATAAATTCAAGGCACGGCTGAGCTTCCGCGATCCCAAATCCGACAAGTACATTGGCTCCGATGAGGCTTGGTCAAAGGCGGAGTCAGCAATTCAGCGAGCGGTAGAACAGTTGGGCATGGAGCATTTCTTGGGGATTGGGGAGGCCGCCTTCTATGGCCCCAAGCTCGACTTTATCTTTGAGGATGCCCTCGGTCGCGAGTGGCAGTTGGGAACGGTTCAGGTGGACTACAATTTGCCTGAGCGCTTTGATTTGGAATACGTTGCTGAGGACAATACCCGCCGCCGACCGGTGATGATTCACCGTGCCCCCTTTGGCTCGCTGGAGCGGCTCATTGGCATTCTCATTGAGGAGTATGCAGGGGATTTCCCCTTCTGGCTGGCACCCGAGCAAGTGCGCCTGTTGCCCGTGGGGGATGAGCAACGCCCCTATGCCGAACGTGTGGCCGCTCAACTGCGAGAGCAGGGCATCCGCGTGAGTGTGGATCGCACGGGCGATCGCCTAGGTAAACAAATCCGCAATGCTGAAACCCAGAAAATTCCTGTGATGGGCATTGTGGGTGCCAAGGAAGTCGAAAGCGAGACCGTGAGTATCCGCACCCGTGCAGCGGGAGATGTCGGCGCCTTGTCTGTTGAACAACTCATCGAGAAACTGACATCGGCAGTGAATGCAATGGATGCCGAGATTCAGTGGCAGTAGGCCGAGCCTTCTGGCGAATAGGGAGTATAAGCAGAAGTGTTAAATCCGCAAACGAAGCTTAATGTCCCCGTTGCGGGGACTGTTGCGTCATCCTACAACTAAAGGATTATCCTCCTTCGTAAGGGTGTTCTCTAGCACCCAGCCCAGCTTTTGCTGCTGTAGTCCCATCAGCTGAGATTTTTAAGTGTGACACGAAGTCTCGGCCAAGTGATAGGCTAGGGCTTGCTGTTGCATCGTTCGAAAAATGTTGTAAAAGCCATTGGCTCGCGAGGGGGTTAAGCTGACATTCAGTCCGGTTTGCTGAATAAAGTCAGGTTTTAACTGGAGGATTTCTGCAGGTGTCAACCCACTCAACCCTTCAACCAATAGCCCCACTAATCCCTTCGTCACTTGAGCGTCAGAATCCCCCTGAAAAATCACCTTGCCCTGCTCTAAAGAGGCCATCACGTACACTTGGGAGACACAGCCGGGTACGCGGTTGGCGGCAACCTTCTGCTCCTCAGGAAATGGCGGCAGGCGCTTTGCAAAGCTCAGTAAGTATTCATAGCGCCGCTTTGGATCTGAGATCTGTTGGAACCGCTGAACAATGCGATCGAGGGAAGCCGGTAAAGGCTGGCAGGCGGAGGGCATATTTACCTAGAAGAACGCTGCTGAGAAAAATGATAGCTATTTCTCATTTTAGCCTCAGCAGTTGCACAATAACGGCAGCAGTCAACCTAGGGGCAGCTTTTCATACCAATAGACCGCCGTGCTCTTACCCTTAACTCATAACTTGTGTTAGCCTTGAATGTACTCACTCGGTTCTGGTGGGGATCAGCCATCAGACGCAAGGGGGAAAGTGCAGTGCAAATCTGCCGCTGTCCCGCAGCTGTGATGAGAGGCACTACTCTCTCAGTCAGAATGCCCGCCGAGTTGTGAATGTCGTTATGCCAACATCTGCGAGGTACAGATGATGTTCTTCATGCTTCAATTTTCATTAATTTGCCTAGGTAAAGAACCCCCCTACCGCCCTTTTCTCGCAACGTTGCTGCCGTTGCTGTAGCACAAGTGATTTTGGAGATTTTCAAGCACCTACAAGCACTTAGACAAGGGGTTGCTCTTGCAGTGACCCACGTTAGGTTCTGCTGATGATGCTGGAAGTGTACTGCTTGTTGGGCTGAAAACAGCTATCTTTCTTTGTCTATTGAGAGAACTGTCAAAACTCAGGGTACTGCAACAATGACCATTCAAACTGCAACGCTAGGCTACCCCCGCATTGGTAAAAATAGTGAGCTGAAAAAGGCATTGGAAGCCTTTTGGAATGGCAAATACAATCAAGAAAATTTGCTACAAACAGTTCAAGAGATTGAATTGGCAAATTGGCAAACGCAACTGCAGGCTGGCATTGATCGCATTGGCGTTGGCGATACCAGTTTTTACGATCCCGTCCTTGACTGGAGTGTCCGCCTCGGCCTCATCCCACAGCGGTATCAAGCCTTTACAGGGCTGGAGCAATACTTTGCAATGGCTCGTGGCAAAGAGAGGATTCCAGCTCTTGAGATGACCAAATGGTTTGACACCAACTATCACTACTTGGTTCCCGAAATGAGTCAGCCTCTTCAGGCAGCGGACTTTAGTGATTTTCTGGGCATCATTGGTCGCGCCCAAAGGGTCTTGGGCGATCGCGCCGTTCCCATGGTGCTAGGGCCTTTAACCCTGCTACGGCTGAGTCGGCTGCAGATGAATCTAGAGGAAGCGTTGTCTTGCCTAGTGGAGCGCTATCTTATCCTGTTGGCTGAATTGAAGAACCTAGGGGTGGTTGAGGTACAAATCCACGAACCTGCCTTGGTTTTTGGGGACACCAACAACTTCAGGGAATTGTATGAATCAACATTTGATGCGCTCTGTCAAGTTGGCTTGCCGATTTACCTAGTGACCTACTTTGATGATCTCGGCGCTGCCTATCCTTGGGTGGTGACGTTGCCCGTAGCCGGCATTAGTCTAGATTTTACCCGTGGGCAGAACTTGGCATTATTGCAGCAGTATGGTTTCCCAAGGGATAAACAGCTGGGAGTGGGTATTGTGGATGCCCGAAACATTTGGAAAATTTGCCCAGAACCTGTCGTGTCAACCTTAGCAGCGATTCAGGGTATCACAACTAATATCCGGTTGCACCCCTCAGCCTCTTTACAATTCGTCCCCTACGATGCAGCACGAGAAGTGAAGTTACCAGAGCCATTGCGGCGGGTGTTGAGTTTTGCCGAACAAAAGTTGGATGAGGTGGTGCTATTGGCACAGACGCTGCAGGAGAGTCCCAAAGCCCTTGCCCAGCACCCCCAATTGGCAGAGATTGAAGCCCAGTGGCAGGCCTTTAAGGAATTTAGGCCTGTGAATCCAGTGGTACAACAGCGGTTGCGCAATTTAACCGTCAACGATCTGGAACGGGCTATGCCCTATAAACAACGCCGCCAACTGCAGCCCACCTTACCGCTCTTTCCGACAACTACCATTGGTTCTTTTCCGCAAACCCCAGAAGTGCGGCAATTGCGGGTGAAGCTCAAGCGCGGAGAAATCACCCTTGCTGAGTACCAAGCAGCAATTGATGCTGAAATTGCCAAATGCATTCGATTTCAGGAAGAAATTGGCCTAGATGTATTGGTGCATGGCGAGTTTGAACGCACCGACATGGTGGAATTCTTTGGCCAGAAGCTCACTGGTTTTGTCTTTACTGAACACGGCTGGGTGCAAAGCTATGGCAGTCGCTGTGTGCGTCCACCCATTATTTATGGGGATGTAGCGCGAACCGAGCCAATGACGGTGCGAGAGTTTAAGGTGGCGCAATCGTTGACACAAAAAATCGTCAAGGGTATGCTGACGGGGCCGGTAACAATGATTAACTGGTCTTTTACCCGCACCGATATTCCGCGTAGCGAACAGGCGATGCAGATTGCCTTGGCTCTACGGGATGAAGTGGCCGATTTAGAAGCTGCTGGGGCAAAGATTATCCAGATTGATGAACCCGCTTTACGGGAAGGATTACCCCTCAAGCCGGAACGTTGGCAGGAGTACTTGGCTTGGGCCGTCGATGCGTTTCGGTTGGCGGCTGGTGTGGCTAAGCCAGAAACCCAAATTCATACCCACATGTGCTATTCGGAGTTTGGCGACATTATTCAACATATCGAGCGCCTAGATGCAGATGTGTTGTCCATTGAAAATAGCCGCAGTAACAATGAAACGCTCTTTGAAATTACTGATGCCGGCTATCAACAGCAGGTGGGCAATGGTGTTTATGATGTTCATAGTCCGGCAGTTCCCACTGTTGAGCAGATGGTTCAGCAGCTGGAGACTGCGATCGCCCATCTACCCAGTGACCAGATTTGGGTTAACCCAGACTGCGGTCTGAAAACCCGTCGCTGGGAGGAAGTGATTCCCTCACTGAAAAACATGGTGGCCGCCGCCCAGCAATTGCGAGGGGCTCGTCTTACCAACTGAGGATCTGTTGTCGCTGCCAGCGCACCGTTGCCCCCTTAAAATCGCAGGATTTTTCCACCACTCAAAACTGCGTTTCCATTCCTGCGATTAGCGGGGCAATGCTTGTAAGCAGGCTGCCCCATGCCTAAAGACCTGCTCCATGATTGGTAGGGGCACCTGACCTCGGCTGATGGGACATCCGCATGAGTGTGGATCGTACGGGCGATCGCTAGGTCAACAAATCCGCAATGCTGAAACCTAGAAAATTCCTGTGATGGGCATTGTGGGTGCCAAGGAAGTCGAAAGCGAGACCGTGAGTATCCGCACCCGTGCAGCAGGAGATGTCGGCGCTTTCCCTGTTAAGGAACTGGTTGAAAAACTCACCTCTGCCATGACTGCGATCGATGCCGATATTCAGTGGCAATAGTGGGCAATTGATCTACAGGGCAGTTGACCTCACCTTTAATAGTTTGTCAAAATGAGCGGCGAGTGGTTCTCGCGATCGCGTAGCGTACCCTTTGGGTAATCGCTCTAATCAATTCTCTAGGGAACAGAATGACTGAAACACCGATTTCACCAACAACGGTTTTGCAACAACTGCAATGGCGCTACGCCACGAAGAAATTTGACCCCAATCGCAAAATTCCTGTGGATCTGTGGCAAACACTTCTACAAAGTCTGGTACTGGCTCCTTCTTCCTTTGGCCTGCAACCGTGGAAGTTTTACGTCATTGAGACGCCTGCGCTACGCCAAGCCCTGCTCCCCCACACTTGGAATCAACGGCAGGTGGTGGATGCCTCCCACTTAGTGGTATTTGCCATTAAAACCAATCTCAATGCTACGGACGTCGATCGCTACCTTGCACGGCAAGCGGAAGTCCACCAAACCGCAGTGGAAAATCTGCAAAAGTATGGGGACTTGGTCAAGGGCTTTTTGCAGTCACCCCCCTACCCCCTCAATGTTGATGAATGGTCAACCCGCCAAGTCTATATTGCTTTGGGTCAGTTTATGGTGACGGCGGCGCTGCTGGGCATTGACACCTGCCCGATGGAGGGTTTCTTGCCCCAAGAATATGATCGCCTTCTCGGTCTACCTGCCCAGGGTTATCATGCCGTCGTTCTATGTGCAGCGGGCTATCGAGCGGCCGATGACAACTATGCGACTTTGCCCAAGGTACGCTATCCCCTAGAGGCAGTTGTGGAAGTGCGCTAAGGTTCACGAATTGACCCCGCTGGACATGGGCTAAGCTAGAAATAGCTCGGTACAAACGTTTGTATGTCTTTGCACACCGATGATCCCATTGACCACAATTTAGTTGATTTAGAAATCGTTCCCGCCAAAGAAGAAGAGCGCTCTGAACCCACCAACATTATTATTCGCGAGATGGGCATTGACGACATTGCCCCTGTATTTCACCTTGGTGAGGAACTCTTCACCAGTGATCTGTATCCCTCGCTGTATCGCATCTGGGATGAGTGGGAGGTTATTGGTTTCTACAACACCGATCCCGAATACTGTCTGGTGGCCGAAGCCGACTCGCAAGTGGCAGGGTTTATCTTAGGCACAATTATTAGCAAAGCCCCTTGGGTCTATGGCTACATTAACTGGCTGGGGGTACATCCGCAGTATCAACGGCGGGGGATTGCCGACAAGCTCGTAGATAAGCTCATTGAACGCATGATTGAGGAGGGGGCGCGATTTATGCTGGTGGATACCGATCCGGCCAACACGCCCGCAGTGAAGTTCTTTACGCGTAAGGGCTTTGGCAATCCGCGGCGGCATGTCTTTTTTTCGTTAAACTTAACCAAGCACGAAATCTATGGCCGGCTGATTGCCTACGAGCGCGATCGCTCCGAGCGGTTGACCTATCGCCGTCCCCGCCGCCGCTAGAAAGCGGAAATCTAGATAGTCGTTCCTTGGAGGTGTCTGCCCCGGTGACTCTTTCTTCTGCCCCCTCAGATGAGATTCCTGTTCCTGCCCACATCCATTACGAGTTAGCGCTGCAAATTTTGGAACAGGTCTCGTTGCCCGCCCTCCCTCCCCACTCCAGTGGTTACCAGCAACTCCATAGTGCGGTCATTCATCTGCGCAAAGCCCTGCGGCTGCAAAAGCAGTTTGAGGAGGAATGGCAATTGAGAGGCGGCAGTGTGGAGTACCAATGGTCGCTGAATCGCGATCGCCCCCCAGCTCAGAGCAAGTAACCCAATCCCAAGAGCAAGCTACTCCAAAAATGCAGTTGCACCGCAATAAATTTCGAGTTCTTGATCTGCTCAGGGACACTGTGAAATTGCGCCATCCGCTGGCACAAATAAATCGCCCAAGGCAGTGAACTCAAAGCCAGCAGTGTTGGCCATGGCAGGATTCCCCATGCGACACTGGCCAGCAACACCCCATAAAAAAGACCACAGGCACCATAGACCAGTTGAGCACTGCGAGCCGTCCCTAAGCGCACGACCGGTGAACGTTTGCCAGCGGCTAGATCATCGGCCACTTGGTGAAAGTGGGAGCAAAAAAGAATCAGTGTTGTCGTTAGACCATTGAGGATAGCCACTGGCCAAATACTAGGGCTAAAGGTTTGCACTTGGCTATAGTAGGCAGCAGCGATCGCCAAAGGTCCAAAGCAGATAAAACAAATCGGCTCCCCCAAGCCCAAATAGCCCAAACGAAAGGGCGGGCCTTGGTAGCTATAGCCTAGGGCACAGCAGAGCAATACCAACCCTAAAACCGTTGCATCCTGTTGCAACCAACTAATGGCCGCAATCCCCAGTAGCCCCAAGAGTAAGCAGAGGTTGCTCAGCCAGAAGATGAGTTGCTTTTTGCCCGTGAGATTGACGACCGAATGGTACTTGTGGCGATCGATCCCCGTTTCGGCATCAAACACATCATTACTGAGATTCAGCCAAACCAAAATCAGCACTGCCGCTGTCAGAAACAACCCAAAAGGCCACCAGTGCACCCTTCCCGTTTCGGCGATCGCCACCGCCGTGCCCAACCAAATGGGCATCACTGCCACACTGTACATGGGCAGTTTAATCGCCGCCCACCACAAACGGGAGCGATCTATCGATTCTGACGGACTAGCCATCTCACCCATACTTGAGTCACCTTCGTCAGCATATCATTGCCGCTCCTGTCCATAGATCGCTTGTTTCGCTGCCCAAATGGCCTGCCGCAACGTTGGATTATTCAGCTTATAGCTATAGATGCCCAAGTCCCGCGCTAAGGCCACCAGTTGTGGGCGAGTCAGCCGCTCTAGCTCCGCGATCGTCAGCGTTTCGATAGTGGGTTGAGGCGGACACAGTCGGCGTTCAAGGGCGGCCACTTGCTGTTCTAGGGCACTCAGTCGCTGCAAAACTGTGGGACAGGCCATCTCCGTCGGCTGAAGAGATTGTTGCAAAATTTTACGAATTGCCTCACTAAGGGAACCGCATCCCTGCTGGACTTGCCAGCGTTGGAGTTGGCCATAGAGTTCAGCATCTAAACGAACCGTGATCTTTTTGTGGGGCATGCCTGAAATTCTAAAAAAAAACCGACAAACTTACCTACAGTCTGTCGGCTCGTTGTGTGTTCCCTGTTGATGACTCGGATAGTACTGAGTCACTATTTAGTATGACCCATCCCCCGATAGAATGACTGTGACGATGATCACAATTTAGCCGCCTTTTATTGCGTTTCACCAAATTCTCTCATTAGACTTTCCAAATTCCCTATGACCTCTCCCCTAGACGGTACGATTATTTTGCCCGGCAACCCCCTGAGCGTCCCCCTACGGCGGCGTTTACTCCATGTGAATGGGATAGGGAGCGATGCTGCCAAGCAACGGCGGGATTTGAACCGCCTTGCCGAACTCACAGCGACTTATCCTTTAGAAATTCGGGGCATTCACAATCAGACCCATGGCTTCCAAGCGGATCTCTTGGAAAGTTTCCTCGGTAAGGCAGAACTCTACCGTTTTTGGCTCCAGACCCCAGCCCCAGACCCCAGCAAAGATCGCCGCTATGAGTATGCCAAACTCCTTAGCCAACTGGTGAGCAAAGACCTTGCCGATGATGCCGATATTCTAGCGATCGCCCAACCGAGCCAACTGCAACAGCGCCCCCTCGATATCAATAGCACCGCTGACTTAACGAAACTCCTTGACCTCTCGTTCCTACAAAAATTAGGCTGGGGGGATTTTGTCCAGTATCTCTACGGTGCCTTTCCAGCCGGCGCGCCGCGTCCCACCCTGCGGTTGGCCTATGAAATCGTCAAGGGGTTACAAGCGGGAGCCGAATTGTACCTTGTCGCCCATAGTCAAGGGTTAATTATTACTGCCCTTGCCTGCCACATTGTCCGCCAATTGCTGCTGCCACAAACGAAATGGATGGAGATGGTTCATCTCATTGGCTATGGCCCGGCCATTTTCTTTGCGGATTTACCGCCAGAGCTACAGCCGCGAACCATCCTAATTCAACACCGTCAAGATGTGGTGGCCGAAACCCTGAGCAATCTTCGCAATGTCGATCTGTGGACTAACTTGCAAACCCAGATGGAAAAAGCCATTCACTACGCTGATGATCTGTTGAAAGTGCTCGGTCAAGATAGCCACCACTCTGCCAGTTTCTATTTGGGGTTACAGGACAGCCCCAGCAGCCGGCGATCGGCAGAACTGATACAAATTTTATTAACCCAAAGCTGGACAGCCACCCCCAGTCTTGCCGTCCTTGGGGGCACACGGCTGATCCTTGAACTTTAGCGGATGAGTGGCAGAAGCGGCTATCCTAGTAGAGAGAAAGAAATAGGAAGAAGGAAAAAATAGAACGCCAATGAAGGGTCTAGAAAAGATTATCCCCCTAGATGGACGGGATATTAAGGTAGTATTGCAAAAATTTGCCCCCCAAGCTGCCGGTTCCATTCTCATTAGTTCGGGAGAAACGGCTGTACTCGTGACGGCGAATCGTGCCGCCGCTCGCGAAGGCATTGATTTTTTACCCCTTGTGGTGGATTACGAAGAGCGCCTCTATGCCGCTGGGCGGATTCCCGGCGGTTTTTTACGGCGTGAGGGTCGCCCCCCCGAAAAAGCGATTCTCATTGGTCGCCTGATTGACCGGCCGCTGCGCCCCCTCTTTCCCCAATGGTTGCGCGATGATCTGCAAGTAGTAGCCACGACGGTTTCCTTGGATGAAAATGTTCCCCCCGATGTATTGGCGGTAACGGGAGCCTCGATCGCTGTTCTTTTGGCGCAAATTCCCTTTAATGGTCCAATGGCAGCAGTGCGGGTGGGCCTTGTGGGGGATGAGTTTATTATCAACCCCACCTACAAAGAAATTGAGCGCGGTGGCTTAGATCTGGTCGTGGCCGGCTCTCCCGATGGCGTGGTGATGGTGGAGGCCGGTGCCAATGAGCTGCCCGAAGCCGACATGATTGAAGCCATTGACTTTGGCTATGAGGTGATCCAAGACCTGATTCAAGCGCAGCGGGATCTCCTCAAGGAATTGGGCATTGACATTGTCCACGCGGAACCGCCGGCGATCGACCCCACCTTGGAAAACTTCATCTACGATCGCGCTGTTGAACCGGTCAAAGCCATTCTCAAACGCTTTGAAAAGGACAAAAATGTTCGCGATGCTGCCCTCGATGAGGTGCAAGGGGCGATCGCCCAAGAAATTGCTGCCCTGCCAGCGGATCACCCGGTCGCAGTGGCGGCAGCGGAAAACCCGAAAGCCCTGCCTACCCTCTTTAAGGCCGTGACGAAGAAACTCATGCGGCAGCAAATTATTGAAAAAGGGGTGCGAGTGGATGGCCGCCGTCTCGATGAAGTGCGTCCCATTTGGTGTGAGGTGGGGGTTCTGCCAGAGCGGGTTCATGGTAGTGCCCTCTTTAATCGCGGCTTGACGCAGGTGATGTCTGTGACCACCCTCGGTTCTCCTGCCGATGCCCAAGCCCTCGATGATCTGCATCCGGAGGACAGCAAACGTTATCTGCACCACTACAACTTTCCCCCCTACTCTGTGGGTGAAGTCAAACCCCTGCGATCGCCCGGGCGGCGGGAAATTGGCCATGGTGCCCTCGCCGAGCGTGCCCTCGAACCGGTCATTCCTCCCAAAGAGGAGTTTCCCTATGTGATTCGCGTCGTGTCGGAGGTGCTCTCTTCCGATGGTTCTACCTCCATGGGATCCGTTTGTGGTTCCACCCTCTCCTTGATGGATGCCGGGGTACCGATCCGTAAACCCGTCAGTGGGGCGGCCATGGGGCTGATCAAGGAGGGCAATGAGGTGCGCATCCTCACCGACATTCAGGGGATTGAAGACTTCCTTGGCGACATGGACTTCAAGGTAGCCGGCACCGATAGCGGTATTACCGCCCTGCAAATGGATATGAAAATTACTGGCTTGCCCGTTGCCGTGATCAAGCAGGCGATCGAACAGGCACGTCCGGCACGGCTCCATATCCTTGAGAAAATGCTGGCGGTGCTGGACAAACCCCGTCCACAACTGCCCCCCAGTGCGCCACGACTGCTGACGTTGCAAATTCCCCCCGATATGATTGGCCTTGTCATTGGTCCCGGTGGTAAAACCGTGCGCGGTATCTCCGAGCAATACAACGTCAAGGTGGATATTAGTGAAGAAGGGCTGGTCACCATTACTGCCCCCAATGAAACCAACGCCAAGCAAGCACGGGCGGCCATTGAGGGTCTGACGCGAAAGCTCAACGCCGGTGATGTCTATCTGGGCAAGGTGACGCGGATTATTCCCATTGGCGCTTTTGTCGAGTTTCTCCCCGGCAAGGAGGGGATGATCCACATTTCCCAGTTGGCGGAATATCGCGTTGGCAAAGTCGAGGACGAAGTGAAAATTGGCGATGAAATTGTCGTCAAAATCCGTGAGGTGGACAGCAAAGGTCGCATTAACTTGACCCGCCTTGGTATTCATCCCGACGAGGCCGAAGCCGCCCGCAGTAGCTCCGTTATCTAGCCCATGGTCACCATGCCCAAGTCATCACCGCATACGTTCCTCCTAGAGGTGGGAACCGAGGATCTCCCCGCCCGCTTTGTCAGTAGTGCCCTGCGCCAGTGGCATACCCTGATTCCCCAAACCCTCAAGGAACAGGGACTGGAGGGGGAAGTCAAAGTCTGGGCAACCCCGCGCCGCTTAGCGGTACTGATTGAGGGGTTGCCGCCCCAGCAACCCGATCAAGCAATTGAAATCAAAGGGCCAGCGGCCAGCGTGGCCTTTCGCGAGGGGGAACCTACCCCTGCCCTATTGGGGTTCTTGCGATCGCGCCAAGGTCGTCTTGAGGAAATTGAAATCCGTCCCACGGAAAAAGGGGAGGTGGTCTATCTCAAGCAAGTTCGCCCCGGCCAACCGACGCCCCAACGATTGACCGAGTTGGCACCACAGTGGATTGCCGCCCTTGAGGGTGCCCGCTTCATGCGCTGGGGGGATGGGGATTTGCGGTTTTCGCGTCCCATTCGGTGGCTAGTGCTGCTGTGGGAGGATCAGGTGCTGCCCTTGGTCTTGGAGAGCCATTCCGTGCGCATTGCCAGCGATCGCACCACCTATGGCCATCGCGTCCTTTCTCAAGGGGCTATTGTCCTCAAGCATGCCCAAGACTATGAAGCTGCCCTTGAAACGGCGGGAGTCTTGGTGGATCCAGAGGTTCGCCAGCAACGGATTCGCGAGCAAATTGCTGCCCTTGCTGCGGAAGCGGGGGGATGGGTGGATTTAGAGGTGCCCCTTTTGGAGGAAGTCACCCACCTCGTGGAATGGCCAACGGCGGTTTTGGGAAGTTTTGAAGCGCGGTTTCTTGCCCTGCCCCTTGAGGTGATTACCACCGTATTGGTGTCCCATCAGCGGTATTTTCCCGTGTACACCGATGCCACTCGCCAAGCGCTACTCCCTGTATTCATCACGATTAGCAATGGCGACCCGGCGGCCACCCCCTTGATTCGTGCTGGGAATGAGCGGGTGATTCGTGCTCGCCTAGCGGATGCCGAGTTCTTCTACAAGGCGGATACGGCACAGCCCCTAGAGCACTACCGCGACAAACTAGCCACGGTTACCTTCCAAGATGAATTGGGATCCATGGCCGACAAAGTGGAGCGGCTAACTGTGCTGGCTCGCCAAATTGCCACCGCCTTAAATTGTGCGGCTGCGGACGTTGCTGCCATTGAACGCACGGCCTGCCTGTGCAAAGCGGATCTAGTGACGCAGATGGTAGGGGAATTTCCGGAACTGCAGGGCTACATGGGGCAAGTGTATGCCACGGTCTCCGGGGAAGCGCCAGCGGTGGCGACGGGGATTTTTGAGCATTATCTGCCGCGTTTTGCTGGCGATCGCCCGCCCCAAAGTCTCACGGGTCAGGTGGTGGGACTCGCCGATCGCTTGGATACTCTTGTCTGCCTTTTTGGTATCGGCCTGTGTCCCACGGGGTCATCAGATCCCTTTGCCCTACGGCGGGCTGCCAATGCCGTGATCACCATTCTCTGGCAGGGGGAACATCACTTGGATTTCCTCGCTCTGCTACAGGAGTCTGCCCAAGCCTTTTGTCGCCAATTTGCCGCCAAGCTCAGTGCCGCTGACTTAGAGCAGCAACTGCGGCAGTTTTTTAGCCAACGGCTGCGAACCCTACTGCAAGAAGAACTCGGCATTGAGTATGACTTGGTGAATGCCGTCATTCCAGAGGATCAGCCGGGGTTGCAGACGCGTGCCCTCAGGGATGTGGTGGATGCCCGCGATCGCGCCCAATTTCTCCAAAAACTGCGCCAATCCGGTGAACTGATGACGATTTACCCCACGGTAAACCGCGCTGCTCGCTTGGCACGCCAAGGCACCCTAGGGACAGACTGCCTGAATATCCGTGCCGTCAAGGCCAAGCACCTCGCAGCCCCCATTGAAAAGGAATTCTATGCCGCCCTCAAGGACATCTTGCCCACCGTCCAGCAAGCTCAAGTGCAGCGCGCCTATGGCGAGATTGTTCGTGCCCTAGCCTCCTTGGCTCCGATTGTCAGTCGCTTCTTCGATGGCGAGGAAAGTGTACTGGTGATGGCAGAGGATGCAACGGTACGTGCCAATCGCTTAGCGCTCCTTGGTCTATTGCGCAATTGTGCGGCAATTATTGGCGATTTTGGGGCGATCGTCCAAATCGAGAGCGTTGCATCCAGCTCATAGTTCTCACAACTTTTGGCAGGAACAAAAGTGTTGCTTAGCTCACAGCGGCAACGCATAATTGAGAGTACCCCAATTGAGAATTGCCGTGGCCTGTTCATCTGAACAGGTGCTCAGTTGGTGTTTAGACTGTTTGCGAGAATTGCCATGACTGCTGAACCCCCGGCCAAGCGCCCCCGCGCCAAGAAGACCCCAGCGACTCCGCCAACGCCTTCCCCTGAGTTAGAAACCAAATCTCGCCCAGAAATTCTCGGTGTTGCGGTAGCGGGTAGCTCACCGCCCAAGGTCAATACTGCTCCTGAAGAAGCGATTTCTGAGCAAGAAGATCTTCCTTCCCGTCCCCAGCCGATCCCACCCCCCAGTGAACGGATGCAATATCGGGCGATCGGGGTTGTGCGCGGTCGCTATGTACCCGCTTCGGAGGAGGAGTTCAACCGCGGGGTGATGATGACCGAGGATGGCGTGGAAATTGAAACCGTCCTCTTGGGGCAGGTGATGAACCTGATTAAAAAATATCTCGACCTGAATGAACCCCACCTCTGGGTGGTCTATCCCCGCACCCGCGACGTTGACAAAGAAGCGGTGAAGCTGCACCTGCAAATTGTGGGTGTATGGGAACCGGAACGCCTGCAACAGGCCAATGCCGCAGCAGCGGATCCCGGCGTTAATGACGGCTACTTTTCTGTACGCGGAGAAGTGATCTTCAACTCCCAAGAAAAGAACTTTGTCGTCGTTAAAATTCAACAGTTGCCGCGTCGGCGGGGCGAGAAACCCAAAGCTTTCAAACTGAAACTAACAGGAACCGTGCCTATGAAGTCACCCGGATACTTTTGGGACTTTCAGGTACAGCGACAGGGCACAAGTCTAGTGGTTCAGGAGGCAGCCACGGTGGGTATTTTGCCCCCCCGCAAAATCAAGAAGCCCAAGAAAGCCAAGGCACGGCCAGCCCGTCCCCAGCGCCCTCAGCGTCCCGGTTCATCGCCCACATCGCCGCGTCCGACCTCCTTTCGCCCGGTTCGGCGATCGCCCAATCCCCCATTGAACTAGCGCCAAGGCATGGCTTGTCGAAGTGTTGTAAATTTTTGTAAATTTGTTGCACTGTCAACAACAACTTAGACACCGTACTTGATCCTTTAGCCCACCTACTGCGAGGAACACCATGACGATTCAACTAGGGGGACATCGCACCGCCCGTCGCGCCTACGGTATTGATGAAATTGCCCTTGTCCCCGGCAACCGCACTCTTGATCCCCAGCTGGCCGATACCCGCTGGCGCCTTGGTTCCATTGAACGGGAAATTCCGATTATTGCCAGTGCCATGGATGGGGTCGTGGATGTTACGATGGCCGTCAAACTCAGCCAAATGGGGGCACTGGGCGTCCTCAACCTTGAGGGGATTCAAACCCGCTACGAAGATCCAGCACCGATTCTCGAACGCATTGCCAGCGTCAGTGTTGATGAATTTGTGCCCCTGATGCAGCAGTTGTATGCCCAGCCGATTCAGCCCCACCTCATTGAAAAACGCATTCAAGAAATCAAATCCCAAGGGGGGATTGCTGCCGTCAGTTTAACCCCAGCGGGGGCTAGTCGTTTTGGCGATGTTGTGGCAGCGGCGGGGGCCGATTTGCTCTTTGTCCAAGCCACGGTCGTCTCACCGGCTCACCTTGCCCCTGAGGGGACAGAACCACTCGATCTTGCTGCTTTTTGTGAACGGATGCCAATGCCCGTCATTTTGGGGAATTGCGTCACCTATGAGGTGGCCCTCAGTCTCATGCACTGTGGTGCAGCAGCGATTCTGGTGGGGATTGGGCCGGGGGCAGCCTGTACTTCCCGGGGCGTGCTTGGGGTGGGGGTGCCTCAGGTCACGGCGATCGCTGACTGTGCAGCGGCACGGGATGCCTATTTTGAAGAGACGCAACGCTATGTGCCTGTGATTGCCGATGGGGGCCTTGTCACGGGTGGCGATGTCTGCAAGTGTATTGCCTGCGGCGCAGATGCGGTGATGATGGGATCCCCCTTTGCCCGTGCCAAAGAAGCCCCCGGTCGCGGTTATCACTGGGGGATGGCCACGCCTAGTCCGGTGCTGCCTCGGGGGACGCGCATTCATGTCGGCACCACTGGCACCCTTGAGCAGATTCTGCGGGGACCGGCTCAGTTGGATGATGGTACCCACAACTTTCTTGGGGCATTGCAAACCAGTATGGGCACCCTTGGCGCCAAGGATCTGCGGGAAATGCAGCAGGTGGAGATTGTCATTGCTCCTTCCCTGCTCACGGAAGGCAAGGTCTATCAAAAAGCGCAAAAACTGGGGATGGGGCGCTAGCCTAGGGGCAGATAGCTATAGTCAATGCGGCCACCGCCGCGAAACTGCTGCTGATAGGCGATGCTGACGGGATCTTCACTGGGGTAGAGGGTATCAATGCCAATGCCATTGCGGCCATATTCTTTGCCAGAGCTATGGATATACTGTCCCTGCCCCAGATAGAGACCCACATGGGTCGCCTTTTCACGCGTACCGAAAAACACCAGATCACCCCGCTGAAGCTGGGGTAAGGTTTCCTCAATGGAGTTGCTCCCTAGGGGCGTGGCAAAGGCCTCCTGCTGATAAGCATCACGGGGCAGCCAAATGCCTTGACTGGCAAAACTGGCCTGCATCAAGCCAGAACAGTCGTAGTTGGGGGCAACGGTTCCGCCCCAGAGATATTCATGGGGAACCTGCTGTGCCGCGCAGCAAAAGGCAATCACCTCTTCAAGGACAGCCTCGATGTAGGCGCGATCGCGGGCAATGGGTTGATAGGACTGAGTGGCGGGTGTGAGATGGCGGTAATCCTGTGGATCCAGCCAGCCCCAGTATTCATCCTCAGCAAGTTGCACGTAGGTACGTTCAGCCCCCAAAGCAGGTGCCCAGAGCAAGCGTCCTGCTGCCCCTTGGGTCGCCAAGCGATCGCCCGTGGGGGCATCATAGAGGTTGACGGTTGCCGTCAGTTGATGAAGTTGCATCGCCTCCAAAGACGAAAACACCTCTAAACCTCAGCCGCAGCCATCAAAAGCGATTTGAACAATTGCAGGCCATCCAACGTGTGATCACTGGGGGAGTGGCTCAAGGCGGGGTCAGCGGCGCGCTCAGGGTGGGGCATCATTCCTAACACATTGCCAGCAGCATTGCAAATACCCGCGATATTGTTGAGCGAACCATTGGGATTACTCTCAGGGGTGACATTCCCTTGGGCATCGGCATAGCGAAAGAGGACTTGGCGGTTGGCTTCCAGTTCAGCGAGGGTGGCGGCATCGGCGTAGTAGCAGCCCTCACCGTGGGCAATGGGCAAGCGAATCACCGTTTTATCGCCATAGGCCTGTAGCCACGGGCGTTCCTTGGCTTCTAAGCGCAAATACACGCGATCGCAAATAAAATGCAAGTCCCGATTGCGCACTAGAGCACCGGGGAGCAGTTTGGCCTCGGTCAGGATTTGAAACCCATTACAAATGCCCAGCACCCATTTGCCAGCGGCGGCATGGTCTTTGACGGCGGACATAATTGGTGAGAAGTGGGCGATCGCCCCACAGCGCAAATAATCACCAAAACTGAAGCCCCCCGGTAGCACAATCAAATCATAGTCACTCAGATGGGTCTCTTCGTGCCACAGCAGTTGAGTGGGCCAGCCGAGAATCTCACTCGTGACGTAGGCCACATCGCGATCGCAATTGGATCCGGGAAAAACCACAATCCCCACGTTTAGGGCATGACTCACAGCAATCCATCCATCACGTCAGTAATCGGCTTTAACTTGGCAGGGGCATGGAGTAGCTCAATATCCCGTAGCCAGACCACACCGCGTCCCATGAATTCCACCCCAATTTTAATCAAGCCGGGGGTCTGGGGTTCTGGTTTCAGGTGAAAAGGCACTTCACACAGATGCCAATCGCGATCGCCCACGAGGGAAACCGTGCGCGAAAATGTCCAACCAAAGGGTTGACTGCGGCTGAGAACCAGTTGCCCTCCCTCAGGCAGCATCCCGGTTTTCACTAGGGCGCGACACAGGAGCAACTGATCTCCCCCTTGGGCAGAAGGCACTTCCAACCACAGGTGGGCTTCCGGCAGTTCAAAGAGGGGAATTGTTTGCGGCCAGTGGGACTCCAGATACCAAGCGGCGCCTTCAACCCTGAGACCAGAGCCAGCAATGGGTTGATCGACACCCGCCCGAAAAAGGGCAATGCGTTGGAACGGGGCTGCAGGTTCCGGTACCTGAAGCAAGGGGGCAAGGGTCTCCGCCAAGGACTGTAATCCCGATTCAATCCCGGCCTTGATGCCCGCCTCGATACTGGCTAATAGATCATCCCACCAGTTGAACATCGTGCCTATCCTGCGGCAGTTGCCAGCTCCTGCAATTCAATGCGAAAGGTTTCAATCACGGGGTTGGCCAACAGTTGATCGGCAATGTGGGTGAGTTGTGCCTCGGCAGTGGCGCGATCGCTGGCCTCTAGGGTGAGTTCCACCAGTTTGCCAATGCGTACCGATTGCACATTTGTATAGCCCAGATGATGAATTCCCGCCTGTACCGCGACGCCTGCGGGATCTAACACCGATGGTCGCAGCGTAACAAAAACCTGTGCCTGAAATTGTGCCATGGACTATACCTCGCGGGAGGACTGCTCGATCAGGGACTTCACACCCTCAATCGTTGCCGGGATATTGCTGGGATCCATAAATAGTACTTTACTGCTATTACTATGGCCAATGGTGCGTCCCATATCTAAATAGCCCTGAGCAAGGAGAAACTGGAGGGCTTCCTTCGCCTTCGGATCTTCACGCAGTGCTGCGGCAATAATCTTCATTGCTTCTGCAGTTCCTTGGGCACGCAAAATCTGATCTTGGCGCTCCGCTTGGGCACGCAACACCACCACTTTTTGTTCTGCTTCCGCTGCCAGAATAGCGGCTTTTTGTTCGGCCTCGGCGGCTAACACTTGAGCTTCCGCTTTACCTCGAGCCGAGTTGATCGCTGCTTCCCGTTCCCCTTCAGAGGTGAGAATCGCAGCGCGTTTTTTGCGCTCAGCGGACATTTGCAGTTCCATCGAGTCTTGAACCGCCTTCGAGGGGGCAATATCCCGCAGCTCCACACGGGTCACCTTCACCCCCCAAGGATCGGTAGCAATATCCAGATCCCGCAGGAGATTCTCGTTCACCTGAGTGCGGGCGGTAAAGGTTTCATCCAGCTCTAGCTTCCCCATTTCTGCTCGAATCTGCGTTTGCACCAGATTCACCATTGCCATCGTCAGGTTTTCCACCTTGTAGTAGGCGCGCTCCATATCAATAATCCGCCAATAGACAACGGCATCCACGGTAATCGTCACATTGTCACGGGTGATACACTGCTGCGGCGGAATATCTAAGACCTTTTCCCGAATCGTTTGCTCAAAGACCACGCGATCAAGGAACGGCACTGTAAAATTTAGCCCCGGTTCCAAGCGACGGCTATAGCTGCCTAACCGCTCCACCAAGGCCATATTGCCCTGATTGACAATGCGCACAGAGTTAGCGATACCCCAGCCTCCAAACCCCAGTAGAAACAGCAGGCCAAAGAGTTCACCCATAGTTTCCGTTCCCGAATCAGTTCACTACTACTCTAGTAGCTGGCGGCCTAGGTTGGGCTACAGCAGCGGCTAATTCATAATCTGTTACTCGCCTTTAGCTGACCTAGGAGTGCTGATTCTGGCACCATGGAGCAAGGATTTCGGTTAATACCATCATGCAGCTCATGGAAAAAAATGGGTTAAGCGGTAGCTTACTTTAAGCTGACCAAGAACATAGCGCAAGTCTTAAACGGTAAAAGATGGTTTATCTTCTTATCGATCTAGACAATACACTGCTGAGGACGGATATTTTGCTGGAATTAATCTGTTCTTCTTTGGCTCAGTCTCTAGTTATATTCTTTCAAATAAGAAGCTTTCATCGCGCCCAAATCAAAAGAAAATTAGCTAAACTCTCTGAAATAGATGTTACAGCACTGCCCTATAACTCGGAGGTTATTCAGTATATCCAAGCTTGGAAAGCAAAGGGGGGTAAGGTTGCTCTCGTCACTGCCACTGATCAACTCATTGCTGATAAGATTGCTGCCCATTTAGGGGTTTTTGATGAGGTTTATGGGTCTGATGGCCAGCTTAATTTGAAGGGAGAGCATAAAGCAAGGTTTATCGTAGAGCGTTTTGGTGAGAAAAATTTTATCTATATGGGGGATTCTGAGGCTGATTTGCCCGTTTGGGCAGTTGCGGCCAAAGCAATTACCGTCAATGCCTCACCTCGGCTGCGCAAGAAAGTAGAGCAAGTTAATCCTAATGTTGAACATCTAGGTACCGCAAAACGAAGCATTCAACCCTACCTGAAAGAAATCCGCCCCCATCAATGGGTGAAAAATAGTTTGGTCTTTGTGCCAATGCTCGCGGCACATCAATTTGATTTACCAACCTTTTGGATTTCGCTGGTGGCAGTGGCTGCTTTTAGTCTGACGGCGTCCAGTGTCTATGTCTTAAATGATCTTTTGGATTTGCAGGTCGATCGCGCCCATCCCCGCAAGCGTCATCGTCCCTTTGCTGCTGGAGATCTTCCCCTCTGTCATGGCATCTGGATGATTTTGGTGCTTTTAGGACTGGGAATGGCGATCGCCACCACCATTAGTTGGCCATTTCTGGGCATTCTGCTGGCCTATTATGGTCTCACAACTGCCTACTCCTTTTACCTAAAGCGACGGATTATTATTGACATTTGCACGCTGGCTGGTCTTTACACCATTCGCATCTTTGCGGGTGCGGTTGCCACAAAAATTTCCCTTAGTGTCTGGCTTTTGGCCTTCTCCATCTTTTTCTTCTTTTGCCTAGCAACAGTCAAGCGGCAAGCAGAACTGGTGGATCATCGTCACCGCAAACAACTCAAGGCCAGTGGTCGGGGCTACCACGTTGACGATTTGCCGATTATTAGCATGATGGCCATTGGGGCGGGTTATGTCTCAATTTTGGTGCTGGCGCTCTATATCAACTCTCCCCAAGTGCAGCTTCTTTACACAAGACCACAGGTGCTCTGGGGCATTTGCTGTGTGCTTCTATACTGGATTACAAGAACCATTATGATTACCCATCGGGGTTTGATGCACGATGATCCAATTGTTTATGCAATTAAAGATCGCCAAAGTCAAATTTGTTTCTTGATCTGCCTAGTTCTTTTTATTCTTGGTGGGATTCTATGAGTTTGCAAACTCTGATTATTCGCTATACAGTTTTTGCGGTTATTGCCACCTTTATGAATTTATTTTTTCAAAGGATGATATTACTCATTGATAATAGTTTCCCTTATTTTATAACCGCAGTGGCAGTGGGTACCCTCGTGGGTTTGGTAGTGAAATACTATCTGGATAAGCGCTGGATTTTTTTTGATCATAAAAAGGGTGTGCATCACTATAGCCGTCAATTTAGTCTGTATGCTTCGATGGGGATTTTCACAACGGCCATCTTTTGGGGATTTGAAACTGTCTTTTGGTTGATTTGGCAAAGCCATTTCATGCGCGAAATTGGCGCCATTATTGGTCTAGCCATTGGCTACGTGGTCAAGTATCACTTAGATAAACGATATGTCTTTTCCCATCACCCATAGGAGCTATCTACAACCGCTCTGCGGCTGGGGACGTTATCCTGTGCAGACCTGTCATGTGTATTGTCCGCGCTCAGAATCCGAAATTCTGCAGCTGCTCAACAGTGGCTTGTCGCTCATTGCCCGCGGTAATGGCCGCGCCTACGGCGATAGCGCCCTCAATAGCGAAGTAACGCTGCAAATGCGCCACTTCAATCGCCTATTGGGGTTTAATCCGCACACGGGTCAATTGATTGCTGAGGCGGGGGTGCTGCTGGCGGAGATTCTCGAGATCTTTGTGCCTCGCGGTTGGTTTCCCTTGATTACCCCCGGTACAAAGTTTGTCACCGTGGGGGGCATGATTGCGGCTGATGTTCATGGAAAGAATCACCACAAAGAGGGCAGTTTTGTTCACAGTTTGGACTGGCTGGATCTCCTCACCAGCGAGGGGCAAATTTATCGCTGCTCCCCTTCCGAAAATCAGGATTTGTTTTACTGGACGGTGGGGGGAATGGGCTTGACGGGGGTGATCCTCAGGGCAGCCTTTCGCTTGCGCCCCATTGAAACCGCTTGGATTCGCCAAACCACCCGCATCGCCAAGCATTTAGACGAGGTCATTAATCTCTTTGAGGCGGCTCAGGACGTGACCTACTCCGTGGCTTGGATTGATTGTCTGGCGACTGGTTCGCAGTTAGGACGGTCTGTGCTCATGCTGGGCGAACACGCCACACGGGAGGAGTTGCCAGCCAAATATCGCCAAAGGCCACTGCGGACTCCGCAACGACGCAAACTCTCGATTCCCGTGGATTTTCCCAATGGTGCCTTGAATTCATTGACCGTGCGTGCCTTTAATCAACTGTATTTCCTCAACAGTCAACGCAAAGCGGGTCAGTCCTTTGTGGATTGGGATACTTTCTTCTATCCCCTTGATAGCTTATTGGGATGGAATCGCATCTATGGGCGGCGCGGTTTTGTCCAGTTCCAATGTGTCTTGCCCCTGAGCACTGCCCGTGAAGGTTTATCGGCGTTACTGCATTCCACGTCAGCTGCAGGAGCGGGATCCTTTCTGGCGGTCTTGAAGAAGTTGGGGGATCAACAGGGTTATTTTTCATTTCCCATGGCGGGTTATACCTTGGCCTTGGACTTTCCGATGTCGCAACGCACCCTCAAGGTTTTGGATCAACTGGAGGAGATCACCCTACACTATGGGGGTCGCTTTTACCTTGCCAAGGATAGCCATTTAACGCCGATGCGCCTGCGCCAGTCCGATGCTCGGGTAGAGAGGTTTGTTCAAGTTAGGAATGCCCATCAGTGGACGGTGAACTTTGCTTCGGAACAGTCGAAGAGGTTACATCTATGAGGGCGCCTGTGCTGATTTTGGGGGCAACTTCCGATATGGGGCGGGCGATCGCCCACCGCTTTGCGGCTAAAGGCTATCCGATTCAATTGGCGGCACGACAGGTGAGTCGCCTAGAGCCAGATAAAGCAGATCTGGAAATACGCTACGGCGTGCCCGTCAGTGTCCATGAATTTGATGTTTTAGCGGTGGAGACCCATGCAAGTTTTATCCAGCAACTCCCGGAGCAACCAGCGATCGTGATCTGCGTTGTTGGCTTTATGCCAGACCAAAAGGCATGTGAGCAAGATTTATCCCTTACCCTTGAAGTGATGCGCACCAATTATGAGGGGCCAGCCGTTATTTTGAGTCTCTTTGCCAATATGTTTGAGCAGCGGGGGTTTGGGACGTTAGTGGGGATTTCCTCTGTGGCGGGGGAACGGGGGCGGGCGAGTAACTACTTCTATGGCTCTGCGAAAGCTGGGTTCACCGCATTTTTGTCGGGGTTGCGGCAGCGCTTAGCCAAATCGGGGGTTCGAGTCTTAACGGTTTTGCCGGGCTATGTGAGGACACGGATGACCGAGGGCATGAAGTTGCCCCCCCTACTCACTGCTCAGCCGCAGGAAGTGGCCACTGCTATCTACACAGGGATAGAAAAAAAGAAAGATGTGATCTATGTGCGACCCATTTGGTGCTGGATCATGGTGATCATTCGTTGGGTTCCTGAACCCTTGTTTAAGCGACTGTCTCTGTAAACCGCCCATGGCTTGCTGCATTACCCTGCTGACGGACTTTGGCCATCAGGATGTTTATGTCGGTGTGATGAAGGGGGTGATTTTAAGTCTTTATTCCCAAGCCCAAGTGATTGACCTGTGCCATGAAATTCCGCCGCAGGATTGTCGCACGGCCAGTTTTCAACTGCTGCAAGCGGTACCCTATTTTCCCCCGCAAACGGTGCATGTCGTGGTGGTGGATCCGGGGGTGGGAACCCGTCGGCGGGCGATCGCCCTTGATCTGGGGATCGGGTATTGTGTGGGGCCCGATAATGGTGTCTTTAGTCAAGTGTGCGATCGCTATCCTCCTCAGCGAGTGGTTGAACTCACCCAGCCGCAGTTTTGGCGCACCCCCAACCCCAGTGCTACCTTCCATGGGCGGGATATTTTTGCCCCCGTGGCCGCCCATTTAGCTGCAGGAACCGATTTGGCGCGCCTTGGCTCTGCCATTGAGCCAGACAGTTTGGTGCGCTTGCCCCATCTCACCTATGAGATTACCCCCCAAGGCATCCAAGGTTGGATTCAAGCGATTGATCACTTTGGGAATGTGATCACCACACTCCCTGCGGCGCTTTTAGCCAAGGACTACCACCACATTCAGATTCAGGGGCAGCAGATTCCCCTCATCCACACCTATGGTGATGTTCCACCTCAACATCTGATGGCATTAGTAGGCAGTCATGGGTTTATTGAGCTAGCCGTTAATAGGGGCAATGCCCAGTCGCTCTTAGGCTGCCAGAATGGCGATGCTGTGTGGCTAGTTTGAGGGGGGATTGCTCAGGACTGTTTTTGAGGCAATGCGGGTGCGCTTGAGGGCGGCTTCACTGAGGGTAGATTGTTGCTGTAGCTCTTGAGCCGAGGCTTCAAGGACTTTTGCTGCTTCCGTATCTCCCATTTGCAGAGCCGTTTTGGCAGCACTTTGCAAAAAGGTGGCAGCGCCCGCGGTATCTCCCGCTTGCAGCTTTGTTTCTGCCAACTGGGTTTTGCGGTATTTTTCGAGGGTGAGTATACTCTGCTGTACTTCTGGATCCACTTGGGCGATGTGATCGGGTTCTGCCGTGAGTGTGAGGGGAATTTTTTCAGAGAAAAGACCCGTGGCCTGCTGCACGGGGTCATTGTAGCGGACTTGGACAAAACCAATGAGGTGAGAGCCTGGGGGCAAGGGTTGGGTACTCAGGGTGATCAGGAGTGTGCGTTTGACGGTAGCGGAAACATCGCCAACCCGAATCACATACTCGTGGGGGGTGGGGCTGTCGTAGGTGAGTTCAATCGTATCGGGAGCCACTTGGTTGACTGGTTTGAAGTTCCCTAGTTGTGCCGCCTCACTCAGGGTCAATAGGACATGAGCATTGGTGTAGTCCACGCTGCTAATGTGGCTAAAGAGCGCTTGAAAACAGGCGATCGCCTGCTCAGCATACTCAATAAACATCAGCCGCCCGCCGCCTGCATCGGCAATTTGCTCGAGGACATCCTGATTCCAGTGAACGCCGAACCCCAAGGTATTAAACGTAATGTTGTACTCTGCTGCCAGCTTGGCCAGTTCAAGGCAGCGTTGGTTATCGCCGTGTTCATTCTCCCCATCGGTGAGCAAAAAGGCTTGGGAGATGGTTCCCTGTTTGCCTTTGGCCAACTCTGTCAGAGCCAGTTTCATCCCCAGATCAATGGCAGTGCCACCACTTGGCTCAAGGGTTGCAATTTGCTCCTTGATTGCAGTTTTATCCTGCACAAATTGATTGGGCACTAACACCTGAGCTTTGTGATCAAAGGCCACGATACTCAGGCGATCCGTCGGCAGTAACCGATCCACCAAGGACTGCGCGGCTCGCTTGACCATTGCCAAAGGTTGCCATGCCATTGAGCCACTGTGATCCAAAATCAGGCAGAGATTGAGAGGAGCGCGCTGCTGTTGTTGTCGCTGTGCCGCTAACGTTAGTTCCAGTTGGCGCTGTGCCCCCTGTCCGGCACTGACAATGGGATCGCTGAGTTTGGCAATAAGTTCAACCGTCATCGTGGCAAAGTGTGCTGTTGCTGACCCTACTCTACCATTTTGCCGATATTGTGCCGCAAGCTGCTACCCCTGTCCTAGGTAATGATGCTGAGTTGGGAGGCTCCCCCTATTTTGGTGACTTCGATACGGGTTTGAAAAGCTTCTTTGAGGGCAGGCACATGGGTAATGGCGAGGATGCAGTGAAATTCAGGGGCGATCGCGTTCAGGGCGGCAATCAGCCGTTCACAGCCCTGGGCATCTTGAGTACCAAACCCCTCATCAATAATGAGAAACTGAACATCACTGCCGGATCGCTGTGCCAACAGTCGGGCCAAGGCTAAACGCAACGCAAAATTGATGCGAAAGGCTTCACCCCCCGAATAACTTTCGTAAGGTCGAGTCCCTTGGCAATCGGCAATGAGAATATCGAGGGTCTCAATGGGCTTAGTATCAGCGCCACTGCGCCGCCGACTGCGTTGGGTAATGAATTGGACATGGAGTTGATGGTTACTCAGGCGGCCTAGGATATGGTTGGTTTCTGCCTCCAGATGGGGCAAGACGGTTTCAATGAGCATGGCAGGAATGCCATTTTTGCCTAGGGCTTGGGCTAGTTCGCAGTAGAGGCGGTATTGATGGCGGAGGTGGGCAAGGGTTTGCTGTCCCTGTTCGTATTCCTGGGCTAGGCGATGGAGTTGCTCTAATTCAGCGGTGAGTTTGCCCTGCTGGGCAAGGTTAGCTTCGAGGGTCTGCTGCTGCTTCAGGAGTTCCTGTTGACGTTGGTTCAGCTCGGCGGCAAGGCGGCTGGCGGCGCGTGCAGTGTCCTCAAGGGTAGCAAGTTTGTCAGTAATGCGTTGCAGTTGTTCCCGTTGTTGGTGCAGCGTTTCCTCTAGGTGCTGGAGGTCTTGGCGGAGTTGGGGTTGGCGCGATCGCCCCCGTTGCAGGGTCTGATAGGCCTCATAGTCCGGTTCTAATGCCGCCAGTTGTGCCTGAATTTGGGCATGCTGCTCAGGATCGTAGGCTAAGGCCGCCAACTGCTGATCAATGGTGGCCAAGGTTTGTGACAAGGGGGAGAGGGTTTCAAGGGCATTGAGTTGGCGTTGCAGTTCTTCCTGTTGTGCCACTAGGGCCGGCAGTTGTTGCTGAATTTGGCGGTATTGCCGCTGCGCTTGGCGGAGTTCCTGTTCCTTGGCTTCGGCCCAACGCCATTTTTCCACTTGCCCGCGGGCGATAGCCAAATTTTTCTCGTCATAGTTCAGGCGTTTCAGTTCCGCCTCAATGGCTTGCAGTTCCCCAAGGGTTTCCTGATGGCCGTTCCTCAGCTGCCGCTCAATCTGCTGAATTTCTGCGGCCAAGCGATCCAATTGCGGTTCTAAATCCTGTGTGCTCTGGAGTTGCTGCTGGAGTTGCCCCCGTTGCTCAAACAGTTGCGTCAGTTGCGAGATCTCATAGCCCACGGTAATATATTCCCGCCGTAGGACTTGAATTTCCCGCTCGGTGACCGCCAATTGCTCACGAATCACCCACAACTGATTCAGCAGATCCTCTTTTTCGGCGGCATTGCGGCGCAGGACAGCTTCGTGGTGCTCGGCATCGAGGGGACGTTGACACAGGGGGCAAATCGCTCCCGGCTGATTCAGCAGTTCTAAGCGCTGCTCCAGTTGATTAATTTGCCGCTCATATTCCCGCTGGCGGGCTTGCAGTTGCTCTAGGAAGCGGCGGCGCTCTAGTCCCTTTTCCCGCACATGGTCTTGATAGATGCGCTGTTTTTCAAGGGTTTCAATCTGGGCAGTAATCAATGTCACTGCCTCTTGGAGAGCGGGTTGTCGTTCCACCTGTTGATGGAGATGCCGCCACAACTGTTGCAATTCATCGCGCCGGCTGCGGAGGCGTTGTTCCTGCTGTTGCCGTTCCAGTTCAAGGCGCTGTTTGGCTTGCAGAAGGGGAAAGACTTTTTGTTGAAGCTCTTCCTGGGCTTGGAGCTGAGCGCGCGATCGCTGTAACTGTTCAAAGGCAGCGACAATCTGATTTTCTTGCTTGAGGAGCTTTTCCAACTGCTGGCATTGTTCCAGAAGAAATTGCTGCTGGCTCTCCAATCCATGCAGGGTGCGCAGAAGGTCTTGGCGCTGCTGGTCGAGGTTCTGCTGCTGGCGATCGCGCTCTTGGCGCAGCCGTTGATAGTTAGCAAAACACTGCTGCAATTGCGCTTCAGCGGTTTTCAGGCGCTGCCATTGGCTAACGGCGGCTTCCAAGAGGGGGGCACGGGCTTCTAGATCCGCAATCGCGGCCTGTTCTTGGCGGAGCGTCTGGCACTGCTGCTCGAGATGGGCGATTGTTGTCCCGAGGGTGTCTCGCTGCTGTTGCAGGTGTTCATAGTCCCGCTGTTGCAGCTGATAGACGTGGTAGGCGGCCTGTTGCTCTTGGAGCCGTTGTTGACACTGCTCGACTTGCTGCCGTTGCTGTTGAATCTGCTGGCTCACCGCTGCCTGTTGGGCGCGTAACTGCGGTTCTTGGGCGAGTTGCTCCCCTAGGCTCTGGAGGCGTTGTTCCAGAACGCTGATTTGGGCTTTGTAGTCACGGGCGCGATCGCGAGCCGCCTCCGCTAGGGTCTCGTATTGATCCAAGCCTAAAAGGGTGGCCAAGAGTTGCTTGCGCTCACTGGGGCGTTTGGCCATAAATTCATCGGCACGGCCTTGGCGCAGATAGGCACTGTTGACGAACGTGGCGTAGTCAAGGCGCAGAATTTGAATGATTTTTTCCTGTGTTGCTCGTAGCGATCGCCCCGTTAGCGAGGTATAGCCCGCTACTGTTTGAATCTGCAACTCTAAAACCGTATGTTGCTCGCGGCGCCGCAACCGTACCACCCGATAGGTCTGCCCCTGAACGCTAAACTCAAACGTCACTTGGGCTTCCATTTCGCCGTAGTAGATCACATCATCCTCACGGCTAGCGCGGCTTTGCCCCCACAGTGCCCAGGCGATCGCCTCAAGAAGCGAGGACTTGCCCGCCCCATTAGCACCACAAATACAGGCCAGATGTAACCCCGCAAAGGGAAGAGTGGCTTGGCGATAGCTGAGGAAATTGCGCAATACCAGTTGACGTGGAATCATAGGGCACCACACCCTTGATGTTTCCACAGTTTAGGGCATTCTCTAGCGAGGAATGCGTCACTTCTGAGACTCTGCCTAAAATTAAGATCATGATCACTACTACTTGCCAACCCACTCCAACCCCCCAACCAGTGCGATTTACGGTGCAGGACTACCACCGTTTACTGGAACTTGGGTTTCTGAGGGAAGATGACCACATTGAGCTAATTCGGGGGGAACTGGTGCGCATGGCGGCAAAGGGAACAGCGCACGAAAGCTGTCTGCGGCGATTATTGCGAATTTTACCGAAGATTGTGGGCGATCGCGCCACGCTTCAGTGCCAGTCGCCGATTACGATTGCCTTTGATGGTGAGCCAGAACCCGATGTGGCGATCGTGAAAAACCAAGAAGATGACTATGCCTCAGCCCATCCCACACCTGCGGACACGCTCCTTGTGATAGAAGTGGCGGATTCATCCCTAGAGTACGATCGCACAGTGAAACTATCGCTTTATGCCGAAGCCAAGATTCCCTATTATTGGCTGTTCAATGTCAGCGATCGCACACTGGAAGTCTATAGCGAACCTGCTGAAATTACACCGCGGCAGTTTGGCTACCTCAGCAAGAGAATTATTCCGACCAGTGGCGTTGTGCAATTGCCGCAGTTCCCCGAACAAGTGCTTGAGCTTGCTTCTATTTTCCCAAATAGTTCACAATGATCAGCAGGCCAACTCGGGTTGGACACTCTTGGGCTTTTCCACCTCACACTGAAGCGACTGTTGTGAGCGTATTCAATTCTTGCAAAAAGTGCCGTAAGTTTGATTAGCGTCATTGTTTTGAAGGATAGAGCATCTACCGCCCTTATCTTAAATAGGGGACACATAAACGCTGATAGAAATCTCTTCCGTCGTGACTCTTGTAGTGTTGAGTCTGTGGACACCTGTGAAAAGGGCTGTAAAAGAGGTGGCGTACTTTCTACACTAGCCCTCACCTTTTTTGAGCCTCTTGCGTCCCTGTGAAAAGAGTGTCAATGTAACTCGTCTAAAGGAAATGTAAAACCCTGACTCAAGGGCGATCGCAACTTGAATTCTGAAAAAAATTATGGTTTGCTAAAAGTAGACACTCATTCATTACGAGTCCGCTGTCAGACTTTGGCACTCTTTGATTGAATCGCCAATGAATAGACAGTATTGGATCATTGAAAAGGTAGGTTAAAATGGGACGCAAACAAGTAGAACCCTTGACAGGTGCTGCTTTATTAGAGAAGTACAAACAATTGGAACATCTCAGCCACGAGGAAAAAGCAAAGGCCTGTGGCTACTATACGATCACCCAAAGTGGTAAGGAGCGCATCAGCAAAATGAAGTTTAATAAGGCGCTTCTTGAAGCCTTGGGGATGAATCTTGATACGAAGTCAGGACGTGGTGGTAGCCGAGGCGGTCGCAGTGCTAGTTATCGAATCACGGTACAAGCCAATGGTAATTTGCTCATTGGTTCAGCTTATACCAAGCAAATGAATCTCAAGCCGGGGGATGAATTTGAAATTACCCTTGGCCGTAAGCACATTCACCTTAGACAAGTGAGCAGCAACGGTCAACCCACCGACGATGAAGATTAATTTGATATATCTAATCTGAGAGTTGAGGTACCCCAAAGCCACCACCACCTGGGGTACAAATGCGCAGGCGATCGCCTGCTTGAACATTGATTGTGGCGGTTCCTGCTAAGGGATGGGGGATTTGGCCGAGTTTCAGCCATTGATTTTCACCAACTGCACCGCACTCACCTTCAAAAAGCCCGAAGGGGGGAATTTTGCGCGACTGGCTGAGGAGGCTGACGGTCATGGGTTCACGAAACTCAAGGACACGAATTGCCCCATCTCCTCCCGGTTGCTGCCCTTTGCCCCCACTGCCCCGGCGACGGCAAAACTCCCAAACAATCACGGGGTAGCGGTTTTCTAACACTTCGACATCGGTGAGTCGAGAGTTGGTCATGTGGGTTTGCACGGTACTGGCTCCGGCAAAGGTGGCTCCTGCCCCAGCGCCGCCACAGAGGGTTTCGTAGTATTGATAGCGATCGCTGCCAAAGCTGAGGTTGTTCATCGTTCCCTGAGCCGCTGCCATAATGCCGAGGGCACCGTAGAGGGCATTGGTAAGGGTTTGCGAGGTTTCGACATTGCCAGCAACCACCGCCGCCGGAAACTGGGGGTTCAATAGTGAGCCTTGCGGCACCCGCAGTTCAATGGGACGCAAACAGCCCGCATTCAGGGGAATGTCCTCCTGTACGAGGGTTCGGAAGACATACAGCACAGCTGCCTTGGTAATGGCAAGGGGAGCATTGAAATTGTCATTGGTTTGCGGGGAGGTGCCCTCAAAGTCGAGGCAAGCGGTGCCTTCGGTGCTATCAATAGTGATTTGCACCTGAATTTGGCTGCCGTTGTCCATGGCCACGCAAAAGCGACCCCCTTGGAGCGATCGCAGGCATTGGCGCACACACTCAGCGGCATTGGCTTGGCTAAATTCCATGTAGGCAGCCACAACCTCGCGACTATAGCGATCGCACAGGGTAATCAGTTCTTGTACCCCCCGCTGATTGGCGGCTATTTGGGCTTGCAGATCCGCCAGATTCTGCTCAGGATAGCGAGCCGGCCAAGGGGCTTGGCTCAACAGTTGATAAATGGCGGCCTCTTGAAACTCCCCGCCCTCCACCAGCAGCACATTATCAAAGAGAATGCCCTCTTGACGGACATCGGTACTATTGGCCGGCATGGATCCAGGACTGATGCCCCCAATGTCAGCATGGTGCCCCCGTGAGGCAACAAAGAAGGCAGGTTGCGCTTCCCCCTTGAGAAACACCGGTGTAATCACGGTAATATCCGGCAGATGGGTGCCACCGCGATAGGGATTATTTGTGGCAAACACTTGACCCGCCCGGAGGGTGTTGCCTTTCTCAGCCAGCAGTGCCTTAACACTTTCGCTCATTGACCCCAAATGGACGGGGATATGAGGGGCATTGGCCACAAGGTTGCCGGCAGCATCAAACAGAGCACAGGAAAAATCCAACCGTTCTTTGATATTGACCGAGGCACTGGTCTGCTGGAGTGTGACGCCCATTTGCTCAGCAATGGCGCGAAATAACTGCTGAAAAATCGCAAGTTGTACAGGATCGGCAACGGTGGGAGCTATCTGCTTTGATGGTTTCGGAGATTCCTGCAGGGGACGCAGCCACAGCCCCCCTTGATCATCCACTTCGGCCTGCCAGCCTGCCTCAACCACATTGGTACCCGTAGCATCTAAGATCAAGGCCACCCCTGCAATGATCTGATGGGCAGGGAGGCGATCGCGCTCATAGACGGGTGCTTTGTGCCATTGGCCTTTGCTGTAAACCGACACATGGGCAAGGGGCGTGAGTTCTGTGGCGGCATGGGGCATTGTGACCGCTGGAACTGTCTGAACAGCAACGGCTTCAACTGCGACTTGACCGATGCGGAGCGATCGCCCCCGTATAGTAAACCCATAGCGATCGCGATGGGCTTGGGCAAATGCGGCTGCCATCCTTTCCAAATCTGCCCAGGGCACCCAGAGGATTGTATCTGTCCCCACATAACCTAAGCCGATGCGCACTTGACTTTGAATCTGCGGGCGATCGACCCCTTGGGCAACAAGTTCATCTATTGCTTGCCCTTTTAGCTGCTCAATTTGGCCTTGCAGCTCCGCCAGAACAGCGGCGGTGAGGGGTTGTTCAATCGTTTGCTCCTTGAGTACTCGCAGCTCCGCCTGACCAATGCCGTAGGCCGAGAGCACCCCCGCATAGGGATGGAGATACACCTGCGGCATTCCCAACACCTCGGCAATCAAACAGGCGTGTTGGCCGCCGGCACCGCCAAAACAGCAGAGGGTATAGTCGCGCACATCGTGCCCCTGCTCTAGGGAAATTTTCTTAATTGCCTGTGCCATGGTATTCACGGCCACTTCAATAAAACCAGCCGCCACATCGGCAACACTGCGGGCATCTCCGGTGCTCTCGTAGATCTCTTGGCGCAGTTGAGCAAATTGCTGTTCCACCGTCTCGCGATCCAAGGGCTGTTGACCATCGGCGCCAAAGACAGCGGGGAAATAGGCGGGCTGAATTTTCCCCAAGAGGAGATTGGCATCGGTCACCGTGAGAGGTCCGCCGCGACGATAGGCAGCAGGTCCGGGATTGGCACCGGCAGAGTCTGGCCCCACTTGGTAGCACCCCTTATCAAATCGCAAAATCGAGCCACCGCCGGCAGCGACGGTATGCACGGCTAGGAGGGGCGATCGCAGCCGCACACCTGCAATGGTCGTTTCCTGCCACCGCTCATACTCTGGCCAAGGGGCATCCGGATTGTGACGATAGTGGCAGACATCTGTCGAGGTGCCCCCCATATCTAAACCAATCAGCCGCTCAATCCCTGCGGCTAAAGCGGTGCGCACCACCCCCACCATCCCCCCAGCAGGGCCTGAAAGCAGACTATCCTTACCGCGCAAGCAGGCCGCCGCCACCACACCGCCATTGGACTGCATACAGTAGAGGGGAATCTCCCCCAGCTCCCCCTGCACCCCCTGTAGATAGCGATGCAGCACCGGCGACAAATAAGCATCCACAACAGTCGTATCGCCCCGGCTGACCAGCTTGATCAGGCCACTTACCTCGTGGGACACCGACACTTGGCTAAACCCCATCTCCCTTGCCAAGGCTGCCACCTGTTGTTCATGGTCAGGGTAGCGGTAGCCATGCACGAGCACAATGGCGCAACTGCGGATGCCTTGGTCATAGACCGCTGCCAATTGGGGCTTCAGGGCTTCTAAGTCAAGGGGGACGAGAATTTCCCCTTGGGCACTCACCCGTTCTTTGACTTCAATGACATGGCTGTAGAGGGGCGGCGGTTGCTGAATCGCTAAGCCAAACAGATCCGGGCGGTTTTGGTAGCCAATGGCTAGAGCATCCCCAAAGCCTTGGGTAATCAGGAGCACCGTTGGCTCGCCTTTGCGTTCTAAAAGGGCATTGGTGGCTACCGTTGTCCCCAGTTTCACAATTTCAATGGCTTCACTGGGAATGGGGGCATCCGGCGCCAACCCCATGAGAGTACGAATTCCCGCTACTGCTGCATCGCGATACTGCTCTGGATTCTCTGAGAGCAGCTTGTGCACCACCATTTGACCATCGGGACGGCGGGCGACAATATCCGTAAACGTGCCCCCGCGATCGATCCAAAATTGCCATTTGGCTTTCATTGCAACCGCATTGTTCATGATCACTCTATATCAGGAATGACAACGTGAACCATACCACTTTCATCAATTTTTTGCATCGCCCAAAGTTAGATGACAAGCTGGGTGTGTCTTATTGATAGCCGCTTGCTGATCAAAGTCAAACCGCAAAGGAAAAGCAATAGTACGTCTATTAATAATCTAAAGGAAGTGCGTGTCTTCAAAATAAGATGCTGGATCTTCTTGAAATGGCAGTAATTGAGAAGATAGATAATAAGCAAGGCGATGCTGAATGAGAGTATTTCTTTGGAACCGATAAATAAGTTGAAGCAATCCACCATCAATCATTTTTACACTATAGTATCTATTATTTTTAAGTATTTGGTGAATTACTGAATAATCCGTTTCACTTATTACTAATGCAATGTTTTCACAGTGATCAAATTTGACATCCCATATGGATTTGGGGTGCCTAACTATCTTAGGAAAGTTTTGATCATTAACTATACCAGTGCCAAATAACATCATAAATTTCTGGTACTTTTGTGACTGTATCAAGTGCTAGCTGGCAAGCACTGTCAAAAGCTTTTTCACTACTATCAAAACGACTCCTAGCTGTTGAAAAATCAAGAAACTCACTACCCGTAACTCTACAAAATTCATAATAAAGTCCATCCCGTTCTTCATCCCCCTTAGCTCCCCATGCGTTAACTATCCGCACTTTTATCCAGTCTGGTTCCTCATTGGTTTGCGATATACAGAACTGATTAATTAGGCGCTTGAATTGTCCTTTTAAGGCTCTCGTCTGGAAGGTTACTGCAATGTACCAATCAGGGTGTTGACTATGTAAATAAGCAGCCTTTAGAGCAAGGATAATAGTTTTACCGGAGCCTGCTAAGCCACGAATCCGTTGGACGCTATCAATGGTTTCAATCACCGCCCGATGTTGCTGATGGTCGAGGGTAGCAATTGAATCTTCTAGTTGCTTAAGCTTTGCTCAACGAGAATTCGGTCTATTAATTTGGCGTTGCTGAGACTTTTTCCGTAAAGAGGAGAGATTCTCAATGGCTGAAAGTCCTTCTGGTGTCGGTAGAAGATATCCCAGAAAACACTCTCTGTGGATGTTTGAGATTGCTTGAAGTGCATGTTCAAGTGCTTTAGAATCAACTGGCTTATTGTTAATGCCGTGGATGCAATGAATCTCATTCATAATTGATTATTTATGAATTTAAAGCAAAAAGGGTTGTAATAAAAAGACAACATCCTCGGCACTGAGAGAACTTCACTCGGATAATACAGCATTCTTTTTCTAATATAAAGGGAGTACGTAAAAGCGGTGAGATCCTCCAACCTTTTTGAAAAGGCCTATACTGTGCTTCTCGCTGTTGATCAGAGTGACTTGATCAGATCAGCGTTGCTAGTGGTCGAAAAACTGCCTAATGGGAGATGGAGGGATTGAGATCACCACTGGTGAGAATTCCCTCACTATGAAAGCCATTGGTCGTTTCCCCTTGGAGTCGTTGATGATGCTGGTGAATCAGTTGAATGGTGCGGCTGACTTCCGCTGGAAAGATCACCACTAGGGAGCCTTGGGGGGCGCGATCAAGGGCAAATTGAATCGCTGCCACCTCGTCATGGATGATGTTGTATTGGCGTTGGACACTGTGGTGATGTACTCCCCGTTCAATCCAATAGGCAGCATCGCCACGCGGTCGGCCACGGGTATCGTCATCTTCTTTAATGATGATCCAATCAAAGATTTTCGCTGAAAGTTCACCCAGTTGTTCTAAGTCTTGATCACGGCGATCGCCCGGTCCGCCAACGACACCAATGCGCTGCCCTGGCCATTTTTGGACAAATTCACCAATGGCCTCATACCCTGCTGGATTGTGGGCATAGTCCACCAAGACACTAAATTGCCCCAAATCAAAGAGGTTCATCCGCCCGGGGGTTTGCTCCACTGAAGTTCGGAAGGTGGTCAAGGCAGCGCGAATATGCTCAATACTGATGCCTTGGGCAAAGGCGGCTAGACTGGCAGCGAGGGCATTGGCAATCATAAAACCGGCTCGACCGCCAAGGGTAATGGGCACATTTTCTGCCTGCTCAATCCGTAGCGTCCAGTCCCCTTTCAAAATCGAGAGATAGCCATTTTCATAAACAGCGGCGAGGCCCCCCTGCTGAATGTGCTGCCGAATAATCGGATTGTGGGGATTCATCGAGAAATAGGCCACTTGGGCTTTGACTTGGCGTGCCATTCCCGCCACGAGGGGATCATCGGCATTCAAGACAGCATAGCCATTCGGCCAAGCGGATTCCACCACCACGGCCTTTAAGTCCGCCAACTGTTCAACGGTGTCAATATCACCAAGGCCAAGATGGTCAGCCTGCACATTCAGCACCACCCCGACATCACAGTGGTCAAAGCCCAAGCCGGAGCGGAGAATACCACCGCGCGCTGTTTCTAGGACAGCAATCTCAACCGTGGGGTCTTGCAGGATCAGTTGGGCACTTTGAGGCCCCGTGGTGTCCCCTTTTTCCACCAGATAATCGCCAATATAGATGCCGTCTGTGGTGGTGTAGCCAACGGTTTGCCCCGTTTGTTTGCAGATATGGGCAATGAGACGGGTGGTGGTGGTTTTACCGTTGGTGCCCGTAATCGCAAAGATCGGGATGCGGCAGGGCGTTCCCGGTGGAAAGAGCATATTCAACACCGGTTCGGCGACATTGCGGGCAATCCCTTGGCTGGGGTTCGTGTGCATGCGAAAGCCGGGAGCAGCATTGACCTCGACAATCACACCGCCAACTTTAGGCAGGGGCTGACTAATATCGGGGCTGACAACATCAATCCCCGCAATATCGAGGCCAATGATCCGAGCCGCCCGCTGGCAAATCCAAACATTTTCCGGGTGAATTTCATCGGTGCGATCGACGGCAATGCCACCGGTACTCAGGTTCGCCGTGGCGCGTAGATAACAAATTTCCCCCGGTTGCAAGACTGTATTTAGGGTATAGCCCTGCTTTTCCAAGAGTGTCCATGTGTCGTGATTCACCTCAATGCGAGTGAGGATATTATCGTGACCGTCTCCCCGCTGCGGGTCTTGGTTGGTTTTCTCAATGAGTTCTTCGATAGTGGAGCGGCCATCGCCAATAACATGGGCTGGCACCCGTTCAGCAACGGCGACTACTTTGCCATTGACCACTAGAACCCGAAAGTCGCGACCCGCATGATAGCGTTCCACAATCACTGATTTGGAGACACTGCTGGCAATTTCAAAGGCTTCTTCGGCCTCTTCTAGGCTGTTGATGTCAATCGTAATCCCCCGACCGTGGTTGCCGTTGAGGGGCTTAATGACAATCGGGTAGCCGCCGATGTCCTCAATGGCTTCAGGGAGGTCTTCAATGTAGCGGACGACGGTTCCCTTGGGCACAGGAATTCCGGCATCCTGAAGCAGTCGCTTTGCCCCTTCTTTGTCCCCTGCGAGTTCCACGGCCAAGATGCCACTGCGATCGCTCAAGGTGGCCTGCATGCGATGACTGCGGGCACCATAACCCAATTGAATAATCGAGCGACTGCTCAACTCAAACCAAGGAATATTACGGGCTTCCGCCTCGCGGACAATCGCTTCCGTGCTTGGGCCTAGGGAGGCTTTGGCTTTTAACTCGCGGAGATCGGCGAGATCCTGATCCAGTTCGCGCTGGGGATAGGTGCCCGTATCAATAATGCTTTGACAAAGTCGTACCGCTGCGCGGCCGGCATAGCGACCCGCTTCTTCCACTTGGTATTCATAGACGACTTGATACACCCCCGGCGTTGAGGTCTCCCGCGTGCGGCCAAAACCAACGGGCATCCCTGCTAGTTCTTGGAGTTCGAGGGCGACATGCTCAACCACATGACCGAGGTAGGTTCCTTCGCGAAGGCGGGTGAGAAAGCCCCCCTCATGGCCGAGGGAACAAAAATGATTGTAGAGACTGGGTAAAACCCGCACCAACCCATCCACAAAGCCGGGAATCTCATTGGAGGGGGTGTTGGCCACCTCTTCTAGATCTAAACGCATGACAATCAGCTTATGACGCCGAATGCTCCAATAATTGGGACCCCGCAGCGTTTGTAATTTGAGAATCTTCATAGAAGAGTGGCTTTTTTAAGGACAGCTTACCATTTTTAGTTTTGAGGCGAGTGACGCAATAGACTGTATCTTAAGCAACACTTTCCTGAAAACTTAATTTAGGGGAGGCAAAATACATTTGTGCTGCACTTGATGGGTGCGGAGATTGTAGCAGTCACCATCACTGAGGATGTGCAGGCGCAAGTTGTAGATACTCAAGGGTTCGTTAACATCCACATGGGCATAGTTCGTGTAGCTGACATCCCGAGGATCAACAATGGTGACAGAGCCACGACCAAGAACCCGCAGCATACCATCAGCTTCAAACATGGCACAGGTATCTTCATCAATGCCGACTCCCAGCTTGTCGGGGTGAGCAGAAATGGCGCTGATCAGGCGCGCGAGGCGATTGCGATTGTGGAAATGCTGATCCACTAAAACATCGGGAAGAATACCCAAGCCTGTGGCCAAATCGACTAAGGAGCGGTTTGGAGCTTCATTGCTGCCCCCACTAGCAATCATGCACTCACCCATGACAGCGGCACCGGCACTCGTGCCCCCAAGAATTGATTTGCCTTCCCAGACTTGATGACGCAATTGGTAGAGGAGGGGGGTTTCATCCAGCAGCGCCGACAAACGCAGTTGATCGCCCCCGGACATAAAAATGCCAGTACAGCGACTCAAGCGAGCTAGCATCTCTTCCTGTTCGGCATCAGCGCGATCGCCCACCAATAGAACGTCCACTTCGCGCACACCAATTTCGCGGAAAATATCGTGGTAGAGCCGCCCCATGGCATCGGGTTCACGGGAAGCAGAGGGAATGACGCCAATGATGGCATCTAGGCCGCCAGCGCGTTGGCAGAAGGTGGTGAGAATTTGTCGCCCACGTACTTTGTCTTCCGCTCCCCCGATCGCCATCACTAAGCCTTTGTGACCAGAATGTTGATTGGTCGTTTTGGAAATGGGGTCTAATTGCAACATAGGGCTACGGTGAATGAAACGGTCAATCGGCAGACAGAATCAATGCATTTGGCAAGGGCGATGCCAATACCCCCCTATTGACACGGGGATTCTATACAGCATAATGCCAGATTAGGGAAATTTTTTAAGTTTCGGTCAAGATTTGCACAAACGCTTGATGTTCGGGGGTGGCAATTCCCTGTTGGAGTACCTGCAAAACCGTACCCAGATCATGGGTCAGTAATGCCTCAGGGGCAAGCCAGAGTCCGGGAAATTGACGACTGCGAATCATCGCCTCAGTATCGGCAACAAGTGGTTGGTATTCTCCTGCTTCAAGGGAGAACCAGTGGATCTGGCGATCGTAGGTACACCAGACGAGGTATTCCTGAATGCCATTGCGGCGATACACCCTGAGCTTATCGTGCAGGTCGTAGGCGGCACTGCTGGCGGCAATTTCAACCACGAGTTCCGGTGCCCCCTCGATATAACCATCCTCACTAATGCGGGAGTTGCCCCCGCTTTCAAGGCGGAGCACAGCATCGGGCTGCGGTTCATTATCGCCATCCAAGCGAACCGTCGGATTGTCATAGACAAGAACGCCCGGCGTAACTGCTTTGTAAAAACCCAGCCAAGCCATGATCTCGGCATGGGGCTGACTGTGACTGACACGAACGGGAGAAGCCACGTAAACAATTCCCTCAATCAGTTCTGCTTTCTTCAGGTGGGGCATGGCCGCGTAGCGCCGCTCAAATTCGTCCCGCGTCAGGCGATCGCCATTTTCAAGGGGCGGCAGAGAATACTTTAGTGTCATGGCTCTCTCTCCTCAGAACCTCTCTATCGCTGCTGGCGAGCCACAAACGCTTGATGTTCGGGGGTGGCAATTCCCTGTTGGAGTACCTGCAAAACCGTACCCAGATCATGGGTCAGTAATGCCTCAGGGACAAGCCAGAGTCCGGGAAATTGACGACTGCGAATCATCCCCTCAGTATCGGCAACAAGTGGTTGGTATTCCCCCGCTTCAAGGGAGAACCAGTGGATTTGGCGATCGTAGGTACACCAGACAAGATATTCCTGAACGCCATTGCGGCGGTACACCCTGAGCTTATCGTGCAGGTCGTAGGCAGCACTGCTGGCAGCAATTTCAACTACGAGTTCCGGCGCGCCCTCAATATAGTCATCGGCAGTAATTCGCGATCGCCCCCCGTGGCTGAGGCGTAAAATTGCATCGGGTTGCGGTTCATTATCGGCATCTAGGCGAATAGTCGGGGCATCTGCCGCTTCGACCCCCGGTGTGGCTGCACAGTAGGTGCCGAGCCAAGTGATTAGGAATAGGTGAGGTTGACCGTGACTGCGGTAGCGTAGGGGAGAAGCCACGTAAACAATTCCCTCAATCAGTTCTGCTTTTTTCAGCTGAGGCATGGCGGCGTAGCGGCGCTCAAATTCGTCCCGCGTCAGGCGATCGCCACTTTCAAGGGGCGGCAGTTGCACTGGGTGTTCAATTGTCATGGCAGGCTGTTGGGGATTCGCGTGCTGCCTTTATTTTAGTTGGTGCATTCTGCGGCTATATTGTCGTTGCTTGATCCGGGCAAGGGGGGCAACAAAGGCCGTGTTGGGAATGGTGTCTAGGGTGGCGATCGCCCGCTGCCACAAGATTTTGGCCACTGATGATTGTTGTGCCTTAGCGGCAAGCGTCGCCTGCTCCGCCAGTTTGAGAGCCGCTTGATATTGACCTGCAGCAGCTTGTTCAAAGGCCAGCCGTTGTTGCACCCAAGACAGGGCTGCCTGTTGCTCCCGTAGGGTGGCTGCTAGGTATTCCCGTTCGGCGATCGCCCATGGGGGTGTGGTCCTTAAATCTTTTTCTAAAGCTTGAATGCGGGTCTCCAGTTGCAGAACCAACTGCTGAAGCTGCGCCGTTTCTTGAATCGTTAGCCAAGAAGGGGGTTCTGGTAGACTTGTTGGCTCTTGAGCCGCAATCAACTCAGGGACAGTGACAAATTGATAGCCTTTAGCCCGCAGTTCGGCAATGATGCTGGGCAAGGCCGCAACCGTGGCTCGCCGCGAGCCACCCCCATCATGGAGCAGGACAATGGCACCGGCATGCGCCTGCTGAACAACTGTGTTGACAATGCGATCGCTCGTTTGGCGAGGTAACCAATCCTGTGGATCCACTGACCACATCACCACACCGTAACCCTGTTGGCTGGCGCGACTCACCAGACCATTATGGAGATTTCCCCCCGGTGGTCGAAAGAGCTTGATATTTGCCCCGCTGATGTCTTCAATCAATTGTTGACTTTGATCCACCTCGTGCTGGGCAGCGGCAGGATTAAAGTAATGGTAGCCGTGGCTCCAAGAGTGGTTGGCCAAGACATGACCTTCCCTAACAATGCGCTGCGCTAATTTTGGGCGCGCTGCAACGGCTCTGGCAATAGCAAAAAATGTCCCTTTGACCTTTTCTTGGGCAAGAATGTCGAGAACTTGGGGCGTGTAGGTCGGATCAGGGCCATCATCAAAGGTCAGTGCCACCAACTTTTGCTCAGGGGGTAAGGTAACCTGATTAAACACACGGCCACGGAAGGCCTCAGGGGGTGAGTAGTGGTACCACAGGGGTGGGCGGGCGGGAGCCAGAGTGGGCGCAGCATTGAGAATGACCGATCGCACTTGTTCAACGCTGGGTTCTGGTGCTGCTGCCAACCAAACACTGGGAGACTGCCATTGGCCGACGGCTCCTAAACCAAAAATCCCTAAGACACTGGCCGCTAAGGCTAAGGGTTCAAGCTGGCGATCGCGAACTGTTGTGGGTGTGGGGGTTGCAACCGGCCGAGGCCGCAGACGTACTCCCCATGCAGGGCGCTGCCCCCCCAACTGTCGCCCATAGACATCAATGGATTGGGGGAGGACAGGACTTAAAAAAGCAACCAAGACATCAAGGCAGGTGCGTTGATTGGGAATTTGCTCTGCCTCTAGGAGAATTTTCCAGCCTTCGGCGGAGTGAGCGACACGCACATAGGTGGCCTGCGGCGCAAGGCGGAGCGCTAATTCACGGGCGATCGCCTGAGGTGAAATCTCCCTGACCGTTGACTCCAGCGATGCCACCATAACTGCGCTCCTAGAGCGAGAACAAATAACTACTAGCCCTAGGGTAGCGATCGATTCACAACCACACCTTACCTCTTAGACCACATTCTCAAGCGGACTTGACGCAGCGATCAACCAAAGCGACCACTCACGTAATCGGCAGTCTTCTGTTCCACTGGCTTCGTGAAGATGGACATGGTTTCGTTGTACTCAACGATTTCGCCCAAATACATAAAGGCGGTGAACTGGGAAATACGAATCGCCTGCTGCATGTTATGGGTCACAATCAGAATCGTCACTTGCTCCTTGAGTTCGCTAATCAGGTTCTCAATACTGACCGTGGCAATCGGATCCAATGCCGATGTTGGCTCGTCAAAGAGAATAATCTCTGGATCAGTGGCTAGGGCACGGGCAATACAGAGCCGCTGCTGCTGACCGCCCGACAGAGACGTGCCCGGTTCCTTCTGACGATCTTTGACTTCATCCCACAGGGCAGCACGACGGAGCGATCGCTCCACCACCTCATCGAGGATCGCACGGTTATTGATGCCGCGCACCCGCAATCCATAGGCAACGTTTTCGTAAATCGACTTGGGGAAAGGATTGGGCTTTTGGAAGACCATGCCAATCTGCATCCGCACTTCGATTGGATCCATTTGCAGGAGGTTACGCGGTTGCTCATCCCCCAACCAAATTTCCCCCTCGTAGCGATTGCCGGGATACAGATCATGCATGCGGTTAAAGCAACGCAGCAACGTGGTCTTGCCACAACCTGAAGGCCCAATCAGTGCCGTAACTTTCTTTTCATAGACCGGCAAGTTGATGTTTTTCAGAGCCTGCTTGCCACCGTAGTAAAAGTTCAAGTCCCGAACTTCTGCCAGCTTTTTCAGTGGCTCGTTCTCGGTAGTCACGACCCGATCTGTAGGTTTTACCATTTGATACTCTTCCTAAAACGATAGCGTAGATAAATAGCTGTTGCATTCACCGCCAGCGTCAACACCAGCAGGACAATCCCAGCCGCTGCAGCATTCACTTGAAAGGCCTCTTGCGGACGGGAAACCCAGTTAAACATTTGAATCGGCAGCACCGTAAAGGGAGACCAAATCCACTTAAACGAAATGTAGGGAAACTCGCTTTGAATCGGTGGATCCGGCAAGAACGTGATAAACGTCAAAGCACCAATGGTGATCAGGGGCGCCGTCTCGCCAATCGCGCGGGAGATACCCACAATAATCCCCGTGAGAATCCCCCCCATCGAGTAGGGCAGCACATGATCAGCAATCACCTGCCAGCGACTCGAACCAACCGCATAGGCGGCTTCCCGAATCCCCTGGGGAATGGCGCGCAAGGATTCACGGGTGGTCACAATCACCACGGGTAAAATCAACAATGCCAGTGTAAACCCGGCAGTCAGAATGCTTTCGCCCCAGTTGAGGATATAGACAAAGAAACCGAGAGCCAGTAGGCCATAAATAATTGAGGGCACACCCGCCAGATTGGTAATGTTCACCTCAATGAAATCCAACAGCCAGTTTTTGGGAGCATATTCTTCGAGGTAAATGCCCGCCGCAATGCCCAAAGGAATAGCCACAAACGCCGTTACAAGAATGACCAATAAACTACCCACCCATGCCGTGAGGATACCTGCCTCTTCGGGGTCACTACTCGGCGGTGAAGTAAAAAACTTCCAGTTCAACATGGGTAAGCCGCGCAGGAAGAGGTCACCCACAAGAAAAACAAGGGTGAGTAAGGCGACTAGCAGGGAGAACCAACCTAAAACGATAAAAAACTGTTCCCAGCGCTTGCGCTCCCGAATCGAGGCCGCGATCGCGATCGAATTGCGGAGGTTATTGAGAATCGTTCGTTGGCTACGCATGGCTAGTACACCTCACGATAACGGCGACTCAAGAAGTAGCCCAGCACGTTTAAGATCAAGGTTGCAAAAAACAGCATGATCCCTGCGGCAAAAATCGACTGATACTCTAGTGATCCGTGGGGCAAGTCCCCCAAACTCACTGACACAATGAAAGCAGTTGTGGTTGAAGCCCCCTCTAGAGGATTAAACGTAAACTTCGGCTGTAACCCCGCGGCCACGGCCACAATCATTGTTTCGCCAATTGCCCGTGCCAGCCCCAAAATATAGGCGGCCATAATGCCAGAGATAGCAGCCGGCATGAGAACCTTGATTGCTGTTTGCAAACGCGTTGCCCCCATTGCATAGGATCCCTCCCGCAGTTGCAAAGGAACAGCTTGGAGGGCATCTTCTGTCAAGCTGGCAATATAGGGCAGCACCATTAGCCCCACCACAATACCTGCCCCCAACATATTAAAACCAGGCAGCTCAAAGTATTCCCAAGGTTCTTTACCAGGATTAAAGAATTGCTGAACGCCAAGAATGATTTTCTGGAGAAAGGGAGTGACCACCAAAAGGGCAAAGTAGCCGTAAACCACAGTGGGAATACCCGCCAAGATTTCAAGGATAGGCTTGAGGATCTCCCGCGTTTTGGCAGGTGCAAACTCACTCAGATAGATGGCCGCAATCGTGCCAAGGGGAATAGCCACACAACTGGCCACAAAGCAGGTCGTGAAGGTTCCGGAGAGCAAGGGTAAGATACCAATTCCCACCGGCTCAATTAGAGGTGACCAGTCCGTGCTCGTAAAGAACTCCAGCAGAGCCTCAAAGAGAGATTCTTGGTGCACTTCCATCACCTTTTCAAAAAAGATGACTGTCTCGGCAAAAAGGATATAGATGATGACCAGTGTTGTTACGACCGATGAGATCGCTGCCAAAAAAAGAATGCTAGCAATGATCCGTTCGCGCCAAATCCTCACAGTACGGGATGGCAAGGCGACGGGGAGCTTCGTTGAGTAGGGTAGGGGCTGTTCTACCATGGGTATTATTCCAGCAAGCAAAAATCTTTTAGTTGGAATTTATCTTTTCAGAGAATCAACGACTGAGGTTGACAAAATGGGAAAAAAGGGTGGAGGGCTGATACCTCACACCCTTCATTAAATCAAAATATTAATCTATTGGGGTTGCATCCTCAGCAGTTGGTTGATTGTCAAGCCAATAGCCTCTTTGCCCCCAAAGATCGTACCCACACGGTTGCGGTTGAAGTTAGCCAGAATCGTGCGGTAGGCACTAGCCGGCAGAGGCACATACTTCACCTTTTTCACCATGGCCGGGGCATTATTTAGGTAGTAGGTGACAAACTGCCGTACTTCAGGCCGCTGCGCTGACTTAGCGTTGACGTAGATAAAGATGGGACGGGAGAGGGGCTGGTATGTCCCATTCAGCACGTTTTGCTCGGAAGGTGGAACAGGGCCTTTGCCGCTGTCAATGGCAACCGCTTTGAGCCGATTGCGGTTTTCCGCATAGTAGGCAAAACCAAAGTATCCAAGCGCACCGCGATCGCGAGCGATACCTTGGACTAACACATTATCATCCTCGCTGGCGGTGAAATCCTTGCGACTGACTTTTGATTTACCATTGATGGCCTCAGTGAAATAGTCAAAGGTTCCAGAGTCAGCACCTGGCCCAAAGAGTTTCAAAGGAACATTGGGGAAGCCTTGGCGCACTTGGCTCCAGTTATTGATTTTAGAATCGGGTTCCCACATCCGCTTCAATTCAGCAACCGTTAAGCTTGTTGCCCAAGTATTTTGAGGATGAACCACCACGGTGATGGCATCGTAGGCCACTGGCAGTTCAATAAAGTTGATACCAGCAGCGCGACAGTCGGCAATTTCTTTGGCCAGAATGGGGCGTGAGGCGTTGGAAATATCCGTTTCACCGCGGCAGAACTTCTTGAAGCCACCGCCTGAACCGGACACACCTACCGTAACGCGGACTTTGCCCCCTTGGGCTTTTTGGAAGGCTTCAGCAACAGCTTCGGTAATGGGGAAAACAGTGCTGGAGCCATCAATGCGAATCGTAGGTGTCCCTTGGGAAAAAGCAGCGGGAATCAGGCTACCCGACAGAGCCGCGATGGCTGCAACTACCCCTAGGCGGGCATAGCTTTTTGCAGATGTAAACATGGTGATGTTTCCTAGCGGAGTAAACAACGTTTTGCAAGTAAAGTACCTTCGGGGTGACGGTTGCCCACACATTTCAAAAAGGCGAACCGATCAAACTACCCTTTCGTCAGAATAAGCAACAGATTCAAGGGATTAGGTTAAGGCAAGGGAAAAATTTGGTTAAAATTTCTATTGAATGTTAGGGTTCAGTCATATTGTTGAGAGGAGTAACAACTTTACCGTTGATCGCGTTACATAGAGTTTTTTCAGGCAATTTGCAGGAGCGTTAGGAATGCCGTCATTGGCCTCTAGAACTTATCAGTGGCAGGGTCTTTCCTGCGCCTATCGCTTGAGTTCGGAAGAAGGGCAAACACCGATTCTTTTTATCCATCCAGTGGGGGTTGGCCTCTCTGGGCGGTTCTGGGATCGCTGTGTGGGTCATTGGCAGTTCCAAGGGGAAGGTTACTCATTTTATATCCCTGACTTGCTCGGCTGTGGCCAGAGCGCCCTACCCCACATTGCCTATTACCCCGAAGATTGGGCGGCTCAGTTACAGGTCTTTATCGCCTCTGAGATTCGCCAAGCGGTGATTCTTGTTGTCCAAGGGGCATTGTTTCCCGTAGCGATGGAGCTAGTGCACCTTGATCCCCAAGTCGTTCGAGCCATGATCCTCAGTGGCCCTCCAGCGGCTTCTCTCGTTTCTGAAAACACTGATCCTAGGTGGCAAAAGGTGCGCTGGAATCTCTTTGACTCCCCCTTGGGTTGGGGCTTTTATCTCTATGCCCGCCAAGAACGTTTCCTGCGGCAGTTTTCAATCAAGCAGCTTTTTGCCAAGCCTGAGGATGTGGATGATGAGTGGCTAAAGATGCTGGCCGCTGGTTGTGCTGACCTTGAGAGTCGCCATGGCGTGTATTCATTCCTGTCGGGTTTTTGGCGGCGAGACTATCGTCAGAAAATGCGGCAGACTCAGCAGCCAGTGCTTGTGGTGATGGGAGACCAAGCCTCGAGTATCAGTCGGGAGGGTGGGGCTGAATTGCCTGAAGAACGGTTGCAGTTTTATACCAAGACATTTCCCAATGCTGAGGGAGTGGTGATTGCGGGGCGCAATGTCTTGCCCTATGAGTCAGCCCCTGCTTTTGTGGAGGCCTGTCAAGGGTTTCTGCGTGCTCAGGGTCTCTAAAGCCAACCTCTGAGTTTGTAAACGAGCAGACCTTGGTATTCCCGTAGGGCGATCGTGGTGATGTCCACGTTGTAGGGATTGGGGATCAGGCTGAGCAGCAGGTTTTGCCAAGTGGGCGATCGCGCGATCGACAGGTACCGATAGTCCGTGGGTGCCGGGATCACCTTCATTCCCAAACGGCGAAAAATAGCCACGGAGCGGGGCATGTGGTAAGCAGAGGTCACCAGCAGCAGATCCCCCTGAATTTGATGCTGCTCCAGAAGCGCTTTGACATTCACGGCATTTTCATAGGTGTTCAGTGAGGTGGTGTCTAGCAGCATCTTGTCTGTCGGCACACCGCAGGTGGCAGCAATTTCCGCCATGTCTGCTGCTTCGCCCCGCTGAAAGGCTTCGCCCAGCCAGTCAATACGCCCTCCACTGAGGATGAGATAGGGGGCATAGCCTTGGCGAAAGAGGTGGGCACCGTAGAGGATGCGATCGCCCCCTTCCGTGACTTCTACCCACGGCCTCGGCGCCGTTTGCGGGACAACCGCCCCACCGAGAACCACGATCGCGGCAGCTTTGGGCATGGGATCAGGGGGTAAATACTGCCGCTCTAGGGAAGCAATAAGCGCTGTTGCCACATAGTCATTGCCGCTCAGGAGTAAAATACTCAGGGCAATCACAAGGGCGATCGCTGCCTGTTGGGGAGCACGCCAAAAGCGAACAATGGCAAAAACCAATGCCCAACAGGCCAAGGACAATGGATACAGCAGTGGCGGCAGTAATTTCGACAGCAGCAGAGCCATAGTGTTAGCGAATGCGCTCCATCTGGATGCGGTAGCGTTCTTTCTTTGTCACTTGAATCTCTTGAATCCGCAATCGCCCTTTGCCGCGAATGGCAATGAGGTCATTCACCTTGAGCAGATAGCGCGGTTGTTGCACCACTTGCCAGTTGACCCGCACTAGCCCTTGGCTAATCCACTCGCTCATTTTACTGCGGGAGACGCCAAAGCCGGCTGAGGCCACTGCATCTAAGCGCAATGATGCTTCGACGGTACTGAGGGATTTCCGTTGGGGGGGCGCTACGGCCAGTTCTGACCAGTCACAGAGATCGACGGTCACCGCTACAGTCCGCACTTGTTTTAAGTGTTCTTGTAAAGTAGGGACTTTTTCAGGGATGAGAATGACCTGTGCCCCCCGTTCCCCAAGGAGAATCACATCCCCATAATCGCCGTCATCAAGACCGGCATTGGCGATCGCTCGCTCAAAATCACTGTAGGTGGCGGGATCAAAGAGAAAGTTGCCTGTGATTCGCACCAAAGCAAGGGGCGGCTGTTGCTCCTCAAGACTGAGTTCAGTGGGGGCGATCGCCAGCCGACAGCGTTCCGCTTGCGGGTACCCCCCCCAGGCGAGACCATGAACATCGGCTCGTTGCTCAAGGGTGCGGAGTGCCTGCACTACCTGATCTGGCGGCAAAAAGAGGGTATGCACCACCGACCAAGTTTTAATGGCTCTCTCAAGGGCGGTCCCTAGGTCAAACATTTAGGCCTCAAGAAATTCGGGTAATTCCAGCCACTGGGCTAAGTGGGCTTTCACCTGTTGGCAAAATTGGGAGCGATCGCCAAATTTCTCGGTGCGGATTGTTTTGCGCTGCGCATCCAATGTCCAGCCATAGTCACTGCTGAGGCGGATTTTTCCCTGCCAGTCAGCGATCGAAAGCATTAACTGCGGGGCGGGGCTATTGTCCACCCCCTTGACGCGAAAGACATAGTTAAAGGTGTTTTGCTTGCCGGCAGCAACCGTTGAGGCTTGACCAAACCGCTCCTGCAAGCGCGATCGCACCCGCTCCACAAATGCCGCATCGCCTAAATCTTCTAGGGTGCGCATGGCCAAGGTAAGGGCAAAATAAAACTCTTCGACAGGAATGAACTCCAGTTCCATGCAGCTTGCCAAGACTCTCTTCAAAATAGTACACTAGTAAGCTGTGTCTAAAATAGGGCAAGGCTATGCCAAAGCTAAAAACACGTCGTGCTGCTGCCAAACGATTTCGGACGACGGGCAGTGGTAAGTTTGTCCGCCGTAAGGCCAACAAAAATCACTTACTCGAACATAAGGGGAGCGATCGCAAGAATCGTCTTTCCCACAAAGCCCTCGTCGATCCACGGGATTTTGAGCGAGTATCGCTGATGCTGCCCTACGCTTAATTGATAAATTTTCAGTTTTTGATCAAGGGTGAAATTGAACTATGGCAAGGGTCAAACGGGGTAACGTTGCCCGCAAACGGCGTAAAAAAATTCTCAAGCTCGCCAAGGGCTATCGTGCGGCGCACTCCAAGCTCTTCCGCACCGCCAATCAGGTGGTCATGAAGGCACTGTGCAATGCCTATCGCGATCGCCGGCGGCGCAAACGGGACTTTCGGCGGCTCTGGATTGCGCGGATTAACGCTGCTGCGCGTCAACATGGCATGAGCTACAGTCAACTCATGGGCGCCCTCAAAAAAGCCGATATTCAACTCAATCGCAAGATGCTGGCTCAATTGGCCGTGTTGGATACCGACGCCTTTGCCACCGTCATTCAGACTGCTCGCGCTGTTTAGAACCTATTCTAGGCATGATCGCCACTTTCCAATCCCCCGGTGCCACCCTTGAGCTAGGGTTCATCACCCTACGGTGGTACGGGCTACTCATTGCCGCCGCCGTCTTTATTGGCATTTGGCTGAGTCAACGCTTGGCACGCCAGCGGCAGATTGATCCTGATCTGATTGCGGATCTGTCGATTTGGCTTGTGGTTGCCGCTATTCCCGCTGCCCGGCTCTATTACGTCGCCTTTCACTGGGGCTTTTACCAAAAGCACTTAGATCAAGTGGTGCAAATTTGGAAAGGCGGCATTGCCATTCACGGTGCCATCCTCGGCGGTATGCTAGCGATGGCGATCTTTACCTATGTGCAGCGGCTTTCCTTTTGGCAAGTGGCGGATGTCATTGCCCCTTCACTAATTTTGGGACAGGCCATTGGACGCTGGGGCAATTTCTTTAACTCTGAGGCCTTTGGTGCCCCTACGGATTTGCCGTGGAAACTCTATATCCCTGCGCCGCAGCGTCCCCCGGCGCTAATCAACGAAGCCTATTACCACCCCACGTTTCTCTATGAGTCCCTTTGGAACCTAGGAGTCTTTGTTCTCCTGCTGTGGCTCTTTCGTCAACCTCGCTATCAAAAACCGGGAACGCTCCTGATGGTTTATGCCATTGCCTACAGCTTGGGTCGCTTCTGGATTGAAGGACTGCGCATGGACAGCCTGATGTTGGGGCCGCTGCGAATTGCCCAAGTGGTTAGCTTGGTTGCGATCGCCCTAGGGGCTTGGGGACTCTTTCGCCTTTATTACCAAGGCAAACCGTTACCCGATTGGCAAACCGCCTAGGCAATAATTTCATCAGCAAAGCTCTGCCAGCGCACAAAGTGAAAGGGACCTGCCACGGAGCCCCAAACGTGCTCATCGGTTTCGGGATCCCGTCCGCGATCGTGGCTAATGAAGCGATCGCCATCAATTTCAAACGTGCTATCAAGATAGGTTTCCCGTCCTTTACGCACGACTTTACAGGCTTTGCCCGGCTCCACTTCACCGCGAAAGCTGTGCCCTGTCCAGTAGGTGAGCATATTGCAGCCACAGAGGAGTTCCAAATCATCGGCTGTCATCGCCTGAAGCCGCTGGCGATCGCGAGCTGCGCCAAAGAAGCGTTTTTCATCCTTGAGTACGTAATTTTTAATCACAATGTGATCATTGGCGGGCACCAGTTCTAAAACCCGTGTGCGGTAGGGCACCCCTAGCAAATAGTCGTAGGCCTGTTCCACATAAAGGGCAATGCCCTCCAAAAGACCACTGGGCAGGGGGCGCATACACACCCGAATATGGGCATAGAAGGGGGGATTCTCAAAGGCTTGGGCTTGGTTACTAAAATCCGCCGCCATCCAACGGCCAAGGGTCAGCACATCGGTTGCGTGTGTCATGCTCCACAATTGCCTTACAACAGTCCTTTTTTCACACTAGCGGATTGGTGCACCCAAAGCACTAAGTGATCCGTAATAATGCCTGAAGGAGTCCCTCAAGGGTATGCTCTGTGGCTTCAGTATCCACCCGTCCCAAGAGTTCGCGACAAGTTTGCGAGGTTTGCGGGCCAATACTGGCAATCTGCACAGTCTGAAGTAACTCTGCCGCCTGCGCACCCACCAATTGGCAAAAGTGTTTCACCGTCTTAGAACTGGTAAACGTGATCATATCCACTTGACCCCCTTGCAGCGCCCCTAAGACTTGGGCATCAACAGTTTGGGGACAGCGGGAATCGTAGGCGGGCACCTCAACAACCTCAGCCCCGGCCGCTGTAAAGGTCTCTACTAGCACGGGTCGCCCACCCTTTTCAACCCGTGGGAAGAGAAAACGCAACCCCGCTACAGGTTCTGGGAATTCTGCCACTAGGGCATCGGCGACAAATTCACTGGGGGTGAAGTCAGCCACTAAGCCGTAACTGCTGAGGGTTTGGGCGGTTTTTTCGCCAACAACAGCAATCTTGAGACCCGCGAGGGTACGACTATCCTTGCCATGATGCTGCAACCGTTCCATAAAAAAGCTAACGGCATTGTGGGACGTGAGAATGAGCCAGTCAAAGGTATTGAGTTGCGCCAAAGCCTGATCGAGGGGCTGCCAAGAACTGGGGGGAACGATTTCCAGTGTCGGCATTTCTAAAACGGTGGCACCGGCGGCTGTCAGTTGCTGCGTAAAGTCACTCGCTTGCGCTGCTGCCCGGGTGACGAGAATGGTTTTGCCGTGGAGCGGAGACATGGCTGATGGGGAAATCTTCAAAAATTCAGGGAAGACCAGATCTAGACTAGCCAAAGGGTAGCGTTTTTGGGCGATCGCCCCCACAACCACGACGGCTGGTGCCCTGTCTGGAACGTGAGGCGTATTTAGATAGCTCTCCAACGTGCCGAACCAAAACTGTTGCTGCGGCTGGCCGGCCCATTGCAAAATTGCCAGTCCCTCAGCGGGCGATCGCCCCTGCCTCAACAATTGCTCGGCAATATATCGCAGGGAACGGGTGGCCATCAAAAAAATCAGCGTCTCCATTTGGGCGATCGCTGCCCAAGGAAGGGTTTCTGGCGCATGTCCCGACAGAATCGCTACGGACTGGCTCACATCCTTTGCCGTCAGACACAATCCCGCCAGCAGTGGTGCCGCCAGCGCTGACGATAGACCCGGAATCACCACCGCCTCTAGACCTGCCCCTAGGACAGCATCCAGTTCCTGATGCAAACGGCCAAACAGCCCCGGATCGCCACTTTTGAGGCGGACAACCCGCTGGTACTGCTGGCCATAGGCCACTAAAAGGCGGTTGATTTCTGATTGGGGAACTGCCTCAGCCCCTGCCCGTTTGCCCACCGCGACTCGCAAACAATCGGGGGGTGTGAGTTCGAGGAGGCGAGGGGAGAGCAGGGCATCGTAAAGTACCACCTGCGCCTGCTGCAGGCAAATCCATGCTTCGAGCGTGAGAGAGCGAGGGGTACCTAACCCCGCACCCACAAAATAAACCGCCAATGACTAGCCTTGGGTACGTTGCAGGAAGATCATTGGGTTGACCGCACCCCGCCCTGGGGGATGTATCTCAAAGTGAACGTGGGGCCCTGTGCTGCGACCGGTGCTGCCCATTTCGGCTATCTGCTGACCCTGCTCAACGTATTGGCCCACGCGCACCAAGTTGCGATGGTTATGGGCATAGAGCGTCAGGGTGCCATCGGCGTGGCGAATTTCCACCAGGTTGCCGAAACCACCAGAATTCCATTGGGAGTAGGTAACGACACCGGCGGCAGCAGCATAGATGGGCGTGCCAATGGGAGCAGCAATATCAATCCCGCGGTGCATCCGTCCCCAGCGCGGACCAAAGCCAGAGGTCAACACACCACGCGCCGGCCAGATAAAGTTGGTGGTTAGGCTAGGTAAAAAGCGATCGGAGTTGGGCAGAGGGGGTAGGTCGAGATTAGTGGGTAAAGGGGGAGCCACAATTGAGCGTGCCACCTTGACGGGCACAGGGGGGGCAATGGGCTGTACAGTGGCAGGTGTCGGTGCTGTTACTGTTGTTGTTTGCGGGCGATTTGCAACAGTGGGCTGGGGTAGCGCTGGGCGAGCAGGGGGTTGTTGGACTGAAACTAGGGCAGGGGTGGTACGCCGCCGCCGCTCAGCAGCCCGCCCAAAGGGAACAGGCTCTAGGGTTGCAGTTGAGGTCGATGCGGCTGGAGAGTGCACAACTGCCACCCGCTGCGAGAGTTGAGTCGTTTCCCCCGCGGCGGACTGTGGTTCAACTGCCGTCGTAGTTTGCTCCAAAGAGCCACCCATCGCAAAGGGGGTATCAATGGCCAAGGAAGCAACAACAGAGGTGGTGGCTTGTGTCACTAGATCCGCCAAGCTATCGGTGCGAACCCGCCGATCCACCACTTTGAAGGTCGGCTCAGAAGGACGGCTGAGACGGTCAAAGGAAGCAAAGGCAGAGAGGGTCAGCGCCGGTCTTCTGAGGGTGAGGGGGGCAAAACTGACTTGGGGCTGGATGGTGCGTTGCCATGCCGTTTGGGTGACGCCCAAGAGTAGGTCGGTTTTGTCGGCGGATAAAAGATTTTCAAATTCAGCAAGCGGGTCTTGGGTTTCAGTGCTGAAGAGGGAGGGGAGGTTGAGAGATTCGGGGCGAATGTCCTTTGAACCCAGATCGCGATCGCCTGCAAGAGTGGTCAAATCAAGGGCTTGCGTAGGCTGAATCAGAACAAAGGTACCCAGCAGGGGCAGACAGGAACAAAGGGAGCGCAGCGAACGACCAAGCATAGCAGCAGGCGCAAGAGGTGCATCCTGAGAGGCGGTAGGGGTACGACTATCGTTGCTCAAGGTAATCCTCCTCGCACACAAAATTGACAGTGATTCGACAAAGCGGTGAACCGAGAACACACATCATGAGCAATCGTCCAAGGTAGCCAGAGGCCACTCGCCGCATCTATGCCTAAAACTGTCCCAATCTGTTGTTTATGCAAAGGGTGTTTTGGCACCACGACGAAACTTCTAGGTGACTTTACCCAATCCACAACCAAATGACAAGCCACCCCCTTGCCTCGTCCTGCCCTCTCTGGGGGGGTGAATTACTTGCTGCAAAATAAAAATACGAATTTTCTACCTACTGGTCAATAATCAAAAAAACCTGAATTCATCACGACTTGGGCTTAATTACTACCCATGAAAGAAAAATCATTATTTCCAATAAATAAATAAGTAGAGTAAAGTTAGCTAATCAGTGTGTATAGTTTTTTTTAATAATGTAAGTCAGTTGACATCCTTCTCAGCGTTGATCGTTAAACCAAAATTGTCCTATAACCCTTGTGCCAAATTGCGCTAAAAGTGGCACATATTCATCTTCGCTCTTAGGAACAATTAGAGCAAGCTTGCTTGGTAAAATAAACCAGTTTGTAACGATTTTTGGCGATCGCCTTTTTGATGGAGCGTTGTCCCCATGACTTACCACAAGCTGTGGTTTCAACAAACAGCAAGCCGCCTCAAAGTCTTGCGTCCTTTTCCTCCCTTTAGTGTTGTCCAAAACTTTATTCGCGAATATCTTCCCAACCTCATTGACTATATGGATGGCCAAGGATTGGATCTGCGGGATCCACAGCACTGGTGGGAGAGTATCCACATTGACGGCATTTTGGAATTAGAAAATAGCGAGGGGGAAACCCTGCGGGTGGCGGCTGGGATTATTGAGCAGTGGCGCAATGCCAACGCTGCTCTGCGCCTGATTACAACCCCGGCAATGGCCAAGCTGCGGCGCGAGTCCCTCAATGTCAGCCAGCATTGGCTTTTTTATGTCTCTAGTCGCAAGCCCTACCCGGAGTCACTGTGGATTGATTTGCTCTATGAGCAGGCGGATACGCCCCCCACAGAAACGGGCTGTACCATTATTGAATTGACGGAACCCGAGGCCTAGGCGGTAGGTAGCCCACCACGAGAATGTCCTCGCCCACGGTTTGCCAAGTCACGTCCTCGAGGCACAAGGCCTCATTCATCTTGGTTAAGCCGAGATCGGCCACTGGGGCGGGGGCATCGGAGCCACCAATAATTTTTGGCGCAATAAATGCCCACACTTTCTGTACCATGCCTTCGGCGATCGCTGCCGCTGCAAGGGAACCGCCGCACTCCCAAAGCACCGTCATAATGCCCCGTTGATGCAGCTCTGCCATAACGGTGGTCGGTGTTAGCGGCTCTCGGTGCACCACCTCCACGCCCCGTGCCTGCAATTGGGGAATGAGGGGATGTTGGGGTGAAGCAGCGGTAACCACCAATGTTGGAGCCGTGGTCGTTTCCCACAAAGAGGCATTCGGCGGTAGATCAAGGGTACGACTCATCACCACCCGTAGGGGATTGCGCTCATGGCGCGAGGTCAAAAGGGGATTATCCAGACGCACGGTATTGCCCCCCACAATCACGGCATCGCATTCAGAGCGCAGTTGATGCACCATGGCGCGTGCGGCTTCACCACTCACCCAGAGACTGTGGCCGGCACTGGAGGCAATTTTGCCATCGAGGGTCATGGCGTATTTGAAAATGCCAAAGGGACGCTGATAGCGCACCCGATGCACAAACGCTTCGTTCAGGCGTTGACACTCTGCTTCCCGCACGCCGACGGTGACTTCTATGCCTGCTGAGCGCAGCCGTTCTACCCCCGCCCCCGCTACTTGGGGATTCGGATCAATCATGCCCACCACCACCCTGGGAATACCCGCCGCTATAATCGCCTCGGTACAGGGGGGCGTGCGGCCATAGTGGTTGCAGGGTTCAAGATTGACGTAGAGGGTGGCCTTGCTGAGGAGGGGGCGATCGCTCTCGCTGACGCTGCGCAGGGCAAAGACCTCGGCATGGGGTTCCCCTGCCTTGGGATGAAACCCCTCCCCAATCACCCGTCCCTCCGCCACAATCACACAGCCCACGAGGGGATTCGGAGCCGTACAGCCTTTGGCACGAGCGGCTAACTCAAGGCAGCGCCCCATGTACTGGGCATCAATCGTGGCTATCTCCTCCACAACGGGGGCTGAGCGCATGGGCAAGAATCAACGCTCGTGTTCGGTTTCCGAGGAATGCTTCGGCAGTTGCTCCGCCTCTGGACACTCATCCGCAATGGGTAACTCCGCATAACCCCGCGGAACTGCTGCGAGCCGCCGTGAAATCGAGCCAATGCTTTCGATATTGACGATCTCTTCCCAAGCACACACTTCGTCGTCTTCCTCCGTTTCGTAGCGGATGGTAACAACATTCCCTTCGATGTCCACAATGCGTGCCCGGTCAATCAGGCGTTGTTGATCCCGCAAGTAAATCCAGACTTCTTGGCCGTCGGTATAGAGTTGATAAAGCTTGCGGTGTAACATAGAACGGTCTCCTTCTCGGAATTGGGCGTAGCAACAGTTGATAAGCTGTGCTGCAACCTCTTGCCTGTCATCTTACCGCTAGACTTCAAAAGATGAGCAGCGGTGAATGGGAGGTGTGGGGACTGAGGTTGTTCATATCGTTGTAGCGATCGCGCAGCACAGGGGAAAGAGTGATTCTCTGACGGTCTGGGGCAGATCTCGTACAATCGAATAAGCGTAACAAAGGGTAAATAATCCGTTACTATAACGCTATTCATTTATTCTAACCAGTGCGGAGTCGTTCAAACGGCATGGGCAAAATTGTTGGCATTGATTTGGGGACAACCAATTCCGTCATTGCTGTGTTGGAAGGGGGAAAACCCGTTGTGATTGCCAATGCAGAAGGCTCCCGCACCACCCCCTCTGTGGTGGCCTTTGGCAAAGATGGCGAGCGCCTTGTGGGGCAGTTGGCGCGGCGACAGGCGGTGCTCAATCCCCAAAACACCTTCTATGCCGTGAAGCGGTTTATTGGCCGCGAATACAGTGAACTGACGGCTGAATCCAAGCGGGTACCCTATACGATTCGCCGCGATGAATCGGGTAAAGTGCGCATCAAGTGCCCACGCTTGCAACGGGAATTTGCCCCCGAAGAAATTTCAGCCATGGTCTTGCGCAAGCTGGTGGAGGATGCCAGCCGCTATCTAGGGGAACCCGTCACCGATGCGGTGATTACTGTCCCCGCCTACTTTAATGATTCACAGCGGCAAGCCACCCGTGATGCTGGGCGGATTGCGGGTCTGAATGTGCGGCGGATTATTAATGAACCGACGGCAGCAGCCCTTGCCTATGGCCTCGATCGCCAGAAGGAGCAGACGATTCTCGTTTTTGACCTTGGCGGTGGCACCTTTGATGTCTCCATTCTCGATGTTGGCGATGGCGTGTTTGAGGTGAAGGCCACCAGCGGCGATACCCAACTGGGGGGCAATGACTTTGATAAGTTGATTGTGGACTGGCTAGCCGAAGACTTCCTCGCCAAAGAGGGCATTGATTTACGGCGCGATCGCCAGTCGCTACAACGGCTCACCGATGCTGCCGAAAAAGCCAAAATTGAACTTTCAGGCTTACTGGAAACCAATATCGATCTGCCCTTTGTCACCGCCACAGCGGATGGGCCAAAACACATTGAAACCACCCTCAGTCGTCGCCAATTTGAAGACCTGAGCCAAGACCTGCTGCAACGGCTGCGCTATCCGGTCGAACAGGCACTGATGGATGCCCATTTAACCCCCGCTCAAATTGATGCCGTGGTGCTAGTGGGTGGTGCGACGCGGATGCCCATGGTGCAGGATCTGGTGCGGCAGATGATTGGCCGTGAACCCAACCAAAATGTCAACCCCGATGAGGTGGTGGCTGTTGGTGCCGCCATTCAAGCAGGCATTCTCGCCGGGGATATGAAGGATATCCTGCTGCTGGATGTAACCCCCCTTTCCTTAGGGGTGGAAACCATTGGCGGCGTCACGAAGGTGCTGATTCCCCGCAATACAACGATTCCGGTGCGCCGCTCCGATATTTTCTCAACCTCAGAAAATAACCAAAGCCAAGTGGAAATCCACGTCGTTCAAGGGGAGCGAGAACTGGCAGAACACAATAAGTCCTTGGGACGCTTTAAGTTAACGGGAATTCCGCCAGCGCCTCGGGGGGTGCCCCAAATTCAAGTATCCTTTGACTTGGATGCCAATGGCCTGCTCCAAGTGGTGGCCTTGGATCGCTTTAGCGGTCGTGAGCAAAGTGTGGTGATTCAGGGGGCATCAACCCTCAGTGAAGAGGAAATTCAGCAGATGCTCTTGGATGCCGAGACCAACGCTGCCAGCGATCGCCAGCGGCGGGCACGCATTGAGAAGCGCAACCGTGCTCAAGATTTGATTCACCGCGCTGAACGTCAATTGCGGGAAGCGGCTCAGGAATTTGGCTATCAATTTGCCGCTGATCAGCGCCGGAGTATTGAGGCCCTAGTGCGGCAATTGCAGGAGGCCATTCGCAATGAGGACGATCGCCAGATTGACCTCACCTATGCGGCTCTTGAAGAGCGGCTCTACGACTTTGTCCGCCAACTGCGCCTCAGCGAAGAAGCATTGGAAGACGATGAGGATGTCTTTAAGCTGCCCAACCTCAAGGAAGCAGTCAATAAAGGCCTTGATGCGGTGCGGGGTCGAGAGCGGCGGCGTGACGATTATGAGGATGAGTGGGATGAGCCACCCCGGACGCGGCGTTCTCGGGGGTATTCCCAGCGCAGTGATTCAGCCGCATGGGAGGATTGGGATGACGACGACTGGTAGAACTTGTTTGCATTGTTTGCTGCAACTGTGAGTGTAGATAGGACTGTCGATGCGTAATTTTCGAGATTACTACCAGCTTTTGGGCGTGGATCGAGGTGCGAGCACTGAGGAAATTAAACGTGCCTATCGGCGGCTGGCGCGGCGGTATCATCCCGATATGAATCCGGGCGATCGCGCTGCTGAAGAGAAGTTCAAAGACATTAGTGAAGCCTACCAAGTCCTAAGTGATCCGGCTCGCCGTGAGCAATACGATCGCTACGGTGAATATTGGTCACAGCCCGGCTTTCGCACTCGCCCTTCCCAACGTACCACTATGGCTCGGCGCAATGGCACCAGTGTCAGGGAAGAACCCGACCTCAGTGAAGATAATTTTCAAGAGTTTTTGGATCAACTGTTGGGTCGGCGATCGCCCCGCACCTCTACGGTTGCTGCGGATCCCCCCCGTCGCTCGCCTACGATAGACACAGACTACTTTCGCCCCGGCACCGTCAAAACCGCCTATACCGCTGTGAGTCGTCGCGACGCTGAAGCCACCCTAGAAATCCCTCTCGAGAAGGCCTACGAAGGGGGACGGGAGCGGATTCGCCTTGGGGATGGGCGCTCCTTAGAAGTGACGCTGCCACCGGGGATGGTTACGGGTCAGCGGATTCGGCTGCGGGGTCAAGGTACGGGTGGAGGTGATCTCTATCTGAAAATTCAAGTGACGCCCCATCCCCTCTTTCGCCTTGAGGACTACGACATTGTCTGTGAACTCCCCGTGACCCCCAGTGAGGCTGCCCTCGGCGGCCAAATTGAAGCCCCGACCCTCGATGGTTGGGTGAAAATGATGGTGCCAGCAGGGGTGCGCACAGGCCAACGTTTGCGACTGGCGGGTAAGGGCTATCCTCGCCCCGATGGCGATCGCGGTGACCAACTGGTGGAAATTGTCATTACACTGCCGCCCCAACTGAGTGATGCTGAACGCGATCTCTACCGGCAACTTCAGGCCATTGAGTCCTACAACCCCCGTGCCCATCTGGCGTACTCCTAAACTATGGATGCCTTGGTCTTTGCTGACCCCGCAGCGCAGCCTCTCCTAGAGGACATTCAGACCTACCTCAGTACCGTTGTTGCGCCAATTGCCAACCGCATTGATCAGCAAAAGTCCCTTTTATCGGAAAGTCTGCAAGCCCTAGGGAATTTGGGCATTTTTCGTTTGGCGGTACCCAAGGCAAGGGGGGGATTGGGGTGCGATCGCCGCACGCTCTGGCATTTGAGCTTACAACTAGCGCAAACCTCCGGTGCCCTTGCCTTTTTGGTGGCACAACATCAATCCGCCTTGGGGATGATTCTTGAACATCCTGAAGGGAACGTTGCCCAAACCTACTTGGCGGACTTAATGAAGGGGCAGCTGTTGATTGGTGTCAGCTTTTCCCACCTACGCCACAACCCAGTGGATCTACAAGCTCAACCCACCAGTGGGGGCTACCTCTTGCGGGGCACGCTGCCTTGGCTCAGTGGCTTTCAGCACATGACCATGTTTGTGGCCGCCGCGCCTTTACCCGATCGGCGTCTTCTCTTTGCCCTCATGCCCTTTATCAATGCCCAACAGGCTGGCGGTGGCATTTTGCACCTCTCATTGCCCTTGCCTCTAGCGGCTGTGCCCTCAACTCAAACGGTGCAAGCAGAAGTGGTGAATTGGTTGGTGCCGCGGGAAGATGTAGTGGGTATCAGTGAGGTGGATTGGCTGGCCGTCCGCGATCGCCAGCAATTGCTGCGGGGCAGTGCCGCCCCCATGGGCTGTGCCCGTGCCAGTTTGCAGATTCTCGCTGAGAGTGCCGACGCCAAAGACCTCTATCACCACTTTCGCGATCGCTGGCACCGCCTTTACGACCAGATTCAAGAAGAGCTAGAGAACCTGAATCCCCCCCACCATGCAAAACTGCGCGCCGCCGCCATTTACCTTGCCGTCCAAGCGGCTCAGGCTGCCCTGATGACAACGGGTGGCAGTGCCTTGATGCTCAGTCACACAGTGCAGCGTCTCTATCGCGAAGCCATGCTCTACACCGTCTCTGGCTTGAATGCCCCCGTGCGCCATGCCTTGATGGAGGATTTGTTGCTTGAAAAGGGTTCCCACTGAGCAAGATCAGTGTCTGCCCCTTGAGTGGTTGGCTCGCCCTGCCCCAGTGGTTGCCCAAGAATTACTGGGGTGTCTTCTCGTGCGACAGCAGGCCAATGGTCAACTCTACCGCGGCCGTATTGTTGAAACTGAAGCCTATATGGCCGGCGACCCCGCGTGTCATGGCTACCGTCGCCAAACGGCTCGCAACGCCCCGATGTTTGCGGCACCAGGGACAATCTATGTCTATCAAATCTATGGCATTCACCACTGCCTGAATATCGCCAGCGATCGCCCCAATTTTGCCAGTGCTGTTCTCATTCGTGCCCTTGAGATGCTTAGTCCGCCCTTGCCCCCCCGCAGTGCTGCTGGTCCGGGGAAACTGTGCCAAGTCTTGGGGATCGATCGCCAGCTTTCGGGCTTGATGCTAGGGAAAGAGAGCGGCCTCTGGTTAGAAAAGCCACCCCAACCCCTAACAGCCCCTGTGGTACAAACCACTCGCATTGGTATTTCCCAAGGTCAGGAGATTCCGTGGCGGTGGTATGTGCAGGGCAACCCGGCGGTCTCGCGTTATTCGTAGCTGCCCGTTGTCACCTCCAGCAATTCCTCCGGTTGGTGAAGAAACTGGATCGCCTTTTCGAGGGCTTGTCGGCGATCGCTCACCACATGGTCTGCCGGCAACCGATCCAAAATACGGAAGCGTTGCAGCCGCTGTTGCACCTTATCCGCCGAACCATTCACGAGAAAAATTGCTAAACGATGCTTTTGTGCCTCTTGGATGAGTGACTCAATGGCCAACGTTGCCGTTACCCCCAACAGGGGCACACTGCTGACATCCAGAATCAGCACCTTATAGTCCGACATGATCGCCTGCCGCTGGGAAATTGCCCAAGCGGAGCCAAAACTCATTGGACCCCCAAGGTGCAGGAGTAGTAGTTGACCCTTGGCTTCGCGGAAGAGTTCTTTTTCCTCGGGGGTGAGGGGCGTTTGATCATCGGCGTGGGTAATCGCCTTCACATCCTCCGATTGCAGATCCGCCAAGCGCTTGATCGTCAGCATATTGGCAATAAAGACACCCACACCCACCGCCACAATCAAATCCACAAAGACCGTCAGCAGCATCACACCATACATAATGAAGGCCGCCCGCAGGGACAAGAGGTGGGCACGCTTGAGAAAATTCCAGTCAATGATGTCAATCCCCACCTTGATCAGAATCCCCGCCAACACGGCATTGGGAATCGGTTCCGTCAAAGGCGCAGCCCACAGCACCACCATCAGTAGAATGACAGCGTGGATCATGCCCGATAAGCAGGTGCGTCCCCCCGCTTGAATATTCACCACTGTGCCCATCGTGGCACCGGCACCGGGCAGACCACCAAATAAGCCGGACAGTAGGTTACCAATACCTTGGCCAATCAGTTCCTTATCGGAATCGTGCTGGGTGCGGGTAATGCTATCGGCAATCACCGAGGTCAGGAGCGAATCAATACAGCCGAGCATCCCCAGCATTGCCCCGTCCACAATCATCGTTTTCAGCGCAGGCAGTGTAAACGTCGGCGGCACAAACGCTGGCAGCCCCGTGGGAATCGTGCCAATGCGGGTCAAACCGGCATCCGCAAAAAACACCATTGACAAAATCGTGCCTAAAACCAAGGCGAGAAGCTGTGGCGGCACAATTCGCCGAATTTTCTGGGGCGTGAAATAAATGAGTCCGAGGGTGAACAAGCCCAAGGTAAGGGCAGCCGAGTTCAAGGTTTGAATCCACTCTGGCAAGTTTTGCACTGCCCCCAAGACCCCCCCTTTACTGCTGTGCCCCAACAGGGGACCAATTTGCAGCAGGATCATGATTAGGCCAATTCCCGACATAAAGCCAGAAATCACGGTGTAGGGCATGAGGGTGATGTATTTACCCAACCGCAACAGACCAAAGAGGATTTGAAAACCGCCCGCCAGCATTACCACCGTAAAAGCCATGTATAACCCCTGTTCGGGATATTCACTGGTCAGGCGGGTGATCACTGCCGTCATCACGACGGTCATCGGCCCTGTCGGATTGGAAATGAGTGTTGGCGTGCCCCCAAAGAGAGCCGCAAAAAAGCCAAGAAAGACGACGCAGTACAGTCCCGCCGTTGCACCAGCCCCAGAGGTGACCCCAAAGGCCAAGGCCATCGGCAAGGCGACAATGGCGGCAGTCAGCCCACCAAAGAGATCGCCGCGCCAATAGCGAAAGTGAACTCGATTAACTAAATTTGTTAGCATTTCTGCCCCTTTTGGCGAATCTAGAGAGGGTGTCATAGCGAAATCGCTGTTAAGAGCACTCCCTATGGGAGTATCCTCATAACTTGTAGCTATGGTAAGAAAATATTTAATTGATATAATTCTATGCTTTAGGGGAGACAATCGGTCTAGGGAAAACATCAAAGAATTTCTTATCTGTCCTATAGGCAAAAAGGGGAGAATCGGCAGAGAGCGAGGCTTGCTCACTGTAAAACTTTGTTACACTCAGGGATTGAGAGCAGCAACTTACGAGGTCATGACACTCCTATGAGTCAATCGCCGCTGGATGCCTTTTTCCTTGGTCGAGCAACCGCAACGCTCCTGCGTGATCAGGCGCAGCATCTATTTGTGGAATTCCTAAGTCAACTGGGGCGATTTGATGCCGAGCAGCAGCAGCGGCTCCATCAATTCATGGAAGAGGTGCAAGCTCGTGCCCGTCAAGAAGCAGAAATGGTGGTGCCTCGGCGTAGCCAACAAGTGGATTGGCAAGCTTTGATTGATGATTTGCGGGCGGAAATTGCTGCTCTACGCACGGAACTGCAACGCTACCGCAATCGCGAAAGCTAGGCACGCGGAACAACAATATAGCCAGTTTTTAAGTAGGCATCGGTTGATGCTGGCTCTGGGGAAAAAGACTCACCACCCAAAACCCAGTGGCGATCGCGCCCCCAATACCACCAATAGGCTGCCGTGTAGGCACAGAGAACGGCATCGAGTTGATCTTCAAGAGCCTTGAGGTCTCGCCCGTTGCTGAGGATTTCGATAGTGAGTTCTAGTGCTAAGGGTGGCTCACAGTGGGGAAGCTGGGTGGCCATTAAATCCCTAAGCTTGGCTAACCCTTTGGCTCGTTCTGCAAGGCGGCCTTTTTTGTATTTAATGATTTGGTCAAGCTGAAAGAGGGCGATCGCCGTGGCATGGGGGAAGACTTCAATTTGAAATCGCCCGTGTGCTTGGGGGGCGATTGTAGGCGCATGGCGAAACCCCCGTTGGCTAAGGGCTTGACTAAAACCCGTGGTGTGCTGCGCAAAGGGGGATTGCTGATTGGCCGGATAGCAGCCGGCGTGATAGCGCCCAAGCAGTTGGTGAGCTTGGCGATCGCAGGTACGCATTCCCCGCAAATTGGGAATAATGAGGGGGGCATCCACCGCCACCATGGCTGCTTGCGCAGAGGGTGCATCGCGATCAATCCATGCCAAAAGTTCATCCGTATCACGGGAGCGATCGCAAGCGACCACCGCCAAATCTTGTCCCTGCCACTGCAAACAGCAGTACCCTGATGCCCCTCCTTTCCAAGCCAGATCAACGCCGAGAAACCGCATTCACTGCCATCAACTGTTGTTGCGGTGGATGATCTTGAATCAGCAAAGCAGCAGCCACAACTCCCACGGGTGGTACGAGCACCAAACCGACGAAGGGGATCAGCAGCCCCAAAAACTGCGCCAAACCAAGGCCATAGATTTGTGGCGTATAGGCACGGGTCAAGAGCTTGCGCTCTCTCAAAGAGGTGCTGTGTTTTTCAAGGAGGTAATCAAAGCTGCTTCGCCCTAGAAAGAAACTGTTAACGATCGCCATCACGATAGGTTGCAGCGGCCCTGTTAGAAATGAAAGCAGCAGGAAGATCACCTGCAACACTGCATCCCGCAGCGCAAACCAACCACCGATAATAGCGTTCAATAGATCGCGCCGCCACCCCACCTCAATCGTTTGTCCCGTGGTAATTTTTTCAACACGGTTGAGCAGCGGACCAAGGAAAGGAATCACCACAAGGGGAATCAGCGTTTGATAGCCAATTAGGGCCAAAAAGACAGCAATGAGGGTTGCCAAAATATCAATGAACCCTTGGTATAGCCACTGCCATTCCCCACCCACAAACCAATAATCACCAATGACTTGAACAGCCCAGAAAGCAGCAATGATAAGCGTTACCCCCAGAACGAGGCTCAAGCAGGCAGGTAACAGCAAATAGCCCCAAAGACGATAACGGGCGATAAAAAAAAGACCACGACCAAAGGCAAAGAAACCCGCCTGAAACCGCCGTCCTGCTGCCCAAAGCTGCTTGATCACTCAATCATTCTTCTAGAAGCCCCTAGGAAAATCCTAGCCTATCCACGGCGGGGCGGTGTTCCTTCATCATCCGGCGGCGGCGCATCGGCAACAAAATCAGGGGTATTGACCTGTTCAGCACGGGAAACTGGCGTTGCTGTCGGTCGCCATAGCCAACTGGTCAACAGTCCAAGGGTGAGAAGTCCCACCAGGAGGGGAATGAATAGATCCGTCATCGTTGTTCGCCTCATTGAAGTCATTATTGTACAGAATCGAATGAATCTCTCTTGAGTGCTGGCTCTCTTGACGCAGTGGGACTCTTGTAAGTTCCAGTACAACCTTTCGCAAGAATTGAATACACTCAAAACGGTTAAACCTGCTCGCTGTAGCCGCAGAGTTTGAGCTATCGTTGAAGTGGCTGCCTTGGGTGATAAGAGCAATGCCCCTGTCTCCCTTTTGGATTTGGTTAATTGTTGCCATCATTCTTTTTGTGATGGAGCTTGTTTTGCCGACGGCTTTTATGGAAGCCACTCTCGGCCTCAGCGCCCTGATTGTTGCCTTTCTCTCGTTTCTGATTCCCAGCTTTTCAATACAGATTCTCCTCTGGATGCTGCTCTCTGTTGTGGTGGCCTTTCTCCTGCGGCGGTATCAACCAAAGCGAGTTCCCCCCGTCCTCAAGGAAGCCGCCGAGGCGGAAACACTTACGAAAATCCCCGCTGGCGAGACGGGGCGAGTGCTGTACGAAGGGATTTCTTGGCAAGCTCGCTGTGGTGATCCCCGCTTGGCCATTCCCGAACATCAGCGGGTGATTATCATTGGCCGTCAGGGAACGATGCTGATTGTGATGCCCGAGGATGCTATTCAGTCCTAGGGGGCGATCGCCGTTTCTTGCGGTGCGTGGTGGCTGGATCAATGGGGAAACCGGCAAGGGGAACCACCTGCTCAAGGCGTTCTTTCTCAAGCCGTTTTAATTCCGTGTAATCTACCCAGTGGATACAGTCAACGGGACAGGTATCAATGGCTTCTTGAATCAGTTCAAGGGGGTCACCATCTTGGCGTACCACCCGCGATCGCCCGTAGTTCGGCTCGATGTAAAACGTATTTCGCGCCACATGGGCACAGTGTTTGCAGCCAATACAGGTAATTTCATCGACATAGACACCGCGCTGACGGTGAGTGCCCCCGAGTTCAGGTTCGTAGCCGCTGCGAGGTTCACTTTGGCGAAGTTGGCCGCCAAGTTCTGGCTCTAAACCAAGGGGTTGCCCCTCTGCCCCGTGCCTCTCCATTGTTTTGAATGATCTTCAACGGCTAGGAACGCCAGCGTTGCAATACGAGCTTGACACTCCCATCGGCCTGCTGTTCTGTGGCCTGCACTTGGAAGCCCTGCTCAGTAGCGGATTGCAACACCGCATGGTAGGCATAGCGCTGAGTGACTTTATTCAAGAAGCGATCCACTGACCATGCCTGCTGCCAAAACTCCAAATCTGCCACTAGCTCATACTCGGTGCCATTCCAGCGAAAGCCAATGTCATAGCCGTTGTCTTGGGGAACAACGACTTGAGCCGTTTGGGTTTGACCGCGAAAGCCGCGCACTTCTTGGCAGCCAGATTGCCATGGTAAGCCCAAGTCCGTTAGGGCAGACTGGAGGGCGGGTAAACTGCGAATTTGGGTTTTGATTTGGCTGAAGTGCGACATGGATCACCAATCCTCAACGATTACCACTGGGAGGGGACAGATTGAACAACCAATTGATTTTCTTCCTCTTGGGGAGCGTAGTATTCTGCGGTGGGCTGTTGGCTAATGACACACCCCAGCTGCGCTTCAATGGCAGCAGTCACCTCAGCACAGGATGCCCCAGAAATTCCCGTCACCGTTTCAACGACACGGCCATCGGGATAAATCACGAATTCAAGGGTTTCTAGCATTGGCACAACCTACTCCCTCGCAGTTATGACAAACCGCTCACGAGGATAAAATTCAAGTCCTAACCTATGGAACTCATTGTGACGAAGGCTAACCAAAGGAGTCAAGGGCTTTAATAAACTTTACACTCCGCAGCAGTTTCCTCCGGCTGCCTGAAGACCTGAAGAATCAGTCATCTATAGAGCCAAGTCTGCGTCGAGAATTGATAAGAGATATGTGAATTGCTTTTCTTGGACGGGACGGCGGCCTCAGGGCGATCGCGACCTCACTCAATCCCTCTGCAAAAGGCGGTATGATATTCAGAAATTCGTTTCGCCTTAAACTCTCAGAAAACCATAAAAAAACTTAAAAAAATATGGGGCAGTCTTTTTCACCATTAACAGTTTTAGCCTTGGCATTCCTACGGGGGGTATCTTCCTCTCTGTGGCCAGCGATCGCCCGCGGCGAGTCCCAAGAATCCATCAATGTCAATCCCCAAGACCAAGTACACACTGCTGAACAATTTCTCGATGCCCTCTTTGGCAATCACGTTGATTTAGCGTTGAGCTATTTACATCCGCAACTGCAACGGGAGTTTTCACCGAAAAAATTGAAGCAACGCCAAGCCAATTTTCTGAGGCGGGTAGGCGTGTACAAAGAGCGTCTTGGGAGTCAGATCAACGACAATATTGTCAGTATCAAGGTAGCGTTTTCTAACGTTACAGATACATTGATTGTGATGATGGATAGCAATGGTAAGATCACAGGTATTGATTTCCCTGCAGCGCCTGATGACCTGTCTGCTCAGCCTCTGCTTTCGCCCTCTCGGCTTTGACCTTTATGCAAGAACGGCGTAGTTCTCCTGCACCTGAATTATCTTTACAAAATACGCCCTTTTTTCGCGACTTACCCCAGGCGGTGGTGGAGAAAGCCCTAGCCCATGTAGTGACACGTCAGCATCCCGCTAACCGCGTGATCTTGCTGGAGAATGACTGGGGCACATCAGTTTACTTCATCCTCAGTGGCTGGGTCAAAATTCGCACCTACAACATTGATGGCAAAGAAGTCACCCTGAATATCCTCGGTCCCGGCGAACTCTTTGGCGAAATGGCTCCCCTAGAGGAAGTGCCCCGCTCAACGGATGTGATTACCCTAACACCGACAGTTGTGGCCAATATGCCCGCAACGGATTTTGTCAATCTTGTCAATACGGAACCTCAAGCGGGCATACGCCTCGCCAAGTTGATGGCACGACGGCTCCGGCAACTGAATCGGCGGCTGCGGCTGCGGGAATCGGATAGTATGTCACGGGTGGCGGATATTTTGCTGTTTTTGGCGGATGGTCAAGGGCGACAGGGAGCGGATGGCCTAGAAATTCCGAATCTGCCCCACCGCGAACTGAGTAGCTTAAGTGGCATGGCACGGGAGACGGTAACACGGGTGCTTGGGAAGCTGGAGCGCAGGGGGATTATTCGCCGCAACCCAGAGAGCCTGTGCATTACGAATCTACGTGCCCTAGAAAGTTTACTCCTTTAGGACTAAGAACAATAATGATTGCCCTGAAGAGGATGGCAGCAAGTAATGCCCAATGCTCCAGCCAATGAACACCCCTAAAATTGCCATTTGAATCAGCACTAGCATAATTTGCCAGTTGTGGTAGCCAGCAGCTTTCATTTCAATGCGCACGAGAATTTCGGTGCCAATGAGAATGGCGATCACACTAAAGACGTGAAAGGCAATAATGGCAAGGGTGACAGCGGTACTCAGCACCAGTACGGTCAAGAGACTGGGGGTGCCCACGCGCATAATTAAGCTACTAAAGATATTTCTAGGGTTGCTCTGGCGCGATCGCAACAGGCTAGAGGTGCCCCCCACAACAAACACTATCAGAATTGCTGCCAAAAAAGAGGCATAGGCTGACCACAGCCAAGGATAGGCAGACAAATACCAGCCCACGAGGACGTAGCCCAGAACCACCAGCAACAGTAGAGCAAGGGGAAACTTGGTATAGTCTGGCGATGCGCTCATCGCTAACGGGGTGCAAGGTGCGTACAAATCCACTCTACGGCAGCGGCTAAATCTGCTGCAATGTAATCGGGTCGACTGGCGTGCTGGTAACTCCCCTCAAGAACGCGATCGCCAAAGCCGGTTTGTACTAAAATCCCATAGCAGCCGGCATTCCGCGCCAGATCAATATCGGTCGCTTTGTCCCCCACCATGACACTGCGGCTGAGATCTAAATCATGATCCCAAGCGGCCGCTACGAGCATTCCTGTATTGGGTTTGCGCCATGTTGTCCAGCCCGCATAGTCGGCAACCACTCCCCCTTCAGGACGGCTGAGATCAGGACAGAAATAAACCGCATCCAACACCGCACCGGCACTGGCGGCTAGCAACTCCTGAAGTCTGTGGTGCAGGGCATGAACATGATCGATGCTGTAATAATCTCGCGCAGGACCTGATTGATTGGAGGCTAAGCAGCAAAACCACCCCGCATCATTGAGCCGTCGCACTGCCTGAGCCACACCGGGGATGAGCTGTAAGTCCTCAAGGCGGTGAATATAGCCCACCTCTTGGTTCAGCACGCCATCGCGATCGAGAAAGACAGCCGGTCTAGCCATGGCGAGCCGCCTCAATCACGGCTGACACGGGAATATCGGCCATGTTGCCAGTAGGGGATTTGACGGCTCGAAAGCGCGGATCGTTGGGCAGGAGTTTGGCAGGATCCGTAGGGCCAAAAAGCGCCACAAGGGGAGTCCCCACCGCCACGCCAATGTGCATCGGGCCACTGTCGGTACAGAGAATCTGTTGTGCCTGTTGCATTAGAGCTGCCAGTTTGCGCAAGTCTGGAGGACGGCTAATCTTAATCTCCTGTAGCGCCTGCGTTAGCGCACTCACCCATGCGTGATCTTCAGGCCCACAGACCACGATAAAGGGCAGGTGCGGCTCCTGCTGTTGCAGCGTCTGGATGACCTCAACCCAAGCAGCGGGGGGGTAAATTTTGTTAATTCCCTTGGTAAGTGCCATCTGACTTGAGCCACCGTGCAAGAGGCGATACCGCCCAGTAATTCCTAGGCGTTGCTGCTCTGCCGTTGCCCACTGTTGATCCGCCTCAGCAATCACGGCCTTGGGCAGGGGACAGGGGGTAGTGATACCAAAGGCTTGCAGTAAGTCGTGGTAGGTGGCGGCGCTGTATTGATCAAGGTTGACAGGTACCGCATCGGTGAGAAACCCCAAGGGATTGAGCTTCGCAAAGCCCACGCGCTTGGGAATCCCCGTCAGCCACAGCAAAAAGCGCACCGCCTTACTGCGCCCCAAGGAGAGAATGGCATCGTACTCCCCATCCCGCAACATACCAATCAGGTTTACCCACTCAGCCAAGGCATTGCGGTCTTTGAAGTCAAAGGGAATCACTTGGTGGACTGTAGAACTCAGTTGGTAGGCAGCAACCGCACGGGGTTCAACAACCACATCAATTTGACTATTCGGAAAGTGGGTTTTGAGGTCCTCGAGGGTAGGAAAAAACAAAATTTGATCCCCAATACCGCCTGGCACCAGCGCAACAATATTTTTCATCAGCGACCTCCAACAGCAAAAAGCCTTGAATCCAAAGCCCCACAAAAGCCACTGCCTTTCCAGAAGGAGACCACTTGGCAGGGCTTGATCCAAGACTGAGCCGTTGCTGGCTGATTCAGCATAAATGGTGGATTCTGGTTGACCACAGACACATCCATAGGGCTAGGTTTCCTTGGGCAGTATTGAGGAGGCTTAGCTGCAATTTTAAAGGCTAGCGTCTTTTCCCAAATGTGGACATCAAAGCCCCCTAGTTCCCTATTGTTCTAAAAACGGGCGCCGATACCAATGCGTGCTAAGGGATAGCCTGCACTAGAAAAACTTGCCCCAGCATCAATAATCACCGGTCCGATTTGGTGGGCTATGGCCATCCCAGCTGCACTGTATCCACCGTAGGTTGCAAATCCCACATTAAATGTGGTTTGACCAGAACGTGCCGGCACAATCGGCATGAGTGCTGCTGCCGAGGCAATGCCCGCAAAGGCCTCTCCCCGTAATTGATTGATTTGAGCATCGGTGTAAGCATTCGCTGCTCCCAAGGCCACTGCTCCTATGCCGTCAACATAGGCTTTATTGACAGCATCCGTCGGATTGATGGGGGTGGCCACATTGGTAATTCGGCGTTCTGCTCCTGGGGCGCCCACAGAAACCGTGTTGGGAGCTGTTGTTACAGAGCCAGCGCCAATGGCCACACTGTTGGGATGGATGGCCTGTGCCGATGGGCCAAAGGCAATGGCATTATTGGCACCCGTCGTCGAATTGTTGCCAATGGCAATACTATTGGCACCCCCAGGGTTAGCAGCATTTCCCAAAGCAATGTTACCGCACGTTACTGTTGCGTTAGTGATTGAACAAATTCCTGTAGCAAACAGTTGGTTGATGAGGGCAGAGAGCTGACTGCCATTAATTGCATCCGTACTCGTTGGTGCAATGAGGCCAGGCGCAACATTGACAACCTTGCGTTCAGCACCGGGGGCACCAACAGACACAACATTGGCCTGTGTTGTTACAGAGTTTGCCCCAATGGCCACACTGTTGGCATGTTGAACTGTGGCACCTCTACCAATGGCCACACCATCAGTAGCACCACCCACGACTTGGGCAGTCTGACCAATTGCAATACTATCAGCCGGATTTGCAGTACTTTGGTGGCCAATGGCAATACTACGAGCCCCCAGCGCTTGGTTGCCTGAACCCATTGCGGTGCTATTAGCTCCTTGGGCTTGGTTACCAGAGCCTACGGCGGTACTGTTGTCGCCAGGGTTCAGGTAGGTGTTGGTGGTGCCATCATAATTATTCCTCATCCCCACAGCGGTGGCGTTTGCTGCATTCGCTGAATTCTGCATCCCCACAGCGGTGGCGTTTGTTTGGGTGGCTTGGTTGCCTGAACCCATTGCGGTGCTGTCAAGCCCTTGGGCTAGGTTCTGCATCCCCACAGCTGTAGTGTTGTCTGCATTGGCTTGGTTCACAAACCCCATTGCGGTGCTTCTATCTCCTTGGGCAGTGTTTGCAAAGCCAACCGCGCTGCTCTGAACTCCTTGGGCGGTGTTTGCAAAGCCAACCGCGCTGCTCTGAACTCCTTGGGCGGTGTTTACAAAGCCAACCGCGCTGCTCTGAACTCCTTGGGCAGTGTTTGCAAAGCCAACCGCGCTGCTCTGAACTCCTTGTGCGGTGTTTTCAAAGCCAACTGCGCTGCTGGCATCTCCCAAGGCGTCGTTATCATACCCCATTGCGGTGCTTCTATCTCCTTGGGCTTGGTTCTCATACCCCATTGCGGTGCTTCTATCTCCTTGGGCTTGGTTCACATACCCCATTGCCGTGCTTCTATTTCCTTGGGCTTGGTTCACATACCCCATTGCGGTGCTTCTAGTTCCTTGGGCAGTGTTTGTAAAGCCAACCGCGCTGCTCTGAAATCCTTGGGCTTGGTTACCAGAGCCTACGGCGGTGGCGTCCTGTTGAGTGGCAAAGTTCTGTCTACCCACGGCGGTGGCGTTTGTTTGGGTGGCTCGGTTCTGCATCCCTACAGCGGTACTGTTGTCGCCAGGGGTCAGGTAGGTGTTGCTGGTGCCATCATAATTATTCTGCATCCCCACAGCGGTGGCATTTACTGCATTCGCTGAATTCTGCATCCCCACAGCGGTGGCATTTACTGCATTCGCTGAATTCTGCATCCCCACAGCGGTGGCATTTACTGCATTCGCTGAATTCTGCATCCCCACGGCGGTGGCGTTTGCTTGGGTGGCTTGGTTCTGCATCCCCACAGCAGTGTTGTTATCACCCTGGGCTTGGTTCTGCATGCCAATGGCGGTGTTGTTACTGCCAGTTGTACCCGCAATGCCATCAGCAACGTTTTGATAACCGACTGCGGTATTGTTATTGCGAGCTGAGTCGGGAAAAAAAGGATCTGAAGGATTGGGTGTTCCAACTGTGCCGACTCGATTTTGTGCTCCTAGGGCAGTGTTATTGTTGCCTTCTTCTGTAGTTGGAATAGGCGCTCCAGAGCCGATTGCGTTGTTAGAGCCAAAGGCATGATTTTGAGCATTAACTCCGTTAATTTGGTTGTTATGACCAACAGCGGTGTTTTCGGTATTTATGTTTGACCCAAGGTTATTGTTGCTACCGATCGCATGATTGGCGACAGTGCCACCATTTACTGTGTTGCTAATACCAACAGCAATAGACCGTTGCAAGGCAGGGAGTAAATTGTTATTTGCGCCACAAATTAGGTTGTCGTTCGCTCCACCACCGGTAGAATTGAAGGAACCACTAGGATTCCCACAGTCTAGAGTTTGAGACAATGCAGGTGTGGTGACCAGAATAATGTGCACTGTTGTGCTAACAACACAAGCCAAAACGGGGTGTAGTCTTTTGCACATGAGGATAGGCCTCCCAAGGTTAAGGTGTAAATACAACAGTCAAGTGCTTTGTAGAATTTTGCACTTTCCTATGGGCTACTCTTTCCTTAAACCCAAAAAGACACAAGTCCTACCGTCGCTAAAAAAGCGAAGGAAAACCCTGCCTTTTTGGTATCCCCCGTTAGCTCACTATTTAAGTAACTCTAGTCAGACTTCGCTTAATTGTCAAGCTTAGTCAAGCACAATTTAGATTTTTTTTCGTTTTTAATCAACCTTATCAGTTCCCGATCGCCCGTTGTAGGCGATCGCGCCATGCCAAGGCAAGGGTGAATTCTGTAAAAGGAATGCGATAACAGTCTCCTGTAAAGGTTTCTAGCACCAGTTGAATTGCTCCTTTAGAATGAGTAGTTTGTGTGTCAATTCGTTGACCGTTACACTCAATCCAAATGTTTTGAATAGTCGATAATTCGCAAGTTTGCAAATGAATAATGCCCTGTTGGGTAGGGTGTCCCCACGTCAAGCGATCGCCCTGCTGACCGAGGACAGCGGCAATGTCATATTTACTGGTTTCAAAATTTTTTGCCCACTGGCGATAGTGTTCCACCTTCCGGTACTCGACCCAGCCCAACCATGCCAGCACGATAAAAATAGCTAATAGGGGTAACCAGAGCAGACCGTGACTCATCGATTCACCAATAACTGCCGCCGCAATACATCGAGGGCATTCATCGCACTGAGATGTCGCACCCAATCCCGTCCCCGTTGACCACTAAAGCGAAATTCACGGGTCATGACCTCGCCATTGGGCAGTGCCACGCCAATATACACCAGTCCCACTGGCTTACTGAGCGTCGCGCCGCCGGGGCCAGCAATCCCGGTAATACTGACGCCCCAGTCACTGCCTAAACGCGTTTTCACTCCTAAAGCCATCTGGGCAGCCACCACGGCACTCACGGCGCCTTCTTGCTCTAAGTCCTCAGGATTGACCCCCAGTAGAGTTACCTTGACATCATTGGCGTAGGCAATTACGCCCCCCTTAAACGAGAGGGAACTCCCCGGCAAACGGGTTAGCATCTCCCCAAGGCCACCGCCGGTGCAGGACTCTGCCACTGCCACTGTTTGCTGTCGTTCCTGAAGCAGCCGCGCCACTGCACTGGCAAGGGTATCCTCATCCGCACCGTAGCAATCTAGGCCGACAATTTGGCGGATTTCTGCTTCAACGGGTTGAATCAATTGCTGGGCCTCCGCTTCATCTTTGGCACGGACGGTAATGCGGAGGCGGGTTTCCCCATTGCTGGCATAGGGCGCCACCGTGGGATGCTCACGGGCAATTTGGGCAGCCACTTTTTCCGCAAGTACCGATTCAGGGATGCCCCAGAAACGCAGCACACGGCTGTAAATTACCTCTTTTCCCCAGCCCTGGGAGCGCAAAAAGGGCACCGCAGTTTCTTGCCACATCTGCTTCATTTCGGCGGGAACACCGGGAAAGGTGAGAATTGTCAGACCCGTGCGCGGCTGCCAAATCATACCGGGGGCACTGCCAATCGGGTTGGGCAAAATCTGGGCGCCCGCAGGCAGGAGCGCCTGTTTACGGTTACTGGGACTAAAGCCGCCGCGATGGGCATACTTGCGTTCTAGATCGGCAATAATTTCAGGACGTTCTTCGAGGGGCGCTTGAAAGAAATCGGCGATGGTTTCCGTTGTCAGGTCATCGGGCGTGGGGCCAAGGCCACCCGTGAAAATCAATAGGCGGGCGCGATCGCAGGCAATGGCGACGACTTTCTTAATCCGCGTGGGATTGTCGCCCACCACGGTTTGATAGTAGTGGGGAATCCCCAAGCTTGCCAGTTGCTGGGCCAAAAACTGGGCATTGCTGTTGAGAATTTCCCCCAGCAGCAATTCTGTGCCCACGCAAATAATCTCTGCGCTCATTGTTTCAGTCATCTTCGTTGTTGCGCACCCGTTCCCATACATACCAAGCGGCAAAGCCCATCAAAAGGGAGGCAGCCACGGCATAGCCCCATCCTCCCGGCAAACCGGCCAAGGCCAAGGCCAGACTCCCCACCCATAGCGTTAGGCAATAGATAAACAGCACCGTCATCCGCTGAGAAAGACCAGCCTTGAGCAAGCGATGGTGCAGATGACCCTTATCGGCGGCAAAGGGAGACTGCCCTTTCAGAAGGCGGTTAAAAACAACGGTTGAGGTGTCCACAATGGGCACAGCCAGAATTAATAGGGGCAGCAAAATTGCCACCGCTGTGTAGGCTTTCACAAGGCCAATGACCCCTAGGCCGGCAAGGGTAAAACCCATGAAGTAGGCGCCGCCATCGCCCATGAAAATTTGTGCCGGATTGAAGTTATAGCGTAGAAACCCCAAGGCACCTCCTGCCAAGGCAGCTGCCAATAGTCCTGCCTCCGGCTCCCCCATCAGCATACAGACAAACAGCATCGCTGAGGCAGCAATACCCGACACCCCGGCTGCTAGGCCATCCACACCATCAATGAAGTTAATGGCATTGGCAATCCCCACTAGCCACACTGTGGTCAAGGGCAAACTGAGCCAGCCGAGGTCAACAGTTCCCACCAAAGGCACTGTGATAATGCGAATTTTGACACCCACGGCCCAGACAATGCCCGCCACCAGAAATTGCAGGACAAGGCGTAGAAGCGCTGGTAAAGTCAGCAGATCATCCGCTAGGCCAATCAGGAAAAAGGCCACCCCGCCAAGGGTGACCCCCCAAATCTCATATTCTGCTGGCTGAGGTAGGACGCCAAATCCTCCCGCATTCCAAACAATCAGCAGCGCCACCAGATTGCCTAAAAAGATCGATACCCCCCCTAAACGCACCATGGGACGAGTGTGAATCTTACGGGCATTGGGGCGATCGACAAACCCTGCCTTCTGGCCAAAGTCATTGACAATGGGGGTGACCAACAGAACAACGGCAATGGCAGCAAGGAAGGCAATCAGGTGGTACAGCATCTGTTCAGGGCATTGGCAGCAGGATTCCCTCTCAGGCTAGCACTGGTTGCGGCAATTGCAAGTGGGGATAGAGGGGAAATTGAGTACAGAGGGCAGCCACCCGCTCGCGGCAGCGGTTTTTAATCACCTCATCCTCGGGGGCATGCAGGCGATCGCTAATAATTTCGGCGATTTCCGTAAACTCAGCCTCAGTGAAGCCACGGGTTGTCAACGCTGGGGTTCCTAACCGCAGACCACTGGTGACAAAGGGGGAGGCAGGGTCAAAGGGAATCGTATTTTTATTGGTGGTGATATTGATTTCCCCCATCAGGCGATCGGCCTCTTTGCCCGTTAGATTTACCGATCGCAGGTCAATCAGCATCAAGTGGTTATCGGTGCCCCCAGAGACAAGGCGCAGTTGTCGCGCTTGCAGCCCCGCAGCGAGGGCTTGGGCATTGCGGATCACTTGGCCAGAATAGGCTTTGAACTCGGGCTTAAGGGCTTCACCAAAGGCCACCGCCTTAGCGGCAATAACGTGCTCCAACGGCCCCCCTTGGGTACCGGGAAAGACGGCTTTATCGAACTTTTTGCCCAACTCTTCATCACGGGTAAGAATCAGGCCGCCGCGAGGGCCGCGCAGGGTTTTATGAGTGGTGGTGGTGACCACATCGCAAAGGGGCACAGGATTGGGATGGTGACCTGTGGCAACCAAACCGGCAATGTGGGCAATATCGGCCATGAGGTAGGCCCCCACTTCATCGGCAATTTGGCGAAACTCGGCAAAGGGAATGACGCGCGGATAGGCGGAATAGCCGCAGATGATCAGCTTAGGACGGTGCTGCCGCGCTAAATCCCGCACCTGGTCCATATCGAGGCGTTCTGTTTCAGGATGGACACCGTAGTGAACGACGTTAAACCATTTACCAGAAACGTTGACGGGGGAACCGTGGGTGAGATGGCCACCGTGGGACAAATCCATCCCCATAATCGTGTCGCCGGGATTGAGCAGTGCCAAAAAGACGGCAAAATTGGCTTGGGCACCGGAGTGGGGTTGCACATTGGCGTGGGCGGCGGCAAAGAGTTCCTTGGCGCGATCGATGGCCAGTTGCTCTACTTCATCCACAAATTCGCAGCCACCGTAGTAGCGTTTACCGGGCAATCCCTCGGCATATTTGTTGGTGAGAACTGTGCCTTGAGCGGCCATCACCGCAGGAGAAGTAAAGTTTTCGCTGGCAATCAGTTCAAGGTGTTGCTGCTGCCGCTGGACTTCCCGCTGTACCATTTCAGCGACCAAGGGATCCGTTTGCGCAAGCCAATCAATATGGGTCATTTTATTGTCGATGGAGGGAGATGAACTGCCTTACTATCTTATCGCGGATCGCTGCCTGAGCCTTGGTTAGTTGCTCAGTTGCACGTTCCAGAGGCGGGAGGTTTCGAGGCGATCCAGCCACGTTTCGTAGAATGCCCGATTGGCGGCTTGCTCTTGGGGGTCAGTGGTCGTCCAAGGATAGGGGGCAAGGGCAGTGATTGCCGCTGTGGTGACGCAAAACATTGATTTTTGGAAGGTTTGGCAAATTTTCACGCGCAGATCGTCTTCCCCTCGGCCTTGGCGACGATAGAACTCTAAAAGATAGGGAGGGAGATAGTGGCGCATATCCTGCATGAGCAGTGTGGGAGGAATACCAGCCGCACCCGTGGGAATGGGATCCGCAAACAGGGCACCATAACCAAACTCGCTTTGATCGCGGGAAATTTGTTGCGCTTGGGCATTGAAGGAAATGAGGCCAAAGAAGGGGGTACCCCGCAGGAACACCGCTTCGACATAGGGAATGGCGGTGTCGGCTAAAAAGGTAAGACCAGCGCTAGCCGGCAGAATATCGTAAGTTTGGCCGTGAATGGTAACGCTGTAGGTAATGGGGCGATCGGCAGCCGCAATCAGTCCCGCGCGAATATGATCTACGACATCGGGAATGCTGCGAATCTCACCCGCATCGTAGCGATCGCTCAAGGTGAGAAAGATGGGATACATCACCGTCCAAAACTGCCCCAAGCCACTGTAGTAGCAGAGCATCCGCACCGTTTCCAGCAAAAACTCTGGAAAAAGCTGGTTCACGAATTGCATCAGGGGATTGCCCCGCAGTTTAGCGGCGATCGCCTTGGCCGCCAATTGCCGAAATTCTGCCGAATCAAGGAAGGCATCAAGACCGCCGCCCCCATGCCACATCATGGCACGCATACAGTATTCGGCGTATTCGTAGTTAATGCGGTCGTGCCACCAGTGGCGCAGCAGCTTGGGAATGGTAATCTCACCGTTGAAGTATTTGAAAAAGGGAAAGAGCACCAGAAACTGCCGCTCACTAATGTCGCAGAGATTTTCCGCGTAGGCCTTGAGCACCACCCCATAGCTTTTGAGGATGCCCACCACTTCCATCACATGGGTTGGCGTATCCGGTAACAGGGCTTGACCATTCAGCAACCGCTCTAGGATGGCGGTACGCAGTTCTTGATGCAGGGAGGTTGGAGCAGCAGTAATCAGGGTCATGGTACGGGCAGCGTAGCAACAGCAGTGGTGAGAAGGCTAACGGTGGTTTCACTCCAATGGATCAGCCAGTTGGGAACAATCCCTAAGATCAAGATTAGCGTGGCTAATAGGAGGCTCGGCAGGCGATCGCCCCACGCCACGGGCGGCAAATCCGTCAATTCATTGGGCAAACGACCAAAAAAGACGCGGTTCACCAGCAAGAGAAAATACACTGCTGTTAAGCCCGTCCCCACCATACACAGGAGTGTTTGCACTGGGAAGGTGAGGAAACTACTGCGGAAGATCAGGAACTCCGCCACAAAGCCCACCATGCCGGGGATACCGCCACTGGCCATGACACCGACAATCATCAGGCTACCAATCAGGGGCAACCCCCGCTCAGGGTTCAGCAATCCCCGCAGTACCTCAATGTTGCGGCTGCCGGTTTTTTCATAGACAACCCCCACCAGTAAAAAGAGGAGGGCGGAAATTAACCCGTGGCTCATCATTTGGGCAATAGCCGCCAAAATACTCAAGGGAGTGGCAGTGGCAGTGGCCAAGAGAACAAACCCCATGTGCCCAATGGAACTGTAGGCCACCATTTTTTTCATATCCGTTTGGGCGATCGCCATTAGGGAACCGTAGAGGACACTGACTACCGCCCAAGTGGCCAACCCCGGCGCCAAAACTTGCCATGCCTGCGGAAATAACTGCACGCCAAAGCGCACTAGCCCATAGGTACCCAATTTCAGGAGTACCCCCGCCAGCAGCACAGAAATCGGCGTGGAGGCTTCAACGTGGGCATCAGGTAGCCACGTATGGAAGGGCACGAGGGGAATCTTGATGCCAAAGCCCACCAAAATCAGCCCCAACAGAACCAGCTGTGAACTCAGGGGTAAGAGGGTGGATAACTGGGGGTCAAAGTCAAAGGAGGGGGCATGGGCTAACCACACCAGTCCCAGAAAGCCAGCCAAGAGCAGCACCCCAGAAATGGCTGTGTAAATTAAAAACTTGGTGGCGGCATAACTGCGCCGTGCCCCACCCCAAATCGCAATCAGAAGGTAGAGGGGAATCAACTCCAATTCATAGAAGAGGAAAAAGAGCAGCAAATTATCGGCCAAAAAAGCGCCACTGACACCCGCATTCAACAGCAGTACCAGCGGGTAATACAACCGCGGACGGGGCAGATTGACAGAAGTGGCCAAGAGGGCAATCAGCGTCAGGAAGTTATTTAAGACCAATAGCGGCAGCGACAGGCCATCCACGCTCAGGCGATAGCTCAAGCCCAGTGGCTCCAACCAAGGAATCACCTCGGTTAATTGCGGTGCTGCATTGGCGGGGTCAAATAGACGGGCGATCGCGAGACTGACGACAAGGGCGATCGCTATCACGACAGCGGCTAAACTGCGGTAGGTGCGTCCCAGACTTTCAGCGGGTAACAGGCTGAGGGCAAGGGCACCGAGTAAGGGCACCCAGAGAAGGAAACTTAACAGCGGCATTACAGTAGTAGCCATGCGATCGCCCCCCCAAGAATCGCCACACCAATGAACACCAGCAGCAAATAGGCTTGGGATTGACCACTGGCACTGTACTTGAGCAACTCACCCCCCACAAGGGATGCCACACCCGTTGTATTCACAATGCGATCGACAATGTGGCGATCCACCCAAGCGCTCAACTGCGAGAGCGATCGCACTGCCCAGACCACGGTATAGCGATAGAGTTCCTCAATGTAAAGATCGTAGGCTAACAGATCCTGCACAAAGCGCAAGGGCACCTTGATCGGACGTGTCCACTGGCGTTTGAGGGTGACAAAGCCGCCAAGGAGAATTCCAGTGAATCCCGACACCACAAGCAGAACCACAATCCACCAATCAATCGTTGTCGGTAACAACTGCACTCGCTGCAAAATGAAGGGCACCAGCAAGTTCAAAATACTCAGGGTGACCATTGGCACTGCCAGCGGCCAAGGCACTTCGGGGGCGCGGCGGGTTTTGGGTTGGGCAGACCCCAAGAAGACCAAGCGAAAGACACGGGTGAGGTTGACAGCCGTTAGGGTATTAACCAGCAAAATCAGCCCCACCAAGCCAAGCTGGGTTTGCCAGTAATAGTCAATGCCGCGATAAAACGACCAAAAGGCACCCAAGGGCAGACAGCCAATTAGGGATAGACCGCCGATCACAAAGGCTGAACTTGTGGCTGGCATCCGTCCGCCTAAGCCCCCCAATTCCGTCAAATCCTGACAGTTAGTGGTCATAATCACACTGCCAATACTCATAAACAGCAGTGCCTTGGCGATCGCGTGGGTGAGCAAGACAAACAGGGCAAAATCTGTCCAGTTGGTGCCGACCCCAATAAACACCAACCCCAGATAGGCGCTCGTCGAGTGGGACAGTGCCCGTTTAATGTCAATCTGGGCAATGGAAACAAGGGATTCACTGATGGCAGTCACCGCCCCAATCAGGATCAGCGCAATGTTTGCCCCCGGGCAGGCCACCAGAATCGGCTGTAGCTTAATGAGAATATAGGCACCCGCCGCCACCACCACTGAGTTGCGCATAATCGAGGCGGGGTTGGGTCCTTCCATCGCTTCATCGAGCCACAGGTGCAAAGGCACTTGAGCACATTTACCCGTGGGACCTGCAATCAAGGCTAAGCCCAGTAAAAAGCCCCAACCGTCTGGTAAATTCGCGTCTTCTGCCCATTGGTAGAGATCGGGAAAATCATAACTCCCCGCAAGGCTGCCGACAGCGACTACCCCCATGAGGAGTAAGATATCCCCCACCCGTTTGGTGAGAAAGGCATCCCGTGCTGCTTTGACCACAAGGGGCTGAGCATACCAGAAGCCAATCAGCAAATAGGTCGAGAGGGTCAGCATCTCCAACAGACCATAGCTGAGGAGCAACGAGTTACTGATCGCAATGCCACTGAGGGCCGCCTCAAAAAAGCCCATCAAGGCAAAGAAGCGTGCCATGCCCCAGTCCTTTTCGAGGTAACCAAGGGCAAAAATCTGGGCGAGGATACTCAGACCCGTCACCAACTCCATAGCCCCCGTGGTGACACTGTTGATGAGCAATGAAAACGAGAGATCGAGTCCCGGTGCCTGTAGCCAATGCCAAACAATCGTTGCGGTGGCGCCACTGCGAGTTTGTTGCAATAGGAAAAAGCCATGCACAAAAGCAACAATCGTCATCAGCAGATTGAAATAGGCTGCGGGTCGAGGCCCGGTGCGCCGCACAACACCGGTGGCCCAAGGCAACGTCAGGGCTGCACCCACTAAGCCATAACAGGGTACCCACCAACTGGTTTCTAACAGTGAATTTGGCATGGCAAAAATGAACCTTGGCGGTTGAGGACGTTTGCAATACTGCTCTCTTCGTGTATTTTACAGGCTGGGGTTCCGCAGCAGTTTTGAGCCAAATCAATCATGGGGCAAGGATTCACTCTAGGGAAGGTTGAGCAATGGGGGCGATCGCCCTTCCTCGCTATTGTCCTAGCGGTAACATTTTTTGCCGCCCCACCCGCCCCAGCTCAAACGATTAGCCAGCGGGGAATGGTGACAGCAGCTCAACTCGCAGCAGCAAACGTAGGAAGAGATATCCTCAAGGCAGGGGGCAATGCCGTGGATGCAGCCGTGGCAACCGCATTCATGATCGCCGTCGTTGAACCCTATGCCGCTGGGATTGGTGGCGGTGGCTTTGTCCTTGTGTATCACGCCCAATCTCAAACCCTGCGTGCCCTTGATTTTCGGGAGCGTGCCCCCCTGCAAGCGACACCAACGATGTATCTCAACGCGAAGGGAGAGGTGATTCCCCGCGCCAGTTTGGATGGAGTCTTGGCCGCAGGCACCCCCGGCACCGTTGCTGGCTTAGCCGCTTTGCACCAGCACTATGGTCAACTGCCTTGGTCGCAGGTGGTGGCACCCGCCATTCAGGCTGCCCAACAGGGGTTTGCGGTTACCCCACGTTATCAGCAGTGGGCAACGATGCGCCAAGCCGTTCTGCAGCACGATGCTACCGCCGCGCGCATTTTCCTCAGGGATGGCCAAGTCCCCCCCTTGGGCACGGTGATTCAACAGCCGGAGCTAGCAAAAACCTTGGGGGCGATCGCCCGTGATCCCCGCAGCTTTTATGAGGGTTGGATTGCCAGAGCGATTGCCGAGTTTATGGCGCAGCAAGGGGGCAAGATCACCCTAGAGGATTTACGAACCTATACCCCCGTTTGGCGAGAGCCAATTTGTGGCACCTATCGTGCGTTTCAGGTCTGTTCGATGCCACCCCCCTCTGCTGGTGGTGTGGCCCTTGTGCAAATGCTCAACCTCTGGCAACTGTTGCCCCCTGCTTCTACCCCCAGCGATCGCGGTCACTACCTAGCCAGCATCATGCAAATTGCCTACGCCGATCGCGCCCGTTACCTCGGGGATAGTGACTTTGTGCCGGTGCCGGTCACGGCCCTCACCCATCCTCGCTATGCCCAACAGCGGGTCACTGAAATTCTTCCCCGTCGTGCCCGTCCCCAACGTGCTGTGAGTGCCGCAACCCCAATTCAACTTGCAGAGTCAGACAACACCAGTCACCTGAATGTTGTCGATGCCCAAAGAAATGCCGTTAGCCTAACCTTTACGATTAATGGTCCCTTTGGGGCGGGTGTGGTGGTGCCGCAAACGGGGATTCTCCTCAACAATGAAATGGATGATTTTGCCATTGCCCCCAATCAACCCAACCTCTTTGGTGTGGTTGGTATTCAATCAGAAAATGCCCCCCTTGCCAATGGCATCGAACCCGCCAAGCGTCCCCTTTCGAGCATGAGTCCAACAATTGTCCTCAAGGATAATCGCCCCAATATGGTTTTAGGCTCCCCCGGCGGCAGTCGCATTATTACCACTGTGCTGCAACTGTTTCTGAACGTCGTTGATTTAGGGCAGGATGCCGCCACCGCCGTTGCCCGTCCCCGCATTCATCAGCAGTGGGCACCGGATACCCTCTTTGTCGAGCCAACGATTCCAAGTTCTTGGATTCAAGCGTGGCAACAGTGGGGCTATCGGGTAGAACAAAGCCGCCCTTGGGGAAATGCCAGCTTAATTCGCGTTTTGGATCAGGGACAATTGGAAGGGGCAGCCGATCCGCGGGGGGAAGGTGCTGCCATGGGTTGGTAGAGGAGAAATATGGCACAGGTGAGTATGGCCGCCTTAGTCGCCGCAGTGCGAGCGGGCAATTGGTTGATTAGTTTTCCCACCGATACGGTGCCCGCCTTGGCCAGTCGGTGCGATCGCGGGGAATTGATCTATGCTGCCAAGGAGCGCCAACCGGCTAAACCCTTGATCCTCATGGGTGCCCATCCTGAGCAACTCTGGCCCTTTGTGCGCGGTAGTGCTGCTGAATGGGAGCAGTGGTTTGCCATGGCGGCGCGTTATTGGCCGGGGGCCGTGACCTTGGTGTTGCCCGCTGCTGAACTTCCTGCAGGTTTGAACCCCCTAGGTACAGGCACAATTGGCTTGCGGGTTCCCGATTGGCCGCCTGCCCAAGCCCTCCTCGAGCAAACAGGACCATTGGCCACCACTAGTATTAACCGTTCAGGTCAGCCGCCACTCATTGAATGGGGGGCGATCGCCCGTGAGTTTCCCCAAGTGCTGACGCTCCACCCGTGGCAGTTACCCCCTACTCCCCCAGAACCTTCAACCGTCGTGCAATGGCAATCGGGGGAATGGCACGTCCTGCGCCAAGGGCGAGTGCAGATGAAAACACCCTAATACTGGGAATCAATTTCCCCAGAGGCGACCCGTTCGAGGAGTTCCTGTAAAATTTTTTCCTCTTCTTCGGAAATTTCGCCATCGGCAAGCACTGCGTCAATAATTTGGCCATGTTCCTCCAGGGTCAGAATTTTATCTTCTAGGGCTTTTTCCACTAAAGCTTTAATTTGGGCTGTATCCATACTGCGACTCCACGTCGTCACTGCCAGTCACTGCCAGTATAGCCTCATGCTTTGTAAAGCTGACGTTTGTCTCTATTGGCCAAGCAATTGGGTACCTAAGACTTTCTCCAAGGTGTAGGGACAGGTTTCAGGGAGATCTGAGTAATCCAAGGGGGTTTCACGCACCACTAAATCTTTGCCAGATTCATAGGCCTCAGCGATCGCCTGGGGTAAGTAGGGTTGCAGGCTGGGGTTTTGACTGATCAGCTTCTCCACAGCTCGCCGTTGTTCGCGAATGGTTGCTCGCCAGCTTTTACTGCGTTTTTGCGGCTGATAGTCCCACTTCAGGAGCTGTCCAATGAGAATCCCGAGGCGATTTTCTAGCTCCCGACGCTCCTGCCGTCCCAAGGCTTCGATTTCCTCTACTAGGTGGGCAATATCAAGGTGGGCAAAGTCGCCTGCCTTGAGCAACTTCGCCTGCTCTAGGGTCCAAGCATAAAAGTCCGTGTCATACAGAGGAGAGGTCATGGCCTTTGATGGTGAACTATTCCGTGGGATACAAATCTCGCGGGAAGTCTGGGTCGAGCAATTGTTCTAGGGTATAGGGACAGGTTGGGGGTAAATCTGGATAGTCTAGGGGCGTTTCCAAGCACACTAAGTCTAGTCCTGCCAAATAGGCTTTGGCGATCGCCTTCGTTAGATAAGACTGAAGGCTAGGATTTTCCTCCAATAAATCCTTAATCTCGCGTCGTTGCATCTGAATCGTGACTCGCCAACTTTTACTGCGTCTTTCTGGCTGATACTCCCACTTCAGCAAATGCCCAATCAAAACACCGAGGCGGTTTTTTAGTTCTTGCCGCTCCTGCCGTCCCGAGGCTTCGATTTCCTCTACTAGGTGGGCAATATCAAGATGGCCAAAGTCGCCTCCCTTGAGCAACTTCGCCTGCTCTAGGGTCCAAGCATAAAAGTCGCTTTCATAAAGATTGCTTTGCATGATTTTTGATGAGCTGATCCCCTCAAGCTGCATTTTAGATAATGTACGCTGCAAAAAATTGCCCCAAGCTGGGACTGGCACTCACCAGTGTATGAAAGATACGACTCCCGGCTTCCTGCCCCGGCTGAATGGGAAACATTCTCTGCCACGGTTCTGGCGGGTCTAACCATTGCCAGTGGGCACTAGCGGCATGGACAATTGGCCAAGCGGGGGCAACATCCCAAATGCGAGGTGTGCGCTCCACAGCACCGAGCGTATAACCCGCAGCAACGGTCAGCAAGTTGTAACTGGCGGATCCCAACATGCGAATTTTGCAGGGGAAGGAGCGCTTGAGCACATCAGTACTGCGGGCACAAAGACTAAAAAACGTCTGCAACGTTGGCTCACTGACCTTGACGCGAATGGGTTTCTCATTCAAATAGGCACCGTTGGCATGGTCAGGGGCTTGATAGAAGCCATAAAACGTCTGCTGCAAGCCGGGAACGTGCACATAGCCAAATACGGGTGTGCCTTGGTAGAGCAGACTGAGGGCAATACACCAAATGGGCAGACCATGACTATAGTTAGTCGTGCCATCAATCGGATCAATGATCCAACACCACTGTTCACCACCGTAGGTATGGTTGCCCTCTTCACTCAGGCAGCCATGGTGGGGAAAGCGCTCTTGCAGCATCGCGGTGATTTTTTGATCGGCCCAAAGGTCAGCACGGGTAACAAGGCTGCCATCGGCTTTGCGATCGCTGGGGGATTGCCCTGCCCACTCCAGCAAACGGGGGGCAACCACCTGTTGAATCTGTTGACAGGTCTGCAGCACCTCAGACCAAAACCCTGAGTTCATTGGCTGTCTCCCACCGCGATACAATGAGCACGTCTGATCCTATACCCACTGGTCAATATCCGTCCCGACTCCCCATGGCACAAACACTGGTCGTCAAAATTGGCACATCGAGCTTAACGGGGGGTAAAGAAGGAAATCTGGCCTTGGCCACCATTGCCCAACTGGTGGAGGTCTTGTGTCACTGTCAACGGCGGGGCGATCGCGTGGTACTCGTCTCCTCTGGGGCGGTGGGCGTGGGTGCTGTGCGCTTGGGCTTAACAGAGCGTCCCCAACAATTAGCCCAAAAACAAGCAGTGGCAGCAGTGGGGCAGGGACACCTAATGCGCATGTACGATGATCTTTTTTCAGTCCTGCGCCAGCCGATTGCCCAAATCCTCGTGACGCGGCAAAATTTTGTCGATCGCCAGAGCTACCTGAATATCTACAACACGTTCCAAGCGCTGTTTGAACTGGGCGTCATCCCCATTGTCAATGAAAACGATACGGTAGCGGTGGATGAACTCAAGTTTGGCGACAATGATACCCTCTCAGCCCTTGTGGCGAGCCTTGTGGAAGCCGATTGGTTATTTTTGCTCACGGATGTCGATCGCCTCTACTCAGCAGACCCGCGCATTGATAAAACAGCCGTTCCCATTGAGCGGGTGGTCTCCTTAGCCGAGTTAGCCCAAACGATTCAAATTGGTGCTGCTGGCTCCCCTTGGGGCACCGGGGGCATGGCCACCAAAATTCAGGCTGCCGAGATTGCCACCGAAGCCGGCGTACGCACTGTCATTACCGATGGGCGATCGCCCACCAACCTGCTAAAAATTCTTGCGGGTGAGCCCTTGGGCACCCACTTTGAACCCCGTCCCAAAACCATCAATGCCCGCAAACGCTGGATTGCCCGTGCCCTCATTCCCAAAGGCGAGTTGTGGCTCGATGAGGGTGCCGTTAAGGCCATTACTGTGGGTGGCAAGTCCCTCTTAGCAGCAGGCATCACCCGTGTTGCAGGGGAGTTTCAAGCCCAAGATGCTGTTAAGCTCTGTGACCCCGCAGGCACTGAAATTGCCCGTGGCCTTGTCAACTACAACAGTGAAGAAATCCGGCGTGTGCAGGGGCAACAGTCCAGCGAACTAGCCAAGATCCTCGGCTATGCCGCTGCCGATACGATTGTCCACCGCGACAACTTGGTGGTGACCCTGTAACCGTGCTTTATCGCCCCAAAAAGAACGATCGGTAGCAAGTGCGGTAAAATTACTCACTAACTGTGACGGTTTATGCAGCGATTGGGGGTAGGTTTTGCATCTGGCATAGTCACACCAAGGAGGGCGTATCCCTCTAGGACAGTACCTGATGGGCGAAAGGACACGTATGGTTCAATTCCACATCCAACCAGATAGCGAAATTCCTGCTTCAACTCAGCTCTTTAACCAAATTAGTTTTGCGATCGCTGCACGGCAATTTCCGCCGGGGTATCGCTTGCCCAGTACGCGGCAGCTCGCCATGCAAACTGGATTGCACCGCAACACGATCAGCAAAGTTTACGAACGCCTTGAAGCTGCTGGTTTAGTCGTGCCCCAAGTGGGGTCGGGCATCTATGTGCGTGCCCTCGGCCAAGAGGAAACCCGTCCTCGCCAACGCCGACCCGCTGTTGTGCCTGTACACCGCATTGTTCAAGAAAGTGTCGATACCCTCCTCGAAATGGGCTATTCCCTGAGTCAAATTCGCGAGTTATTCCTTGCCGAGATTGATGCCCGCCAGAAAGCTGGAGTGAGGGTTTTGGTGACGGTGCCCCGCCACGATCAAGGGGCTGGCGAACTGATTGTTCAGGAACTGCAACAACTGCTGCCAATTCCCGTCGAGCTGATTTTTCTTGAAGACTTAGAAACCGTCCTTGATGGCGATACCTCTGCAACTGTCGTTACCGTGCGCTATTTTGCCAGCATGACGGAAGCGATTACCCGCGATAAGGACGTGCGAGTATTTTTCATCGACATCTACAACTACCAGCGGGAACTGGAAGTGGTGCGACAATTGCCAAAAGGCTCCTGCTTGGGGTTGGTGAGCCTGAGTTCCGGTACCCTCGGTGTGGCCGAGGTGATGATCCACAGTTTGCGAGGGGATGAGCTACTCTTGGTGACGGCTCAAGCCAACGATAGCTATAAGCTCAATGCCTTGGTGCACCGTGCCCACACGATCATTAGCGATCGCGCCAGTGGGGAACGGGTCAAGGCAGCCATTGCGGCGGCCCGTCATGAGTTGATTCGCATCCCCCGTCTCATTTGCTGCGAAAGCTACATTGATCCACAGTCGGTTGAGCTGCTGAAACGGGAAATTGGTCTGACGGAGGATCTCCCCCTCGAAGCTAAAGCCTCTTGACTCAGGGATTGAGGTCATTCAGGCTATGGGACAATTGCACGGTGATTACCTGATTTTTTGCTTGATTGTGCATTGCATCCAGTTGTAGGTTCGTAAGATAACCTAAGCCAGCGGCTAGACTACAGTACAGGATGCCGACGGCACTGAGTTTTGGCCAATGCAAGCTCATAAAACGCCACATGAGTTAACTCCTCATTGACAGAACCACACCACATAAGTCAAGACCCCTGCTGCCAGCCCAAAACCCAGCCCTCTTCACAGGGATGGAACACAGTTAAAACGGTGAAAGTCTCTATAGGAGAGAAGCCCCCTTTGTGTCCCCCATGTTTTAGAACAGGACTGTACCTAGGAAATCTCTGGAGAACTTCCTAAGCAAGGGAACGCGGTTTGCGAGTAGGGGTCACACCTAAAAAGTTATTTCCAATTTTACTGATTGCGCTAAGAACCGTACTCAGCGTGTTACAGTTATTAAATTTTATGAAATATGCAGCAAAGTCCTGAATTTGTAAGGACTTGAGAAAGATTAAAGAAGTCTTCTAAAATCATCTAGAAAATGTTAATTATTTTTTTATTTTGGCTCAGCCAGCAAGCGTGGATACCCTGCCTCCGGTACGTATTGTGCTCGTGGAACCCCAAGGGGAGATCAATGTCGGCAGCATTGCCCGTGCGATGAAAAATATGGGGTTACAGCAGTTGTGGATTGTCAGTCCCCGCTGTGATCCCAAGGGAGAGCTAGCCCGTCGCTGGGCGGTTCATGCAGAGGATGTGCTCCAGCAAGCCAGAATGACGGACTCCCTCGCAACGGCACTGGCGGATTGTCAGCGGGTCTTTGCCACGGTGGGGCGAGAGGTGGCGGATTTGGCGTTACCTCTGTGGACACCGCGTCAGGCGGCACCGCAACTGTTGGCTGTCCCGCAGGCAGCACTGGTCTTTGGTCGCGAGGATCGGGGACTCACGAATGCAGAATTGGAGTGTGCCCATGGTTTGGTGCAGATTCCTACGGCTAATGCTTATCCATCTTTGAATCTGGCGCAAGCTGTTGCCGTATGCTGCTATGAGTTGTGGTTGACGGCCTGCGACAGTGCGGGAACTTTTCCCCAAGGGTCTGCCGTCCCCTTTGAGCGGTTGCAGGGGTTTTATGACCATTTAGAGCAGGTGCTGCTCCAGATTGGTTTTTTGTATCCCCATACCGCTGCTAGTCGTATGGCCAAGGTGCGATCGCTCCTCGGGCGTGCCTACCCCACGGATGCCGAAGTGGCGCTGTTGCGGGGCATGGTTCGTCAGGTGGAGTGGGCGATTCAGCACGCAGCCACGATTGCTTCGGACACCTTCCCTCTACAGTAAATGGCATGGTTGCTCAGTCGCGTTCAATGGTTTCGTCCTCTACGCTTTCCTCACTGTCTCATCCGTCACCGCTTCCTAGCCCAACGCCTCCCCGTCCCAATTTGTTCTTAATGACTTTTCGCTTTGGCGTCAGTGTGGTTGCCCTTGCCACCATAGTCGGCACACTGCTGTCGGTGTTGCAGCCTGAAAAACTGTCCCTAGAGACCACGGCCAGTCAGGCGATCGCTCCTGAAACACCAACCCCCAACTTGCCCCCAGAACGTCCCCTCCCCACTCTGCAACAGCAAATTCAACAACTGGTGAGCCGTCAACCCAATCTGACGGCGGGGCTGTACTTTTTTAACCTCGACTCCGGGGCATCTCTGAATGTAGGCGGCGATGCGGTCTTTCCAGCGGCCTCTACGATTAAATTTCCCATCCTTGTTGCCTTTTTCAAGGCGGTGGATGAGGGACGAGTCACGCTCCATGAACGCCTCACCATGCGTCCGGATCTGATTGCCCCTGAGGCCGGTACGCTGCAGTATCAAAAGCCCAATTCCCAGTATCCTGCCCTTGAGGTGGCCGATTTAATGATTACCATTAGCGACAACACGGCAACGAATATGATTATTGATCGCCTTGGGGGCGCAGCCGTGCTCAACCAACAGTTTCAGGAATGGGGCTTAGAAAATACAGTGATCAACAATCTGCTACCGGATATGAAGGGCACCAACACCACTAGCCCCCGCGACTTGGCAACGCTGATGCTGAAAATTGGTCAGGGGGAAATTGTCTCCCCCCGTAGTCGCGATCGCCTGCTGGACATTATGCGGCGCACGGTCACTAATACCCTCTTGCCCGCTGGCCTTGGCAAAGGGGCTACGATTGCCCACAAAACTGGCGATATTGGTATTGTGGTGGGAGATGCGGGCATGGTGGATATGCCCAATGGCCAACGCTATGTGGCAGCAATGATGGTGAAACGCCCCTACAATGATCCCCGAGGTAGTGAACTCATTCGCCAAGTCTCGCGCATGGCCTACCAAGCCTTCGAGAAACTTCCCCCTTCTCAGCCCTAGATGTCGCAGCCACTCCTGACCTTAGAGAATGTGTGCCGCTACTTTGGCGGCCTCAAGGCGGTTGATTGCGTGTCCTTTAGCGTGGCAACGGGGGAGATTTTTGGCATTATTGGCCCCAATGGCGCTGGTAAAACCACCCTTTTTAACCTGCTGACGGGGTTAATTCCTCTCACCTCAGGAGAAATTCAGTTTCAGCAGCAGCCCCTGCACCTGCTTAAGCCCCACCAGATTGCTGGGTTGGGCATTGCTCGCACCTTTCAAAATATTCGCCTCTTTCCAGAGATGAGTGTTTGGGAGAATGTGCGCATGGGACAGCATCTCCATGCCCCTGCCGGTTTTTGGGCAAACCTCTGGGGAGCAGCGCCCGTACGGTATGTTCAGGAGCGCTTGGAAAACCGCGCCAAGGAACTCCTCTACTGGGTGAATCTCTATGAGCGGCGCCACGAGCGGGCAGGCAACTTACCCTATGGTGAACAACGCCGCCTTGAACTGGCGCGTGCCTTGGCACTGCAACCCCGCCTGCTCTTGTTAGATGAACCGGCTGCGGGTATGAACCCCAAGGAAAAGCAAGACCTCTGTGAGTTAATTCGCCGCCTCAAGGAGACCTTTGACCTGACGGTGATTCTCATTGAGCACCATGTGCCCTTGGTGATGAGTTTGTGCGATCGCTTGGCAGTATTGGACTTTGGTCAACTCATTGCTTTAGGGGATCCCCTGACGGTTAAAAATGATCCCAAGGTGATTGAGGCATACCTCGGCGGTGATGTTTAAGGCGACGGATTCCTATTTCCAAGGACGAACAGCCATTCTTGCCACCAAGCATGGCAAAGAGCAGGCGATCGCCCCGGTGCTGGCGCGTCTAGGGGTAACGGTGGTTGTGGCCTCGGATTTTGATAGCGATCGCTTTGGGACGTTTAGCCGTGAAATTCCCCGCTGTGGCACCCAAGAGGAGGCAGCTCTCGCCAAGGCAGAAGCGGTGCTGACACAAACGGAGGCAGACTTAGTGGTTGCCAGTGAGGGGAGCTTTGGCCCTCATCCGCAATTTCCGATGCTTCCGAGCGATCGCGAACTCATCCTGCTTGTGGATCGCCGCCATGACCTTGTCTTGCGGGGGGAGGTGCTCTCCCTAGAAACCAACTTTAACCATGCCACCGTGAGTCATCTTGAAGAGGCCTTGGCCTTTGGCGCACGGGTGGGCTTTCCATCCCATGGTTTGATTGCAATGGCGCAGGCGGATCCTCTACCCAATACGCCAATTTTCAAAGGGATTCAAAGCGAGGAACAGTTGCAAAGGGCGATCGCCACCTTGGAAACCGATCGCCCCACCATTCACCTTGAAACCGATATGCGGGCCCACATGAACCCGACGCGCATGCAGGTGATTGCTCAAGCGGCTGCTGACCTCGTTCAAGCAATGGCTCAGGGCTGTCCTCAGTGTGGTTGGCCGGGGTTTGTGGCTCGTGAGAAACTGCCGGGGCTACCCTGTGAACGGTGTGGCGCACCCACCAGCGCCATCAAAGCCAGCCGTTACCGCTGTCAACGCTGTTTGCACCAACTCACAGTGCCAGTTCCTGAAGCCGTTGCCGATCCCAGTCAATGCTACTTCTGCAACCCCTAGGCAAGGACAAAGACTTGGTATAATCCCTTGTACAGCCCTCGGCACCGATTAAGCCATCCTATCGTCTGCATTCCTAGCGCATGTTTTGAGGAGTGACCCATGACACCTCGCTATCTCACCAGTCTTGCCCTTGCTGCACTCACTCTCAATCTCGGGGGTATGGCGCTTGCCCAGACTGCAAACACGAATAACCCAATGGAAGGCTGGCAACAAAACGGCAATACCAATGATTTGGGAAGCATTCTTAATCCCCAGAATGGCAACTTTTCCGTGCCCGGACTGATGAATCGCCTGCGTTTGATGGATGGTCGCGATCCCAACGAAGTAGTGGCGGATCAAATGGAAAATCTTAATGCTGAAGCAGAGGCCTTTCGCAAACGACAGCAGCAACAATTTCAAAATCTAACGGTTACGCCCTAGGACGGGGATGGTATGTCCCCAAGGGTATTGATTTTGGGCTTAGGTCATTGGGGACAAACACTGGCATACCTATTTGAGCAACAGGGCTGCAGGGTCTCCTGCTGGGGGCGATCGCAGGGGGCACTCTCGGCTGCTCTTTTCCAAGAGATTCACTTATTGGTTTCGGCTCTCCCCATCAAAGCTGTGCGGGAAGTCGCTGCCCAAGTGGCCGCCCTCAAGCCCCCCCTAGACACCATCCTTGTCAGTGCCACCAAGGGTTTAGAAGCAGAAACCTTTGCCACAGCAGCGGATATTTGGCAAACCTACTGCCCGCATCACGATCTCGTCGTTCTTTCTGGCCCCAACTTGGCCGGTGAAATTCAACAGGGACTACCGGCAGCGGCAGTGGTGGGGGGAAAGCCAGCAGCCACCAAGCCAGTGCAAGACTGTTTGGGCAGTACCACCTTTCGCCTCTATAGCAATGAGGATCGGCGGGGTGTGGAAATGGGGGGCATCTTCAAAAATGTGATTGCGATCGCCTGTGGCGTCAATGATGGTCTGGGTCTTGGCGTCAATGCCCGCTCTGCCCTGATTACCCGAGGACTGGTGGAAATGGTGCGGGTGGGTACCCACTGGGGCGGACAAGTGGAAACTTTCTACGGCCTTTCAGGGTTAGGGGATCTCCTCGCCACCTGTACCAGCGCCCTGAGTCGCAACTATCAAGTGGGGTGGCATCTTGCCCAGGGTCAATCCCTCTCCCAAGCCCTAGCGCTGACCAAGGGGACGGCTGAAGGGGTGAACACTGCTCGCGTGCTCTGCACCTATGCCCAGCAGCACCAGTTAGATATCCCGATTACGGCGATGGTGAATGCCGTTCTTAGTGGCCATCTCACTCCCCAAGCTGCCCTCAACTGTCTTTTGGAGCGTCCCTTCAAGCCGGAGATTATTCCTGGTCAGTAGCTTCAGTCCTTGGCTGTGAACTTGCCCAAGGTGCCGGCAGCGCCGCAGGAGCCGTTTCACTGACGGGAATGGCCACAGGGGGACGGTCAAGACTGAGCATCAAACCAACTGCCGTTGGCTCAATCGGTAGAGGAGATACCGCTGGCTCAATGCCGGCAGGACTGGTGATAGCCACAGGCAGACTGGAGAAGGGATTGGGAATTAGACCCGTCAGCATTGCCACGAAGGATGCCGCTAGGGTTGCTCCTGCACTCCCTAAGACCCAAATACGACGGGGGCGATGGGCCTTAGCAATCACTTCAGCGGCCAAACGATCCGCTGGACAGGGGGTCAAGGGTACGGGCAGTTCTTGCATCTGTTGCTTGAGGGTCAGGAGTCGCTGATAGAGGCGTTGGCCTTCGGGGTCAGTGGCCAGCCATGCTTCCACCTGTTGCCGTTCTGCAGCCGTCACTTCACCATCGAGGTAGGCGCTCAGGAGTTCAAAGGTATCGCGTTTGCAGTGATCCAGTTCGTCCATCATAGGGGTCTGTCCTTGCAGGAAAAGGGTAGGGGTGATTCGCATCAGGTTGAAGGGAGATCGAGGTGGGGTTGGAGTTCTAGTTGGAGTCGCTGTCGGGCACGGGCGATTCGCGATTTCACGGTTCCGAGGGAAACCCCAGTGATTTGGGCAATTTCTTCGTAGGAGAGGCCTTCAATTTCCCGCAGAACAATCGTTGTCCGAAAGGTTGCCGGTAGGTTGGCGATCGCCCGCCGTAATTGATCATAGAATTCATCCGTACGCAACCGGTCATCGGGACTGGCATCACTGGCGGCAAGTTCCCAGCTCATTTCACCCTCTTGGGTTTTCAGGGGTGCATCCAGCGACAGGGGCGGTTGATGGCGTTTGCGTTTGCGCAACTCATCGTAAAACAAGTTGGTGGCAATGCGGCTGAGCCAACCCCGAAATTTGCTGGCGTCTTGGAGTTTGTGAATGTTGCGATAGACCCGAATCCAGACTTCTTGCACAAGGTCGGCGCGATCGTCCCAGTCGGGCGCGAGGTGATAGATAATTCGCTCCACATGGGATTGGTATCGCCGCAACAATTCAGTAAAGGCAGCACGATCTGGGGTTCTGCCGGCTTGACAGCGGACAACCAACTCTTGGGGTGTAAGTTTTGTCAGCGGCAGCGTCACCCGAGCACTGGTCTCCTCAACACGCGTCCAAGCAAGGGGAAGACTGGATGTCATGGATACAATCGACCTCAGACCAATCGCTTTTCATGACGCCCTTGCCCCCATGATGTTCCCTGATCCGTTATAGCTTGCCAAGGACATTGCCATGCATCCTGTTTTGGCTGCGAGTCTGTTAATGTTTCCTTAACGTTGGTGAATTTAGATTAAACTTTTTATTGTAGCGGCGATCGTTCTTTGGACGCGCTACGCAAATACTCAACGCGCGGCTCAATGTAACCCCTTATCACCGCCCCTCACCACCATGCTCTGGATCCGCATTGCCAGTGGACTTGTCGCGATCGCTCTCGCGCTGCTGATGACCTTTCTAGGCGGTTGGTATTTTTGTCTGGGCATTGGGGCACTGATTTATCTGGGTCAACTGGAATACTTTGAGCTAGCCCGTGCCAAAGGGAGTGCGCCGGCGGCTAAAACCACCCTCGTGGTGAGTCAAGTGCTCCTGATCACCTCACTGCTGCGTCCAGACCTTGCGGATGCTGTCTTTCCCGTCGCAGGTACCTTCATTTGCTTCTACTTGCTATTTCAACCCAAGCTGGCCTCGATCGCCGACATTTCCACTTCAATCATGGGGCTATTTTACGGCGGCTATTTGCCAAGCTATTGGGTGCGCTTGCGGGGATTGGAGCAACAGGCAACATTACCTTTGGGAGGATTTTGGCCAGAGCAGTTTCAACTCACCGCTTTGCCCTTGGGGTTGCAGGTAACCCTCTTGGCCTTTGTCTGTATTTGGGCGGCAGATATTGGTGCCTATGCTGTTGGTAAGCTCTTTGGCCGGACACGGCTTTCCCACATCAGTCCCAAGAAAACCGTAGAAGGGGCAGTGTTTGGCGTTTTAGGGAGTTTAGGCGTCGCCCTTTGGGGAGCACATTCCCTCGGCTGGCCACTCCCTTGGCTTTTGGGTGCAATGTTTGGCCTCATGATTGGCATTGCCAGTCTATTGGGGGACTTAACGGAGTCAATGATGAAACGGGATGCCGGCGTCAAAGATTCTGGCCAGTTGATTCCCGGGCATGGCGGCATTTTGGATCGCGCCGATAGCTATGTTTTTACGGCACCCCTTGTGTTTTACTTTGTGACGTTACTATTGCCCTTGTGTCAATGAGTTTCTTGCCATTCAATCTACCAAAATTCGCCGCAGTGCTCCGTCTATACCGCAAAGCGGTTAGGTAGTGGTGAGGCGGCGGGCGACCATAGGGAGCAGTCACTCAATCTCAGCTTGTTGCTGGATATATTGAGCTAGCACCGAACATCGGGTGCGACTGATAGCTATAGTCCACTCATGATCACCCTGACGTACGAGTACAAACTAAAACTAACCCAGCAGCAGGCTAAGCAGATCGACTACGATCTAGACGTGTGTCGCCAAGTTTGAAATGATGCGCTGAGGGAGCGCAAAGACTGGATTGCTTCGCGCAAATGTCCAGTCAATGCCTGCTCTGTGCCTAGCGAGTACATCATCCCAGCGGATGCCCCCTACCCCAGCTTCAACGTGCAGTGCCAAGGATTAACCCAAGCAAAGCAGACCAACCCTGATTTAGCGTCGGTTAACGCCCAAGCATTGCAGCAAGTCTTGAAGCGGGTGGTTGGCCTCGATGTTGACCTGGAATACTTTCTCTCCACCTCGGACGGACTTCAACTAGCATGGCCTAGGTTTTTCGTAGAGATGCTGTGAACGGGGAATCTCCTGCTATACGCCTAGCCTTAGCGGGATGAGCGTCAATGAGAACGGGGCTCAGCCTGTCCAGAGGTACTTGATCGTCGGCCTAAAGATCAGGAAAGACAACCCGCACATCGGGATGGACTAAATGGTGCTGCTTGACCACTAGACCCTTGGCAAGGGCAGGGGAGAGTTCGAGGGCGCGATCGCCATGATCGGCGAGGCAAAGAATATAGGGCAAGGTGCTATTCGTCAGGGCTTGGGTGGCTGTCCAAGGCACAGCTCCCGGCATATTCGGCACGCCATAGTGAACCACACCAAAGGCGGTATAGGTGGGGTTGGAATGGGTCGTGGGTCGCAGCGTTTCCACACAGCCCCCTTGATCCACGGCCACATCAATGATCACAGCGCCGGGGCGCATCGTTTGCACAAGGGACTTGGGCACCAAACAGGGAGGACGCTGACCCGGCACAAGGACAGCACCAATCACTAAGTCGGCTTGGGGCAATAGCTCAGCAATGAGGTGAGAACTGCTGTAGAGGTACTCCACCCGGGCGCCAAAGAGGGTTTCTAGGTACTTGAGACGCTCGACATTAATATCGAGAATGCTCACCTGTGCCCCCAAACCCACAGCCATCCGCGCCGCCTCTGTGCCGACGACACCGCCCCCTAAAATGACAACCCGCCCCGGCCGCACCCCCGGAATGCCACTGAGGAGCACTCCCCGCCCCCCTTGGGTACGCTCTAGGAAGCGGGCACCAAACTGCACTGCCAAGCGACCGGCAATCATGCTCATGGGGGTTAGCAGCGGGAAGCTGCGTTGGTGATGATGCGTTTCTTCAACACTTTCATAGGCGATCGCGGTAATCCCCGATTCCAACAGAGCCACCGTCAGCTCCCGACTAGCGGCAAGGTGCAAGTAGGTAAAGAGCAGTTGGCCAGAACGCAAATAGCGATACTCCGAGGGCAAGGGTTCCTTGACTTTGACCACCAGTTGGGCATCCCACGCCGCTTGGGCCGTGGCCACAATTTGGGCCCCTGCGGCAACATAGGCCTCATCGAGAAAGCCTGAACCCACCCCCGCGCCACTTTCAATGAGAACCTCATGACCGCGCTCCCGCAGACTTTGCACCCCTGCTGGCGTCAGACCGACGCGGAATTCTTGATCCTTCATTTCTTTGGGGACACCGATACGCATGGCCAATCTATTCTCCGAGGTCTAGAAATTGATAACTACCAAAGACCTTCAACACATCTGTAGCGTCCTTAAGCGCCAGCAGACAATCAGCCACCACATCAGGGCGACCATTCACCTCTAAGTCAACAAAGAAGAGATAATCCCCCAAAGCACGTTTGCTGGGGCGCGATTCAATGCGGCTGAGGTTAATCTGGCGATCGCTAAAGAGTTGCAGCACCTTGAGCAGGGCACCGGGGGCATTGGCCTTCAGGCTAAAGGCAATGGAAGTGTGGGTATCCCCCGGCTGGGGCCAGCCGTCCCCCTGTTGGCGACTCACCACCCAAAACCGCGTGCAATTGTCGGGAATATCCTGAATTTCGGTGGCGACAATGGGTAGTTGATGGAGTTGGGCGGCTCGCACGGAGGCGATCGCCGCCACCCGATCGGATTGAGCCACGTATTGCAGCCCTTCGGCGGTGGAGGTCACCGGACATTGGCGAGCATGGGAAAGATGGGCTTGTAACCAGCGCTGGCACTGCCCGAGAGCTTGGGGATGGGAATAGACCGCTTGAATTTGGGCGAAATCTGTGGTTTGGGCAATGAAGGCATGGACAATGGGGCGGATAAAGGCGTACTGAATGTGCAGCGTATCCAGTCGCCATAGTGAATCAAGGGTAATGTTGACACTGCCCTCAACGGAATTTTCACTGGGGACTAGCGCCAAATCCAACTCGCTGGCGGCCAACGCCTCCAAACAGCCAGCGATCGTCGTCAAAGGAATCAGCGTCAGGGGTTCTCCCTGTTGCCATTGGGCGTAGCTTTGAGCGGCTTCTTCACTGTAGGTGCCCACTGGGCCAAGATAACCCAGCTTCACCATAGAGGATCTAGACAAGGGGGGCAAAGACTCAAGGACACATCCTCACAAGGGATTTGCAAAAGGGTCTAATGAATGAGTTAGACGTAAGCCGGGTTCTGTTCAAAGGGTGGTTATCTATCTGGGACACTTGTTACCAAGTGCCTCTAGCGGCTCTGGCTAGCAAAGAACTGGGGAAAAGACCAACCCTAGTTCCTTAGCGCTAGCACACCTTGCTTCCAGCCGGGGTTTACCGAGCCAACACCTCTCGATGTTGCTGGTGCGCTCTTACCGCACCGTTGCACCCTTGCCTGTGAGGTTTCCCTCCATCGGCGGTATATTTCTGTGGCACTATCCTCGCGGTCACCCGCACTGGGCGTTACCCAGCAAGCTTGGTCTTTCGGAAGCCCGGACTTTCCTCAGGAGTGAGAGACTCCCGCAACCACCGCGCTAACTCATTCAGTTTTATTGTACTAGGGGCGCTTGGGCAATACTCCCTAGACCAACGGCAGATAATACGGCGACCCATTCACTGCGGGCTAGGTTCCGTGTGGCTTCATTCCCTTGCAGCTCGGCCAAAATCGCCAAGGTTTCGTACCAAAGACCCGCATCAACTGCTGCCCCAAGGCGATCGCCCCCACTCTTGCCCTGAAGTTGCTTTGCCAAATCCGTGGCCGGCTGCACCCGCGAAATCACGCCACTGACAGAGATAAAGGCGGAGGGATCATCGGCATCAGCACCACACAGTAGGGTAAAGATCCAGCGGTAGTCTTGGCCGGGTTGGAGTTGCACATTGGGCTTCAGTGCCAGAATCCCCGGTTCAGCGGGTAGATCCACCACCATTGTTGCTAGGGGACGATGCTCAGCATCAGCAATCACCACTTCCCCCTGCGTGGCTTTGCTCTTGGGCACAAAAACAAAGAGGGTTGGTGTCGCCACAGCCGTTTGGCCAAGGTGGGTATCAGGGAGTAAGGCGGTTAAACGTTCACTGCCGCTAACACAGGCTCCACGGGTTGCCCCCCCAAAGCGACTACCGGGAACACCACGGTTCGGCAGATTCGCCCGCAGTCGCGCCACAAGACTGGAAGGCTGGCTCACCACAGGGGTCGTTCCCTGAGCAAGGCTGAGAGAACCAAGGGACAACAGAAAGAGGGTCACCGCAGGTACAAGGGCAAGGTAGGAACGCATGGCCAAACTCCTAAGAAGAATAGCTCTACCCTAGCCCTAGGGAGTTGGCCTTGGCAGTGAACTCGCTTACCGTTGGGGTGTGATTGCGATCGCTTGTTTTAGGCAGTGGCACTGGCCAACTGCCGCAAAATCTTGAGCGCCTCATCTACGTGGGCTTTGAAGTTGAGCATAGAGTCAAAAACGTAGCGCACCACACCCTCTTGATCAATGACATAGGTGACCCGCCCCGGAAAGAGACCAAAGAGCGAAGAGGCACCATACTGCTGGCGAACCTTGTTGCCGGGATCACTGAGGACGAGAAAGGGGAGTTGGTGATTTTTCTGGAAGCCCTGCTGCCGCTCCACGGGGTCGCCACTAATGCCAATCACTTCAGCGCCCAGTTCTTGGAAAACACTGTAGGCATCGCGAAAGGCACAGGCTTGAATCGTGCAGCCGGGGGTTTCTGAGGCGGGGTAAAAGTAGAGGACAACGTTCTTTTTGCCACGAAAGTCAGAGAGCTTCACCTTGCGGCCATCGGCAGCCGTGAGTTCAAAGTCAGGGGCGCGATCGCCCACTTGAATTGCTGTGGCCATACTCTCGCTAATTGCCTCCCAACCACTTTTGGCCATTCAGGCGCTGCATCACCCCAAAGACCAGTAGATCAAGCGTTACTTTACGCTCATCCCCCAAAAATGGCTCAATGGTGCTGGGGGCAATGCCACCGCTGCTACAGACAAAAGCCTTCGGCCCTTGGATATCCCCCTCTAGGAAGTAGAGGCGAAACTGATACATTCCCTTGCCCCACTCACCCATCACGGTATTCTCCTCTAGGCGCAGACTCACATCCCCCACTTTGGCGCTGAGGGCGTTCTGGAGAGCAGGCAAAAAAGCCTCATTAATAAACTCAGCAAAGGGTTTATCCTCAATGGCGGGGGGCTTTTCTTTTTTGGGGGCTTGGGTGGGCGTCTCTTCTGCCATAGCGCTGCTATAGGGTACCATTTCCTCTGCATGATAGCACTCTCCCTTGCAGGCAACGGCCATGGGGCAATTAGAATTACGACGCCCAACGATTAAGGATTTAGATAGCATCGTTCAACTGGATCAGGTGTGTCTGGGGGGCTTTTGGTCGCACCAAGGCTATGCCCGTGAGTTGGAGAATCCGCAACATACGCTGCTGGTGGTGGCCACCCTTGATGGAGTGTGGGGCTGTGGCGTGAGCTGGGGGATTGCCGATGAATTGCACCTGGTGCTGTTGATGGTGCATCCGCAGTACCGGCGGCAGGGGTTAGCAGGGTTACTCCTATGTCGGCTCTTGCAACTGGGGCATCAAGGGGGCGATCGCCAGTGGGCAACGTTGGAAGTACGCGCCAGCAATGCAGCCGCCCAACAACTCTATCAGCGCTTTGGCTTTGAACTGGTCGGACGGCGTCCCCACTACTACGAGAACCCCCCAGAGGATGCCCTGATTCTTTGGCGCAATCACCTCAATACTCCCGAAATGGGGCAGGAACTTGAGCGGCACTGGCAGCACTGGCGATCGCGGGTTGAGGCGCAAGGTTGGTCGCTCATCGATGACACCTAGAGAGCCGAGGGGTGACATATTGCGCTTTGTTACGGCGCTTTCCCCGACCCTTGGGCTGGCGAACGATAATGAAAGGGACACGTTTGGGAGACTTGTCCCATGAACTTGCTGGAACAGTTGCGACAAATGACAGTTGTGGTCGCCGATACGGGAGACATCCTCGCCATCGAAAAATTCACCCCCCGTGATGCCACCACCAATCCCTCGTTGATTACGGCTGCTGCCCAAATGAAGGAGTACCAGCCCATTGTGGATGAAACCCTGCGCAAAGCCAAAGCTGATTTGGGGTCTGGTGCTACTCCCCGTGAGATTGTCTCCCTTGCTGTGGATCGCTTGGCGGTGGCCTTTGGCTTGAAAATTTTGCAAATTATCCCCGGTCGGGTCTCAACGGAAGTAGATGCGCGGCTCTCCTACGATACAGAAGCTACAGTGCAAAAGGCGCGGGAGTTGATTGGCCAATACGAAGCCGCAGGCGTGGGGCGCGATCGCGTGCTGATTAAAATTGCCTCGACCTGGGAAGGCATCCGCGCTGCCGAAATTCTCGAAAAAGAGGGCATTCACTGTAATTTAACCCTGCTGTTTGGCTTCCATCAGGCGATCGCCTGTGCTGAGGCGGGTGTGACATTGATTTCCCCCTTTGTTGGGCGCATTCTCGACTGGTACAAGAAAAAAACAGGTCGTGCCGAGTATCCAGGGCCTGAGGATCCAGGGGTGATTTCCGTCACCAAAATCTACAACTACTACAAGAAATTCGGCTACCCCACGGAAGTGATGGGCGCCAGCTTCCGCAACATTGGCGAAATTATTGAACTGGCGGGTTGTGATCTGCTGACGATTTCACCGGCACTGCTACAGGAGCTACAAAACACCAATGGCGAGCTAAAACGCAAACTGGATCCGGCGATCGCTGCCACCCTTGACATTGAAAAAGTCGCTATGGATGAAGCCACCTTCCGCAAGATGCACGCGGCTGATGAGATGGCCAGTGAAAAACTGGATGAGGGCATTAAGGGCTTCACCAAGGCACTGGAGACCCTTGAGGATCTCTTGACGCAGCGACTGACCCGCCTTGAAGGGGCGGAAACCCTCACCCATGCAGCAGAAGAACTCTTCCATGTCTATGACCTCGATGGCGATGGCATTATTACCCGCGAAGAGTGGCTGGGAACGGATGCAGTGTTTGATGCCCTCGATGCCAACCACGATGGTAAGGTGACCCCGGAGGACATGGGAGCAGGCTTGGGGGTGGTGCTGCACTTGGCCAAGGCCAAATAACAAAGACCAACTTGGCAGTCTTGCATCAGCATCCTCTGTGCGTCACAGTGGAAGAAGCGTTCATAGCTGATGCACCAACGATGTCTGATACTTCTCCCTCCTTTCAGCAATTTCTCAGGGATTGTGAGCAATTGGGGCTACTGCGCCTTGTGGTTACAAACGAAACTGCCGTTCTGGAGGTGCGATCGCCCCTCACCAAGGTTTTCTATGCTGAACTGCCCAAGGGGCGCTATGCCAATATGCACACGGAGGACTTTGAGTTTCACTTGAATATGGATCAGGTGGCCAAAATTCGCTTTGAGGAAGGGCAAGCCAAGCGGGGCAACTTTCCTACCTACGCCATTCGCTTTCTCGATGCCAATGAGAAATCCGTCCTCAGTGCCTTTTTGCAGTGGGGTAAGCCCGGTGAATACGCCGCAGGTCAAGTGGCAGCTTGGCACACCCTGCGGGAACGCTACGGTACAGAGTGGCAACCCGTGGTGGCCGCCCTTGAGGCAAAAGCGTCCAGCGCAACCCATGGATAGGGATCTATGAGAGTCGTTGTAACCGGTGCTACTGGATTTGTCGGGCAGCAGGTCGTCAGCGCCCTCAGCGATCGCGGCGATCACGTGGTTGCCTTAGTACGCTCCCCGGCGAAAGCCGCCAAACAATTCGCTGGCATGACCCATGTTGAATGGGTGGGCTATACCCCCAAAGCCGCTGGGGACTGGTTTGCTGCCCTTGAGGGGGCGGATGCAGTAATTAACTTGGCAGGAGAACCCCTTGCCAATGGTCGCTGGACAGCGCAGCGCAAACAGGAGATCTACGATAGCCGGGTTGTCGGCACACAGCAGTTGGTGCGGGCGATCGCCCAATGTCAACAGCGCCCGCGGGTATTGGTCTCGACCTCTGCCATTGGCTACTACGGCACTAGCGATACAGAAACGTTTGTCGAAACCCATGCAGCGGGAAATGATTTTCTGGCCAAGGTCTGTGTGGACTGGGAAGCGGCTGCCCAAGAGGTAACGGATTTAGGGGTGCGGTTCGTAATTCTGCGTTTTGGCATTGTCCTCGGCGAGCAGGGGGCACTGGCCAAGCTCCTATTGCCCTTTCAGTTATATCTAGGGGGGCCCCTTGGGTCGGGTCAGCAGTGGTTTTCGTGGATCCATCAGCAGGACTTAGTGCGCCTGATTCTGGCCGCAGTGGATCAAGCGGGAATGCAGGGGGTTTACAATGCCACCGCCCCAGAGCCACTGACGATGGCGGACTTTTGCCGGGTATTAGGAGAGGTGATGCAGCGCCCCTCTTGGTTGCCTGTGCCTGCCCCAGTTCTCCAATTGCTGCTGGGGGAAGGTGCCGATGTGGTGCTCAAGGGGCAGCGGGTCTTGCCGGAGCGGACGCTGGCTACGGGATTTCAATTTGACTACCCCAACGCCAAGGCAGCTCTCACCAACCTCCTCAAACCACGATATACTGATGGTTCCCGCTAGTTTGGTGCAAGATGGTGGAATTGACCCCCGCAGCCATTCAAGAGTTGGAACGTCTCCAAGCCCATGGCGTCAGTCGAGGTCGGGCCGCGATTCTACGGATTCAGGTGCAACCTAGTGCCTGCGGTGACTGGCGCTACGATCTTGCCCTTGTGACCGAACCCGAGCCGACGGATGTGCTCACCCAGTCCCAAGGCTGGACAATCGCGATCGCGGCGGAAGCGGCTGAGATGTTGCGGGGGTTGCGGGTGGATTACATCGAAGACTTAATGGGGGGCGCTTTTCGCTTCCACAATCCCAATGCCAGTCAAACCTGTGGCTGTGGCATGGCCTTTCGGGTGAGCGGATCGTAGGTTTCAGAAATCACTATGGGCAATACGTTTGGGCATCTCTTTCGCGTCACCACCTTTGGTGAATCCCACGGGGGCGGTGTAGGGGTGGTTGTGGATGGCTGCCCTCCCCGATTGGAACTGTCAGAAGCGGATATTCAAAAGGAACTGGATCGCCGCCGCCCCGGCCAAAGTCGGCTCACGACCCCTCGCCAAGAGAGCGATCGCTGTGAAATTCTCTCCGGTGTCTTTGAGGGCAAAACCCTCGGCACGCCCATTGCGATTCTGGTGCGCAACAAGGACACTCGCCCCGAAGATTATGCCGAAATGGCACGGGTCTATCGTCCCTCCCATGCAGATGCTACCTATGACGGCAAATACGGGATTCGCAACTGGCAAGGGGGGGGCCGTGCCTCGGCACGGGAAACCATTGGGCGTGTGGCCGCGGGGGCGATCGCCCGCAAAATTCTGGCTCAAGTCGCGGGTACCGAAATCATTGCCTACGTCAAGCGGGTCAAGGACATTGAAGCCGTTGTTGATCCTGATACCGTGGCAGCGGCTGCCGTTGAGGCGAATATCATGCGCTGTCCCGATGCCACCACCGCAGAAAAGATGATTGCCCTTGTGGATGAGGTGCGGCGGCAGGCCAACTCCATTGGCGGTGTCATTGAGTGCGTGGTTCGCAATGTGCCTGTCGGCCTAGGCTCCCCCGTCTTTGACAAACTAGAAGCAGATCTTGCCAAGGGGGTGATGTCGCTGCCCGCCAGTAAGGGCTTTGAAATTGGTTCTGGCTTTGCCGGTACCCTGCTCACGGGTCAAGAGCACAATGACGAGTTTTATACCGATGAACAGGGAAGAATTCGCACCCGCACCAATCGCTCTGGGGGGGTTCAGGGGGGCATCTCCAATGGCGAAAACATTATTTTGCGGGTAGCTTTTAAGCCCACCGCCACCATTGGTCAAGCCCAGAAAACCGTGAACCAAGCGGGTGAAGAAACCATGCTAGCGGCAAAAGGGCGGCATGATCCCTGTGTGTTACCGCGAGCGGTGCCGATGGTCGAGGCAATGGTAGCTCTCGTTCTCTGTGACCATCTGCTCCGGGATCATGCCCAGTGTCATCTGCTGTTTTAGCGACTGCGATTGAGGGCAATCAGTAACCGCAGGATAAAGATAAACAGGTTGATGTAGGTCAGGTACATCGAAAGGGCAGCAGAGAGGTACTGATCATCGCGGTAGGTACGGGGCAGCACAAAGAAGTCCACCACCGCAGCCCCCACAAAGAGCACGACACCAATGCCAGAAATCGCAATTTCCAGAAACGTGGGTGTAAAGACACCAAAGAAGCTGAAGACTAACTGGAGAACGAGCACCACCAGCAGGGCAATAATCCCCAGTTGTACCGTTTTGGCAAGGGCAAAACCATCACGTTCCGACAGATTGGAACCAATGGGACTAGCGGCCATAAAGGTAATGCCACAGCCACCAGCGGCAATGATGATCCCCATAATGCCCACGGTGCTGAGGGCAAGGGCAATCAATCCAGAGAGCGTATAACCCGACAGCAAACTGTAGGTGGCCAACAGGGGTAGGGCTAGCCCATTATTCCCTTTGCGAGCGGCTCCCTGTGCCACAAAAAAGAGGACAAGTTCAGCAATAATGGCAACAATGAATGTGGGCATGAACAGTTGAGGTGCGGCGCTGATGACGCCGAGGCCACCCCAGCTACCCACCGCCGTCAGGACGAGGCCACCACCGACAAAGGGCAGGGCATTGCGAATCACATTAGGCCCTACAATCGCGCTACTACGCGCCTCGCGAATCGCCTCTTGAAAATTACTGGTACTACTCACGGGAATCCTCCAAGGGTGGTGAATAGACAACACAGCCAGATGGCATAGTTCTATTGTGCCAAAATTCCCAAGGGCACCTAGCTGGCAACAACCACGGAGACCTCTGGTGGCGGGGCGGTTATCTCTAATGGCGGATAGAATTGGGTCAAGACACTCAAGGATAGATGCTCCACCGTTGGGTAGTATCCCAGCCATCGACTGGCTAACTGGGCAAATTGTTCGGGTATCCCACTGACATAAAAGTGCACTTGGCCTTGGGGGCAAGGAGTCGCTAAATTCATGGCCTCTAGTTTGCGCACTGTTGCACGGGCAACGGCATGGGCAGGATCAAGGTGATGAACCGTTGCGGGCAAATACTGCTCAATCACAGGGCGCAGGTGGGGGTAATGGGTGCAACCATAAATGAGGGTATCGGGGTCAAATTGAACTAGGGGGTTTAGGGTCTGACAAACAATGCGGTGGACGCGATCGCCCTCTAGGCAATTGCTTTCCACAAGGGGGACAAACTCAGGGCAAGCCACTTGAGCGATCGCCACTGTGGGTGAGAGTTCCTGAAGTGCCCGTGCATAGGCACCGCTTTTAACCGTTGCGGGGGTAGCAATGACACCAATGCGCTTTCCCAGCGTGACCGCCATCTTGGCAGCGGGGACAATCAAGCCAAGGATCGGAAAGGGAAACTCACTGCGAACCTGTGCCAAGGCAAGGGCTGAACTGGTGTTGCAGGCCATCACCGCCATCTTGACGCCTTGGGAATGCATCCACGTCAAAATCTCCCGCACATATTGCAGGATTTCACTGCGGCGGCGAGTTCCATAGGGCAACCGTGCTGTATCCCCAAAGTAGAGAAACGATTCTTGGGGTAAAAGGCGTTGGAGTGCCTGTAAAACCGTTAAGCCCCCCACCCCACTGTCAAACACGCCAATCGCTCCCAGAGGATTTAGCCCTAGGGATGTCTTGTGCCAGTTGTCCACTCGAACCTCGACCTCACACCAACAAAAATGACATTGCCCCGTTCAGCAAGAGGGCAACCACAGCCAATCTACTGCCCTTTTTACGGAGATGGGACACGCTCAAAACCGCGAGATCTCCTTGATGGACTCTAGGTCATAGAAAAGGGCTGTAGTGCCACTCTAGCAGGTTTTGCTAAGAAGCGAATGATTGACGCTAAGACTGAACATCGGGTGCTATACATTGAATCACAGAGCACCCGTGGCTGTAGGGTTGGTCACCCCCTGTGGGGAAGTTATGGTGTGAGGATAGGAAAAACAATGCTCAGTCAGGAACAGCTCACCAGTTCCCAGGAGTGTGAGCGCGCGTGGATTGAAATTGATTTGGCGGCCTTGGCAGCGAATACCCAACATCTTCGCCAATGGCTGGCACCAACAACGGAACTTTTAGCCGTGGTGAAAGCAGATGCCTATGGTCATGGCGCCCTCACGGTGGCACAGACGGTTTTAGCCCACGGCGCCACATGGTTAGGGGTGGCAACAATCCCCGAAGGGATTGCCCTACGGCAGGCGGGGATTACAGCGCCAATTTTGGTCTTGGGATCCGTCAATTTGCCCGTGCAGGTGCAGATGATGGCCGAGTGGCAGCTTCAGCCCACCCTCTCTACACCCAAGCAAGCCTTGATTTTCTCTGACTACGCTGATCACCGGCGGGAACCTCTTGATGTCCATTTGATGATTGATACAGGCATGTCCCGCTTGGGCTGTCCGTGGCAGAATGCAGTCGAATTTGTGCAGTTTGTGCAGCGGTTACCCCACCTGCGCATCCAAGGAATCTATTCTCACTTTGCCAGTGCCGATGACACCGATCCCAGTTTGATGTGGCAGCAGCAGGCCTATTTTGAACAGGTGTGGGAACAGATTTCAGCCCTAGGTTTAGGGGCTGTGCGCCGTCACATGGCCAATTCAGCAGCCACCTTGGCCAACCGCAGTAGTCACTATGACATGGTGCGCGTTGGTTTGAGTCTCTACGGCGTGTATCCGGCGCCCCATTTACGGGGGGTGGTGCCGCTGCGACCAGTGATGCAAGTGCGATCGCGCATTACCCTGTTGAAGGAGATTCCCGCCCATACGGGCATTAGCTATGGCCACCAATTCATTGCCCCCAAGCCGATGAAAATTGCCGTTGTGGGCATTGGCTACGCTGATGGGGTGCCCCGCCTTCTTTCCAACAAGCTCGAAGTCTTGGTTCAGGGAAAGCGCGTTCGCCAAGTGGGGGCCATTACGATGGATCAACTGATGATTGATGTCAGTGACATTGATGGCCTTCAGGAGGGGGATGTGGTGACCCTTCTTGGCGAAGATGGCGGGGACTGCCTAACCGTAGAAACTTGGGCGGACACCCTAGGCACAATTACTTGGGAAATTCTCTGTGGCTTCAAGAACCGCTTGCCGCGTATTCCCGTGTCCTAAAATTTCGCTACTCTCCTTCAGAGCCGTGGGCTGCCATGAACTCCCGCGCCCCCGGAAAGGTCTGGGATTCACCCGCAATCACTTTTTTGATGCCAAACTGCACTACAGCACCCGCACAGAGATAGCAGGGCATTAGGGTTGAGTACAGCACCGTATCTTCATAGCGACCGATGCGACCCGCATTGGCCAGACAGTCAATCTCCGCATGCAGAATCGGACTGCCCCGCTGCACCCGTTGGTTGTGGCCGCGACCAATGATTTGGCCATTGCGCACCAAGACCGAGCCAATCGGAATGCCACCTTCTCTGAGTCCTTGTTCTGCCTCGGCGATCGCCGCCGCCGCCATAAATTCATCCATGATTGTCCGCCTGAGCAAATGTTCATTCCTAGTAAACGTCTTTTTCTGAACGGGTGTCTAGTCTTGGTATGATGCAAGCCAGAATCTGGTGGTGTCAGTGTCCATGATCAAGTTTTTGGTAACGGGTGGGGGTGGTTTTATTGGCGCCAACTTTGTGCGCTTAGCCCTTACGGAAGGCTGGGGGGCGGTACTCAACCTCGATAAAGTGACCTATGCCTGTCACCCCGGCACCTTGGCCATGCTCGAGCAATTGCCCAATTATCAATTTGTCAAGGGGGATGTGGGCGATCGCCCCCTTGTGCAAGAGCTATTGCAAACCTTTCAGCCCGATGCCGTGATTCACTTTGCTGCCGAAAGCCATGTCGATCGCTCCATTAATAGTCCCCAAGACTTTATCCAAACCAATGTTGTGGGCACCGCCAATCTCCTAGAGGAGGTCAAAACCTACTGGCAGCAGTTACCCACTGGAGCACAGGAGCAGTTCCGCTTCATTCATATTTCCACCGATGAAGTCTATGGCAGCCTTGGCTCTGAGGATCCGCCCTTTCGCGAAGACAGCCCCTATGCCCCCAACAGCCCCTATGCCGCCTCAAAGGCTGCCTCAGATCACTTGGTGCGAGCTTACCACCACACCTACGGTCTGCCCACCCTGACAACGAATTGCTCCAACAACTATGGTCCCTACCAGTTTCCCGAAAAGCTGATTCCGCTGGTGATCTGCCAAGCCCTAGCGGGGCAACCGCTGCCGATATATGGCGATGGTCAAAATGTGCGGGATTGGCTCTACGTTGAAGATCACTGCCGTGCGGTCTATACCGTTTGGCAAAAGGGTCAGGTGGGGGAAACCTACAACATTGGTGGCAACTGCGAAAAGCCGAACCTTGAGGTCGTGCAAACCCTCTGCGATCTGCTGCAAACCCTTGTGCCTCGCGCTGATTTGAATTACTGCAGCTTGATTACCTTTGTGAGCGATCGCCCCGGTCACGATCGCCGCTACGCCATTGACGCCCGTAAAATTCAGCGGGAACTGGGGTGGCAGCCCCAAGAAACGTTTGGCAGTGGCCTCGAAAAAACCGTGCAGTGGTATCTTGCCCATCAAGACTGGGTGGAAGCAGCGCGCACCGCCGACTACAGTGCTTGGCTGGCAACCCACTATGGCAGCGTTCTTAGTCATTGCCCATGAAAGGAATTATTTTGGCTGGTGGCTCTGGAACCCGCCTCTATCCCCTGACACAGGTGCTCAGTAAACAACTGATGCCCATTTATGACAAGCCAATGATTTACTATCCCCTCTCAATTCTGATGCTGGCGGGGATTCGGGAGATCCTCATTATTTCTACCCCAGAGCACCTCTATCTTTTTGAAAAGCTTCTAGGGGATGGTCATCAGTGGGGCTTGTCCCTCAGCTATTGTGTGCAGCCTCAGCCCAATGGTCTCGCGGAAGCTTTTATCCTAGGGCGGGAGTTTTTACAAGGAGAACCCGTCTGCCTCACCCTTGGGGATAATCTACTCTACGGCCATGATTTACCCCAAAAATTGCAACAGGGGGCGCAATTGACGGAAGGGGCAATGATTTTTGGCTATCGGGTGGCCAATCCGCAGCAGTACGGTGTGATTGAGTTTGATGCCAGCGGTCGCGTCCTCGGCATTGAGGAAAAGCCAGTGGTGCCCAAGTCCAACTATGCGGTGCCCGGCATCTATTTCTATGACCATCAAGTGTGCGATCTGGCAGCCCAGCTTCAACCATCGGCGCGGGGGGAACTGGAAATCACCGATCTCAACCGCCTCTACCTTGAAAAGGGACAACTGCGGGTGGAATTGCTGGGACGCGGCTATGCGTGGCTGGATACGGGTACCCATGATCTGCTGCAACAGGCCAGCAGCTTTATTCGCACACTGGAGGAACGGCAGGGGGTGAAAATTGCCTGCTTAGAGGAAATTGCTCTGCATCAGGGCTACATTACCCCAGAGCAACTTTATGAACTCGCCCAACCCCTGCGCAAAAGTAGCTACGGTCAATATCTCTTGCAGGTGTGGGCAGAAGTCACTGGAGGCATTCATGCTTAAGGTACAACCGCTGGCGATCGCTGACGTTCTGCTCTTGGAACCCCGTGTCTTTCGCGATCAGCGGGGCTTTTTCCTAGAAAGCTTTAATCAGCGGGCTTTTATGGCCGCTACAGGCTTAGAGGTGACCTTTGTCCAAGACAATCACTCTGCCTCACAACAGGGCGTGCTACGGGGATTACACTACCAGCACCAACAGCCCCAGGGCAAACTCATTCGCGTGATCGAGGGGGAAATTTTCGATGTCGCAGTCGATTTGCGGCGCTCTTCGCCCACCTGTGGCCAATGGGTGGGGACTTGGCTGAGTGCGCAGACCTTCCGGCAACTGTGGATTCCCCCTGGCTTTGCCCATGGTTTCTGGGTGCAATCAGCCACTGCCCAAGTGCTCTACAAAACAACGGACTACTACAATCCGGGGGATGAATATACGCTGCTGTGGAATGATCCAACCGTCGGCATTCAATGGCCGATCGACAGCGAACCCCTCCTTTCTGCCAAGGATCAGCAGGGCAAGTCGTTTAACGAACTTCCCCTATTTGCTTGAGATAAAAAATCCCTCCCCAATTGGAGAGGGACACTCAGACGAGGATACGATTAGGCTCTACAGAGCGTTACCACGGGGGAGTACCTCTTCTGGGAAGACAAAGTTTTCATGGGGTTGGTCTTGGGGCGCCATCCAAGCGCGAATGCCCTCGTTCAAGAGCAGGTTCTTGGTGTAGAAGGTCTCAAACTCAGGGTCTTCCGCTGCCCGAATCTCCTGCGAAATAAAGTCGTAAGACCGCAGGTTCAACGCCAGACCCACCACGCCAATCGCACTCATCCACAGCCCCGTCACGGGCACAAACAACATGAAAAAGTGCAACCAGCGCTTGTTCGAGAAGGCAATGCCAAAAATTTGGCTCCAGAACCGGTTGGCCGTCACCATCGAGTAGGTCTCTTCCGATTGGGTGGGGCTAAAGGCACGGAAGGTGCTGGCGCCTTCGCCATCTTGGAAGAGGGTGTTCTCCACTGTGGCACCGTGGATGGCACACAACAGGGCACCGCCGAGCACACCGGCCACCCCCATCATGTGGAAGGGGTTCAAAGTCCAGTTGTGAAACCCTTGGAAGAACAGCAGGAAGCGGAAGATGGCAGCCACGCCAAAGCTGGGGGCAAAGAACCAACTGGATTGCCCCAAGGGATACATCAAGAAGACGCTGACAAAAACGGCAATGGGGGCACTGAAGGCAATGGCGTTGTAGGGACGGATGCCCACCAAGCGAGCAATTTCAAATTGCCGCAGCATGAAGCCAATGAGGCCAAAGGCGCCGTGGAGGGCGATAAAGGTCCACAGACCGCCCAGTTGGCACCAGCGGGTGAAGTCCCCTTGGGCTTCGGGACCCCAGAGGAGCAGGAGGGAGTGCCCCATGCTGTTGGCGGGGGTGGAAACGGCAACGGTGAGGAAGTTGCAGCCTTCGAGGTAGCTGGAGGCGAGGCCGTGGGTGTACCAAGAGGTCACAAAGGTGGTACCGGTCAGCCAGCCCCCGAGGGCAAGGTAGGCGCAGGGAAACAGCAGGATGCCTGACCAGCCGACAAAGACAAATCTGTCACGCTTGAGCCAGTCGTCGAGGATGTCAAACCATCCCCGTTCTGCTGGCGCTCGTCCAATTGCGATCGTCATAAAACTCAACTCCGAAAGGAAGTGATAAAGGCAGATTCGTGAGGTAGCTCAATGGGACGATAAGAGCCAAGTTTACGAATCTTAATAACGACTCTAATCTAGCAAAGGCGTTTTGTGGTTTTCAACAAGGCATATCCCGTGGGATGACCTTGTATATCCGATATAGCCCTTTTCCAGACGACGGGGATCCACTACTGAAGCGTTCTCCTGCCCATCACGCTGTTTTGCGCAGAGTGTTCACTTGCTGTGAAAAGGGCTGTAAGATACTCGGTGTTTCTTGTGCTCAATTTCCCTATGGGTTACCCCCTTGTGATGCCCACCATTCCCGCAAAAGTCTCAGTTTTCGGATTTCCCCTTCATTTGGTGGACAACGCTCCTGAGTGGCTGCTAATGCAACAGCGGGATGGCCATGGTCAGCACGTGATCACGCTCAATTCAGAGATGGTGATGCTGGCGGAGCGAACACCAGAGTTTGCTGATGTTTTACACCGTGCTGATTTGGTGATTCCCGATGGATCGGGGGTCATTCTCTACCTCAAGTTGCATGGCCTCTCGGTGCGCCGTCTGCCGGGGATTGAATTTGCCGAAGCCCTCCTGCGACTTGCCAATGAGGCGCCCCAGCCCAAGCGGGTCTTCTTCTATGGGGCAGCGCCGGGGGTGGCAGAAAAAGTGGCTGAGCGCTGGCATCGAGAGTTGCCCAACCTAAACATTATTGGTGTGCAGTCAGGCTACCACGATGCCGATACAGAGGTTGCTCTCATTGAAACGCTAAAGGAGACACAACCCCACATTATTTTTGTGGCTTTGGGAGTTCCCCGTCAGGAATATTGGATTGATCGCCATCGTCACATTTGTCCAGAGGCGATTTGGGTTGGCGTGGGCGGTAGTTTTGATGTGTGGGCAGGGGTTAAAAAGCGAGCACCCAAGCTAATGCAAAAACTCCATCTAGAATGGCTCTACCGTCTGTATCAGGAACCGTGGCGCTGGCGGCGGATGTTGGCTTTGCCCCAATTTGCATGGAAGGCGCTTCTAAGTCGTTTGTATGGGCGACAGCGTTTCTCGTCCCGATGACAGCAGTGACCCCAGTGTTACCCCCCTGCGAACCCACCTCTGAGGGGGTAATCGTTGCAGAACTGTGGCAAGTCACGAAGTCCTTTGGTGGCACTTTGCCCTGCTTACATCGCGTCAATTTACAACTGCGACGGGGAGAGTTTTATTTTCTCACGGGTGCTTCGGGGTCGGGTAAATCCACCCTCTTAAAACTCCTCTGTGGCCAAGTTCGCCCAGATCAGGGCATAGTTCGCCTCTTTGGTGAGGAAGTCAATCCCCAACAGGATCGACGGATGGCACAGTTGCGGCGGCGCTTGGGGGTAATCTTTCAAGACTTTAAGCTGCTGGGCGATCGCTCCGTGGCAGACAATGTGGCTTTTGCGCTGCTGGTGCGCGGTATTCCCAAAGCAGAAATTCAGCAGCGGGTACAAACGGCGCTCAAACTGGTGGGCCTGAGCCACAAAGCCAATGCCAATCCCCAATCTCTATCGGGGGGAGAGCAGCAGCGGGTGAGCATTGCTCGGGCAATCGTTGGTGGGCCTGAGCTATTGCTGGCGGATGAACCCACGGGCAATCTGGATCCGCAAACCAGCCAGCAAATTCTTGCCCTGCTCCATCGCCTCCATCAACATGGGCTAACGGTTCTCTTTACCACCCATGACTTAGCCTTGACTCGCTTAGTCCCCCATCGGATTCTCCATTTGCACCATGGCAAACTTGAGTCCCTTACCCACCCTTGACTTTTTGCTTCCAGAAGTGCGCCGCAGTCTCTGGCGCGGTGGTTGGCTCAATGGCGCAGCCGTTATTGCTGTGGCCGTGACGCTCTTTATTTTTGGTTGGGGCTGGCAAGTGTCGCACCTCCTTGGCGCTAGTGTCGAGTCCTTGGGCAATCGGCTAGAAATTACGGCCTATGTGTCGCCTGAACTTCCCGCAGCCAAAATGGCCAGCCTTAAGGAGCAGTTGGCGGCATTACCGGGGGTAGCCGACTTCACTTGGATTGATCGCGATCGCGCTTGGGCACAATTGCAAGCTGATTTAGGCCTCAAAAGTGAACAGGGTGGCTTAGCCCTCTTTGACACCAATCCCCTCAGCGATGAAATCAAGATCCGCGCCCAAAGCCTCGAACAGGTGGCTCCCCTAGCCAGCCAAATTGCCCAAAAGGAAGGCATTGAGTCGGTGCAGTATCTTGAGCGTGCCCTAACGGGCCTGCAAAGTGTGCAGCGGGTGGTGCGGGCAGTCACGTTCATTTTGGTGCTGCTCCTGAGTTTAACGGTAGTTGCCTTAGTGAGCGCCATTTTACGGTTGATTATCCTTGTGCGCCAACCTGAAATTGAGATCATGACATTGGTGGGCGCCACCCAAACTTGGATTTATACCCCCCTATTTATTCAAGCCGCTAGTCTAGGTGGCGGCGGTGGTTTACTGGCGTGGATAGTTGGCTGGGGCAGTAGTCAACAGCTTCAGCAGTGGTTAACCCAACAGGCCAGTTTTCGCGCTCTTGCCAGCAATGTTTCCCTTGAATGGTCGCTGGGCTTGGGGGTGTTCCTGATCATCATTGGGGTAATTTTGGGGCTAGTGAGTACCCGATTGGCACTGCCAACCACCTCTCAGCGGTAGGCGGCTATGCCACAATAAATGGGGCAATGACGATTGATTCTAAGGGCTATGGCACAATTGACGGCTGACGAGAAAGCAATTGTTCAAAATTATTTCAACACGACCGGCTTCGATCGCTGGCGGCGCATCTATGGCACGGATCAGGTCAGCAAGGTGCAAGCGGATATCCGCATGGGACACCAACAGACCATTGATACGGTACTAGCATGGCTCAAGGCTGATGGCTCCCTCAAGGGTAAACTCATTTGTGATGCGGGCTGTGGTGTTGGTAGTCTGAGCATTCCCCTTGCGGAATTGGGGGCACGGGTCTATGCCAGTGACATTTCCGAGAAGATGGTGGCCGAAGCCCGCGATCGCGCCGCTGCTCAATTGAATGGCCACCATGAACTCATCCTCAGTGTCAGTGATCTTGAAGCCCTGCGGGGACAATACCATACCGTCATCTGCCTTGATGTCCTCATCCACTATCCCGACAGCCAAATGGCAGGGATGCTAGCCCACTTGAGTTCCTTGGCGATGGAGCGACTGATCCTCAGCTTTGCCCCCAAAACACCAAAATATACGCTGCTGAAAAAAATTGGTGAATTCTTCCCCGGCTCCAGCAAGGCCACCCGTGCCTATCTCCACAGTGAGGAATTTATTGTGGGGATTTTGCGAGACTTGGGTTGGCGGATTGAACGCAATGCCATGACCAAAACCCGCTTTTACTTTTCGCGACTCCTAGAAGCAGTGCGCGCCTAGATGACGAACCTCAACCTCAGCTTGGCGGATCTGCAAGCCTTGGGGCGCCAGTGGGGGACATGGCTGCCGCCGGGGACAGTGCTCTTGTTAGCGGGGGATCTAGGGGCAGGGAAAACCACGTTTGTGCAAGCCTTGGGGGAGGGATTGGGCATTGCGGATGTCATCCAAAGCCCCACTTTCACGCTGATTCAGGAATACCCCGAAGGGCGTGTGCCCCTCTATCACTTTGATCTCTATCGCCTTACCCCCGCTGAAGTGGCGGAGTTGGCACCGGAACGCTATTGGCTTGGGGAAGAAATTGATCTCGGAATTGTTGCCATAGAGTGGCCCGATCGCCTGCCAACGCTACCCCCAGACTACCTTAGGCTCCAGCTTCAACGACAGCAGGATCGCACCTGTCTAACTCTAGAGGCTGTAGGGGCAGCGACATCGCTGTTGCCCAAATGCTTAAATCCCTAAGGGCGCGATCGCGATAAGCGGCATAGCGCAAGGCCTTTTGCCGAACGTTTTGCTCTAGGGGTGGCAGAATACCAAAGTTGGGGGGCATGGGCTGGAAGGTTTTGCTCTCCGCCGTACTGATGTAGTGGAAGAGGGCACCGGCCATCGTGGTTGGCGGCAATACCAAGGGTGGGAGTCCTTGTGCCAAGCGAGCCGCGTTCGTTCCCGCTAACCATCCCCCCGCCGCTGCTGCTGTATACCCTTCGGTACCGGTAATTTGACCCGCCGCCAAGAGGGTGGGGCGATCGCGAAACTGGAGACTGGCACTCAACAACTTCGGCGCATTTAAGAAGGTATTGCGGTGCATCACCCCCATGCGCACAAACTCCGCCTGCTCTAAGCCCGGAATCATCCGCAAGACTCGCTGCTGCTCGCCCCAGCGCAAATTGGTTTGAAAGCCCACCAAGTTCCACAGTTGACCATGGCGATCCTCTTGGCGCAGTTGTGCCACCGCATAGGGACGCTCTCCCGTACGCGGATCTCGCAAGCCCACGGGTTTCAAAGGTCCAAAGCGCAGCGTATCCACCCCCCGCCGCGCCAACTCCTCTACGGGTAAGCAAGCCTCAAAAAATTGAGCATTCTCACGCTCAAAGTCCTTCAAGGGTGCCTGTTCAGCTTCACAGAGAGCCTGCCAAAAGCGCTGATATTCCTCAGCAGTGAAGGGACAGTTGAGATAGGCCGCTTCCCCGCGGTCGTAGCGGGAGGCCAAAAAGGCCACCTCACGGTTAATGGACTCCCCAACCACAATTGGGCTGGCAGCATCGAAAAAGCTGAGGTAGTCCAGTCCGGTAAAGCGTTGGAGATCCGCACTCAGCGCCTCACTGGTAAGCGGCCCGGTGGCTAGCACGACAATCCCGGTCTCTGGTAAATGGGGGAGTTCTTCACGCCGCAATGTCACAAGGGGATGGCGTTCGAGGGTTTCAGTCAACTCACGACTAAACTGGGCACGATCCACCGCTAGAGCACCGCCGGCAGGCACTTGATGGCGATCGGCAGTGGCAATAATCAACGACCCGAGGGCACGCAGTTCATGGTGCAATAACCCCGTGGCGCGATCGCTGGCCTTGGCACCAAAGGAATTACTGCACACCAACTCTGCCAACTCCGCCGTATGGTGAGCTGGACTAGGCACATGGGGGCGCATTTCATACAGCACCACCGGCACACCCGCTCGAACAATTTGCCAAGCCGCTTCTGTACCCGCTAGACCACCACCAATGACCGTAATCGGTTCCATTGCTATCCTTCTGGGGGAGACTCCACTGCAACTTCTGAGCTGGGTAACGCCTCTGAGTCTTCTACCTCTGGCTTGAAGACCAAGCGCAACAGGGGTGGCGCAACGAACGTGGTCACAATCACCATGACGATAATACCGGCATCTAGAGCCTTCGAGAGCACACCGCTGGCCGACCCCACAGCCGCAAAAATCAAACCCACTTCACCGCGAGGCACCATACCAATGCCAATGGCCCAACGGTTAATTCCCGGCTGGCCAAAGACCGTTGCCCCTGTTACCACCTTACCAACAATGGCCACCAATACAAGGAACGAGGCAATGATCAGACCCGCACGATTGGCCGGTTCTAGGGGATTGAGAACGCTAATATCGGTGCGTGCGCCAACACAGACAAAGAAAACTGGCACTAGCATATCGGCAATGGGCAAAATCTGCTCCTCTAGCTCACGTCGTTTTTCCGTTTCCCCCAAGACTAAGCCAGCGGTAAAAGCACCGAGAATCGCTTCCAATTGCAGCATCACTGCCACATAACCAAGGACAAAGGCAAAGATAAGAGAGGGAATCAGTAAGTTGCCGCGCGTTGTCAGGCGATCGACCATTCCCAAAAAGAAGGGACTCAGCAGCCGCCCCACGACAACAGACCCCACCAAAAAGACTACAGAGCTAATGATCAAGTAGATCACATTGCTAATCTCGACCGTGCCCGTTTTGGCTAGACTGGCCACCACTGCCAGCACAATAATGCCGAGAATATCATCGAGAACGGCTGCCCCAATGATGATTTGACCTTCCGGAGAAGTAAGACGTTGAATTTCGGCAAGGACTTTGGCTGTGATGCCAATACTGGTTGCCGTCAGAGCCGCCCCTGCAAAGATGGCCGGTACCAAGTCCACATGAAACAGCGTCACGAGGCCAAGGGTTCCTGCTGTAAAGGGAACCACCACCCCGCCCACAGCAACGATAGCTGCCTGCGGCCCCACCCTCAGCAAACCCTCTAGATCGGACTCCAAGCCAATCTCAAAGAGCAGGATCATGACGCCAATTTCTGAGAGGACGGCAATGACCTCACTGGCAGTATTGGCAACCACCGTAGCCAGCGGGTCATCCATGCCGGTGGTCTGCTGAATAAACGTCGTCAGCACAGAGGGCTCAGTGGTTCCCCCTTCGGAAAAGACCAACAGGTGCAAGACCGAAATACCAACCACCACACCGCCCACCAGCTCACCCAACACCGGTGGAAAGTTAATGCGGGCACAAATTTCACCGCCCATTTTGCTCGCCAAGTAAATCACCACCAGACTCAGTAAAACAGCGGCCAAAATTAAAGGTGCTGCTTCCGCCAAGTTCACTGATTCTGCTGCCGCATTGGCAAAAAAGGGTTCAAACAGTAGCGCTATCAAAGGCATAGAAGCAAAGGCTCAAAACTCTTTAACTCAGTTAAGCATGCCTTCCCCTTTTGCTCAACCTGCCTCTGGCCTGAACCGAATCCTATTTCTTTCTGTCTAAATCAAGTTGGATTTCAGTCGGTTTATCATCGTTTTTTATAGCAGCGGTCACTCGATCATGCGCATTCTCTTTGTCGAAGATGACCCCCAGCAGCGACAGCCCATTTGCCTAGCACTGCAGCGGCAGGGCTACACCGTTGATACTGCACCCGATTTGAAAACAGCCTACTGGTTAATCCATGAGGTGGATTATGAATTGCTCATTTTAGATTGGCTTTTACCCGATGGTGAAGGCACACAGCTGTGTCGCTATTACCGCCAGCAGCAAAAAACCGCGCCAATTGTCTTTCTTACCGCAAAGGACACGACGGCGGATAAAGTCACTGGCTTAGATGTGGGTGCCGATGATTATCTCATTAAGCCCGTGGATCTATTGGAATTATTGGCACGCATCCGCGCCCTGCGGCGGCGATCGCCCCTCTGGCAGGGGGATGAACTAACCCTTGAGGGATTAACTCTCCACCTAGAGACTCGGAAGTTGAGCTATCAAGGTGTGGAAATTCAGCTTAAAAGTCGAGATTTTCAGTTGCTCAGCTACCTGATGCGCCATCCACGCCAAGTTCTCAGCTGCCAGCAAATTGAAAGTCAACTCTGGGAATGGGATAAATCCCCTGAGAGTAACGCGGTTGCTGTGCGAGTGAAACGGCTGCGGGAGCAATTGAAGCAACTGGGTGTAGAGCATTGGCTCAAAACCCACTATGGTAGTGGTTATTCCTTGAATCCCCAGCAAAATGTTTCTTAGGAAAGTAGTTGGATCAATTCGCTATCGTGCTGGCTTAATTATTGCCATGCCGATTATCTTTCTGTTCATTATTGTCGCGTCATTTATATGGTTGAAGCTAAACCTAATTGAAGATGATGAATGGGTGTTGCATACGCAAAAAGTACGACTAGAAACGCAAAAACTACTTAACTTACTGCTGGACTTGGAAACGGGTGTGCGTGGCTATAGCCTGACAGGCAGTCACCGCTTTCTGCAACCTTACATTGCGGCAAAATCTCGCATTGTTCCATCATTGGAAAAAATTAGAGAGCTGGTACAGGATAATCCTGAGCAACTTAAGGCTTTAGACTCAATCGAGGAAACCCTTCAGCAAAACATTCAGATTTTTGATCGTTATGTGTATTCAGAAAATTTTGCATCTATGACTCATTTAGTCAGTAAATCCAACCAAGAGCAGAATATTGATTGGAATAAAAGTCGGATTTTAATGGAAAGAGCACGGCAAAGCATTTACGAATTTTATAAAAATGAGGAGGTGCTGTTGGGCGATCGCCGGCGGCACCAAATTGAGTATCGAGAATTGGCATGGTCAATTATAATTGCTGCTGCCGTGATTGGTGGTATTGCTAGCTTACTCTCTGTTCGCTTGTTTTATCAGCTGGTTGCAGAACTAGAATCGCGCGAAAATTCCCTTAGGGAAAATAATGAAAAACTATCTGTTGTTTGTCATCAGCTTCAACGATTTACAGCCAATGCTTCCCATGAGCTAAGGGCACCTTTATCAGCAATTTTAAGTAATAGTCAACTGGCTCTAATGATCTTAGAAGAAGAGCTGCAAGATGACAGTGAATCCTTTACAACTGTGCAGCAAAACTTAAACAACATCTGCCAGATTGCAAAACAAATGGCCAATTTAGTCAGCGATCTGCTGTTTTTGGCTCGCCATGAAGGTCAGTTGGCCAATTGCCAATCGTTTAATGCCCATGCGCTGATTAAGGAATTAGCTGAAGAGTGGCAGCAGCCCATGGATGACCAAGGGATTACATTTGTGGTTCAACTCCCTGAATTGCCCATCATGGTAAAGGGTGACTTTTTGCTGCTCAAGCAAGCAATTGCAAATCTTTTGAGGAATGCCTGCGCCTATACCCCCCAAGGTGGCAAGGTGAAATTGGAAACTCAGTCAACGGAGCGCGAGGTTCAAATTGCTGTTGTGGATACGGGGATCGGCATTCCAGAAGCTGCCCTGCCCCATGTCTGCGAGCGCTTTTATCGCATTCATCAAGGTCAGAAACAACCGCAGGGCTTTGGTTTGGGGCTAGCGATCGTCAAACAAATTGTTGATGCTCATCAAGGACAGCTGCAAATTCACAGTCGCGTGGGGGAGGGAACAACGGTGACCATTACCTTACCCCCAAGCGGACGTTGACGGACGTTGACATAGTTCTGTCATTTTTTTTCCTTAATCTAGGGATTGAAGCATTGAGGACACAGAAGATGGTTAGGAAGTATTTATGGGCTTTGGGTATGTCTCTTTTTGTAGGTACTACGGGCGTTTTGATGCCACCGATGGCTCAAAGTGTTGCCCAGTCGGTAACTCCGATTCGTAATTTAGGCAATGTCTATGGCATTACCATTCGCGGCACCGTACGCAGTGCGGTTGGCAATCATTTCATTCTCGACGATGGCACGGGTCAAGTCATTGTGGATGCCGGTCCCCGTTGGTTTCACCAAATCAATCTCCAGCCCGGCGAAACCGTTACAGTTGTCGGCAAATATGATGATTATGACTTTGACGCCTTTCGCATTACCCGCGCCAATGGCGAGGTGATTAACATTCGTCCCCATGGTGGACCTCCCCCCTGGGCGGGTGGCCGGCGACGCTGGGAGCAACGACAGGCACGTTAGGAGGAAGCCCGTTACCACATAGGCGGCTGGGAAATTTTGTGAGGTAGCTAAAAATCTGGATGGATAGAGGGGGCAATTGCCCCTTTTATGTTCAGCTTTTAGCGATCGCTAGCCAAAATCAGCCTAGAATCCAGCCTAGTTCTATTACGGATTCTTGGGTTAAGGCATGAGTTTTTCGAAACTTTCCGCGCAAGGATTCTTGGTATAGTAGAAGCGTTTACGAACTACGGTTCACTCGTCATTGGTTAGCCATGCTACTGAAGTCTACAACACGCCACGTTCACATCTATGCCGGCCATGTGGTTGATGGGGAAGTTCATCCTGATACAGAAACGCTGACGCTGAATGTGGATCCCGATAACGAGTTGGAGTGGAACGACGCCGCCCTAGCGAAGGTGGAAGCCAAATTTCAGGAGTTGGTGGCAAATGCCGCTGGCGAGGACTTGACGGAATATAATCTGCGGCGCATTGGCTCGGACTTGGAGCATTTTATTCGCTCTTTGCTGATGCAGGGGGAAATTGGCTACAACCTCAACAGTCGTGTGCGCAACTACAGTCTGGGGATTCCTCGTGTGAATCACTCCTAGATTTATTCATCCTCAATTGCGGATTATTTAACAGGTATTTTGACAGCGGCATTTCCCGCTACAGTCCTGACCTATTGGGATGGATAGAGGGAGTACAATCCTCTCTGCTAGTCGCTTTCACGGTTTTGAAGGTGTGCTCTCTTTGTGGAAGGCGCTGTGTTTGCCTTGTAGTACCGCTGAATTGGCCAAAAAAAAGAGGCCATTACTGACCTCAAAATGACACTTTGACCGCTGAAAATTGGGAGAGAGTTAAGGTCTAGAGGAGACCCCAGAAGTGAAGCACGCCTTGTTTGGTGATCAGTTCTGTGAGTAGCGCCGCCACAAAGCCGATCATGGCGAGGCGACCGTTCCAAATTTCAGCTTGGGGGGTGAATCCAAAGACCCATGCGTTGCGATCTTCAGCTTTGATGGTTTTGGTATCTTCCATGGTTTTGACTCCTGATCGAACCCTGTACCCTCACTGTAACAATTCTTTACTAATTCCGCAACATCTCTTAATATATTTTTCTCTATTGCTGTCCTAGAGGGCGATCGCGATATCCCTAATCAATGACTGTGGCCATCTTCACGTTCTCCAGCTTGGCGAGGATTTGCGGCTTGTAGTTTTCAAACTCTGCTTTGAGGAGATTACGGCTCACAATCGCTGGGGCAGAACTGGGCAAGCTTTTACTGGTTTGCAGCCAATCCCGTAGCAGTTGCCGCTGGAAGGTAGCGATCGTAAACATGCGGACATTGATGCAGTGTTGCGGATCCTCAAGGGAGAAAAAGAGCAGCGGATAGTAGCCGGTCTCCGAGAGCAAAACGCAGAGTTCTTGGTTGCGTGGCAGTTTCATATCCAAATAACAGGGCAACCAGCGGGGCCCTTGCTTGGGATCGTAGATGGCAGTAATCCAGAGGATCATCGGGTGGGGACTGGTGGTAAAGAGAAACTGGTTGTAGCGAATATTGAGCATGCGCCGATCAATTTCTGGGCGAGGCAGCATCACCCACAGCGAGGCGGCTGATTCCCGCTGTGCATACAAAGGCATCGGAAAGACAATTTCCGCTACGGGTTTATCGGCAGGCCAAACACTTTGCCAGCAGACTTCTTCAACCGTTGCAAGGGCAACAGGCGGTTGAGACTGGCGTTCTGAGGGTTGAGAGACTTTTGCAGCGACCTCTACCCCCGGCTGGGTGACTCGACTACTCCCAAACTGTTCCTCAAGGGCTGTTAAGACCTTGATAATTTCACCGACGTTTTGGGGGCGATCGCTGGGGGACTTGGCCATGCAGGCCATGATCAGTTCCTCAAGGACAGGAGGAAGATACAACCCTGGACTGGCCACATTGAAGGGCACTGGCTTTTGGAAGTGGTGTGCCTTAAACCAACTGCCAATGGAGTGGGTGTCCGCCTGAATGGGCATCTTGCCGGTGAGTAGCTCATACATGGTGATGCCAAGACTGTAGATATCCGAGCGGTGATCCAACTCTCGCCCTTCAATTTGCTCTGGGGAACAGTAGGCCAAAGTGCCCATAAACGACGAGGTTTGCCTTTTTTCAGAGACATCCCCCAAAAATTTGGCAATCCCAAAATCCAATAGCTTCGCAAGTTCCCCCATCGTGCCATCCTGAATCACAAGGACGTTGCTAGGTTTAATGTCACGGTGAATAATGGGGCATTTTTGGCCTTCGATGATAATTCCCTCATGGGCTACCTGCAGACCAAGGCACATATGGCGTGCAATTCGCAGAAATCGGCTTAAGGGCAGGGGTTCTTCTAGGAGCAAATCACTGAGGTTTTCGCCTTCCAAAAATTCCATGACGTAGAAGGGAATTTCCTCGTTGTTCATGCCGTAGTCGAGCACCCGCACCACGTGCATACTTTTCTGACCGAGGAGAGCACCCGCGCGCGCTTCTTGGGCAAAGCGGGTTTTCATGCGATCGTTGAGCAGGGTTTGCGACAGGAATTTAACGGCAACCGGAACGCCGCCAAGGAGAATGTCCTCTGCCCGATACACCCGCCCCATTGAGCCTTTGCCAATCAGCTCCGTCAGCTGGTACCGATTCATCAGAATTTGGCCAATGTTGGTATCGCGGTGCGGTTCTGACATAGTTGCCTCAAGGGGAAATCGGCTGGCGAGGTCGCAAACAGGGAAGCATTGTGTTGCTAGGTCGCTATGGTTATACGTCTATTATCTCTAGAGTCTTTAGGTTCTGTTTGATCCATTGGGGCGATCGCTCTCCCCTAATCCATAGTTTCTTAAGCCTTTTTAGGGTTCTAAGCATTAGGAACGCCTAACCAAGACATCAATGACGAACTGGTAATCTGAATCTCTTTATCGAGATCGGGAACGGGAATAAAGACCACACCGCCACTACAGGAAATTTCCCCCACCGATCGCCACTGATTCGCGGTATAGATATGGACATAATTAACTGCGCCCCGTCGCCAACTGCGCCACATCTCACTGGCAGCACAATCATAGAGTTGATAGCCTTCGGGAATGGCGGCACGGGTAAAGGGCACCAGTTGTGCCTTATTTTGAGCGAGATCAGGGAAGAATGATCCATGGGTCAATGCTTGTCGCAAAGATTCCCACGCATCGCAGTAGCGCTTGACCATGATCTGCGGTTGACCATTCTCACTTTTGCCCGTGGCAATGACGCCCGCTTTGTTGTCCACCAGTTGCCAAGTCCCTAAAACCGATTCAATGCGATAGTTGGGATTTGAGGCAAGGCTCTCAGCCCCATTGACAACATCGGCAACAAAAACAGCAAACAACTCGCTGTCATCCATGAACTCCCTCCCGCTCCTGCTTTTTTATAGTTTACTTTGCCGCTCCAGTCGGAGAGAGGTCGGTCATTGTTTTTGCTCTTGTGAAATTAAAATATCTGCGAAAATTTCCTTTCTGAGGCGATCGCAAAGCTCCGTATAATCATGGATTGATAAGGTAGTTGCATGGCTGCCTTCACTGGACTCTTACGCAGGGGTATCTCCCACACTCTGACTGCTTTGAGATGCTTTGACTTCTGAGGTTAACCATGAAATATCGCATTTTAATGGCGACGCTGCTGGCGGTATGTTTAGGGATTTTTTCCTTGAGCGCCCCCGCCTTTGCCGCAAAACAGACTTTAACCTATGACGATATTGTCGGCACTGGTCTGGCCAACAAGTGCCCCACGCTTGATGATACGGCACGCGGTGCCTACCCCATTGATAGCTCCCAAACCTATCGCATTGCCCAACTGTGCTTACAGCCCACGACATTTTTGGTCAAGGAAGAGCCTAAGAACAAACGCCAAGAGGCCGAATTTGTCCCCACAAAACTGGTGACCCGCGAAACCACGAGCTTGGATCAAATTCAAGGGGAACTCAAGGTCAACAGCGATGGCAGCCTCACGTTCATAGAAGAGGATGGGATTGATTTCCAACCAGTGACCGTGCAAATGCCCGGTGGCGAGCGTATCCCACTGCTGTTTACGGTGAAAAACTTGGTGGCGAGCACTCAGCCCAACATTACTAGCATCACCACTTCAACGGATTTCAAAGGGGAATTCACCGTTCCTTCCTACCGCACTGCCAACTTCCTCGATCCCAAAGGACGGGGCTTGGCCTCTGGTTATGATTCGGCGATCGCCATTCCCCAAGGTAAAGAAGAAGAGCTGGCTCGTGCCAACGTCAAACGCTTCTCCTTGACCAAGGGTGAAATTTCTCTGAATGTGGCGAAAGTGGATGGCCGCACGGGTGAAATTGCTGGCACCTTTGAAAGTGAGCAACTCTCCGATGATGATATGGGTGCCCACGAACCTCACGAAGTGAAAATTCAAGGGGTCTTTTACGCCCGCATCGAACCTGCCTAGGATCGACCAGTCCATGGCGACTCTTTTAGAACTCAGGGAACTGCGGGTCGCCTACCCTACAACGGAGACATCATCTGCTGCAACATTCGTAGTGGATGGTGTTTCTTTTTGTGTGGCCGCTGGGGAGCGGTTTGGCTTAGTGGGGGAGTCAGGTTGTGGCAAATCCACGATTGGTAAGGCCATTTTGCAATTATTGCCGACTGGGTCACAGGTTGCTGGGGCGATCGCCCTTCAGGGGCAATCCCTTTTGGGGCTGACCACTTCCCAATTGCGGCGACTGCGGGGCGAGCAAATTGGTTTGGTCTTTCAAGATCCGATGACGCGCCTCAATCCCCTCATGAGCGTCTATGACCACTGCGATGAGCTATTGCGGAGTCATTGCTCTGCTTGGAGTCGCTCCCAACGGCGGCAGCGCATTGTTGAGGTGTTGGATCGGGTGAAAATTTCGGCCAATCGCCTGCATCAGTATCCCCATGAGTTGAGTGGCGGGATGCGTCAACGGGTGGCGATCGCCCTTGCGTTGCTCTTGAACCCACCCCTGATCATTGCCGATGAACCAACAACGGCGCTAGATGTGACTGTCGCGGCGGAAATTCTCGATGAACTCACGCGCCTGTGCCAAGAGGAGCAGCGAGGACTGCTGCTGATTTCCCACGATCTGGCATTGATGGCCAAGTATTGCGATCGCCTTGCGGTCATGCACCAAGGCAAGATTGTTGAACGGGGAGCGGCTCGTCAAGTGCTGCAACAGCCCCAACACCCCTATACCCAGTCCCTACTTGCGGCCACCCAACTCACCGCTAAAGAAACCCCACCCTTGGACACTGCCCCAGAACTGCTGCGGGTTCACAATTTACAGCGGCACTACCGCTTGGGGGGATGGCTACAACCGCAAACCACGATTCGAGCGGTAGATGGCATCGATCTGACGTTGCGCCGGGGAGAAACCCTTGGCCTTGTGGGCGAATCTGGCTGTGGTAAAAGTACGCTCTCGCGCTTGATTCTGCAACTGATTCCCGCCAACGCCGGTGAAGTGGTCTTTTTGGGGCGCAATTTAACTCAATTACCCGCGGCACAACTGCGCCCAGTCCGCCGCGATCTGCAAATGATTTTCCAAGACCCCCATGCCTGCCTTAATCCCAAAATGACCGTGGAGCAAAACTTGCTGGAGCCACTGCTAATTCATCGGCTGATGGCCAAAGAGGCTGCCCAAGAACGGGTACGCGAGATGCTGGCACAGGTGGAATTGACCCCCCCTGAAGCCTATGTTCATCGCTATCCCTATGCCCTATCGGGGGGACAACGCCAACGGGTGGCGATCGCCCGTGCCCTGATTACCCATCCCCAACTGGTGGTCTGTGATGAGCCGGTGAGCATGCTCGATGCCCATATTCAACGCCAGGTGCTGGCGCTGATGCAGCAGTTAAAAGAGCAATTCCAACTCACGTATCTCTTTATTACCCACGATCTGGGGGTCGCCCGCTATTTTTGCGATCGCATTGCCGTCATGTACGCTGGCAAGATTGTTGAACTGGCGCCCACCGCCCAATTGTTTGCCCAGCCGCAACATCCCTACACGCAAAAATTGCTGGCCGCTGCTCTGTAGCTGGTCTTAACCACTTTTCCCCCATTTCTTAGGCAAACCCTAACCCAACTTCCCTAAGTTATAAACTGGCTGCCCACAGTGGATGAATTTGGAACGAGATACGCTTCATGGCTGAATATTTTGGTGATCTGTTACCCCGTGTCCTAAGCCGACGCACCGTACTAAAAACTGCTCTTTTTGGCGCGGCGGGTTTAACCCTTGCAACCCTGACCAAAGGGTGTGCCACTGCACCGGCTTTAGGCTTTCCAACGATTTACCCCAACACCGACGATAAAATTACGCTGCCTGAGGGCTTTGAGCATGGCGTCGTGATTCGCTGGGGCGATGCCCTCGATGGTGGTGAAAACTTGAATTGGAATCGCATTCACCAAACAGTCACCGCAGCTGATGTCCAGCGGCAGCAGCAGTGCTTTGGCTACAACTGTGATTTTGTTGGCTACCAGACCACACCCGATGGCAAGCATTTGCTCGTTGTGAATCATGAATACACCAATCCTGAACTCATGTTTCAAACGGTGGGCGATCGCCCCAATCAATGGCAAGCCGCACTCCAGCGGGAAGCCCATGGCCTCTCCATTGTCGAGATTGCCAAAAACGCCAATGGTGGCTGGCAATATGTGAAAGCCTCGCCCTACAACCGCCGAATCACAGGTTCAACGCCCTGCGAAATTTCTGGCCCTGCCAAAGGCCATGCCCTTTTGAAGACGGCTGGGGATCCCACGGGGACACGGGTGAATGGCACCCTCAATAACTGCGCAGCGGGCAAAACCCCTTGGGGCACGGTACTCACCTGCGAGGAAAACTTCCATAGCTATTTTGGCGGCAGTGATAGCAACCTGACGGGCATGGTGAAGGAGCTACATAAGCGCTATGACATTCCCAATGAGCGAGCCGATCGCTATGGCTTTTATCTCTATGAAGATCGCTTCAACATCGCGAAGGAACCCCAAGAGGCCTTTCGCTTTGGCTGGGTTGTGGAAGTGGATCCTCTTTCTCCGGATCGCGCCCCCATTAAACGCACAGCCCTAGGACGGTTTCGCCATGAGGCGGCGACAACGGTGATTGCCCCCGATGGTCGAGTTGTGGTGTATATGGGTGATGATGAACGCTTTGAGTATGCCTACAAATTCATTACCAAGGGCAAGTACCAAGCCAACGATCGCGCCGCCAATTTGAATCTGTTGGATGAAGGGGAACTGTACGTTGCTCGCTTTAATGACGATCTAACGGGTGAATGGCGAGCGATCGCCCGCGTTGAGGGCAGTACAATTAGCCCCAACCCCAATCTGCCCACAGCCTTCCAACAGGATCCTGCCCTGTGTTTTATTTACACCCGCGCCGCCGCCGATGCCCTAGGGGCAACAAAAATGGATCGACCCGAGGACTTTGAGTGGAATCCGGTCACCAAAAGTGTTTGGCTGGCGCTGACCTACAACGAGAAACGGAAGGCTAAGGCCACGGATGGCGCCAACCCGCGTCCTGAAAATGTGATGGGGCATGTGATTGAAATGATTGAGCAGGGCAATAACCCAACCGCCTTGCAGTTTCAGTGGCGTTTACCTTTGCTTTGTGGAGATCCCTCCGCCCCAGAGAAGAACCGCCAGTTAGTGCTGTATGGTGAACCCACCAACGCAGAGGTACCGCCAATCTCAGCACCGGATAACTTGACCTTCGATCGCGCCGGCAATGTCTGGATTGCCACCGACGGGAACCCAGGATCAAGCCGCCTTGGCAAAAATGACGGCGTTTATGTCCTCAATCCACAGCGCCGCGAACTGAAGATGTTCCTCTCTGGCGTGCCCGGCTGTGAAATTTGTGGGCCAGAGTTTAGTAGTGACTACCGCACCTTTTTCTGCGCGATCCAGCATCCGGGGGAAGGGGCAAAATCCACGGCTGATCTGTCAACACGCTGGCCCTATGGGGAAGAAGTGGTCGTGCCTCGGCCTGCCGTGATTGCCGTGTGGCGCTCAGATGGCCGGGAAGTGTCAGCCTAGGGTTTGCGGGAAGAATAGCGATTGATCCCTTCAGGACGCAGGGGAACTACGGGAGCAGCCCGGCGGCGGTGGGTTCTAGACGTTTTGGCGCGAGTGTTTGTGGCAGCGGGGAAGGCAATCACCTCTGCCTGCTGTCCTTCACGGGCACAGCGAATCAACAGGCCAGCGATCGCCATACTGGCCATAATTGAGCTACCGCCATAGCTAAAGAGGGGAAAGGGTAATCCTGTTGTCGGTAGGATACCAATGGCGACACCTATATTAATCAAGGCCTGTAGGAGCATGATCACCGTTGCCCCCAAGGCAATGAGCTGGATCAGGGGATCCCGCGCCTGATTCACCACCCGCATTCCCAGCCAACCGTAGGCCGCCAGCAGTCCTAGGAGCAAGAGGCACCCCAATAGCCCCATTTCCTCGGCATAGACCGCAAAAATAAAATCCGTGTGCTGGATGGGCAAATAGGAGAGCTTTTGCTGTGAAAAGCCATAGCCCGTGCCCAAAACGCCCCCCGAAGCAACCGCCAAGAGACTCTGCACCAGTTGGTAGCCATCCCCCATCGCATCCGCCCAAGGGTTGAGGAAGGACATCACCCGCCGCCGTTGATACTCGTTAATGCTCATGCTGAGGACTGCCAAGCCCAAGCCACTCATGGCTGTTAACAGCAGGGGCGCCAAGGGTAAACCTGCCCCAAAGGCCATCAGCCACAATGTCATGCCGCAGAGGGCGGTGGTACTGAGGTTCGGTTGGATTAAAATTCCTAGCAGCGTCACGGCAAAGGCCGTTAACCAAAAACAGCGTGCCTTGAGATGCAGCCGCCGCCACGAACTAAACACCCAAGCCGCTTGCAGGACTAAAAAAGGCTTCATCATTTCCGAGGGCTGGAGTTGAAAAGGACCAAGACTAATCCAGCGGGTGGCGCCCATCACCGTTGTCCCGACCCCCGGTAGGCGTGTTGCCCAGATCAGCAGCAGAAACAAAAAGAACCCTGGAATGGCCATCTGGAGCGATCGCCGCAGGGGTAGCCGTAGAAACAATTGAAACCCTGCCCAGCCAAGGGCAAGCCACAGCAACTGGCGCGTAAAGTAGTACAGCCCATCCCCTGTTTCGGCCAAACCCACGGGAAAACTAGCGGAAAAGAGGACGACCAAGCCAAGACCAATCCACACTAGGGTCAACCAGTGGAGCAATCGTGCTTCTAGAGTCCACTGCCGCAGGTCGCCAACCGCTTCGCTGCGCCGCAGGCGATCGCCAAAGGGGAGAAAACGCCACCAACTCACGCTTAGATGACCCTCACTGGCATCGGCCACTATAGGAACAGTATCTAATCTGGCACAATTATTATGCATCTTTTAGAGCGACTGCCTGTGACTGTGCCTACAATTTCTGAACGCTTTGAGCAATGTCGTGCCCGCCAACGCTGTGCCCTGATTCCCTTTTTGACCGCCGGTGACCCTGATTTAGAAACGACGGTTGCTGCCCTCAAGGCCTTAGATGCCCATGGTGCAGATCTGATTGAACTGGGAATGCCCTATTCCGATCCCTTGGCCGATGGTCCTGTGATTCAGGCAGCCGCTACCCGCGCCCTGCAACGGGGAACTCGCCTCGAAGCAGTCTTAGAAATGACAACGGACTTACACCGCCAACTGAGGGCACCACTCATTTTATTTACCTACTACAATCCCATCTACCATCGAGGGGTCTCTTCATTTCTGAAAGCCGTTGCCCAAGCCGGGATCAAGGGCTTAGTGATTCCGGATTTGCCCCTTGAGGAAGCAGAACCCGTTCTTGCAGAAACAGCGCATCTAGGCTTGGAATTGACACTACTGATTGCGCCCACCACATCGCCCGAACGGATGCAGGCGATCGCCACCGCCTCCCAAGGTTTTATCTACCTTGTCAGCACCACGGGCGTCACAGGGATGCGCCAAAAAATGGCCAGTCGCGTTCAGGAACTATTGGGCACACTGCGGCAAATTACCCCCAAGCCCATTGGTGTCGGGTTTGGCATTGCCAGTCCAGAGCATGCCCGTCAAGTGCGCGATTGGGGCGCCGATGCTGCCATTGTTGGCAGTGCCTTTGTCAAACGGCTGGCAGAACCAGAGCAGGGAGTTGCCGCTGTCGCCGAGTTTTGTCAGTCACTCCGCACAGCCCTCGATACGCCCTAGGGACGCACCGTCAACGTAAAGTAAATGCCATCGGACTGCAAACTGCGGGTTTGACCGGGCAGATCAATCAATGGTGCCGCGTACTGGAACTGAATGTCTAAGTTGGGTGTTGGTTGCACCAAGAGTCCCATGCCTAAACCGGCAATCACATTGTTAGGCACTGCACCCGCAGGATTACGGCTATTGTTCCAGACCACCCCCAGATCAAACAGGGGCCCAATGGAAATAATTGGGCGACGATTGGCAGTGCGCAGTACGGGAAAACGGGCTTCCCCAGAGAACCGCAGGCCATTATCCCCAGAGAGGGCATTGGTTGAGTAACCCCGCACCGACAGGGGGCCACCAATGACAAATTGGTGAAAGGGGAGCAGGCTATTGGGACTCAGTTGCACATCCGTACGCAAAATCAAGAAGTTATCTGCCCAGAGGCGTTGCAGCCGCTGTCCCTGTCCCAGCCAGCTAAAGAAAGTACCATCAGGGGTTGGACTGGGGTTTTCGGTGGCGCCAAAGATCGGCAGGCCAAAGTTGAACTGCGAACGAAAGACCCATGCCCCTTGGGGATCACGGCGGATATATTCTTGGCTCACTTCCAGCACTCGGGTGGCACTATAGCCCGATGAATCAGAACCAATGGAAATGGGGGTTGGCACTCCCAAAACAAAAGTCTGTGCCGACTGCATCAGGAAGCCAATGCCAAAGGCTAGTTCCTCACGGATATTGCGAATCACCGGTTGGCGAAAACTGGCTTCGTAAATAGAAGACTCACTGCGAATATTCAAGCCAGCAAGGGCGGGGGGGCGGGTAATTTCGCTGTCTGCTTGTACGGTGCGAATGGTGAGTGTGCCATTCATGGCATTGAGGGGCAGACTGTAGCCAAACTCCACAGTGTTGGACGCTCCCCAGTCAAACGTGCCTAGGTTATTACCGATGGCGTAGGAACCGTAGACGCTATCGCCGCGACCACTGAGGTTGTTGTATCCCAAAAAGGCCGTGGCCCGATCCGGGGCGATCGCTGGCGGCGTATTGTTATCCAAACCAAAAGCAGCATTAAACCAGCGGGCAGGTACCACCCGTACCACCAAAATACTGTCCTGGGGCGTCGTGCCGGGTCGCAGACTGGCAGAAAGATTGGCAAAGAGAGGATCCGTTCGCAGCAGGCGCAACTGCTCTTCCAGACGATTGGAGTTGAGGGGCACGCCGGCACCGAGGGCAATACGACTGCGAATATAGCGTTGGATAATTCCTTTATTCCCTTCAATACGAATGTCCTCTAGGCGGCCTTCAAGCACTTGAATCGTGATTACCCCATCCCGTGCCACCTGCTCGCCTAAAACGGCGCGAGAGGTCAAATAGCCCCCCTCAAGATAGAGTTTTGTAATCGCATCGGCAGCGCCTTGTAGCTCCGCAAGCGTCACCTGACGCCCTTCCAAGGGCTTAATAATCGGATCAAATTCCGCAGGCCCAAAGATAGTACTGCCTTCAACAACAATTTTTTGTACAGGTATTAAAACATTTTCTGACTCGGGGGTTGGGCTAGGGGGTGAAGGGGGCGGTTCAAGAGCGGGTGGCGAAGGGGAGGGTAGAGGGGGTGGTTCCGGTAGGGGGGGCTGAATATCCTGTTGGGTGGGGGTGATAACTGGAATCGCTAAAGCAGGTAACACCGCTCCCGTACTGCCGAGAACAGAGAGAAGGGCAACGGGTGCAAATAAGTTTGTTTTCACGTCCTCAACCCCAATGCTTAGTTATTTGGTTTTAGATAGGGCAGCAAAATCAATACAAAAATTTGTCTCTTTTCCTGAGGGTCAAGCCCAAGGAACCATCGGCGTGAGGAGTTATTGATTCTTGCCTTCAGATTTTAGCGGATCATTTGTGGTTGTTGGCAACGATCGCCCCCATCAACACTGACTCCGAACCTGTTTCAAGCGGGGGGAAGTGCCGTTTCAGCAGTGCCATCAGGGTTATTAACGAGGGAGGATTCATCAATGGCCAAATCAAACCAAAAGGTACTGCCGACCCCCAATTCACTAATTAAATGAATTTGTGTATTGTGCTTGTGGATAATATCTTGGACAATGGCCAACCCCAGCCCTGTCCCCTCTAGGGTATGCACGCGATTCTCAACGCGGAAAAACCGTTCAAAGACGCGGGGTTGATCCTCTGGGGCAATGCCCATACCCGTGTCGGCGACTTCAATGCGCACCCGTTCCTGCTCTGGATCGCTGGGGGGATGCCAGACATAGGCACGAATGGTTACCCGTCCATTTTCGGGGGTAAACTTCAAAGCATTCCCCACCAAGTTAGTGAGGGCACCAATGAGTAGATCGTAGTTGCCCCAAACCGGTGGCAAGGGGTTTTCCACTTCGGCAGTGAGGGTAATGGACTTATTGGCAGCATTGAGTTGGTAGGTGCGCATGATCTGATCAATCACCTGCGCCATCTGTACCGAGCCAAATTGATAGGGGCGACCCGATTCGAGGCGAGAAATATCGAGGAAATCATTCACAAGACGAGTCAGGCGATCGGTCTCGTGATTCGCGGTTTCCAGAAACTCCTGCTGCTCTTTTTCACTAAGACTGCTGCCGTACTCTTGAATGGTTTCGATGATCGATTTGATATTGAATAGAGGTGTGCGCAATTCGTGGGAAACATTGCTAATCAATTGCGCTTTGGCTTCGTTGAGTTCCACCTCGCGGGTGATGTCCTGAATCGTAATCGCAATGCCCTTGGGTTTTTCCCGTTGCACATCCATCACCGTTGTCAGCAAAATGCGTACCGATCGCGAGCTGGGTTCTTGGAGCGTGACGCGAAATTCTCCCCCTTCCGATTCGCCCTTGGAGGCTTTGTAGAGAGGACAGGTGAGTTTTTCACACACCGGCGCCGGAAAACAGTTCAGGGCATTTTGACCAATGACATTCATCCCCTCCCAATTAAAGAGACGTTGAGCCGTGGGGTTGACCAAAATAATCCGCATGTCAGTGTCCAACAGGATTGCCCCATCGGCAATGGTGGAAACCAAGGTATCCAGCTTGGCTTTTTCCGCTTGCAGTTCTTCAATGTTTTGCGCTTCGTAGGAAGCAAGCCGCTCTGCCATGTCATTAAAGCTAGCAATCAACTCCCCCAGTTCACCACCAAAGGGCAGGTTAATGCGTTGCTTAAAATTTCCTGCGGCAATGTTTTTCACCCCCTGTACCAACTCTTTGATGGGTTGGGTAATGGTCAGGGCATTGAACACTCCGCCCAAGATCACCATGATCCAGAGGGAGACAAACACGGCAATGGTCAGATCACGGGTGAGATTGGCAGAGGCAATAAGCGTTTGGTTGGGATTAATGCCCAAAGCCACAACTCCTAGATTTTCATCATTAAATATCAATGGCACAAAGACATCGGCCACAAGGCCGTCGGGGGTTTGGTGTTGGCGCACAAGGGGTTCTTGGCTGGCACGGTAGGTGTCCGGCAGTTGAATACGGCGGCGCAGGGTCAGCGCACTTTCCACTTGGGGGGCAGAGTAGGGGAGGCCATAGTAAATTTCGCCATCGGGATCGGCATAAAGGATGTAGCGAATACTGGCACTGCGCTCATAGAACTTACGGGAAAATTCGGCAACAGCGGCGGTATCCCCCTTGGCCACGAGGGGCGCCACATCGGCAGCTAAGAGCAACCCCAAATCGCGGCCATAGCGGGTGTCATTGAGGTGGGCATTGGTTTGAATGGTATTCACCGCCCAAAAGGTGAAACCACTCATGATGATCGAGACCACGAGGGTTGCTGTGGCCATGAGGCGGGTTTGAATTTTGAATTCCGACCACCAACGGGCAATGCCCCGCAATTTATCGCTCAAGTCCCCTTGGGTTTTCTCGGTTTTCAACACCACCATTGCGCCTAACGTACGAAAAATTTTCCCTGATTCTACGGGATTTTGCTCACATTTTTATTGTGGCATCTGAGAGGGGTTCCAAGCGGGCAAACTCTTCAATGCGGCGGCTATAGCGTTGCAGCATCTGCTCACTCCAAGTGGCATCGGGACTATTGACGTAGAGGTGTACCAATGGCTCACTGGCATCGGGCAGAATCAGTACCCAGTGGTCAGTATTGGGTTCACCAATTTTGACGCCATCAATGAGACTCAAGTGATTGCGGGGATGGGTTTCCACCAAGTGGCGCATCAATGACCCTTTGGCAATCCAAGGACAGCGAATCGGGCGATGATAGTAGTGGACGCGGGGCAGTTCTTGGCGCATGACGGTGAGGGGTTTGCCAATCAGTGCCAGCAGTTCGATCAGGGTGGCGATCGTAAACATGGCATCAAACCCCGGATGCAGTTGCGGGAAGATAAAACCGGTTTCTGCAGATCCCCCTAGGACAACGGCACTGTGGTGTTGGCAGGCTTCCATGAGATCAGTGGGGTTGGTGCGACTGCGGATAATTTGTCCTCCCTGCTGGCGGGCGATCGCCTCCACCGCACTAGAAGTTGTGACCGGCACCACGACAGTGCCCCCCGGATGGGTCAAGAGGATCAAGTAGGTCATCAACGCTGTGAGTTCTTGATCACTGAACACCTGACCGGCATTGTCCACTAAGGTCAACCGTTCACCATTGGCGGAGACTTGCACCCCCAAACTGGCAGATAGCGCTGTCACCACCTGTCCCAGTTCCCGCAGGAGTCGCTGTCGCTCGAGAATATTGAGGGGGGTTGGGTGCAGGGTGGCATTGAGAACAACGGCATCACAGCCAAACTTACTGAGGATTTGTGGCAAGACAACCCCAGAAACGGCATAGGCATAGTCAATGACAATTTTGGCGGCGCTACCATAAAACAGTTGGGTATTTAGCCACTTTTCAAAGCCCTGGGCATAGGCGGCCACGCAGTTGTTGGGATGGGTCATGACACCGACATCCGTAAGTAGGGCGCGGCGAATATCTTCGCGGAAGTAGGCGGTTTCAATTTGCCGCTCTTTGGCTTTGCTCAGGTTGATGCCCTTATGGTCAAAAAACTCAATCAACAGTTGATCGGCGCGATCGGGATGGGCACGCACATGAATTCCGCCGCTGACTGAAAGGGTTTGGGCAGCAAAGCGGGCAATCGGTAGGGCGATCGCCTCCAAATTGAGGACATGAATCCCCACCGACATCAAACCCGACATCAGAGCATGGGACACCATCCGCGACACATTGCGCTGATCTCGCGACACCAGCACACTAGTTCCGGGCTCAAGGATTGAAGCATAGGCGGCCGCCAGCCGCACAGCAAACTCCGGTGTAATGTCCACATTGGCCACACCGGCTACCCCCCGCTGGCCAAAGAGATAGCGTTGCCCCGTTGTGCCCCAGATCAGGCTTTCATTGACAATTGCACCCGCTTCAATGCGTTTGCCCGGCCAAAGCCGCACCCCCTGACTGAGGCTAGCTTCCTCCCCGACCACACAGCGACTGCCAATAATTACCCCTTCGTGCACCCTCACATGGCGATCGACATGGACATGGCGAGCCAAAATGCAGTGCTCTAATTCACTGTCATCCCCAATAAAACAGCCACTCCAAGCCACCACTGAGCGCAACCGACTGCCATTACCAACAATCACGTTATCTCCCAAGATCGTCCCTGCCCCAAGGGTGACCCCCGCACCAAAGCGGCAGTTATTGCCCAAGACTAGCGGCGCCTGTAGCTGAACTGTTTGCGGCAATGTGGTGTTGTGCCCTACCCAAATTTGCGGCTGAACTTCGTGCCCCTGAATTTCCAAGTGCACGCGGCCATAGAGGGCATCCTGTTGCACCTGTTGATAGGTTTGCAGACTACCGACATCGCACCAGTAGGCATCGGTGATATAACCATACATCGGCACATCCGCCTGCAATAGCAACGGGAATAAATCCCGCGAAAAATCCCGCTCGATGCCGCTATTGAGATAGTCCATGACAGCAGGGCTGAGGATGTAGATGCCTGTATTCACCGTATCCGTAAAGACTTCCCCCGCTGAGGGCTTCTCGAGAAACCGCCGCACGCGACCATCGCTATCAGTAAAGACAATGCCAAACTCCTTCGGTTGAGGTACACGGGCAAGGATCAGGGTTACGGGAGCACCGTGCTGCTGGTGAAAACGGAGGGCATCGGTTAAATCGATATCGGTAATGCTATCGCCACTGACCACCAAAAAAGGATCCGTTAGCAAATTGGCAATGTTTTTGACTGAACCTGCTGTGCCAAGGGGCTGCTCTTCCTCAACGACATAGCTTAGGTGCACCCCAAACTCATTCCCATCGCCAAAATAGTCGCGCACGACATCGGGGAGATAGTGCAATGTCATGACCACATCATCAAGGCTATGGCGGCGTAGGAGATTGAGAATATGCTCAGCAATGGGACGATTGACCACCGGCACCATTGGCTTAGGTAGATCACAGGTGAGGGGACGCAACCGAGTACCACTTCCCCCGGCCATGAGGACGACACGCACTGTTTTCTCCTTTGTCAAACCTCGCCCTAGGATCCCAGTGTAGGAGAGGACGGCAGGCTCAGGGGGATGGCTTCAGGAAACTGCAATGATTTTTGACACTTGAGAGTAGCCTAGGCATAAAAAAACCTACCCTGGGTAGAGGGCAGGTTCAGAGCATGATATAACGCGATCGCGCCTAGGCAGTAAAGCCAGCTTTGTATTCGGCGATCGCCTCTTTCAGCAAGGCTTCAGCTTTTTCATCCAGTTTTTGGGTGGTGCGGATGATTTCGCTGTATTCGGGCTTGCTTGTGTGTAGGTAGTCCCGCAGACCGGCAACAAACTTGGCCACTGCCTCAACGGGGATGTCGTCAAGGTAGCCATTGGTACCGGCGTAAATGGTTGCCACTTGGTATTCCACCGGAATGGGTGAGTACTGGGGCTGCTTGAGAATTTCCCGCAGGCGTTGGCCTCGTGCCAGTTGGTTTTGGGTGGCTTTATCCAAGTCAGAGGCAAACTGGGCAAAGGCTTGCAGTTCATCAAATTGCGCCAATTCCAGCTTCAGTTTGCCAGCCACCTGCTTCATGGCTTTGATTTGAGCAGCAGAACCCACCCGTGACACGGAAATCCCCGCGTTGATGGCAGGACGCAAGCCAGCGTTGAAGAGGTCAGAGGAGAGGAAGATTTGACCGTCGGTAATGGAAATGACGTTGGTGGGAATGTAGGCAGACACGTCACCGGCTTGGGTTTCAACCACAGGAAGCGCCGTCATGCTGCCACCGCCGAGGGCATCGTTGAGTTTGGCGGCACGCTCCAGCAGGCGGGAGTGGAGATAAAACACATCCCCAGGGTAGGCTTCACGACCGGGAGGACGGCGCAGCAGCAGCGACATTTGCCGATAGGCTTGCGCTTGTTTGGAGAGGTCGTCATAGATGACGAGGGTGTGCTTGCCTTGGTACATGAAGTACTCAGCAATCGTGGCACCGGTGTAGGGGGCGAGATACTGCAAAGCGGCTGGATCACTGGCGTTAGCGGCAATCACAATCGTGTAATCGAGTGCACCCCGCTCCCGCAGCACGTTCACCACTTGAGCGACACTGGACGCTTTTTGACCAATGGCCACATAGACGCAAATCACATCTTGGCCTTTTTGGTTCAGAATTGTGTCAATGGCAACGGCCGTTTTTCCGGTCTGGCGATCGCCAATGATCAGTTCTCGCTGACCACGACCAATGGGAATCATGGCGTCAATAGCCGTAATCCCCGTTTGCAACGGCTCACACACCGATTTGCGCTGGACAATACCGGGTGCGGGGGATTCAATCAGGCGGGTTGCTGTTGTGTGGATCTCCCCTTTGCCATCAATGGGGCGCACTAGGGCATCCACCACCCGACCAATGACCGCTTCACCTACAGGCACGGAAGCAATTTTGCCAGTGGCCCGCACCGTACTGCCTTCTTCAATACCGAGGCCATCGCCCATCAGCACCACCCCCACGTTATCCTCTTCGAGGTTAAGGGCAATTCCCACGGTGCCGTCTTCAAATTCCACCAATTCTGAGGCCATCACTTTGTCGAGGCCATAGACACGGGCAATGCCATCGCCCACCTGCAAGACAGTACCGACATTATCGACTTTGATCGACTGTTCGTACTGCTCGATTTGCTGGCGAATAATGCTACTGATTTCGTCGGGTCGGATACTTACCATAGAAGTCGCTCTCAAGGGTTGAACAGTTTACAAAGGGGACGTTAGGCGGCTTGCGCCAAGGTGAGACTGAGGCGGCGGAGTTGACCCCGCAGGCTGGCATCAAAGATTTGGGAGCCAACTTTAATCACCACACCACCAATTAGTTCGGGATCGCAGGCAGTAACCAGCTCTACATCGGCAGCACCGGTCATGGCTTTGACCTTTTCAACCACGGCACGGCGTTGATCGTCGTTGAGTTCGACGGCACTGGTGACTTCCGCCAAGATCACATTGCGGAGTTTGCGCACAAGGGCACGATACTGCTCACAAATAGAGCCAAGAAAGTTAATTCGCCGCCGATCCACGAGCAACATTAAGAAGTTGAGGAAGTAGCCATGCACCTTCTCCACGGTCAACTGCCGCAGCACGTTCTTTTTGGCCTCAGGCTTGATCAGGGGATTGGCGAGAAACTGTTGCAGTTCACTGGAGCTGGCAAGGAGTTCCAGAATTAACTGCGTGTCCTGCTGAAACTGATCAATGAGGTTGTGGGTTTGCGCTAACGACAGCAGCGCCTCGGCATAGGGTTCAACCAGTTCACCACGGACAGTGGTCTGCATCATTTGCCTCCTAGTAGGGCAATACTGCGATCAACAAGGGTACGCTGAAGGTCTGGATTTTGGCTCAAACGCGCTTTGAGTTGGTTTTCGGCCTCGGCAAGTGCCCTAGCGGCAATCCGCTCACGAATTTCGGCGATCGCCCGCTCAGTGGCGGCACTCGTATCTTGGGAAGCGGTTTCCTTCAAGCGCTCAATTTCCCGCTTGGCTTGGGCAATGAGTTCTTCCTTTGCAGCCTTGGCACGGGCAAGGGCGTCTTCGCGAATGCGTTGTGCCTCCTGCTTGGCCTGAGCCAGTTTTTGCTGCTCTTCGGTAAGGCGGGCAGCGGCCACTTTCTGGCGTTCTTCGGCTTCCGCAATGGCTGTGGCAATTTGTTGCTGGCGATCGCCCAAGGTTTTGCCAAGTACGCCCCGCCCAAAATACACCAATACCCCAATAATGATGGCAAGGTTGATCACATTGGTTTCGAGCAAATTGGTGTTAATGCCAAAATGCCCCGCTTCTTCCGTTGCCAATAAAAATGTTGCCAATAAAAATACTGCGTCCATGACCCACACTCCTAGGCCAGTAACTTCGCTAATAACTGTTCACTCAAGCTGGCAACTTGACCCTCAAGCGCTTGCAGTGTCGCCTGCTTTTGCTGATCAATCTCTGCTTGAATCTTGAGTAACTCTGCCTGCACGGCCTGCTGTGCTTCGGCAATTTCGGCGGTGGCAATTTTTTGTGCCTCGGCTCTGGCCTCTTCAATCAAGGCTTGGGCTTGGCGACGGGTACTGGCCAATTCCTGCTCATACTGCTGAGCCAGTTCAGTGGCCTGTTGCAACCGCTCCTTGGCCTGCTGCAAGTTGGTTCGGATATATTCATCCCGATTGTCCAGCGCCTGACCCAAGGGCTTGTACAGCAGCGCATTCAAAATGACGGTCAAGATTAAGAATTGCACAGCCATCAGGGGTAGGGTGGCATCAAAATCAAACATCAGCCTCTCCAGAATGGGGGATCGGGGGAAAGCTCATCCAAGCCTCCCCCACTGGGGTTAATTAGGATGCAAAGGGGTTGGCAAACAGGAGCACCAGCGCAATCACCAGACCGTAGATGGTCAGCGACTCCATGAATGCCAAGGTCAGCAGCAGTGTACCCCGAATTTTACCTTCCGCTTCCGGTTGCCGCGCAATCCCTTCCACGGCTTGACCAGAGGCATTCCCTTGACCAATCCCAGGCCCAAGCGATGCCAAACCAATTGCCAGAGCAGCAGCCAAAACAGAAGCAGAAGCGACTAACGGATCCATAGTTGATTTCCTCGAGACGTAGTAGGACGAAACAAAATTTCCAGAGATAACAATAGCAGGGTATGTACCCCTTTTAGGAGTGCGCCTCTTCGTGCTCGCCGCCATGTCCCTCCATGGCCTCCCCAATATAGGTGGCTGCAAGGGTGGCAAACACAAGGGCTTGAATGGCACTGGTAAAGAGTCCCAAGGCCATCACGGGCAAGGGCACAAACAAGGGCACCAGCAACACCAAGACCCCCACCACCAATTCATCCGCCAAGATGTTGCCAAAAAGACGGAAGCTCAGGGAAAGCGGTTTTGTAAAATCTTCCAAGATGGCAATGGGAAGTAAGACGGGCGTTGGCTCGATGTACTTGGTGAAATACTTCAGCCCCCGCTTGCGTAGCCCGGCGTAGAAATAGGCCAAGGAGACCAGCAAAGCCAAGGCCACGGTGGTATTGATGTCATTGGTGGGTGCTGCTAGCTCCCCTTCTGGCAGTTCGATGAGTTTCCACGGTACCAGTGCGCCTGACCAGTTACAAACAAAAATGAACAGGAACAGTGTCCCCACAAAGGGAACCCAAGCTCGGTACTCGTGCTCACCCATTTGGCTCTTGGTCAAATCGCGGATGAATTCCAGCGCGTATTCCATCAAGTTTTGAATACCACTGGGCACCCGTTGGATATTCCGCGAGGCGGCAAAGGCCGCCGCAATCAGAATGGCCATCACAAACCAAGTGGTGATGAAGACTTGACCGTGAACTTTTAGGTTGCCAATATGCCAGTAGAAATGGTGCCCCACCTCCAACTTGGCAAGGGGAAGAGCTGTCCAAAGGTGTATCAAAGGCATCATGCCTCCGCGCTCGGTTGTCTAAGCACTACAGTGAGCCAGCGTTAAGGGGACGGCAAAACCGTACGAAACATATAGACCAGAATGGCGGCTTTGTAGGTTAAGAACCCCAAGAACACTGGAATAATATGTAGCTCTTGCCAACGGGCTGCCAAAATAATCACAACCACGACGACAAGGAGCTGCGTTTTCCCCAGCTTTTTCTGGTCGTTTCCTAGGCGCTCCACACTGCGGGCGAGGAGCCGCAGATAAATTAGGCTCGCACTTGCCCCCAAAAGGTAATTCAACGCTGTGTTCAGGCCGTAAATCAGCCAAACCGCTCCAAAGGCGATCGCCATCAGCACAAGGCTTGTCGTGAATAATTCGCGACAGAGTTGATAAAACTCGGCCATCGAGCCGCCCTTCTTTGGGGAATTGGCAATGGTTGATGGCACAGAGGGTGCTGAAGCAGAATCGGGAACGGTCACAGCAGAATAGGGAGCATCCGAGGATGCCTTGAACTGGCCACTAAGCATCCTATCACGCAGTGGTTACATTTCATTACGGGATTCTGCTTCGTCGATATTGCTGTTCATTTCATTGCGAATGTGCCGCTCAAGTAGTTGAAAAATCTCCTGTAGGCGTTGCGGATTGGTGAGGTAGAGGTATCCCAGTAGGGCTTCAAAGCCAGTAGCTTGACGGTAAATTTTTGCGGCAACTCGCTTTGGGCCATCGGCAGCCGCATTGCGACCCTGACGAAAAATCGAGCGTTCGGTTTCGGTGCAATGCTGCCAGAGGAAGTCCATATAACGGGCTTGACTTTCGGCACGCACATGCGCCACCACTTGGCGGTGGTAGGTATTAATACGTTGGGGGGGGGTTAGAAAAAGCCAGCGGATAAAGAGTTCATAAACGGCGTCGCCAACGTAGGCCAAAGCCGCCGGTGGCAGTTGATGGGCGGGAATTTTGGGGGGAACAAGGGGCAATAATCCAGCAGAGTCCAGCATGACGTTTCAGCTAAAAAGACCCCCCTTAGTTTTACTGCCACAGGAACAGAATGTTTAGGAATGGGTTTCGCCAGTAATTTGGGCGATCGCCGTCGCCAGATCCGGCTGAAGGGGCAAAAAGTTCTCTAAACGCACGAGTTTGACCGTTTGGGTGACGCGGGGATTGGTGACAATTTGCAGTTGACCCTGATGCTCTTGGGCTTTTTTGGCCAGTTGTACCAAAATGCCGAGGCCAGAGCTGTCAATAAACTCAATTTTTGAAAGGTCTAAGATGACGTTGGCAGGCCCATCGTCAAAACACTTACTAATGACCTTGCGAAAGGCCGACTCGGAGAACGCATCAATGAGACCCGTCAGGCGAAACACTTGATAGTTATCGCGAATCTCACGGGTACCTCTTAGGCTTTGGGTGAGGGCAAGTGGTTCAGAAATGAGAGCCTCCTTTGCCGATAACTGCACACACAAAACGATAGAAGACAAGTATAGATAAACGTGGCATCCTTGTCTATGACTTGATCGCTAACTCAACAAAAGTTTGGAAGTGCAGCAACCGCAGGAAGCTCTTTGCCAGAACCGCATCAGGTATTGCCCCTAGGAGTCGCCCCAATGAAATTCTCCAAACTCGTGATGAGCCTTCTCAGCAGTAGCGGTCTGGGATTGCTGAGTTTATCTATTTTCGCCCAAGAAACGCCAGCGGCGACTTATCCCCCAGAGGCGATCGCGGTCTTTATGCAGGAGTGTCAAACCAAATTTGCGGCGCAAGCGCCTCCCGGCTTTGGCGATCGCGGCATCGCTATTGCACTTGCCTGATAAACCGCCTCCAAGAAAAAATGAGCTATGAGGAATTTCAGAAAATGACTGCCGACAATGAACCCCCGGAAGTTAAAGCCGCAATCAATGAATGTATTGGCGCTATTTTCTAGTGCGCCTAGGATGGACGGGTGATGAGCCTGCGCCTCTTTTGGCATCGTCGCGATCTGCGCCTGAGTGACAGTGTGGGGTTGGCGGCTGCCTACACCCAAACTCCCAAAGTGGTTGGCATTTTTTGCTTTGACCCGGCGATTCTCAGTGCCTCGGACATTGCGGCGGTGCGGGTGACATACCTCGTGGGTTGCCTACAGGCCTTGCAAGAAGCCTATCAGCGACTTGGGGGGAGCTTTTTAATTTTTCATGGTGACCCGCGTCAAATTCTGCCCCAAGTGGCCAGTGGCTTAGGGGCGGTGGCGGTGCATTGGCATGAGGATGTGGAACCCTACGGTCGCGATCGCGATCGCGCTGTGGCTGCTGCCCTCAAGGAAAAGGGAATTGCTGTGGAAACTGCTTGGGATCAACTCCTGCATCCCCCAGAGGCCGTACAAACAAAACAGGGGCAGCCCTACACCGTCTATTCCCCCTTTTGGCGCAACTGGTCAAGCCTAGCTAAACCAGAGCCTGTCCCCAGCCCCAGCCACCTCGAACCCCTCACCGCAATAGAACAAGCAACTGCACGAACCTTGGGGGCGATTTCTCTCCCCACTGCCAAGGATTTGGGATTTCATTGGTCAGGAGAACTGATCCTTGCTCCCGGTGAAGCCGCCGCCCAAGCACAACTGGAGACATTTATTGGCCAGCACATTCAAGACTATGGTGAGCAGCGCAACTATCCAGCGCAACCTGGAACCTCCCTCTTAAGCCCTGCCCTCAAGTTCGGTGTCATTGGTATTCGTCGTGTCTGGGCAGCCAGTCAGGCCGCTATGGCCGCAGCCCGCAGTGAAGAGGCAAAAACGAGTATTCGCACGTGGCAGCAGGAATTGGCGTGGCGGGAGTTTTATCAGCACGCCCTCTATTGGTTTCCCCACTTGGCGGAGCGTCCCCATCGTGAACGATTTGCCACTTTTCCTTGGCTGAATCACGCAGAACACTTTGCGGCTTGGTGTGAGGGTCGCACCGGTTACCCAATTGTGGATGCCGCCATGCGCCAACTCAATGAAACGGGTTGGATGCATAACCGCTGCCGCATGATTGTGGCCAGTTTCCTCACTAAGGACTTGATCATCAATCCCCAATGGGGTGAGCGGTACTTTATGCAAAAACTGATTGATGGCGACTTGGCAGCCAATAATGGCGGTTGGCAGTGGAGTGCCTCTAGTGGGATGGATCCAAAGCCGCTGCGGATTTTTAACCCAGCCAGTCAAGCGCAAAAATTTGATCCTGAGGCGGAGTATATTCGCCGTTGGCTGCCGGAGTTGAAATCCCTCGATACGGCAGATTTGGTGACGGGAACTATTTCTCCCCTAGAGCGGCATCGCTGCGGTTATCCCTTGCCAATTGTGGATCACGGCCAGCAACAGCGGCGATTTAAGCAGCTCTATCAAGCGCATGTTCGTTCACCCATCCCTCAAGGATAAAATTGACATTCCCCTGATCAGCGCAACAGCGTTATCCTGAAAAAGAACGATTTTTGCGGTTGCATCGCGCCCATGAATATCCTTGGTAGTCTGCTCACTCCCCCCACCACCCCCATTCAAACCCGTCCCCGCCGTGGCATTGAAATTAAGTCCAAGCGAGAAATTGAGATTATGCGGCAGGCCTCGCGCATTGTGGCGACGGTGCTCAAGGAAATTTCCCAGATGATCGAGCCGGGCATGACGACGGCGGATCTCGATGCCTATGCCGAGAAACGCATCCGCGAAATGGGGGCAACACCGAGCTTCAAAGGCTATCAGGGCTTTCCGGCCTCCATTTGCGCTTGCATCAACAACGAGGTGGTTCATGGCATTCCCAGCCCCCGCAAAGTGATTCGCAATGGCGACATCGTTAAGATTGATACCGGTGCCTACTACAATGGCTTCCATGGCGACTCTTGCATTACGATTCCAGTGGGGGAAATCTCCGAGGAAGCGGCCAAGCTGGTAAAAGTGGCTGAAGAAGCCCTCTACCGCGGCATTGAGCAGGTTAAAGAAGGCAACTACCTCATGGATTTGGCGGGTGCTATTCAAGATTATGTCGAAGCCAATGGCTTTGTTGTGGTCGAGGACTTTACTGGCCACGGCGTGGGGCGCAATCTCCACGAAGAACCTTCGGTATTTAACTTCCGCACCAATGAACTTAAGAATGTGCGGCTACGGGCGGGGATGACCTTGGCCATTGAACCCATTGTGAATGCGGGTTCAAAACAGGTGCGGATTTTGCGCGATCGCTGGACAGCGGTTACGGTTGATAATTCCCTCTCTGCCCAATTTGAGCACACGGTCTTGGTCACCAAAACGGGCTACGAAATTCTCACCGATCGCACCCTTGTCTAACCCCTATGACGAAAATCCCCCCCGAAGTCCTCGAACGCCACTGCTTTTGCCGCAGTCGTAAGTTTACCTTTGAGGTCAATCAATATCGCTTGCCCCATGGGTCTGTCTCGATCTTGGGAACTGTGCGGCATCCAGGGGGGGCATTAGCTGTGCCGGTGACCCCAGAGGGCAACCTGATCCTTGTCAAACAATACCGCTTTGCCACTGAGGAATATCTGCTGGAGTTCCCAGCGGGCACCGTTGAGGATCACGAAAAGCCTTTTGCCACCATTGAGCGCGAGATTGAAGAGGAAACGGGCTACCGCGCCCACCATTGGCAAAAACTGGGAGAGTTTTACATTGCCCCCGGCTATTCTGATGAAGTGATCTACGCCTACTTGGCCACTGAGCTGGAAAAACTAGAGACACCCCCGCCTCAGGACACCGACGAGCACATTGAAATTGTGGAGTTTTCTCTAGCTGACTTGGCCGCTGCGATTCATAGTGGTCAAGTGAAAGATGCCAAGACCGTCACCAGTTTCTATCTGGCCTTGCCCTATCTGCAACCCGCTTGAACACTGAAGTTGTTCGTAAACGTTTGTAAGCATCCTGCACCGCCCACAGTCTTGATCCCTCAAGGTGAGATAATGCGGAAATAATCCAAAGGTTGTACGTGCTGACTCACAGCCGTTTGAACTGGGACATTACTGAGTTTTTGATTGTTGAATTATGGAGCTAACCCATCGGCCTCGCCGTTTACGCCGCACGGCTCAAATTCGTCGCTTGGTGCGCGAGCATACCCTAACCACAGGGGATTTGATCTATCCGGTCTTTGTCATGGAGGGGGAAGATCAGGTGCAGGAAGTCCCCTCAATGCCCGACTGCTATCGCTATACGCTGGATCGCCTGATTTTAGAGCTGAAGGAGGTCTATGCCTTGGGAATTGGGGCGATCGCGCTATTTCCCCTTGTGCCTGAGCACCTCAAGGACAATGCAGGTACTGAAAGCTACAATCCTGAGGGTCTTGTCCAGCGATCGGTACGTGCCATTAAGGCTGTCTTACCCGACCTGCTGATCTTTACCGATGTCGCCCTTGATCCCTACAGCAGCGAAGGCCACGATGGCATTGTCAAAGATGGCGAAATTCTCAATGACGAAACCGTAGAGGTGCTGGTGAAACAGGCAGTGAGTCAAGCGGCTGCCGGGGCTGATTTTGTTGCTCCGTCAGATATGATGGATGGCCGTGTCGGTGCCATTCGGGCGGGTCTAGATGCCGCAGGCTACACCCACGTGGGGATTCTCGCCTACTCTGCGAAATACGCCTCCGCCTACTATGGCCCTTTTCGCGATGCTTTAGATTCGGCACCGAAGTTTGGTGATAAAAAAACCTACCAAATGGATCCAGCCAATGTCCGCGAAGCAGTGCGGGAGGTCAGCTTGGATATTGAGGAGGGCGCCGATCTGGTGATGGTGAAACCTGCCCTTGCCTACATGGATGTCATTGCCCAACTCAAGCAGGTGAGCGATGTTCCCGTGGCCGCCTACAACGTTTCCGGAGAATACGCAATGGTGAAAGCCGCCGCCCGCAATGGCTGGATTGATGAGAAAAAAGTGGTGCTGGAAACCCTTCTTGGCTTTAAGCGGGCAGGTGCTGATGTCATTCTCACCTACCATGCCAAGCAGGTGGCGCAGTGGCTGCAAGAGGGATTGAATTAGGCGCTTGCTTCTCGTAGTTGACGGGTGGTCTGAATCCAACTGGCAATCATTTTGTCCACTCGCTCATCGAGCTTGGGATCCCTCAATTGTCCCTCGGGTGTGAAGGCTTGCCACGCCTGACCAATGGCCACCTGTTCTGGAATCACCCACGCATGTACCCAGCGCAAGATCACCCGCAGATCATTGAGGGCATTGCTGTTGGTTTGGCCACCGAGGACACTCATCATGGCGACCACTTTGCCGCTGAGGTGTTCAAAGCTGAGGAGATCAAGGGAGTTCTTGAGCACACCGCTAACGCTGCCGTGGTACTCCGGGGTCACCAGCAAAATACCATCGGCTTCCTTGACCTTGGTTTGAAAGATGGCGACATCGGGGTAGTCGGGGTAGCTCTCAGCACCGGTACAAAAGGGGAGCGTCATTTGCCGTAAATCCAGACGTTCAACGGTAACCCCTTGGGCGGCTGCTTTGGCAATGGCAACATCTAGGGCGCTTTGAGAGTAGGAGCCATCCCGCAGACTCCCTGCCCAACCAATGAATTTGAGCATAAACAAACTCGTAATGACTATGGCTTATTATACAAAATTGAGATTTGTTCAAACATCCTCCCTAAGAAGGAACCTCACTCAGGGAAATGGATCCACCCGTGGCCATTTGGGCAATGACGCGTTGTAACTGCGCTAGCGATCGCTCGGCCTCGGTGTAGCGATCCTTCCAGTGTTGAACAGCGGTTTCCTGCTCCCGTGCCTGCTGTGCCTGATGGAGAATTTGCTCTTGGAGTTCGGCAATTTGGGCTTCTAGGTGTTGTAGGCGTTCCTGTTGTTGACTAGTGCGCGCCTCCAGCTCTTGGTTGTAGTGCTGGGTGGTCATATATTGCAGGCGCTGTTGCTGATACTCCCGCTCCAGTTCTTGGAGCTTGGTTTGGGTTTTTAGGAGGGTTTTACTCAGTCCCTGAATAACATTGTTTTTGCTGACCTCTGATCCTTGCGCCTGTTGCAGCGCAGTGATGATCCGTTCTTGGGTTTCAATTAAATGGTTGGCTTGGGTGAGGCGACGGTTGAGATCATCCAGTTGGGTTTGGCGATCGCTCAATTCTGAGCGGGCTTGTTCAAGGCGAGTTTGCAGCAGCGCTTTTTCCTCTTGGACTTGGCGCAGTTGGGATTCAAGGAGTTGATATTCCTGTTCCCGTTGCCGCAGGAGGCGATGGCTATTCACCAATTTAGCCTCGAGGGCATCTTGAGCCTTGAGGAGCCGATCCACCTCCTGATGCAGGTGCTCAATTTCCGTTTGCGATTGCTGAAGAATCGTTTCCAAGGATTGGCGATGGTGGCTCATTTCGGCCAACTCGTGGGCACAGGTGGCTTGGGAGCGCAATTGTTCTTGGAGGGCAACGATTGCCTGTTGTTGAATCTGAGCCGTTTCTTCCGTACGAGCAAGTAAGTCTTCCAAAAAGGCCTGATTGCGCAGTTGCTGCTTCAGCTCGTTAATATAGTGTTCGCATTGGTCAATGGCCTGCTCTAAATAACGGATGCGCTCTTGGCTACTGTCACTCCCTGCAACAGGAGTAGCCGCTAGGGAACCTTCAGCCAGCGGTTCAGAAGGCATCGGATTCCATGGAAAACTGAGTTGCTGGGGCAGCTGTGCTTCCATTGCAGCAGGGGTGAGAATCGTGCCACTCTTCCCTAGTTTAACGGTACAGGGAATTGTCCCTAAACCCGGCTCAAGACAAAAAGGCTCCCCTCATTGCCGCGGGCAATTCGCAAATCCTCATCAAGGTAAGTGATATCGAGCCAGCCCTGTTGATCATTGCTGTTGAGGGGGACATCTAGGGCAATCAGCGGCTGACGGCTGTGGAGTTGGGGAATGAACTGGGAGGGAGAATAGTAATTGAGCCACTGACGCAACCCAACAATGGAGCGTTCAAAGTACACCTGTACCCGCTGTTGGGTCAAGGGTTCAAACCGCGCCAAGACACTGATAATCCCCTCTAGGAAGGGCAAGCCGTAGAGTTCAGCGATATTGTAGATGCGCTGCTGCTGCGGACGAATGCACTGATAAATTTGCCCAAGCTTGACAATTGGGGAGCGATCTAGAGCAAGCAGCGCCTGACTACTGGTGTAGATGAGTCGCCAATCCCCGGCAAGTTTTTCGAGGGCATTGAGGGGATCGGGGGTGGGATTCATGGTTTCAAGGGAAGCGGCAAGGGCGGCCACCTGTTTGCGATCGCGCGGTGTGGCTAGAATGCCTCGATTCAGGCCAGCGATCGCCATCAGTAACTCTGTCTTTGCCACAGTTCACCCCTCCTAGTACAAGCAACTTTTTTGCCCCTATGGGTTGCGTCAAGACCCCCCTAATTCGAGAATGGGAAAAACCTCCCTCCCATTCAGGTTAGCGAAATGCGGATCGCGCTATTTACCGAGACCTTTCTTCCCAAGATTGATGGCATTGTGACCCGTTTGTGTCAAACCGTCCGACATCTGCAACGGAATGGCCATCAGGTGTTGGTGGTGGCTCCCGAGGGCGGGCTGGATTATTACGAAGGCGCGCAGATCTACGGTGTCTCCGGTTTTCCCCTCCCATTGTATCCTGAACTCAAACTCGCCCTGCCACGACCCGCCATTGGTCAAGCCCTAGAGGCCTTTGCACCCGATCTGATCCATGTGGCGAACCCAGCGGTCTTGGGGGTAGCGGGTCTGTACTATGCGCAGAAATTCCACTTGCCTTTGGTCGCTTCCTACCACACCCATTTGCCGCAATACCTGAAGTACTATGGCTTGGGGTTTCTTGAAGAGGTGCTCTGGTCGCTGCTGCGGTTGGCCCATAACCGTGCTCAACTCAACTTGTGTACCTCAACGGCAATGGTGGCAGAACTGAAAGCGCACGGCATTCGCCATCTGGATCTCTGGCAGCGGGGGGTAGATGTGGAGTTGTTTCATCCGCAGCGCCAAAGTCAAGAAATGCGCTCCTTTCTCAGCCAAGGGTATCCAGAAGCCCCCCTATTGCTCTACGTTGGCCGCCTCTCCGCGGAAAAGGAAATTGAGCAGATTAAGCCCATTCTGGAGCAGATTCCTCAGGCGCGACTGGCACTCGTGGGCAATGGTCCGCATCGGGAGGCACTTGAAAAACACTTTGCCGGTACCCCCACGCATTTTGTGGGCTATCTGCGCGGTGAACGCTTGGCAGCAGCTTTTGCCTCGGCGGATGTCTTTGTCTTTCCCTCGCGCACGGAAACCCTTGGCTTGGTTCTTTTAGAAGCGATGGCCGCAGGCTGTCCTGTGGTGGCTGCCAACAGTGGGGGGATTCCGGATATTGTCACTGATGGGGTGAATGGGTTTTTGTTTGACCCAGCGGATTCTACAGGAGCGATTACGGCTTGTCAGCGCCTCTTTGACTCTCCGAGCGATCGCGAGACCCTACGCCAAAATGCCCGCCAAGAAGCTGAACGCTGGAGTTGGGCGGCGGCCACCCAGCAACTAGAGCAGTACTACCAGTCAGTTTTGCCAACCAAACATCAGGATACAGTTTTAACTTGCTAAATGCGGTAAATATTGCTGGCATAGCTAATTTCCTTTATAGGGGGCGATCACAGTCCCTAAGCCATGCAGTACACTTGATGATCGCAAGTAAAGATTTCTAAAATTTATGCATATTATTCCTTGAAATTTAGTATGCTATAGCGTAATAAAGCTAAATTATTAACAAAAATAATGGGAAGAAAAGAGAAAGAGTGGTTCGATAAGCTTACCCAAGTTCGCGCCCAAGCTGCTGATATGCTTGAGCAGCCTTTCATGCGTGGTCTCCAGCGTAGTGTTGTGGACAAATACTCTGACCAAGCACACTTCATTTATGAATTACTGCAAAATGCTGATGATGCTAAGGCAACTATTGCCAAGTTCAGACTTAAAAAAGATGGACTGTACTTTATACACAATGGTTCTATTTGGTTTACTATTTCTGATCCCGACAGAGAAAAAGAGGATAGAGAAAATGGCACTTTAGGCCATATTAACGCAATTACTTCAATTGGAAACTCAAACAAAACTCAAGCTTCAATTGGTAAATTTGGAATTGGCTTTAAGGCAGTTTTTCAGTACACCCAAACACCACACATCTATGATCCACAATTTCAGTTCAAAATTGAACGCTTTATCGTGCCACGTATGCTAGATGCTGATCTTGATTGGCGAGAGTCATCAGAAACAGTTTTTTTCTTTCCTTTTGACCACACAGAAAAACAAGCTCAAGAGAGTTATGACGAGATTCTTAAAAAATTAAAGTCTTTAGAATTTCCTACTCTATTTCTCTCTAACCTAAAATTCATTTCTTTTGAAGCGGGTAATGTTAATGGTCAGTATATTAAAGAAGTTAGAGATGAGACTCAGCAACAAGATATCAGAGTTCAACATCTAAAGCTGTCATTAGTTACAAATGAAAGAAAGAATATCGAATACTTATTAATGTTTAGCAGAACCAATGATAAAGGTCATACTTATTCTATTGGCTACGCTTTAGAAGAAAATAAAGCACTACGCCCCATTCATCGTCCTGCATTTTGTTTCTTTCCAACTAGAGAAGAAACAAATCTCAACTTTATTTTGCATGCACCATTTCTGCTGACGGACAGTCGAGAAGGTATCAAAGCTGGAGAGGAACATAACCAAAAGCTTATTGAGGACTTAGCACAACTTGCTGCTGATAGCCTTCCTGTACTACGAGATGAAAAACTCATAGATGATAGTATCATTGATATTATTCCCTATGATGAATTAATGTTTGATAATCAAGATAATAGTAGTAGAATTTCATTCAGGCCATTTTATACAGCCATCAAGTCTAAGTTTAAGGAAGAAGCATTACTTCCTTCTAGCAAAAACCGATTTGCAAAATCAGACAATGCCTATTGGGCATCTATTCCTAGAATTACACAGATCATTTCTAACGAGCAGTTGGCATTTCTAACAGGTAATCAAGATGCCTGCTGGGTATTTACTTCATTTGGTCGAGATGAATGTTATCGAAAAAATAAGCAACTCGTGAATTATATCGATGAAATTATATCTGATTGGTTAGATGAAGATGACATTCTGAATAATTTTGAGGATACATTTAGTGCTTTCATAAAAAAACAAAACAAAAAACAAAACTATAAATGGTTGTATAGATTCTATGAGTGGATATCTGAATCCAAAAAAAGGATGGATATAGCAAAAAATAGAAATATATTTATTGATAATGATGGAAATGTTACTTCAGTATACGATCAAGAAGGTAAGCTAGCTCTATTTCTTCCCAATAGTGATCATGACGACTATAAAGCCTTATCATACAAGCTATTTATGGCTATCCAACGAATTATAGGCAATGGTAATAAAAAAAGTGCTAGGGAGTTTTTTGCTCGCTTCGGCATCAGAGAATACACCGTCAAGGATGAAATTGAGGCTGATATTAATAAGATAGCTAGAGGACAGATCTCACCAGATAATTTCTTGGCTAAGTCATTCAAATACTTCAAAAATGAGTGCCCGCATAATGAAATGGATCACTTTATTTCAAGAATTAAGAAGATAGACTTCCTGCCTTATCAAGCAAAAAATGGTCAAAGGGGATATTCTCGGGGAACAGCACTGTATTTTCCAACTGATGCTCTAGTTGCTTTTTATAAATCCAAGCTGGACACCAAGTTCCTAGATTGGGAATATCTTGCTGAGAAATATCCTGAATCTGATCATGAAATCTTAAAAAAATTTTTAGGTTTATTAGGCGTCAATAGTCAAGAACCATCTAAACGTGATGAGATATATGAAATTATCCTACCTCAATATGAAGATGATGAATCTCTACAGAAGCTTAGTATCAATGAGCGACTTACTCATTTAAAAACTTTTTTTGATTATTTTATGTCTCTTCCCCAATATGAGACCAAGATTTTTTTGAATGACATTAAAAAAATTCCCTTTCTTGCTTGCTTTACACAAAATAAAAGTAATAATTCAGAAATTCACTGGAGTAAACCGAACGAAATAATATATTTCCCGACTACTAAATTAAGGAAATGGTTTGAAACTAAACCAGATACAAGGTTTTTACTAGAAGATGAATACAAGAAGTTTATAGATGAAAAAGATGAAGAAAATCTCAAAACATTTCTACGTGAGCTTGGTGTTAATTTTATTCCAAAAATAATTGACGTCCCTAGCTATGAAGTTCACTATAATTGGTTTGGCATAGGAGTGACATGTGATGACAAAAAAATTGATGGTTTAGAGGAATTATTAGAGAAAGTGAATCATGAAAAATCTATTCTCCTTTGGAATATTCTTACTCGCTATTGGTGGAGTAGTTATAAAAGTGCTATGACGGTATCTCGAAGGCATTTTGGACCACGTGGAGGTTACAAAGGAGAATACGAATATGACACAAGTGTTAGTGAGAGGCTACGCAAAAGTAAGTGGCTCCTAAACAAGTCGGGTGATCTGGTTTCTCCTGATGCTATTACAATTCAAGAACTTTCAGATGAATATAATCAACGTGACGCAAATTTTATCGAATTTTTGGGAATAAAAACTTCTTATTTAAGTGAGGAAGAATCTCGGAAAATTGAGCAAGCTGATAGAATCAATAAAGTACTAGAAGAACTGGAAATTTCCGAAACTGAAGCAATAGATATTCTCAAAAAGGCTGTTCGCAGAAAAAGTACTCAATTAGAGGATAGAAGTTGTCAGTCTTCTCTAATTCAAGAAATTGAAAAGCGTCGCTCTTCGGTTAAGGATCCTAATAAGGAGGATGACAGTATTCAAGATGTAGATGACTATGCTCCACAATCAGTTAACTATGACAAAAAGCTAGATCGTGCCAAAGATCGCTACGCTAGTGAACTTGATCGCATAGAACGTGAAGAAGCTCTATATCGGAAAGCTAAAAAATTGCCTCGGTACAGCTATGGCTGGTTTATTTCACTACTTGAACTAGAGTGCATGCAAAATCTTGAAAAATTTTCAAATAGCAAGGCTATTTCTATTCGATTTAGTAAAGTAGACTTGGACAATCAGTCATCTAGGACTATTGTTCTAAGGGAGCCGAATCGTTTTATTCCACCCTCGATTGAAGATTTTTCGGATGTACGTCTAGATTTGTGTTTTGCTGATGGGCGAAAGGAAAAACTGCATATTGAATCATTTACGGCAAAAGAATTTATACTTCTTGGTAAGCTTACTTCTGAGGATGACCTGAAGGGTCTTGATCTAAGTAAGGTACTAGAAGCTTGTATTGAAATACAAAATCCATCTTTTGTCTTAAATGAACTAATGAAGCGCTTTCGTGAACTAGGGTTGGACAATCAGTTTGATATGAAGGCGAACCTAACGCCTCATATTGAGTTTGTATTCGGTCCACCTGGTACAGGTAAGACTACTTACCTTGCAGAGAAAGTGCTGATTCCAATGATGCAAGGTGATAATCCAGCCAAGGTACTTGTTCTTACACCTACTAATAAAGCAGCCGATGTTCTAGTAGCTCGTATTATAGAGAAAATGGACACAAATATTTCCTATCAGAACTGGCTTATTCGTTTTGGAAGCTCTAGTGATGAGTATATTGAAAAAGCAGGTGTGTGTCGCGATCGCTCCTTTGATATTAGCCAGTTAAGTCATTTCATAACAGTCACGACGATTGCCCGTTTTGTCTATGATGGATTTTCTACCAAATCTGGTAGGCAGAAGTTACGTGAAATAGAGTGGGATGCAATAGTGATTGATGAAGCTTCAATGATTCCACTTGTCAACATTATTTATCCACTATACAGCCACCGGTCTTGCAAATTTATTATTGCGGGAGATCCCTTCCAAATTGAACCGATTTCTGAAGTTGAAGATTGGAAAAGTGAAAATATCTATACACTGGTTGGCCTCAGTAAAGTAGGCTCTTTTGCAAGTCCTACTACAGAGCCACATCGGTACCGAGTAATAAATCTAGAAACACAATATCGGAGTATTCCTGCTATTGGCGAAGTTTTCAGTCGATTTACTTATGACGGTATTTTACGGCACCATCGAACAAATGAAATGCAGCCTCCATTAAATTTTGGTAGCCTTACCATTCAGCCAATCAATCTTATTAAGTTTCCCGTTAAACAATATGAAAGTATTTACCGACCTAAGCGACTGGAAAGTGGAACGCCTTACCATATCTACTCAGCGTTGTTCACTTTTGAATTCGTTCGCTGGCTTGCAAGCCAAGTCCATTTAAGTTCGAAGTTACACATCGGAATCATTGCTCCCTATCGTGCCCAAGCTAGCCTATTGAATAGGTTAACTGACTCATGGTCTCCTAAGCCGAGTACTATTGAGATTGAAGTCGGTACCATCCATGGTTTCCAAGGTGATGAGTGCGATATTATTGTTACTCTTTTCAATCCACCACCAAAACTCTCTTCAAGTTCTCAGATGTTCCTTAACAACCAAAATATTCTCAATGTGGCTATCAGCCGAGCGCGAGACTATCTCTTTATTGTGATGCCAGATGATGATACAGAAGGCATAAATTACTTACAGAAGATTCGTGAAATTGAACAACTTGTGAAAGACTCAGGTAGTGGATTCACTGAGTATACCTCTAGCACCATTGAAGAGATAATCTGGGGTAACCCTCAATATCTAGAAGAGAACACTTTTTCAACAACCCATCAAACAGTCAATGTATACCGTCAGTCAGAGCATAAATATGAAGTCCGTAGTGATGATTCAGCAATTGATGTTCAAATTCACGAAAAACCGTTAACTTAGTGCTGTATCTAGTTCGCCTAATAGCGGCAGATCGAGGGTGGCTTGCTTGCCTTGGAGAACGACGTAAAAGCCACCGAGGCCAAGGGGGTCAATGAGTTGGTGCAGTGATTGATGGCGGTTGAGAGCTTGGAGGAGATTGCCATTCCTCTGTTGTTGTGCTAGTAGGCGATCGCCCAAACCCAAGGCCATGAGAAATAAACTCTGGCGGGTGACATAGAGGGTTTCAAGGCCAAAGTGCTCCCCATAGCGCGTCAAGGCGGTCACATCCACATGAGCCGTAATGTCCTGCTGGCCCACAAAGCAGTAGGGATTGTCGTGGTAGCGGTGTTGATAGTAGCACTGCAAGGTACCCTCACAGCGGGCAGGATGATAGTATTGCTGGGCGGGATAACCATAGTCAATGGTGAGAACAAAGCCCCGCTCTAGGTGCTGACTCAGATCCTTGAGCCAGGGGATGAGGTTCAAATTAACCTCGGTACGGTAGCCGTCGCTGTAGCCCTGCTGCTGCGGATTAATGCCAACGGTGGCAAAGTACTTGTGAATGCGATCGCCACTCAAGGGACGCAAAACCTCTTGAAACTCCCCTTGGGCATTGAGGCTGACGTAAATTTCCTGCCAATTGCTCCCCTGCCATTGCAGCCGATGCACTGGGAATGCATCCACGAGTTCATTGCTAAAAATACAGCCAACGATGGGTTCAGCCGCTGTGCTAGAATCCAGCCAGTGCAGGCGATCGCCCCAAGGAGCCAAGCGTTGCCGTTGGCGTTCCCGTAAAGTGGGGGACTGCTCTTGAATCTGGTACTCCAGGGCGGTAAAGAAATCGGGGTAGGTCGCTTGGCTATAGCCCAAGACCCCAGCCGCAAATTGGCCTTCACCCGCCCCCATCTCCAACAGGGTAAACTTCTGTGGCCGATCCAAGGCGTGCCACATCTGCACAAAAGCCTCAGTGAGCAGTTCAGCAAAATCCCTCGTCAGACTACTGGACGTGATAAAGTCGCCGCGCCGACCAATCTGTATTTGGGGACGGTTGTAGTAGCCCCACTGCGGTGCATAGAGAGCCAAGGCCATAAACTCACAGAAGGAAATGGCGCCCGCTGCCCTGATGCGCTCCTGAAGGTCGGCCAATAGCTGAGTGCCCTTTGGCATCAATCATCCACTCCGGCAATGGGGGCAAACCCTTGGCGCTGCACATTCTCGGTAATGACACGCGGTTCCAGAAATTGCAGTAGGTAATCGCGGCCACCCGCTTTGGAACCGATCCCTGAGAGCTTAAAGCCACCAAAGGGCTGCCGATCCACGATCGCCCCCGTAATCCCACGGTTGATGTACAGGTTCCCTACGGCAAATTGGGCTTTGGCCTGCTGAATATGGGACGGCGTCCGCGAATACAGCCCCCCCGTCAGGGCATAGGCCGTGGCATTGGCAATTTCAAGGGCTTGGCTGAAGGTTTCTGCCCGCAGTACCGCTAGCACCGGGCCAAAAATTTCCTCTTGGGCGAGCGTGGCGGTGGGGGGGACGTTGGTAAAGATGGTAGGGGAGACAAAATACCCCACCTCCGGTACCGGTACACTCAAGGTCAGTTCCGCTTCCCGCTGTCCCTTGGCAATGTATTCCTGAATGCGATCGCGGGCGGCTGCGGTCACCACCGGTCCAACACGGGTACTGGGCAAATGGGCAGGCCCAATATTGAGGGACTTGGTGGCCTCCACTAAGCGCTGCACAAAGGGTTGATAGATGGACTCGAGGACAATCACCCGCGAACAGGCGGAGCATTTTTGGCCGCTGTAGCCAAAGGCCGATTGCACCACCCCCGCCACTGCCTGATCTAAGTCGGCACTTTCGTCAATGATAATGGCGTTTTTGCCCCCCATCTCGGCAATCACCCGTTTGATGTGGGTTTGTCCCCGCTGCAACACCGCTGCCTCAGCAATAATGCGGCAGCCCACCTCTTGGGAGCCAGTAAAGGCAATGAGATGCACATCGGGGTGTTTTGTCAAATAGGGGCCAATCACCGATCCTCGCCCCGGCAGAAACTGAAATACCCCGCGGGGAAAACCAGCGGCAATGAGAATTTCAGCCAGCTTCGCTGCAACCACAGCCGCCGGATCCGCGGGCTTGAGGATGGTACAGTTGCCTGTGACTAAGGCGGCCACGGTCATACCGGTGGGAATCGCTAGGGGAAAGTTCCAAGGGGAAATGACGACTGCAATGCCGCGACCTTGGTAGTGGTAATGGTTGGTTTCACCGGGAAAGTTGCGGTCATAGCCGCTGCTGAGGCGTTCCATTTCATCGGCGTAGTAGCGGCAAAAATCAACGGCTTCGGAGACTTCGGCATCCCCTTCCGCCACCACCTTGCCCACTTCATAGCACATCCAAGCTACCAGTTCATGGCGTTGTGCCTCGAGGAGATCCGCTGCCCGCCGTAGCAGGATGGCCCGTTCGGCTACGGGAGTCTGTTGCCACTGCGCTTGAGCGGCTTTGGCAGCCCGGATTGCATGATCGGCATCCTCAATGGTGGCCAAGCCAACGCGACCCACGATTTCCTCTGGCTGTGAGGGGTTGAGGGACTCACTGTATTCGAGGGTATTGACGCGATCGCCATTGATGATGGGGGTATAGGTTTGCCCTAGTTGGCGATGGACATGAATTAAGGCCGCTTGAATCGCTTCCCGCTGGCTGGCGCGGGCATAGTCGCTATTGGCGGCATTGACAAAGGTTGAGGTCTTGCCGGTGGTCAGATGAACGTTCACTGCCCTAAAGTCTGCCGTTGGTTCTGGCGGTGCCAAGAGTGCGTCAATATTTACCGCTCCCAATTGTTGGCGCAAAAAGGAACTATTGGCCGTATTTTCCAAGAGCCGCCGAATCAGGTAGGCCATCCCCGGAATCAGCTCACCGTAGGGACAATAGACCCGCACCGTCTGCCCCGCTTCCACAAGAGCCTTGGCAAGTTTATCGGCCATACCATAGAGAACTTGGCATTCCATGGCCGTGGGCGGAATGTGCTGATGTTGGGCGATCGCGATCGCCCGCGCTTGGGAACGCACATTATGACTCGCAACTGCTGTGCGCAAAAGCGTGTGGTGACTCAGGAGCAGTTCAATCACCCGCTCAAAGTTGGCGTCGGTATCTTGCTTGTGTTGATAGACGGGCAATGGCCAGTCATTTTGTACCGCCTTAATCAGTTCTTGATCCCAGTAGGCGCCCTTGACCACCCGCACGGTGATTGGTGTCCCCCGCTGTTGCACCCAAGTAATCAGGTCTTGGGCATCTTGGTAACTATCCCGCAAATAGGCTTGCAGGGTCAGCCCGACATCAGCGCGATCGCGAAACTCTGGCTCTAGCAAAATGTCCTTGAGGATTGCAAGGGTAATGTCTTTGTAGGCATACTGCTCCATGTCAAAGTGCACCGCTACCCCCAATTCTTGGGCACGATGCAACAGCCGCCGAATCGGTTCCCCCACCTTGGCACGGCAGCCAGACACATCCAAAGGATCAAACTGCGAGTAGAAGGCCGTCAGCTTCACGGAGACTTGGACTGGATTCACCCCTTCCCGCTGACCCAAGGGGCTGAGTTGCTGCATCAAGTCAAGGTAGCGATCGCAATACTGCTGCGCCTCTGCCTCCGTAATCACCGCTTCCCCAAGAATATCCATCGTCACCAGCATGCCCTGCTTGCGTAGGCGGCCAATGGTTTTCAGCACCTGCTCGGTGGTTTCACCAGCAATGTACTTGTGGGCAAGGGCTTGAACCGCTGTTGTGAAGGTGGTTGCCGCTGCTTGGGCGGGCAGGGAATCCGGCTGAGCAAAGTTCAAGAGTTTTTTTAGGCCTTCCGGCAACTCCACACTGGGGTCACTGAGGTACTCCTGCAAGTGGCGTGCCACCTCGGCTTTACTGCGCAGACTCGGCAGGCAGTCAATGAGGCGAAAGAGTTGCACCCGTAGCCCCGGATGTTCCATCGCCCAGCCGAGGAGTTTATCTTCAATGCGCATTTGCTCCCGCAGTTGACTGAAAAAGTTGCGGGACTCTTGACTAGCCGCCCACAGTTGACGGGCGATCGCGATCGTTTGTGCTTCGTAAAGACCAGTCACGGAGAATCTTGGGTGAGGAGCAGCCTTTCCTATTTTCCCATGTCCTCTAAAGCAAACAACCAAATTCTTAGCAGGGACGAATCAATCGGTGGTTAGCTCGCACCAAGCAAATGTGATTCTCTTCACCAATGGACACCTTGAACCAAGGCAATCCTCGACTATCGGTAATCGTGGCAAAGCCTGCGGGTGTGATATTGGCTCTTAAAACAGTGCCTGTGGGAAAGCGGTGCACCACCGGCCAGCGCATAATCGCCAGCTCCCAGCCTAGGGAGCAAATCTGCGTTGTGGAATAGCGAAAATCTAAAGAAATAGAGAAGTATGTACAGTGGTTGGGGACGTTGTTTATCTGCCTGTCTGAGTGAAAACCAATCAAACCATCTGATGGCCTTAGCACCTCAACAACCCTCTCTCTACACCAGTGTGCTTGTGGACTGTCCGGCGGCAAGCGAGGCTTACACTTACCAAGTTCCTGCGGGTTGGTGTCTCCAAGGGGGCGAGGTGGTGGAAGTACCCTTTGGCTCCCAAGTGGTGCGGGGGATTGTCCTCGAGGTACTAGAAACTGTAGCCCCATCCGTCGATCCACAGCGCTTGCGATCGCTCCTTGAAGTGGTTGACCAGCAGCTTTTTCCCAAGGACTATTGGGCGTTGTTAGAACAAATTGCCACGTACTACTGCACGCCTTTAATTCAAGTGGTGCGCACTGCTCTGCCGCCGGGGGTCTTGGGGCGATCGCAACGGCGGGTGCGCCTGCGGCGCCAACAGGGGATTCCCCCCCTGTCAGAACAGGGGCAACATCTGCTGCGCTTTCTCCAGACCAAGGGTAATGGGGACTACAGTGTGCGCTACCTCCAGCAACAGCTTCCCAAGGTTGAGCGTGCCCTCGCAGAACTCGAACGCCTTGGCTTGGTGGAAACCTACTTAGCGGCACCCGCTAGTCAACAGCCAAAACAGCAGCAGGCAGTGATCCTCCTCAATAGTGAAGGCGAGACCTTAACGCAGCGGCAGCGCCAAATCCTCCGCTATTTGCAGCAGCAGGGTCGCGATTGCTGGCTACAAGAGGTGGTCAAGGCCACCGGCACCACCGCCCAAACGCTCCATCGCCTTGCCGCCAAAGGATACATTGCCATTGTCGAGCAGCAGCACTGCCGCATTGAACAGGGGGTAGCGGTGACACCGGATCGGCCAAAAGCCCTCACCCCTGCCCAAGCCACTGCCCTGCAAGCCATTTCAGCACACCTAGACTGTGCCCAAACCTTTCTCCTGCACGGGGTGACGGGGTCGGGCAAAACGGAAGTCTATCTGCAAGCCATAGCTGAGTGCCTAGGGCGAGGGCGATCGGCCTTGCTGCTAGTGCCGGAGATTGGCTTGACGCCTCAACTGACGGATCGCGTGCGTGCTCGCTTTGGTGAACGCCTGTTGGTCTATCACAGTGGTCTCAGTGAGGGGGAGCGCTACGATACTTGGCGGTTGACGCTGATGCCGCAGCCACGGGTAATCATTGGCACGCGATCGGCGGTTCTGCTGCCCTTGGTGGGCTTGGGTTTGATCATTCTGGATGAAGAGCACGACAGCGGCTACAAACAGGATCAACCTCAGCCTTGTTACCATGCCCGTACCGTTGCCCAGTGGCGATCGCGCCAGCAACAGTGTCCCCTGATTTTAGGAACCGCTACCCCTGCCCTCAGCACTTGGCAGGCTGTCCAAACCGGCCAGATTCAGATCCTTTCCCTTCCCCAGCGTATCCACGCCACCCCCCTGCCCCCCATCACCGTCGTGGATATGCGCCAAGAATTGCACCGTGGCAACCGTTCCATGCTCAGTCGTCCGCTGCAAGACGCTCTAGGGAATCTTCAGGGACAGCAGGCAATTCTCTTTGTACCGCGGCGGGGTCACAGTACCTTTGTCTCCTGTCGCAGTTGTGGCACAGTGATCTACTGTCCCCATTGCAGCGTCTCTCTCACTGGACACCTCTTTGGCGAGGAGATGGAAGTGCTGCGCTGTCACTATTGCAACTATAGCCAAGCCGTACCGCAGCGTTGTCCCAGTTGTGCCTCCCCCTATCTCAAGCCCTTTGGTGGCGGGACGCAGCGGGTGGTGAGTGAACTGAATCGCCTCTTGCCGCAGTTGCGAGTTCTGCGCTTTGACAGTGATACGACCCAACGCAAGGGTGCCCATCGCCGGTTACTGGCTCAGTTTGCCGCCGGCGAAGCTGATGTGATGGTGGGGACACAAATGCTGACGAAGGGCATTGATCTGCCGCAGGTCGCCCTCGTGGGAATTTTGGCTGCCGATAGTCTCCTGCACTTGCCTGATTATCAGGCGGCAGAACGCACGTTTCAAATCCTCACCCAAGTGGCGGGGCGATCGGGCCGGGGGACACACCCCGGTAAAGTCATTCTCCAAACCTATGTGCCGCAGCATCCAGTGATTACAGCGGTCAAAGCCTATGACTGGGACACCTTTGCTACCCAGGAGCTAAGTAGCCGTGCCCCCTTGGGCTATCCCCCCTATGCCCAACTAATCCTTCTGCGCTTGAGTAGTCCCGATGCTGAGGAGGTGGCCGCAACGGCTCAGGCGATCGCCCAACAGCTCCAAACGTTAGCCCCAGTTTCTCAGGGAGAATGGGAAGTACTTGGCCCCGCCCCGGCCGCGATCGCCAAAATTGCTGGCCGCTACCGCTGGCAAATTTTACTCAAGGGCAAACTAGAACGAGTTTCTAACCTCAGCCCAGCCCTCATGCACCTCAAGGAGCAGTGTCCCCGCTCAACCCGCCTCAGTATTGATGTTGACCCCCTGAACTTTCTCTAGGGGGGCTTCAGTAAACCACCACAGTGCTGTGACCGGCACGACCCCCAAAACAAATCCCAGCGTTGCCGGAATCCAAAAACGTTGATCCAAGGACGTGAGGGTAATCATCGCCCCAAAGGCAAAATTCACCAGATACACCACCAAGGGGGTAATGAGTTGCCCACGGTTCACCATCATTGGCTTTGGCCACCAAGTGATCATCGCCAGCCCCATAAATACGGCCCCTGTGCCCGTCCATCCCAGAATGTTGCGGTAAGGCATCCCAAAGAATTCACCGACATCCTGAAATTGCCAAAAAGGAATGGCAGTTTGACTCATGGCCGGATCAAGGACAAAATCCCAAGCGGTTAAAAAGATTGCTCCCAAGCCCACGGTGATCAGGGCTGCCCCCAAGCCCACGCCCTTGCCTTCCCGCAGCGGACGACTGATGAAGCCACTGTAGGCCAAAAGAAACGTGACTAGCCCCATATAAAACCAAGAGAGGGGAATGGTGAAGGGCACCAGTCCAGCAATTTTGTGCCCCAAACCACTGAGGTAACCATAATGGCCAAAGGGAAAGCCGGTACTCGTCCCCAACAGTTCACTGGTAAGGGAAATGCCCACCGCTGGCAGCAAAAAGCCAAGCAGTTTGCCAAGGCCAAAGTTGCGATAGGTGTGAAGGGCGATCGCCAGTGCGCCGAGGACAATATAAACGACACCCCCACTCCCCATACTCCATTGAAAAAGCTGCTGACCCCAGGCGGGCAACGCCAGAATAAACTCGGGATGGGGAACGACGAGGAGCAACCCCGCTAAGCCAAAGGCCATCGCCACAATATGACCAACTAGGCACACCTGCTCCGCAACGAAAAGCGCGTTCTTGGGTTTCATAGGGGCAATCTCAAAGGGGCAATCGTTTACAAATGTTAATATGTTAATGTACCACTGTTCCCACTGTCGTCTATCCACCTCAAAAAGGCAGTTGGATTTCGCCAAGGGCATCATAGATTGCCAACAATCCTGCCCCCAAGCTAGCACTCAGCGTTAGCCCCCAACTCCAAGGCGCCCCTTCAGAAAATTGCGGACGACGCTGAAGCACTTGCCCATAGCCCCGCAGCCGCATTGCCAGATAGATCTGCTGTGCCCGTTCCTCGGCGCGAATGAGAAAGATACCAATCACCTGTGCCCACGGGCGAAGGCGGCGCCAACTCAAGCGAAATCCCCGCAGAAAGAGTGCCTGCTGCATTTGTGTCAACTGACTCTCTAGCTCAAAGAGATAGCGATAGGTCAAAGCCAGCGTATCCACCAACAGGGGGGGGAGCCCCCACCAGCGACAGACCCGCACCCATTCACTAAACGTCAAGCTTTCTAGCAACACCACGCCAAGGGCAAGACACAAGACCAAGCGCCATGTGAGGAGCAGTGCGATCGGCCACGCCGTAACCGCCAACAGTAACCACAGTCCCAGAAAAAAGAGCCCCATCTGCTGCAGACGTTTGCCCAAGCGCTGCCAAGGGACATGGCTCAGGAGATAGAGGAGCGCCACAAGCAAGGTCGCGATCGCCAGACTGTCTAACCGCCGCAAACTACTAATGCAAAAAATCCACAGGAGAATCGCCATCACCCGTGCCGGCGGCGACCAGTAGCGAAAGCTCAAGGGTTATGCCCTAATTAATGTGTTGACTACGCAAAAAGCGATCAATATCGTTATTGGCACCAATCACCACCATAATGTCCCCTTTATTGAGCTTTTGGTTGGGACTGGGATTGATCTCAAACTTATCATCAAAGCGCAGGGCAATGAGGTTGAGGCCATAGCGACTACGGAGTTCCACCTCGGCAACTGTGCGATTGTGAAATGCCTCAGGCACTTTGACTTCGACAATACTTTTTTCGGGGTCAAGGTCAAACCAATCGAGAATCGCTGGGCGGGTGAGCGATCGCGCCAGTTCACAACCCGCCTCATACTCTGGAAAGACCACCCGATCTGCCCCCACTCGCTCTAGGAGTTTTTTATGAATCTCTGAGGAAGCCTTGGCAATGACATTGGGCACGCCTGCCTCCTTTAGGTTCAATGTCGTGATAATACTGGCGTCGAGATGGTTGCCAATGGCCACAATTACCGTTTCAAACTCAAACAGACCCGCCTCCTTCAGGGCTTGGGGATCCGTGGAATCCAGTTGAATCGCATGATCCACAATGTGATCCTGAAGCACTTGATTCACCAATCGCTCTTGGTTATCACTGCCGAGCACCTCATAGCCCATGCCGTGCAGGGTCTCGCACACCCCCCGGCCAAACCGCCCTAGGCCAATCACCGCATACTGCTGCGAGATCTTGACCCCCCGCCCGCGAAAGAGCATTGCTCCAAAATCCACCATTCCTGAGTTTCCTATTGGCTTTGCGATGCCGATGACGACCCTTTTCTAACATATGGGATACATAGGGGGGATGCAATCTAGCAATTAAATTTTTGGCCGTATTCGATTGCTGTGAAAAGGGCTGTAATTGATCATGCCCTTAAGGAGTGGACGCTGAGCCGCCTGAATGGGTCAGTTCTTGGAGTCGCTGACGAATGTGTGCAGCACTGGCACGGGGAGAAAAGCGCGGTACGGGAAGCACTTGCGTTCCAATCACTAGGTAGAGAACAGGAATCTCGTATTGATAGGCTTGCCACCAATCCTCGCGGCTGGTGATGTCGCGTACCTCAAGGGTAAATTCCTTCAGAGTGGCCAGCTTCTCTTGTAGTCCTTCACAGAGGTGACAGCCGGGCTTGCTATAGAGAATCAGATGGGTCACGGTTGCGGCGCAGAAACGAGGGGGGTATCGCCAATATGACGGTGATCCCGCAGGCCAAAAATGGCTTCTACATGGCGGTAGTGCTTCATTTCAATCAGGTTGTGGAAGGGGTCTGCGAGAAAGAACGTTTGGTGCTCTAGGGGGGTATTGGCAAAGCGGGTACGCGGTGGCTGGTAAAAGTCAAGTCCCTTCTTGATCACGCGATCGCAGAGGTTTTGCCAGTCGGCCTGTGCCAAGAAAATCAAGCCAAAGTGGCGCGGATAAATGCTCTTGGGTGGGGTTAAGGGTTCATCCGTGACGTGAGCCACCAGTTGATGGCCATAGAGCTTCATGATCAGGCAGTGGGGATTTTCGCGCCCCGGTTCACAGCCCAACCCATCAATGTAGTAGGCCTTGGTGTCTGCCAAATTACTGACAGGAAAGGCAAGGTGAAATAAAACGGGAGCGATCGCCAACTGAGCCATAGATTTCTCTCGAACTGAAAATGGCTAAATTAGCCGCTATTTTAGCAGGAGAACCGGCTCTCGGTCTGCTTCCCAAGTCGAGTCAAGTATCAATCCCCAGTATTGTTGTTTATCGGCAACGGAATGGATAACAGGGGTAATAGGGGTAATAAACGGGTGAATAGGGGGGCGGGTAAATTACGGGGCGAGGCGGATAGGGCACTGGCACAATAATGTAGGTTTGAGATTGCTGCGGCGGACGGTAAATGACGGGATTGTAGGGACTGTACTGCGGTGTCCGTGGCCGCCCAAAGGACTCTAGCCCTGGGAAAAAGACATCAACCCCCGGCTGATTAGGAAAGAGGGGATAGGCGGCACGACTGGGGGGAGCGATCGCCACCAGCGTAGCTAAGCTACTGATGGCCAACGGCAGGAAGCGTAACATAGATGCCTCCAAGGAGAGAGTGATCCGCTGATTCTGACGCGGCGGTGCCTAGGGAAGTTCCCGTAGAACACGACTCAAAATATCCACCATTTGATCAATGTGCGATCGCTCCACAATCAGCGGTGGTGAGAGGGCAATAATATCCCCCGTGACACGAATCAGTAGTCCCGCTTCAAAGGCACGACAGAGGGCATCATAGCCCCGTGCCCCTCCTTGCCCCTCCCGTGGCGCCAATTCAATCCCTGCCACCAAGCCCAAGTTGCGAATATCAATGACATGGGGCAGACCCCGTAGGCTGTGGATGGCCTCCTGCCAATAGGGCGCCAGGGAAGCCGCCCGCTCAAATAGGGCTTCTTTCTCGTAGATCTCTAGGGTTGCCAAGGCGGCCGCACAGGCAAGGGGATGTCCCGAATAGGTGTAGCCATGGAAAAACTCAATTTGCCCCGCGGGGCCTTGCATGAAGGTGTCGTAAATCTCATCGCGGACAATCACCGCTCCCATGGGTACAGCGGCATTGGTTAGACCCTTGGCAACCGTGATGAGGTCTGGAGTCACACCAAAGTACTGACTGGCAAAGGGGGCACCGAGACGGCCAAAACCCGTGATCACTTCATCAAAGATCAGCAAAATGCCGTGGCGATCGCAAATGGCACGCAGGCGTTCCAAGTATCCTTGGGGCGGAATCAATACCCCCGTAGAGCCAGCGAGGGGTTCAACAATCACTGCCGCAATCGTCGAGGCATCATGCAGCGCCACCAAGCGTTCTAGCTCATCGGCTAAATGTGCTCCCCAAGCGGGTTGCCCCTTGCTGAAGGCATTGTGCTCAAGGTTGTGGGTGTGGGGCAGATGATCCACTCCTGCCAAGAGAGAACCAAAGAACTTGCGATTGGGCGCAATTCCTCCCACTGAAATTCCACCAAAGCCGACCCCGTGATAGCCCCGCTCACGCCCAATGAGCCGTTGTCGTGTCCCCTCTCCCCGCAGCCGATGGTAGGCAAGAGCAATTTTCAAGGCTGTATCCACGGCCTCAGAGCCAGAGTTGGCAAAAAAGACATGGTTAAGGGGATCAGGGGTAATGGCACGCAGGCGATCGGCCACCTGAAATGGCCCCGGATGTCCCATCTGAAATGTGGGGGCAAAATCCAGTGTTGCTGCCTGTTGGGCGATCGCGCTCACAATTTCTGGACGGCAGTGGCCGGCATTGACACACCACAACCCGGCGGTGCCATCGAGAATCTCACGGCCATCAATGCTCCTGTAGTACATCCCGGCTGCCGAAACAAGGAGCCGAGGGCTTTGCTTGAACTGGCGGTTGGCCGTAAAGGGCATCCAGAAGGGGTCGAGGTTGAGATCCGCAAGGGTGGGCAGCGTCATCAGACTAAAACTGGTTCGTATTATCCGTCGTGGGCATGAGGCCAATAATATCGCGGTAGGCCGCCACAATGACACAACTACTCCAAGGAATAGTCACCAGCATCCCCACACAGCAGAGGCAAAAGCCCAAGATATTGAAGAAAATGATTGACACGCTGAGAAAAAAGAAGCTCCACCAATCGCGGGAAACTAAGCGGCGGCTGGTTTCTAGTGCCGGCCACATATCAAACCGGTGTTCCACCACCAAAGGCACAGCAAACATATAGGCTACCCCAAAGTAAACCCCCGGCAGCAGCAGGATGGCACCCACCAAGATGAAAACGGGGGTCAGGGCATCCGGCACAGCGGGAAGCTGCTCCAGTAACGCTAGCAGTTGTTCTAAGTCGGCATCGGGTTCCGCTGCTTCAGCCGCCGCCCGCCTTAATATGCTTTGCCAGAAGGGCAACCCCGCAATCATGAATAGAATGCTGGCACTAATCACAAACACATTCGTAATCAAACCGATGATCAAGTTCGTCAGAAAAATTGGCAAAAAGTAGTTGTTTTTGAACGCATTAAAAAAGTCGCTAAATTCGGGTCTTTGGTTGCGGGCAATGCGAAAGCTGAAAAAGTAGTAGCCTGCGGCGAAGAGGCCTGCCAAAATCGTGCTAACAATCGGGCCAGCCCCCGGAATGTTGTTGAGCACACCATTGATAATCATTGCCAGAATGAGAAAACCAATGTAGGCAGCGGGTTGAGTGCTGAAAATTTGCCAGCCCTCATTGAGGTATTGACCAATCCGTACTTGATAGGGGCGGTTGGCGATCGCCTGGGGAGTATGTTCTGACTCACTGTACATAATGGCGGTTCCAAGGGGTTGCCTCTAGCCTAGCGATCGCTTGGGGCTGCACCAATTGTCAATGTGTCACTTCTTCACCTTTCTAAAACCTCGGATATAAGTCTTTCCTGTAATCATTTTCAAAATGTTGAGTGTGTTCAATCCATGGGACAAGACTTGTATTTAATACCAGCTCTTTGTAACATTGAGCTTAATAAATAGGTCTTAAACGAGGGAATTGTCTATCCTAAAACTGAAGTCATCTCAGTAGGAGACCTTCATGGCTCGCCTGCTTGTCCTCACAATTACAGAAAGCTCTGAAGAACTGCAGCGACGCCTACAACATGAAACCGATGCCCGACAGCAGGAACGCTTGCAGATGCTCTACTGGCTGAAGCAAGGACTTGTCCACAGCCGCCCACAAATTGCCCAATTGCTCCATTGCAACGAGTCCACTATTACTCGCTGGCTGAACGCTTATCGCCAACGAGGACTCCAGCAGTTATTGGCAGTCAAGACGCCCCCCGGAGCCGCCCGCATCATCCTAAGACGGCGGTTTGGCGAGTTACCAGCTGGCCTTGAGGAGCGCATTCGCCAGCTCCCTGCCCATCAAATCGAAGCATTGGCAGAGGCTCTCTTGGACTTCACTGCCCTAGAGGAAGTGTTTGCATGGCTAGAACGCTCCAGCTAGCCCATGCGCCGCGACTCCCTTTTTTATCAACTCTTTGCCCAGCTGCCCCAGACCCTCTTTGATCTCTTGGGCATAGACACGCCTCAGGGGTATCGCTTTGACTCTGTGGAGCTGAAGCAAACGGCCTTTCGCATTGATGGCGTCTTCGTGCCCCCTGACCCCTCAGGAACGGTCTATTTCTGTGAGGTGCAGTTTCAGCGGGACACTACCTTCTACGAACGCTTCTTTGCGGAAATCTTTCTCTATCTGCGGCTGTATCGCCACACCTTCTCTCACTGGCAAGCGGTGGTCATTTATCCCCATCGTCAAGTGGAACAAGTGTCCTTTGAACCCTATGAGGTGTTGGTGAATAGTCATCGCCTGCGGCGGGTGTATCTGAATGAACTGGGGTCACCAGAGGCATTGCCATTGAGCCTAGCGCTGATGCAACTCACCGTGTTACCTGAAGCAGAGATGCCGACAGCAGCACGGTTGTTGGCAGAGCGCACTCGCACAGAGGCAGTGCCAAGGCCAGAAGTCATAATGGAGTTGATCACCACCATTGTGCTGTACAAGTTTACGGAGCTGAGTCGGGAGGAGGTGCTGCGCATGTTGGGGTTTACCACGGAAGAGTTGAAGCGGACGCGGTTTTATCGGGACGTCTATGCTGAGGCACGGGAAGAGGGGTTACAAGAGGGGCGAGCACAAGGGCTAGAAGAAGGACGACAGGAAGGTCGGCAGGAAGGGTTGCAGCAGGGATTGCAGCAGGGATTGCAGCAGGGAGAGACCCTCGTTGTCTTGCGGCAGTTAAGACGGCGGTTTGGCGAGTTACCAGCTGGCCTTGAGGAGCGCATTCGCCAGCTCTCTCCCCCTCAAATCGAAGCATTGGCAGAGGCTCTCTTGGACTTCACTGCCCTAGAGGAAGTGTTTGCGTGGCTAGAGCGCTCCAGCTAGCCGATGCGCCGCGATTCCCTTTTTTATCAACTCTTTGCCCAGCTGCCCCAAACCCTCTTCGACCTCTTGGGCATAGACACGCCTCAGGGGTATCGCTTTGACTCCGTGGAGCTGAAGCAAACGGCCTTTCGCATTGATGGCGTCTTCGTGCCCCCTGACCCCTCAGGAACCGTCTATTTCTGTGAGGTGCAGTTTCAGCGGGACACTACCTTCTACGAACGCTTCTTTGCGGAAATCTTTCTCTATCTGCGGCTGTATCGCCAGACCTTCTCTGACTGGCAAGCGGTGGTCATTTATCCCCATCGCCAAGTGGAACAAGTGTCCTTTGAACCCTATGAGATGTTGGTGAATAGTCATCGCCTGCATCGGGTCTATCTGAATGAATTGGGGGCACTTGAGACATTGCCATTGAGCCTAGCGCTGATGCAACTCACCGTGTTACCTGAAGCAGAAATGCCGACAGCAGCACGGTTGCTGGCAGAGCGCACTCGCACAGAGGCAGTGCCAAGGCCAGAAGCCATAATAGAGTTAATCACCACCATTGTGTTGTACAAGTTTACGGAGTTGAGTCGCGAAGAGGTGTTGCACATGCTGGGGTTTACTACTGAGGAACTGAAGCGGACGCGGTTTTATCGGGACGTCTATGCTGAGGTACGGGAAGAGGTATTACAGCAGGGACTGCAGCAAGGATTACAACAGGGATTGCAACAAGGGCTGCAACAGGGATTGGAGCAGGGATTACAGCAAGGATTGCAACAGGGATTACAGCAGGGACTACAACAGGGATTACGGCAGGGAGAGACCCTCGTTGTCTTGCGGCAGTTAAGACGGCGGTTTGGCGAGTTACCAGCTGGCCTTGAGGAGCGCATTCGCCAGCTCCCTGCCCATCAAATCGAAGCATTGGCAGAGGCTCTCTTGGACTTCACTGCCCTAGAGGAAGTTTTTGCATGGCTAGAACGCTCCAGCTAGCCCATGCGCCGCGACTCCCTTTTTTATCAACTCTTTGCCCAGCTGCCCCAGACCCTCTTTGATCTCTTGGGCATAGACACGCCTCAGGGGTATCGCTTTGACTCCGTGGAGCTGAAGCAAACGGCCTTTCGCATTGATGGCGTCTTCGTGCCCCCTGACCCCTCAGGAACGGTCTATTTCTGTGAGGTGCAGTTTCAGCGGGACACTACCTTCTACGAACGCTTCTTTGCGGAAATCTTTCTCTATCTGCGGCTGTATCGCCACACCTTCTCTGATTGGCAAGCGGTGGTCATTTATCCCCATCGTCAAGTGGAACAAGTGTCCTTTGAACCCTATGAGGTGTTGGTGAATAGTCATCGCCTGCGGCGGGTGTATCTGAATGAACTGGGGTCACCAGAGGCATTGCCATTGAGCCTAGCGCTGATGCAGCTCACCGTGTTACCCGAAGCAGAGATGCCCACAGCAGCACGGTTGTTGGCAGAGCGCACTCGCACAGAGGCAGTGCCAAGGCCAGAAGTCATAATGGAGTTAATCACCACCATTGTGTTGTACAAGTTTACGGAGCTGAGTCGGGAGGAGGTGCTGCGTATGCTGGGGTTTACGACGGAAGAGTTGAAGCGGACGCGGTTTTATCGGGACGTCTATGCTGAGGCACGGGAAGAGGGGTTACAAGAGGGGCGAGCACAAGGGCTAGAAGAAGGACGACAGGAAGGTCGAGAAGAAGGTCGGCAGGAAGGATTGCAGCAGGGATTACAACAGGGATTACAACAGGGATTACAACAGGGAGAGACCCTTGTTGTTTTACGCCTCCTAAGACGGCGATTTGGCGAGTTACCAGCTGGCCTTGAGGAGCGCATTCGCCAGCTCTCTCCCCCTCAAATCGAAGCATTGGCAGAGGCTCTCTTGGACTTCACTGCCCTAGAGGAAGTGTTTGCGTGGCTAGAGCGCTCCAGCTAGCCCATGCGCCGCGACTCCCTTTTTTATCAACTCTTTGCCCAGCTGCCCCAGACCCTCTTTGACCTCTTGGGCATAGACACGCCTCAGGGGTATCGCTTTGACTCCGTGGAGCTGAAGCAAACGGCCTTTCGCATTGATGGCGTCTTCGTGCCCCCTGACCCCTCAGGAACGGTCTATTTCTGTGAGGTGCAGTTTCAGCGCGATAACAGCTTCTACGAGCGCTTCTTTGCAGAAATCTTTCTCTACTTGCGTCTGTATCGCCAGACCTTCTCTGATTGGCAAGCGGTGGTTATTTATCCCAATCGCCAAGCAGAACAAGAGTGTTTTGAGCCGTATCAATTGTTAGTGAATAGCGATCGCCTGCATCGGGTCTATCTGAATGAATTGGGGTCACTTGAGGCATTGCCATTGAGCCTAGCGCTGATGCAGCTCACCGTGTTACCCGAAGCAGAAATGCCAACAGCAGCACGGTTGCTGGCAGAACGCACTCGCACAGAGGCAGTGCCAAGGCCAGAAGTCATAATGGAGTTAATCACCACCATTGTGTTGTACAAGTTTACGGAGCTGAGTCGCGAGGAGGTGCTGCACATGCTGGGGTTTACTACTGAGGAACTGAAGCGGACGCGGTTTTATCGGGAGGTCTATGCTGAGGTACGGGAAGAGGTCTATGCTGAGGCACGGGAAGAGGGCTTACAAGAGGGGCGAGCACAAGGGCTAGAAGAAGGACGACAGGAAGGATTACAGCAGGGAGAGACCCTCGTTGTGTTGCGCCTCCTAAGACGGCGGTTTGGCGAGTTACCAGCTGGCCTTGAGGAGCGCATTCGCCAGCTCCCTGCCTATGAGATTGAAGCCTTGGCAGAGGCTCTCTTGGACTTCACTGCCCTAGAGGAAGTGTTTGCGTGGCTAGAGCGCTCCAGCTAGCCGATGCGAGAGTGTTTTGAGCCGTATCAATTGTTAGTGAATAGCGATCGCCTGCATCGGGTCTATCTGAATGAATTGGGGTCACTTGAGGCATTGCCATTGAGCCTAGCGCTGATGCAACTCACCGTGTTACCCGAAGCAGAGATGCCGACAGCAGCACGGTTGCTGGCAGAGCGGACTCGCACAGAGGCAGTGCCAAGGCCAGAAGTCATAATGGAGTTAATCACCACCATTGTGTTGTACAAGTTTACGGAGCTGAGTCGGGAGGAGGTGCTGCGCATGCTGGGGTTTACGACGGAAGAGTTGAAGCGGACGCGGTTTTATCGGGACGTCTATGCTGAGGCACGAGAGGAAGGGTTGCAACAGGGATTGCAGCAGGGATTACAACAGGGATTACAACAGGGATTACAACAGGGATTACGGCAGGGAGAGACCCTTGTTGTTTTACGCCTCCTAAGACGGCGGTTTGGCGAGTTACCAGCTGGCCTTGAGGAGCGCATTCGCCAGCTCTCTCCCCCTCAAATCGAAGCATTGGCAGAGGCTCTCTTGGACTTCACTGCCCTAGAGGAAGTGTTTGCGTGGCTAGAGCGCTCCAGCTAGCCGATGCGCCGTGACTCCCTTTTTTATCAACTCTTTGCCCAGCTGCCCCAGACCCTCTTTGACCTCTTGGGCATAGACACGCCTCAGGGGTATCGTTTTGAGTCCGTGGAGCTGAAGCAAACGGCCTTTCGCATAGATGGCGTCTTCGTGCCCCCTGACCCCTCAGGAACCGTCTATTTCTGTGAGGTGCAGTTTCAGCGCGATAACAGCTTCTACGAGCGCTTCTTTGCAGAAATCTTTCTTTATCTGCGGCTGTATCGCCAGACCTTCTCTGACTGGCAAGCGGTGGTCATTTATCCCCATCGTCAAGTGGAACAAGTGTCCTTTGAACCCTATGAGGTGTTGGTGAATAGTCATCGCCTGCATCGGGTCTATCTGAATGAATTGGGGTCACTTGAGGCATTGCCATTGAGCCTAGCGCTGATGCAACTCACCGTGTTACCCGAAGCAGAGATGCCGACAGCAGCACGGTTGCTGGCAGAGCGGACTCGCACAGAGGCAGTGCCAAGGCCAGAAGTCATAATGGAGTTAATCACCACCATTGTGTTGTACAAGTTTACGGAGCTGAGTCGCGAGGAGGTGCTGCGCATGCTGGGGTTTACTACTGAGGAACTGAAGCGGACGCGGTTTTATCGGGACGTCTATGCTGAGGCACGGGAAGAGGTTTATGCTGAGGCACGGGAAGAGGCCTATGCTGAGGTACGGGAAGAGGTATTGCAGCAGGGATTACAGCAGGGAGAGACCCTCGTTGTGTTGCGCCTCCTAAGACGGCGGTTTGGCGAGTTACCAGCTGGCCTTGAGGAGCGCATTCGCCAGCTCTCTCCCCCTCAAATCGAAGCATTGGCAGAGGCTCTCTTGGACTTCACTGCCCTAGAGGAAGTGTTTGCATGGCTAGAGCGCTCCAGCTAGCCGATGCGCCGTGACTCTCTTTTTTACCAACTGTTTGCCCAACTACCCCAGACCCTCTTTGACCTTTTGGGCATAGACACGCCTCAGGGGTATCGTTTTGAGTCCGTGGAGCTGAAGCAAACGGCCTTTCGCATGGATGGCGTCTTCGTGCCCCCTGACCCCTCAGGAACCGTCTATTTCTGTGAGGTGCAGTTTCAGCGCGATAACAGCTTCTACGAGCGCTTCTTTGCAGAAATCTTTCTCTACTTGCGGCTGTATCGCCAGACCTTCTCTGATTGGCAAGCGGTGGTTATTTATCCCAATCGCCAAGTGGAACAAGTGTCCTTTGAACCCTATGAGGTGTTGGTGAATAGTCATCGCCTGCATCGGGTCTATCTGAATGAATTGGGGTCACTTGAGGCATTGCCATTGAGCCTAGCGCTGATGCAACTCACCGTGTTACCCGAAGCAGAGATGCCGACAGCAGCACGGTTGCTGGCAGAACGCACTCGCACAGAGGCAGTGCCAAGGCCAGAAGTCATAATGGAGTTAATCACCACCATTGTGTTGTACAAGTTTACGGAGCTGAGTCGCGAGGAGGTGCTGCGCATGCTGGGGTTTACTACTGAGGAACTGAAGCGGACGCGGTTTTATCGGGACGTCTATGCTGAGGCACGGGAAGAGGCCTATGCTGAGGTACGGGAAGAGGTATTGCAGCAGGGATTACAGCAGGGAGAGACCCTCGTTGTCTTGCGGCAGTTAAGACGGCGGTTTGGCGATTTACCAACTAGTCTTGAAGAGCGCATTCGCCAGCTCTCTTCCCCTCAAATCGAAGCTCTGGCAGAAGCCCTCTTGGACTTTACGACCCTTGAGCAAGTCTCTGCTTGGCTAGAGCGCTCCAGCTAGCCGATGCGCCGTGACTCTCTTTTTTACCAACTGTTTGCCCAACTACCCCAGACCCTCTTTGACCTCTTGGGCAGAGACACGCCTCAGGGGTATCGTTTTGAGTCCGTGGAGCTGAAGCAAACGGCCTTTCGCATGGATGGCGTCTTCGTGCCCCCTGACCCCTCAGGAACCGTCTATTTCTGTGAGGTGCAGTTTCAGCGCGATAACAGCTTCTACGAGCGCTTCTTTGCGGAAATCTTTCTCTATCTGCGGCTGTATCGCCAGACCTTCTCTGATTGGCAAGCGGTGGTCATTTATCCCCATCGTCAAGTGGAACAAGTGTCCTTTGAACCCTATGAGGTGTTGGTGAATAGTCATCGCCTGCGGCGGGTCTATTTGAATGAACTTGGGTCACTTGAGGCATTGCCATTGAGCCTAGCTCTGATGCAGCTCACCATGTTACCCGAAGTAGAAATGCCGACAGCAGCGCGGTTGCTGGCAGAGCGCACTCGCATAGAGGCGGTTCCAAGGCCAGAAGCCATAATAGAGTTAATCACCACCATTGTGTTGTACAAGTTTACGGAGCTGAGTCGCGAGGAGGTGCTGCGCATGCTGGGGTTTACTACTGAGGAACTGAAGCGGACGCGGTTTTATCGGGACGTCTATGCTGAGGCACGAGAGGAAGGGTTGCAACAGGGATTGCAGCAGGGATTACAACAGGGATTACAGCAGGGAGAGACCCTTGTTGTTTTACGCCTCCTAAGACGGCGGTTTGGCGAGTTACCAGCTGGCCTTGAGGAGCGCATTCGCCAGCTCCCTGCCCATGAGATTGAAGCCTTGGCAGAGGCTCTCTTGGACTTCACTGCCCTAGAGGAAGTGTTTGCGTGGCTAGAGCGCTCCAGCTAGCCCATGCGCCGTGACTCCCTTTTTTACCAACTGTTTGCCCAGCTGCCCCAGACCCTCTTTGACCTCTTGGGCATAGACACGCCTCAGGGGTATCGTTTTGAGTCCGTGGAGCTGAAGCAAACGGCCTTTCGCATGGATGGCGTCTTCGTGCCCCCTGACCCCTCAGGAATAGTCTATTTCTGTGAGGTGCAGTTTCAGCGCGATAACAGCTTCTACGAGCGCTTCTTTGCAGAAATCTTTCTCTACTTGCGTCTGTATCGCCAGACCTTCTCTGATTGGCAAGCGGTGGTCATTTATCCCCATCGCCAAGCTGAACAAGTGTCCTTTGAACCCTATGAGATGTTGGTGAATAGTCATCGCCTGCGGCGGGTGTATCTGAATGAATTGGGGTCACTTGAGGCATTGCCATTGAGCCTAGCGCTGATGCAACTCACCGTGTTACCCGAAGCAGAGATGCCGACAGCAGCACGGTTGCTGGCAGAGCGGACTCGCACAGAGGCAGTGCCAAGGCCAGAAGCCATAATGGAGTTAATCACCACCATTGTGTTGTACAAGTTTACGGAGCTGAGTCGCGAGGAGGTGCTGCGCATGCTGGGGTTTACTACTGAGGAACTGAAGCGGACGCGGTTTTATCGGGACGTCTATGCTGAGGTACGGGAAGAGGTCTATGCTGAGGTACGGGAAGAGGTATTGCAGCAGGGATTACAGCAGGGATTGCAACAGGGATTGCAACAGGGATTGCAACAGGGAGAGACCCTTGTTGTTTTACGCCTCCTAAGACGGCGGTTTGGCGAGTTACCAGCTGGCCTTGAGGAGCGCATTCGCCAGCTCTCTCCCCCTCAAATCGAAGCATTGGCAGAGGCTCTCTTGGACTTCACTGCCCTAGAGGAAGTGTTTGCATGGCTAGAGCGCTCCAGCTAGCCGATGCGCCGTGACTCCCTTTTTTATCAACTCTTTGCCCAGCTGCCCCAGACCCTCTTCGACCTTTTGGGCAGAGACACACCGCAGGGGTATCGCTTTGAGTCCGTGGAGCTGAAGCAAACGGCCTTTCGCATAGATGGCGTCTTCGTGCCCCCTGACCCCTCAGGAACCGTCTATTTCTGTGAGGTGCAGTTTCAGCGCGATAACAGCTTCTACGAGCGCTTCTTTGCAGAAATCTTTCTCTACTTGCGTCTGTATCGCCAAACCTTCTCTGATTGGCAAGCGGTGGTTATTTATCCCCATCGTCAAGTGGAACAAGTGTCCTTTGAACCCTATGAGGTGTTGGTGAATAGTCATCGCCTGCATCGGGTCTATCTGAATGAATTGGGGTCGCTTGAGGCGTTGCCATTGAGCCTAGCGCTGATGCAGCTCACAGTGTTACCCGAAGCAGAGATGCCGACAGCAGCACGGTTGCTGGCAGAGCGGACTCGCACAGAGGCGGTTCCAAGGCCAGAAGCCATAATAGAGTTAATCACCACCATTGTGCTGTACAAGTTTACGGAGCTGAGTCGCGAGGAGGTGCTGCGCATGCTGGGGTTTACGACGGAAGAGTTGAAGCGGACGCGGTTTTATCGGGACGTCTATGCTGAGGTACGGGAAGAGGTCTATGCTGAGGTACGGGAAGAGGTCTATGCTGAGGTACGGGAAGAGGTCTATGCTGAGGCACGGGAAGAAGGTCGACAGGAAGGGCGACAGGAAGGGCGGCAGGAAGGGTTGCAACAGGGAGAGACCCTCGTTGTGTTGCGGCAGTTAAGGCGGCGGTTTGGCGAGTTACCAGCTGGCCTTGAGGAGCGCATTCGCCAGCTCCCTGCCCATGAGATTGAAGCCTTGGCAGAGGCTCTCTTGGACTTCACTGCCCTAGAGGAAGTGTTTGCATGGCTAGAGCGCTCCCCCTAGCCCATGCGCCGTGACTCCCTTTTTTATCAACTCTTTGCCCAGCTGCCCCAGACCCTCTTCGACCTCTTGGGCAGAGACACACCGCAGGGGTATCGCTTTGACTCCGTGGAGCTGAAGCAAACGGCCTTTCGCATGGATGGCGTCTTTCTCCCCCCTGACCCCTCAGGAACGGTCTATTTCTGTGAGGTGCAGTTTCAGCGCGATAACAGCTTCTACGAACGCTTCTTTGCAGAAATCTTTCTCTACTTGCGTCTGTATCGCCAGACCTTCTCTGACTGGCAAGCGGTGGTTATTTATCCCCATCGTCAAGTGGAACAAGTGTCCTTTGAACCCTATGAGGTGTTGGTGAATAGTCATCGCCTGCATCGGGTCTATCTGAATGAACTCGGGTCGCTTGAGGCGTTGCCATTGAGCCTAGCGCTGATGCAGCTCACAGTGTTACCCGAAGCAGAGATGCCGACAGCAGCACGGTTGCTGGCAGAGCGGACTCGCACAGAGGCGGTTCCAAGGCCAGAAGCCATAATAGAGTTAATCACCACCATTGTGTTGTACAAGTTTACGGAGCTGAGTCGCGAGGAGGTGCTGCACATGCTGGGGTTTACTACTGAGGAACTGAAGCGGACGCGGTTTTATCGGGACGTCTATGCTGAGGTACGGGAAGAGGTCTATGCTGAGGTACGGGAAGAGGTCTATGCTGAGGCACGGGAAGAAGGGCGACAGGAAGGTCGACAGGAAGGTCGACAGGAAGGTCGACAGGAAGGTCGACAGGAAGGGCGGAAGGAAGGGTTGCAGCAGGGAGAGACCCTCGTTGTGTTGCGGCAGTTAAGGCGGCGGTTTGGCGAGTTACCAGCTGGCCTTGAGGAGCGCATTCGCCAGCTCTCTCCCCCTCAAATCGAAGCATTGGCAGAGGCTCTCTTGGACTTCACTGCCCTAGAGGAAGTGTTTGCGTGGCTAAATCGCTCTTCCTAGCCTAGGCATCATAAATCGCTAGTTGGAACATTTAAGTTGTGTGTTTGATCGTGTGGCAATAAGTATGATTGCTGTGCGCAACAATCCGCAAAATTGTCTGGAGGCTGAAATTTTTTACTAAGGAAAAACCATACTAATTACTAGCCTATTTCAGATCTTCAGATCTATCGATATAACTAGTGGTAGGTTACTGCTCCCGTGCGTTGACTAGGTGCCCCTATGAAAAAGAATGACCGACGCTTTGGCCTCTCAAAACGGCAGTATCGCAAATTGACCCAAGCAATTCGTCATTTGCTTTACCAGCTGCGCCTCTGGATACGGCGACGGCTGGCACCCCTAGGGAGAGGGGGGCGGCAACTGCAGTTTGGGCGCCGGGGGTTTGTGTTGCCGACGGCGGTGATTGTGTTGGTGGTGCTGACATTAACGGTGGCAGCACTGATGATCCGCACGCTGAATCGCACCGCAGAGGTGGGGGGGCAACGGCAGACCATCCAAGTTTTGAATGCCACTGCACCGGCCATTGATAGGGCACGTGCCAAGCTAGAGTACTTCTTTAACCAAGATCCGCTGCGTCCGAATGGGGTGCCGGGGGAAGAAACCATTGAACAGATTATTGGCAATCGGCTAGAGACCACCCGCAACCCCGACCCCTATACGATGGCTGACGAGCAGCGGATTGATATTAATGGCGATGGGCAGGTGGATAATGCTTGGGTGTTTCAACCCACTAGTGACTCGATCGTGGCCTACTCGATCTTGATGCGGCGACCGAGCGATGCGCAACTCGATCAATCGGATGCGCAAAAAGCTGGTCAATTGATCACCCGCAGTCGGCCAATGGGGATTACTGAACTGGGGAATCAGTGTAGTGATCTGGGCGGCGCCGCAGGTCAACAGGTGGAAGTGGGCTGGGATGAAGTGGGCAGTGCTATTTTGCGCAAGAACTTTCAAATTAATGCCTTTGTCTATGAAAACCGCAATGGTGGTCAGGCGCTGTCGACGATTGAGTTTGTGCAGGAACGCCAAATGGAGCGGGGCAATAAATGGGGGGCATGGTTCCGCAATGATTTGGAGATTTTTCCGGGGCCGGTGTTTCGCTGGAATGGGGCACTGCACACCGAGGGGAGTGTCTTTTTGACGGGTGGTACTGGTTTCACCGCCTATCTGATTAGCGCGCCGAAGTCCTGTGTTTATACCCGCGCGGCTTCAGAGATTACGGCAACGGAAATCCGCAACCCAGAAACCAATGAGATTGAATTCCAAGGCCAATTTATGGCGGGGAGCTTGCGGGATAACAACACCAATGCGCCAAATGTTTACATTCACTCTTACCGCGAGCCGCCCAGTGCCCCCTACACCAGTGGGGATGCGAATCCACCCGCTGAAAACGTCAGGTTTAACGCGAGCCGCGACTCTGTAAAGAATGATTTCGTGCCTGCAAATGTCGCTCTCAACCCAGTGGCTATTGTGACCGAAGACCGCAGTCGGGCGCGCGGGAGTGATCCAACCAATGTGACGGTACGGGATCCTAACTGGTCGAATCAGTTTTATGTGCAGCAGGGGCGCTTTGACAATAAAACCCAACCTAAGCCCTACGTGGATGATACGTACCGCGCTGATGACCGCTATGGCCCTAAGCCCGTGTATGACGTCAAGATGCCTGCTTCTGATCCGCTGCGGCAAATTCCGCCAAGCGCTAAGGTGGGCGACCCGATTGAGGGGCGCGATCTGCTGACTCGTAATGTTGCCCCCCCCGACAGCCAAAATAAACGGGAGGATTTGGGACTGGATGGCTATTGGGAGCGGCGGGCACGCCAAGAAGGCCTACGAATCATTGTGGGAGAACGCTTGGAACTGGGCAAACCTCTTGATCCACCTGCGGGTGATACCCTTGATAACGACCGCCGCAACGAGTTTTATCAGCACCGCACGCTGCGGGATGATTTGGCAGCCGTGCAGGCCACAGCCATTTATCACTACAAAGCGAGGGGAACAACGGTTGACTCCACTATTCCCGATCCGTTTACGGAGCCTTATCCGGGGCAAAACACAGGGGGCTATGAGCCGATCGCCTGCTTGGCGACTACTCACCACCACGGCACACCGCAAACTGCCCTGCGCAGCATCATGTTCAACCAGTACAGTGGCATTCAGGGCTTGCCCTCTGATTTCCGCTTCTTTGACTTCTTTACCGGGCGCGGCACCAATGGTTGGGAGTTTCAGCCTCCTATTTTCAACAGTCCAGAGATGCAACAAGCGATGCGGAACCTCGTGGCCTATGCGGGTGATGGTGTGGATGGGGCGTTTCCGCCCAAACAGGAAATAGGGGGAACCACAATTCACCCCAATCCTTATAAGACCCGTGCTGGGAATTTCTCGAACCTTGCCCGCGCGCTTCAACTCCTAGAGCAAAGAGGCAGCTTGAGCGCTCTAAGCTTGGCCGATCAAAGTACAATCCACACCGCAGGCTGTATGTTGGGAATGCTGGCGTATAGTGTGAATACCCTTCAAACCTTAGATGTTAATAGCCTCAATGCGGGGAATCAACTGGTTAACCTGAACGATGGTATCGATAAGTTAAACGAATACTATCGCCCGGATTTTAATGACAATGCCTTTAGCAACGGTGAAGTGATTCCCTTAGGCTTGGGAAGTAATGCAGAAATAGGGGCAGGTACTGTGCAAGTCATTCGGCAAGACTTCAGTGCTAATCAGAGCCTCTCCTATCGCGGGGGCTATTTGGATGCCAATGCCTACATCACCGCCCTAGTTAACGACTGGAATCGGCGCCCGCTGCAAGAAACTAATGCCGATGTCAATGCCCGTCTTGCGCGGTTAATTGCCCTCAAGGAGCAGGTGACATATGACCTTAACCCAGAGGGTTACAGTTGTAGCATCTCTGGAGACTATCCTAATTTGCGAAATGCTTTTTGCCTAGGGCCAGACAAACGAGGATTTGTGATTGGCCAGGAGTTTCAGATGCCGGGCGCCGGTGGAACAGTGACTGTCAAGCTTGAAGATGCCCCCAGCTATAACTTTGACCTGCGTCCCGGTGAAGTAAGCGAAGGTGGTGATAAGGGCAAAAGTGTCTATGTCACTGGTGCGGGGCGGATGATTTTGGAAGGCTTCACCACTGATAACCGAGGTAAAGTTCTCACCGTCACTCTAAAAAACCCCGACCCCGTCCAAGAAGGTAAGGAAATTCCAGCAGGAGCTTCGGCTTCCCTTATGACCACTGACAGTCTGGAAACAGGTACCATTACCGCTGCTGTTGGATTTCCGAATTCCCCCACTCTAAGCCCTACCAATCCAAATGGTAATTCCCCGGTAACGATCACCTACACAGGACTACAACTGCAGGTAGGGGATATTATTGAAATTCGCCGTCCCACTGGTATTTCAGTCCTTCCTGGTGGCCTAGAGGGACGCTTTGTGGTCATTGCCACTCCTGCAACAGCTACAGCAACCCTACGCTACATTGGCGGCACAGAACGTACGGGTGGGGGTACAACTCCCATTGCTGTGAACTCGACACTGGTGGTGCTCGCACGCCGACATAACAACCCCACCGCACCGATTCTCGGTACCTTTAATACGGTGATTAAATATCCAGCGTTGCGGGCGATCTTCAACCCGCCGGGGAGGCCGTGGTCGTCTGTAACTCCGAGTGCTATTGCAGCAAACCCACGTATGAATCCAACAGATTTCCTTACCCCTACCGAGCCAGCTACTGGGACTCTAGTGAATAATATCCGCTATCCCAGCCGCCTGAATCAAATCATTGGCTTTGACGGCAATGCTCGCAATGTCGCTTTCCTTGATAACACCCTCTTCAATGGTCGTGAAGAGATGGCGGTGCGGGAAATGGATATTGACCTTGACCTGCTGCGGCGCACTTCTATTGGTGGGGATACATGGCTGCCGATGGGGGGCATTGTCTATGCCTTCCGGGAGGATGCAGTGCGCGAAGATGGCATTGCCCGACCTGCCATTACAGGTCAAAACTGGATGAATACTAATCCCAGCAATCCTCATGATCCCATCCGAGCCGCCAACGGCATTTCGACAAAACCAGTGGATTTCTTTGCCGATCCAATGCGGCGACCCAATGGCTTTCGATTGTGGAATGGTAAACGGCTTGACCGGGAAGGAATCCCCGCAAGTAAAAATATCGCTGGCCTCTCCTTTATCAGCGATAACCCAGTCTATATTCAGGGGGACTTTAACCTCCACAGTACCAACGGCACAACAAACAATCTGGAGGAATTTACCACAACCCTAGACGCAAACTGGAGCAACTTCTATAGCCGTAATACGCTCGATAATCGCTTTGCTCGGCCTAACTCCGACACTTGGCGACCCGCAGAAATCCTCGGGGATGCGGTGACGATTCTCTCTGACAATTTCTGCAATGGCTCTGCCAATGATTATTTTGCTCAGGCTTACAACGATGGTATTCAAGGGCTTGGCAACAACTCCCCTGAAAACCTCGCCACAAACTATGTGCAAAACACTGGAAGTGACGCACGGGTTAACAACGGCAACAATCTTGGCCAAATCTACCTGACCTGTGCCGACAATGCAAACCTGCGCACCTCTTTCTTGAATGCCAACCGTCCTAATGACGACTTACATAACAATACAGTTTGGCTGCGGGAAAGTCCCTTTGATCCCAGTTCACCGATTTACGTGGATCGCAATGGCACGCCTTGGGCGATTAATTACCGAACAGGTGAACGGGTGGATCGCGATGGTAAGGCCCTCACAAGCTATCCCGATGGTGAACAGGGCCAAGCCAGTAAACCTTACAACAGCTACTATGGCTTTGGTTCTCAACGTAGCCGCAACGCAGCAACGGATACCCAAGTCAATGCGGTAATCATCAGTGGCACTGTGCCTTCGCGACCCACACAGTCCTATGGCGGCATGCACAACTTCCCGCGTTTTCTGGAGGGATGGGGTAACCTTACCATTCAGGGATCCTTTATTCAACTCAACTTCTCGACCCAAGCCACAGGTCCTTTTGATCAAGACCAGTGGCCAATTCCCAACGATCCTCGCTGCCGCGATGTCAACACCGCCTTCAATTGTCCAGCGCAATCTGTAGAGTTAATTCAGTACTACGGAGCGCCGACTCGGCGTTGGGGCTATGACGTGGGTCTGCAGCTGGCACCGGCAGGGCCAGTGGCACGGCGATTTATTACCCCAGGGCGGCAACGCAATGAATTCTACACTGAGCTGCGTGCCGACGATCCCTATATCCTACGCCTACGCTGTGCCCAACGTCCTGACGGTAGTGGACGAGTTGATCCAACGGTGTCTAATTGTCCTGCCTAACGATGGAGGTGAGTTCGATGATTCGGCAATTGCAGCGGCTGCAGCCAGCCAATGGGGGGCTGACCTTGGTGGAGTGTTTGATTGCCATTCTGGTGGTGAACCTCTCTGTGGCCATGTTGGCCGCACCGCTGCTGTTGGTGGCGGCTACCCGCTTGCGCAATGATCGCATTAACCAAGCCACAGAGATTGCCCGTGGCGAGTTGGATCGGCTGCGGGTGATGATGGAGCAGGGCATCGACATTCGCGAAGACAGTGGCCTGCTGCCTCCTGCAAGCACTGTTGGCGCCTCCGTGAGTAATCCTTCAGTCCTCTCTAGGCAAGCCCCGCCCACCAGTCTGACAAGCTGCAACTTGCCCAACAATGCCACCACGGCCTGCGAGCGGCAGCTGAACAATGCCCGCTTTGGGGTGCAAATCTATCGCGGTACCCTGATTACCGACGCTGCCCGCAGGGTCTTGGCTTACCCAGTGCAGGTGCGGGTCTATAGCGCTGCAGCCTTGCCGATGGAGCCAGAGAGCAACCCCGACCCTATTGAGCCAGAAGCGGTGATGATGACCAGCAGCATTGTGGGTGCCGAAAGACGGCCCTTGGCGGTGTTGACAACGGTGCTGCTGCGCAGTGACTCCGCTGAAACCCTGCCGCTGATGGCTGTGCCGGAGGGAGATGGCGGTTCAGGTTCTGGTTCATAAGGTGTTGTTGTCGCAAAGAGGAGAGGTTGCAATGAAACTGCTGGGTTGGTGGCGGCGGCGATCCAAGGGCTTTACGATTACCGAGATTCTGGTTTCCTTGGTCATTGCTGGGGTGATCACCGCCTCCTTAGGCTCAATTTTAATCGACATGATCCAAACCGAAAGCCGCGAGGCTGCTTTGAATCAGCTGCGCCAAGACCTCAAGGCGACGCTGGATGTGATCAGTACGGATCTGTCCCAGGCGGTGTTTGTCTATAACGGCAACTGCTTAGCTGGCAGCGGCTCCTGTGGCGATACCTCCCGCCCCGAGCCCCTGACAAACTACCTGCCTGACTTTCCAAGTACCATGCGGCCGGTGTTGGCGATGTGGATTTTGGAGCCCTTTCCCTACTACCAAAACCAACTGGGGTATGCCCGATTCGTCATGCCGCGGGATTGCTCAAGGGTATGGTCAACAGATCAGGAAAATGCGAAAGCACACTGCGAAGAGCTGAGAAGTGGCCGCCGCAGTTATACCTTGGTGGTGTATTACATTGATACCGCTCGCCAGTCCTTTTGGTCACCGGAATCGGATTGGCAGGGGCAGGCACGACTCGTGCGCTACCAACTGCGCAAATATAAGGAAGCGGCGAGGGCTAGTGATGCTAACTACGACTGGCTGGGGATTAACCAGGGGTATGTTGACCCTACAGGAAAGACCAACTTTGCCCGCTGGCCAATTGATGTGCAAACTGGTGCCAATCTGCAATCTAGTCGCCCTGTCAAAGACATTGAGGGCTATCTACGGGTCACCGATTTGACGGTGGTCACAGACTTTATTGATACTGACACCAGTATGCCAAGGCCAGACTGCCCAACGGGGACAATTCGCACTCCCCAAGGCACCAGTGATGCGCCGGCGGGCTTTTTTGCCTGTGTGAAAGAGCGCGGCTCAAGCTTTAATGCCGCCACCTTTGTTTATCTGCGGGGCAATCCCCAGGGCTTGCCGGGGATCCGTCAAGAGGATATACAAAATCGGCCCGTGCTGACCACCACGGTGCTGAGCCGTTCGGTGCAAGGAAAAGTTCCCAATTTTTAGCTAACCGCCTAAGGAAAAGGAGCGCCGCAGCCATGAACAGCCGCCAACGGGGCTACACCATGACCGAGATACTGGTGGTCATTGTCCTGATTGCCATTCTTGTGGGCATTGGCACCATGACCCTGTTTCCACTGCTGCAACGGCAACGGGTGCGCGCCGCTGTGAATACTGCCCGCAATGTACTGCGCCTTGCCCAGGCCAATGCCAAAAGGGAAAAGCTGCCTTGGATAGCGGCATTTCGCAATACCGATTTTGGCCCGCAGTGGTCGACCAATCCCGTCAACCGGGATAGGAGGGACTGGCAGTGGCAGCCCCTAGTGGATGACGATGAGCAGTTGGTGATGGTCATGTACGCCACTGACTTTAACTCCACAGAGGTGGGGGAGGGGAATCGAATTTTGGAATGCTGGCAGCCCCAGGCGCGATCGGCGGCAGTCCAACAGTGTGAGTTGGCCTTTGACCATCAGGGGCGGGTGATCACGCCGGTGACGCCCCGGCGGATTGCCTTTAGCATCTATGCCTATGAAGACGAGTACCTCCAGTGCGTGCGAATACCAACCATTTTGGGGGGGATGCGCATTGAGCAGGGACAATCCTGTGGCGCGTATCGTGAGTAACGTGTCGGTAGAGCAGTGTTGAAGAGTTAGAGATGGCTATGACAGAACATGGGGACAGGGGTAGGGACAGTGTATATCTGAAGCTGCTGTTTTTTCTGCAGGAGCGGCGGCGGTGGGGAGCCAATGGCGGATTGACGTTTCCGGAGGTGCTGGTGGTGATGGTGATTTTAGGGGTGATTGCCCTAATTGCCTTGCCTTCGCTGCTAAACCAACGGCTCAAGGCACAACTGGCGGGGGCCAAATCAGCGGTGGGGGCAGTTAACCGTGCCCAGGAGGCCTACCGGGTGCGCCACAAAATTTTTGCCACCAAAATTGCCTATCTGGGTCTCTATAACACCCAAGGGGGGGGCTATAGGGTGGATGGCTACTATCCCTTGACGCTCACCTATGACCAAGTGAAGGAGGAAAATACTGGCCGCATCCTCCATGGTGGCGGTAATCCGTGGTATGCCGCTGTGCATGCCCAAGCCATTGATCCAGCCGGCAAGGGGGTGTCGGGCTGTGTCTGGGCAAAGCCGGGGGATTTTGGGGTCACGAGTGCTTCGGTGAAGGAGGGAAAAACGGCAGCACCCCCTGGGGATTGTTGGGAAGATCAGCCAGAAGGTTCTAATGACCCAGTCAAGTATTTTCCAATTCAGACAACGGAGTAATTTTAGGGGGTTAGAATGCCGACGATCGTCGAAAAGAGCGCAGGCGCAGAGCATTCATCACCACGGAGAAGGAACTAAAGGCCATTGCTGCACCGGCCACCATGGGATTGAGGAGCCAGCCGCTCAGGGGGTAAAGGATACCAGCGGCAATGGGAATGCCAGCCACATTATAGATGAAGGCGAAAAAGAGATTCTGGCGAATATTTTGGATGGTGGCGCGGCTGAGTTGTAGGGCGGTGACAATGCCCTGAAGATGACCGGCAATGAGGGTGATGTCACTGCTGGCGATCGCTACATCGGTACCCGTGCCCAGAGCAATGCCCACATCGGCTTGAGCGAGGGCCGGGGCATCATTAATGCCATCCCCCACCATGGCCACGCACTTCCCTTGCCGTTGCAGTTCAGCAATGATCGCTGCCTTTTGATCGGGGCGGACACTGGCAACGTAATGCTCAATTCCCACTTGCTGGGCAATGGCCGCAGCTGTTACGGCCTGATCGCCCGTGAGGAGAATCACCTCTAATCCCATGCGCTTCAGGGCAGCCACTACCGCTGGGGCTTCGGGTTTCAGCGTGTCGGCAAGGGCGATCAGCCCCCTGACTTGGGCATCCACCGCTATCCAGATGACCGTTTTCCCCTGCTGTGCAAGGGTTTGAGCTTGAGGCTGCCAAGGGGTGATGTCAATCTTGTGGCCTGCTAGAAAGGCTGGCGTACCAATGAGCACCCATTGATCCTCAACCATGCCCTGTACCCCTTGACCAATCGTGGCCACAAAGTCGCGAACCGCTTGCGGCGATACCCCCTGCCCTTGGGCATACTCGACCACAGCGGCAGCCAAGGGATGTTCCGAGTGCCATTCCACACTGGCGGCCAGCCGCAAAAGGGTTGTGGCATCCGCCTGAGGATAAAAATCGGTGACGCTGGGATGGCCTTGGGTGAGGGTGCCTGTTTTGTCGAGAACCACAGTTTGCACCCGATCGGCCAGCTGGAGACTGCGGGCATCTTTAATCAAAATGCCATACTCCGCTGCTTTGCCGGTGGCCACCATGATTGAGGTGGGGGTGGCCAAGCCAAGGGCACAGGGACAGGCAATGATCAAAACGCCAATGGTGGTCAACAGGGCTAGGGTGGGATTGCGGCCAATGGTCAGCCACAGCAGCCCCGTCAGGAGAGCGATCGCCAGCACCGTCGGTACAAACCAAGCCGTGATGCGATCCGCCAGTTTTTGAATGGGGGCTTTTGAGGCCTGGGCCTGCTGCACTAGTCGAATCATTTGTGCCAAAAAGGTTTGCTGTCCCACCCGTGTAGCACGCATTTGTAGGCTGCCCGTTTGATTGAGGGTGGCACCAATGACCTCATCCCCCTCGCGTTTTTCCACCGCTAGGCTCTCCCCGGTCACCATGGATTCATCCACCGTCGAAGCCCCAGCCACAATCTCACCATCCACGGGAATTTTCTCGCCGGGACGCACCAGCAATCGATCCCCCACTTGCACTTCAATCAGGGGCACCTCCACGGCTTCCCCATTACGAATTACCCGTGCCGTTTTCGGTTGCAGGGCGAGGAGTTTGCGAATAGCGGCAGCAGTTTCCCGTTTGGCGCGACTTTCGAGAAAGCGTCCCAAGAGAATCAGGGTAATGACGACGGCTGAGACTTCGTAATAGACCTCTGGCATGTGGCCATGGAAGGCTTGGGGAAAGAGCGTCCCAAAGAGCGAGTAGAAAAAGGCGACACTGGTGCCCAGAGCCACTAGGGTGTCCATCGTTGCTGTGCGATAGCGCAGTGCCCGCCAGGCGCCCTCATAAAAGGATTCGCCACTCCAAAACTGAATTGGCGCTGTCAGCAACAGTTGCAGCCAAGGATGGTGCAGCCATGGGGGGATCCAAGGGAGATGCCAGCCCGTCATCATGGGTAGATTCCCCACTAGCAGTAGTAGGGTGGCGCCACCCGCAAAGAGGAGTCGGCGTTTGAGACGGTGCAGCTCAGCCCGATAGGTCAATTCTGCGGTGGCGGTGTCAGTTACCAAGCCTTCTTCAGGCAGTCGCTCTGCGTGATAGCCGGCTTTGGCGATCGCCCCCTGTAGATCTGACCAGGTCACTTGCTGGGGATCGTAGGTGACCGTGGCCTGAGCGGCGGCAAAATAAATTTCACAGTCCCTGACGCCCGGTAGCGATCGCAGGGCAGTTTCAATGACATTGGCGCAAGCGGCGCACTGCATCCCCTGCACCTTGAAGCTGAGCTGGGTGATCATTGGGGCGTATAACCGGCTTGGCGAATGGCACTGCGGATGTCTGCCGCTGCGGCTTGGGTCTCAATGGCTAGCTCTTTGGTTGCGAGATGGGCGGTAACAGTCGCACGGGTGTCAACCGCTTGAATCGCTTGGATAATGGCATCACGACAGGCGCCACAGGCCATGTCGGGCACGCGCAGCTTGAGAACCATGGTGATCTTCCCCTGACACTCCTGCGATTCATCGTGAAGTCTCCAGTGAACGAGAGAGTCAAGGGGGAGTCCGGCTAATTTTGTTCAACGGCTAGGGGCTGGTCTTGGCGGTTTAAGGCATTGGCGATCGCCACCAATTCCTGCTCAAAGGCCAACTGGGCGCGATTGGTGCGGCCACCCACATAGAGGAGATCGGTTTCCTGCAGCCCCCACACCTGGGAGTGGGACACATAGCTCATGATCACCCCCGCCATCAACAGGGCAAAGCCCGCATAAAACAGGGGAATCCCCGGATCGGCTTTAATTTGTAGCCCTGTACTGCCCACAAGTTCAATCAACGTCAGCGTCACACCGTTAATCTCTGTACTCATGCCGGTGCGCAAGCTGGTGAGAAACTCGCCCTTGGGGCTGTAGATGAGCACCGTGCCTTGGAGATCCCGTGCAATCAGGGAAATCCCCTCCGAGAGATCCGGTTTCGTGGGCAGCCATGTGCCCCAAAGACGACCTTTGCCTTCTGTGTCCAGCTGGGCCATTGGCAGTTGCAGCACGGGACTGTTGTTCAGGCGAAAGCGAATGGCGGCAATACTCCAGTCCGCCTGATAGAGGGTGACCCCGCCATACTTCAAGGGCTGGTTGACATGGATTGTGCCCCGCTTCACCTCCTGACCGTCGGCATCCAGTACCGAGAGATCCGAGTAGAATTGGTCAATGTCACCCGCATCAGTGTAATCAATCCAAAAGCGATTCACCTTGACCGACCAGTGTTGGGGGATGCGCGCCAGTGGCCCCGCCTGCACAATGTGCTGAAGATGAAAGGTTTCACCACTGGGAATCAGTTCCTGCGCCATAAAGCCCGTCAGCGCCCCCAAAATCCCCCCCAGCAAAATCAGAATCATACTGGCATGAACCACAATCGGGCCTATGCGACCAACAATGCCTTTGCGGGCATAGAGTTGATTATCGGTTTGCCAGACGCGGTAGCCTCTCTGAGTCAAGGCAGCGGCCAGTTCCTTGAGGGAGCCTTGGGAAATCGTGGTGCTCAGGGCCAGTTTGGTGAATTGACGCGGTTGGGAGTAGTACTGCCAGCGTTGGGCGGTGGTGAGGGCAGGCACCTGCCGAGTGAAGGTACAGGCCGTTAAACTCGCCCCAAAGAGCACCAACAGAGTGAGATACCAAGGGGTGCGATAGACATGATCTAGCCCTAGGGCCAGCAGCACCCGCCAACTGAGAAAACCAAACAGGGCAGGGTCTGCGGGATAGTTTTCTTGGTAGAAGCTGAGGGATTGCCCCTGCTCAATCACAGTGCCAGCGATACTGGCGATCGCAATCACCAGCAGCAGGAGAATCGCTAGGCGCAGATCACCTAGGAGGGCAAGCACACGGCGCAACACAGGGGCACTGATCCTCATTTAGCTTGGCCAATTCACCCAGTCTTGGGGCTTGAGAAAGGTGGTGTACAGTTCCGCTTCGCGGCTGTTGGGTTCCGGGGTATAGCCGTATTCCCAGCGGACAAGGGGGGGCAGAGACATCAAAATAGACTCGGTGCGGCCATTGGTTTGTAGGCCGAAGATGGTGCCGCGGTCATAGACTAGGTTGAATTCCACATAGCGGCCGCGCCGATAGAGCTGAAATTGCCGCTGGCGATCGCCATACTCGAGGTGACGCCGCCGTTCCACAATCGGTAGGTAGGCTTCTAGAAAGGCTTGGCCACAGCTTTGAATAAAGGCAAACAGGTCTTCCCACGAACGATTGCCGATGGAACCGACCTTTTGACTGTAGCGAGCAGCTTCGCCATGGGGATCAGGGCCGCGGTAAAGCTCGCGATCGCTGCCATCTTGGTAGTCAAAGAAAATGCCGCCCACGCCACGGGTCTCGCCACGATGCTTGAGGTAGAAGTATTCATCACACCAGCGTTTGAACACAGGGTAGTACTCGCTGTGGTGGCGATCGCAGGCAGCCTTATGCACCTGATGAAAGTGTTTCGCATCCTCAGCAAAGGGGTAGTAGGGGGTCAAATCTGCGCCACCGCCAAACCACCACACAGGACCTGCTTCAAAGTAGCGGTAGTTCAAATGCACCGTTGGCACATAGGGATTGCGGGGATGGAGCACCATGGAGGTACCCGTGGCATAGAAGCCATGACCCGCTGCCTCTGGCCGCTGCGCCAAGATTGAGGGCGGCAATTGCTCCCCCCACACCTCTGAGAAATTAACGCCCCCCTGCTCCAGAACCTGGCCATGTTTCATCACCCGCGAGCGACCACCGCCCCCTTCGGGACGTTGCCAACTGTCCTCTTGAAACTGGGCACCGCCATCGGCTGCCTCTAGGGCCTGACAAATCTGATCCTGGAGGTCTTTCAAAAAAGTCGCTGCCCGTTGACGCGAGTCGCTGGGCACAGCAGGGGTAGCAGAAGTGGCAACAGTCATAGTAAATATCGAAATCCTAATAAACGGTCTTCAGTGTCAAAAAAAAAGTCGCTTCAAAGCGTGTCTAGGCTTTATTGTACTGTTCTGCCAGCAACTGGGCGAGCTTGGCGGCAAGGGCAGCTACCCACTGTTCATCCTGTTTGGTATAGCGGCGGGGGGCATTAGTGCCGAGAATCATCACCGTTTGCGCATCCACCGGTTGGCAGATCACCCCTTGGGTATTGGGGGGCAAATAGTCAAATTCAATGCGTCCGGGGTAAAGGGCTAAATTCACTAAATAGATGGGGCGTTGGGTTTGCAGGGCGCGCTGCACAATGGCACCCGTGGCCGTCATTGGTTTGGGCCCCAGAATACCGCGCCGCAGGAGGGGGCGATCGGCGCGCCAAATGACAATGGACTTTGTCGGCGTATTCTTCAGCAAGGTATAGGACAGCCACGCCAGCTCTGTTTTCAGGGCAGCATCCAGATCATCGGCAAGTTCAAATCCCTCTTCCCCTTCAAGGATCACCGCTTCCGCAGGACGGGGTTGCACCCGCTGCCAAATCAGCGTCGTCAAAATCAAGACCGCCGCAAGGATCACCCCCACGACATCGGCACGGGCTTGGGAAGGGGTCAGCAGGGGGGTCAAGAGGCGATTGATGAGGAGAAGTGTGCCCCCCAAAACCCCCGTTGTAAGGGGTAAATAGCGGAGAACTTGGTCATTCATCTAGAATTTTGAAAAATTTTTCAGTAGCAACGTAGCTATCTATTATTCCCCAATGCCAATCTCACAGTGGTAGGAGTGAATTGCGGAATGAAAGCACAAGGCTTCCTAAAAGCTGGCCAGCGAGCGATCGCGGTTATTGGATGGGTGAGTTTGAGTCTTTGGGGTCGTCTCCCCTTTGCCCTTGCTACTGCTCCTCCACCGGCGGTCACCGCTCCCCTACGTCTAGAAATCAGCCTATCACGGCGCCAATTGACCCTCTATCAAGGACAAACTCCCCTGCGCCGGTATCCCGTGGCCGTAGGTCGTCCGGGGTGGGAAACCCCCACAGGTCAATTTCAAGTGCGGGAGATGATTCGCGATCCCGCTTGGAAAAATCCCTTTACCGGGGCAGTGATTGCTGGTGGACATCCCCGCAACCCCTTGGGGCGGCGTTGGATTGGCTTTTGGAGTGATGGCACCAATTGGGTTGGGTTGCACGGTACCCCCCATCCGGATTCCATTGGTCATGCGGTTTCCCACGGTTGCGTGCGGATGTACAACCGCGACATTGAGGAGCTTTTTGAGAAAGTCAAGCCGGGTGTGCCTGTGATTGTGGTGCGCTAGAAAGGGGCAACAAGGGCAGCGCCAAAAAAGACGACGGCGATCGCATCCACCAGACCATGCAGGAGAACGCCCGCCCAGAGGCGCTGGGTACAGGCAAAGGTGAGGCAGTAAAAGAGGGAGGCCAAGGTTGCCATGACGATATACACCGCTCGGTAGGCCATGAGGGGCAGTTGAATATCGGCATTCGGCTCATTGCCTACATGGAGAATACCAAAAAGCAGCGAACAAATGAGAATGGCACCCCAAGCAATGACCACCGGCCGCTGGCGATCGCCCCCATAGTGCTGCCACAGATCCCGCACGAAAATCATCAAACCACTGCGAAAGAGCACCTCCTCAAAAATGCCCACCCGCATTGCAAAGAGGCTGACATAGACAAACACCGCCAAAGGCGAAGGCGTCAAGTTAAATTTCGCCAAGGGCAAAAAGCCCAATAGACTCCCCAAGGGCACCATGGTTACCAAAGCCGCCAAGAACATTGCCGCCAATAAACGAGCATCGCACCAGCGGGGTTCAAAACTATAGCCAAAGTGCGATCGCCCCAGCCCCCTGCCAAAAATGATCACCAAAATAAACAGTTGCAGTGCCACAAAAGGGCCAAAGCGAAAGTAGGGGGTCGAGAACCAGTAGAGGCTAAAAAGCGAGACCGCAATTAGGGGAATGTCGTGCAGTCCCAATCCCGTGGGGGTCGCCCGTGGCGGGTGTCGCCGCTGCCAATCGCCCCAAGCACATAGGAGCAAATAGATAGGGGTAATGATGAATCCTTCTGTGTACGCTTTGGGGAAGGCTGGCGAAATCAACCCACTGTGGCTGAGCAACAAATAAAGTGCTGCTCCACTGATCCAAGCCCACAACACTGGTGTCGGTGTGGTTTGCTGCCGCAAGAGGACAGGGACGCGCACCATGGCCCAGACGCCTCCGAGAAAGATCAGCAAGTTCAGCCACGGCTGATCAGCAAAGATTAAATTGGTGAGAACCCGCTGCCAAGGAAAGCGGCCTGCTTGGGGGAGAATCAAGCCAATGGCAATGTACAGTGCCAAACTGAGGAGTAACCGCCCCGGCCAGCGTTGGGTCATCTTATTAAAATCCCGCTGGCCACTTGCCCACCATAGCACTGGAAAACCACCAATGATCACGACGGCGGCGGCCTCCACCACACTTTCGAGCCACGGCCAAGGGGTTGCAGACAAATCGTGCAGGTAAAGGAGTTGTGCCCAAAACCACAGCCCACAGGCAGCGATCGCCATCTGTTGCTCGCGGTTCGCAGAAAACCGCGGTGAACGGAGAAAGGCTTGGGGTGCGCTGGCTAGCCACTGACTGACCGTCTGTTTAGGCTGGCTGGTGAGGTTGGGAATCGGCATTCGAGAACCATCGCGATCGCAACTGCGGGCATAGCGTTATAATCAAGGCTTATTCCCAACAGGTGGGAATGCTTTATCTTGACCGAAATTGTTGCCATTTGTGCACCCCGCAACTGCATTTTGCCATGACGACCCCCACCCTTGATCGTGATCGGCTCAGCCAACAACTCAAAGATTTAGAAGCCAAAGCCCTACAGGCGATCGCTGCAGCCCGCACCCTCGATACCCTAGAGCAACTGCGCGTGGCTTACTTGGGCAAAAAAGGCGAACTCTCACAAATTCTCGCCCTTATGGGCAAACTGCCCCCTAGCGATCGCCCCACCATTGGTGCCCTCGCCAACACCCTCAAGGAAAAACTGCTCCAAGAACTAGAAGCCCGCCGCGAAACCCTGCAAGCCGAAAAAATTGCTGCGCAACTGGCGGCTGAAAGCCTTGATGTCACCCTGCCGGGCGTCTATCGTCCCCAAGGGCACATTCATCCCCTCAATAGCACCATTGACCGCATCCTCGATATTTTTGTGGGTCTCGGCTATACCGTTGCCAATGGCCCCGAAATGGAAACTGACTACTACAACTTTGAGGCGCTGAATACACCTGCAGATCACCCGGCGCGCGACATGCAGGACACCTTCTACCTGCCCGATGGCAATCTGCTGCGCACCCACACCTCCTCGGTGCAGATTCGCTACATGGAACTCAATGATCCGCCCATTCGCATTGTTGCTCCCGGCCGCTGTTATCGGCGGGATACGGAGGATGCCACCCACGCGGCTGTGTTCCATCAGGTTGAGATTTTGGCAGTGGATGAGGGGCTGACCTTTACCGACCTCAAGGGTACCGTCACGACGTTTCTGGCGGCACTCTTTGGCGATGTTCCCATTCGTTTCCGAGCCAGCTATTTCCCCTTTACGGAACCCTCGGCGGAGGTGGATGTGCAGTGGCAGGGACGCTGGCTAGAGGTGATGGGCTGTGGCATGGTGGATCCCGCTGTGCTCAAAAATGTCGGCTACGATCCAGAGGTCTACACGGGCTTTGCTGCCGGATTCGGTGTGGAGCGGTTTGCCATGGTGCTGCATCAAATTGATGATATTCGCCGCTTCTACACCAGCGATTTGCGCTTTCTGCGGCAGTTTTAGGAGGATAGGGCCTTGGCTGAACCCCGTCTGCTGGCTGTCCTCAATGGCAAGGGAGGCGTTGGTAAAACCACAACGGCAATCAACCTAGCAGCCACCTATGCCGAGCAGTACAGGGTGTTGTTGGTGGATACGGATCCCCAAGCCTCAGCCACGTGGTGGTTTCAACGCAGTGGCCAATCCATGGGCTTCGATCTCGCCCAGGAGCTTAACCCCAAACTCCTCAGCAGGGTACGCCAGCTTTCTGGCTATGACCTGATTGTTGTCGATACGCCGCCGGCCTTAGCCTCCAGTGCCCTAGCAGCGGTGGTACCGATCGCCGACTATCTGGTGCTGCCCACCCCCCCCGCCCCCATTGACCTTGCCGCCCTCATTGAAACAGTGAAGCAAGTGGTGCAACCGTCTAACGTTCCCCACCGCGTCCTGCTCACCCGCGTTGATCCCCGCTGTGTCAATGAAGCCCTCGAAGCCCAAAATACGCTCTTGCAGTTGGGGGTAGCAGCCTGTCACTCCTTTATCCGCGCCTACAAAGCCCACGAACGGGCGGCTCTCGACGGCGTACCCATTACCCAATGGAAGGGCAAACAGGCGAAGGAAGCTCAAGCGGATTACCGTCGCGTTGCTGAAGAGTTACAGCGGGACTGGCGATAGGGGCAAGGGTAGCAAAGGCAACCAAACCCCCAAAGGGGAATCTGTACTCTAAAATCTAGATCCGCACTTAAATGATTTTGTTCTCCCTTGTATCCGAATTGAGGTCAGCAGAGCGTGGACACAACCGTACTCAGCCAATACCGTCAGCAAACCCAAGAACGTGCTGCCTTGGGCATTCCCCCCTTGCCCCTGACGGCGGCAGAAACCTCGGCGGTTTGTGATCTACTGCAACACCCCCCAGCGGGAGAGGAAGACTACCTACTGCACCTGATTCGCGATCGCGTGCCCCCCGGTGTCGATGAAGCGGCCTACATTAAAGCCGGCTTTTTGACGGCGATCGCCAAAGGAGAACTCACCAGTCCCCTCATCACTCCCGTTGCAGCGGTGGAACTCCTAGGGACAATGCTGGGGGGCTACAACGTTCAATCCCTCATTGAGCTGCTGCGCCATGAAAACCCAGAACTTGCCCGTGCGGCGGCCACTGCCCTCAGCCATACCCTCTTGGTCTATGACGCCTTTCACGATGTCCAAGACCTGATGCACCAAGGCAACCCCTACGCCCGTCAGGTGATGGAATCCTGGGCCAATGGGGATTGGTTTACCTGCCGTGATCCGCTGCCGGAGGCCATTACTGTCACCGTTTTTAAGGTCGCCGGTGAAACCAATACCGATGATCTTTCCCCTGCCCCCCATGCCACCACCCGCCCCGATATTCCGCTGCACGCTACGGTGATGCTGGAAAGCCGCTTGCCGGGGGCACTGCAAATCATTGCCGAACTGAAGCAAAAGGGCTACCCCCTTGCCTATGTGGGGGATGTGGTTGGCACCGGTTCCTCCCGCAAGTCCGCCACCAACTCTGTGATTTGGCACATTGGTCGCGACATTCCCTACGTTCCCAATAAGCGCACAGGGGGCGTCTGTCTCGGTGGCAAAATTGCGCCCATTTTCTTCAACACCATGGAGGACTCCGGCGCCCTGCCCATTGAGTGCGATGTTACCCGCATGAATATGGGGGATGTGATCACGATCTACCCCTACCGCGGCGAAATCACCAATGCAGCGGGGGAGGTCATCAGTACCTTTACCCTCAAACCCGAGACCCTCTTGGATGAAGTGCGAGCGGGGGGGCGCATTCCCCTTCTCATTGGGCGTACCCTCACCGACAAAGCACGGGCTGCCCTTGGCCGAGAACCCAGTCCCCTCTTTACTCGTCCCAAGCCCCCCGTTGAGAGCAGTAAGGGCTATACCTTGGCGCAAAAGATTGTCGGTAAAGCCTGTGGTCTCCCCGGCGTCCGCCCCGGCACCTACTGTGAACCGGTCATGACAACGGTTGGCTCCCAAGATACGACAGGCCCAATGACCCGCGATGAACTCAAGGAGCTGGCCTGCCTTGGCTTTGGTGCGGATTTGGTCTTGCAAAGTTTCTGCCATACGGCGGCTTATCCCAAGCCCGTTGACATCAAAACCCACAAAGAACTGCCGGACTTTATGACCTCGCGAGGGGGCGTCTCGCTACGACCGGGAGATGGCATTATTCACTCTTGGCTCAACCGCATGCTGCTGCCGGATACCGTGGGCACGGGGGGCGATTCCCATACCCGTTTTCCCTTGGGTATTTCGTTCCCAGCAGGTTCTGGCTTGGTCGCCTTTGCAGCGGCCTTGGGGGTGATGCCTTTGGATATGCCGGAGTCGGTGCTCGTGCGCTTCAAAGGTGCGTTGCAACCGGGGGTGACGCTGCGGGACATTGTCAATGCCATTCCCTATGTGGCCATTCAGCAGGGTAAGCTCACCGTTGCCAAGGAGAATAAAAAGAATGTTTTCTCCGGACGGATCATAGAAATGGAGGGGCTGCCGCACTTGCAACTGGAGCAGGCCTTTGAACTGACCGATGCCACAGCGGAGCGATCGGCCGCAGGGTGCACGATTAAACTCAGTGAAGAAACGGTGGCAACCTACCTGCGATCGAATGTAGCCCTCCTGAAAAATATGGTGGCCCGTGGCTACGGCGATGCGCGTACGATTCTACGGCGGGTGAAAAAGATGGAGGCATGGCTGGCCAATCCCAGTCTCCTCTCGGCGGATGCGGATGCCGAGTATGCCGATGTGATTGAGGTGGATCTAGATCAAATCAAGGAACCCCTTGTGGCTGCCCCCAATGACCCCGACAATATCAAAACCCTCTCCGAATGTGCCGGCGATCCAGTGCAGGAGGTCTTTATTGGCTCCTGTATGACCAATATTGGCCACTACCGTGCCGCTGCCAAGGTACTGGAAGGAGAGGGGGCGGTGAAGGTGCGCCTCTGGATTGCACCCCCCACCCGCATGGATGAGCAGCAGTTGCGCGAAGAGGGCTACTACGGTATTTTTGCCGCTGCTGGGGCACGCATGGAGATGCCGGGCTGCTCCCTGTGCATGGGCAACCAAGCCCGCGTTGCTGATCACACCACGGTTTTCTCCACCTCCACCCGCAACTTTAATAACCGCATGGGCAAAGGGGCACGGGTCTATCTGGGATCCGCAGAGCTAGCAGCAGTTTGTGCCCTACTGGGGCGCATTCCCACCCGCGAGGAGTACCTAGAGATTGTGACGCGGAAAATTGATCCCTTTGCAGCGGATCTCTATCGCTACCTCTACTTTGACCAAATTCCCGACTACGAAAACCAAGGCCGCCTCATTTCCAAGGAGGAGGAAGCGAAGCTACTGGCCAGTATTGGCAGCTAGCCGTTGATCTACATCCAATGGGAGAGGCCAATGCCGGCTTCCACACAGAGAAACCCGAGGATAGGCGTACTCAGCCAGTACAGCCACGCAATGCGGGGGTAGCCTTCACGGCGCAGGTTCGATACCTCGAGGGTAAACGTAGAAAAGGTGGTCAAAGATCCCAAAAAACCGACGGTGATGCCATGGCTGAGCCACAGCGGTGCTTCCCAACGGACTAAAATATGGCTCAAAAAGCCCATAAGAAAGGCACCCATGAGATTCACGCTCAGGGTACCGAAGACAAGGGTGCCAAAGCGGCGATCGCTCCACAGACCCACATAATATCTGGCCAAGGCACCGGGCACCGCTCCAATGGCAATGGCCAATACACTCTCAGGTGCGATCATCCCACTTCTCCCAATGGGCTAGACTCCGCAGCGTTAGGCGGCTGCCCAACTCCAGTGCTAATAATCCCAGCCCTGTACTGCCGAGCCAGTAAAAACCCTCGACTGCCGCATCTGTGATTCCCAAGAGCTTGTCGTTATCCAACTCGTAGGATGAAAAGGTTGTGTAGGAACCAATAAACCCCGTTGTCAATAGCAAGCGCAAATCGGGATGCAGGACAAAGGTGCGGGCAAAGGCAAGGGGAGCAATCACCCCCAGCAGAAAGCAACCCGTGACATTGACGACGAGCGTAGCAAAGGGCACATTACCCGTAAGATAGGGTTCCAAATAGGCCTCTAGTAAAAAGCGGCTTAAGGCCCCCGGAATCGCACCCAAACTGACAGCTAAGGCCGGTCGCAATCGGGGATGCATAGGGATCACGAGCGGGGTTCCTCCACAATCAGCACGGGTCGGGTTGAGGTCTCAAGAATACTCTGGCACACAGATCCCATGAGCACGCGCTTCAGACCCCCTTGACCATGTTTGCCAAGGATAATTTCGGTCACGTTGTAGAGGGTTGCCGTATCCAAAATGGCTTGGGGAATTGGGCCAGCGGTCACAATGAAACGATAGCGAATGTCTGCGAGGTACTGCTTGACTTGGGCTTGGAGTGTGGCCACTGCCTTGGGATCAGGAACATCCTGCACATGGAGCACAATCACTTCCGCATCAGCACGCCGCGCTAATTCCGCCGTCTTTTGGAGAACGTAGGGGGTGACACTCGAAACATCCACCGGTGCTAAGAGCACAACCCGTGGTTGCAGCAGAACTTTGGTGGCATCCACCTCGCCCTTTTGCAGGAGCTTTGGTGCAAACGTGGGAATTGCCCATGCCCCCAAGGGAGCCGTAATCAGGATCGAGAGAACCGCGATCGCCAGCATCGTTTCACCCCCCGCCACCCCAGCGGATAAGGGTAAAGCACCGATCGCCGCTTGCACCGTTGCCTTTGCGGAATTCCCCGGCAGCAAAAAGAGGCGTTCGGAGAGTGTCCAATGACTGCCAAGGGTGGAAAGATACCAACCGATGCCCCGCCCAATCAAGGTACCCACCGCCAAAATCACCAAACCCACACCGAGGGAACTTTGCAACACCCCTAACTGGACACTGGCACCCAACAGCACGAAGAGAAAAATCTCTGCCACCTGCCACAGCACATCAAAGCCGCCCCGCAATTGCCGCGCTAGGGGGGCATCCATCTCAATCAAGAAGAAGCCGGCACTCATCACCGCAAGGTAGCCGGAAAACAAGGGCAGGCGATCGGCCAAGCCCACCGCTCCCAAGGCCACTGCTGCTGCCACGAGGGTTGTTTGCACCCGATTTTGACTCCAGTTTTGCTTGACCAACAAAAAGACCAGCGCCCAGGCCAAGCCATAGCCCACGATCAAGCCACCACCAATTTCAAGGAGTGCCTGCACACTCACCCCCAAGGCGGGCGGCAAAGCCCCTAGGAATCCTCCCTTATGCTCAGACCCCATCAGCAGACTAAACAGCACCAGTATGACTACATCGGAAATAGCACTGCCCGAGAGAATCGCATCACTAATCCCCTTGTCCACGCCCCAGCCCAAACTTTTTAGCCGTAGCATGCCCGGCACAATGACAGCCGGGGACTCCGGTGCCACGATCGCCCCCAACAATAGCCCTTGGCGCAAATCAAATCCCAGTAGCAGCATCGCCACCCCAGCCACAACGACCATTTCACACAGTGCGGGTAATACCCCGAGGCGTAGCGCCACCGTGCCCTGTTGTGCCAACTTCTGACGATCCAAGCCCAGCCCCGCCTTCATCAAAATCACCATCACCGCAACAGTACGGAAGGTGGGGGCTGCCGTTAGGACATCGGTTTGCAACAGATTCAAGGCTGCAGGCCCGAGGACAATCCCCACGAGAATCATGCCGATCAAGGCCGGTGCCCCTAGTCGCCGTGCCAACTGACCCCCAAAGAATCCCAGCAGGAGAATCAGGGCAAGGGTTTCTAGAATGGCTGACATCGCTGCAAACTTCGCTGTGACACCGAACCCTACCCTATCGGATGATCAGGTCAATTTCCAATGCCCAGCGTCCGTAGCGATCGCTGCAAATCCCTTATACACTCTATAGTGCTTGGTTATTGGCGGAGCATAGGCAAAATGACATATTGCTTGGGAATTCTCACCACGTCGGGTCTGGTGATGGCGGCAGACTCTCGCACCAATGCGGGGGTGGATTACATTTCCACCTATCAGAAACTCTTTGATTTTTCGGTGCCGGGGGAGCGGGTGATTGTCATTTGTACCGCTGGTAACCTTTCAATTACTCAGGAAGTGCTCACGCTCATTCGTCGTGATCTCAAGGGTCAGTTGGAGCACAGTCTCAACTCGCTGCCCAATATGTACGAGGTAGCCCGCTATGTCGGTGGTAAGCTGCGGGAGGTCACCGATAGTCATCGCCCTTGGTTGGCCAAAGATAACATTGACTACCAATGCACCTTTCTGGTGGGGGGGCAAATTCGTGGCGAGGAACCCTACCTCTACCTGATCTACAGTCAGGGCAACTTTCTGCAAGCGACCCCCGAAACTCCCTTTCTTCAAATTGGTGAAACAAAATATGGCAAGCCGATTTTAGACCGCACGTTGCGCTTCGATACGCCGGTAGATGCGGCGGCAAAGTATGCACTGCTCTCCCTTGATTCAACGATGAAATCCAATATCTCCGTCGGCCCTCCCCTTGACCTGATCATGTACCGCACCGATAGCTTTCAGATCTGTCACCGCGCCGAATTTGTCTTGGGTGATCCTTTTTTGTCGAAGGTGCGGCAGTTCTGGGAGGCCTCCCTGCGGCGAGCTTTTGAGGAAATGCCCGACATTGAATGGAATCGGCGTCAACCCTCCCCCACGTCCTCAATGGTGCTACCAACACCAGAAACCCTTGTTGCAGATTAGAAAAAGCCAACTATGACATCTCCTTCGTTAGCGCAGCAAGTAGCAGCTCTCGGCATTGATCACATTCAGCGGCATCTATTCCTATGTGCTGATCAAACCAAACCCCTGTGCTGTGACAAGGCAGTGGGTTTAGAAGCATGGGAGTATTTGAAAAAACGCCTCAAGGAATTGGGCTTGGATCAACCGCGCCCAGAGGGCTGTATTTTTCGCACAAAGGCCAATTGCCTACGGGTGTGTCAACAGGGCCCCATTTTAGTGGTCTATCCCGATGGCGTCTGGTATCACTCGGCAACGCCAGCAGTTATTGAGCGGGTGATTCAGGAGCATGTGCTGAGGGGGCAGATTGTCCAAGAGTATCTACTGGCGTCACCACCGCCCGAAAGAGCAGGCGATCGCCCCACCAATAGCCCGCATGGGTAATGCGCACAGGGGTGCCTTCCTCTAAGGGCACGCGATCGCTTTGGTGCTGGTGCGGATCAAAGGGAACACAGGCTCCAACCTCACCAATCAACCGAATCCCCCACTGCTCGAGGAGTTGAAACACCGGCTTCACAAGGGGCAAAATTCTCTGGGCGGGGGCAGTGGGGTTTTGGCTAGCGGCGTAGGCGGCAGTGGGCCAGAAACGCAGAAACGGCTCCAGAATCTGAAGGGCTTGGTGTTGCAGGGCAGCCTCAGGGGACGCTTCACCATAAAACCACTGCCAAAACTCCAAGGGCGTCACCCCCAGAACCTGGGCAAGGTGTTCGAGGGTCTCTAGGCGCAAGCGACGCAGCTCCCCTGACCAAATGGCATTGGCTTGGTGGCGGGTAAATCCTTTACGGCGCAGTTGACTCTTGCGGGTAATGCCGGCCATGGCGAGGCGGGCTTGCAGGCGTTGGCTCATGGTTCTAGTCGCTGCCCCGTTTGCTCATCAAAGAAGTGGAAATGCTGGGGATCAGGACGCAAATACAGGCGATCGCCCCGCTGAATCGGCTGTTGTCCTGGTAAGCGCACCCGCAACGTTTCTCCTGTCGCACAGAGGTGAACCGTCAAGCCCGTTTCATGGCCAAGGGCTTCCACGAGATCCACTTGAACGGGCAGGACATCGGTCTCTTCAGCGGTGGCCAGCGCGAAATGTTCTGGACGAATCCCTAACCATGCCTTCGCTGTCGAGGGGAAGGGCGGGTTCAAGGACAACTGCCAATGGTGGTACTGAATCTTCCCTTGGTTGAGGGTCACGGCTAAGAAATTCATTGGCGGTGAGCCAATAAACTCAGCGACAAAGCGATTGGCAGGGCGTTGATACAGGTCGAGGGGGCTGGCAATTTGTTGGATTTGACCTTGGTGCAGCACCACAATGCGATCGCCCATCGTCATTGCTTCCGTTTGATCATGGGTCACATAAATGGTTGTGATGCCCAATTGCTGCTGCAGTTGGACAATTTGAGCGCGGGTTTCGGTGCGCAGCTTGGCATCAAGGTTTGAAAGCGGTTCATCCATCAAAAACACTTGGGGATTGCGAGCCATGGCTCGTCCGAGGGCCACCCGCTGCTTCTGACCACCCGACAGTTGTTTGGGATAGCGATAGAGCAAGTGACCAATTTGCAACATCTGCGCAATCTGCATCACCCGCTGGTGAATCATGCGTTCGCGGGGAAAAGACAGTTGCAGCGGTTTGGGGAGCGATCGCGTCCAGCGCGTCAAAGTTGCTTCAATGGGGGCGGGGAGGAGGCCATTCATCTGGGCGTTACGGCGCAAGCCAAAGGCCAAGTTGTCATAGACCGTCAAGTGGGGATAGAGGGCATAGCTTTGAAAAACCATGGCAATGTCCCGCGCTTTGGGCGGTAAACCATTGACCACGCGATCGCCCACCCAAATTGTGCCCGTGGTTGGTTCATCCAAACCCGCAATCAGCCGCAGCAGGGTACTTTTGCCACACCCCGAAGGCCCCACCAGCACCAAAAACTCGCCCGCACCGACCCTCAGATCAATCCCTTGCAGCACCGTGACATCATGCCCGCGCTGGGGGTCGCGATAGACCTTGGTCAGTTGTTCAAGGCGTACACCGGTCACGATCGCTATCCTAGAGGGGCTAATTGGCTAGAATCCCATACTGAGGCGAATCTGACAAGATGCCTAGGCAAGGTGCAGCTTCAGTACCGAACGGGGCGCCCGGCGGACTCGTGCCCGAATCGTCGGCAGTCCGAGCCGTTGACAGGCTTCGTAGCGATGACACCCCGAAAAGCCATAGTACTGCCCTTCGACTTCAAGGACATCAATGGGTTCCTGCTGGCCAATTTCCGCAATGGAGGCCATCAACGCTGCGACTTTTGCAGGATCCGTTTGCCGAATCAGGGGACGACGAATGGCATTGAGGGGCAAATCGATCACTCGCATTGACTTATCCAAACTCATTATGACTTTATTTTAGCAAGCGATCTGCAATCGGCCACAAAATGCCCTTGAATAACTTCCTAAGTTTGCAGTAAGACAATAGGGGTCGGCTTTTAGCCGTTGGTTGTGCAGTTTACATGGGTTTTTTATGGGTTTGCAACGTCGTCGCTTCCTCACCCTTGCCGCCGCCGGTATGGGGGCAGCACTGTTTCCCCAAGGATTACAGCTTCTCTATCAACGGGCCGCCCAAGGTGAACTGCTGACCACACGCGGATTTGGCCCCTTGGTGAAGGATCCCAATGGCCTGTTGGATTTGCCGGCAGGCTTTCAGTATCGGGTATTTTCCAAGCTGGGCGATCGCCTGAGTGATGGTACCCCCGTCCCGACGCTCCATGATGGCATGGCCGCCTTCCCCGGCCCCGATGGCACGACCATCCTTGTGCGCAACCATGAGATGTATCCGGGGCTACCCCGTGCCTTTCAGGGGGTGGTGGCTCCCAAGGAGCGGATGTATGACCCCATTGCCCCCGGCGGCACCACTACACTCGTGGTGAGCAAAGATCGGCAACTCCTCAAGCATTACGTTTCTTTGGCCGGTACCTCGCGCAATTGTGGTGGCGGCAAAACCCTTTGGGGCAGTTGGATTAGCTGCGAGGAAACCATTTCCACGCCCGAACATCCTGCCAACCGCGGTCCGGTGCAAAAACGCCACGGCTACAACTTTGAAGTACCGATCAGTGCCCAAGGCCCCGTGACGCCAGTTCCCCTCAAGGCAATGGGGCGCTTTCAACATGAGGCGATCGCCATCGACCCGCAAACGCATATCGTCTATCAAACAGAGGATCGCGGCGATAGTCTCTTTTATCGCTTTATTCCCAAGGAACCCACCAACCTTGCTGCTGGCGGCCAACTCCAAGCCTTGAAAATCAAACGCTACCCGAAAATTAACACCGGTCAGGATTTTCCCCTGCGCAAACCCTTTGAAGTGGAATGGGTAAATATCACCCAGCCTGACCCCCCCCTCGACACCGTGCGCTATGAGGGCTACGACAAAGGGGCAGCCCAATTTGTACGCGGTGAAGGCCTCTGCTACCACAATGGCGAATTTTACTTTACAGCCACCAGTGGTGGTGAAAAGCGGCTAGGCCAAATCTGGCGATACCGCCCCGGTCGCACCGCAGCAGATGGTGGCACGATTGAGCTGTTTGTCGAGTCCCCCGGCAAAGAGGTTCTTGATTATCCCGATAACTTGACGATGGCCCCTTGGGGAGACCTCATTTGCTGCGAAGATGGCGACGATGCCATTAATCGCCTCATTGGTATCACCCCCCAAGGAGAGCTATACACCTTTGCGCGCAATGCCCTCAATGATCAAGAACTGGCGGGGGTTTGCTTCTCACCCGACGGCCAAACCATGTTTGTCAATCTCTACCATCCGGGGATGACCTTTGCCATTTGGGGGCCCTGGGATCGGCGGGGTTAATGCCCACAGCAAAAGGGAGCCAAGAATGACCTGACTCCCTCGTTATTTTCCTACTGACTCAACTCAACACTTCAACCCAGTGTCATTGCTGCCTTAGCTCAGCGCCACAGGGGAGCGATCGTAGGTGGCACCAAAGACGGGGTTAATTTTCCCTTGGATTTGGTTCCAGTAGTGGGCTGCCGTCACCGGCATGCCGATTGCTTCTGCCATCCGGGCAAGGAGGGTTTGTTCACGGCTTTTAATCATCACATGATGTGCCATCGCCAAGGAGCGAGCCATTTCGTTAACCGTTGCTGTCATGGGCACAGAAGCCACATTATCGGCCAAGCGCGCAGCGGGAACACCAGCGGGCTGTTTACCTTTTTGATACTTGACACCCCGATAGGTCATGATTTTTAAGGAGTCTTCCGGTGGATTTGTCGGAGCAGCCACACGATAGGTGCTACCGCGATACTTGGCCACGACATCCGTTGCTTGGGTGTTGATCGCTGGAGGAACGTAGTTGTATTGAACGCCGCGATAAGTAAGAGTCGTCATAATTTTCGCCCCATTTTTATTACAAGGTGGACTGGCTGAGGCGCGTTCCTTCGGGATCTGTTTCCCTACTTCCGTCCCTCGCGAAGGTACAACGCTGACAATTAAACTCGGTCTGAAAAGCGTTTACTGATGTCCTGCGAGAGATGAACGATTTATTTCTGTATCTAATTTAACAATTTCTCGACCTTAAAGCAAGCTGTTCATAGAAATTTACAATAATCGGGTCAACACTTCCTTAGGAGAGTCATTGACTAAGACAACAAAAAAGGCCAACCCAGAGGATTGACCCAATTAGATGATTTTTGAATGTTTATCGAGGAGTGGTTTTAGCCCTCGACTAGGGGATAGACACTCACGCGCTTGCGATTTTTGCCATAGCGCTCAAAGGTGACCACACCCGCGATCGTGGCAAAAAGAGTATCGTCACTGCCGCGACCGACATTGGCGCCGGGGTGAAACTTTGTCCCCCGCTGCCGTACAAGAATGTGACCGGCCTTAACCACTTCACCACCAAAGCGCTTGACACCCAGACGCTGGGCATTGGAGTCACGACCGTTGCGGGTACTACCTGTTCCTTTCTTGTGTGCCATGTTAACCTCCTAGGGATTCACCGTTAAGACGAATCTCGTTGATCATGATGCGGGTCAGTTCTTGGCGATGGCCTTGTTTTTTGCGGGTTTTCTTTTTCGGGCGCATCTTATAGACAATCACCTTGGGGCCGCGACGGTGCCCCATCACCGTACCAGAGACAACCGCACCACTAACGTAGGGTTGACCCACGTGGACTTGGCTATCGGTTTGCACCAGCAACACCCGTTCTAGATCAATTGTGCCCTCTGGCTCGACGGGGAGCCGCTCCACATCGTAAAAGCGCCCGGCTTCAACGCGCAGTTGCTTGCCACCGGTCTCAATGATTGCGTATGCCATAGAAACTAAAAAACTCCTTGCCGTGCAGGTGAGGGGATGCGTGCCTCTTGGAAAACCTGTTCCGTGCAAACTCAACAATTTTTCATCATAAAATTTATCCCCTGTGGCTGTCAAACCCCTAGCCAACCCAAGGCAGACTGCCGGTTGAACGTTTGCTCAGTTTGGGGCGCTCATCGAGGGAAATCTCCTTAAACATGTCTGGATAGTAAAAAACAATGAGGGTGGTACCCACACAAATGACATCTTCATGGTGGAGGAGGGTGCTGTGCTGAATTGGCAGGCCATTGAGGAGCGTGCCATTGCGACTGTGGTAATCACTAATGAAATAGAGGGGCTGCCCCTTAAAGAGAAAGGCGTTGATGACGGCATGCACTCGCGAGACGTAGGTATCTTTGAGGAGAATATTGCAATCCAGTTGGCGACCAATCGTCCACTGGCGATCGGGACTGAGAATAACTTCCCGTTTCGGCAAACCACGTTCGCGAATGATCAGCCATGCTTTGGGGTAGGTTGGTGCTGACATGGGTGTCTCCCCCCACTCTGGGATGCCCTTAGCCTAGATCGCCTAGACGACAAACGTTGCCCCATCCCCTTGAGCCGCTTGCCAACTACGGGCATCAAAGTATAAATCCTCAAGGGAGATACTGGCCAAGGCATCCTGAAGTTTTTGGTGGAGTCGTTGCCAGAGACTCAAGGTCACCCAATCCGCTGTGCCATCTTCCGGTTGGGGAGGATGCAAAAACAGGGGGGTCGGCGATTCACCAACGGCAGTAAGGATATCCCGCAGGGAAATGGCGGCCGGGGGACGGGCCAGTTGATAGCCCCCATAGACGCCTCGCAGCGATCGCACCAAGCCAGCCCGCCGCAATTCAATCAAGAGTTTTTCCAGATAGGGGGCAGGAATCTTTTGCCGCTCAGCAATGGCGCGCACGGAGGCAGGCCCATAGTTGGGTAACAAACTCAAGTCCAATAGAGCCTTGATACTGTAGTGGCCACGGGTGGTGAGGGTCACGCTGCTTTGCCAACGGTGGTAATGTACAGAACCGCTTCTTGCGGGGGAATGCCCAAGAGATCGTTGACCTGATCATCAAAGAAACCGCCAATGCCACTGACCCCTAGCCCCAAAGCGGTGGCAGCCAAATTGATCCGCTGTCCAAGGTGGCCAGCATCCATGTGGAGGTAGCGATAAGCCCGTTCCCCATAGCGAGCGATCGCCCGCTCCAGATTGGCGGTATGGAAAATCACCACAGCGGCATCGCGACCGAGGTCTTGATTGAGGCAGAGGAAATGCAACTGCTCTTGAAAGTTCTTGAAGCGAATTTGGCGTAACTCATGCTCGGCCACAGCATAGTAGTAGCAGCCCTCCTCTAGATCCTTGACCCGCGTCACGGCAATAAAGGTTTCCACCAATGTCGGGTCAAAGAAACTAGGGGCTTCATCTAGGCCTTGATCGCGGTAGTCCTGAGGATGGTAGGCAAAGGTGAGCAGGGCAGCCAGTTGATCCACTTCAATCCCTTGGCCACTGTACTGACGGGTCGAGCGCCGCTGCAGAATGGTTTGCTGGAGAGCGGCTAGATTGGTTTCCCAGTCAATGATGGTTTTGCTGAGACTCACCCGCAGACCAAAGGGGAAGTTGTACTTGCTAGCAGGGGGGTCAGTTGGCTCTTGAGCACTGAGGTTGGGAACGGTGGTCTCCTCGACTTTGGCCATGCCGTAGATCACGTCACTATTGGTGAGGGCACTGGCACGATGGTAAGCCTTCAGTAGCTCGCCACTGGCGATCGCCCCATAGTCATAGCAGGTGGCGGAGGCCAACACTGCGGGGAACGTGGACAAGTTTTCGCCCACTTCGAGTAAATTGGCAAGGGCAACCACCGCCAACACCCCCTCCTGTTCTGGATCAAGGTAAAGCAGTTCATTCATTTGGGCATCCACAAAACCACCAATGAAGTGAGCGCGAAAGTCATTGATATTGGCGGCCAGTTCCACATTCCCCAAGAGGTGCCCAATGTCGAGGCAAATGCGGCGATAGGCGCGATCGCCATAACGCCAAGCGGAACGGTAAAAGACGGCTGTCACGATCAGCGCAATGTGCGTCCTTTCTAGCGCTGGATGCCAAAGACAAGCGGCCTGTAGGGCTGACCAAGAATAGCTTTGCCACACCTGCACAAGGGCATGGTCTTTCACTTGGTAGTTATAAATGCCAGCGGGAACGGCGGTGTCGTTGCGAGTGAGGAGATAGATTTCCGCTGGATATAGCCCCCCGGCAGAAGGTGCTGCCCGCATATAAAAGGGCTGATCGGGATAGGGAACCACCCCAGTAATGCCATAGGTACAGTACAACAACCGTGAGAGTCGCTGCCAGTGGGGGTGGGCTGCCCCCTGCTCAGGTTCTAAAAACGGCTTGAGGGAGAAGGACTGACCAAGAGGATAGGTTTTGCAGGGACTGGGCTGGCGACTAAAATCGAGCGGTGCTGCCTGTTGGGCTAAGGTCTCAGGGGCGTACTTGGTGCGTTCGTGGTAATGCTGTGCCAAGGAAAGCGGTTGAAACCCCATTGTGGTGCCTCACCAAGTTAAGAAACCATTAAATAAAATGAACTTCCTCAATAAATCCCCCTACAGTCAAAAAGGTTTAGGTAGAAATACTTAGTCACAGTACAACGCTCTTTATACCATTATGGCCAAATTCAGCAATGAGGAACTATTGGCAGCCTATGCAGCGGGGGAACGAGATTTTCGGGGCAGCGATCTGACGGGTCTGAGCCTTTTTGACACCAACCTCAGTGATGCCGATTTCAGTGAGAGTAATTTGGAAAATGCCTATTTGCCCTATTGCCAGTTGAATCGAATTCAAGCGATTGCCACCAATCTACGCCACAGTGAATTAGGGGATGCTCAGTTGTATCAAGCGAACCTTGCGGCAGCAGATCTTGAAGGAGCCAACCTTGTCCGCACCAACCTGCGATCGGCCAATTTGGAACGGGCAAACCTGCAAGGCGCTAATCTTCAGGGGGCGGATCTGCGCTATGCCAATTTGCGACAAGCGAATCTCCAAGGGGCCAACCTGCAACAGGCCAATTTAGAGCAGGCAGATTTAACGGCAGCCCAGGTACAGCGGTGTAATTTTTTTCGGGCAACGGGTGTTGATCTGTCGGCTGCGGTGTGCGATCGCACCACGGTTTATCCCGATGGCTATTTTTACCCCTGACTCAGGGTGATGAGGGTGACTGGATTGAGGGGATGGAGGCGGTGGCCTTGACCCAAGGGAACGGAGCGGCTGAGTTGCACGTGTAGCACTTGCGGGCTGATTTGCTGGGTTTGACACCAGTGGAGAACTTGGCCTTGGTGTTCGAGGGTGGCGATCGCCAGCACCAACCGGCCGCCAGCTTTCAAGTGTGACCAACAATAGTCGAGATTGGCCAGTAATTGGGCACCACTGCCGCCAATAAACACGCGATCCGGTTGCGGCAAGCCACTGAGGCTCTGGGGTGCTGCTCCTTGGATTGGGATCAGATTGGTCAAACCAAAAGCCTTGCGGTTGCGCTCAATCAGTTGAAAGCCAATCGCCGTTTTCTCGATCGCATAGATGGTGGCTTGGGGGGCAAGGCGGGCGATTTCCACAGCGACACTGCCGGTGCCGGCGCCCACATCCCAAACGGTTTCGATAGTGCCGGTGAGGGCAAGTTCCGCCAAGGCCAATACCCGCACTTCCCGCTTTGTCATCAAGCTGGGGCGATCGCCAAAGGTGAAAAATTGATCATCCCCTAGGCCAAAAACGGGCTGTTCCCGAGGGGGTAGGTGCTGGGGTTGACGCAGGAGCACCACCAAATTCAGCGGATGTACCGGCGGAAGCATTGTCACTGGTTGGGCTAAGTCCCACGGCAGAATGGCTTCGTCTGCGCTACCCAAGGCCTGACACACCCACGCCCGATAGGACACAGGCAGGTGCAATGCTTGGTATAAGCGGCTAATGGCAGCAATATTAGCCTCACCATCGGTATAGATGGCAATTTTCTCCACCCCCCGCTGCAACAGCGGCACCAACCCCGCTAAATCGCGACCATGGGCACTGTAGATCACGGCATCCTGCCAAGGGAGCTTGAGCCGACTAAAGGCCAACTGCACCGCACTGAGGTGGGGATGAAACGTCAACTGATCGGGAGTAAAGACTTCGAGCAGCCAGCGTCCCAGCCCGTAAAACAGGGGATCGCCACTGGTGAGAATGACCACTTGGGGGTTCGGGGTTGTTGCCAAGTGGGTTTGAATCGCCTTGAAACTGGCGTTAAAGTCCCGTAGAGACAAGCGGCGGGCGTCTCCATGGGGAATCAACTGAAGATGGCGATCGCTCCCCACCAAAAGCGTCGCTGTGCGAATAATTTCCTGAACTGTTTCTCCCAACCCTGCCAGCCCCTCTAGGCCAATGCCCACCACATGAATCGGGGTCACACTGACTCCTTGCTATCGGCCAACTCCAGCAGGGCATTCACAATCGCTGCCGCCACAGGCGATCCCCCCTTGCGACCGGCAACGCGAATTTGAGGCACGGGCAGTTGGGCAAGGGCTGCTTTTGACTCTACAACATTGACAAAGCCAACCGGGACACCAATGACGCCCGCCGGCGGTACACGGGTTTGTTGCAGGCGATCGCACAGGGCAAGGAGCGCCGTTGGCGCATTCCCAACCACAAACAGGGCATCGGGCCACTGTTGCCAAGCGCGGATCATCCCTGCTTCGCTGCGGGTTTGATCGGGAGCGGTGTGGCTGCCATCGTCAAGGGCGGTAATGATCGGATTCTGAAAGGTACGGCTGACCATGGTTTGAATGCCGACCCTGACCATGGCCACATCGGTAATAATCGGCACACCTGAGCGCAGGGCTTGTGTCATGTGGGCGATCGCCCCCGGCGAAATCTCCAGCAGGTTCTTAAACTCAAAATCTGCCGTGCTGTGGATAATTCGCCGCAAAATCGCATAGCTTGGGGCATCAAAAGGGTGAGGACCGATCTCGCGATCAATGATGGCAAAACTGGCTTGGGCAATGGGATGCAGCAGAGACACAGGACTTCTGATAGGATAGTAGAACTGCCTAAACGTGGAGAGATGGCCGAGTGGTCGAAGGCGCAGCACTGGAAATGCTGTGTGGGGCAACTCACCGAGGGTTCGAATCCCTCTCTCTCCGTCCTATTGTTATCTTGCCACCACAGAAGGGATCCCTTGCGGCAACCAAGGGAGAGGTGGCTGCCCTAAAATAGAAAACATAGAGAATACTCCCAACGCAGTTAGGGGTTCTTAAGTGCTTAATTTCTAACCCCCTTGAGGATTCTTTACTATGCGTTTCTCCTCAATCCCTTGGATAGTAATTGCCAGTATGCTGCCTGCTGTACCTGTCTTTGCTAATTCCGCTGCCATTGGCACGATTCAAGTTAGCCCCGAGTTGCGATCGGCACTGCAATCAGCCCCCGATCCTGCGGCAAACCCCAATGCTGTCCCACCTGCGAGTAATATGGCAGAGATTGAAAACAGCCTAGAGATTTCGCCTGTGCCTACTCGCCCCGATCCAAAGGTGTACAGGCAGTTTGAGGAACCCCGCAATAATCGCGGTCTTGGCTTCAAAGTGGGCATTTAGGGGTTCAGGACAGCACTTTTGGCCGCGTGCAGTTGGCCATTGTGTTGATCGAGTAGAGCTTGAGCGGCAAGGGCATCCAGTCCTGTCCAGTACATGAGCAGGGCACGCTTCACTTGGTAGCCACTGCGTTCGAGGAGAGCTGCTGCTGCTGCGCGATCAATCCCCGTGAGATCCGTGAGAATCCGCAGGGCACGATCCAAGAGCTTACGATTGGTGACCGCCACATCCACCATGCGGTTGCCATAGACTTTGCCCAACTGCACCATCACCCCCGTGGAAATGATATTCAGTGCCATTTTTGTGGCAGTACCGGCTTTCAAACGGGTGGATCCAGCAAGGAGTTCAGGCCCCACCAGTAGGCGAATGTCAATGTCGGCAGCCCGCTGTACCTGATCCGAGGGAACACAGGCCATAAAGACCGTAAGTGCCCCTACTGCTTGCGCTGCATCCAGTGCCCCATGAACATAGGGAGTGGTTCCGCCAGCGGTAATACCCATCACCACATCTTGGGCAGTAATCTGGCGATCGCCCACCACGGCGGCGCCATCTTCGTAGCGATCCTCAAGGCCTTCGGAACTGCGCACAAGGGCAGCCTCACCGCCGGCCAGAATGCCTTGAACCAAATGGGGCGGTGTACAAAAGGTGGGTGGACATTCCGCAGCATCCAAAACCCCCAAGCGACCACTGGTGCCGGCACCAACGTAGAAGAGGCGTCCCCCTTGGCGGAGGCGGACTGCTGTGGCGGCAATGGTTTGGGCTAAGGCCTCGCGGGCTTGGGCGATCGCCCGCAGCGTTTGGGCATCTTCCTGATTAAACAGATCAACTAGTTCCAAGGGAGTGAGCTGATCCAGATTCTGGCTGGCGGGATTGATCTGCTCCGTCAAGAGATGACCACGACTAGGGAGTTCTTGGAGGTCTGTCATGGCCGCGCCGAAATTTCTGCCATTTCAATCACGGTGCCGTCGTAGTCCTTGACAAGGAAATTGAGGGGGCGATCGCTGCGCATTTTGTAGCGCAACTGCCGCCGTTGAATCCGCAGTAATAGGAGTTCGAGGCACTCACGGTCAAAGCAGACATGGCGCTGACGGTGGCGTTCCCCCTTGCTGGCACCACTAATGACATGCAGTTGCGTATTTTTCTTGAGTTGGTACCACAACCCATCACTAGGGCTGGGGCGCTTGGGGCTGCTGTAGCTCAAGGCCGAGGGCACATAGAGCGGATCCATCGAAGCCACGCCAAGGGTTTGCTCATAGTTGTAGTAGTAGTGCAGCGGTACATCAGCGATCGGCAAATGCAACTCCTGCTCGTAGAACTGCCGCGCGTGCTCCAAATCCGAGACCATGATCGTATAGACCTTGGGGGCACTGGACAAAAAGAGCCACATCGCCCCTGCGTAGCCCATCAGCAGCATGATCATGATCCCCTGGGTGGAGAATACCCCATCCCAGAGACCATCCAGCCAGGCAAACAAAGGAGGAGTCAACAACATGCCAATGTTCTAGGGAAAGCTCCTTTTATTCTAGTGACTATCCTAGTCAACAAACCCAGCAATGGTTTATTCATTGATAAAAATATATTCTTGACGTTGCTGAGACTGGGATCAGCCAAGGGCTGTAGGGGGGTGGGGCTAGGTTATAATCCCTTAATCTTTAAATAATGTTCTCTTAAACACGAGTTTCCCCTAGAACTGTCGTTGTGAGCTATGCCCCTCAGCGCATTTCGCCAGACGAGTGTTTACCAAAAGACAACACCCCAGCCCCCTGCAGCATTCCAAATTCCACTTATTTGTGTTTGCGGTTGCTTCTTAGGCATTTGTTTCCTAGTGTTCAGTGGACTTGGCCAACAGTGGGATATTGCTTTGTCCGAGATTGTCCGAACCGTTTTACCGCGTGAGTTTGCTCCTGTTGCAAAATTGTCCTATTTTTCGGGCAATGCCCCCGTTGCTGGCAGCGACCCAACCTATTCATCTGCAAAGATGTAGTCGTAGAGTTCTTCGGGCTTAGGCTCAGGACTTTCCTCGGCAAAGGCCACAGCATCATCCACAATCGCTTGTACTTTTTGCTCAATGGCACGCAGGTCTTCGCTAGTGGCCAGTTCCTGCTCCACGAGGTAGGCACCCAGCTTTTTGATCGGATCGCGCTTCAGCCAAAATTCTTTCTCTTCTTTGGAGCGCAGTTCATCGGGATCGGCAAGGGAGTGCCCTCGGAAACGGTAGGTCAAAGCTTCAATTAGGGTGGGGCCTTCACCGGCACGGGCGCGGGCGATCGCTGCCTCAGCCACTGTACGCACCGCCAGCACATCCATGCCATCTACTTCCTCACCCACCATGCCAAAGACCTTGGCCTTCTTGTAGATTTCTGTTTCGGAACTGGCACGCTCATGGGCCATACCGATCGCCCACTTGTTATTTTCCACCACGAAAAGAATGGGTAATTTCCAGAGGGCTGCCATATTCAAGCACTCAAAGAACTGGCCATTATTGCTGGCACCATCACCAAAGAAGCAAGCGGTGACCTGATCGGCCTTGGCATCGCCCATCACCTGACGGCGGTACATCGTCTGAAATGCTGCCCCCGTTGCGACTGGAATCCCCTCAGCGACAAAGGCAAAGCCCCCCAAGAGATTATGCTTAGCAGAAAAGAGGTGCATTGAGCCGCCCCGGCCTTTGCTACACCCCGTCGCCTTGCCAAAGAGTTCAGCCATTACTTCACGGGCAGGAACACCGGCGCTCAGGGCATGAACGTGATCGCGATAGGTACTGCACACGTAATCATCGGGACGCATCGCCTTGATTACACCTGTAGAGACTGCCTCTTGACCGTTGTAGAGGTGGACAAAGCCAAACATCCGCCCCCGGTAGTACATTTCGGCACACTTATCTTCAAAGGTGCGCCCCAGTACCATATCTTCATAGAGCATTAACCCCTGCTCACGAGTAATCGTGGTTTGGGGAATGGACAAAGAGGGCAGACTACGCTCTTGAACCATAGCAGGCAGTGATCAACTTAGGGTAAACGCCGTACCAACAGGGCAAGCCGCCGTTGGCATCACACTATTGTACTCAAATTACAGCCCTTTTCTTAAATATGGGAGTAACAAGGGAATGCCAGCCTCGGCTAATCACAGTAAATGAATATTCCTGCCCCTTGCTGGTTTGCCAAAAAGAGAAGCAGGATAGATGTGGGCAGCAGCCATTGCCTCTGGTCAAAACGTTTTGCTAGGGTCGTTTGCAGACCGTGCCATGCAGTTTCTAGGATGCAACTGGGTAAGTCTCCTTCCTCTGCGGCGGCGATGAGTGCTTCAAGGTCTGCTGGCGGTTCATTGTCGGGAATGGCGATTAAAATTGCCGCAATACTCATTCATGAGGTTTCCAATTGAATTAGCAACTAACTTCCCAGAAGGAAGGCAACGAGGAACAAACCATAGAGGAGACCGAACTTCAAGGCATTGAGAATTTCGCCAAAGAGAGTTTGCCGCAGTTTCCAGCGATCGCTATAGAACATAGCACTAATCACTTCAGCAATAATTGCTACGATGCTCGAGGCCACAATATCTAAATAGCCCAATTGACCTGCACTCGAGGAAATGGCTAAGCCCAAGAACACCCCAAAGAGAAAGGCAATACTCAGTGTTGCTAGCCGTCGCCACGGATTTTTTAACTGCTCCTGAATCCCGGCGCCTAAACGATCAAGCAGGGTATTAAGACGGGTTTGCTGCATATACTCAGGACGGGAAAAGGTTGCTAGAGTGGGCAGAGAGTGAATGCTTGCCAGTATATGTTAAGTCGTGTTGCCGATGCGGTCTATTGGTTAAATCGCTACATTGAGCGGGCAGAGAATATTGCTCGTTTTGTTGATGTCAACTTGAACATGCTGCTGGATCTGCCCACGAGTCTTTCAAGTCAATGGGATCCCCTAGTGCTAACAACGGGGGATTTGCCCTTTTTTCAGGAACACTATGGCACGGCCACGGCTGAAAATGTGATTCAGTTCCTCACCTTTGACACCACCTATCCCAACTCGATCATCTCCTGTCTGCGGACGGCACGGGAGAATGCCACATCCATTCGCGAGGTGATTTCCTCAGAAATGTGGCAGCAGGTGAATGCCTTCTACACAATGGTGCGGGAGGCGGCTAAAGCCCCGGATCAATTGGAGATTGCCAGCTTTTTGGAGCAAGTGAAACAGGCCAGTCACCTTTTTGCCGGCGTGATGGATAGTACGATGAGCCACAATGAAGCGTGGCACTTTGGTCAAATGGGGCGGCTACTGGAGCGAGCCGATAAGACCTCGCGGATTCTCGATGTGAAATACTATCTGCTGTTGCCCTCAGTGGAAGATGTGGGCACGCCCATTGATGAATTGGGTTGGATTGCGCTCCTCAAGTCCGCCAGTGCCTATGAGATGTATCGTAAACGGGGTTCGCATCGGATTACACCCGCAGGGGTCGCAGAGTTTTTGATTCTCGATGCCGAGTTTCCCCGCGCGATCCGCTTTTGTCTGTTGCAGGTGGAAAAATCCCTCTACAAAATTACAGGGACGCCCTTGGGGAGCTGGCACCAGCCCGTGGAACGCCAACTGGGACGCCTGCGATCGCAACTGGACTATTTGACGATTGATGAAATTATTGGTCAAGGCATGCACGAGTTCCTCGATCACTTGCAGCAGCAAATGAATGAGGTGGATACGCAAATTTTTCAAACGTTTTTTACCCTAGAGCCTGTGAAAGCCCGCTAGCGTGACAATTGAATTGGGGTATTGCCTAGGGTTGACGGTGGGCTTGGTGCTGCTTGAGGTATTGGCGCCCATTTTGAATCACCGCTAGCATTTCCTTGAATTGGCGTTCCATTTCCGCAAGGGTGCGATCGGCATAGGCATCCGCTTCCTGTTGCCGCTCTTGACATTCATGGCGGGTCACTTGGCGCAGATGGGCTAGTTCTTTTTCTGTGTTTTGCCGTAGCAGATTGATTTCCTCGATCGCGCGCTGGCGCATAAACTCCACCTCTTGCTGCACCTGCTGGCGAATTTTTTGGGCTTCGAGTTCTGCCTGCTGGCGAATCCGCAGTTCATCGGCAATTTGGGCAGCGCGTTGCTCTGCGGCACGGATAATTTCTTGGGCGCGGTGCTGGGCCTGTTTAATGATCTCATCCCGCTGATTGAGAATCCGCTGCGCTGTCTTCACTGATTCGGGGATCGCCTGTTCAATGTGGGCAAGTTGGTTTAGGATCTGCTCTTCATCAATGAGTTTGCGGCCGGTCAGCGGGATCTTCGTCCCTTCGAGAATCAGGAGTTCTTCCAGCTTTTCCAATTGTTGCAGGAGTTGCAGCGGTACGGAAGGGACATCAAGCGCTTCATTTACTCCAGTGGTCGTTGAGATGCGATCGGTGTTTGAGTAAAGCATGCTTCTAAATCCTTTGCAACAGTGGCTGGTACTAGATGACGAACATTACCGCCAAATCGGGCAATTTCTTTTACTAAGCTACTACTTAAGAAACTATACTCATTGGACGTGGTGAGGAACACGGTCTCAATCTCTGGCCAGAGGCTTTTATTGGTGTGGGACATCTGCAGCTCGTATTCAAAGTCCGACAGAACCCGTAGCCCCCGCAGAAGAACTGTTGCCTGTTGCGATCGCGCGTACTCAACGGTGAGGCCATCAAAGGTATCCACCCGCACATTTTTTAAGTGGACAGTTGCCGCCTGCACTTGTTTGATCCGCTGCGCCACGCTAAAGAGGGCTTTTTTCTGAGGGTTATGGGCGATCGCCACAATCACTTCACTAAAGAGACGAGCACCCCGCTCAATAATGTCCAAGTGCCCTAGGGTAATGGGATCAAAGCTTCCAGGATAAACAGCAAGCATAGGCGGCTCAATAAAGGGTCAGAAGTTGAAAGTCAGAGAAAAAATGCTTGTAAAACAATCATCCCTGATTTTTAGGGACAGTGCATGCCCTACCTGATAAGGGTCGGCAAGCCACTCAGCTGTCGTAGATGTAGTCTGGGATACCTAATTTGGGTTCAATATAAACGAATGTAAACTATTGCTTAAAACTTGCAGCTTTATATAGCAGTTATTCTAAAGAACAGTAAATAAAAGCTGCTTGTATCAATAGATACTTGACAATTCAAATTCTTAGATTTATAAGTGAATGGTATATCTCACGCAACTGCAATTACATCTTTCCTTTGACAGTAGACAATTGTCAACTGCATCTGCTGGGAACCTAAGATCTTGATTCCTAATCTTAGGATTTAACAATTCCAGAAGCTGAACTCTTCGACTCAACCTAATGTTGTTTCCTGATTTTAGTCCTGAAGGGGATTTGCTATGAATGTTTCTCCAGTGACTCGTTACAAGCTCCGAAACCTGCTAGCGGAGCATCCTGCGGTTCAGTCCCATAGGGGTGATGACCCTAGTGAGCAAGAATACCTAGACCGCTACATTAATTTAGATAACTTAACATACCCACAGCTTAACCAATTAGAATTTCTGATTGAGTTACATGAAAAAATAGAACAGAGTGAGCCTAATCAAACACTGCAGCTGCAATACATTGAGCAGAAAATTTTTGACCTCATTGGCCTCCAGCTCCCTGTCTCTGCCAACACCTTAGCGGTTTTGACGTCCTTCTTTAGCCAATTTGCTCAAACAAAAGAAACAAAAGATAGACCGCCTCTGGCTTCCGCGAACCCTGAAGCCCTAACCCTTGCTGATTACTATGGGTACTGCCAGCAAATTACGGAAGTGGCAGCGCGCTACCTTGGTAAAAGGATTGTCACAAACTATTGGTTAGTGACACGGCCACGTGAAAGTTGGTTGGTGCAAATTCAAGTGGAGCAGTTCCATAACCGCCAATTTACTGCCACCGACAGATTGTTAACAAATCATGAAGCAGAAACGCTGCAACAGTGGATTCACGATTTCATGCAGCAGTGCTGCCGCATCGTGCCAGACCTACCACAGCTCCTATTGGCTGCGGGGGTGCCTTCCCACCTGCTCTGCAGTCTGGTTCATTAATGCTTGAAATTAAATTGCCTGAACTATTCCCGAAAGAGTTCAAAGGGTTTTAGGAGTCCTTGCAACACCAAGGGCAACTTTTCCCTTAACTCTGGGGGATCGCTATAGATGAGGCGCTGGCGACTGGGAACTTCAATGGGAAGAGGCGCCCGCTGGCTGGGGTGCTCCTGCTGAATAACAAGGAGTTGATTGCGGCGTTTACTGGCTAGGGCATAGCCCAGTTCGAGGGCAACCATTGCATGCAACTGTTCATTCCCACTCCCATCTGCAATAAAGAGCAGTGAGCGACGCAATTGGGTGATCACGGGACTATCCAGACGCAGAGGAGCCGTGGCTGAGCGTGGGCTTTCGACCAGTTCCAAGGGGAAGCGACTAGGGGTATTGGTCACAAATGCTTTGAGGGCGGTGCGAATCTCGTCACTACTGGGGCTATCGGCGGCACTGAAAAAGAGGGTTGGTTCCAAGTAACTCAGGCGATCGCTCTTGATGAAATAGATTTCATGACTGAGAACATCAATGTTGGCAATTGTATAGCTGCCACTGCCCTCAATATAAAATTCCACCGTTTCCCCAAGGCGATAGCGTTGAAACCACTCCGAACGCTGCACCGTTTCTAAGTCATCGAGAAAATCTGCCCGCAATGCCGTTTTCAGCAAGCTACTTTTGTTGAGCCGTAGATCGTGGGGGCGTTGCTCGATGTGTTCGAGGGGTTCATACTGCGGTAGGTACCATGCCCGCAGCGCAATAATCGCCATTCGATATTCCACCCAAGTACTACCAATAGCCAATATGGTAGAGCATGGATAAATTAAGTCCTACTGATCTTAGGAGAGAGCCAATGACAGCAAAATTATTGCTGGTGGATGATGAGCCGGGAGTGCGCGAGGCGGTAACGGCCTATTTAGAGGACAGTGGCTTTGAAGTAACAGCAGTGGCCAATGGTCAAGCGGCTCTGGAGTACCTAGAAACCAATGTGCCCGACCTGATTATTACGGATATTATGATGCCGCAGATGGATGGCTATGCTTTTTTGGAAACAGTGCGCCAACAGCCCCATCTCAACCATATTCCCGTTATCTTCCTCACAGCGCGGGGCATGAAGCGCGATCGCATCCAAGGGTATGATGCTGGCTGTGATGCCTACCTAGCCAAACCCTTTGACCCCGATGAACTGGTGGCCATCATTAAAAATCTGCTGCGGCGGCAAGCGGCTGCTCGCGATGAGACCGAACCCAATCTGGCCAATCTAGCCCAACAAATTGCCGAACTGCGGGCAATGCTCGTCCAACAGGGCAAACGCAATCCCACGGCTCCCCCAATTCAACTGGATCTCACCCCCCGCGAAGCCAGTGTGCTGCAACTGGTGGTCAAGGGTCTGATGAATAAGGAAATTGCCAGCCAACTGAATACCAGTGTTCGCAATATTGAAAAGTATGTCAGTCGCCTCTTTGTGAAAACCGGTACCAGTAGCCGCACAGAACTCGTGCGCTTTGCCCTTGAACATGGCTTGGCTGATTAGGTTAGAGAGAGGGATCATTTTGCCAGAACCAGTCGGCAATGCGGGGTTTGGCTTTTTCCGTTGCTGTCGGGTTGAGGAGGATAATTGCTTGGCGGAGGTTGGGGGAGAGCCGTCGCTGTACCCGTTGGGGAATGCCATCGCCAAAATAAACATGACCCCGCCCTGTCAGCACCACAATCAGGCGATCGGGATGCCGCTGATGCTGTTTAGCAATGACTTTGGCCATGGTTTCATCCCAAAGGACTTGAGCTTGGTAAAAGAAGTCAAAATTCATACTGTGGCTCATCCCTTGATGGGCAGCAACAAAAATCTCCTGCAGGCGATCGCGATAGGCAGTGTTGCTCAAGTCAATATCTGATAGGGGTGGAATATAGCGAAAATCATCTTCCCCTAAGCTCTCGAGACCTTGGCGTGCCACTTGGCGGGTGACTTCGGTGGGCGTATTTAGGGCAATTAGGGGAATCTGCTGCTCCTTGGCGAAGCGAAAAATCGGTGCATAGAGCGACCAAGGGAAGCCCCAGCGCTGAGCATATTGGGTTTGCTCCAGCAATTCCATTTCCGTAATTTCACCGCCAATGTAGGCATCGAGGGCGCTTTGAAAGGGGCGCTGCATCATTTCTAGGGCGATCGCTAGGGGGCGACCCCGCCGTTGCAATTCCTGCAAAATCAACAGTTGCGCCTGATGGTCAGCAGCGCTGTCATGGGTTTCACCCAAATAGAGGATGTGTTTCTGCTGCCACTCATCGTAGGCTCGCTGCAAGGATACCAATTCACTGCCTCGCCACACCTGCTGCGCTTTCACACTGTGGGTTCCCGCCAAAAACAGCGCGATCGCTAAAGTAAAAGCTAAAGGCTGCCAAGCATGGGACGATCGCCACTGGCGCAACCGCTGTCCAAGGGGGGATGCCAAACGATAAAATATCTGCCAAGATCGAGATAGAGTCGTTGACGGTATGGTGACGACAATTATCTTCTGCGCGTTCCCCATTGGGTTCAACCCTGTTATCCAACGCTGAAACAACTATGCAATCTCCCTATCCACTTGAACTCAGTGACCCTGCTGCCAGTGACGTCGGTTCTACTCATCCTGAACTGAATGGTAACGCACTGGTGAAATCGGAGACGACCTCTACAGAATTGGCCAAGGCGGAAGTTCGCTTGAGTGACCCTCGTGCCGAAGCGCTGCGGCAAATGTTGGAACGCCATCGCGGTACGCGGCAGTTGATTATTCTCCAAGATTTTCCTGACCCCGATGCCCTCTCTTCGGCATGGACCTATAAGCTTATTGCTGAGCAGTTTGAGATTCAGTGCGATATTGCCTACGCCGGTGCCCTGAGCCATCAGGAGAATATCACCCTAGTGCGGCTGACGGGGATGCCCCTTGTGCGCTGGGCGGTGCAAGGTACGAAAAATAAAGATCAGCGGGATTGTACCTGTTACCAAGGCTACGTTCTCATTGACAACCAAGGCACCACCAGTCAATTGCTGCCCATGGTACAGGAGGCAGGCCTGCCCGCGATCGCCATCATTGATCACCACAGTCTCCAAGAAGTCATTCAAGCCGAGTTTACAGACATTCGACCCACGACCCGCGCCACGGCTACCATCTTTACCCAATACCTGCAAGCGGGGCTACTCACCCTCGACAGTAGTAACCCAGTTCACGTGAAATGTGCCACGGCTCTGATGCATGGCCTGCGCTCTGACACCGATTGCCTCAAACAAGCCAAAGAAGAGGACTTTCTCGCAGCCGCCTTCCTGAGTCGTTTTATTGATTATCAACTGCTGAACACCATTTTGCAGTCCCACCGCTCGAAGCAGGTGATGGATGTGATCGAGCGATCGCTGAAAAACCGCTCCATTCACAACAATTTCTCAATTTCTGGCGTGGGCTATATCCGCTACGAAGACCGCGATGCCATTCCCCAAGCGGCGGATTTCCTTGTGACTGAAGAGAACGTCCACACTGCCGTTGTCTATGGCCTCGTCCACGACGAAGATGAAGAAGTGGAACTGATTATCGGTTCGCTGCGCACAACAAAAATTACCCTTGACCCCGACGAATTTATCAAAGAGGCCTTTGGTAAGGATCGCCAAGGACGCTTCTTTGGTGGCGGTCGCTCCCAGGCCGGCGGTTTTGAAATTCCCGTGGGCTTCTTGTCGGGTCTCAATGAAAATCCAGAATACGCTAAACTCAAGTGGAGCGTTTACGATACGCAGATTAAGCAGAAGCTCCTCCACCTCGTCAATCCGAAGAACAATGTCCTCCACGGTACGGAGTAAGGCACTGTTTGTAGTAATCAAGTTTTAGGTCTTTATGACGGAGCTAACAGTCTTTTTTTTCCGCCACGGAATCGCGGTCGAACGGGAAGTGTTTGAAGGCAGTGATAGCGATCGCCCCCTGACGGCCAAAGGCGAAAAGAAAACCCAGCAGATTGCGCGGCGGTTATTGGATCTAGGCATTGAAGCAGAACTGATTCTCTCCTCCCCACTAGTGCGGGCACGGCAAACCGCAGAAATTCTCCTTGAAGTGGGGGTTGCCCCCGATCTGATGATTTCTGACCTGTTGGCGCCAAGCGGTCGTTTGCCAGATTGGCTGCAGTGGCTGAACCACTGGCGTCAAGACCATGAGGGAGCCCTGATTGCCGTGGGTCATGAACCCAATCTTAGTCACTGGGCAGAACTGCTCATCTGTGGCAAAGCCTTGGGACACCTCCAGCTCAAGAAAGCCGGCATTATTGGCCTGCAGATTCCAGAAACCGATCCCCTTGGTAATAGTCAACTCTTTTGGCTGACGCCTCCCAAGTTTTTACTCAATGGCAGTGGCCTTGCCTGACTACAGGTGTCCATTCCGATGCTTCGACCCTCTCGCCACTGCTCTCCCTAAAGCGACACAATAGAAGTACAGCCTGCCACAGGATAGAATCGTGAATTCTGAGTCGGAAATTACGGAGCATTTACCGCCCGATGTTCTCAGTTGGCTGTATGCCTATCAGCGGGAGCATCAATTTACTAGCCTTGAAGCGGCAATTGTTGACATTGTCTGCAAGTTTTATATTCAAACGGAGCATTTGCCTGAACGGCTGGCGGATCTAGAGCGACGGGTGAATGCCCTTAGCCGTGAAGTGATTCATCTGCGCCAACAACTGCCCGAAAACTACGATCGCCTACGGGAACAGTTGGCAGCGGTGCGTCTGAGTCATTCGGGCATTCTCCACAATTTGCGCGATCGCGTGGAGGCCTTAGAGTCCGAGGTGTTTTCCGGTCGCCCTAGCGCTGCTGACGTAGAGGCTGATAGTTGAGGAGTTCCTCCAAGGTTGCCAGCAAATCCACTTTCACAAATGTGATTTGATCCTCAGCATTGAGGCCAAATTGCCAAGCCACATTGACGCTAAAAAGGCGGAGTGTAACTTTACCCACAAGGCGGTAGCGACGTTCTGTGCCCTCTGTGCTTAGTAGTTCTCCTTTAAGGGGTTCTGCCCGCATACCCACGGCTTCAAGGTGGAGATAATGGGCGATCGCCCCCCGACCCACCACGGCATCCTCAAAGGGCGGATAGAGAACTCCTTCTTCAGCAAACAGGGCGGCCACATCTTCGTAGCGTTCCTCATTGAGGGCAGCAAAATAGGCAGTTATAGTTGGCTCATCAATGCCGAGAATGGGACTTCCTTGAACAGGATGGGTCATGGTTTCAGTTCCTCAGTGGTTTGTATCTGGACAAAAAAAGGGAGCACATTGCCCCCTTGCGTAACCCATGGCATCTTAATTAGACGGCAAGTGGATCCACCCCCATGGCGACCACTGCATTCCGCAGGACAGTAATCTGTTGACCAAAGTCAAGGGCTTTGATGGCTGCAAACACGCGATCGGCATCGCGGCTGAGGGTATAACCGGGGGGCACAGGTACCACAAACCCCTGTTTCATCAGTTCTGCCAGTTGATACCAGAAGGCGAGCTTGGTGTTGGGGCTAAAGACACCGTAGGCACGGGTGAGAGGGGTGTCCACATTGGCCACCAAGTCGCGCATGAATTGAAGTTGATCATCGAAACTGAGTGCTTTGACCTGATTGAGCAGCCCTTCCGCCAGTTGTAGGCGAGCCGTACCGGGAGCGGCGGCTGTAATCGAACGACCCGTTTCGGTGTAGATGAACCACAGAAGTCCTAGTTTGTCATCCACACTCAGGCAGTTGAAAAGAGTGGTAACCTCTTGAACGGCTGTGGCCAGTGTCGAGGGAGTGAAACGAGTATCGGTGGTATAGGTCATACAGCTTCAGAGATGTTGAACGTCTAGCGTGTTGCTATGCTTATCTCTGCCTCCTAGTCAACAGTATGTTACATATCTTCATAAAAAGCAACACAAGTTTATAAATACCAGTAATAAATCTATCTTATGCTTCATTTGAATAGAATGAAATAAATCTATTATAGCCACCCAGAGCGAGACGGGTCTGATTTGAGCCATCTGTTCCCCGCCTGTTCGCACTTCTTCAGAAAAAAGCGGTTTGGCACACCAATCGAGAGTTGTTACAAATGTTAAGATTGCATCGGTTTTGGCAAGAACACACCTGTGGCTCGACCGACCCTCTACGTGGCAATCACAAACCATGGCTTTGGTCATGTGGCGCGGACAACGGCGCTGGTGAATGCCATTCGCCGCCAAGTGCCGGATCTCTTGCCACTGATCGTGACGGCAGCTCCCTATTGGTTGTTGCAGGCGAATCTGGAGGGGGAGTTTATTCATCGTCCCCGTGCCCTTGATCTGGGGGTCGTACAAGCCGATAGTTTGCAAATGGATTTGCCTGCAACCCGTGCCAAGCTCTTGGAACTTCAGGCGGCAGCCCCTGAGTTGATCCGCGCCGAGGCAGAGTTTATTCAGCAAAATCGGGCACAGTTGGTGCTAGCGGATATTCCCCCTTTGGCGGTGGCGATCGCCCATGCAGCGGGGGTGCCCTGTTGGATGGTTAGTAACTTTGGCTGGGATTTTATCTATCGCTCCTTTGGCGGTGACTTTAGCGAGATTGCGGATTGGGTGAGTAATCTTTATAGCGGGTGCGATCGCTTGTTTCAACTGCCCTTTGCGGAACCCCTCAATGCCTTTCCCCACAAGGAATCCGTGGGACTGACGGGAGCCGAACCGCGTTTTGAGCCAGAGGAGTTGCGGCGGCGCCTTGGCCTCACCACTCCCCGCGATCGCACAGTTCTTTTAACCTTTGGCGGCCTGAGCTTGCAAGCGATTCCCTATGAGACCCTCAAGGGGTTTCCCGATTGGCAGTTCCTTACCTTTGATACCAGTGCCCCTGAGGACTTACCGAACCTACGGAAGCTCTGTGGCCGTCAACTGCGCCCGGTGGATGTGATGCCTCTCTGTGGTCGAGTCGTGTCCAAGCCCGGCTATGGCACCTACGCGGAGGCCTGTCGCTTGGGGGTACCGGTGGTAACGATTCGTCGTGATGATTTTGCTGAAGGGCCTGTTTTGGTGGCGGGATTGCAGGCACATCATTTCCATCAAATTCTCACCCATGAAGAATTTTTTGGTGGTCACTGGCACTTTTTGCACGCAGAACCCCAGCCGCCCCAAGACCCCACCCCCTTGGATCTCAATGGCAATTCTATGATCGCCACCGCTGTTGCCTATTATTTGAATAACTGCTCATCACAATAGCCGTGGGTATCTTTAGATGGCGAACCGCCTCGCTGCTAAAAAAGGCTTGGCAACTGTATCAACAACAGCACTGGAGCGGAGCACAACAGTGCGCACGTCAAGTTATTGAAGAGACCCCGCAGCCAGAGGCCTATTACCTATTGGGGTTAATTGCTGAACAACTGGCACAGCCCCTTGAGGCACAGGCAGCCTATGAGCAGGCTATTGCCCTTGATCCGTGGCATGCCCCTTCCCATTATCGCTTGGCAGTTGTTCTCCATGATTTGCTGCACCAACCGGCGGCTGCGCTACCCCACTACCAACGCGCCCTTGAGGTGAAGCCGGAGTGGGTGGAAGCCCATAGCAACTTAGGAAATGCCTATCTGGACTTGGGGGACACTGAACGCGCGATCGCCTGCTACCAAAAAGCCCTATCCTTGAATCCCGACTTGCCCACAACGCTGTATAACTTAGGCCTCTGCCTACACGCCCAAGGCAAACTCACAGAAGCGAGTGCTTGCTACGAACAGTCACTGTACCTTGAAGCGGGTCAAGCCGATGTCCACAACAATCTGGGCAGTGTCTATCTTGAACTGAAAAATTATGAGGCAGCGATTCGCCAGTTTCAGGCCGCCTTGAGTGCTAATCCAGAACTGTTGGCAGCCCACTACAATCTGGGGTACGCTTTGCATCTACAGGGTAACCTCGCGGCGGCGCGCGATCGCTACCAAGAAGTGCTCCTGCGGGATCACAAGCATCAACAGGCGCTATTGCAACTGGGGCAAATTTGCCTCAGCGAAACGGACTTTACAGGAGCCATCTGCTACTACCAACGCTGTCTTGACCTCAACCCTTGCAACAGTTCTGCCCAAGCGGGCTTGGCCACAGCGCTTCTGGAAACAGGAAACCCAGAGGCGGCCCTCCACCACTTTCGCCGAGCCGTTGCCCTAGACCCCAATGGGGCGGATGTGCATCTCAACTTTGCCCTTGTCCTGCTCATGCTAGGACATTTTCAACAGGGATGGGAGGAATACGAATGGCGCTGGCAGCAACCCACGGGCGGATTACGCACCTATCCGCAACCGCGCTGGCAAGGGGAATCCTTGGCGGGGAAAACCCTCTTTGTCTATAGTGAGCAGGGGCTAGGGGATTGCATTCAGTTTGTGCGCTTACTGCCCTTGATGGCACGGCGTGCCCAACGGGTGATTTTTGCTGCTTACCCGCCCTTGGTGCGTCTTTGTCAAACACTGCCGGGGATTGAAGTGATAAGCACCGAGGAGACGCCTCCCCCCTTTGATTACCATACCCCCCTGCTGAGTCTGCCGCGCTACCTAGGTATTGATAAAGACCACTTTCCCAAGTTCAGTCCCTATTTTCAGTTACCCACCCCCCTGCCCCGCAGTATTTTTCATGTGTCCAAACCGCGGATTGGTCTGGTTTGGGCTAGCCATAGTCAAACGCGCACCACGGCGCAGCGGTCTTGTCCCCTTGAGTACTTCCTGCCTCTGCTGCGGGAATTTGATGTCCAATGGTATAGCCTGCAAAAGGAGCGATCGCGCCTCGAGGGTGAACAATTGCAGCAGGCGGGAGTGATTGACTGCCAGCCCTACATGGGGGATTTTCTGGATACGGCGCTGTTGATCCAGCAGTTGGATGCTGTGGTAACAATTGATACGGCTGTGGCACACTTGGCGGGTGCCCTAGGGAAGCCCCTGTGGATCCTGTTGCCCTTTGTGGCGGATTGGCGGTGGCTCTGGCAGCGATCGCGATCGCCTTGGTATCCTTCGGCGCAGTTAATTCGTCAGCCCCAGTGGGGAGATTGGCAAGGGGCGATCGCCCAATTGCGGACTGCTCTTGAATCCCACTATCGGATGCTCAGCAATGGGGTATCCAATTGAGAAGAAATTAGTGATTGCGGTGGCCTCCAGTGCTCTCTTTGATTTGGGGGAGGCGGATGATGTCTTTCGCAATGAGGGGACCGAAAAGTACCGCCAATTTCAGCGGGAAAGGAAATACGATGTCTTGCCGAAGGGGGTGGCATTTCCCTTTATTCGCCGCTTCTTGAATCTCAACCGTGCCTATCCCGAACAAGAACCCGTGGAGGTCGTGCTCCTTTCCAGAAACGATCCCGATACTGGTCAGCGGGTCTTCTATTCAATTCAGCACTACGGTCTGAACATTACCCGCGCCGCATTTTTGGGCGGCAAATCCCCCCATCCCTACATTCCTGCCTTTAATGTGTCTCTGTTTCTCTCGGCAAATGCCAAGGACGTGCAGCAGGCGATCGCGGCTGGGTATCCAGCGGGCATGGTGATTCGATCGCCCATCACCGATCACGAAGACGATGCTGAGTTACGGATTGCCTTTGACTTTGATGGTGTGCTAGCGGATGATGAAGCGGAAGCCGTCTTTCGCCAAGGGGATCTCGAGCAATTTCAAGCCCATGAACTGCAAAAGGCCAACATTCCCCATAATCCGGGACCCTTGAGTGATCTTTTTAAGAAACTGGCAGCCTTTCAACAATTGGAAATGGCAAAAGAGCAGCAGGATGCCAGCTATCAGCGGCTGTTACGGATTGCGATTGTGACCGCACGCAATATCCTTGCTAGTGAACGGGTGGTGACCACCCTCAACAGTTGGGGCGTCATGCCGGATGAAACCTTTTTCCTTGGCGGTATGGAGAAAATACGGGTTCTCAAGCAACTCAAACCGCATATCTTCTTTGATGATCAACTGACCCATCTAGAATCAGCAGCGGGTTCGATTCCCTCAGTGCATGTCCCCTTTGGTGTGCGCAATTGTGACATTCTCCCTCCCTAACCCAAGGGTATCGTGAAGGCTTCCAATATTGCTATCAGAACTTGACCGCAATTCCCCGTACCACCAAGCAGTGCTATTGGCAGTGCAGTACGCTGGCGGCATTTATTATGGGCAGACCCGACGCCCATTCATCTGAACAACGGAAACATCTAGCTCGCGATCATCAAGTTCAAGTTTGCCACTGGCAGTAACAACGCCGCCCACCCTAAGAACGCCATTGCGCAGGGCAGGTTTGCAGGCATCCGGTAGATCGAGCTTGTAGCGTTGGTTATTGGCCTCAAGTAAGACTTCATCATCATCAACAACCGCCGTAATTCGACCCGTAAGCGTGGCGGGCACCTCCTTACCAGCACGGCTGGCGATCGCTCCTGTGCTCAACATTCCTGCCACTCCTAATGCCAATACCAACCAACGCAATCGCATGGTACAAATCCTCAAGTAGAATTTTTCCCAATAATTTGACGAGCGATCGCCCCCAAGAGTTCAATTAAGTTTTCTCTGCCGACGGATCTATTCAAATTTCCTAAAGTCTGATTTTGGCGTTGAATCCCTCGGAGTCTCTCTATAGGAGGCTTTGAGTATTTTTAGTAGCTTTGTAGAAAATAATTTGACACCCCTCGCAGGGGATCCCTCGGAACAGGGGGCTGCAATCCGCTCAGGGAGAGGCTATACTAACGCGGAAGTAAAATAAATGAAAATTGGTAAAGTGCGCTAAAAATAAGCACAAAAAAAGGTCAGTGTCGTTGCCACCGACCCTTGAATAGATGAAGATGAGTTAAGTTTCTAGGAGTTTATTCCTCATTAGCGGGGAACAACGGCAGGCTGCACTTGGATGCCCCATGAACTGAGCGTGCCTACATTACAGCCACCTTGCCGTCCAATCGCCCCAATTTGAATCGTGTGATTCCCCCGCTCCCAGTTGCCACCAATGGGCAAAAAGGCTGAACGGTTGGGGCCAAGGAACTCCGTTTCGACCCGCTGTCCCTGACGATTGGTGGTGAAATATTTCACTTCCGAGCAGTGGGTAGCAGGCGCAGTGACTTGGAGGGCATAATCCCAATACGGACTTTCAGAGCGGAAGTTGTAATGCGCCATTTGATCGCAAACTTGGCCACTGCTGTTGCAGTTGACGATAATCGGTGGGTTTGCCTGTGCTGCCGTAGTAGCAACCACAACACCTGAAACCACAATACTGCTTAGGGTGATCAACCGACGGGTGAAGGAGTGGAGAGACATTGGAGGCTCCTATGGAGTGGATACCCCAATTATTGATGGCAATCCTGTCGCCGCCTGAGACCTCAATCACTGATGGGTTGAGAGATTGATCACCGGAAAGTAACTGTTGCTTCCTCGCAGGAAATGGAAAAACTGCTAGGCCATTTCACGCACACGGGGCTGGCCATCCACAATCTCACCAATGAGGATGACATCGGCCACGTTGACAAACAGGCCATTTTCGACAACACCGGGGATGTTGTTCATCGTTTTCTCTAGTTCGGCGGGGTTAGAAATGTCATCAAATTTGACATCAAGGACAAGGTTGCCTTGATCCGTCACCACTGGGCCATCTTTTTTCACCCCCATGCGCAGTTCGGGCTGCCCCCCAAGAGCTTTCAGGGCACGAGTCACCGGAGCCACGGCAAAGGGTAACACTTCCACGGGCACAGGGAAGGTAGAACCCAATTTCTGCACCAGTTTACTGCTGTCCACCACCACCAAGAACTGATCCGCAAGGGAATCAACAATTTTTTCACGGGTGTGAGCCGCCCCACCCCCTTTGATCAAGTTTTTGGCGGGATCCACTTCATCGGCACCGTCAATGGCGATGTCTAATTTCTCCACATCATCAAGGGTGACTAGGGGAATGCCATACTTTTTGGCGAGGACAGAGGCTTGAAACGAGGTGGGCACACCAGCGATGTTGCTCAGTTCCCCATTGCGCAGGCGATCGCCCAAAAATTGAATGACAAAGGCCGTGGTTGACCCAGTGCCCAAGCCAACAATCATTCCAGACTGCACGCGATCGGCAGCAGCTTTGGCAACGGCCTGCTTCATTTGCTTGACTGCATCCTCACTCATGGGCAAATTCCCTCATTTTTTCCAAAAGCACAATACCATAGCGGCCGCCCTTTACAGCCCTTTTCAGAGAGTCGGAACCTAGCCCTCAGGCTGCCAGTCCTTGGAGTTGCAGGTGACGTTGCAAACAACGATAATGCTAGTGATTAAGTGAGGGTATCTCAGGGATGGCGATCGCGCGCACGCGGAAAAAATGGCAGTGGTTCTCTCTGTTGGGCGCAGCAGCAACCGTTTGGGCACAGGCGGGACTGGCTGCCGAGCAAATTAGCCTTGTTTATCCGCCCTTCGGCACATTCAACATCCAAGTGAGTGACCTTGCCACATTTGCCAAAACGGGGAATGCGAGTTCGGAGCTAAGATTTTTAATTCGGCTACTTCCCAACGCTCAAGAATCCAACTTGCGCGAAGGCTTGACCACACGCATGGACTTAGAACCAACAACCGTTAGCCAGTTTGTCAAAAGTCCCATTGGTCAAAGCTTTTTAGAGCGCATTGGCCAAGTTATTCGGGCAGATAATGATGTCAATGGAGGCCCAGCCCTTGGGGAAGCCCTGAAAACCGCCGCCAGTTCCCCCGCAGGCATTACCCTGCTCTCAGTACTACAAGCCTTTCCCGGCAAGAGTGTTAAAGTCAATGGTGAACTCGGTCTGAAGGCAGTGGGTGCCTTTACCCGTGCAGTGAATCAAGAACAGCGGGCGCAAGACTTTATCGAACGCTTGGCGCAACTCCAACCAAGAACGCCACTGCCTGCCAGTGGCCTTAATCCTGCCCAAAAAGGACCCTTCCAGTGGCAAAAGCAAAAACTTGAATTCACCAATCCCAATCGCACCACAGGCCCCATTCCCGCAGATCTCTATGTCCCCATAGGGATGATCGCACCAGCCCCCCTCATCGTCATTTCCCACGGTTTAGCCTCAGACCGCACGACGTTTGCCTACTTAGCAGAGCACTTGGCCAGTCATGGATTGGCAGTTTTGGCAGTCACTCACCCCGGTTCGGATGCCAGCCGAATTAATAGTTTTCTCTCCGGGGCACCCCTCGACTACGAGAACTTGCCAAAGGATTGGGCACAGCGCCCCTTGGATTTGAAATTTGGTGTGGATGCTGTCGCGGCGTTAGTTCAGAAAAATCCAGCCCTAAAAATTGACACCAATAATGTGGGGCTATTTGGCCACTCGATGGGGGGCTTTACCGTGTTGGCGGCAGCAGGGGGGACTGTTGACTGGAATGCCGTCAAACAACGCTGTCTAGCAGCCGCTCGTGATCTCTTTATCTTTAATATCTCAGTGCCCCTGCAATGTCGTAGTCTCGGTCTTGCCGCTGTGCCCTCTACACCGGCGGATCCACGGGTCAGGTCTGTGATTGCCGTCAATCCAGTGAGTAGTATCCTCATTGGCGAACGGGGCATGGCCAATATCAAGGTGCCCACACTCATTGTTTCCAGTAGTCGGGATGTCTTTGCGCCACCCTTAGAGGAGCAGATCTGGCCTTTTACATGGTTACAGGCGCAGCCCAAGTACCTTGCCATGCTCGTGCCCGGTACCCACTTCTCGGCAGTGGGGGTCAGTGAAGCGGGAGTATTACCGGTTCCCAATGATCTCATTGGCCCGAACCCACAGTTGGCACAGCCCTTTTTCAAGGGACTGGCGGGGGCTTTCTTTGGCGTCTTTAATCAAAAAAACGAGTCCTTGCGTCCATTCCTGAGTCAAACCTTTGTCAATCAGGTGACCCAGCCCACTTTTCAAGCCTATTGGGTGGATCGCATCAATCCCCAGCAGTTGCAGGAGGTGCTCGCGGGGCGCATTGGCACTCAACCACGAAGATAAAGTGCCCCAGAAATCAGTGTGAGGGCGATCGCCCCCCCATAAACAATGAGGATTCCCCCCTGCCAACTAGGCGGTAAGGGAGCGAGAAGCAATGCCACGGCCATAATCTGGCTAAGGGTTTTTGCTTTACCCCAGAGATTGGCGCCCTGAATTTGAGATTGCTGAACCCGCCAACTAGCAATGCCTAGTTCCCGAAAGAGGATCAACGCCACAGACCATGCGGGCACCTCTCCCCATTCAATGCACAGCAACAGGGGCACCAAGATTAGCAACTTATCCACGAGCGGATCCAGCACCTTGCCCAAATCCGTCACCTGATTGAGACGGCGAGCAATGTAGCCATCCAGCCAATCCGTGAGGGCTGCCACCAAAAATAAACCCACCCCCCACCAACGGTACACGGCACTGTGATTCAACGAGAGCAGACCCACTATCACGGGCACGATCAACAGGCGCGCAAGGGTAATTGCTGTGGGTAGAGTTAAGGGCATCGCTATTCCCGAAGATAAAAAGAAAACCCCCTCACCGGGAGGGAGCTAATTTTCTTTCACCGAGCAGCGCTTAGTACAACTGCAGCGACTTCAACTGTTTATCGAACATGTGAATGGTATCGACAAAGCGAGCCGTTTTCGACTGCGTGGAAATGACCAAAGATTGGGTACGGGCGCCACCTTTGAAGAAGCGCACCCCTTTCATGAGCATACCGGGCGTAATACCACAGGCCGCAAAGAGAACGGTTTCGCCGGAGGCCAATTCCTCCGCTTCATAGACCTTGTCGGGATCAGTGATGCCGGCTTTTTTGAGTTCTTCGAGGTTGCCTTCGCGGGTGCGATTCGCCCATTCCTTGGTCATGACCACAGCGGGATCATAGACCAGTTGCCCCTGGAAGTGCCCACCCAAGGCACGCATGGCAGCAGCGGAAATCACTCCTTCAGGCGCAGCACCAATACCCATGAGCGCATGAATGTTGGTACCAGAGAAAGCACAGGAGAGAGCAGCGGAGACATCGCCATCGGAGATCAGTTGAACACGGGCACCCGCATTGCGAATTTCTTGAATCAAGTCATTGTGGCGATCGCGCTTCATCACCACCACCACTAACTCATCAATGGCGCGGTCAAGGCATTCCGAGAGAATTTTCAGGTTTTCTGTCGCCGAGTTGCGAATATCCACTTTGCCCTTAGCAGCAGGGGGCGCCGCCAATTTCTTCATATAAAAGTCGGGAGCCGCAAACAGCCCCCCTTTTTCAGAAATAGCCAGTACTGCCATTGATCCAGGTTGGCCATAGGCGCAGAGGTTTGTCCCTTCACAGGGGTCAACGGCAATGTCAATTTCAATGAGTTCTTCGGGGTTACAGTATTGGGCAGCATCGGGACGGGTACAAATGCCCACTTCTTCGCCAATGTAGAGCATTGGGGCTTCATCCCGTTCCCCTTCGCCAATCACAATACGACCGCGCATATGGATTTGATTCATGCGGTTGCGCATGGCATCCACGGCGACCTGATCCGCCATGTGTTTGTCACCTTTGCCCATCCACCGCGCTGAGGCGATCGCCGCTTGCTCGACAACTTCTATAATCTCTAAGCCGATGACGTTATCCACACAACCCTCCTAACTGCACAAGTTGATCCCGCAGAGGTTTCCTATCTGAGCTTACAGAACTTTGGTACGCAGAAAATAATTTCTCGCTGCAAATTATTTGCCCTCAACCGTAGCTGCATTGCGAAGCCTGAGCGATCGCTTGTTGTTAACGCTTCGCCTCAAGGTCTAAGGTGTGGTCAAAAAGAGCAGTTGCTCTGTGGGCAGATGATCCAAGTAATAGCCATCCTGTGCCAACACAATCAACAAATGCAGGCCACAATCGGGATGCAGGTGCAGATCTGCCCAAGGAATGGCCACTTCTAGGCAGATGCCCAAGGCATAGCGGGCATGGTTGGGTCGCTCTTCCCACTGGTAGTTGGCGATCGCCTCTTTGAAAGCAATCTGTTGCTTTTCAAAGTCAATCACCAATTGATGGTGGTACAGGTAGTTGAGGGGGGCTGCGTCGGGGCAATCTCGCAGATCAGAGAGGGGGCTATTGTACGTCACCATGTTGGGGTAGTACCAGCAAAAGTGCAGGGTGCTGATGTCATTCCCAAAGGGCTGTTTCTGGTTCGGAGTATCAAGACGCAGATAGATATTTAGGTGATCCACCCCATACCAGAGGCGACTGATCAGCGTTTGGCGGTGCATCGTCCCGCGGCTGCCACCGATTTGAATCCGGCCAGCAAAGTTCCAGTCCTGCTCATCACCGCGCCCATCAATCTCAGGGTGAATAAAGCCTTGGGGCGGGTAGGTATCCTTGGCTTCGTGGACTTCTAAGGGATCATTGAGAACCTCAGGAATTGGCTCCCCCAATGCTGTGTAGAGCGCCATCAAATGCTCACGGAAAAGCTGATCAAACATGGCATCGTGGTTCGAGGAGTGGCCTTCACCAAACCACCAAAACCAGTCAGAGCCTTCAGCCGCCAAAAGAGCTTGCCATGCTGCCGGATTCTTCGTTTCAGTGGCTTCGGGGTGGCGTTCAAGGGTTTGGCGGGCAGCCCCTAAATAGTCCCAAGCTTTGTTTTTTACCGGATCGCCAATCCATGTACAGAAATTGCCATCAATCCAAGAGCCGCTGTGAAGAGCAGAACCCGAAATCACCGCACGTGGGGGATATTGTTGCAGATACTCCGCCACAGAAACACAGGCAAAGTGCTCGTTCTCGCTCAGGCCTTGGTAAAGCCTTTCTAAGAAGGGCAGGCCGTCGCGGGGATAGTACTCCCAGCAGTTTTCACCATCGAGGGCAATGGTCACAAGCCATGGTTGCGCCAAACTGGATTGACCAGTCCCTTCATGGGCAATGAGTTGCTGGCGAATGCCCTCCAGCTGCTTGAGCAGATCCGCTGCCGCTGCTTCGGGAGCCATGGCACTGTAGGTAAAACCAATCAGATCCGAGAGGCGATGATCGCGAAAGACAATGTTGAGATCCCCTTTGGCCGTGGTCAGGCGGTAGGGTTGGTAAAGAACATTGGCCTGTTGGACAACCCCTGCTTCGTTGCGGTAAAAATAGGTTCCCGTTGTCCAGCCCAAGATGGCTTCATCGGAGCAAATCCACTCAAAGCCCTGCTCGACAATGGGTTCAAGAATGGCTGGACTCACGGATTGCTCTGACGGCCACAGTCCGCGGGGCGATCGCCCAAAGAATTGTTCATAAAGAACTCGCGCCCGCCGCAAATGCCGAGGAACATCTTCGGGATATTGAAACCGCTGTTGGGGCAGGGCAATGTTGGGAACCGCTACTTTGGCGGCATCGGTATCCACCAAGAGGGGCAAAATCGGGTGGGTATAGGGGGTTGTGGTGACTTCAATTTGACCCGCCTCTTGAAGGGCGCGGTGCTGGGGAATGATTTCGCCAAGAATTTCCCGCTGTTTGGCAATGATCCGCTGGCGATCGCTGAGGCTAAAATCCCGCCCTTGGGATAGCCATTGGGCAATCTCTGGCTCCTCCCAATAGAGAGGATCAATCCACGCTAAATTGTGCCACGCTAACAAATCCCCATAATCTTGCGGCTGCCAATTTTGCCAACACCATGTTTTGCCGTGAGTTTGCCGCTGCTCGTAGAGTTCGCGATAGCGGGGATGGGGGTCAATCATTGTGCGGTGGTGGGCATCAAAGAAATGCTCAATGATAAACCAGCGCTGTTGATCCGTGAGTTGCTCGACCGGCGTCAGTGTGGCTGTGAGGTAGGGATCAAGGGCCGTACCGTTGACATAATCCTGAATTTGCAGCAACAGGGAGGGGACAAGGTTGACGGTTTGCTTGAGGCGGGGATATTTGGCGAGGACTAAGATCAGATCTAAGTAGTCCTTCGTGCCGTGGAGCCGTACCCAAGGGAGCAGGTATTGACCGGTGCGACAACTTTTGTAGAGGGGTTGGTGCTGGTGCCAAATGAAGGCAACGTGCAAGGGATACGCCACAACAAACTTGCCCCCAGTACTCAGAACTCTTCCTCTAGTATTTCAGGGGAGTCTCTTTTACCACCACTTTGTTACGTAAGATGTCAAAAGCAGTACAAATCATAATATACTGCTTTTCTAACGTATGAGTTATGCTCCTGTCCCACTGCCTGCTGTCAGCGCATTAGTTTTGACTGTTTTGAAGGTATTCTATCCCTATAAAAAGGACTGTACCCTGCTCTATAGAGCCTTTGTGTTTTCAAAAATCAATTATGTCCCCTAAAAATCAGTATCATTTAGGATTTATTAGCGACGAAGATATGCGTGCTCATGTTAAACAAACAATCTTAAAGTATCGCTTGTCAATTGATTTCACAGAATTTAAGAAGCTCAAAATTGATCCAATAAAAGCAACCTTTGATATCGCTGTTTATCATCTCAGCGATGAGGAATTTATTGAAAGAGAAATCATAAGACAAATTGACAAATCTAACAATAATCACATTGGCTATTTTCATCAAAACATTTTTCGATATATTCAAGACTGGGAAGTTCTTGAATCAGGTTATGACATAGTCAATCGCAAGAAATCTTACTATGCGGAAATTAAAAACAAGTTTAATACTATGAATAGTAATGCGAAAGAAAATATTTTCCGCAAAATGCAACAAACTATTGATAGTGACTCAAAAGCAATTTGTTTTTTGATTGAAGTGATTTCAAAAGAATCTAAAAACCTTCCTTGGTCTGTTAAAATAGATGATAAAGTGGTCAAAAATGAAAGAATAAGAATAATTTCAATTGATAAGTTTTATGAGATTGCCACAGGCGACAAGGATGCATTTGCAAAATTGTGCAAACACTTACCACAAATCATTCAAGATGTTATTGAATCTGAAGGAGTTGAAATTGGTTTCTCATCTGAGAGTAAAAATATCAGGGAAAGTTTAAGGAAAGTCCATCCCAATCTCTTAGCAGCTCTGTATTATTTGGCATTTTCCAACTATGAAGGATTTAAGGATTTTACACAAAACCAATGATGTTCTATCGGCTGAGCTCATCGCTGATATTCTCAGTGTGACAAAAGCCACCATACAAAAGTGGGAGCGCCAAGGTTTTTTGACCTGTCGTGAAGAGGATGAACGGGGCAAACGCTACTATCCCGTAGCACAACTGCTTCAGTTTGCAAAATTTCGGGAACTCGTTTTTAGTTCTTGGGAGCAAGAGCAATTCATCCAACCTTTGCGGCCTTACCAAACCCTTGAATTGTTTGCCGGGGCAGGAGGGCTGGCCTTGGGACTCGAGCAGGCGGGGTTGCACGTTGTCTGTCTGAATGAAATTGATAAAGATGCCTGTGGAACGCTGCGGCAAAATCGCCCCCAGTGGCAAGTGATTGAGGCGGATATTCGCACCCTCAACTGGGAACATCTGATCGAAACCGAAATTGATTTATTGACGGGTGGGTTTCCCTGTCAGGCCTTTTCCTATGCAGGGGAAAAGTTGGGCTTTGCCGATACCCGTGGCACGCTATTCTTTGAATTTGCGCGAGCCATCAAAGAAGTCCAACCGAAGGTATTTTTAGGCGAAAATGTGCGCGGTTTGCTCAGCCACGATCGCCAGCGCACCATTAGAACTATTGAAGCGGTGCTTTCCGAAATTGGTTATACGCTAATGCCGCCACAGGTTCTCAATGCCCTGTTTTATCGCGTCCCCCAAAAGCGACAGCGGTTATTCTTGGTGGGCATTCGCAATGATTTAGTGCCCTATGCTCAATTTGCTTGGCCGAGTCCTTGTCCGCAAATTATGACGTTGGCGGATGCCCTCAAAGCTGGGGTTCTCTATGAGAGCGATGTGCCTCCCTCTGCGGGTCAGCGTTACCCTGAGCAGAAAGCGGCGATTTTGCAACAGGTTCCCGAAGGGGGGTGTTGGCGCGACTTGCCCCCAGACCTGCAGCAGGCCTATCTGATGGGAAGTTTTCGTCTTGATGGTGGCAAAACGGGGATGGCACGGCGCTTGGCATGGGATGAACCTGCGTTGACATTGACTTGCTCCCCTGCCCAAAAGCAAACAGAACGCTGCCACCCCACCGAAACACGACCGTTGACCGTGCGCGAATATGCGCGTATCCAAACGTTCCCCGATGATTGGCAGTTTTGTGGTTCTCTTTCAAGCCAGTATCGGCAGATTGGCAATGCAGTGCCCGTGAATTTGGCGGCAGCGGTGGGGCGATCGCTGGTGAATCTATTGAATGCCCTTGAAATCCAATCACCTCAGCCCACGATTTGCCTGTCAGCAGCAAAACAACTAGAGTTTTCCTTTGCTTGAGTTGCAAAGGGGTATCATCCAGACTTGCTCTCGGTGCAAGGGACAATTATCTTAGGGGTGGCGAGTTTGCAAAGGTCTCAATGAAAGCCCAAGTGTTCCGAGGGGTGAACCAACTCAGCTACGAGGACATTCCCATCCCTGAGATTGCTGCCGATGAAGTCCTTGTGCGCGTTAAGGTCGTTGGCTTGTGCCAATCGGACATCAAAAAAATTCGCTATCCCCTCTATGAGCCGCCTCGTATTTTTGGCCATGAAACGGCGGGTGAAATTGCGGCGGTGGGTGAGGCCGTGACGGGTTGGCAGGTGGGTCAGCGGGTGGTGGTCATGCACCATATTCCCTGTATGCACTGCGCCTACTGCTTGAATGAAAACTATTCAATGTGCCATGTGTATAAAACCGTTACAACCACGGCGGGCTTTATTCCCAGTGGCGGTGGTTTTGCTGAGTATGTGAAAGTACCGGGGCACATTGTGCAGCATGGCGGTCTGATTCCCATTCCCGATCACATTAGTGATGAAGAAGCCAGCTTCGTTGAACCCACCAACTGTTGCCTCAAGGCGGTGAGGAAAGCAGGTGTTGCTCCCGGCCAAACGGTGCTGATCACTGGGGCAGGGCCTATTGGCCTAATGTTTATTATGTTGGTGAATCTCTTTGGGGCACGGGCGATCGCCACCGATTTACTGCCCTCGCGAATTGCCAAAGCCAAAGAAGTGGGCGCTGCTGCCGCCTTTGATGCCCGCGATCCCGATCTCAGTGCCAAGGTGCAAGCCCTGACCCATGGCTTGGGGGTGGATGTCAGTCTCTTGGCGGTTCCCAGTGAGAAGGCCTTTTTCCAAGCCCTAGAGTGTACTCGCAAGGGGGGCAAAGTTCTCTTCTTTGCCGAGTTTCCCGATGAGGTGGAGATTCCCCTCAATCCCAACATTCTCTATCGCCGTGAGATTGATCTCATGGGCAGCTACAGTTCCTCCTACCGCTTACAGTCCTTAGCCTGCGACATTATCTTTAACCGCCGCATTGATGTCAAAGCCCTGATCAGCGATCGCTATCCCTTGGCCAAACTTGCCGAGGCGGTGGAACAGGCAGTACATCCCACGCCTGAGACTTACAAAATCCTCATCTATCCGGAGGCCGAATGCACGCCCTGTCAATTTCCACATGGATAGTGCACATTTCCAGTGTGCTGGAGTGGATGGCCGCCATTTGGTTTGTGGCACAACTGGATCGCCGCTGTCCGCAGCAGGGATGGCGGTGGTTGGCGTGGGCAATGCTACCAGCGTTGGTGAGTGCCATGTGTGCCTGTACGTGGCATTACTTCGATAATGCAGTGACACTGGCTTGGTTGGTGGATCTGCAAGCGCTGCTCACGTTCATTGGCAACTGTACCCTCTGTGGTGCAGCAGCATGGCTGTGGTGGCGATCGCAAAGCGCACTGTAGCTGCCCTCTTGAAGTAAAGCTTAACAAGATTGATTGAAATTGGCAGTGCTCAAGGACTTCCAGTATCCTGTAATCAGGTTCCCCCGCAATAGGGTGTGACAAATGCAACAGTCCAATACTGAACTTTGACGTAGAACAAGGAGGAACGCTTGCCCGTCAGTCTAGCCCTAAACGCCTAAACCTCTGTGGAGGCTGCGATGGAAAGTAGTGCCGAACTCACCGCCTTGTTCGTCATCACCGTTGTCCTAGGCATTGGTGCCCAAGTGACTGCCCATTGGCTACGGCTGCCGAGTATTGTCCTGTTGTTACTGGCGGGTATTCTTTCAGGGCCGAGCGGCTTGGGGCTAGTCCATCCGGAAGTTTTAGGCGAAGGCCTAGAGGTGTTAGTGCCCCTGTGTGTGGCCTTGATTCTCTTTGAGGGGGGCTTGAGCTTAGACCTGAGCCGCGCTGACCAAGATATTACGGGTAGCCTCTGGAAGTTAGTGACGCTGGGGGGACTGGTGACGTTTGTGGCTGGCGCCATGGCCGCCCATTGGATTGGCGAGTTTCCGTGGCAACTGGCCTTTCTCTATGCGTCTGTGGTGGTGGTGACCGGGCCTACGGTGGTAGGGCCGCTGCTGCGTCAGGTGGGTGTAGAGCACAAATTGGCGGTCATTCTCGAAGGGGAAGGCGTGCTCATTGACCCCATTGGTGCCATTTTGGCGGTGATGGTGCTGAACGTAGTTCTCAATCAAGACCTCGGCATGGGGGCGATCGCCCTCGGGATTATTCAGCGCTTGGCGGTGGGGGTCTTGATTGGTGGTATTGGTGGCTGGTGTCTCAATCGCTTCCTGCACCGCGCTTGGTTTTTGGCGGAAGATTTGCGGAACCTGTTGGTGCTGGCAGCGCTGTGGGGGCTATTTTGGCTCTCGGATCAACTGGTGAGCGAATCCGGCTTGATGATGGCGGTGGTTCTGGGGCTGGTACTGCGTTGGTCGGATGTACCGGGGGGGCGGCTACTGCGGCGTTTCAAGGGTCAACTGAGTACGCTCTCGATCTCGGTCTTGTTTGTCCTGCTGGCTGCGGATCTCTCGATCGCTGGTCTATTGGAGCTAGGTTGGTCGGGGGTGTTCACGGTGTTGTGCTTAATGTTCCTGATTCGTCCCCTCGGCGTTGTCCTATGTACGTGGGGCAGTGATCTCAGTTGGCAACAAAAAGCCTTCCTCAGTTGGATTGCGCCGCGGGGAATTGTTGCGGCTTCAGTGGCTTCGCTATTTTCGATTACCCTCACCAATGCGGGAATTAGTGGGGGGGATGCCATTAAAGGACAAGTGTTCCTGACGATTTTGATGACGGTTTTCGGCCAAGGCCTAACGGCGCGCTGGGTGGCAACCCAACTGAATGTGCGTGCCCAAGGGGCTTCAGGGGTGATGATTGCTGGCTGTACGCCCTTGGGTCGTTTGTTGGCGCGGATCTTGCGCGATCGCGGCGAAGAGGTGGTGATGATTGACACCGATCCTGAGGCCGTTGAACAAGCCCGCCGTGAACATCTGCCCGTCTATCTCAGTAGTGCCCTTGACCTGAATATTTTGCAGGAGGCTGGTATTACTCAATTGGGCACCTATCTGGCTGTGACTAGTAATACTGAGGTGAATGCGGTGCTGGCACAGCGCGTCCTCGAAGAATTTCACCCGCCACGGGTCTTGGCCGCCCTTGAGGTAGAGGATTGTCCCCTCGGTCTGAGTCCAGCCTTTGCTCGGCAACTGTCCATTAAAAAATGGAACCAATATATCAACACTGAGGCGGTTCGTTTGGGGGAACTGGTGATTGAGGAGGAGCGATCGCAATTGCAACGCCAGCACCTTGACGCCTTGATCCGCTCTGGGAAAGTGCTTCCCCTGCTTGTGGAACGGCCAGAGGGATTGCGGGTGGTGCGAGCCAATGAAGAGTGGCAAGTGGGCGATCGCCTGATTTACCTGCTCCACAGCCCCAAACCCCACACCCTACCGGCGGCCTTAATTTCGGGCTGGCAAATGAATACCCAAGTGGAATCGGTTCTTGTCCCCAGTGAAGCCCCTACCCCCAAGGGAACCTAATCTCCGGCACTGCGTCCATAGGCATCAGCAGAGTCAACGATTGACGTGTTTTCCCAATCAAAATTGCTGAGGGGAATCCAAAACCCTCTCAGATAACTTGAATACCCTCTTACTTGGAGAGATTTGCTATGCAGAGCCTCGCACAGCGCAGCTTGGCTGTTTTGAGCTGCGGTTTAATGAGTTCTGGTACCCTTGCCCTTCTAGCGGCTGTTCCGGTGCAAGCCCAATCCCGTTTTACCGATACCCAAGGCATTTGGGCACAGGCCTGTATTGACCACTTGGCCAGTCGCAACATTATCAGCGGCTATCCCGATGGCACCTTTCGCCCCTTTGCCCCCGTCACCCGTGCTGAATATGCAGCCATGCTGGGGAAGGCGTTTCCCAATGCGCCTGTGGTGCGTGCCCCCAGTATGTTTAACGATGTCCCCAGCACATTTTGGGCAGCGAGTGCGATTCAAAATGCCACCCGTACTGGCTTCTTGAGTGGCTACCCCGGCAATGTGTTTCAGCCCAATCAAAATATTCCGCGTGTTCAGGCGATCGTGGCTCTAGCCAGTGGCTTGCAATATCCCACACCGCCTTCTGTGGAGGGGGTCTTAGGCCAGTTCAATGATGCGGCAGCAATTCCCGCTTATGGACGTGCGGGTGTGGCCGCTGCCACCGCTAAACAAGTGGTGGTGAACTATCCCAATGTGCAGTTCTTTGCGCCAAATCAACTGGCCACCCGTGCCGATATTGCCGCATTCCTCTGTCAGGCGACCCGTGCCCCCGGTGCCCAAGCCCTTGTGCCGACGCAGTACATTGCGGGTGTGGCTACCACCTCGCCTATTGCGCTCCCAGCCGGTCAGCAAATTCCGGCTCGTTTCCCCGATGCAGAGCGGATTGTCCTTAGCCCCAATGAAAGTGTTGCGATCCGCTTGGTGACGGCTGCCGATGTCCGCGATAGCCAAGGTCGTGTTGTGATTCCCGTGGGCAGTGAAATTTTTGGCCAGATCCAGCCCGCCCAAGGGGGGTCTCAATTTGTGGCCAATACGGTGGTGATCAATAATCGCCAACTCCCGATCGCTGCTAATTCCCAAGTAATTCGTACGATTCGCGATGCCCGTGATCCCAACATTGGCAATGTCTTCCGCAATGCGGCCATTGGTTCGGCGGTGGCTGCGGGGATTTCTGGCTTGGCGGGAGACCGCAGGATTACGCCCCTAAAAGTGCTCACGGGGACAGTGACGGGGGCAGCGATTGAAACCAACCAAGGACGGCCTGCCACCTCCATTATTCGCGATACGCTGATTGGTGCTGCTTTGGCCACGGGTGCTTCTGCAGTGATTGGCGATCGCAAGATTACGCCCGAAAAAGTGATTACCGGTGCAGCCGCCGGTGCCACCATTGGTGGTGCGATTGATCCAGCCGTGCAGCGACTAGTGGTGATTGATGCCAATACGGATTTGGGCTTGACCCTGACTCAACCCTTTACTGTCTCGCAATAGAGACTAGGCACGCGCTAACCCCAGCGATCGCGCGCAGTCCTCGACAGCCTTGGCCACTGCCGGTGCCACCCGTGGATCAAACACTGAGGGGATAATATAGGCTGAGTGCAGTTCCGAGGGACTGACCAAGGCCGCGATCGCTGCTGCTGCCGCGAGGAACATCTCCTCCGTCATGCGGGGTGCCCGACAGGCAAGGGTACCCTTAAACACCCCCGGAAAAGCGAGCACATTGTTGATTTGATTGGGATAGTCACTGCGGCCAGTGGCCACCACCGCCACATGGTCATAAATGAGTTCGGGTTGGATTTCCGGCACGGGATTGGCCATTGCAAAAACAATCGCTTTTGGAGCCATGCGCTGCACCATTTCCAATGTCAGGACGCCGGGGGCACTCAAGCCAATAAAGACATCGGCACCCTCTAGAGCATCAGCCAGCGTTCCTGTTTCAGCGACGGCAAATTCCTGCTGTGCTGGTGTTTGTGCTTTGTCTTTTGAGAGGATGCCTTGGCGGTTGCAGAGGGTTAGATGGTGGGCGCCGGCTTTGCGCAGGAGCTTGGCCACGGCGATGCCGGCTGCCCCCGCCCCGTTAATGACAATGCGCACCGTATCTAAGGATTTAGCCACTAGTTGCAGGGCATTTTTAAGGGCGGCAAGGGTGACAATGGCCGTGCCGTGCTGGTCATCGTGAAACACAGGGATATCCAATTCCGCTTGCAGACGGGCTTCGATTTCAAAGCAGCGGGGGGCGCTAATATCCTCTAGATTGATGCCACCAAAGACGGGGGCGATGCGCTTGACGGTGGCGACGATTTCATCCACCTCCTGTGTGCTCAAGCAGATGGGAAAGGCGTCCAGACCGGCAAATTCCTGAAAGAGCATGGCCTTGCCCTCCATCACCGGTAGAGCAGCCTCTGGGCCGATATTGCCTAATCCCAAGACTGCACTGCCATCACTGACAATGGCCACCGTATGGCTTTTGATCGTCAGTTTGTGCACCAATTGAGGATCGTCAGCGATCGCTTGGGATACCCGACCGACACCCGGCGTATAGGCCATCGCCAGATCGTCGTATTCCTGAAGGGGATGCTTGCTTCTAACGGTGATTTTGCCCCCCTCATGGAGCCGAAAGGTGCGATCGCTTACCTCTAGCACCGTGGCTTGGGTGTCAGATTTCACAGCATTGACAATGGCCGCAGCATGATCGCGGCTGGCAGCCACCACCACCAGTTCCCGTAGGATTTTATTAGCGGTTTTCTCGATCAGGGTGATGGAACCCACTTGCCCCTGTTGCCCACCAATGATCTGGAGAACGGTTCCTAATTCCGTTGGATCTAAGGAAGTCTTCAATCGCAGCGTCAGACTATAGGCAGGCGTCGGGGTCAACTTAACCATTCAGACTTAACCAAAAGTTAACGGCAAAAGGTACCGTCTGATGATAGCACCTCTGCCTAGCTTCCGGTTTGGGTGGCAATGGGCAGCGGCTCAGCTTTGCAGGCAGCCAAAATGGCGCGATCGCTAGCACTAATACGACGCAAACTATAGAAACTGGGTAAATCAATTTCTGCTTGGTAGGGTTCCTCCTCATAGGTGGGTAGAACCGTCACCTGCAACTGGCGATCGCCCACGGTACCCCGAAAACAATCAAAGGAGGAATTGGGCATGTAAAACGCCCCATAGACCTTCTGATCTTTGACTTCAAAGACAATATAGCTATGACCCACCTGTTGGGGTTGGGGCGACTCGCCAAGGAGATACAGGCCATTGACCAATGGAGATTGATTTTGTCGTGCCAAGAGCGGTTGAGCGATCGCCAGCCCATTGGTGAACCCAAGGGTAACAACTCCCAATACAACTGAAAGTGACCAACCCAAACGTGCCAACGAAATCATTCTATTTCCCTACCTGAAACGCGAAGTGGCCTAAACCAGCGTTTTGAAGCGTCAACCGTAGCGAAGGGCGGTGTCGTTACGCTGATACTTCGATCCTGACAGGTGAATAGCCGTTTTTCGTTGGAACTATGCCAGTAGTGGCACAGGCACAAATTGACCCCTAAAGAGGATAGTCCTTGCTAGCGTTCCCATTTAGTCCACTGCCTTGAAGGGAAGGGAGTTTATACCATTATTTGCTGAGCAGTAGAAGATGGCAGATTGTTTGAGTTCGCTGGATGAACAGAGTTCAAGCGACAAGAAGCGATATCTTATACCAGCTCTTTGCAACCATGAAACCGATGCCCGACAGCAGGAACGCTTGCAGATGCTCTACTGGCTGAAGCAAGGACTTGTCCACAGCTGCCCACAAAGCTCACTCTCCATCAATTCGTTGGCCTCGCGCTGACCACCCATACTCACACTCCACTCGAGAGTCAAACCCCGTCTCTAAGGCCGCCCAATCCAGTTTCCAAGGACGACGGGGGACAACCGTAGGGGCTAAGTCCTCTCGCTTCAGCCAGCGATGGATGGTGGCGCGGCTCACCTGAAAGATTTGAGTTGCTTCACTGATTTTGCCACCTTGCTGGATATAGGAGACAACCCGCTCTCGTCAGTCCAAGCTATAGCTCATATTCTTGAGTAACATTCATGACGCTTTGAGTATAGCCTATCCCTCTTGAAAATATCTCACTCTCTTTCGAAATAACTATATCTTCAAATTGAATTGGTATAAGACTCAATCATGAACTTTTGTACAGGATCGTAACTAGGTTTGGCTATAAAGACTACAATAGAAGTGTAGGGAAGGCGACTGAATCCCCTACAACTCTAAACAGCTCCTCACATTTTCTTATTACTTTTTTGCAGTTAATACCTTAGTATTCACTGTTCAAGACTCAAAGCCTCACGTTTCTAAAAGCGGGGGAAGGAATCTAAGGAACTGTTACAAGTGATTTCATCAATGACTTCTCGATAAAGAGAAGGCGGGGGAATTATGTTCAGCATGCAGTTTTGGCGGCAGTCTCTTGTCGCCACGATCGCCTTGAGTGTGTTAGCCGTGTTTTCTTGGACACCTTTGGCTCACAGCCAAACCCATAGCACGCTACAGGTGGGAGCGACGGTCATTAAAACCTGTCAAGTCAGCCGCCCTGCCCAACCGCCAAGCCTGCGCAATGGCAACTACAGTTTGCAGACTGATTGTCTCCAAGCAACGCAAACAACTCCTGTGGGACAAGTGGTACCGTTACCAGTTGAATGGGGACTGGTGGAGGATGCTAACACCACACTGATGCGGCTAGTCACCTATTAGGCAGCCGGGGACGAAATTTTACCCGCATGGTTGAGGGGCCAATAGCAGGCGATCGCCCGACCAATGACATTCTCAAGGGGCAAAAATCCCCAGATATGGGAGTCATTGCTGTGGTTGCGGTTATCTCCCATAACAAAGAGCATATTCTCTGGCACTGTCACTGGGGAGAGGGTATAAACGGGTGGCTCAGCAATGTAGGGTTCTGCAAGGGGGCGATCGTTGACCCAAACTTGACCATCATGCACGGCAACCGTGTCCCCGGCGGTGGCAATCACTCGTTTAATGAGGGCTTGATCGGCGCGATAACCAAGGGTCTGCAAGAGGGGTGGGGTATAGAAGACAACAATATCCCCCGGTTGAGGCGATCGCTGGCGATAGGTGATCTTTTCCACCACAATGCGATCGCCTGGCCAAAGCGTTGGCTCCATAGACTCTGAGGGAATAAAGCGCGACTCCGCCACAAAAATACGAATCAGTAGCGTGATCAGCACAGCCACCCCAATCAGGAGGGCATTATTGCGTAGCGATCGCCAGCGGGAAGGGGAATTCGTTGCCGAAGCAGACATATAAGGGCAGATTTAGAGAAACCACCCTTTTTATGGTACCGGTTTCAGTAGACCGACTGATTACAAAGAGTGTGAATGGATAGCTCTGATTCGCCACTCCCCCCTCTCACAGAAGCCACGTTGTGGCAAATTCTCAATGATGAATTGGATGATGCTACGGTCAATCAGCTCCTGTGGCACTGCTTGGGCTATCGCTATGACGCCCACAGCCAAACTTGGCAGAGCGATCGCGTGCCTCCAGAATGGCGACAAGACTATCCCCAACCGCCAGACTTCATTGGCAGCCGCCCCGCCATCGTCAAGCTCACCCGCTCTATTCCCCCTGCCCACAAGCAACTTCTCAAGGAACAGTTGGGCTTTGCTGGCTATGAAATCAAGGAACTCAACCCCCGCCGTACGCGCCGTGCCACTGCGGTCAATTGGCTCCTGAGTTATATGGCCACTCAAGCAGAGACTGCGGTGAAATAACCTGCGGCCACCTCGATCGCCACTTGGCGGATGGCGCGATAGACTGCGGCCAGTTCTTGATCACTAATGCAGTAGGGGGGCAGGATATAGAGCGTATTGCCCAAAGGTCGCAGCAGCACACCTAACTCAATAAAGCGGCGGCGCAGTTGGGGCACAAAGTCACTAAAGTAGGAGGCCGCCGTCGCCAATTCCATGGCCGCGATCGTGCCACAGGTGCGAAATTGCTTGAGATTGCTGACATCGGCAAGATACTGCTGGTAACACTGCCAATGGCGCGCCTCTAGACCTTGGTAGGCTTCAGGTTTGGCAAGCAGCAATTGAAATGAAGCCACACTCGCGGCACAGGCCAAGGGATTGCCGGTATAGGAATGGCTGTGGAAAAAGGCGCGCGCCAGATCATCGGCATAAAAGGCTTGGTAAATGTCCTCAGTGGCCAATGTGACGGCAATGGGCAAGCAGCCTCCCGATAACCCCTTAGAGAGACAAAGGAGATCGGGTTGTGTCCCCGCTTTCTCACAGGCAAAGAGGGCACCTGTGCGGCCAAACCCCGTCATCACCTCGTCATAGACGACTAACACCCCATAGGCCTTGGCAATTGCAGAAAGGGCTTGCAAAAACGAGGGACGACACATGCGCATTCCCCCTGCCCCCTGTACGAGTGGCTCAATGAAGAGAGCGGCATAGGCATCGGGGTCTGCCTTCAGGGTATCCTCCAGTTGAGCGATCGCCTGTGCTTCCTTGGTCTCCACCTCTGGATCCCCCGCATAGGTTGCTGGGTAGGGCAGGATTGTTAAGGGGGGGAGCAGCGGTTGAAAGGGTTGCCACCACGGGGAACTTTGGCCGACAGTCATTGCCCCAAGGGTATCGCCATGGTACCCGCCGGCAAAGCCAATGAAGCGCGATCGCTGGGGTTGATCTCGCCGCTGCCAATACTGGTAGGCCATCTTCAGCGCCACTTCCACGGCGGTTGAGCCATTGTCGGAAAAAAAGACCCGTTGTAACCCCGCTGGCGTGTGGGCACACAGCAGTTGGGCAAGCTGCTCCGCTGGTTCATGGGTAAAGCCAGCAAAAATGACGTGCTCAAGGGTTTGTGCCTGCTCATAGAGCGCTTTAGCCAGCACAGGATGGCTGTGGCCATGGAGCGTCACCCACCAACTGGAAATGGCATCAATAATCTGACGGCCATCGCTCAGTTCAAGGCGAGCACCTTGGGCACGCACCACCTTCAGGGGCGGAGCCGCCGTTTTCATTTGTGTAAAGGGCTGCCAAATGGGGGAGTCAGTCATAGTTGCGATGGGCATCTAAGCGAGCAGCAAGGGTCGTAAAAATATCCTCGGGAATGGGACAGCGGAGCGATCGCGCCAAGCGTTTTTTTTGTTTGGCCACCTTGAGACACTCGGCAGTGGGACACAGATAGGCCGATCGCCCCATCCCCCGATCCAACTGCAGCTTTTGATCGGGCCAGCAGCGCACGATTCGCCAAAACTCCGAGCGATCGGCCAAGCGGCCACAGGACACACAGCGGCGTTGGGGGACAGCCATCATCCCTAACTGGCAACTTGTTCTTCGAGGGCGGCCATGGCCAAGCGATCCTCCTCTTCATAGTTGTATTGGGAGCTATCGCGCACCTCAATTTTCCAGCCCGTTAGGCGAGTTGCCAAGCGCACATTTTGGCCTTCCTTACCAATGGCTTGGGAGACCTTATCCGGTGCCACAAGGACATGGGCAATGCGGGCTTCGGGGTTGATTAGCCGCACATCCTCTACCGGGGCGGGACTGAGGGAATTGGCAATATAGGTGGCTGGATCCGGCGACCAGCGGATCACATCAATTTTTTCCCCCCGCAGTTCATTCACCACTGCTTGAATGCGGGATCCCCGTGCCCCAATACAGGCACCCACCGGATCGACATCCCGCTCTAAGGTATCCACGGCAATTTTGGTGCGGGGGCCGACTTTATGATTCGGGGGATTGGCTTCGCGAGCAATGGCCACAATCCGCACCACTTCATCCTCAATTTCTGGCACCTCATTGGCAAAGAGATAGACCACCAAGCCAGCATCAGCACGGGAAACCTCCAATTGGGGGCCGCGCTGAGGTCCCTCTTTGACGCGCTTGAGATACACCTTGAATGTGGAGTTGGCGCGGTAGTTGTCGTTGGGAAGTTGTTCCCGTTTCGGCAGTTCGGCCTCCACTTCCGGTTGGCTAGCATCGCTGCGCACAGCCATAATCACCGATCGCCGCTCAAACCGCAGGACGCGCCCCATGAGTACGGTGCCCTCGAGGTCTTTGAATTCCTCTTGGACGAGGCGACGCTGTTGATCTCGCAATTTCTGCGCCAGCACTTGCTTGGTTTGCATGGCGGCCATGCGGCCAAATTCCTGATGGTCAGGGGTGACATCCAACAGCACCGTATCGCCGACACGGGCATCCTGCACCACCTCAATCACATCGGCAAGGGCAATTTCGCGATCGGGGTTCGCCACTGTTTCCGTAATCGTTTTGGTGGCCAAAACGCGGAAGCCCTCCTGCTCGGTGTCTAGTTCCACTTCAAAGTTGGCAAAGTGGTCTTCTTCAAAGTGACTATGATCCGGGCGCAGACTGCGGCGATAGCGTTCGTATCCCTTGAGCAGTGCTTCCTTGAGGGCTTGATGTACCGCGTGCTTGGGCAAATTCCGCTCTTGGCTGATTTCATTGATCATGGCCCGTAGGCCGGGTAAGCGATAGATGGTCATCGTCCGTTACAACCTCGTTCATTTAGTAGATCAACTGCTGCTAAGGCTCACTGCTGGGGGTGTACAGTTGGACACTGGCAATGAGTGAGCGGGGAATCGCCAGCGATCGCCCCCGTTGATTGAGATAGACATTCACCGCGTCACGGCGAATCAGGTTGCCCTCCCAAAGGGTTTTGCCCCGATGGGGTGCGGTGGTCGTGACCCGTACAGGAAAGCCACGAAAGGCATCAAAGTCGCGATCGCTACTCAAGTAATCCGACAGGCCCGGACTCGACACCTCGAGAACGTAGGCAAACTCCAACTCTGGCAGCCCATCCAAAGCCATCTCCAGTGCCCGACTCAGCCGTTCGCAATCCTCTAAGCTGGTGTCATTCTCAGGATGGCGCACCTCCACCCGTAAAATCGGGGGCGATTGATGGGTCAGCCACTGCACACTCACCAGATCAAGGTGTTCTTGGTCGGCAACCTGCTGGGCAAGGGTTTGCACCACAGGCAAAAGCATCTGTATCTGCATAGGAAATAAAAAAGGCGGGACATTGCCCACCACACCCAAACAATCTCAAAAAGTGACAGCCTCACTTCCCGAGGGGAAGGAGATTTTTGAACCGTTCAGGATAGAACGTTCATGGGTGCTGCCAATACACCACTCTTCCTGGCACTTAGTATAGCAGCTAACAGTGGGCGATCGCCACCCTGACCAACAGACCCGAGACGCTCCTAGCGATCGCTAAAATCACCATTCGTCAGTTCATCACCGTCGTAATCCTCTTCCCCCAGCTCCAAATCCTCCAAGACGGGATTCAAGAGCACTGCCATCTCCGCCTCATGGTGGGTGAGCCACTGGCCTTGGGTGCGGAACCAGCGGGGCGGGTTAATGTAGCGAGCATAGTACCACGGGGGAGCAGTGGGCTGGCTAATTTCCGCCTGTACTCGAATTTTCTCACCCGCATAGTAGGCATCTTCGGGTTCCACTTCCAACCACACTTTTTGGCCGATGATTTCTTGGGGGAGCATCATAAGGGCAATTCCTCGGGGAACCTCACCATATCTCAATTTTATTCAGTTCTAACCCCTAGGGGAAAATGTTGCAGTTATTCACCATCCCCCACAACCAACGAGGGGTAGGGCTGCTGCCGTTTCGGATCCTCGAGCTTTAGGGAAATCAAGCCAGCACAGAGGACAAAGACCATCGAAACCCACAGACAGCCGACAATGCCCCAAATTTGATAGATGAGGCCAGAGAGAACCGTTCCCGCTAGTCGCCCGCCGGAATTGGCCATGTAGTAGAAGCCAACATTCAAGGCCACCTTTTCATCATCGGTGTAGGCCAGCACCAAGTAGGAGTGGACTGCCGAATTCATGGCAAAAATCAAGCCAAAAAGGAGCAAGCCGCCAATAATGACGGCATTGGGATTCCAGTGGCTCATCAAGCCCAAGGCAATGACTGCTGGCACAATCGTCAGTGTAAACGTCCAAAACTGAATAGTGGCGGCTTGGGGAGGGCGACCGCGATTGATGTATTTCAACAGCAGGGGTGCCGAGGACTGGACACCTCCATAGCCAATGACCCACAGGGCGAGAAAGCCCCCCACTTCATAAAATGACCAGTTGAGAACACTTTGGAGATAGACGGGCAAACCCACCACAAACCAGACATCCCGCGCCCCAAAGAGGAAAAAGCGAGCAGCAGAAAGAATATTGATCTCCTTGCTCTTGGAAAAGAGTTGGCGAAATTTGATTTTCTTTTTGATCTGCCCCATCCCCCGTGGCAATAACAAACCGCTGAACAGGATCAAGATAAGCGCGATCGCCATGATCCACAGAGACGCTCTATAGCCCGCCAATGTCAGCAACACACTGCCAACAAAGAAACCCACCCCCTTGAGGGCATTTTTAGAACCCGTCAGAATCGCCACCCACTTAAAGAGCTGTGACTCTGCCTCCTGGGGCACCACTAAGCGAATAGCGCTCTTAGAACTCATCTTTGTCAGGTCTTTGGCCACCCCCGACATCGCCTGTGCCGCCATCACATAGGGCACCGCAAACCACAAAGGCCATTCTGGCGTTAGGGGCGTGAGCATGATCAGCGAGATCACCTGTAAACCAATGCCCGCGTAGAGGGTGACATTCAGCCCTAAACGGGAACCAATCCAGCCACCGAGAAAGTTGGTGACAATGCCAAAAATTTCATAGAAGAGAAATAGGAAGGCAATTTGCAGCGGTGTGTAGCCAATCTGGTTAAAGTAGAGCAGCACTAGCATCCGCAGTGCGCCATCGGTAATCGTGAACCCCCAGTAGGCGAGGGTAACAATCATATAGTTGCGGACACTGGTGGACACAGCCATAGCAGACTCCTTAGGGCAACGTAGTGGCGACGTGACGAGCTAATTCGGCCATGCGATTGCTGTAGCCCCATTCGTTGTCGTACCATGCGAGAATTTTCACCTGCGTTTCATCCACAACCATTGTGGAGAGGGCATCGACAATGCTGGAACGGGGGTCGTTGCAATAGTCAATGGAAACAAGAGGGCGCTCCTCATAACCGAGAATTCCGTTGAGTTCCCCGGCGGCGGCAGCTTTAAGAGCTGCATTCACTTCGGCCACACTGGTGGGGCGGCTCACTTCAAAAACACAGTCGGTGAGCGACGCATTCAACAGGGGCACCCGTACCGCCAAGCCATTGAGTTTGCCTTGGAGTTCGGGATAAATCAGCCCAATAGCAGTGGCTGAACCCGTGGTTGTCGGCACAAGAGACATCAGACTAGAGCGGGCACGGCGCAAGTCCTTGTGGGGGGCATCCACCACTGTTTGCGTATTGGTGACATCGTGGATCGTGGTGATCAAGCCGTGGCGAATGCCAAGGGTTTCGTGAATGACCTTAACGACGGGGGCAAGGCAATTTGTCGTACAGGAGGCGGCGGTGAGCAAGTGGTGTTCTTGGGGATTGTAGAGATGGTCATTGACGCCCATGACAATGTTGAGGGCCTGTTCCTTGACGGGGGCAGCAACAATCACTTTTTTCACCCCAACTGCAAAGTAGGCCGCCAGTTGCTCAGCGGTACGGAATTTACCGGAGCATTCCAGAACAATCTCGACTCCTCGTTCTTGCCAAGGTACCTCTGCTGGGGTTTTTGCTTCCGAAAAGCTAATGATCTGATCGTTGATGGCGATCGCCCCCTCTTTGGCCTGAATGGCTTGGGGCCAGCGGCCATGCACCGAATCAAACTCTAGTAAATGGGCGGCAGCGGTTGTGCCTCCTTTAATCTCGTTAATGTGGCGAAACTCCAGTTCAGGCCAACCCCACGCGGCACGCAAAACCAAGCGACCAATGCGGCCAAAGCCATTAATGCCGATGCCAACGCCCATCGTTGCTGCTCCAGCGGGACATCCCTACGTTATTTCAAATAATCTTGAATTGTCAATCGCCAAAAATGATTCGCCAAGAGAATGGTCTTAAATGTGGGGGCAGGGGGTCTGACTCGGATCGTCCCAACAGTTGGGAATGGTTGGCTCAGGAATCGGCTGGGCAGGGGTACCAAAAACCATTTCGCAACTGTAGTCGCTAAAGTTGGGCGTCATCGTCAAGGGAATGCCAAATCGCTGCCGAAAGAATTGCTCCGTGGGCTTTTTGCACAGGTTGATACAGAGTGCCACGCATTGAGATTCAGCAAGATAGCGGCATTTTTGAATGCGCACGCCACTGTGTTGCCATTGGCGGGGTTGATCGGGGGGAATGACCTCGACCCAGTAGCGATCGCTGGCTCCCACTAACCAGCCCGTGAGGCGGGTGGCAAACCACGCATTCCACTCACAAACCCAGCGAGTCGGGCGAAAGAGTGTGCGTACCAAGGTGCTGATGAAGGGGGGAACTAACCGATCAAAGACGGTGGCCACGATAGCCTGCTGCTGCGCGGGCGATCGCCCCTGCTTCACTTGCCGTGTGATTTCAACAAAGCCAACGTAGTCGAATCGCTGTGGCTCAACCCCAATGACACTAGCAATCGCTCGAATCAACCGAGCCAAGCACCATCGCTCCAGCCAATTGAGGGACTCAGGCGGCATCATCAAGATGATCGAGCACCTCAAGGGCAGCACGGCGAACGATTGCATCCGTTTCCTGTCCCAGTAGCAGATATAGGGCTTCCTGCACTTGGCGACGCTCTGCCCCCTTAGAGATGCGAGCTAATTGGCGAATAGCCACTAGCCGATGCAGCGGTTGCGGATGGGTGAGGTCAGCAAACCATTGGAACACCTGTTGGGTCTGATGCTGCTGTTGCAGTTGCCCCATGAGCGTCCCAAGCAGGGCAATGACGGCCACTAAAAGGATGCCGAGGATCACAAGCGCCACCACGAGCCATGGATCTGCGGTGTGTTGACCCAAATGCAAAAGGGTATAGGTACCCAAACAGGCCAGCAAACCCCCGACCACCGTAAAGGCGAAGGGATGGTGTAGCCATTGAGACATCTGTTGGCGCAGGTCTTGCCATAGCGTCAACAGTCGGCGTTGCCAGCGACTGAGGAGAAAAATCGTACCCACGCCACTCAGGGTGGCCACCATCAAAGGGCCATCGGTTTGCCACAGGAGAAGACCTGCCCCCAATCCGCCGATGACCAGCAAAAGACGCTCAGACAGCAGATTAAACACAAAAGATTTCCAGCGCAGTCGTTGCGATCGCGTCGCGTGCCCTTTGGCCAATCGCCTTTGGCGCAGCGGAGTTGAGTGCCGTTGAAGTCGCGGCAATGACCATATTCGCCCAAGAGGTAACCATAGGGTGGGTGTACTGCCAGTTGATGCCTTATTTTACAGTAATTCTTAAGGTACAGCCCATCTGGACTGACTCGACTATCCTTTCCAGCGTAGGATCACCACTTCTTCGCGCAGTTGCTCCTTCGTGGCGCTGGCAAACCGTGTTCGGAAGAGATCTGTGCGCACAACCTCATAGCCAAGGGCTTGGGCAATGTCAGCCAATAACTGACCTGTGCGAATCATCACCCGCAAATAGGAGGCTTGATCACCCACGACGTAGGCCAATTGAGCATTGGGACGCAAGCGCGATCGCAGGGCAGCCAAGTGACGTGCCATGCCACCAAAATAGAGCTTTGTTACCCTGCTGTAGCGTCTCTCAAAGCCAGACGTTTTACCCAGCTGAATTCTGCGGCGTTCAATTTCAGCTGCTATCTCCTGAATTGCAGGATGGTTTTGAATCCACTGATCGTCGTCATCGGTTTTGTACACATTGCGCGTGTTGGAACGGATCAGACCCTTCTTGAAAGCTTGTAAGTCCGCCTTGGTTTTGATAAAGCCCAAGACCACCGATTCGAGGCGGGTTGTTCTGGTGTAGTCCTTTTCATTGGGATACGGGGGTGAGGTGATCACCGCATCAACGGACTGCGGCGGCAATACTCGGTCAGGACATCTTGCATCCGCCAGATAGACGTGGGCAGGGGCATCATTTTGATTTTTGACCTGCCGCAAATCCTCCACCATTTCATCAATTTTGGCGAGCCAAGCACTAATCACTGGTGTATCAACTTTAGGCTTGCCAACACCCACTTCAGGGCCAAAGCGCAAATTACTCACGGCAAAAACCAGTATGTTGGCGATCGCCAGCAGTTGATGCCGATAGACCTGTTCTATTCTGTATTTCTCTAAGCAGTCAAGGAGTACCAAGACCTTGTGCAAGGGAATCGGGCTGATCGACCCCGTAAGGATGAGTTTATGTTGTTCTGGCGAGAGTTGGCGTAACGGTAGATCCGCAATATTCCCCTCAAAAGGCACCGAGTCCCCTATCCCTTGCTGCCGCAGGATGTCAAGGGCAAATTCTGCGATCTCACAGGAGTGACGGTAGAGTAAATCCGGATCAACATCCCAATCCGTCTTAACACACGTCGCAAAATGGGCAAATGGATTGGCTTCGGTACCCAATGAGGGGATTCCACGCAGCTTCGACTCAACCAGCGTTGTGCCTGTGCCGCAAAAAGGGTCGAGGATGACATTCTCTGCATTCAAGCCAAAGTCTTCTATGTAGTCCCTCACAAGATGGGGCGGATAAGAGAGCACAAACCGATACCAGTCATGAAAGGCGCGGTCTTGCTCATCTATCCTGTTGATATTGCTATTGTCTTTGGGAACGGTTGTATCCTCAGAATGTTTTAGCAACTCAACTCCTGTGGCGATTTGCTCCTAATCCTCTAAGTCTATGAAAAATTGATTGCTTGGGCAGGGGGTTCACTTCACTGCTGAAAAAGCGGGCACTCTTTAGGCCTCTTCGCGTCGTTCCTGAGCCAATTGAGGTTGTTTAGGGCAGACGTTGAATCTCAGCGCGGAAGCCATTGACCTCCATAAAGGTACGCATTTCGTTGGCATTGGCCTCGTTTTGGAAACTGCCCACTTGTAGGGCGCGGCGCTGGCCAAGGGTAATGGGTATCACTTCGGGAACGAGCGATCGCAGGCGTTCTTGATTGGCTAGATCATCCTCCCGCAAATCCAAAACAATGACTCGAAACCGCGTTCTGGGGGCTACGGGAGCGAGTGTTGCCAAGTTTACATCAGAAATGTCTGGTGGGGGCGGCAATTGATTCATCGCGCGATCGCGACCCACAAATCCCATCGGAATCGGGTCACTAGGCACCGGCAATCGTTCGAGGGAGTTGTCAAGCTGCTGCGGCGGTGGGGTGGGAATTGGCGCCGTACTCACCTCTGGGGCAGGCACAGGAATCGGGATGACGGTATTGACCTCTGGCGGTGGCACGGGGATGGGAATCGGTTCTGCCGCCAATACGGGCGTCCCCCAACCCACTAGGATCAAACATAGGTGACTCAACCACGGCTGGGAGTGAATGCTGAAACGGCTCATCAAAAACTTCATTACGCTATCAACAATGCCGATGAACGGTGAACAGAACTGTGTTGATTCTTTTCTGTGGGGATCGGACGTGCTATGCAAAATTTAGCTCCCGGATTTGAGGGGCAACGCATCCGGCGGATTCTCGATGCCAACCTTGACCGTGCCCGCGAAGGTCTGCGGGTGATTGAGGAATGGTGCCGCTTTGGCCGCGAAGATGCTGCCCTGAGTGCAGAATGTAAAGATTTGCGCCAAACCCTTGGCCGCTACCATACCCCAGAGTTGCGGGCGGCACGACAAACGGATCAGGATCCGGGGACTGCTTTGCGTCATCCGCAGGAGCGCGATCGCCAGACCCTCAGCGAGGTGCTCACTGCTAACTTTGCCCGTGTCCAAGAAGCCCTGCGGGTGATTGAAGAATACGCGAAATTGACGGACACTGAGCTGAGTGACACCGCCAAAGCCCTCCGCTATCGCGTTTACATTCTCGAGCAAGCCTTGATCCTCAACCCGCGCCACGCTCGAGCGCAACGCCTGCAAGGGGCAAAGCTCTATCTGGTGACTGCCCCCAGCGATCGCCTGCTGGAAACCGTCGAAGCTGCTTTGAAGGGGGGACTGCCCCTTGTGCAATACCGCGACAAAACCAGTGATGATCACACCCGTCTAACCACGGCTCGCCAGTTACAAGCGCTCTGCCAACGCTACGGCGCCCTGTTTTTGGTCAACGATCGCGTGGATATTGCCGTGGGTGCCAATGCCGATGGTGTCCACCTCGGACAGACGGATATTCCCATGGAACTGGCTCGGCAAATTTTAGGGCGCGATCGCCTCGTGGGACGCTCGACCACCAATCCCCAAGAACTGGAGCGTGCCATTGCTGAAGGTGCCGATTATGTGGGTGTTGGGCCGATTTTTGCGACTCCTACCAAACCGGGTAAAGCGGCTGTGGGCTTTGACTATCTCCAATACGCCCGCAAACACGCCCCGATGCCGCAGTTTGCCATTGGCGGCATTGATCTCAGTAATATTGATGAGGTGGTCAAGGCCGGGGCGACTCAGGTGGCCGTTGTCCGCGCCATTATGGATGCGGCTGACCCAGAGGCAACCACCCGAGAATTATTACGACGCTTATCTCAAGGGGAACCATCATGACCTCGGCGGCTGAGATTACTGCTGCTGTGCGGCAACTGTACAATACCTATCCTTTTCCGCCGGAACCGCTCCTTGATGAGCCACCACCGGGGTACAACTGGCGCTGGTCTTGGCCGGCGGCCTATAGCTTTTGCACAGGACGCTATCCCTCCCAGTTGGACGTTGCCATTCTCGATGCTGGCTGTGGCACTGGTGTAGGAACGGAATATCTCGCCCATTTGAATCCGCAGGCAAAGATTACTGCGTTGGATCTCAGTGAGGGTGCTTTGGAGATTGCCCGCGAGCGCTGCCGGCGATCGGGCGCCACCAATGTCGAATTTCACCACCTGAGCCTAGAGGATGTGGCACAACTGGGGCAAAGGTTCCAGATGATTAACTGTGTGGGCGTGCTGCACCATCTGCCGGATCCGCAGCGGGGCATTCAAGCTCTCGCCGATGTTCTTGCTCCCGGCGGCATTTTGCACATCTTTGTTTATGGAGCCTACGGTCGCTGGGAAATTAAACTGATGCAGCAGGCCATTGCCTTACTTCAGGGGAGCGATCGCCACAACTATCGCGAGGGGGTGGCCATTGGACGGCAACTCTTTGCCGCATTGCCCCAGAACAATCGCCTGAAAAAGCGTGAGCAGGAGCGCTGGAGCCTCGAAAATCAGCGGGATGAATGCTTTGCCGACATGTACGTGCATCCCCAAGAAATTGACTACACGATCGCCAGCCTCTTTGACCTCATTGCTGCCTCTAGCCTAGAATTCGTCGGCTTTTCTAACCCTCAAGTTTGGCGGTTGGAGCGGCTATTGGGCAGCCAGCCAGAACTGTTGCACCGCGCACAGCACTTAGATCCGATCCAGCAATATCAACTCATTGAATGCCTTGACCCTGAGGCAATGACCCACTTTGAGTTCTTTTTGGCCAAGCCGCCGCTGCCCCGTCACGATTGGTCTGAGGATGCGGCTTTGCTGGTGGCTATTCCGTGGCGACACCCCTGCTTAGAGGGTTGGCCGGGGGTCTGTGTCTTTAACTGTCACTATGATGTGATTCAGCTCAATCAGGCTGAGCAGCAATTCTTGGCGGCTGCGACGGGTCAAAAAAACGTGGCTGAGTTATTAGCTGAGCAACCGGGCTTCAATCTTGCAGGGGTGCGATCGCTCCTTGAGCGGGACTTGCTTCTCTTAGGAGTAAAAGAATGACGGATCTACTGGAAACAGTCTCTGCCAGTGGTGCAGTCTATGATTGCAGTCATTGGGGGCGCCTACGCCTCACGGGGGGCGATCGCCTAAAGTTTTTGCACAATCAAAGCTCCAATAACTGTCTTGTCTTGCAACCCGGCCAAGGGGCAGATACGGTTTTTCTGACCTCGACGGCACGCACCCTTGATCTTGTCACCCTACTTGTTCATATGGAGTGGGTGGATCTACTGGTGTCACCACAGCGCCGCGAGTTTCTCTTGAAATGGCTCGATAAGTACATCTTCTTTGGCGACGATGTGCAGGTGAGCGATCGCACTTCTGACAGTTACTGCTACCGAGTGTTCGGTGCCGTTTCGGATCAGATCGCTGACCAATTGGGTCTGCAACCGTTTTCCCAGCCCTACGCTCATGTGACTCTCACCTACGAAAACGCTCCCATAACCATTGCTGCCACCAGTGGCTTAGCGATTCCGGGCTTGACCCTTTGGAGCGATCGCCCCCTCACAGATCTCCTCAATGCCCATCTCCAACTGAATGATACCGACTGGGAACACCTACGCATCCGCCAAGGGCGACCCGCTGCCGAGGCTGAACTCACCGAAGACTATAACCCCCTCGAAGCCCGACTGGGGCATACGATTTCTTTCAATAAGGGCTGCTACATTGGCCAAGAGACGATCGCCCGCCTCAACACCTACCAAGGGGTCAAACAACATCTCTGGGGACTGGAATTGAGTGCCGTTGTTCCCGCCCCAACTCCCCTACTTTTGGAAGGGGAAAAAGTGGGTCTGCTCACCAGTTGTACGCCCCTAAATGGGGGTGCCTTTGGTCTAGGCTATGTGCGCACCAAAGTGGGCGGTGCCGGGTTAACCTTGCACACCCCAGAGGGCATCATTGCTCAAGTGGTTGAGGTGCCCTTCTTAAGAACTGTTGCCTAAAAATACTCTCAGCAGAGAATGCTATAATCCAATCGGTTCGTGCAGAAAATTTACTGACCGAAGGAAGGAAGCCTATGGCGACGGCACAGGTGTTAGCGTTCATGCAAAAGACCGCTGAAGATACCCAACTACGAGATGAACTGGAGAACCTTCTGGGGGTAGGGGATGGCAATATCAGCGGCGCTGCCGAACTAGATGCTGAGGAACTCGCTGCCCTGCGAGGAGAGATGGCGCCTAAGGTGGTGGATTTTGCCAGTCAACATGGTTTTGAATTTTCCACCGATGAACTCATTCAAGTGGTTGATTCCTTTGCTCAGCACCAAGCAGGGGAAATTAGCGATGATGAATTTTCCGGGATTTTAGGTGTTCCCATTAACAGTAATCATGCCGAACACAAAAAACAAGTGGCCAATCCTCTGCAGCGCCTAGCCCGCTATCTGAGCAAAACCTATTTGGGTATTGGTGCGGATGAGGAGAGCGAATAAGGCTCAACCACTCTCAGCGAAGCTACGGCCAGCCCGTCGTAAAATCCGTTTGTGGTCCCAATGGTTGCTCCCTGGGCTACTGGTGAAACGATGGCTCCTAATTAGTGCAGTTGGCGTTTTGCTGGCTAGTCTGGGCTTTGCCATTAGCATCAACCTCACCCCCATTTTTTACTTCCTGCAATTTCTAGAGCAGTTTGTTCAAAGTATTGCCCGTTTTGTGCCCAGCTACATCAGTGGCCCTTTACTGCTGCTTGGGGGGTTGGCACTGATTGCTTGGGGCTATGCCCGCACCCTTGGCTCGATTACGGAAGTCCTGTTGCCAGAAGACGACAAGGCCTTGGTGGAGCGGCTGCTCATCCATCGGCGGCTAGGCAGGGGGCCAAGAATTGTTGCTATTGGGGGGGGAACTGGTCTCTCCACCCTCTTGCGGGGACTCAAGCTCTATAGTTCCAATATCACTGCCATTGTGACGATGGCCGATGATGGCGGCTCATCCGGACGACTGCGGCGGGAAATTGGGGTGTTGCCACCGGGGGATATTCGCAACTGCTTGGCGGCTCTTGCCGATGAGGAGAAAATCGTCACTGAACTGTTTCAATATCGCTTTGAAGCGGGGGATGGCTTAGCAGGGCACAGTTTTGGCAATTTGTTTCTGACGGCGATGACAAATATCACGGGGGATCTGGAGCGAGCGATCGCCACCAGTTCAGCGGTCTTGGCCATTCGTGGTCAAGTGTTGCCAGCCACCCTAACAGATATGACCCTTTGGGCACGCCTTGCCGATGGTCGCCTCATTCATGGGGAGTCCAACATTACAGCCGCCCGCGGCAAAATTGTCGAAATTGGTTGCTCGCCCCCAGCCCCCAAAGCCCTGCCCCGCGCCATTCAAGCCCTTCATGAGGCCGACTACATTATCCTTGGCCCCGGCAGTCTCTACACGAGTATCATTCCCAATCTTTTAGTGCCTGAGATTGCCCAAGCCCTAGCGGAGCGGCAGTGCCCCTGTGTTTACGTCTGCAACATTATGACGCAGCCGGGGGAAACCGATGGCTATGCTGTGAGTGATCATGTGCGTGCCCTTGATGCGGTCACGGGCGATCGCCTGTTTGATGCGGTGCTGGTGCAAAAATACCCCCCCAGTGCCGCTCACCTTGAACGCTATGGGCAGCAGGGAAGTACCGCTGTGGCTATTGATCGGGAAGCCCTGACCCGTCAAAACTGTCGACTGATCCTTGCGGATGTGATGGACGAATCCACGCCAACCGTGCGCCATGATTCGCAAAAGTTAGCAGCCATTCTGATGCGTTGGTATGAGCGAGTGCGATCGCTCTAGCCTTGTGCCTTGGGAAGGCGATCCCTAATAATAGAACCGTTGCACTTGGGTCTGTGGCCTGCCATGTCCTTGGAACTTCTGCGATTGCTCGTGTGGATGGACTACCGCCTTGCGGTGCTCTTTACTGTAATTATTCCCTTGATCCTGTTGCTGTGGTCAACGGTTAAAAATGTGCCAGCGATTACCCAACTGCTGATTATCTATTGGCGGGTGGCCAGTCTATTGGCGATTACGGTGTACCTGATGATGCCGCAGTGGCCAGTGGCCTACGTCACCGGATTTATGGCCTTGGTGCTGATTCCCATTAGCCTCTGGTTTTGGGTGGATCTCAATGAGGAAATTAGCGATCGCCAAGATTTGATTGGTCAGGTCTTTAGTAGCTGGCGCTGGGCAATCACGCTCTACTGTATCCTTGCCGCCATTGGTCAGGCCTTTTATTTGCCCTGTGCGTTTGTCGCTGGTGCCGTTCAGACCCCCAGTTGCCAAGTCTGGCTCGAGCCACCCCTGATGTTCAAAGATATTTTCCATGCCCAAGCCCGCGCCGGTACCCTTGGCTTCTTTGCCGCCGTTGCCCTTGTCATCTATATGCTCTATCTGAGCTACTTTGTGTTTGTGCGCTTACCCAAGCAGGGGCGATCGGCGACGGGTCTATAGCCTATGCCGCTGCAACGCATTCTTGAACCTGAGGTCATGGAGACGCCAGAAACGGCTGCCGCCTATGACGCCATGGATTTTACTGCTGTTAATGCCGCCTTCTGTGAAGATTTAGCCGCAGTCTTAGCCAGTGTTGAGCAACCTCTAAAAGTTTTAGATGTGGGTACAGGAAACGGGCGGATTCTGCAAATGCTGCATCAACGCTATCCCCATTGGCAACTAACAGGGATTGACCTCAGTTCAGCCATGCTGGCGATCGCCCGCCACCACAGTCCGCAATTAAACTTTATTCAAGGGGATGCCAAAGCCTTGCCCTTTGCCGACGCGAGTTTTGATGTTGTGATCAGTAATAGCTTGATCCATCACCTAGCGGATCCGCGGCCTGCCCTTGGCGAAATGCTGCGGGTGCTGCGTCCCCAAGGGACGTTGTTTATCCGTGACCTTTATCGCCCAGAAACATTGGCCGAACTGCAAGCCTTGGTTGAGCAATATGCGGGTCAAGACCCGCCCCAGCAACGGCAACTGTTTGCCGATTCGCTCCATGCGGCACTGACCTTAACGGAAATGGGGGATCTGTTCAAAACCTTGCCGCAGCCGCCGCAGCAGTGGCAAGCCACCCTCACCTCCGATCGCCATTGGACCGTTGTGGCACAGCGCTAATGAACCGGCGGCATTACTTTATTGCTTTGTTGCCCAATGCTGACATTCAGGCGGAAGTCACCCGCCTCAAGCAGTATTGTTGCGATCGCTACCAAAGCCAAGCGGCACTGCGCTCTCCCCCCCACGTTACCCTCTATCCCCCCTTTTGGTGGCCAGATGCAGCGGTCGTAAATCTGGAGCAAGCTCTAGAAACTTTTTCCGAGCAAGCCGCTCCAGTGGAGTTGATCCTCGATGGCTTTGCCGCCTTTCCCCCACGAGTCATTTATATTCACGTGGCACCCACCCCAGCCCTCAAGACACTACAAGCAGATCTCGTCAAAGCGGTAGCGAAGCCCCTGCACCTCCCCCCTACGCAACGCCATGCCTTTACCCCCCACATGACGATCGCCTTTCGTGATTTAACCAAGGACAACTTTCGCCACGCTTGGGCAGACTTTCAAGCACAATCCTTTGCGGCTCGCTGTTGGGTATCCCACCTCACACTGCTGGTCCACAATGGCCGCCGCTGGCAGATTTATCGTGAATTTTTGTTAAGAAATTTTGCTGCTGATCACCCTTGAAATCAATTTACAACAGGTCAATGACTTGATTTTTGCCAACTGCGGAATTATGATGCAAGGAACACTTTTCTCTCAAACTTCCTAAAATCAGAAGTACAGCCCTTTTTACAAGGACGGCAGACGCTTAAAATCGTGAAAGCCGACAGGGGAGAAGACTGTTTCTCCTATATTTCAGGAAAGGGTTGTAAAACAATATTGTAGTCTTGGTAGTGATAAATACTTAGTGACTTTCATGCGCTATATAAGGCTAGAGGCAAGTGCTGATATTAAGGGGGGAGTATTTGTGTTTTCTATCGTTTGGAGCAACAGAGTTGAATTCAGACGCTTCCATGATCTGAGGAATTTTGGGGAGTCAATGGATCAGCAGTAGCCCATTGCTGAGGATAAGGTTATGAAACTGGAAGATATCTACACCTTTTTCCGCCAGCCACCGCCCGTTTACCTGAGCAAGGAAGTTGCGGTGTGCTATGTGCTCTATACCCTTGTGGAAAAGGGGGACTCCTATGGCACGGCGCTGATTCAAGCCATTGAAAACGAATATCCTCTTTACCGCCTTTCCGATACGGTGCTCTACAGCGCCCTCAAATTCCTCGAGGATGAGGGAATTATTGATGGTTATTGGAAGAAGGTGGAAGGTCGCGGTCGGCCGCGGCGAATGTACCACATTGTTGGCGAAAAGGAGCAACAGGCGCGGGAACTTTCGGAGCTTTGGCTACGCTATTTGCAGGAACATCCCCACCGTCAGGAGTAATCTAAGCATCGAGTTGGCGCAGGCGATCGCGCACGGCTTGCATATCCTGCCACGTTAGCCACTTGGGACTGCCCGGCTCCCGCGAGTTATTTCGCAACAGATAAGCAGGATGAAAAATCGGCATACACCAGCGTCCCTGCCATTCAATCCACTGACCGCGAATTTTTGTAATCCCCCGCTGATCTTGGAGCAAGCCGCGCACAGCCGTTGCCCCCGCCAGTAGAATAATGCGGGGATTGACCAAGCGAATCTGCTCTAACAGATAGGGCAGGCAGGCTGCTGTTTCAGCGGGTTCAGGGACGCGATTGCCGGGAGGGCGGCACTTCACAATGTTGCAGATATAGGCATCCCGTTCACTATCGAGATTGACCGAAGCCAGAATTTTATCGAGGAGCTGCCCTGCCTTGCCAACAAAGGGGCGACCCGTTTCATCCTCCGCTTGACCCGGTCCTTCACCAATAATCATCAGCTTGGCGGCGGGATTACCACGGCTGACCACCACATGGGTACGGGTGGCCGCTAAGCCACAGCGTTGACACTGCTGACAATGCGCCGCAAGCGCCTCCAAGTCGCGGTAGGTACCGGCGGGAATAGGCACCTCAGCGCGCAGCGGAATTTGATCATAGGTAGCAGCATCGAGAGGCGTCGGTGGCGGGGATTCGGCCTCGGTGGGGGCGAGGGTGTCAAATAAGCTAAATTGCAACGGTTCACTCATGTGGATCGTAACTTCCTGAGAATAATGTTAAAGAAACTTCACGAAACTTAGGAAAAACTTAGGACAAATCGCACCAATTTTATGGCGATCGCGGGAAGCTTAATTTATCTCACAAAAGTATTTTACAAATTAATAACTACGGCGAAACAGGTTTCCCACCGCATTGTATAAGAAATACCTGAAGGGTTTAACAGCACGGTTGTTGACCTCACCTAGGGAAACACGGGCTGTTATTCGACCTTTCCGGCACCCACCCCTGTGGTGTTCGTGACCTGACATATCCACACCAAGGATCAGCTTGGTCGCTCTAAGGTTGCTTGACACAGCCTTTATGGGTTGACACAAAAACACCATAAAAATCCTGCAATCCCGCTAGGGGCAGGAATGTCAAGAAGTTCTAACTTCTTTAACAACCTTTAAGGAGAATTGATCCATGCTAGATGCATTTGCCAAAGTTGTCGCTCAGGCCGATGCCCGCGGTGAATTCCTCACCAACGCCCAGTTCGATGCCCTGTCCAACTTGGTGAAAGAAGGCAACAAGCGTCTGGATGCCGTCAACCGCATCACCAGCAATGCCTCCACGATCGTTGCTAACGCTGCTCGTGCCCTCTTTGCAGAGCAACCCCAACTGATCCAACCCGGTGGGAATGCTTACACCAACCGTCGTATGGCTGCTTGCCTGCGCGACATGGAAATCATCTTGCGCTATGTGACCTACGCCATTTTGGCCGGTGACTCCAGCGTGCTCGATGATCGCTGCTTGAACGGTCTGCGGGAAACCTACCAAGCCCTTGGTACCCCCGGCTCCTCCGTGGCTGTGGCTATCCAAAAAATGAAAGATGCCGCGATCGCGATCGCCAATGATCCCAATGGCATCACTCCTGGCGATTGCAGCGCCCTGATGTCTGAGATTGCTGGCTACTTTGATCGTGCCGCTGCCGCTGTTGCCTAAGACACAGCTACCGTCTTGTAACTTTGACCGTTCTGAACACGCACATTTTTTAGGGAGATATTTTATCCATGAAAACGCCGATTACTGAAGCTATTGCCGCCGCTGATACCCAAGGTCGTTTCCTTAGCAACACCGAGCTGCAAGCGGTTGACGGTCGCTTCAAGCGCGCTGTGGCCAGCATGGAAGCTGCTCGCGCCCTGACCAACAATGCTCAGAGCCTGATTGACGGCGCAGCCCAAGCGGTGTACCAAAAATTCCCCTACACCACCACCATGCAAGGCTCTCAATATGCCTCGACCCCCGAAGGCAAAGCCAAGTGCGCCCGTGACATCGGCTACTACCTGCGGATGGTGACCTACTGCCTCGTTGCCGGTGGCACTGGTCCGATGGATGAGTACCTCATCGCTGGCTTGTCTGAAATCAACAGCACGTTTGATCTCTCCCCAAGCTGGTATGTGGAAGCTCTGAAATACATCAAAGCCAATCATGGCTTGACGGGCCAAGCTGCGGTGGAAGCCAACGCCTACATCGACTACGCCATTAACGCCCTCAGCTAATAGGCGTTTCCCTTCGTTGCCCGGTGAGGTAAGCAGATGTTGTCGGCGTTGGGCTGACCCTTTGTTTACAGCACCGGGCTTGTTTGTACCCTCGATATTTAGGAGTTTGTACCGTGGCTATTACTGCTGCTGCTTCGCGCTTGGGTACCTCCGCCTTCAGTGATGCTCCGCGGGTGGAGCTGCGTGCCAACTGGAGCGAGGAAGATCTAGAGACTGTCATCCGTGCCGTTTACCGTCAGGTCTTGGGCAATGACTATGTCATGGCATCGGAGCGTTTGGTGAGTGCGGAGTCACTGTTGCGCAATGGCAAAATTACCGTGCGGGAGTTTGTGCGCGCAGTGGCCAAGTCGGAACTATACAAAGAGAAGTTTCTCTACGGCAATTTTCAAACCCGTGTCATTGAACTGAACTATAAGCATTTGTTGGGGCGGGCACCCTACGACGAGTCGGAAGTAATCTTCCATTTGGATCTCTACGAAAATGAGGGCTTTGATGCCGACATTGACTCCTACATTGATTCCCCCGAATACACCGATAGCTTTGGGGATTGGGTCGTGCCCTATTACCGTGGCTTTAATAGCCAGCCGGGTCAGAAAACAGTGGGCTTTAACCGCATGTTCCGTCTCTATCGTGGCTATGCCAATAGCGATCGCGCCCAAGCAGAAGGCAGCATGTCCCGTTTAGCGCGGGATCTGGCCACCAACAGTCCCAATACGGTGGTGCCGCCTTCGAGTAGCGATACGGCCTTTGCCTACTACACCCCCAGTGCCGATGTTCCCCCACGGGCTTGCTTGGGTGGTTCCTTTGGTGAAAGTGGCCGCGTCTATCGCATTGAAGTGGCGGGCATTCGCCAACCGGGCTATCCGGGGGTGCGCCGCAGCAGTACCGCCTTCTTGGTGCCCTATGAGCAACTGTCGAGCAAAATGCAGCAGCTTCAGCGCACGGGTGCTCGCATTGTCAGTGTCAATCCTGCCTAGGAATGTTTGTTTAGCGTCCTTTTGAGATTGGGAGTCAGGTGTCATGTTTGGTCAAACTGCGTCTGGAAGTGCTGCCCTTAGCCCCTCCGGCGCTCGCGTTTTCCGCTACGAGGTTGTGGGTCTGCGTCAAAACGAAGAAACTGACAAAATGGGGTTTCCGATTCGGCGCAGCGGTAGCACCTTTATTACGGTGCCCTACAACCGCATGAATGAAGAGATGCAGCGCATTACCCGCATGGGGGGCAAAATCGTTTCCATTACCCCCGTGGTCGCCTCCTAATTGGCTGATGTCTGGAGAGGGAATGACGGCGGTCTCTGAACCGGTACAACTGACGGTTCCCCAAATGCTGGCGCAGCTTCAGGGGACGGATACCAGTCTCCGCTACTATGCGGCGTGGTGGCTGGGGAAGTTTGGCCTAGAAACAGCAACGGCAGCGGAGCGGCAGGCGATTGTGGCCGCCTTGATTGCTGCTTTGGCCGATGAGGCCGATCGCACAGAATTGGGGGGTTACCCTCTGCGGCGGAATGCCGCCCGTGCCTTGGGCAAGTTGGGCGATCGCCAAGCCGTACCGGCATTAATTGAGTGCTTGCGCTGCGAGGATTTTTATGTCCGTGAGGCGGCGGCCATTGCTCTTGGTCAGTTGGGAGACCCTCAAGCGATCGCGCCCCTGCAATCGCTCCTAGAAGGGGGTGTGGCAATGGCGCGGCTCGTCCCCGGTCGCCCGCATCTGGTGCAGCCAGTGGAAGCCGTGATTGAAAGCTTGGGTCACCTTGGTGCCACTGAAGCCATTGCCCTGATTGAGCCATTCTTGGCTCATGAAATGCCGCGAGTCCAATTTGCCGCTGCGCGGGCACTTTTTCAGCTCACGGGAGCGGCCGAGTATGGCGATCGCCTGCTAGCGGCTCTCAACAGTGAGGATGTGCAACTGCGACGGACAGCGCTTCTGGATTTGGGAGCGATGGGCTATCTACCCGCAGCAGAGGCTATTTTGCAGGCGGGTGTTGAAGCGAGCTTCAAGCTCATTGCCCTCCACGGCATCCTCAGCCAGCAACTGCGGCAGGCCGCCCCAGCCGAACAGACCCTCTCCCTCTTTCAAGGATTGGATCAACTGCTGTGAGTGATCTCCATCCCTATATCCATGCCGTTGAGACCGCCACCTCTGCTCCTGCCCTATGCGAGGCGGTGGTTCAGCTTGCCCAGCAAAAAGACACCGCTGCTATTCCCACGCTGATTGCGGTTTTGGGGTACAACAACCCCGCTGCTGCCCAAGCCGCTGTGGCAGGCCTCATTGCCCTTGGGGATGCGGTTGTGGAGCCGCTGTTGGCACAGTTGGATGGATACAACTATGGTGCCCGTGCCTATGGGGTGCGAGTTTTGGGGAATATTGGTCATCCTGCCGCCCTACGGGTCTTATTGGCTGCCGCGCAGTCGGATTTTGCCCCCAGTGTTCGCCGCGCCGCCACAAAGGCCTTAGGAACGCTCCGCTGGCAGTTAATCCCTGAAGAGACGGCAAGAGAGGCTCAATTAAGGGAAGCACTCACAGTTCTTCAACGCAACAGTGAAGCAGCGGATTGGGCGGTTCGCTATGCCGTGGGTGTTGCCCTCGATCATCTGCATCAGCAGGCGGCTGCTCGTGCCCTTCGGGAAGCGGTGCGTTTCCTCCTCAATCATTTGAGCGATCGCGACCCCGACATTGTTGTGCGTTCCCGTTGTCAACTTGCCCTCCAGAGGGACTCTCTGTCCATGCACACCTAAAAGGATTGGAAAGTTATGTCGTTACCCTTGCTGGCTGTGAAGCCCAGAACCCTTGACCAGCGGGTGGTCAGTTATGAAGTCCCCGCCGAGGATGATCCCGTCATCTACCGCCTCACCGATGCCACCGATGCCGCAGACGTGGATGCCCTGATTTGGGCAGCCTATCGCCAAATTTTCAGCGAGCACCTGATTTTGGACTCCTACCGTCAGCCCTTCCTAGAATCCCAACTGCGCAATCGTGCCATTTCCGTACAGGATTTTATCCGTGGCTTGGGTAAGTCCGAGGTCTATCGCGAGCAAGTGGCAGCCGTCAATTCCAATTACCGCCTCGTGGATGTCTCCTTCAAGCGATTCCTTGGCCGCCCCACCTATGGCCAGCAGGAGCAGATTGCTTGGTCGATTATTCTAGCCACCCGTGGCCTAGAAGGATTTATTGATGCCTTGGTGGACAGCGATGAGTACCAGCAAAACTTTGGTGCCGATATTGTCCCCTACCAACGGCGGCGGCGCATGGCGCGTCCTTTTAACCTCGTTAATCCCCGCTACAGCGACTACTGGCGCAACAAGGAAATGTCCCTCAGTGGTCGTTCTTACTATCAAGTGCGCTACTACACCGCAGGGCCACTGGACAAGCAAATTATCCGCGGCGCGATTCCAGCCAACTTCCTCTCTATGGCGCGTTCAATTGTGGTGCCTACCCTCGATACTCAACGCCATGTGGCACGGGCCACCTCCAGTTTGGTGACGGTTCCCAACACCGCCCAAGAGCGGGATCTACCGCCGACACCGGTCAAACCTGTGCCCGTTGCGTTGCCCTATCGTTATTTGCCCTCTCAACCAAAGGTGTAAGCCATGACGATTCCCTTGCTGAGCTATGCCCCTAGTTCCCAAAATCAGCGGGTACCGGGCTATGAAGTGCCCAATGAAGACACCCCTTGGCGCTATTCCCTTGAGGATGCAGTGGATCAGTCGGATATTGATGAACTGATTTGGGCAGCCTATCGCCAAGTGTTTAGTGAACACGTTGTCCTCAAGAGTACCCGCCAGCCCCATTTGGAGTCCCAACTAGCCAATCGTGCCATTTCGGTACGGGATTTTATTCGCGGCTTGGCCAAATCGGAGACATTCCGTCGCTTGGTGGTGGAGACGAACTCCAACTATCGCTTGGTGGAAATTGCCCTGAAGCGGCTCCTTGGGCGTGCCCCTTACAACAAAGATGAGGAACTGGCGTGGTCCATTCGCATTGCCACCGACGGTTGGCAGAACTTTGTGGATACCCTTGTGGATAGTGACGAATATACGCAAAACTTTGGCGATAACACCGTGCCCTACCAGCGTCGTCGCTATAAAGATCGCCCCTTTAATCTGGTGACCCCTCGCTATGGTGACTACTGGCGCGATAAGTTAGAGAACAGTCGCTACAAGTGGGGCGACATTCGCAATTTCTTGGAGATGGCACGATCAGTCAAGGTGACACCTGTGCAATTCAAGCCAGTGTCCACGGCCAATGTGCAAATCCCCGATACCACGCGGCGCGATCGCCCGACTGTACCGGCGTCGATCAACCCGACGGCGACCTTTCCGCTGCGCTAGCTATTGTTTCACTCTTTGACTTGGGAGAGATCCATGGACTTACCTCTACTCGCCTACAAGCCGACGACTCAAAACCACCGCGTCGCTACCTTTGGCATTGCCGATCAAAACGAAGATAGCCCCTATATCTATCGTCTTGAGGATGCGGCCTCCTACCCGGAAATCCGCGAGGTGATCTGGGCCTGCTATCGGCAGGTGTTTAGTGAGCATGCCACCTTAGCCTTTAACCGTCAAATCACCTTGGAATCCCAATTAGTGAACCGAGTGATTACGGTGCGGGACTTCATTCGCGGTCTGGCCAAATCAGAGCGCTTCTACAATACGGTGGTGGCTGTGAACGACAACTACCGTTTGGTGGATGTGTGCCTGCGGCGGTTCTTGGGGCGCAGTGCCTACAACGAAGAGGAAAAAATTGCTTGGTCAATTAAAATCGGCACCCTTGGCTTCTATGGCTTTGTCGATGCCCTCCTCGACAGTGAGGAATACACCAATGCCTTTGGTGACTTTACGGTGCCCTACCAGCGCAAGCGGATGGAGGGACGTCCCTTTAACCTCGTGACGCCGCGCTATGGCTTTGAATACCGCGACAAAGTGGGCACCACTACCACCGATTGGCGGTTTACGCTGGAGAAATTCTACGATCGCAAGTTCCAAGAGCGGCGGCTACCGGAGGGCGACCCCCGCAAATACCGCGATTTGGCAGCAGCGATCGCGCCCAAGACTCGCTATGCCCAGCAGTTGCGTGCTGCTGATATTGATTACTTAGCCAAAGTGCCCCGCCGTCGTTAAATTACGCCCAAGGATGCTTTAATCATCCAGCCGTCGGTAAATTTACTGGCGGCTTTTTCTCATTCGTTCCTGCTTGGAACCCCAGTGCATTTTTGCGTGTCCAATCTAGAGGCTCATTGTTTCTTGCCGCTATGCGCGATTGCCTTTTCCCGTGGCTAGTACCTGCCATTATCACTGCCACCATTCTGCCCGCCAGTAGTCAAGTTACGATTCCAATTACGGTCACCGTCAGTCCCGATCGCCCTGTTTTGGGAGATACGCTGGCCATTGTGGTCAACGCTTCAGAACAGCCCACGGTCGAGGTGGCGGGCAAAGCGCTGCCGGTCTTTTCCATTGGGCCACAGCAATGGCGTGCCTTTGTGGCCACAACACCACTCCAGACCCCCGGCCGCCGTTCATTGGTGGTTCGCTCAGGAAATGAAACCCGCAATATGCTTCTGTGGGTGGGCGATCGCTCCTTTCCTGTGCAAAGGATTTGGCTCCCACCGGGCAAAGACTCCTCAGGAACGGATTTGGAATTTGATCGCGTGGATGCCTTTAAGGCACTGGTCACCCCCGAAAGACTCTGGCAAGGTGCCTTTCGCCGCCCCAACAGTGGCCCTGTGACCACACCCTACGGCGTACGGCGGTACTACAACGGGGTTTTGGCCAAGGACTACTTCCATCGTGGTTTGGACTATGCAGGCCCCAAGGGATCAGCCGTAGTAGCGGCGCAGCGGGGGCGAGTGGCCTTAGTGGGGCGAGAATCCCAAGGATTTCTCATCCATGGCAACACGATCGGTATTGATCATGGGCAAGGGGTGCTGACGATTTACCTGCACCTCGATCAAATTCACGTCCAAGAGGGACAAATGGTTGAGGCAGGGCAAGTCATTGGTACGGTTGGCAATACGGGTGCCTCCACAGGACCCCATTTACATTGGGGACTCTACGTTAATGGCGAGTGCGTCGATCCGCGATCGTGGCTGGCTCAGGGTTGGCAGTAGTTGCGATATAACTCGCTTCTGAGCCTAGTTTAGGGTCAACAAATGGGGGATAATGCTAGTTCAGAGGTAGCCGCTTCGCTACCATTGCCGCTGATAAGATTTGGGAGTTAGCAACAATGACGATTCTCTTTCAACTGGCTCTTGCTGCCCTTGTCATCCTCTCCTTTGTGATGGTGGTGGGTGTGCCAGTGGCCTACGCCTCTCCCCAAGATTGGGATCGCTCAAAGCAGTTAATTTTCCTTGGCTCTGGGCTATGGATTGCCCTAGTGCTAGTGGTAGGCGTTCTCAACTTTTTTGTGGTTTAGTTCAGCCAGCGTTGGCGATAGACTTCGTACAAGAGCACTGCTGTGGCGATCGCCACATTGAGGGATTCAACATTTGGCTCCTGAGGAATCCGCAGTGCCGTAAACGTGAGATCTTGGTAGGCCGGGGGTAACCCTTGGCCTTCATTTCCCATGACCAGTAAGGTCGGTTGACGAAAATCCGCTTGCCAATAGATCAGTGGCGCGGTTGGTAATGTGACGACTATTTGCCATCCTTGGGCTTGGTAGGCTTTGAGAGTGGCCAAACCATCGCTAACAGTTTGCATCGGTAGGCGAAACCACTGGCCGGCACTGGCACGCAACACTTTTGGATGGGTCATGTCCACGCAATCGGGGGTCAACAATAGCCCCTCAACACCCACGGCGGCAGCGGTACGAATAATCGTTCCCAAGTTGCCCGGATCCTGAAGCGTGACTAAGCACAGACCTAAACGCTGGAGTGGCAAGGTAGGAAGGGGTGTATAGTTGGCAACAGCAACAACGCCATCGGGAGTGGTTGTCGTACAGAGGGCAGTCAGTACCTCTTCACTGACTTCAACGGTGCGATCGCTCCTATGGACAACCTGCTGCCAAAATGTTGGCGATTGCTTTGCTTGCCAAGCGCTGGTATAGCAAACCACTGATAAGCGATAGCCGGCTGCCAGTGCCTCTTGGAGCAAATGAGTCCCCTCTAAAAGCAAGTGCCCTTGGCGATATTTGCGGTGGTGCAGCCTACGGATCGAGCGCACCAAGGGATTCTGCCGACTGGTAATGATCACGACTGAATCCAGCGCTCAAGTAAACGTTCCAGATAGGGAGTCAAGAGTGCGGTTTGCGCGGCTTGAGCTTGAATCTCTGTGGCGGATTGAATGTAAGGGCCGGGGACTAGCTCATGCTGACAGTGCTGAATCAACTCCCCAAGGCTAGCGGGGGTCACTTCTAAGTGAAACTGAAGACCAACAACGCGATCGCCCCACAAGAATCCTTGTTGCGGACAGGTGGCACTTTTGGCGAGGGGCATTGCATCCGGAGGGAGGCTAAACATCTCCCCATGCCAATGCAGCACCGTCAGTTGGGGTGGCCAATCCTGAAACCAAGGATGCGCTTGGGCGGCTGCTGTCAGTTCAATGGGAAACCAGCCGATTTCCTTCGTGGGTGCTGGGGTGACCTCTGCCCCTAGGACTTGTGCCAAGAGCTGAGCACCAAGACAAATCCCGAAAATGGGTAACCCGTTGGCGATTGCTTGGCGCAAAAAGGCCTTTTCAGACCCTAACCATGGATAAACAGCCTCATCGTGTACCCCCATAGGGCCGCCCATCACAATCAGCGCATCCACCTCCGTCAATGCGGGTAGCGGCTCGCCTGCATAGAGATGACTGCCTTGCCAATCAAAACCACGGGCGATCGCCCACTGGGCAATGTAGGCAGGGGTCTCAAAGGGCACGTGCTGGAGATAATGCAGGCGCATGAACTCGCTTAAGAAGAACTGCCGCCTTCATTCCCAAGGATACGGGATTTATACTCATTCACCTTTTGGCCAAGTTCACGGCGACCGGACTCAAAGAGGACATAGCGATAGAGAAACCAACAAGTGTAGCCAAAGCCTACGAGTTCACAGGTCGGGCCTAGGAGGGGAATGGCATTCACTACTTCCAAAATGGCAACCGCTAGTGCCACAAAAGGAATGGTGGCAAGAATGATGAGGAGGGTGCGCAGGGGCTGCTTGTATTCACCCACAAATGCACTAACCTGATCGGGGAAGACCGTGAGGAGCCAATAGAGTTTTTCACGAGCCTGTTGCCACTGTTCATCCGTGAGACCGCCCACTTTCGGCGGCGCTGGCTGAGACTCTACTTCCGCTAAGGGTGCTGGTGCCGGCGTTGGTTCAAAAATAGGCTTTTCCGTATGGGTAGTTTCTGTGGTTGGGGATGTCTCAAATTCATTCATGTGCTTAAGTTCCTTCAGTACCGCAGCAAGTTTAGGCTAAGTTCACCGATCAGCGTTGGCTAATAGCTAATAATTGTTTAACATAGGTGGTGCCTTACCGCTAGCATCCCCTGTCCCCAAAAGACGGCTCTAATCATTAAGCACCCAAGTATCCTTGCTCCCGCCCCCTTGGGAAGAATTCACCACCAATGAGCCACGCTTCATCGCCACCCGCGTCAGACCACCGGGATGGACATAAATTTCCTTGCCGTACAGGATATAGGGGCGTAAGTCCACATGGCAGCCGACAATTTCATCCCCCAGCAGGGTGGGCACGCGCGACAGCGAAAGGGTGGGCTGGGCAATGTAGTTGCGGGGATTGGCTTTGATGCGCTCCGCAAATTCTGCCCGCTGCTCAGTCGTGGCTTGGCAACCAATGAGCATGCCATAGCCGCCGGACTCGTTGGCAGATTTCACCACGAGGGAATCGAGGTTCTTGAGCACATGATCCAACTGTTGTGGCTCCCAACACAGGTAGGTGGGCACATTGGGTAGTAGGGGTTCCTCACCGAGATAATAGCGAATCATTTGCGGCACATAGGCATAAATCACCTTGTCATCGGCCACGCCAGTTCCGAGGGCATTGGCGATCGCCACCCGCCCTTGGCGATAAACCTCCATCAGACCCCTGACCCCCAGCATCGAATCAGGACGAAATACCGCTGGATCAATGAAGTCATCATCAATGCGGCGATAGACCACATCCACGCGCTTCAGACCCTTGGTTGTGCGCATTTGTAGGTAACCATCAGCCACCACCAGATCCCGCCCTTCCACGAGCGTTACCCCCATTTGCTGAGCAAGGAAGGAATGCTCAAAATAGGCGGAATTGTACATCCCCGGCGTCAGTACCACCACGGTCGCATCCGGTAGGCCGGGGGGCGCAAGGTTCAGCAGCGTTTCTAGGAGACGGCTGGGGTACTCGTCCACAGGTTGAATGTGCAGTTCTTTGAAGACAAGGGGAAACGTGCTTTTCATCACGCGGCGGTTTTCCAGCACATAGGAGACCCCCGAAGGGCAGCGCAGGTTATCTTCTAGAACATAGAAGGTGCCATCGCGATCGCGCACTAAGTCGGTACCCGTAATATGGCACCAAATGCCCCCCGGCGGCTTCAGGTCGTGGCAGGGACGCAGATAGCCCTTGGCCGACTCAATGATTTCCCGTGGGATGACACCATCCTTAATAATTTTTTGCTCACCATAGACATCAGCAATAAATGTATTGAGCGCCGCAATCCGTTGCTTGAGACCCCGTTCAAGGGCTTGCCACTCTTGGGCGGGAATGACCCGCGGCAGAATATCAAAGGGCATGATCCGCTCGGTGCCCTCGGCAGCACCATAGACCGTGAATGTGGCGCCAATGTTAAACATCACCTGTTGGGCGGTTTTTTGGCGCTGTTGCAGTTCTCCCGCTGGCAGCGATCGCACCCGTTGTAACAGCGGTTCAATAAAAGGTCGTGGTTGGCCTTTGGCTAGAAACCACTCGTCGTAAAAGTCTTCCGGATCGTAGTTCTCAAATTCCAGCATTGATATTCCTTGGTGGCGATTTCCCTCAATGGTCTTGCTCGAGAGGAGTCGGCAAATCTGACACCGCCACTAAATGAAACCCCATTTGACAGCGAAAGTGTTGACATCCCGCTTCAGCAGTACTCCCTAGAGGCGCCCCACAACGGAGCTGACCCTCCTGCCAGCGGGGTTTGCCTTGGCGATCAGCAAACAAGCAGGATTGACACACAGACTGTGACGGTAAAATCTGATTTTGGGTGAGGATCACAAGCATTGGACACCTCCCGCCGATCAGAGCCTTTAATAGGCCGTCTTTATAGAACCTGATAAAAATAAAGACTCTAACCCCAATGTTTTTATCTTACCGTGAAAGCCTAGCGGATACGGTTGACGACCACTGCTAACTTTGCTACAAATTGCAACTCGCAGCCCCTTGCTTAAATCGGCAGCCAAGACGGTATGGGGAAGACGGTTTGCTACGATAGATACTCTAAGATCAATGAAATTCTTGTTGCCCCTTGAGCTGTAATCCATGTTTGACGCCCTTGCTGAACGCCTTGAATCTGCTTGGAAAACCCTACGGGGTCAAGACAAAATTACCGAAAACAATATCCAAGAAGCTCTTAGGGAAGTGCGCCGTGCCCTGTTAGAGGCCGATGTCAACCTCCAGGTCGCTAAAGACTTTATTGAAAATGTGCGTCAGCGGGCGATCGGTGCTGAGGTCATTGCCGGGGTTCGTCCCGATCAGCAATTTATCAAAATTGTTTACGATGCCCTTGTTGAGGTCATGGGGGAATCCCACAGTCCCCTTGCTCACGTGGAGCCACCCCCCACGATTATTCTCATGGCCGGTTTACAGGGAACGGGGAAAACCACCGCCACAGCAAAGCTCGCCCTGCACCTGCGCAAAGAACGCCGCAGCACCCTCTTGGTGGCCACCGATGTCTATCGTCCCGCTGCGATTGATCAGTTGATTACCCTTGGCAAACAAATTGACGTGCCCGTGTTTGAGATGGGTACAGAAGTTAGCCCCGTGGAAATTGCTCGCCAAGGGGTGGCCAAAGCCAAGGAACTCGGTGTGGATACCGTGATTATTGACACAGCGGGGCGCCTACAAATTGATGCCGAGATGATGGCAGAACTGGCGGCCATTAAAGATGCGGTACAACCCCACGAAACCCTCTTAGTAGTAGATGCGATGACGGGGCAAGAGGCGGCCAACCTCACCCGTGCCTTCCATGAGCAGGTGGGGATTACGGGAGCCATTCTCACCAAACTGGATGGGGATACACGCGGCGGTGCAGCTCTCTCGGTGCGTCAAGTCTCCGGACAACCGATTAAGTTTATTGGTGTTGGTGAAAAAGTCGAGGCTCTCCAACCTTTCTATCCCGATCGCTTGGCCTCTCGCATCTTGGGGATGGGGGATGTCCTCACCCTTGTCGAAAAAGCCCAAGAGGAAGTGGACTTGGCCGATGCCGAAAAAATGTCCCGCAAAATCCTCGAAGCCCAGTTTGACTTTGATGACTTCCTCAAGCAACTGCGCCTACTAAAAAATATGGGTTCCCTTGCGGGAATTATGAAGCTCATCCCCGGCATGAATAAAATTTCAACGGAGCAACTCCAGCAGGGCGAAGTACAACTCAAACGGGCGGAAGCAATGATTAACTCCATGACCCGCGAAGAGCGTCGCAATCCTGAACTTCTCGCTAGCTCCCCCAGTCGCCGTGAACGGGTTGCCAAAGGTTCTGGTTATCAAGTAGCCGATGTAACAAAGTTGGTCAGCGATTTCCAGCGGATGCGATCCCTGATGCAGCAGATGGGTCAAGGGGGCTTTCCGGGAATGGGTATGCCGGGTATGAACCCAATGGGTCGAGGGGGTCGTGCTCAGGCTCCCAAAAAGCCCAAGAAGCAAAAGAAACGCAAAGGCTTTGGCGTTCTTTAACCACTGCCCCGACTACAAGGGGCGATAGACCCGATAGTTAATGTGGGGAAAGATATTGTCAATGGCTTCCACTTTTTCCAGCCAACCCGCATCAATTTTTTGTGCCTTGATGTCATCATAGAGCTTGTGGAAGCGCATCAAGTGGCTACGGGTGCGGCGAACCGCATAGGGTACCATCGTTCCCGTCCGCATAATAAAAGCCCAGTCTGAGGATTGGGCAAGGAGTAATTCCCGTGCCGCTTGGTTGAGGGCACGCCAACTCAGTTCATCCCACGGCTCCCCCTTGGCCAGTTCAATCATCCGTTCAGCGGCCTTATGGAGGTGGGGGTAAATCCAAGCATTGGTGTCATTCAGCCAGTATTCATGGAACCCCTTGTAGCCCCAACTGGACTGGGACGGACGGCACACCTGCTGGGTGGGATGGGCGCGCAGATAGTCTGCCAAGTGGGTCATGGCAAAGGTGTCTTGGTCAAACCAGACCTTGCGGAAGAGAAAGTCAAGGAACCAAGGCCCTTCATACCACCAGTGACCATAAAGTTCCGCATCGTAGGGAGAGACCACAATTGGCGGACGCTGCATTAGGTGGTATAGGTAGCGAATTTGGTTTTCGCGGTTAAACATGAAATTGGCGGCGTGCTCGGCTGCTTTTTCCCGAGCCCAGTAGGGGTCATAGAGTTGCTTGTCCCCTAAACCAAGACCGCGCCCGGTAATTTTGTGGTACTTAATCCCCGTATTTTTGCGTTGGCCATTGGGCATGATGTAGGGCTTGATGTATTCGTACTCTGCTTCCCACCCCAAGTCCTTGTAGAACTCACGGTATTCAGGCGCCCCCGGATAGCCCACCTCTGACGACCACACCTGCTGTGAGGATTCATGATCACGGCCAAAGGCAGCCACCCCAGTTTCGGTGAAAATAGGCGCATAGGTGCCAAAGCGAGGCCGCGGACGGGCATAGAGAATACCATGGCCATCAGTAATGAAATAGCGCAAACCCGCATCGGCCAGCATTCGCTCTAGGCCTTCGTAATAGGCGCATTCTGGCAGCCAAATGCCCTTGGGCGGGCGGCCAAAGGTTTGTTCATAGTGCTCACAGGCCACTTGCAGTTGTGCCCACACCGCTTGGGGATACATTTTCATGAGGGGTAGGTAGCCGTGGGTGGCACCACAGGTAATGATTTCAAGGTTATTGGTGTCTTGAAACTGCTTAAAGGCCTTGACGAGGTCGCGATCGTAGTTTTCCCATGTCTGCCGTACGCGGTTGAATTCTTGGGCATAGTGCTCGGCAAGGTAGCGGATGTGGCCATTGTAGGTATTGCGCTCTACCTCTAGTTCTGCCAGTTCCTCTAGTTTTGCCAAGTGCTGATCGTAGCGTTCCTGAAGTAGCGGATCCCGCAGCATTGAAATTAATGGCGGCGTCATACTCATTGTGATTTTGAAGTCCACGCCGTCACGCTTTAGCCCCTCAAACATCCAGATCAGGGGCACATAGGTTTCGGTAATTGCCTCAAAGAGCCACTCTTCTTCTAAAACGTAGTCACTCTCGGGGTGGCGGACAAAGGGGAGGTGAGCATGCAAAACCAGCGCTAAATAACCAATTGCCATAGGAAGCTTGCCTATTTATGTATTTGGGACAACGGCAGGGGATCAATGAGATCAGTTGAGTTTCCCTCATCTTAGGCGAAATAGCCAAATCTGCAACGGGTAATTTTTATCTTTTCTTCAGATTTATCGTTGGTGCCATCCTCCTGTGATTGATGGCGCGTACAGCCGCCCTTTGCTGAAATAGGGAATAGGAAATCAAATCCTTGCCGGCACTGGCTTTTACAGCTGTGAGCGTGTGCCATCCTTGGGAAAAGGGCTGTAGGGTTGCCAACCCATGCCTTGAAATTTTGGTTCTTGGGGTGGGTGGAGAATCTCGACAAGAATTTCAAGGGAATCCACTAAGCGGGGGCCGGGGCGGTTGAAATAGGCGTTGCCATCAACAATGTACAGTTGACCTGTTTGCAGGGCACGCAATTGCTGCCACTGGGGATAAGTGTGCAAGGCTTGGTCAAGTTCTTGACGGCTGCGTTCGAGGTCAAAGCCACAGGGCATGACAATGATCACCTCCGGGTCGATCGCCAGAAGTGTTGACCACTCAATGTAGGGGGAATGTTTTCCTGCTGTACCGAGGACATTTTCACCCCCCGCGAGGGCAATCAATTCCGGTACCCAATTGCCACTGGCCATGAGGGGGTCAATCCATTCAATGGTCGCGACTTGCCGCCGCGGGCGATCGCGCACCCCTGCTTGACAGGCATGAATTCTGGTGTGTAGCGAATTCAGTAGGGGGTCGGGAGAGACACCGAGGGCAAGACCCACCCGCCGAATATCCTGCCAGACATCCTCAAGGCAATGGGGTTGGAGGGAAATTAACTGCGGTGGTGGCTCAAAGAGTCTGGCGATCGCCCCTTGCACCTCTGCCAAGGTTACAGCACAAACATCGCATTGATCTTGGGTAATGATGTGGGTCGGTTTTAGCGCTTGCAGGGTCGCCAGTTCCAAGTCATAAATGCCCAGAGCCGATCGCAGGAGGTCTTGAACCGCCCGATCAATTGCTAAACTTGACTGCTGTGCATCTAGCCTTGCCCGTGTACAAACAGGCAATGTCTTCACCTCTGGCGGATAGTCACATTCATGGCTACGCCCCACAAGAAACGGTGTCAATCCTAGGGCAGCAACAATTTCTGTGGCACTCGGTAGGAGCGAAACGAGGCGCATCTTGTCGGCGATGCCAGGAGCCAGAATTGAACTGGCGACACGAGGATTTTCAGTCCTCTGCTCTACCAACTGAGCTATCCCGGCTGAAGAGTGCTTTATGATTGTAGCAAGCGTCTAGGTGCGATGACAAGTCTCTCAGAAAATCAATTAGGGCAAAGGCATACTCTCGCATACTATATGGAAAGGTCTTGACCACGATTCTGGAGCCGACTAAGCTGCCCTTATAGTGACAGTCCCCTTGTGGAGCCTCCTAATGGGTATTCAAGTTGTTGCCACCACTCCCTTCAAGGATCAAAAACCCGGCACCTCTGGGTTGCGTAAGGCGGTACCTGTTTTCCAGCAGCCCCACTATCTAGAAAACTTTATTCAAGCGATTTTTGACACCATTGAGGCACCGCAGGGGCAAACGCTTGTTTTAGGGGGTGATGGCCGTTACTTCAATGCTGAGGCGATCCAAGTCATCCTCAAAATGGCTGCAGCCAATGGCTTTGCACGGGTCAAGGTGGGGCAAAATGGCATTCTCTCAACGCCAGCCGCCTCCTGTGTGATTCGCAAGTATGGGGCGATCGGTGGCATTATTCTCTCAGCCAGTCACAACCCCGCCGGTCCACAGGGAGATTTTGGCGTTAAGTTCAATATTGCCAATGGCGGCCCTGCGCCAGAGAAAGTTACCAACGCGATCTATGAGCGGAGCCTTGCCCTCACCAGCTACAAAATCTACACAGCCCCCGATGTCAATCTGCACACCCTTGGGGAGTTTCCCTTGGGTGAAATGATTGTTGAAGTCATTGACCCGGTCGCCGATTATCAAACATTGCTGGAGACTCTTTTTGACTTTGATCGTATTGCTGAGGTCATTCGCACCGGGAAGCTGCGCCTTGTCTTTGATGCCATGCACGCGGTTACGGGACCTTATGCCCATCGGATCATTGAAAAACGCCTAGGGGCACCCCAAGGCACGGTGCAAAATGGTGTGCCGCTACCGGACTTTGGTGGTGGTCATCCCGACCCCAATTTGGTCTATGCCCATGACTTGGTGCAGCAACTCTTTGGCGAGCAGGCTCCTGATTTTGGTGCGGCCTCCGATGGCGATGGCGATCGCAACATGATTTTAGGGGCTAATTGTTTTGTTACCCCTAGCGACAGCCTTGCGATTTTGGCCGCCAATGCCACCCTGGTGCCCGGCTATAAAGACGGCTTAGCGGGGATTGCCCGTTCCATGCCCACGAGTCAGGCGGCCGATCGCGTGGCAGCCAAGCTGGGGATTGACTGTTATGAAACCCCCACGGGCTGGAAGTTCTTTGGCAACCTCCTCGATGCCGGTAAAGCCACTCTCTGCGGTGAGGAAAGTTTTGGTACTGGCTCCAACCACGTGCGCGAGAAAGATGGCCTCTGGGCTGTGCTCTTTTGGTTGAATATCTTGGCCGTCCGCCAAACCTCCGTGGCCGAGATTGTCAAAGCCCATTGGCAAACCTATGGCCGCAACTACTACTCCCGCCATGACTACGAAGGCATTGAGAGCGATCGCGCCCACACCCTGATGAGCCAACTGGAGCAAAAACTGCCCAGCTTCGTGGGTCAGACCTTGGGTGCCTACACCGTGGCCACTGCCGATAACTTTAGCTACACCGATCCAGTGGATCACAGCGTCAGCCAAAATCAAGGGATTCGGCTGATTTTTGAGGATGGCAGTCGCATTGTCTATCGCCTATCGGGAACGGGAACCCAAGGGGCAACACTACGGGTCTATTTGGAGCGCTTTGAACCCAATCCTGCCCAGCAGCACCTCGATGCCCAAGTAGCACTCGCCGATTTAATTCAACTGGCCAATGAAGTGGCGAATATCCAAGGCTTAACGGGGCGCGATCGCCCCACGGTCATCACCTGATCGCTATGAAAATTCTCCATGTGTCCGATATTCACCTGGGCAGTGGCCTCAGTCATGGCCACATTAACCCGGCCACCGGCTTGAATACGCGCCTTGAGGATTTTATTGCTGCTCTGGCCACCTGTATTGACCGTGCCCTCAGTGAACCCGTTGATCTGGTGCTCTTTGGCGGTGATGCCTTTCCCGATGCCACGCCACCCCCTCTCGTCCATGAAGCCTTTGCCAGCCAATTTCGCCGCTTGGCGGATGCCCGCATTCCCACGGTTTTGCTGGTGGGTAACCACGATCAGCACGCCCAAGGACAGGGGGGCGCGAGCCTCAGTCTTTATCGCACCCTTGGGGTGCCCGGTTTTATCGTGGGCGATCGCTTGGCTACCCATCGCATTGAAACTCGCCGGGGTAGTGTTCAAGTCATTACCCTCCCTTGGTTAACGCGATCTACGCTCCTCACTCGGCCAGAAACCAGTGGCCTTTCCCTTGCCCAGGTGCATCAACTGCTCCTAGAGCGGCTGCGCCTTGCCCTTGAGGGGGAAATTCGCCAACTTGATCCGGCCTTGCCCACTGTCTTACTGGCTCATGCCATGGTGGACACCGCCCAGTACGGCTCTGAACGCTATTTGAGTGCCGGCAAAGGTTTTACGATTCCCCTGAGTTTTTTGGCGCGCCCCTGTTTTGACTATGTTGCCCTTGGCCATGTGCATCGCCATCAAGTCCTGTGTCACGATCCACCCGTGGTCTATCCCGGCAGCATTGAGCGGGTGGATTTTGGTGAAGAGGGGGAAGAAAAGGGCTATGTCTTAGTGAACCTTGCTAAGGGCAAAACAGAATTTCAGTTTTGTCCCCTACCCACCCGCCCCTTCCGCACCATTCGTGTGGACTTAACCGAGCTGGAACTGGATCCCCAAGCCGCCCTCTTGGGGGCGATCGCCAGCGGGGAGATCAGCGGGGCTGTGGTGCGGGTCATGTATCAACTGCGCCCCGATCAAATTCCCCTGATCAACCTCCATGAGCTGCAAAAAGCACTAGAGAGTGCCCACAGCGTCAGCCTTCTGCCCCAACTAGTGAATAGCCAGCCCATTGCCCGCCTGCCAGAAGTTGCCCTCGAACAGTGCCTTGACCCCAGCCATGCCCTGCAACTCTATCTGGATCATCACCCTGACCTTGAACCGCTGCACCAAGATCTGCTAGCGGCACTCCAAACCCTTAATGGCCACTCTGAAGAAGAGAGTCAAGACACTCCAGAGATGCCGCGATCGCCTGAAGGGCGCGCTGCGCGAACGCCCGAACCTGTGATTCAGCAACTGAAATTGCTCTCCTAGCCTGAAGTTAAGCTTTGACTCAAGTCCGGTAGGCTAGGCTGGAGTTAGGCATTAAAAATTGTGTTTGAATTTGCGAGATTCAGCCATGACTCAGACTCCCGTTAGAAAGGTTACCTTTGCGGAGTTCCTTGATTATGATGCGGCAGATCATCGCATTGAATTAGAAAATGGCGAAATTATTACCATGCCAACCGGTAGCCCCCTACATATCGCAATTATCCGATTTTTATTCACCACGCTTGAAAACGAAATTAAGGGGAATCATTTACCCTTCGAAATTTTCCCCGGTGGCATTGGCGTGCGCACTGGCTTGCGAACATCACGGGAACCAGACTTATGCATTTTGCACCGCGAAGAATGGGACGCTCTGCGCAAACAAAATCCGCTTTCGGCGATCGTCGAACGCCCACCGCTTTTAGTGGTAGAAGTGGTTAGTCCGGGCAATGGGAATCGCGATCGCCCAAAGGGCGCGCTTCGCGATCGCGACTATCACACAAAACGTCGAGAGTATGCCGAAATGGGCATTCCTGAATATTGGATCGTTGACCCTGAAGAACAAAAGATGGTGCTTTGCGTTGTAGTCGGTCAATCTTATCAGCTCACCGAATTGCAAGGACAATCCCTAATTTGATCAACGCTACTCCCGCAATTGGTGTTGAGGGCTGAGCAACTCTTCAACCTTGAGCACCCCCCAAAGCAGTGGTCACTTTTCTCAGAGGTTAGGGCGAAAGCCCATGGCTTGGAATCTGAGGGAGACAGGGCAAGAGGGTGCTCGGCATCTTGGGCAAACTTTTTCTTCTAGCTTGTTGACATTTTTTCTCATCTGCCTTAGGCTAAGTTTTAGTGTTCTCCTCTCTGAGGAATCGGCAGGCGGGGTCAGTCATTGCGACGACCCCATTTTTTCTTTAGTCGCTACGGTTGATCCTCAGAAAGCGCTCGATCTCCCGCCCCTTCGGGGAAGTTAACTATTGCCAAAGATTTGCAAATTCTTGGTAGGGAATATGGCGGCTACAGTACCACAGCACGGTATAGGGAGCCATCAGGTAGGGTTCTTCTTGCGCCTTAAAAACCGCAATTTTCTGGCAAACCCACGGGATGACTGTAGTTGAGATGTAGGGAGTTAGGGGCTGCTGCAATTCATCGAGAGCCGCTAGGCCATAGTAAAAGCCGAGAATATCTTGGGTTTCCTGCGCCTTGACCAAGAGCGATCGCAGGGTCGCCAACACAAGGGGATGCTCAGGGGAAATGCGGTGAAGGGCCCGCACCGCCGCCATCAATGTTTCCAGATCGTAGGCCTGCTGCTCAATGATTAACTCAAGGGTGTCAATGGCTTGGGGATGATTCGGACTAACAATGCCAAGGGCGCCGGCAAGGGCAATCTGGTGGGACTGCACCGTGGCTAAGCCCAAATAGCGCTCTAGTCGGCCAACAACCTCCCACTGCCGCACCCCCGCTTGGTGTAAACAGCAACTGGCAAGGATCACATCCTCTAGGTATGAGGAGTTACGAAAAATTTCTAGGGCAACATTGCTAGCTTCAACCGCCCAACGGCCTTTTGCCGTAATCAGAACAGAGGCGATCGCCAGTTTCAGGCGGTTAGACTGTTGGGGATAATGGAGCAGCCGCTGTAAAAACTGCTGTAGGCGCTCTCCCGTGGTGCTGTCCCAAACGCTCCTGACCAGCTTGGCATCTAGCTCCTTGAGAAATTGCTGACACTCCGCTAATAGCTCTTCGCGCACTTGGGGCTTGGTGTCTTGGCGTAAGGTATCCTCTAAAACTTGAAACGCTGTACTGAGGTGGCTGACATTGGGATATTGCTGCGCAATTAAAAAAGCGGCACGGACACGGGGGAGACCCCGCTGCTCCACCACCAAGGATTCCAAGTAAGGCAGCAGCTGTTGGCTAGAGATCCGCGGTAGAAGTTGCCGAGCCTCAGCCTCTAGGGCAGGAAAGAAAAAGGCCAACTCCGCTTGAGGGGAAAAGCCACCGATAGTGCGTTCGAGGCCGCAGACCCAGTGGGCAACATTCGCAAAGGCATCTTGGTAGTTTTGCTGTGGCCTTTGGGGACTGCAACCCCCAGGAATTGCTGTCACCCAGCGACTAGGATCCTGGGCGTGGGGCAGGAGTTGCGCCAGTTCCAGTTGCCAGCGACACCAGTAGAGGAATGCGGGAAATTTAGAAACCCTTGGGGAGGAGCGATCGCCCCCAGACACACCAACTGTAACAGCAGGGGCTTCTGATCGGCGTAAATGGTGCCAGTGGGGGCAGCGCGCTTGGGGATGGCGGCAAATTAAGGGCAGCGCTGATGTGCCCGGCAGATGATCATCGCAGCAACTCAGTTCGCGTAATTGCGATCGCGCTTGAGCTACAGCGGCATAGAGATCTGCACCGCCGTGAAAGTTCTGTAAAAAGTACTTCAAAAACAACTCAGCGGCAATATTCGGAACTGCTTCGCGCATCACGATCGCGTGGGGCAAGCCCAACTGAATCAAAAACTGTCCTAGGGGAATACTGTCGCAGGAATTAAAGATTGCCAGTTTTAGCCCCTGCGCCACTGCGGTTTTAAGCGTCTCATAAAGCCTGTAAATCTGTAATGGTTCCTCTTCATTGTTGATAATAATGCCATTACCCTGACTATGCCCAGCAAAAAAGAGAATGTCCCAGGGCTGACACCACAGGGAATAGAGTTCACTTAATTGGGGCGATCGCAGGCAGTGGAGTTCGACATTGGGTAACGCCCTGAGAGCCTCAAGATCCCCCTTGAGATCAAGGTCGCCACTCGCGCCAAAAATTGCCAGAATCCGTACTCCCTCATGGTGCGCTGTCGAAGACTTCAGGGACTGATACACCATTGGTGAAAACACCACATCCAGATTGCTGTGTTGGCGAATCGGTGTCCAGTCGTGCCATGGATAGTGCCACAGTTCAACAAAATCTGTCTGCACAGAAATGCGGTGAATCTCGTTCATCGGCGGCGGCAAGATAAAGTTGCCTAGGCCAAAAAATGAAGTCTGCTCCTTAGAAAGTGAAGTTTGCTCATTGATCTGTTCCTCGCAGAGATAACTGATGCGCGTATTGTGCAACCACGTGCCAAGGGTAGTCACAAGGTCAGTGTAGTTTTGCCGTACCTCTTTAAGGAGGGTGGGTTGCTGAGTACCAATGTTCGTAATCTGGTTACCGCTAGCCCCCAGACGAGTATTCTTCGCATAGCCGTGATAGGCGTCGCGCCACTGCCGATACCGGTGCGGAAGGTGAGGCATTGCTGGAAACTCTACAGGATACACCCCATAGGCATCCACTTGGCTTTCTGTCCCCAATAATAGGCGACCCTTGAAGGAATGCTGCTCAAGGCAACCCCCGTAGATTTCAAGACAGACGTGTTTCATCGCAGCGGCAATCAAAAAGAGCCAATGCAGCTAGACAACAAAAGTTTCCGTGATCTTAGCATCTCCATAGGCCAATGTGATGCCAAAAGTTTCGCCAATTTGTCCCCAAAACTTGTACTGCACCGCTTGATCCTGCTGCCGACTAGTGACTTGGGCAAAGGTATTGCCATTGGCCTCAGTAATCATCAAAACCAAGTCTGGGGGCAACGTTTCACCTACCTTGAGGGCAGTGACGCGCACAAGAATATTGGCAGACATCGTATCTCGCGGCAGTACGGCCATGACCAAGCCGAAGGACTGTCCGCCGAGGGCAAGACCCAAGTCCACGGTACGAGTTTTCCACACCCCTGCTTCTGGGGCAGTGGCATCTTTAGCGTGGAGATATTCTGCCGCCATCCAGCGCAATCCTTCATCGGCAGTGGTGGCAATCAGGTCTTTGAGGAGGGCAACCGCTTGGCGACAATCCTCCGTTTCCAAGGCTTGGCGTAATTGAGCTTGAGCTTGCATGGCTTCTAAGGTGTCATTGGAGCGCAATGCCCACTCTGGCGATGTCCAGCCCAGCTTCCAACTGATGTAGGGATTGAGCATCGCGCCCTCCGCCAGCAACTCCTGCGCCTCTTGCCACACTTGACCCAACAGGTTACTCACGCCCTTGGTCTTGGCATAAAGCCAGAGACTCAGCCGCTGCGGATGACAGGCCAAAAAGAGATCAAGGCGATGGCGAGGTTGCCCAATGATGTGCAGCCATTCCTCTAGGGGCAACACCAAGCGGGGCAAGAGCATCTCACCACTGGCAATTTGCTGAAGCGTGGCTGTGGGAATCGCAGTTGCGGCAGGTGATGGAACAGGGATGTGATGGCAGGCCGGCAAGGCAGCGAGGAGGGGCACATCTTCGATCATGTCCTCGCGATCGAGGGTGTAGGTACGGCTCAAGGCATCAATGGCAGAAGGATTCACACTGCTGCTTGGTGCATAGCCCCAGAGTCTGACCTGCGCTTCTTCGGCAAAGACTTGGACGCCTAGGATGTAATCGGGTTTCCAAGCAGCAATGTGCAACCATTCCTGAGGAATGCGGCACTCGTCAAGCTCTATAGAAGTATCAGGCACAATCAACACTTGACCAATGGCGGTCGTCAAGAGGGTGCCGTTGACAAACTCCCAGAAGATGGGCAGTTCGACGGTGGAGAGGAAGGGGTCGGCACTAATGCCCATTGCTGCGAACCAGTTACGTACGGCTACATAGGCCATCGCATTTATTCGCACACTGCCACGACGGTAAGCGCGGGCAGCCGCTGTGATCTGCTCAATCCACTGGCGATCGCCAGCATCTGCTAAATCAATGTGAACGTGTTCCGTGTGCGCCATCGGTGGCGCATCTATAGCAGTGAGAAACGAAAGTGATAGCGATGTCATGGTTCCTTACCTAAGTACAACAACTCCCAAAAGTTCATACCGTTTACAAAACAGTCAAAATGCACCCTCATAACGACAGTGTTCTGCCATACCTACCTGATCACACCGCTGACAAGACCCTGCTAACACTTTATAACCCTCCTTCAACCACAGGTTGACAGCCACTGTTGCCTCCTTAAGGCGTTCAGGATGCGTGGGTTGGTTAAGGCCGGCGAGTACCGCTTTCGCCAAATGACCACGAATCCGCTCTAGGGCACGAGACACTTGATATTGTTTTGCAAAGCCTAAGTGCTGGGCAATTGCTTGTTGGCTGACCTGCTCGCAATAGTACAGACAAAACACCTGACGACTAGTGTCATCCAGTGCTGCAATCGCATTTTTCATCATTTCAAAGACCCGTTTAAGGGTTTCCTGTTCTTCCTGTTTCAGGGTTGCTTCCCAAGGCGTATTTCTTCCTTCTAGGGTGTCCCAAAACCTTTGCTCAGCAGGATTCACCACCTGTGGTTGGCGATAAGCTCGCAAGGCAGCGATCGCTGTGCGGAGCAGGGTTTCAACTTCGCTAGGGGTTACAGCGGGGAGATCAGGACAACATTGACGATAGGTTTTAGCCACCTGAGCCAGCAGTGCCTGATCGGGAGCAGTGGTCTGATCCGCCAACTCCTGCCACAATTCGACAAGGGCACAAACTTGACGAACTCGATCTTCTGTGTATCCTTGGTTCCCCAAGGCTGAGGAGAGAGAACGCAGACCACTGTGTTTGAGTAGGCCCCAATCTGATTTCCGAACCCCCACCAGCGCAGCATACACACCGTCATAGATACGGAGATAGGCATAGGTGGATAGCCGCGTACCCCGCCCGGGCTTAAATTTGCTCAATAACTTGAGGGGATCATTAGTGAGACAGCAAGCCTGCTGAAAACAGTCACTGACCTGATGCATCCCGCCCAGTTTCTCCCGCAGGGTCATGGCTACAGACCAACTAGTTTCTTGGAGATAGCAAAATAGACCCCGCTGCCAGTACTGGGCATCATCATGGTTCGGCTGACTCTGTAATTTTTGGAGGAGGAAGACAGCCGTCGACTCTGGCTCCTCGAGGTTGTACCCCGCTGCTGTGAAGTAGGCCTGTAGTTGGCGATCTCGATACCAGCGCGGGCGATCGGAACCGTCAAATCGGAGCAAAGCAATGAGTTTATCGCAGGGTTGGCGTGTCATCAATCGCTCTCACTAGATATCAATCAAAGGACAACCGTACGAAGAAACGTGACTGCCTGTTTTATTCACTCCTCATTATTCATCCATCCTCCTGTTACAACCCTCTATTCATTTATCCAATGGCGTTTTTACAAATATGCACTCGCCTTGCAGATTTTAGAAAAAATTTTTCACCAACCTTCGTGGCGGCTAGCCCCCACTCTATCAACTCCTAGCGTCACAGGGGGAGGATGATCCATATCACAAGTCAAGCGTGTTTTCTGTGGCACACTACGATCAAGATTTGCGATATGCCCATGTTTAACCCACTCACCATTCGGTTTTGGGGCGTGCGCGGCAGTATTCCCTGTCCCGGTTCCCACACTGTCCGCTATGGCGGTAACACTCCCTGCGTGGAAATTCAAGCTAATGGTCAACGCATCATTTTTGACGGCGGTACGGGTTTACGGGTTCTGGGGGAGCACTTAATGAGTCAACATCCGGTGGCGGCACATTTATTCTTTACCCATACCCACTGGGATCATATTCAGGGTTTTCCCTTCTTTCAGCCCGCCTTTGTACCGGGGAATCAGTTCCATATCTACGCAGTGCCGGGGAAAAATGGTCAGGGCATTGAACGACGACTGAATGATCAAATGCTGCACCCCAACTTTCCTGTCCCGTTGCAGATTATGGGGGGAGATTTGCGTTTTTATGACTTGGAGGCGGGCGAACAGGTACACCTAGGCGGCGGTGTGGTGGTGAGTAATGAAGCCCTGAATCATCCGGGTGGGGGGGTGGGCTACCGTGTGAGTTGGCAGGGTATCCATGTGGCCTATATCACAGACACGGAGCATTTGCCTGATCAGCTGCATCCGGGGGCGTTTGCCTTGGCCGATCGCGCCGATGTGATGATCTACGATGCCACCTATACCGATGAAGAATACTATCACCCGCAGCAGAGCAAGGTGGGGTGGGGGCATTCCACATGGCAGGAGGCGGTTAAGCTTGCCCAAGCCGCCCAGGTCAAGCAACTGATTTTGTTTCACCATGACCCTAGCCATGATGATGACTGTCTAGATCGCATTGGTGAGTTGGCACGGGCACGATTTCCGCAGACGCTGTTGGCTCGCGAGGGGCTAATGATTTCCGTCTATCCAAATGTGATACACTTCCCGGCGACGCCTCAAGCAAGTTAGTCCTGTGTTGCCTGTCGTTATTTTGCCGGGATATTTAGCGGCTGCCCCTGAGTACTACCCACTGCGGGATTATCTGCGGCAATTGGGGTTTGTGGCGGAGGTGGTGCCCCTCAGGGTACGCTCGTGGTTTCCCACGTTGGGGGGGCGATCGGTGGCGCCAATTTTACAGGCCTTGGATACCACCATTCAGCATGTTCTGAATGCAACAGGGGCGTCCGCCGTGCATCTCATTGGCCACTCAGCGGGGGGCTGGATTAGCCGCATTTACCTAGGGGATCAACCCTATGAGGGCCAAGTTTGGGCGGGTCACAAATGGGTGCACACGCTAATCACGTTGGGTACTCCCCATCGGAGTCAGGAGCGTTGGACGCGCCGCAATCTTGACTTTGTGAACACCACCTACCCCGGCGCTTATTACCCCAAAATTCGCTATGTCTGTCTGGCGGGCAAGGCCATCTATGGCACACCACGCGGTTCGTTTGCCAATTGGTTTACGTATCAAAGCTATAAACTCACCTGTGGCGAGGGTGCCTGTTGGGGAGATGGGGTGACACCAGTGGCAGCAGCCCACCTTGAGGGGGCAGAGAATCTGGTCTATGAAGATGTGCTCCATGCGCCTCGCAGTCGCTTGCGCGATCGCCCCGATGCCCCTTGGTACGGCTCCCCAGCAATTGTCGCTACTTGGCAGCAGTATTTGAAAGCCAGTTAGAGGGCACACCGCTCAAATTGCCAGCGGTAAACGGGTAATCCTTTACTGAGGACACATTTTTCCCGTTCTGTCGCGACGGGCCAAGGACTCTGGGGTAACCAATCGGTACAGGTTGAGCTAAAGGCGGCATGGGCACGAAACTGTTGCACCATTGATTCAGCCACCTTAAAGACATCTGACTGAAGGACAACACGCCCACCAGCGGGCAGGAGTTCGGCAAGGGTGGCCACCAGTTCAGGGGTGACGACGCGGCGTTTATGGTGACGGCGCTTGAACCACGGATCTGGAAACTGAATCGTGACGGTGTGCAGGGGGAGTCCGCCGAGGATTTTGCCCAAGTGGACATTGGCATTGCCCCAAAGGTAGTGGAGGTTCCGAAGTTGCTGGCGATCGCGCCGCTCATTGGCTGCCACCACCAGCGGGTAGCGAATTTCCAGACCCAGAAAATTTTGCTCTGGATACAGTGCTGCCATTTCTAACAAGAACGTGCCCTTGGCACAGCCAATATCGAGATGTAAAGGCTGCGAAGGTTGCTCGTAAATCGTTGACCAATCGGGAACAGCAATGTCCTGCTGGAACTTTTGACTGAGAGGGTTAACGTGTTGTCGCACCCGTACCGCCATGGCGCGATCGCTCATCCAAAACTCCCTAATGTACTGCCGCTATAGCGTAGCGTATATCACTGCAAAGTTAGAAAAAAACTGCCCTCAAACGCTGAGGACAGCAAAAACCACCTAGGGCAATGGGATCGTTCAGCGGCGTGGTACGACCCCAAACTTATTGGCAGGCGAGTTACTCCTTCAAGAAACCGCTGTAGGCTTCCATGCCATGCTCGCCGATGTCCAAGCCTTTGAGTTCCTCTTCTTCGGAAACACGAATGCCAAGCGTTTGTTTCAGAGCCAGCCAAAAGATACTGGTCAGCAGTACAGTAAAGCCACCGACTGTCAAAATACCGATAATCTGAGCAATCAACTGAGTCACTCCGTGGCCGGTGAGCAAGCCTAACTCTTTGTCAAACAAGCCAACAGCTAAGGTACCCCAAGTGCCGCAGACCAAGTGGACAGAGGTGGCACCAACGGGGTCATCAATTTTGATGCGGTCAAAGAAAAGGACAGAATAGACCACAATCACACCGCCAATGGCACCAATGATCACGGCACTCCAGTAAGACACACCTGCACAGGGTGCTGTAATGGACACTAATCCCGCCAGAATACCGTTGATAATCATGGAGAGGTCAGGTTTACCAATGGCTAGCCAAGCGGTAATTGTTGCCGCAACCCCACTGGCTGCCGCCGCCAAGTTTGTTGTAACTGCGATGTAGGGTACAGCTTCATTTGCGGCCAGTTCAGAACCAGGGTTAAAACCAAACCAGCCGATCCAGAGGATCAAACACCCCAGCATGGCAAAGCCCATGTTGTGGCCGGGCAACGCCCGAGGCGTACCATCTGCGGCATACTTGCCAAGCCGTGGTCCTAGGAACGCAGCGCCCATCAGTGCCGACCAACCGCCTACGGCATGAACCACCGTTGAACCGGCAAAATCCTTAAAGGCAATATCTGGGCCAAGGAAACCAATGTTGCTGAGAAGGCCACCCCCCCAAACCCAGTGACCCGTAATGGGGTAAGAGATACCAGTGAGCAGGAGGCTGAAAATCAAAAAGTCAACAAACTTGATCCGCTCGGCCACTGCCCCAGAAACAATGGTGGCTGCGGTTCCTGCAAAGGCAGCTTGGAACAGAAAGGCCACAGCGATGGGTAAGCCCTCCGGAAAGGGATCAAGACCGTAGGTTTCGGGGTTTTCACTACTGAGGAAAAAGCCCCCCAGGCCAATAAAAGCATTGCCCTCGGTACCAAACATGAAAGAGAATCCGATCGCCCAGTAGGCAAGGGTGGCCAAGGCAAAAACAATGAGGTTCTTAGAAAGAATGTTGACAGCATTTTTCTGGCGGCAGAAGCCAGTTTCCAACATGCCGAAGCCAGCATTCATGAAAATCACCAGAATGGCTGCAATGAGTACCCAAATGGTGTTGAGTACGCCTTGAACGTCTTCAGGAGTGAGGGGTTTATCCTGTGCCTGAGCAGCCACTCCCCAAACAGCCACAATGATTAAAGCTAGGGGAATGCAGGCGACAAGGGCTGGCGATCGCCAGCGGAAATTGGGCTGCCGGTCAAGGTTGCGTAACGGGCGCTTTTGCCGTCTCGCACGTTTCAGTTTTAACTTGGACATCGCTTTCATTCTCAACGATTATGGAGTAGAGTTGCACATGAGTTCAGCGGAGGAGAAATCGCAGTTGCGGCACCATTGCGCCAGAAAGTGATCTGGCTGTTGTTTGGCTGGAGCTGAGCAAAGCATTGACCCGCAATTAACCTTTGATTGCACCAGTTCTCACAGTGGAAAATCTGTATCGGGTTATACATTTACCTTGACGGCCAAAACCGCCTATCCTAGGAAAGGCAAATAGCTTCAAGTTTGCGGGTAACGTTCCTCTAGGTGTGAATGGATACGATCTGGGAGTTGGATTTTTATTCCCGTCCCCTTGTGGATGAAAGCAACAAAAAAATCTGGGAATTGCTGATTTGCGATCGCCAGCAACAATTTCAGTTCAGCAAAACTTGTGCCGGAGCTGAAGCCAATGCCCGCTGGTTAGAAGCTGCCCTCAAAGAAGCCATGGATCAATGGCGGCAGCAACTGGGACTGGCAAACAGTGCTCAACCCGATCGGGTACGTTTTTTCCGCCGAGCCATGACCAGCATTATTACGCGGGGGGGAGAAGCGGCAGGATTAGTGATGGTGCCCAGTCGGCGCACGTTTGCCCTCTATGATTGGCTGCGCGATCGCGCCACAAACCTCTATCCAACCCTACCCAACTACCAAGCCGATCTGGCAACGCCACCCCAGTTGATCCTCCCTGCGCCTCAACCTTTACCACCAGCCCTGAGGGGCGATCTCTGGCAATTCAGTGGTCTTCCTCTGGGGGAAATTAAAACGGCTGGTGAATGGGAACTGCCCTTTGGTGAGGTACCCCCACTGCCCTTTTTGACCCTCAGTGACGATACGCTACTGCCGGGGTTAATTATCTATTCGCAGCGCGCACTGCCCTTGGCGGGTTGGCTGTCGGGATTAGAGCCGGCCTATTTGAGTTTTGAGGAAGAACCTCAACCGTTGCTAGTGTTGGAAACAGGAGCGAGCGATCGCTGGGTACTCATCAGTGGCCGCAATCCCCAGATTCAGAAAGAACTGGCCGCCTTTAGGGACGCCTGTACCCAAAGCCAAGGCTTGCATTTCATTGCCGTGAAGGAAAGACCAGAACAGGAGACCCTGCAAGGCTTTTGGTTGTTGCAGCAAACACCCGAAGTCTAAAGTTAAAGCGAAATTAGAGCAGCTTCTCCAAGCCATAGATCAAGCGCTTGAGCTGCCGTACTTTGCGGATTGCCAGCAGTACCCCCGGCATATAGCACTGGCGATCGCTGGTGTCATGGCGCAACGTATAAATTTGCCCCGGTGCGCCAAAAATCACCTCCTGATGGGCAATCAGTCCCGGCAAGCGCACACTGTGGATGCGAATCTCCCCCTCTGTACACGCCCCGCGGGCACCCCTGAGATGTTCCGACTCCTGCACTTGCGGTGGGTTAAAGGTTTTGCCCAATTCTGCTAAACGCTGCGCGGTTTGAATGGCGGTACCACTAGGAGCATCAGCCTTTTGGTTGTGGTGCAGTTCAATGATCTCCACATGGTCAAAATACTGGCTCGCCCGGATGGCCGCCTCCTGCAGTAACACCATACCAATGGAGAAGTTGGGAGCAATCACCCCCCCCATATCGGCTTTGTCAGCAAACTCGGCCAGATCTTCAATTTGTTCTGGACTCAAGCCCGTTGTTCCGACCACAGGATAGATACCGTAGGCGATCGCCATGCGCACATTTTCGTAGACGGCTGTGGGATGGGTAAAATCCACCATCACCACCCCTTGTTTTTCTTGGGCAGCGGCGACACACACCTCTTGCAAGCTGCCACTAATTGGAATGCCCAGCGCCCCTAGCCCCAGGACTTCACCAATATCCTCCCCCACCTGCTTGCGATCAACAGCAGCATAGAGGGCAGTGTCGGCAGCCTGTTGTACGGCTTTAACGACCTCGCGTCCCATTTTGCCGAGAGCACCGACAACAATGACCGGAATGGGTGTACTCATTCAAAACTCCGAACCGCGGCCATTGGCTAGGATAGCGCGATCGCTTGGCGATACAATAATTTAATATTCATAATGGTCAAGATTTATCCTAAGGGCACAATGTTAGTTTTCTCCTTTCCTGAATTAATCGAGCGTTGCCAAAACTGGATGCCTAAGCGACCAGGCTACGCCGTTTGTCCTTTGGATCACCACAATCCGGAACTAGCCTCTAGCCTTTATCGCATTGAACCCGGACAAGCCAATTATCCCCACTATCACCATCGAGGCGATGACATCTTTCTGATTGTGTCGGGCGTGGGAGAACTCATTACCTGCCCGATGACGCCCCCTGCGAGTTCTGTGGCAGCAACCGCCTTGATCCGTACCCCCGTGGAAACCGGCTCCTATGTCCATGTGGATGCCCAATGTCTCCATTGGCTGCGGAATCTTTCTGCCGATCAGCCGTTGTATTACCTTAACATTGCGCCCCTATCCCACGAGGGCGATCGCGTCGATGTCACCATTGAGGGCTGGAGCTAAGAAAACAGTTATTCACCCTTAAACTTACTGGCTGCTTCCTCAAAGGCCTTGCTCAACTCATCCCACGCACTCTGGAACCCTGCTTTGAGGGACTCCCAAGCATCATCGCCCGCTTCTTTGAGGGCAGCCAATTGCTGAGTAATCTCATCGCGTTTGGCCTTGAGGGCTTCAATTTTAGCTTCAATATCTGCCTTGACATCTTCACCCGCTTGATCCGCCTTTGCCTTGAGTTGGTCAAGCTGGGCACCGAGTTGTTGCAGCTTCGTTTCCATTTCGCCTTGGTAGGTCAAGCGATCGGACATACAACTATCCTCCCTTGCTCAAGATAAATACCTACGATGACTCAAAGCACCCTAGATGGATAACAATGCAAGGGTGGCATACTCCGTGCCATGGGATCAAGGCATTGGGGATATTTTGTAAAAGTTACTTTCATTTCCACACAAAGCGAATTAAAAAACTAAAGAATAATTAAAAAATGTATCTAATCATTTTATTTTGTGTAGTGTGTCGAGAAATACAGTCAAAGAACTACAGAGAAATCTATACTTTTCATTAGAAAGTCAGGGGAATACTCTGCATTAACCGCAGCCTGTTTCTGCAACGCAGAGTGATAAGTAAGCTAACTTCACACTTTTTAGAATGAGGAGCAACTTTGTATTTCTGTGTTGAGTCCCTGTGAAATCGGCTAAATCTGAGTTGAGGTTGCATGTCGTGGAGTGAGGAAGCGCTTTTCAAGCATCTAATGCAGAGGTCTGTACCAGCAGTGCTTGGATTTTTAAGGGGGAATCTTTAATTGTTTCTAAAATTTTCAGCTTTTCCGAATATTGTTTGTTAGCTTGCAGGAGTAAGTGCCTGACTTGATTCTAATCACTGAATCACGGACGCCCAGTCAATTCACCTGATCTAGTAATTAAAGTTATTCAGTGTTTCGAGGCGAAAGAGATGACAATTGAGCCAGTCAATTTTATGGCAACGATGGTACGGCGAGTCCAGTTGACCGATGCAGACAAATCCCTGTTGGCGGAGGCCGCGCCGTGGGGAAAGGAAATTGCCCCCCAAATGGCCGACATTTTTTATGACTACCTAGGGCGGGATGAAGAGATGAATGCCATTCTCAACGCCACAGAAGGACGCATTCATCGCCTCCATCAAACCTTCATCGACTGGTTCCATGAAATGTTCACAGGGATGGATGGTTGGGGCAAGGCCTACGCTGAGCGACGCTGGAAAATTGGTCTGGTTCACGTGCGCATTGGCATTGGGCCACAGCATGTGGTACCCGCGATGGCAATTGTTGTCAACGCCGTGCGGCAAAAGTTAAGGGAAGCCAACAAATCCGAGGCTCTCAGTGATGCCCTAGGCAAAATTTGCATGATTGATCTTGCCTTTATTGAGCAGGCCTACTTCGAGGTGTCTTCCCAAGCGGTTCTTAAGGAAACCGGTTGGACCCAGGCACTGTTTCAACGGCTAATTGCCACAGGGGCTGCTGCCATGTAGGTCACCTAGCAGTCATTGTTCAAAAAGTTCCCATATCTTTACGAGGATTAGATTATGCCAATTAATGCCGCAAAACTTGAAGCTACACTGCAAAACTTTGTTGCCAATGCCAGTAATGTCCAAGGAGCCGCCCTTGTGTCTCCCGATGGTCTGACGCTGGCGGCAACCTTGCCGGGGGGAATGGATGATGAACGGGTGGCAGCGATGTCAGCGGCCATGCTGTCGTTGGGGGAACGTATTGGACGAGAGCTAAGCCGGGGCAAAATCGAGCGCATCCTTGTAGAGGGTGCCAGTGGGTATGGCATTCTCACCAGTTGTACCGAAGATGCGGTTTTCCTTGTGCTGGCGGATGCCTCTGCCAAATTGGGCATTATCAACCTTGAAATTAAAAATGTTCTGGCTGAATTGCAAACCCAACTTATGGGTATGGGGCAAGCCGTGAATGTTTAGACCAGCCTGATTCCTCTGTGTTTTGCCGTAATTGAGGTGCCAACCCATGGAAATTATGCGCATTGTCATCACAGGACCAGTGGGCGCAGGCAAATCCACCTTCATCCGTACCATCAGCGAAATTGAGGTGGTGGATACCGATCGCAAGGCAACGGATGAAATTGCTGCTTTCAAGGAAAAGACAACGGTAGCGATGGATTTTGGGCGGCTGCAGTTTGGTCCTAATGTTGCCCTGCATCTGTATGGCACGCCTGGTCAAGAACGCTTTGACTTTATGTGGGATATTCTTATTCGCAAAGCCCATGCGTTTATCCTACTGGTCAGTTCTCACCGTCCCCAAGATTTTCGAGCGGCACGGCGGATTTTGGCCTTCATGCGCCATCGCACAAAGATTCCAATGCTAGTGGGTCTGAGCCATGCCGATAATCCCAATGCGTGGCCTGCTGAAGAGATCGCGATCGCCCTTGGCTACTTGAGTCCCCACCGTCGCCCACCCATGGTGCCTGTGAATGCTTTAGATCAGTCCTCTGTTGCCGCTGCCATGATGGCACTCATTCAAGCCTATGCCAGTGCCCAATCCTCGCAATTAAACCGCAGTGCTCTAGCCACGTAACTGAACGCAGAATCACTCAACTTATTAGGGGGAATCTATGAAAATCACCGGTTATCTATCAGAGTTTTCGTTGGGGGAAATTTTCCGTTTTCTGGAGCAGGGGCAAAAAACGGGTTGCCTTTCCATTAAGCCCGTGGAAATGGCGGGGATGATGCCGCTGATTCCCCAAATGCAGGAGTACTATATCTTCTTTCGCTTGGGTCAAATTGTAGCCGCAACAACGACCTTGGATCACCAAGGATTGCAACGGCTCATTGAGCAGCGGGGCTGGCTGCGCCCAACTACCATTCAACGCCTCTTACCCTTTTGTTCCCTAACCGGATCCCTTGGACTGTGCTTGAAAACCCAAGGTGCCCTTGAGCCAGAACAGCTGCGGCTATTGTTCAAGCAACAGGTACTGACACCGATTCCTCACCTCTTTAGTCTCAATGAGGGCTGGTTTAAGTTCGATGCCAACCATCCACTGCCTTTTGGCGAAATGACGGGACTGAGTGCCTCACCCATGGAAATTTCCTTGGCGGGTCTACGACTGCTGCGGGATTGGACAGCCCTAATGGACAAGCTGCCCTTGCCGAGTTCAACCATTGCCAGCACGATTGAAGGACAGCCCCCCTACCGCCTCAATCATCATGAGTGGCAAGTGTGGGAGTACGCTAACGGTACCAAAACCCTCCAAGAAATCAGTGAAGCGTTGAACTTACCCATTCTAGAGGTGCAAAAAATTTGTTTTCGCCTAATAGTGGTGGGGATTGCCGAGGAAATTGCTGGCATTGCTGCTCCCGCCGCCAGCCCTAGGGAACCAGAACTCATTGAAACAACAGAAATTAGCTCCTCCTTTCTAGAGGGAATCTTTACGTTTCTGAAAACAAAAACCCACCCGCAATCGGTCTAGGGGGATAAAAAACAATGCAACGCTTCGCGTGGACAGAGCAGCTGCAGACCGGCGTGCCCATGATTGATATACAGCACAAGGAACTCGTCTGTGCTGTCAATGATCTGGCGGATGCCATTGAACAGGGTCGGGGAAGCGCTGCGATTAAACAGCTAATTGCTTTCATGAAGTATTATGCAGAGTGGCACTTCGGGAATGAAGAAGGCTGTGCTGAAAAATACCAGTGCCCCCTAGCAGAAGTTAACCGCTGCGCCCATAAACAGTTCATCGAGATGATTGAAGAGCTGCAGCAGCAGTACCGCGACAGCCAAGCGGATGCGGCGATCGCCACCCGGATCCATGGTAAGTTAGCAGACTGGTTAGTGAATCACATTATGAAGATTGACAAGCAAATTGGGCAGCACATCTGTGCCCATGCTTCAGGCTAGGAGGGCATGAAAAAATACCATCTGGTGGTCAAACCCAATGCAAGAACGTCTTCTGTTTCCGTGAATTCTGACGGCCAGCTAGTGGTGGCGGTGCGTGCCCCAGCTACTGAGGGCAGAGCCAATGAGGAACTCATTGCTGTCTTGGCGGCCTATTTTCAGGTACCCAAGTCCCGTATTCAGCTGATTAAGGGTCATACCAGTCGCTATAAGGTGGTTGAACTCCTCGATTGATGCCCCTTAGACTAAGAGCAAGTGCGGCTCAACATGACCTATGACTCTTGATGTCACTCCAGCCAAATCCTTTGTCCTCAGCGGTGCGCGTCCCCACTACAGTCCCGATCGAGTGGGGCAGGTGGAACATATCTGCTTGGACTTGACCCTAGATTTAGAGACCCAGGCATGCTGGGGACAGTGTCATATCCATCTACGACCATTGCACTCCCAAGTGCGCCAGCTGCGCCTCAATGCCGTGGGGCAACAGATCCAGAGTGTGACTGTGCAGCACCAACCCCAAGCCTTCCACTACGATGGTGAATTTCTGGATATTTCTCTTGATGCGAGCTTGGGGATTCACCCAGATCAGGTGCTGGTGATCACCATTGACTACCGTCTGCAGAAACCCCAGCGGGGATTGTACTTTGTTGCCACTGATCCCCCCCAAGCTTGGACTCAAGGGGAAGATGAGGACTCCCGCTATTGGTTTCCCTGCTTTGATTCTCCTGGGCAGCTGGCGACGTCAGAGGTACGAGCGCGGGTGCGCCAACCCTTACAGGCCATTTCCAATGGGGAATTGCGTGCCTGCTACAGCGAGGGAGAGTGGCAAATCTTTCACTGGTATCAACCCCAGGTCCATCCCACTTATCTGATGACCCTAGCGGTGGGGGATTTTGCGGTTTTTGATGACCAGTGGCAGGGGAAGCCCGTCACCTACTACGTTGCTAAAGATCGCGCTGCTGATGCCCGCCGCACCTTGGGCAAAACGCCAAAGATGATGGACTTTTTCAGCCGCATCTACGGCTATCCCTATCCCTACCCCAAATATGCCCAAGTCTGTGTGGCCGATTTTATCTTTGGCGGCATGGAAAATACCTCGACAACCCTATTGACAGACCGCTGTCTGTTGGATGAGCGAGCCGCCGCTGAAGATTTTCGCAGTGAAAGTTTAGTGGCCCATGAGTTGGCACACCAGTGGTTTGGCGATCTGGTGGTGATCAAGCACTGGTCTCACGCTTGGATCAAGGAGGGCATGGCCTCCTATGCCGAGGTGCTCTGGTTTGAGGAGGAATATGGCGCTGATTTTGCCGCCTATTATCGCCTTGAGGAATTGCGCAACTACCTCAGTGAGGATAGCGATCGCTACCGCCGCCCCATTGTCACCCATGTCTATCGCGAAGCCATTGAACTCTACGATCGCCACCTCTACGAAAAAGGCGCCTGTGTCTATCACATGATCCGCCAGGAACTCGGAGAAGAGTTATTCTGGAAAGCCATTCAAACCTTTGTCCGCACCTACGCCCACCAAGCTGTGGAAACGGTGGATCTGCTGCGGGCGATTGAAATGGCCACTGGGCGCAACCTACTTCCCCTCTTTGACCAATACGTTTTTCGTGGGGGACATCCCGACTTCCATGTGAGCTATCGCTGGGAGGTAGCCGATCAACTAGCCGTTCTTACCGTCAAGCAGCAGCAGGTGACCGATGGGGTCACGCCCCTAGAGCGCAACCTTTTTGATCTGCGGATTCCTGTTGGCATCGGTACGGTGGATGATCAGGGGCAGGTGACGGTCAAAACCATTCCCCTGCGCATTCATGAACCAGAGCACACCTTCTATTTGCCGCTGCCACAGCAGCCCATCTTTGTGAGTTTTGATGCCGGCAACCATACCCTCAAAACCGTTACCCTAGAGTACCCCCTCCCTGAACTCAAAGCCCAACTGCAGTACGACCCCGATGTTTTGGGGCGGGTTCAAGCTGCCATTGCCCTAGGCAAAAAAGGAAACCTAGAAGTTGTGCAAACCTTGGCGGCGGCGCTGCAACGGGAACCCTTTTGGGGAGTGCGGCGTGAAATTGCCAAAGTGCTGGGCACGATTCAACTGGATCAAAGCTTAGAGGCGCTCAAGCTGGCACTAGCCGATGATCACCCCCATGTTCGTGCCGCCGCAGTGGAGGCCATTGCTGGGTTTAAGTCCGCCAAAGCCTACGAACTTCTCAAGCCCATTGCCAAGCACGGCGACCCCAGCTATAGCGTTGAAGCTGCCGCCCTGAAGGGAATTGGTGTGATTGCCGCTGCCAAACCGCAACCGAAACCCAAGCTCGAAAAAGTGCTGAAACGACTGCGGAAGGCTTTGGAAAAACGACAAGGCTGGAATGAGGTGGTACGCTGTGGGGCGATCGCTGGCTTGGGGCAACTCAAGGAGTCTCCAGAGGCGGTGAATTTGGTTCTTGACTACACCGCTATTGATGTCCCGCAACCCCTACGCTTGGCCGCCATTCGTACCCTTGGCACCATTGGCGATCGCCACCATCCCCAACTGAAGCAAATTCTGGAACGGCTAGAGCAACTCAGCCACGAGACCTTTTTCTTTACCCAGATGGCCGTTGTCCAAGCCCTGAGTCAAATTGACCATCCCCAAGTTCTAGGCCTGCTGCAGCAGCTGGGCGATCGCACCACCGACGGCCGTATCAAACGATCAGTTGATGAAGGAATCGCCAAAGTTCAGAAAGCCCTTGGCAGCGATGACCGCCTCAAGACCCTTGAGACCACCCTCAACGAGTTACAAAAGGAAAATCAAACCCTAAAAAGCCGCCTTGAAGAGTTAGAAGCACGCACTAAAGCGACCCAGCAGGACTCAGCGCTAAGTTAGGGATAGCGACACCCAGACCCCTGCGGGCATTGGGCAAGCCCAGATGACCCTGCCATGGGATAGGGGCTTTCATCGTTTAAGCCGTGTTCCATCCATAGGAAAAGGGCTGTAGCATAGTAGGAACACAATTAGAGGAGGTTGGGGTGACCAAAAAACGGGTGCTTTCGGGAGTCCAGCCCACAGGTAGCTTGCACTTGGGGAATTATCTCGGAGCCATTCGCAACTGGGTGGCGGGGCAAGCCGAGTATGAAAACTACTTTTGTGTGGTGGATTTACATGCCATTACCGTCCCCCACAATCCCGCAGAACTGGCGGCTAATACCTATACTGTTGCTGCTCTGTACTTGGCCTGTGGCATTGACCCAGCCCACGCCACCATCTTTGTCCAATCCCACGTCAGCGCCCATGCCGAACTCACTTGGTTACTGAACTGCATTACCCCCCTCAACTGGCTGGAGGACATGATTCAATTCAAGGAAAAAGCCGTCAAGCAGGGGGAAAACGTGGCGGCAGGACTACTCGACTATCCTGTGCTCATGGCCGCGGATATTTTGCTCTACGATGCCGATCTGGTTCCTGTGGGGGAAGATCAAAAGCAACACTTGGAACTGACCCGCGATATTGCCGCTCGTGTGAACTACCTCTTTGCCCGCAATCAGCCGCCAATTCTCAAGCTACCGGAACCCTTGATTGCCAAGGCGGGAGCACGGGTGATGAGTCTCACCGACGGCACCAAGAAAATGTCGAAGTCGGATCCCTCGGAACTGAGTCGCATTAACCTTTTGGACTCGCCGGATGAGGTTCGCAAGAAGATCAAGCGCTGCAAAACTGACCCGATTCGTGGCTTGACCTTTAACGATCCCGATCGCCCCGAAGCCAATAACCTGCTGAGTCTCTATCAAGTACTCACGGGAAAAACCAAAGAGGCAGTGGCAGCAGAATGTGCCGATATGGGCTGGGGACAGTTTAAGCCCCTCCTCACCGATGCGGTGATTGCTACCCTAGAACCGATTCAGCAGCGATACCAAGAGATTATGGCAGACCCCAGCTATCTCAAGGATTTGCTCAAAAAAGGCCAAGAACAGGCTGCCCGCGTGGCCAATGCAACCCTAGAGCGGGTAAAACTTGCCTTTGGGTTTACGCTGCCATGAATATCACAAGCGGGTTGAGGCGACTCTGGCGGGGATTTTGGCGGCGATCGCGCCTTGTCAATGACGAACCCCTGAATTGGGTCAGTCTCATTGTCATTATCTTGGTGGATATTTTTATCCTCATTAATGTCTTTAGTGGCCTCAGCGAAATTAGCAATTGGCCTTTGAGTCCCAGTCAAGCCCAGCCCTGTTATGCTCCTTGGCAAGCCTATCGCCAAGACACCGCTAGGGAGCGCGACATTCGTTTTCTAGAGCAGCAGATTAGCCTTGACCCCCCGCTCCAGACCGCTGTGGAGCGCCTACAGGAAAGCAGCAAGGGCAAACTGGGAACCATCTCCGCCATTTGCTTCACCTATGCAGAGTATCAAGATGCCGTCAACCGCCCTACCTATCGGGAGCGACTCCAGCAACGACAGCAGAAACAGGCACAAATTCAAACCCTCGAGGCCACCAATGCCCGCATTCGTCAAGAGTATGACTCGACACTATTAGAGCAGCTTGCGGGGCAACCCCCGGATCAATCGATCAACTTGGTGGAAGCCGCCAAGGCCAAAGCCACCCTTGAGGCCAACAACCGCCAAATTGCCGCTCTCAAAAATGAGATGGCGGCCCTTGAACAGGCGATTCTCCAAGAAGCCGATAGCCAAGCCTTCTTGAAATTTTTAGCCGAGGACGCCACCTTTGCCCAGCTTGAGAACCAATATCAGCGCTCTCAGTTTTGGTATCCCAGTCTCCAATTTGTTTTACAAGCCCTCTTTCTATTACCGCTGATTGCGATCGCCCTAGTGGTGCATCGTTTTGCCGATCGCCACCGCCATGGCCTGCTTGCCCTCATGAGTTGGCACCTACTGGTGATCCTCTTGATTCCTTTGGTGCTGAAGATTTTTGAACTATTGCAGGTGGGAGCCCTCTTTGAGTGGCTGGCTAATGTCATTCTTGCTCTCTTTGGCGGTCTGCTTTTTTTGGTCAGCTACCTCTATATCTTGCTGATTCCAGCGGTGGGGTTTGGCATGATTAAAGTGGCGCAAGCTCTTTTCCTCAATCCACAGCGACAGGCGGCAGGGCGAGTCCAAAAACTCCGCTGTGTCCGTTGTGGCAAACGACTGCGGGATCTCGATCAGCACTGTCCCCACTGTGGTTATTTGCAGTGGATGCCCTGTCCCAATTGTCAGCAGCCCACCTATCGCCACTTACCCTATTGTCGGCATTGCGGTGCATCGACCCGTTCTTCTGGCTAGTCCTTGCTGGGGCGGTTGAGCCAGTCGGCACACTCACGCTGTAGCCCCTGCAATGTCATATTGGGTACCCGCTCAGCAGCAAAAGCCTCGGCCTCAATTGGAATGTCTTCGGGGTTATAGCCACTCTTGCGGTAGAGATCCGCAACGATACCGGGGCTGACGCGAATGCCCACGGGCACCAAGGAATCCAAATCTCGTTTGGCGGCAAAGCAGGCTTGAACGACGTGCCAGCCCTCGTGGCGCAGCGTTTCGATAAAAATTGGCCAATGGGCAAGGGCGCGGGGACGCAAGATCAAGCGATCGCGACTAAAACTATAGGAGCCGTAATTATCATCTTGGCGTTGACGGATATAGAGGGTCGTGCCCGTACGCAAAATGGTGCGAATCAACTGATAGGCTTCCACCTCAGCACTGTTTTGCAGCCGAAAACGGGCAGGATCGCGGCGCGGATAATAAACCAGATCAAAGAGAAGCTGAATATCCTCATCGGAACCGTCAATGGGGATCAAATCCCGCTGGGCGAGACCCGGGGATGGGGAAACTACAAGGGCGATCGCCAGCGTCAATGTCGATAAAGAAACCCGCAGCCAGCTTTGAAGTTGTTTTTGCAGCACAATGATCAACCCCCTGCCTTTGGGGAATGCTGCTCCTAACCTAGCAATTTTGATAGCAGTCTAAACGTGTTCTCTATCACGATCTCACAGCGATCCCCACCCCTTTTCACAGTGACGAGATCACGGTCAGAAAAACCTCAAAACCGCTCTTTGAGGGATGAAGCGCCATCGCTGCTCCAATAGTTTAGAAAAGGGCTGTATGATGGACTTAGGAAGAAGCAACAAATAATATTCCTTGATAAGTTTTTGTATAGTTTGTGATTTTAATGTGTTGAATGATGACTTAGCAATGATTGAGAAACTCCTTGTTTTATCCGCTGTTGATGACTGCCCTTTAGAATCACTAGCGACCCTTGAAGTCGTCGCAGAAGACTCTGCGCAAAAATATCCTCAAAAAAAATGCTTATTGCCATCCATCAACATATTACTGATCGAAAACATCCCCCAATCGGGTGAAATTTTATATCCCCATCTCGCCGAGATTGATTACATTTGCTATCAAGTTCACACCTGTCCGTATTCTCATTTAACCCCTGGGGTGGTTGCTCAGGCCAAGCCCAATCTCCTTGTCCTCATTGCTCAAGGGGATCACGTTCTTAAAGCAGTGCAAACACTCCAGCAACGCTATCCACACTTACCCTTAGTTGTGATTGATCCCAGCGATCGTCCGGATCTGGCCACGCAGATCCTCCACAGTGGTGCTCAGGACTACTTGAGCTTTCAGGAACTCAGCCCCAACTTGCTGGCGCGCAGTATCCGCCATGCCATCGATCGCCATCAGGTGGAACAGCAACTCCTGCGCCAAGCCCAGTACGATCGCCTGCTGGTACAAATTACCCAGCACATTCACCAATCCCTTGATCTGGCCACGATTCTCGAAGCTGCCGTCAAGGATGTGCGAGAACTCTTGGGCTGCGATCGCGTGCTCATTTATCGCTTCCTCGAGGATTGGCGCGGCATTATGGACGTTGAAGCGGTGATCCCTCCTTGGTTGTCAGCTCTTGGGGATGTCGTGGGGGATTCCTGCTTTACGGAACGCTATGTAGAGGCCTACAAACGCGGTCGCATTCATGTCGTGCACAATTTAGACACCGCCCCTCTCGTTCCCTGCTATCGCGATTTGCTGGCGCACTATCAGGTTAAGGCTAATCTAGTGGTACCGATTATTGTCGAAGGGCGGCTGTGGGGGTTGCTCATCTGTCATCAATGCGCCCATCCCCGCGACTGGCAAGACAGTGAAATTGAACTGATTAAGCAAATTTCGACCCAGTTGGCGATCGCCATCCTGCAGGCAGAACTCTATCAAAAGGCGCAAGCGGAAATTCAAGAGCGCAAAGCAATCGAAGCCCAACTCCTCTACCAAGCCCGCCATGACCGCCTCACCCATTTACCCAATCGCTGGTTCTTTGAGGAACAGTTGCGCCTTACCCTCAGCTATGCAGCCGAGCACCCCAAGTACCACTATGCTGTTCTCTGCTTGGATATCGATCGCTTCAAGACCCTCAATGACAGTCTGGGACATGGCACAGGGGATTTATTCCTCCAAGCCTTTGCTCAGCGGCTGACGCGTTGTGTGAGTCCTCAGGACGTAGTGGCACGTCTAGGGGGAGATGAATTTGCGGTCTTGCTCAATGATATTGAGGGGATAGAACATGCCCAAGCCATTGCCCACCAACTGCAGGATCGCCTCAACCATCCCTTTGAAATCGATCACTACACCCTGTACAGCACGGTGAGTATCGGTCTTGTGATGGGTAACCCCCATTACACCAGTAGTGAGGAACTGCTGCGGGATGCTGACATGGCCATGTACCACGCTAAAACCAAGGGACACAATCGCATTGATGTCTTTGATCCTGTGATGCTGCAACAGGTGCGCGATCGCCTGTACTTAGAAGTGGAACTGCGGCAAGCGATTGAACGGGGGGACTTTGTCCTCCACTATCAGCCCATCGTCAAGCTCCGGAGCCAATCTCTCAAAGGTTTTGAGGCACTCCTGCGCTGGCAAAAGGGGGATACGCTGATTTCCCCCAAAGTTTTTATTCCCGTCGCTGAAGAAACGGGGCTGATTTTTGAACTCTCCCGCTGGGTCTTGCACAATGCCTGTGAACAGTTGCAGCAGTGGCAACAGCGTTATCCCAAGCTTCAGTCCGTGGGCTTTACGATGAGCATCAATCTGTCCGCCAATCAATTTTCTTTGCCCACCCTTGTAGCTGAGATTCAACAAACCCTTGAGCATTACCATTTAGCAGGGCACTTTCTAAAGATAGAAATTACTGAAAGTACCTTGATGCAGCACTTAGATTCTGCCCGCGAAATTCTTGCCGAGCTGAAGGCGATGGGGGTGCGCATTAACATTGATGACTTTGGCACTGGGTATTCCTCCCTGAGCTATTTACGCAATCTGCCTCTCGATGGCATTAAAATTGACCGCTCCTTCATTTCCCAAATAGATCGCAGCCAAGAAGATCTGGAGGTGGTTCACACGATTTTGGTGCTGGCGCGCAACCTCCACCTCGATTGCATCGCCGAGGGCATTGAAAACACAACTCAACTGCAACTGTTGCGATCGCTGCGCTGTCCCTCTGGCCAAGGCTATCTTTTTGCCCCACCGCTGACTACGGACAAGGCTGAGGTGTATCTACAGGAACACATCCTTTAACAACACCAGCACCTTCAAGTCAAGTTCAATCGAAAAATGAATAACAAATTGACTTGCCATCATTGCCCAAGGGAAAGAAAACAAAAGTCCGCGCCACCACTAGCAATGGGTGTGCCGATAGGATTTAGGATAGTGGCAGTGCTCTTGGATTTCTCAGATGGCCAGCTTATTTGACCAAAACTTTCGCTATACCGATCGCGCCCGCGCCATCTTCAAAGAACTGCAACGCAACCTCCATCCTATCTATATGGAGCTACTGGAAGAAGGGTTCTTTTCTCGGGAAATTAGCGCCCTCGTCACCAGTGCTGCTGCCCAAACCGAAAATGCCGCTATTGCTGAATGGGAAGAGGCGCGGGGTAGCTCCCCCAATACGGAGGAATCACAGACCACGGCCTAGGGGATGACTTCTCAAGCGCGCATCTTGGAAATTGAGTCCCTGAGTGTCCACTACGGTGGCATTTGCGCTCTGCGCGAGGTGAGTCTGGCCATTGCAGCCGGCGAGTGCATTACCCTTGTGGGTGCCAATGGTGCTGGCAAAACCACCCTGCTGCGTGCCATCTCTAGACTCGTTCCCAGTAAAGGTACCATTCGCTTTGCCGGTCAATCGATTGCAGGGCGATCGCCCCATGAATTAGTGAGCCTGGGCATTGCCCATTGTCCAGAGGGGCGTCAGGTTCTCGCCCGCCAAACCGTACGCGACAATCTTCTTCTCGGTGCCTACTGTCGTCGAGATGAGGCGCAGATTGCACAAGACCTCGAAGAACAACTCAAGCGCTTTCCTAGACTACGGGAGCGGCAATACCAACTGGCGGGAACCCTCAGTGGCGGTGAGCAACAAATGCTGGCGATCGCCCGTGCCCTGATGAGTCGTCCTCGCTTACTGCTCCTTGATGAACCCAGTTTAGGCTTAGCGCCCAATTTAGTGCGGGAAATTTTTGCCATCTTGGCACAACTGCGGCAACAGGGGATGACAATGCTACTGGTCGAGCAAAATGCTTACCTAGCCTTACAATTGGGCGATCGCGGTTATGTGCTTGAAGCGGGTCAAGTGACCCTCAGCGGTCGTGCAGCAGATCTCCTGAATGATCCACGGGTTCAGCAAGCCTACCTTGGTTAATGCTATGATGAGAAAGCTGGACGTGTGGCTCAGTGGATAGAGCATCAGATTCCGGTTCTGAGGGTCGGGGGTTCGAATCCCTCCACGTCCGTTAATCAAGCATCAGCATCATGACTGAACCCGTTACCCGTTCCGAATTGAGCCAAGTTTTAGATGCTATCCAAGGGATGCAGGCCGATATGCAGTCAATGCAGGCTGCCATCCAAGCCATGGATAAAAAGCTGGATATTCACATCGCCACGAGTAACGAGAAATTCCAAAGGCTTGAGGACAAAATTGATACTGTCGAGGCCAAACTTGAACAGCGTATCAATGCTGTGGAGGCTAAGCTAGAGCAGCGCATCAACGCCGTCGAAGCCAAACTGGAGCAGCGCATCAATGCTGTCGAAGCTAAGCTGGAGCAACAGATGAAGGCCGTGGAGGCCAAACTGGAGCAGCGTATCAATTCCATAGAAGTACAGTTAGGGCAGCGGATTGATACGGTAGAGTCCACCTTGCAGGATATTTCTAAGCGACAAGCGGGCACAGATGCCCGGCTTTGGGGATTCCTAGTGACCTTGTTGGTGGCCACAGTTGGCTTACTGACAACAGTGCTGTTCTTTGATTTGCCCCGCCCCTAGATTCGTTACCCTAAAACTGGCCTTATCATTCTTAGCCAGTATGTTTCTCAACCTCAAAGACATCATTTTGCTGTTGCATCCCATCTTGGCCTGCACATTTGTCTTTCCGGTCATTGGTATCACCACATTCTTTGCTCTGCAAACGCGGCAGCGTCGTCTCAAAGACACCACCATCCCACCCACAGTGGGCACCCTGCATGTCAAATTGGGCAATCTTTTAGCAGCCGGCGTGGTTGGCATCACATTGGTGGCCTTGGCCTATTCAGTGGTGTTTGGATTTCAGGGCTTCTTGATGCAGGCGGAGAATCAGACACTGCAACCGCTCTCTGTTGTCCTCGTGGCACTGATGTTTGTTGTCACCATTGCAGCAACGGCGCTGCTGTATCGTGCTCAATCGAAGCTATGGCGTGCTGTTTTTGCCACCCTCTCAGGGATGGGGGTGACCATTCTAGCTTTTCAACCGGGGGTCTTTCGCCGTGATGACGAGTGGTGGGTTTCCCACTTTTACTTTGGCTTGGCGGCGGTGATGCTGATGATTTTTTCTGTGGCCATTGTGCGGGAGATTTACCAAGATCGATCGCTCAGGTGGCGGCGGATTCACATTGGCTTGAATTCCCTTGCCCTTGTTCTTTTTCTTTTGCAGGGAATTACGGGTACCCGTGACCTCTTGGAAATTCCCTTGAGTTGGCAAGCACCTGTGGTCTATCAGTGCAACTTTGATCCGCGATCGCCCCAATTCAAGACCTGCCCCTAAAAGCGAGTCAGGATATACAGCAGGGTGAAGAGGATAATCCAGATCACATCCACAAAGTGCCAGTAGATCTCTGCCATGGTGACCCCCGTATGCTTGTGGGCACTGTAATGGCCGGGACGGCGCGATCGCCAGATCACCCCCAAAATCAGCAAAATCCCCACAAAGACATGGAGGCCATGGAAGCCCGTCATCACATAAAAGCAGTTGGCAAAGACATTGGTGCGCAGGCCGTAGCCGAGGGTGAGGTACTCATAAACTTGACCGCCCAAGAACACTGCCCCCATGGCCGCCGTGATCCAGTACCATTGGCGCATGCCGCGAACGTCATCCTTTTTGATGGCAACATCGCCGTAGTGGATGACAAAGCTACTGGAAATAAGGATGATGGTGTTGATGGTGGGCACAAGAAGTTCCACCTCAGTGCCTTCGGGCGGCCATTGCTCATTCATGCCCCGCAGAAGTAAATAGGCCGCAAAGAGGCCACCAAACATTAGGGATTCAGAAATCAAAAAGACCAGCAACCCTAAAACCCGAAAATCAGGGTGCTCATGGGCATGATCAACGGCTATGGCCGTCGCTTGAGAGTCAACAGTACCTTGCATGGCTTGCTCCTAAAGCGTCCTACTCTTCCTCGTCCTCATCCTCATCAGTGCTTTCCTTGCGCTGCTCAATGCCGTAGTCGTAGGGACCTTTGGTGACCACAGGCAGCACTTCCCAGTTTTCAATCAGCGGCGGTGAACTGGTCGTCCACTCTAAGCTGAGACCGCCCCAAGGGTTATCGCCGGCAATTTTGCCCTTATTCCAGCTCCAAATGATGTTAATCAGGAAAGGAATAATTGAGAAAGCTAGGACAAAGGCACCAATCGTACAGATGAGATTAATTGGCTCAAACTGGGGATCATACATGGCCACGCGGCGGGGCATCCCTTTAAGACCCAACTCATGCATCGGCAAAAAGGTCAAGTTCGTGCCAATAAAGGTCAGCACAAAGTGGAGAATCCCTAAGCGCTCATCGAGGAGCCGTCCTGTCATTTTGGGGAACCAGTGGTAAATCCCCGCATAGAGACCAAACACGGAGCCCCCAAAGAGGACATAGTGGAAATGTGCCACCACATAGTAGGTGTCGTGGACGTGAATATCCACGGGGGCAGTCCCCAAGGTCACACCACTGAGGCCACCAAGGACAAACATCGACAGTAGGCCAATGGCAAAGAGCATGGCACTGTTGAGGCGAATCTTGCCCCCCCAGAGGGTGGCGACCCAACTAAAGATTTTTACTCCTGTCGGCACCGCCACAATCAGTGTCGAAATCGTGAAGAACATCCGCATCCAAGGGGGCGTACCACTGGTGAACATATGGTGTACCCAGACAAAGAGACCCACGCAGCAGATGGCCAAACTGGAGTAGGCGATCGCCTGATAGCCAAAGATGGGCTTACGGGCATGAACCGGGATCACCTCAGACATAATGCCAAAGATCGGCAAAATCATCAGGTACACCGCCGGGTGAGAGTAAAACCAGAAAAGGTGCTGGTAAATGACAACGTTCCCACCGGCATCGGGTTTGTAAAACGAGGTGCCAAAGTTAATATCAAACAGCAGCAAAATCAGCCCCGCCGCCAGCACGGGCGTTGACACTAGAGCCAGCAGAGAGGTGGCTAGCATGGCCCAGCAAAAGAGGGGCAATTGATCCCAGCGCATACTAGGCACTTTCATCTTCCAGATGGTAACGATGAAATTCACCGATCCCATGATCGAGGAGGTACCCACAAGGACGATCGCCAGAATCCACATACTCTGGGCAGTAGTGGCCGTGATCGTACTCAAGGGCGGATAGGAGGTCCAACCCGCTTGGGCACCGCCAAACAGGAAACTGGCCAAGAGTAATGCCCCCGCCGGCGGGTTCAGCCAAAAGGCTAAGGCATTCAAGCGGGGAAAGGCCATGTCCCGCGCCCCAATCATCAGGGGCACCAAGTAATTGCCAAAGCCACCAATGGCCGCTGGCACCACCCAAAAGAAAATCATAATGGTGCCGTGGTTGGTCATGAAAGCATTGTAGAGATTGGGATTGAGAAAATCTGAATCTGCCGTTGCCAGCTCCGTGCGCATGGCCACCGCCATCAGTCCGCCAATCAAGTAAAAGATAAAGGCGGTGACCAAATATTGAATGCCAATTACCTTGTGATCAACATTAAAGGTGAAATAGTCGTACCACTTCCACGCCTTGGGATGCTCAGGGAGCGACAAGGGGGTATCTAGCGGCAGTTGTGCTTGCGCCATAACTCTCTCAAGAATGCAACAGTAGGAAGAAAACTAAAGCTTTGACGGAGAATGGTGGTGGGTCATTGCTTCTACTTGCGCCACTAATTGGGGGGTGACGCCCATCTCCTCGACATGGCGATCGCTCAGGGAGGGGATCACGGGAGTCGTTGCGATCGCTTGGTTTTGACTACGCCACGCTTCAAAATCCTCTGGAGTATGCACGATCACCTGCGTGCGCATGGCACCGTGGTAGCCACCACAGAGTTCAGCACAGACGACGGGGTATGTCCCGACCTTGGTAGCCTTAAAGCGCAGTTCAGTGGGCACACCCGGAATCGCATCCTGCTTCAAGCGAAACTGCGGCACCCAAAAGGAATGGATCACATCCCGTGCGGAGAGGTTCAATTGGACATCCTTGCCCACTGGGATATGCAATTCGCCGGAGACAATGCCACTGTCGGGGTAGGTGAAAATCCATGCATACTGCATACCCGCCACATCCACCACTACGTCTGGGGCTTTGCCTTGAACATCGGGGCTGGCACCAATGCCAATTTCAGGGGTTGGCGCTGCTGCTAAAAGGGCAGTTGCATCGCTGGTGGTTTTTGAGGGGGCTTCGGCAACAACCGCCACTGCTGGTTTAGGGGTGTGCATGGAGTGCAGAGCATGATCCCCCGGATTCAGTCCCCCCATGCGCTGGAAAATATCCACGCTGTAGATACCAAGGAAAATCACAATCAGGGCAGGAATGGCCGTCCAGAAGGCCTCTAGGGGTAAGTTGCCCTCTATGGGTAGGCCATCCCCTTCCTCACCGGCACGGCGGCGATAGCGAATCACAAAGAGGATGATCGCACCCTGTACCACCAAAAAGAGAGCGGTACCAATTGTGAGCATAATGTCAAAGAAGTTATCCACCAAGGGAGCCTGCTCAGAGGCCTGTTCCGGCAGGAGGCCATGGTGATGACCAACCCAGAAGCTAATCAGGGTAACAACAATGCCAGCGGTGAGTGTCCAAATTGAAGCGGGTATTTGTTCCATGGTGCCAAAGCGTCCAGAAAATCCCACCCTGATCCTAGGCAGATTCCCCAAGGATGTGGGTTAAAAGAACCTAAAGATTTATGTTGATTTATTCACTATCCTTAAAGCAGCTTGGGGACAGAATCATCTGTTTTTGCGTCCTAGGTTAGAGATAGCCCACCGAAACTGAAGGCTGTGCTGGAGGAAAATAGATGCTGAGTGTGTTGCCTTGGGTTGGCCTCTCATTAGCCACTCTTCAGTACTCGACCCATAGAGTGGATCAAACGCAGGTATATATGGTGGCTGCGCCGATGGCGGATTATCGGGTGGTCATGACAGAACCTGCCCCCAATGGCCAAGATACCTATTTAGAAACGACAGCGGCTTTTGCGCGGCGGACGGGAGCTGTGGCAGCGATGAATACGAATTTCTTCCGCTGGTTAAATGCGAATTCCCTGCGTTCCTTTCAGGACTATCAGAAATGGGTTATGGGGGAATTAAAGCCTGAGGGTATTGACTATGGGGCACTACGGCAGACCTGCTTAAGCGGTCGAGGCACGATTCCAGCGGGGGTTCTCGGAGCCTACATCGTGAATGGTCAGGTGGTGCGTCCCTATGAGGGGGGCTATTTAGCGATTGTGCATTTCCCGGCTCAAGGGGGGATGGAGTTTTACCGAGGCAGCTTACCTGCGCAGCCGTTTCATGTGGTGAGTGGCTCGCAGCAGCTTTTAGAGGGCGGCAGGAAGCTACCTGTGGATGACAGCGATCGCACTTCTCCTAAGGCGATTCTCGGCAGACGGGGCAATGAATATATTTTCGTCGTCAGCGATGGGCGGGGCAATGGTGGTTCGCCGGGGGTCTCCTTTGGGCAGCTTCAGGCGTTTTTACTGGAGCAGGGCGTCACTGATGCAACGGCGGTGGATGGTGGCGAATCGACGACGTTGGTGGTGCAGGGACAAGTAAAAAATCATCCCCGCGATCGCTATTGCGAACTGGCGCGTTGGCTACCCGCTCCCACCCTCACGTTTATTCCTCCTAGAGAAGAGGCTCGCGAAGCGGCGATGGCCATGGGGCGATCGCTCAGACCGGTCGGGGCAAATATCGGCTTAGTCCCACGAGAGCAACCCCGAGGCGTCCTTTCCTTTGCGTTTTGGGAACGCCTTCAGCAGCGGCTACTGACGCGACTCCGAGCTTGGCGACACTGGGTCTAATAGCAGCGAAGCCAGATTTTGTTAAAATCCTAGTGTTCACTTTGACCTGCAAGCAACAGCCATGATTCATTCTGCGTACCCTCTACTGTTGACCATTACCCCTTCTCTTAAAGGTTTCTTTATTGGGCTATTGTCCGGCGCGGTGGTGCTGGGTTTAACCTTCGCTGCTTTGATCACCATTAGTCAAATTGATAAAGTGCAGCGTTCTTCATAGGCAGCCAAGCAGCTGGTGGGCTTTGCAATCATCGCTAAAATAGAGTCATGGCCATAGCGCTGTGACTCTGTGTTTTATTTTGCCCCTTCAATCAACCGGTTAAATGACGTATCTTTCCTTTTCCCCCCTCCTTGGTCAAATTGTTAATGTCGGGCTTGGGCCTGCTGGTATTTTGGGCATTGGCCTAGCGGTTGCGGGGGCGCTCCTCTATTTTCTGCGCTCGATTCAGCCAGAGTTAGCGCGAGATCACGATATTTTCTTCGCCGCAGTGGCTCTTCTGTGCGGTGGGATTCTCTTTTTCCAAGGGTGGCGCCTCGATCCAATTCTGCTGTTTGGCCAGTTTCTACTAACAGGCACCGCTGCCTTTTTTGCCTACGAGAGTATTCGGCTACGACGGGTGGCCACTGAGCAGGCGCGGCGAAATACCCCGATTGTGGATGAAGAGCGACCCGTGAGCCGTAGCTACACCTATCGAGCGGAGCTGGAGGAACTCGAGCCCTACGAGGATGAAGAGGAAGAGGAGGAGGATTACCCACCCCTGCGGCGAATTCGGGGTAGTCGTGAGGTGTCGCGATCGCGCTATGAAGACGAGGATGTAGAGGATGCCCCCCCGGTCGGACGTTTACCCTCGCGCCGCAGTAGCCCACCCCCTAGCCGCCCCAGTGTTCGGCGTCCCCCTTCAAGGCGTCCGCGACCGACCCCACCACCGGCAGATGAGATTGTCGATGAACCCTATCGTCCACCAACACCGACAACCCGCCGGCCAACCCGCCGACCGCCGCCGCCGATTACGGAAACTGCGGAAGTGAGCGATCGCCCTGTGCGACGGCGACCCCCCCGCCCCCGTCCGGAAGGCACAACGGATGGCAGTGAGTATGTGCCCTATCAACCCTTGGATCGTCCTCCCACTGACGAGCAAGATAACTCCGCCAATTTTGATGAATAGACCTTAATGGCAAACGAGTCGCAAAGGCAGTGAATGATGCGTCGCTCTTTTTTGGTTTCAGTTCTTGGCTTGGCAGTGATCTGTGGGGGGATACAGGAGCAGACTTGGGCGGCTCCCCTCGCGCAAGCCACTCCGGCTGCTCTGCCAGAATCGTTGCAATCCCTCCTTAACGGGTTGGATACAGCAGCCAGTCAAAAGAATCTAGAGGCAGTGCTAGCCTTTTATGACCCTGAGTTCAAAACAGGGGACGGCCTCACCCTTGAAATTTTGCGCAAACAACTGCCGACGTTTTGGCAACCCTACCGTGACATCCGCTACCGCACGACGGTGAACCGTTGGCAACAGCAGGGAAATGAGTGGATTCTAGAGATTAGTACAACCATTGAAGGAGCCGGCGGCACGAGCGATCGCCCGCAAAACATTCGTGGCAACCTGCAAGCCACCCAAGTCATCCGCAACGGCAAAATCATCCGCCAAGACATTACCAGCGAAAAAACTACGATCACGATTGGTGCGACACCGCCTACGGTGCAATTCTCCCTCCCCCAAGCCGTGCGTGCGGGTGAAGAATTTAGCCTTGATGCGATTGTGCAAGAACCCATTGGCAATGCCATTCTCCTCGGCGCCGCCAGCGATCAGCCCATCAACGCCCAAACCTACGCCAATCCTAGCCCCGTCAAATTGGAACTCCTCTCTGCGGGCGGGATTTTTAAGGTGGGACGTGCGCCTCAAGAAGCCGGTAATCGCTGGGTCTCTGTGGCCTTAATTCGCGATACGGGCATGGTTCTGATTACACAGCGACTGCGAGTGGAAAAACCATGAGTGAGTCTGAGTCAACCCCCGTAGAGGAACCTGCTGAAAGCCCTGCGGTAACTCTTGAGGTGGAGCAAAGCACACCCATTGTCAGCGGCCTTGCTTTAGAACACTGTGGAGGGCGCTACCGACTCACGTTGCCGGCCGATTTAGACTGGATTGACCTGTGGCCGCAGTTGCAACTTTACCTTGTCGGTCAAGAACACCTCTGGTCAGAGACCTTACCCGTAGATTGTGCCTGCGGACAGCGGCTTTTAGATCAGTCACAGCTTCAACAGTTGGCCGAGGCTCTCAGCGAGCATCAGTTGCGACTGGACAAGATTATTACCGAACGCCGCCAGACGGCGATCGCTGCCGCTACCCTTGGCTACAGTGTCCAGCAGGGGGAACTGCCACCCTTAATTGCAAAAGAGACTGAGGGGGACTCAGACCCCATGGCCAACCCCCTTTACTTGAAAACAACCCTGCGATCAGGCATGGAAATTCACCATGACGCCACTGTGGTGATTGTTGGCGATGTCAATGCAGGAGCCAGTATCATTGCTGCCGGCGATATTATCGTCTGGGGGCGATTACGCGGTATCGCCCACGCCGGTGCCAAGGGCAATCGGGGGGCACGGATTATGACCCTTGAAATGGCAGCCACACAGTTACGGATTGCTGATCTGTTGGCACGTACCCCAGAGCCGCCAAACCCGCCTTATCCAGAGGTGGCCTACGCCACAGACCAAGGGATTCAGATTGCCCCCGCCGATACTTGGGGGCGAGCCTTCGCCGTATCCGAGGCACCTTGAGATAATCTATTCTAGTAAGCCAATTCCTAGGGAGTTCAATGGGGCGCACGATTGTCATTACCTCGGGCAAAGGGGGCGTGGGGAAAACAACCGCCAGTGCCAATATTGGTGTGGCTTTGGCCAAATTGGGGCGATCGGTGGTGCTCATTGACGCCGACTTTGGCTTGCGCAACCTTGACCTACTACTCGGCTTGGAAAATCGCGTGGTTTACACCGCCATTGATGTGCTGACCGGGCAGTGTCGCTTGGATCAAGCCCTTGTGCGCGATAAACGCCTGAATAGGCTGGTGTTGCTGCCCGCAGCCCAAAGCCGCAATAAGGATGCCATTACCCCAGAACAGATGCGACAGTTGGCCTCAGCCCTGAGCAAGCACTATGATTACGTGCTCATTGATTGTCCAGCGGGGATCGAGGCGGGATTTCGCAATGCCATTGCCCCTGCGCAGGAAGCCTTGGTGGTGACCACGCCAGAAATTGCCGCTGTACGGGATGCCGATCGCGTGATTGGCCTGCTGGAGGCCTACCGCATTCGCAATAGCCATCTCATTTTGAATCGCTTACGCCCAGCAATGGTGGCTGCCAACGATATGATGTCCGTCGAAGATGTCCAAGAAATTCTCTCGATTCCCCTGATTGGCATTGTCCCCGAGGATGAGAAGGTGATTGTTTCCACCAACAAAGGGGAACCCTTGGTCTTGGCAGAGTCGCTGTCCCTAGCGGGGCAGGCCTTTATGAATATTGCCCGTCGCTTGGAGGGGGAAAAGGTTGAGTTTCTTGATTTAGAGGCGGCAAGCGGTGGACTCTTTGGTCGCATTCGACGCTTGTTTGGGGCAAAGGGATGATCAGTGAACTTTTAGAGCGGCTGTTTACCCGTACTCCCCCCAGTCGCACCACTGCCAAGGAGCGTTTAAAGTTAGTTCTTGCCCACGATCGCACGGCCCTGACACCGCAAATTTTGGACAATCTGCGGCGCGATATTTTAGAGGTGGTCTCCCGCTATGTGGAGCTAGAAACGGAGGGGCTAGCGGTTTCCCTAGAGTCGGATCAGCGGACAACGGCTTTGATTGCCAATTTACCGATTAAACGGCTGAAACTGTCTCCAGAGGATGTTCCGCCCCCCGAAAATTCGCCAGCAGAGGACGAGGCAGAAGAAAATTGAGTACCGTTGCAGTTGGCATAGCAGCGATCGCCAGCGCCGCGATCCTGGCACAGGCACCTTGGGCGGCTGTTTTAATCGCCCGTTTAGGATCAGGTTGGCGACGACCGACTCCCTTAACCCCCCAGCCCTCCCGCCCAGAGAACTTAGCCAAAGTCTCAATTGTTGTCCCCACCCTCAATGAGGCACAGCGGTTGCAACCCTGTTTAGAGGGCTTAATGCGTCAAGGCTATGAGGTGCGGGAAATTCTGATTGTTGATAGTCATTCCCAAGATGGCACGGCTGAAATCGTGCACGCGGCACAACACCGCGATCCGCGTCTGCGACTGGAGTTTGATCCCCCCTTACCGCCGGGGTGGGTGGGGCGGCCTTGGGCTTTACATACGGGCTTTTGTCGTGCCCATCCCGATAGTGAGTGGATTTTGGGCATTGATGCGGATACCCAACCGCAACCCGGCCTTGTAGCTAGTCTTTTGGCGACAGCAGAGCAGGAGCAACTGGATCTGATTTCTCTCTCGCCTCGCTTTATCCTCAAGACCGGCGGTGAATGGTGGCTGCAACCGGCGTTGCTCTTGACGCTGATCTACCGCTTTGGCGCAGCGCGCGCTGTGGAAACTCAGCCGGAGCGGATTCTGGCCAATGGTCAGTGCCTACTCATTCGGCGATCGCGCCTCGAGGCAATGGGCGGCTACCAAGTTGCCGCTTCCTCCTTTTGTGATGATGTAACGTTAGTGCGGGCGGCAGCAGCTAGGGGAGCACGGGTGGCCTTTCGCGATGGCTCCAAGGTGCTCAAGGTGCGGATGTATGAGGGCATGGCGGAGACATGGCGAGAATGGGGGCGATCGCTGGATCTCAAGGATGCCACCCCAGCCGCCCAGCTCTGGGGCGATGCCTATTTCCTCTGGGCAGTACAGGGATTACCGTTGCCCCTGTTGATTTTGGGCTTGATGGCACTGGCAATGACTACTCCCACCCTTCCTTTAGAGATGGCGACACTGCTCAATGGCTTGCTGGTGCTGATCCGCTGCGGCATGACACTGGCGATCGCCCCTGTCTATGATTGGCAGACGGGTCAAGGGCACTGGCTCTTTTGGCTGTCTCCCCTTGCGGATCCCCTCGCCGCCCTGCGAATTACCCTCTCCTCTTGGCAACGCCCTAAGCAGTGGCGAGGACGCATTTATCCTGCCAAGACTCAGACTTTGGTTTAAGTCTTTATCTTTATGACACTTGCCGTTGCTCAATGATTAGTCTCGACGTGAAAACTCCACTTGTAACTGCTGCCCAAGAGGCACTTGCCCCAACGTTTAACGAAATTGATGGCCGCGTTAAGGAAAATTTGGATCGGGTTCTAGGGGCGTTTCGGCAGCAGCGGCTGGGGGTGCATCACTTCAGTAGCATGACGGGCTATGGTCATGGCGACCTAGGGCGTGAGGTGCTGGATCGCGTTTTTGCGCAGGTGATGGGGGCTGAGGCGGCCTTGGTGCGGGTGCAATTTGTTTCTGGTACCCACGCGATTGCCACCGCCCTGTTTGGTGTGCTCCGCCCTGGGGATGAACTGATTTCCCTTGCGGGTGCCCCCTACGACACCCTAGAAGAGGTGATTGGCCTGCGGGGTCGCGGCCAAGGTTCCCTCAAGGACTTTGGGATTCACTATCGCCAGATTCCCCTCCTGAGTACGGGCGAACCGGATTGGGGGGCGATCGCCACCTGTGTTCAACCTCAAACCCGCATGGTGCTCATTCAACGCTCCTGTGGCTATACATGGCGGCCGAGCCTCAGCCTTGAGGACATTGGCAAAATGATCCAACTGATCAAGGGGCAAAATCCCAATGTGGTTTGTTTTGTGGATAATTGCTACGGCGAATTTGTCGAGACCCAAGAGCCGCCCCATGTTGGCGCCGATTTGATTGCGGGTTCTCTGATTAAAAATCCCGGCGGCACGATCGCCACCGCGGGGGGCTACTTAGCAGGACGCGCTGATCTCATTGAGCAAGCCAGTTATCGCCTTACGGCACCGGGGATTGGCCACGAAGGGGGTGCCACATTTGATCAACATCGTCTGCTCTTTCAAGGGCTGTTCTTAGCACCGCAAATGGTCGGCGAAGCCCTCAAGTGCGCCCATCTCTTGGCCTATGTCTTTGACCAATTGGGTTATCCCGTCAACCCCGCCCCCCTTGCCCCCCGCCGCGATGTCATTCAAGCGATCCAATTGGGCAGTCCTGAAAAGCTGATTGCCTTTTGCCGTACGTTGCAACGTTACTCCCCGGTGGGTTCCTATCTTGATCCTGTACCTGCGCCCATGCCCGGCTATGCCGATGATCTAGTGATGGCTGGGGGCACGTTTATTGACGGCAGCACGTCGGAACTGTCTGCCGATGGCCCTTTGCGTCCACCCTATATTGTCTTTTGTCAGGGGGGAACCCACTGGACCCATATGGCCTTGATTTTAGAGGCTCTCCTAGAGGATCAGGCTTTTTGAGGCCAGCCGTAGGCTTGGGCAACCGCTTCCCATTGGCACAAAATGCTCTGCTCAAAGGCGTCCTGCCACGTGGGGCACGTTGCTTGGGTGATCTGGTGTGCCTGTGTTCCCATCCGCTGGCGATAGGGGGCATCATCTAACAGCGGGGTAATGGCGGCTGCCCAATCTTGGGGGTCGCGACTGTAAACCACCACCCCATCCTCCCCTGAGGTTTGGACATATTTGCGCCCGCCATCAAACCCAGAAATGACGACGGGTAATCCTGCCGCCCGTGCTTCCACCACCACATTGGGCCCTGTTTCCGACTCTGAGGGAAAGACGAATAGATCACTGCTGGCATAAATTGCCCCTAATTTTTCTTGGGGTACCTTGCCTGTGAGGGTGACGCGATCGCCCAAAAGGTCTTTGACAAGGGTAGCCTGTGCCCCTTCGCCAACAATCAACACATGGAATGCCTTTCCTTGATTGGTTAACACTTGAGCTGCCTGCGCCAACAGGAGCACATTTTTACTGGCATCTACCCGACCGACAAAAAGCGCGATCGGCACCTCTGGCAGGTGATACTCCTCCCGTAGCCATTGGGGATTGCGAAATCGCGGATGAAAGCGATCGCGATCGATGCCCCGCTGAAACCACGCCACCCGCTCAGGGGGCAAAAACGTGAGCAGCCAATCGGCATCCTGCTGCCGCGAGACCAAGACGCGATCGCTAGCACGCATAAAACCCGCTAATTTACGTTCGGCTCGGTAACCAAACCACTGATCCACTTGTAATTTCTCCAGCCATAGCCACCGCCAAAATTCTCGCCCCCAACTGCGGCCACTCATGCGCCAAATAATTTCCCGCGAATAGGTGCGGGTCAATAAGGGCAAATCCGTGTGAATCGAACTGAGGAGAGGACGATGGTACTGGCGACAAAAGCGGCGCACCGTTTGAGCAAAGCTAAAAGTATCCGTAATGTGAAACACCTGATGTTGGGGTAAATAACGGCGCAATCCCCAATGCAAGGGAGCTACATCGGTCACGCCTGCCCCTTGGCGCATAATTTCCAGTGAGTGCGTGCTGAACTGGGGCGGTAGCAATTGGTAGCGAACATTGGCTGCTACCTCTAGGGTTTGCTGTTTGGCACCAAGGAAGTAAATGGTCAGGTCAACGCGGTCTGGGTAGTGGCTGGCAGCTGCCGCAAAACGTTCCCAACATTTGACGTGTCCCCCGGCATTGGGTTGCCATTCTAGGCAAATAAAGACAGCAACAGATAGTGGTTGTGGCAATCCAGACTCCTCAAGGTTGCGTTTTGCTAAAGATTAACTGAATATCGCATTTAGAGTCATTCACAGTGAGCAATAATGGGCTACCGTAATCGCGCGATCGCCATTCTCTTAGCCTTGGCCGGCATCTTTCTCCCCGGACTCCATAAGTTTTATTTGCGCCAACCCCTGTGGGGTGGCGTTTACCTCATGCTGGGGCTACTCTTTTCGACGGTGCCCTACGGTTCTCTGGGTAGCATTGCTCGCATTGCCTGTGTGATTGAGGCCGTGTGGTATTTGTTTCAGGGAGCCGATGCCTTTGATGTCACCTTCAATCCTGAGATTAGTGCCGTCGTTCCGAAGCTCCCTGCGTCTCGTCTTGAGGAAGCGAATTAATACCGCCAGTAGCGACGACCCTGCCAAAAAATCCCCACGGCTGTGCCAATCAGGAACACCTCTGTGAGTGGAAAAAATAGGGGGCGCAGTCCCAAGGTACCGCTAAAAAAGCTCAAGAACACACTGGCCATTAGGACACACAGAAATAACGCCCAGAGGGTGCCGCTATAGATCGGCGCTGGGTTAAACCACACCTCCAAAGAGATCACTGCCACCATTCCAAGGCCAATGCTCAGACCAAGGCGGACTAACAGACCCAAAGGAGGCTGAAGTAGGATGATCAACGCCTCGCCGACAGATGCGACGGCACCGGCAATATAGTAAAGCCCCGTATCAAACAGCGCTGCAAGCAAAGCAACGAGAAGACCTGTGGGCACCAGCGATCGCCAAGGCAGTGCCTTAAACTGTTGCCAAGGATCGGACACAAGCAAGACTCACAATAAGTATGTGGGTAGACCCTAGGGCATAGGTAAATCGCCGAGGCTCATTTCCAGTTCCATGCGCTGTTCTATCTGGCGCAGAAAATACCCCGTCATCATGGCTGAGGCCAATAATCCCGCAAGATTGTCGCGATCGGTGGCAATTTGGACATTAAAATCCTCGGAGGGAAGGCCGCCCACGAGACCTTGGACATTCTGGCTGATAATTTGGCGAATTTCTGGACTGACGGAACGGGCAATACGGGTCAAAACTTCTGGCGATTGGCTTTGCAGGTACTTCAGGAGCAGATTGGGCTGCCCATCATCCGTAGAAGACTGGTAGAAATTAGCGTTTCCGGGATCAAAAACCATAGGCAGTGCTCGTTAGTTATGTTAACTATATGTTACCAAACCGAAATGCGCTACTAGAGCGAAGACTCCCGTGCTACCTGCTCTACCTGTAGAATAGACCTCAGCACTCGGTGAGACTGAATACACAAGGATTCTTGCATGACCGCCCTCGATCAGCTTCAGCCTGCCAACCCCCGGGAAGTCAATATCTTTGCCCCCTATATGCGTGCTGAGAAACGTCCGCTGCTGCCCTTGGGCATCGCCCTCTACCGTTTGGGGAAGTTGGAGGGACAACGGGGGATTGAAGGCGGTAACAATGTTGATTTTATTGCCACATGGACAATCGCCAATTTGCCGGCGGATTTATCCCGTTGTACGGTGACCTTTGATAATTCGCCTGATCTCCAGTACGAAATGTCCATCACCACGTTTGAACTGGTGGATCATCTCATTGATGTAATTATTAACTATAAAAAACATCGTATTGCCGATTTTTCAAAAGCGTTTTATCGTAAGCTGTTACGGCTTGACTAAGGATAGCGTGTTCAGGGTTGGGGTTGTGGGAGGAGTAACTAAACGGTGGCGAAGCATTTATTAATTGGTTCCATTGTGCCCTATAGCGGTAAGTCGGCAACGGTTTTAGGCTTGGCCAAGCTCTGTCGCGATCGCCATCTGCGCATTGCCTATGGTAAGCCCTTGGGCACCTACCAACCCGCTACCGAGAGTGAAGACACTGAAGCCGATGTCAGTTTTTTACAGCAAACCCTTAACCTAGAGAATGTGCGGCCGACATTGCTCACGCTGACGCCAGAAGTGATCAAGGCACGGCTGATGGGCACAGATCAGCAGGATTATCGCCAAGCCCTAGCAGCCTATCACACTATCAATAGTGAAGACTTGGTGCTTCTCGAAGGGCCAGCCACATTAGCCGAGGGGCGGCTGTTTGATTTGGGGTTAGCTCAGATGGCAGCGGTGTTGGATGCACCCATTTTACTGGTGGTGCGCTACGAGTCCCCCTTGGTGGTGGAATCGCTCCTCCTCGCCAAGTCGGAATTGGGCGATCGCCTATTGGGGGTGATCATCAACGATATTCCCCAACCCGAGGCCCAACCCTTGCCTGCCATTCGCCACTATCTGGAGACCCATCAGATCCCCGTTTTTGGGATGTTGCCCCGCAGTCAGCTGCTGCGCAGTGTCAGTGTCAGGGAATTGGTACGCCAGTTAAATGCCGAAGTTTTGTGCCGCCCGGATCGCTTGGATTTGCTGGTAGAAGAACTCACCATTGGGGCAATGAACGTCAGTGCTGCCTTGAAGTATTTCCGTAAAGCAAACAATATGGCGGTGATTACCGGGGGCGATCGCACCGATATTCAATGGGCGGCCTTGGAGACCTCCACCCACTGTCTGATCCTCACGGGGCATTTGCCGCCTTCCCCTGCGATTCTTGCCCGTGCCGAAGAGTTGGAAATTCCCATTCTCTCGGTGGACTTAGACACCCTAACAGCCGTGGAAATTGTGGATCGTGCCTTTGGTCAGGTGCGCCTCCATGAAATCGCTAAAGTCAAATGCGTCGAACAAATGATGCAGGAGCATGTGGAGGGCGATCGCCTGTTAGCACAACTGGGACTCTTGACCGTTGAGGCCTAGCGCTGGAAGGTTAAGGCAAAAATCAGGACTTGGGTCGGCGTCTTGCCATCAAAGTTGTTGTCGCCAATGATGTAGAGCGATCGCGCCCCATCGGCCAAGGGGGGACCCAAGCTCATCCCCTCCAAATTGGTCAAGGGAATCCCCAGCGTCTTGAAATCCAAAATCAGCCGTTTCTGCACAGGGCGGAGAGTGCGCAGATCAACCGGTAACGTGGCCATGCCAAGGGTATCTGTCGCCCCTGCCAAGGATACTTCAAAGAGCTTGATGCCATGCCCTGCTCCCGGACTATAGGTGCGCTCCAAGCTCAGAAAATGGCCACCATTGTCAAGGGCAAGTAGCTCCACGAGGCCATTAAACACGGCCTCTGAGGGTTCCAAGGGATAGAGATGCTCCGCCACCAACACAGGGGCAACATCCCCCCGCAGGTAATGGAGCAGGCGGCAGTAAATGGGGATATTGGGGCGGACATCTTGGGCAAGGGCCGATTCAACGCCGACAAACAGGCGATCGCCCGCCGGCGAAAGCGTCAGTGCCTCAAAACCGAGATTATTGCGAATGCCCTGCTGACCATTGGCGAGATAGTACTTGGGCATAGGGAGAGCTGCAATGGTTCGTCCATTCGCGCGCTCAAACTCTTTGATCCAAGGGGGGCTAGCCGTGGCCGTTACCCCTTCACTGCTAATTACAAGGTGCCCCTCAGGCGTCAGCGCAATCCCCTCAGTGTCGGCAGTGTTGGGCGGATACACCTCACCATTAGGCTGCTGGAGAAAGGTTACGTCCTTGGGGGTAATGGTTTCGGGAGTGATTTCGAGGGTGTAAAACCGAGGTTGCTGGCGATCGTCACTAATGGCATAGAACTGCTGTTGACGCGGATCGTAGATCAAACCCGACAGCCCCCCCACCTCGGTATTCTGCCACTGGCTGCCAACGGCTAATTGCACTTCGCCACGAAATTCCACCCCGACATTCAGAAACAGGCGCTCCTCTGCTCGCACTTGAGGCAGGGCACATCCCCACAGGAAGCCAAGGAGCAGAATTGCCGTTAGCAGGTGTCGCCAGGGCATGGGTGTGTCTTAGCGGTTGCGGTTTGTGCCTTGACCGCCCCCCTGTTGATTTGGGCGCTGGGGAGACGCGGGTTGATTCGCTTGATTGGGTCGCTGGGCATTATTGCCACCGCTCTGTTGCACGGCAAACTGAATCGCCTCAGGGGTTTGTACCAGTTGAATTTGACCCGCCACAGGATCGTTGGTGCTCAACATGGTTGCCACCAAATTATCCAGCATGACGACGCGAATCCCGGTATCCTTGGCCAGTTCAGGACGCTGCTGGCGGGCTTGATCCACTTCCCGTTGGAGTTGGGTTTTATCAAAGTAAAAGGGAATAAACCGCTGGGTGCGGGTCTGGCCGTTTTCGCGCATTTGGGCTTCAATGGCAATGGGGTTGCCTGTTTTGCTATCTGCTAGGAAAAAGAGGGGGGTACCGCCCATGAACGGCCTACCATCCTTGGTGAGAATTTTGCCATCGCGTTCCACTAGATCGCCACTTTGTTTGAGCAGATTCACCGCTGCTTCCAGTTGTGGTCTGGAGGGGATAATGTCCACACCAATGGCAGGATTTTTTTGGCTTTCGAGGGCAATTTTCACCGCCCCACTGAGAGCGGCTGCCGAGACCCGCGCCACGCGACCCACATCCGGTTGCTGGGTTTTAATGGTGTTCAGGGCAGTTTGGGCATCCTGCTGATTGACAAAGAAGGTAAAAACTTGAATTTTCTTGCTTTGATCTTGGGGATTGGGCATCTCAAAGGTCAGCGGTTCCCCCTTATCATTGGTGATCATAAAAATGGGCACATTGTTGAGGATGCGCAACACTTGTTCTTCGGGCAAGGCAGTGGCAATGTCATAGCGGCTGATGGCGGGTGCTAGCCATAGGCTACTCACTAACCCTGCCAAAACACCCAAGTGTGCCAATCTTTTCATACAGTCTCCTAATTCATGCTTGATTGCAGTCGGTTAACTCTCCCAATCCCATTCTTCACGTGTGGAGAGAGGGGCGATCGCCCTGTAGTACCTAACTCACACCAAAACTTATGCACGTAACAAGTGAGTATTTTTACATATGAAGTACTCCCTTTGCTTTCCCACCCTAAGCCAATTTGACGCAAGGGACAAGGGGCAAGTTTCTAAAGTCGATGGGGAACTAGCGTTCAGTATCTAGGGAGCCTATACTGGTGCTGCTTTGGAACCAGCCCTTGCGCCAGAAAAAGAAAAATAAACTGCCCGCCACGGTAAGCATGACCGCCCAGCAGGCTGGATAGCCCCAATACCACTCCAGTTCAGGCATATTCCAAGGGGAGGTATCGGGATCAAAGTTCATGCCATAGATACCGACAATAAAGGTCAGCGGTATGAAAATGGTCGAAATGATCGTCAGAATTTTCATAATTTCGTTCATTTTATTGCCAACGGAAGAAAGATACACATCCATCAAACTGGCCGCCAGTTCACGGTAGGTTTCCACCATATCTAGCACTTGAATGGCATGGTCATAGCAATCTCGTAGGTAGATGCGCACTTCCTCGGAGAGAAGGGGGCTGGGATCGCGAATCATGGCATTGATGGCATCCCGTTGTGGCCAAATGGCACGGCGCAGCGCCAGTAATTCGCGGCGCACTTGGTGGACTTCTTCGAGAATGGCGCGACTAGGACGGGTAACTACGGCATCTTCTAATTCCTCAATGCGCTCGCCGTAGTCTTCTAGAACCGGGTAGAAGCCATCAATAATGGCATCCAAAAGGGCATAGGCTAAATAATCGGGGCCATAGCGACGAATGATGCCGCGACTGGTGCGAATCCGCTGCCGAACCATGTCAAAACAATCCCGTTCGGGTTCTTCTTGTACTGTGAGCAAGAAATGCGGCCCCAAGACAAAGCTCACTTGTTCAGTATAAAAGCCGTGTTCATTTTCCTTGGGGGTGACCATGCGGGTAATCAGCACAAGGTAATCGTCATGATCCTCAACTTTGGGGCGCTGGGGGACATTGACAATATCTTCAAGGACAATGGGGTGCAGGTGAAAAACTTGGCCAAGTCGCCGCATCACGTCTTCATCGCCAATCCCTTGAACATCTATCCAACTGACGGAGGGACTGCTGAGGTAGGGGCCACATTCTTCCGGCGTTTCTAAAACGCGACGGCTGGCCTGATCCGGCTGATAGTCAATGAGAATAATTGTCGGCGGTGGCGCATCGGCCTCAATACTGAGGGTACCGGGCATGGCGCCGGGTTCATCAAAGAAGTAATCTTCGAGATAGTTATCTTCTTCCTCGGCGGGGGGTGTGGGGTCTGGCGGGGCAGCACTACGGAAAAAGTGAAAGGGTTTTCTGGCCATAAAAGGGGAAATCGACAGAGTGCAAACGGGCTAACTAGAAACCTAGGGCAAATGGGGCGGCAACGTCCCAAAATCGCCTGAAAAGTTAAGATTTTTAAGTGTAGTGGCATTCACGGTGGGAGCGGTGTGGTGAATTCTCAAGTTTCGAGAACCTCAGTGCCAACTTGGGTGGCCATTGCCCAACTGTTGCGGTGGCATAAGCCTGCGGGTCGTTTGATTCTCCTCATTCCGGCGCTGTGGTCCTTAACTTTGGCGAGTGAGGGCTTGCCGTCGTTGCAGTTGCTGCTGATTATCACGGTGGGGGCGATCGCCACCAGTGCGGCGGGCTGCATTGTCAATGACTGCTGGGACCGCAATATTGACCCCCATGTGCAGCGGACTCAAAACCGCCCCCTAGCCAGTCGCCGCCTTTCCCTCAGTGTGGCCTTGGGCTTGATGGTGATTGCCTTCCTCTGTGCTTGGGGATTGACGTTTTACCTCACTCCCTTGGGGTATTGGCTGGCGGTGGCCGCAGTGCCGGTGATTCTGCTCTATCCCTTGGCGAAGCGAGTCTTTCCCATTCCGCAACTCGTTTTGGCAGTGGCTTGGGGGTTTGCTGTCCTCATTCCTTGGGCAGCGGTACAGGGACGCTTAACCTTGACCACCGCGTGGTTGTGGGCGGCAGTGGTGATGTGGACATTGGCCTTTGATACGGTGTATGCCATGCCCGATCGCCCCGACGATCGCCGACTGGGGGTAAATTCCAGTGCCTTATTTTTCGGTGCCTATGCGCCCTTGGCGATCGCGCTATTTTATGGGCTGACGGTGGTGTTCCTGATCATTGTTGGCTGGAGTGCGGGACTCACTTGGCGATTTTGGCTGGCCTTGGCCGTGACCACCTACTTTTGGCTGCGGCAATCTCTACAAATTTATACCCACGAACGCCGTGACACCCAAACCACAACGCTCCCCATTCAGACCTATGGTCGTTACTTCAATGAAAATGTCTGGTTGGGCTTTTTGCTCTGGGTGGGGATGTGGTGCCCTAGGCCTTAGTCAAGAGCTTGGGGGAAACCTGCCACGGCACAATGGCCAGAATATCCACTTGGGCACAATATTTGAGATCGGCTTCATTGCCAAGGTTGAGCAGGCGCTGCCCGTGGCTGGAATGGTGAAAGAGGGTCAATAGATCATCTTGGTAGTAGCGGTACAAAGCAGTGGCAGCAATAGTTTCGTCATTACCCGCAAGGGCTTCGAGGGGGGCATCCTGCTGACCCCAGAGGTAATGAATCAGCGCGCCAGCACAGACGGTATCTTCGAGGGAATAGCTACCTTCCCAGCCCGAACCAACAATCCAGATGGTTTCCGGTTGATGTTTTTGGACAAACTCGGCAACGGCAGCACGGTTGACAAGGGCGGCGGCAAGAACGAGGGGACTGGCTTGAATTCGCTCAAGGGAACGGGTGCCATTGGTGGTGCTCATAAAGAGGCGACATCCTTTTACCCGCTCTGGCAAGCATTCAGCAGGAGAGTTGCCCATGTCAAAGCCAGCAACTTTTTTCCCACCCCGTTCACCAACGCGAATCCGCTTGGCTGCCGGCCACTGCTGACTCACTTGTTCTAGCTCTGCTAGATCACTAAAGACTTGAACGGCTTCTGCGCCAGCCGCAAGAGCAGTGGCGATCGTAGTGGTTGCCCGCAGGACATCAACAGCAATGGCACAGTCGGGTTGCCAGTCGGCTGGTACACGCTCTGGTGTGTGGTAGGTATAGATTTTCATAAATGGAAGGGGAGCTTGGCTACGATGATCCTTGATACATAAAGTATGTCACCATTGGGATCACTGTAGCGGCGATTAGCAGGGCAACGACGATAATTGTGGCGGAGCGATCGTCGGTTTCCTCTTTGCTCTTGTAGGTTTTCTCGACAACCACTTCGCGTACTACGGGCGGGCCTGGATCCGGTTCGCCTTTGAGGACTTTCGCAAGACGATCGACGGTGTCAAGGACTGATTGATTGTAGTTGCCATCCCGTAGGGGCACCCGCATCGTTTCTTGGACAATACTTTCGGCAGTTTCAGGATTCAAGCGTTCGGCCACGGCCTCGCCATAGTGAATCGCTGTGCCATTGGTAACGGTATCGAGGGCAATGATCACCTGATTGGCTTGGGACTCAGGATCGGGAAACCACTGGTTAAAGAGGTCATCCACAAAGCTCTGGGGGGTTTCACCATAGTCGAGGCGGTGCAGTGTAACTACATGAACATTGATGCCCGCTGCCTCGGAGAGGTCTTGGAGCGATCGCCCGACACTGCCTTGGGTGACGGCACTAAGCACATTACCTTCATCAACGACCCCGGCCGCTGTTTCCGGCAAAGGGATATCGATCGCGCTGGTTGCCCAGACGGGGGTGACCCACAACGTACTAGCGAGTAGTGCCAGCAAAAGATAGCGAATGCCGTTTTTCCAAGCCACTTGCCAATCCATCTGTGCTTAATCCTGTATCTCTCAATGCAATTTTCTCAGATGTTGCTTGCAAAAATAAATTTTCTTCTAACAAATCTTAAAACGATGGCCAGAAAATTGCTTTACCAAGGAGCGCCCACGAGTGTAAAGCCTGCCCAAAAATAAGGTGCTTGGAATCTTGAATATCTCAGAAGGTGTAATTGAGCCTTTTGCAGAGCAGCAACTTTACTAGCAGTGTGGTGCAGATGGCCATAGAAGTGTTCCATGAGTTCTAGGGTACCCGCATCACTCACTTGCCAGAGGCTAGCGACGGCACTTTTGGCACCCGATTGAAGGGCAAGACCCGCAAAGCCTAACTCCGCGCGATCGTCTCCCAGAGCGGTTTGACAGGCACTCAAAACCAGCAGTTCGAGAGGGGGTTGCTCTAGATTAAGTTGGGGGAGGTTTTGCAGCGTGACTGTTTCACTGCCCCACAGTTGAATAAAGGACTCTTGGGCTTGACCGGGGCGAAACAAGGCATGGGTAGCCAGATGAACGATGCCATCAGATCAGCTTGCGACACTGCTGGCACAGTCAGCAACAGTGGCTCTCCCTGTAGAGAGGTAACTAAGAGCTTAATCTCGTTGGCCGTTGGTGCCAAGTGCAAAAGAGCTGTGTGCCAACCCGTACGCTTGGACATTTGCCTGAGAATGCGCTGAATGGCAGAGGGATTGAGTCGCCGACTAGTAAATTGATTTTGAAAATAAACTTCATATTCCCGTTGCCAAGTGGCCTCGCGACCTGTGAGAAATTCCCCTGCACCAGCGGGTAAGGCACTTTGAGCAATGGACTGAAGAGACAGCACCAACACCAGAGCAATACAGATTCGGAGGAGGTATCGGTGCATCTTTAGTGTTCCAAGAAAGTGTTGTCGCTCTAGCCAAGCTATATCTTAGCCAATGCACCATTCAAGTGTTTTTTTCAGAGGAGAGACAGTGACTGCCAATGCAGAATTCAACACTGGACGATAGACATTGAGCCAGCGAGTAATGGTGGACTCGTTGCGATGGAGCAACTAGGCAATTTGTGGACGGCTTTTGGATGGATAGTCCCCTCGTTTAAGACCTATAAGCTTAATGTTACAAAGAGCTAGCAAAAATCATTTTTCCTTGGCATAGCTGTAGGCTCGATGCCACGCTTTTGCCTGACTAGGGCGGGTGATCCGCATCCAGTGACGACTCAGGGGAGGCGAGATGAGAGTGTGCAGAAGCAGCCACAGGGTTTGTAATTCACTGGGGGCTTTTTGCCATTGCCAACGGTTGGGTTCACAAAAAAGTAAGGTGACCAATTGGCGGTATTGAGCCAAGGTCAGGGGGTCAAAGTAAATCTCTAGGGTCGTTGGATTGGGCATATCAACAACTTGGCCGCTGAGGTCAATGCCTGCCTCCAAAAGCCGACAGGTGAGGGGTACACCCATTGCGGAGGGGGGGAGGGGTTGATGCAGATGCACGATCGCCCCCCCTTCAGAAAGGCGAATTGTCGTGCCCCACAGGGCAGTGGTTTGATCCCAAGCGAGATGGAGTTCAACGGTTTGCTGGACATTGAGCCAATCATAGGGATCGGGGCGGGGGCGTTCGATGAGGCTGTAGAGGGCAAGGGCGAGAATTACCAGATTGTAGAGGTTCCAGACCCAAGCCAATAGTAGCCCCTTGGTGTGTAATGCCTGCCAATTTAATACAGCAGCCGCCACAGAGAGAAGAAAAAGCACGAGGAGCGGTGCCGCTAGGTGCCACTGAAAATGGTAGCGATCGCGATAACTCCCCTTGGGAGTCACCCAAAAGCCGCGACCAAAGGGACGCAACAACGTGTCAATCACTGTCAATGTCAACGGCACACATTGAAGAACCGCATAAATATCAGATACCAAGGCAGAGCGACTTTGACCATTGAGCCAGCGGAATGTACTCAACAGCAGCCAGTAGTAGGGCACAAAATAGTAGAGCCACTGCCGCAGGGTGGTTTCAAGGGGGACGACACCCCAAAAGGCGGCAATCAAGGGCAACAGCAGCAACAGCAAACGCATGGGACTGTGAAACCATTGCGTGATCCCCTCTAGGTGGGCAAGGCGCTGAAGCCCAGTGAGATTGGGTACCCGCAGTGGACTTGCCACAATGAATAATCCTTGGAGGGTGCCCCGTGCCCAGCGTTGACGTTGACGAATATGCGCCGTCATGTCCTCTGCACACAAGCCTGCACTGAGACTTTCATTCAGGTAAATCAACCGATGACCTGCTGCCGCCAATTGAATTCCTGTGTAGTAGTCCTCGCTGAGGGATTCAGTAACAAAGCCGCCAATGGCCTCGAGGGCCGATCGCCGCACCATAAAGGAACTGCCGTAGCACAGCGCTGTTTCAATGCCATCCCGCAGGACTTGATAGTGACGGGAAAAAATTTCCACCTCTGGGGGCAGATGCGCCTCTAGGCCGAGGTTACGGGCAATGGGATCGGGATTGTAAAAGCTCTGGTAGGTTTGGACAAGGCCGATATCAGGGGTCTGAAAAAAGCCCACAGTGCGGGTGAGAAAATTTCGAGTGGGAACAAAGTCAGCATCAAAGACCGCAATCAGTTCACCCTTGGTCTGCGTAAGGGCATGGTTCAGGTTGCCCGCTTTGGCATGGCGATTGTCTGGACGGCTGAGGTACTCACAGCCCAGTTCACAGGCCAATTCCCGTAGGGCAGGGCGACGGGTATCGTCAAGAACATAGATACGTTTGTGGGGATAGTCGAGGGCTTGGCAGCCAACAATCGTGCGTCGCAAAATCGTCAGGGGTTCATTGTAGGTCGGAATAAAAATATCCACCCAAGGCTGATAGTGGCCACTTTTGACCGCAAGGGCAGCAGCATCGGCTTCAGGACGACGATTTTTGATGTGCAAGAGGAGGTAGAGTTGCAGGCCATAGCCCGCCATCATAAAACCTTCAATCGCCAGTAGGAGTAGGCTAAAGGTGGCCTCTAGGGGAGTGCGTAGATTGAGGGTAGCCAGCGATCGCCACAGCAGATAATGCAGCATCACGGCCATTAAACTGCCAACGACAATGACCCGCGCCCACTGCTGCTGCACTTTCCCCCAGCGCAAAACAATACTGCTGAGAAGCACGATCAAGCACAATGGCCAAAAAATCCACGGCTTGTCCAAGTGTTCAATGGCGAGCCAAGGAGGGACAGGGGGCATCGCTGGAGCCTCAAGCAACTGAATAGTAATGTAACGAAATGTAAACCAACCATTGGACAGGGACAATATTTCCAAGGTTCCCCGCAGTAGCGATCGATCGCCCCCAGCCGTATGTCAGGATCAAAATCACCAAATGCTGATCTAATGCTGATCTAATACTATGACCGATGCCCAAGAGGGGACAAAGCTACCCCCCTTTATTTTTCACAACCAATTCCAAGGCTGGATGGAAGTCTATGCGCCCGTTCAACGCTACGAGACCTATTTGAACAATCACCAAGAATGGTTTCACCGCTGCGCCCATCCCATGAAAACAGAACCTGTGGGCAAGCATGGCTACATTCTCACCATTGGCCGCTATGGTTCCCATGGCTATGAAGTGGAACCCAAAATTGGACTGCACCTACTGCCCCAAGAGCAGGGGGTCTATCGCATTGAAACAATTCCTGTGCCCGAACAGCCGTTTTTGAACTATGAGGTGAATTTTCAAGCGGCCATGGCCTTGGTACCGATGCGAGCCACCCCTGAGACGGATAGCGACCTGTTGGCGCTGAATGTCATTGATTACACGCGGGTCAATTGGGAACTGGATTTGCGGGTGGAAATGTACTTTCCGCGGTTTATCTACCGTTTGCCCCATGGCCTGATTCAAGGGACAGGCAATCGCGTCTTGGCTCAAATTGTCCGCCAAGTGTCCTACCGCCTCACGGCAAAGGTGCAGGATGATTTCCACAAAACCATTGGCCTCGATTTGGGCAAACGCTGGCGCCGCAAACGATTCCATGCTGAGCGGGTGCGCACCCTTACCCCTGCGTCAGTGCCTGATACGCCTGACGAGCCTGGTTCACCTGCTGCTTGAGCATTGTGACATCCGTACCCAGTTGACTGCCCATAGCGATGGCGATCGCCCCTGCTTTCCAGAGGGGTACCACATCCCCCCAACCAATACCGCCACAGGGAATGAGGGGAATCTCGCCAAACAAGGGTCGCAAGGCGCGTAAATAGCTCGCCCCCCCCACCGCCATCACTGGAAAAACCTTCACTGCCGTTGCCCCCGCCCGCCACGCTTGGAGAATTTCCGTTGGCGTTAATGCCCCCAAAATCAGAGGACAATTGGCCGCCTTTGCGAGGGGCACCACCTCTAGGGCTGTATGGGGGGTCACTAAAAATTGTGCGCCAGCAGCGATCGCTCCTTTAACCATTTCTGGGTTTTGCAGGCTCGCAGCGCCAATGGTGCAGTGGGGAGCGTTTTGACGGAGTTGTTGCAAGACGCCAGCAGCATCGGGGGTTGTCCAAGTCACCTCTAGGCAGGTGAAGCCCGCTTGGATACAGACTTGAGCGTGGGCGATCGCTGCAGTAGGATGAGCAGCACGCACCACTGCAATCAAAGGCAGGCCTTGCAAAAACGCTAACTGCTGCGGCTTGGGCATAGCGTCATAACCATTGAGCAGGGGGGTGGGAGGGCAGTGATAAGATGAAAACTCCGCCTACCCCTAAACTACGGTATATTGGCAATACCCTTGTGAGTCTCAAATGGGTGATAGCGTTAAAGTCCTGAGTGAAAATCGCCAAGCGCGCTTCCAATACGAAATTCTGGAAACCTATGAATGTGGTCTCGTGTTACTTGGCACTGAGGTCAAATCCATTCGGGCTGGCAAGGTGAATTTACGGGATGGCTTTGCCCGCATCCGCAATGGTGAAGTTTGGTTGATGAATGTGCACATTTCGCCCCATGAGAGCACTAACCAATCCTACAACCATGACCCCCTGCGCGATCGCAAGCTCCTTCTCCACAAACAGGAAATTCGCAAGCTAGTGGGCAAGGTGGAACAAAAGGGGCTAACCCTTGTGCCCCTGAAGCTTTACCTAAAAAATGGGCGGGTCAAGGTTTCCCTAGGGCTAGCCCGTGGTAAGAAGCTCCACGACAAACGCCAAGACCTCAAGCAGCGCCAAGATAAACGGGAGATGGAGCGGGCAATGAAGCAGCGGTAAACCTAGCTTTGGGGAGTGGGTATGGGATCAATGTTGGTTTCCGTGCCGATGGGCGTTGCAGGGGCAGGGATACTCCCGGTTGCTGCTTCCCAAGAGTCATTGGTGAAATACACATGACCCAGCACTTGCCCCTCATAGGTGCGCCGCGTTAGCCGCCAAGTGGGTTCCAGATGAAACTTGAGAAATTGCCCTTCCTGCATACCGTGGGTGCGGCCAATGACCATACGCGGGCCACCGCGATTGCTACTGCCAACAAGGAGTAACTCGCCATCCCCCTGTTCAATGCGCAGACCATACTGCAACCCTAAATCCTGTTGCGCCACCCGAATCGAGTAGCCATTGCTATCCGTAGCCCGCCCACAAATGCCCGTAAAGTCAAACGTCGTCAACAGTGGGTCAATCACCACGGGGTTGCTGCCCGACTCACTCCAGCAGGGACGAGTATCCTTAATTTGCTCCACCACTAAGAGGCGATAGCCACCGCGGGCAAGGGGCACAGCCATCACCACATAGCGGCTTTGATCCACTTCCGTTTGTGTAAACATATTGGCTTGGGCAGGTCGAGGGGCAATTGTTCCCAAACAGGCCACCGTCAGTAAGCTCAGGCCAAATTTTTGCCAGTATTTCATAGGGACACTCCTCAGCAGAACTTCGAGGTTTTGACAGTTAAATGGATTCTACTGTTCCTCTACGATCCACGCCGATCAACTATCGAAAATCTAGGAATTATTTTTCAGCCACCGTTAGGCATCAATGGTGAGCGGTCAAATCGAGGCCAATCACTTGGGTATGTTGACCCCGCGCTTGGGTGACGCCAATCGTGCGCTGAGCCGCTTCAATCATTGGTCGCCGCAGACTGACAACAATAAACTGTGCCTCTTGGCTCTGCTGCTGAATCATTTTGGCAAGGCGCTCAACATTGGCACCATCGAGAAACATATCCACCTCATCAAAGGCATAGAAGGGGGAAGGGCGATAGCGTTGTAGGGCAAAGATAAAACTGAGGGCCGTGAGGGATTTTTCTCCCCCCGACATTGAGGCCAAGCGTTGTACGGGTTTCCCCTTGGGATGTGCCACCAGATTCAGACCCCCGGCAAAGGGATCCTCAGGACTTTCCAGTTGCAGATAGCCATCACCCTCGGAGAGGGTGGCAAAAATGGTTTGGAAGTTGGCATTGACGGCATCAAAAGCTTCACGGAAGGACTGCTGACGCAGGGTGGTGAAGTTCTCAATCCGCAGTAGGATCTCCGTGCGCTCCGCTTCTAGAACGGCGAGCTTCTCCTGTAGCTCATTAAGCCGCCCTTGTGTCTCCTCAAATTCCTGAATCGCCAACATATTGACGGGTTCCATGGCACGCAGCTGTTTTTCGAGGGCTTGGCACTGCTGTTGAATGTCGCTGAGGGAGAGATTGGCGGGCACTTCCGGCCATGGCTGGGGTAAAGGGGGTGCCTCGATGGTGCTGAATTCCTGAAGTTGGGCTTGCAGCGTGGTGAGGGTGTCGCTGGCTTTTTGGTATTGCCATTCCAGTTGTTGGTAGTCCTTTTGCTGCTGTCGTAGTTGGTAGTCTTGGCGATCGCGATCGCCCTTGAGGTGGCCAAGGCGGGCGTCCAATTCCCTCAAGGCAGTTTGCGTGCTTTGAGTTTGCGTCGCTAAGTCCCCAAGCATCTGATCGAGGGCTTGCTGCTGACAAAGCGTCTCCTGTTGGGCTTGGTGCAGTCGCTGAATCTCCTGTTCTGTTTGTTTTAGGTCTCGTGCTAGTTGCTCGAGTTGACGGTGGCGATCGCCCAAGGCTTGATCCACCGCTTGCAGGGCGGCCACATGGTCGGCGTGAATTTTTTCCTGTGCCTGAAGCTGTTCCTGAAGCTGCTGCCACTGCTGATGGCTGGGATTGGCTTCAAGGGCATTGAGGGCAAGGCGTTCGGCGGCGAGTTCTGCTTCGAGTTCAGGAAGACGAGCCTCTAGGTGCGCGAGTTCAGTCTCTGCGGCGGTTAACTCTTGGCTAAGGTGCTGCTGTTGGCGCGCTAAGTCTGCTTGCTGGCGGTTGAGGTGCTGCTGTTGCTGCTGAAGTTGCTCCCATTGCCGCTGGCGATCGCGATGGCTTTGGCGGGCGTCACTCAGGGCTTGGCTCAGCTCATTCACTCTCCCCTGTTTTTGCGTGCGCTCTTGAATGAGGCGATCTAAGAGGCGTTCCAGTTCCCCAAGGCGATCGCGCAGTTGTTGGACTTCTGCCGATTCTTGGGGGGTGGCCCCCTGACCAAAACGGAGGGTATTTGTGCGACTATAGCTACCCCCGGTCATTGCCCCTGAGGGTTCTAGCAAGTCTCCCTCTAGGGTGACCATCCGATATTGCCCTAGGTAGGGTCGCGCCGCCTCAAGGCTCTCAAAGACCAGCGTACTGCCAAACACGTAGGCAAAAATGGGGGCATATTGCGGCTCAAAGGTCACAAGATTCAAGGCATAGTCAATACAGCCTGCCAAGGAGATAAGGGGTAGGGTCTTGGGACGTGCCATCTTGTTCAGGGGCAAAAATGTCGCTCTACCAGCCCGTTCCCGCTTCAGGATGGCGATCGCTGCTGCCGCCACACTGTCATCCGCCACAACGATATTGCCTAGGCGTGCCCCGGCCGCAATTTCCAAGGCCAGTTGATAGCGGGGTTCCACTTGACCGAGCTGTGCCACCAGCCCAAACACGCCGGGGAGATCAGCACTTAAAATGAGCCGCGCCGCAAAACTCCCTTGGCTTTCCTGAACCGCCTGTTGCCGTGCTTCCAGTTGATCCAGTTCTCGCTGCTTTTGGCGCTGTTCTCGCTCAAGGCGTTGATAGGTTTCTTCTGTTAAGCTCAATTGTTGCTGAGCTGTGGCCAGTTGTTGGGCGAGGTTTTGTAGTTGCTGCTCCTCTTGTTGGACTGCTGCTGCAGCTTTTGTGAGCGCGTCTTGCAATTCCAATTGTTGAGCTTCTAAACTGGTGGCCGCTTGGTGCAATTCCCCCTGCCGTTGCCGCAATTGTTGCGATCGCTCCTGAAGGCGAGAGAGTTCACTGCGACTCGGTTCCAGTTCGTGGATCAGGGCATCAATCCGCTGCCGTCGCCGACTGTGCTCCTGAAACCAAGCTTGGGCTGCCGTATTCAACTCCTGAGCTTGCTGCCGTAGGGCGTCGAGGGTGGCTTGGCTGGTGGCAACCGCTGTCACTAAGGGGGGGCGATCGCCCTGTTGCTGTTCTAACTCTTGAGTAAGTTGCTGTTGCTGCAACCGTTGACTGTGGTACTGGGCTTGCCGTTGCTGGAGTTGTTCTGCCAACTGTGCCTGCTGCTGTTGGTAGGCTGTTTGCTGGCGTTGACACTGCCGCTGTTGGGCGTGGAGATCCGCCAACGCTGCTTGCAGGCGGAGGTACGTTTCTTCGCCGAGGGCTTTCACCTGTTGATTGAGTTGTTCTAGCGTAACCGTTGCCGCTGCCATCTCCCGTGCCTTTTGTTGCAGTTGCTCTTGGCGTTGGGCTTGTTCTTTTTGTAGCGTCTGAATCTGTGTTTGTAGTTGCACCTTTTGCGCTTCCTGGGCTTGCCATTGGCGCACCAACAGCCATTGCTCTCGCTCTTGCAGTTCTAGCCGTAGGGCTTGATATTTTTCCGCTTGCAGGCGATCCCGTTGCAGGCGATCGCGCTGTTGAATCAATTCCTGCTCAACAATGCGAAAGCGTTCTTCGCGCTCCTTGACTGTATCTAATTTTTCGCGAGCTTGGGCAATCTTGCGGTCAAAATCCGCCACCCCCGCCAATTCGTCAATAATTTCCCGCCGTGCCTTGGCATTCATAGAAATGATACTGGTGACGTCCCCCTGCAAGACCACGTTATACCCTTGGGGATAAATACAAAATGCCTGCAACTGGTCGTGCAGTTCATTCAGCGTGCAGGGTTGATCATTCACCGCGTAGGTCGAGGTATAGGTGCCCTGCTTGGTTACCCGCAGTCGCCGCGTCACGCGCCATTCCGTTTCAGCATCTAGTGCAAAGGTCACCGTGACTCGCGTTTCGACCACACTATGGCCACGCCGCGTTTGGCTATGGTTCACCAAATCTGGCAATCGTTCTGCCCGCATCCCCTTAGACCCCGCAAGGCCAAGGGCAAACAGCAACGCATCCAAGAGGTTCGACTTCCCTGAGCCATTGGGGCCTGAAATGACCGTAAACCCCGGCAGCAGCGGAATCACGGTTGTGCCGCCAAAGGACTTAAAATTCGTGAGTTCTAACTGCTTGATATACACAGCCAAGGAGCGTGCCTAACCGTTTCATTATGCCCAAAGATGCTTCCCTTGTTTGCCACGGAAAATCAAGCTAAAATCAAATAACTCATAGTCGTTTCGAGTTTGTTTTAGCCATGACACCGCCACGGATTGAAAACGTTGTCATTATTGGTTCTGGCCCTGCGGGCTACACAGCAGCCATCTATGCCGCTCGCGCCAACCTCAAGCCCTTTATGTTTGAAGGCTATCAAATTGGGGGGCTGCCGGGGGGACAACTCATGACCACCACCGAAGTGGAAAACTTTCCCGGCTTTCCGGAAGGCATTCAAGGGCCGCAACTGATGGCACGGATGAAGGCGCAAGCAGAGCGCTGGGGCACAGAAATGGTCACTGAAGATGTGATTCAGGTGGATTTTAGTCAACGCCCCTTTCTCATTAGCTCAGCAGAGCGGCAGGTCTATGCCCACAGCGTCATTATCTGTACGGGTGCCACGGCCAAACGACTCCATCTCCCCGGCGAAGAGCAGTATTGGACTAAGGGGGTCTCCGCCTGTGCCATTTGTGATGGGGCAACGCCAATTTTCAAGGATGTCGAGTTGGCGGTGATTGGCGGCGGTGATAGTGCGGCGGAGGAAGCAGTCTATCTCACTAAATATGGCTCCCACGTCCATCTTCTTGTGCGTAGTGACAAAATGCGCGCTAGTAAGGCGATGCAGGATCGCGTGTTTGCCAATCCTAAAATTACGGTTCACTGGCAAACTGAAGCACGGGAAATCCTTGGCGATGGCAATTTAATGACGGGTCTGCGGATTATTAACAAAGCCACGGGGGAAGAATCTGTGCTGCCGGTGCGCGGGCTATTCTACGCCATTGGTCACACCCCCAATACGCAACTGTTCAAAGATTTTCTGGAATTGGATAGTGTGGGCTATATCGTCACCCACCACGGGACACAAACGAATGTGGCAGGGGTCTTTGCCGCAGGGGATGTTCAAGACCATGAATACCGCCAAGCAGTAACAGCGGCAGGCAGTGGCTGTATGGCCGCCCTTGATGCGGAACGCTGGCTCTCGGCGCGGGGTTTGATTCAGGAGTTTCACCAAACGGAAACCGAAACCAAACCCGCAGAAACGACGAAACCTACGACCTCCCCAGAACAGGCGTTTGATCCCAAGGCCATTAAGCATCGGGGTAGCTATGCCTTGCGCAAGCTTTTCCACGAGAGCGATCGCCTGCTGCTGGTGAAATATGTCTCGCCCACCTGTGGCCCGTGCCACACCCTCAAGCCGATTTTGGATCGCCTAGTCGAGGAGTTCGATGGCAGGGTGCAGCTGATTGAAATTGACATTACTGAAGATAGCGCGATCGCCGAGCAAGCAGGGGTTACCAGTACACCCACGATTCAACTCTTCAAGAACAAAGAACTCCTAGAGGTGATGGTGGGCATGAAACCCAAGAGTCAGTACCGCGAGACCATCCAACGCTACCTTGCTTAGGCTCTAGCTAGTCAGGGGCATGATCAGCGAGATCGGACTGCTGACCGTTGCAGGTCTGGCGGCGGGCTTTGTCAATGCCATTGCCGGTGGGGGAACACTGATTAGTTTCCCGGCCTTGGTGGCGATCGGCTTGCCGCCAGTGGTTGCCAATCTCACGAGCACGGTGGCTTTGGTACCCGGTTACTTGGGGGCGACAGTGGCGCAACGGCAGGATCTGAAGGGTCAGCAACGGCGCCTTGGTTGGCTCTTTCCCAGTGCGGTGGCCGGGGGCATCACAGGGGCAATGTTACTGTTGCACACCAACGAGGCACTCTTTAATGCCTTGATTCCCTATTTGCTGCTTTTGGCCGCCGTCCTCTTGGGGATTCAGGAGCAGGTGCGGGCTTGGTTACTGCGGCGAATCAGTGCGCCAGCCGTATCTGAAGTGGGAGCTATTCCCCTTGTGTTTTTAGCGGCGGTCTATGGCGGCTATTTTGGCGCGGGGGTGAGTGTGATTCTACTCGCCGTGCTGGGCATTGTTCTCGGGGAAAGCTTGACGCGCCTCAATGGCTTGAAGCACATTTTGGCCTTTGGAATCAATGTTGCCGCTGCCGCATTTTTTGTTGTATCGGGGGAGGTGGTGTGGCCCGTTGCCTTGGGGATGGCGATCGCTGCCATTGTTGGCGGACTTTTGGGGGGTAAATTTGCCCGTGCGGTTAACCCTCTGCTGTTACGCCGTACAGTGGTTCTTTTGGCTGTTGTGCTGGCACTCATTTACTGGAAGCGACAGCGATAAATGCCCCCACCGCAGATGGGAAATTCCCTGAGGTTGGTCAAACAAAGCCCGTGACGAGGATTGAACTCGTGACCTCACCCTTACCAAGGGTGTGCTCTACCACTGAGCTACACGGGCAAAAATTCCCAGAGCTTTATCATAGCCCATTGGGGGAGCAATTGCACAGCGGGGCGGTGGGTTTTTCTTAAAAATTGCGACGGGAGAAAATCCAAGTGGCGATCGCCAGCAGTGCTACCGTATAAATCACGCCATAGAAGGCATTGGCCACGAGTTCTGGTACAGAGGGCAGCATGCCATAGACCGCTGTATTCTTAAAATCCAAGCGGGATAAATCGGGAAAGATCAGATAGAGAAACTGCATCAGTTGCCGTACGGCATCACTCTCCATCTTTTGGCTGAGGATCACCAAGTTTTGACTAAAGTGCCCCATAAAGTACAGTGCCACCGTTAACAGCGTGGCAATCAGGGAACTGGTGAAACTGCCAAAGAGCAAAGCGGCTGCCGTCAAGAGGGCGAGTTGCAGCGCAATGTAGAAAGAGGTCACCATCAAAGATCCTGCGGGATAGGCAAACTGATTCAAGCTCATCAGAATAAACAGAATCAGCGTCATCAGTGCTACCAGTACCAGCAGAACCGCCGATAGACCCAAATGTTTGCCAATAATAAATTCCGCGCGACTGATGGGTTTCGCCAACATCACTAAGATCGTGCGCTTTTCTATCTCTTTATTGAGCAGACCACCCCCGACAAAGGCAGCAATCAGCAAGCCAAAGAGGGAAATTCCTGCCATCCCCACATCAAGGCTAATTTTGTCTTGGGTGCCTGCGGAGACCTGTCCCAAAATGACAATCGCCAAGGCGAGGCCAATGGCAAAAACAGCAGTGACGTAAAGAACCCGCTCCCGCAGGGTTTCATTGAAAACATTACGGCTAATTGTCCAGAGGCGACTCACCGTTAACGGCAACATGTCTGGTACCCCTTGAATTTACTCTCCTCTCAAAGAATACCCAATTTTGCTTTTTCGATAGCCTCGGCGTTCATAGGGAGAGCCGCTTGCTGTTTCACGGAGCAGTGGTATTTACGGCGGGGGCAGAGAGGTCAACGTCTTCATAAAACTGTTCAATAGGCACTTTGAGGTCAATGCTCCTCAACTCAACGCGATCGCCCGCGCGGTAGCAGCGCAGCAGCCAATCCCCCCCTTCATTTTTCTGGTAAATGTCGATCGCCATTTCCTCTGAGCTAGCGAGCACATAATCCACGAGGTTGGGGTTACGACGGTAGAGATCAAACTTTTTGCCGCGATCGTAGGCTTCGGTGGCGGGTGAGAGCACTTCCACAATCAGACAGGGATAAGTGATGAAAAAGGGACTCTGGCGATCGCGATCGTCACAGGTGACACTCAGATCGGGATAGGTAAAATTCGATGTCTCAAAAATATTCACGCGACAATCAGAAGTATAGGTTTTGCAGCCTTTACCCCGTAAGTGGGATTTAATAATTAACAAAAAGTTACCAGCAATATCGCTGTGGTTTCTTGTACCACCCGCCATCGCATACACGTAACCATCAATCAACTCATGCCTTTCTAACTGCTGCTCTTCCCACGCGAAGTATTCTTCTGGTGTGAAATAGCGATCGCCCGTCTCCTTGGCAGTCACCATTCTCTGTATTTCTCGTGAAAACCTCACTTCTTTAGGATAGCTCGCCCTTTCCCTGACATCCCAAAGCCAACGTGCCACAATAGGCGGTGGGGACGCAGTTAGGAGATTGAACGTAGTTCTTTTTGGAGAGGGTGCGACGTGTCCCTAAGTTCAAGTGTTGATTCTCACGCCCCTGAGGTAGCCATCCTGCGGGTGAGCGGCTTGCGTTGTGCTGGCTGCGTGCGATCGCTGGAAAATCAGTTAAAAGAGCAGCCGGGCGTAGATGCTGCGGCAGTCAATCTGGTCACGGGAACCGCCGTTGTCACCTATTCCCCCGCTGAGACGACCCCCAGCGCCATTGTCGAGAGCCTGAACCAAGGTCGCTTTCAAGCCACCCTCGCAGAAGCCAATGCCCTTTTGGAACTGCCCACGGCCTCTGAGGAAACCTCTTTGCCAAGGTTGGCGATCGCCCTTGTGCTCCTTGTTCTCTCCAGTGTCGGCCACGGGATTGATCTGCTGCCGGGGCACTGGCCCATGTTAGAGGCAATGATCTGGCATTGGGGGCTAGCAACCATTGCCCTTGTCCTACCGGGGTGGGAAATTCTGCGGGAAGGAATGATGGGCCTGTTCCAACGTCGCCCGAATATGAATACGCTGGTGGCTCTTGGCGCCTTGGGGGCTTACCTCACGAGTACGGTGGCGTGGCTCTGGCCGGCCTTGGGCTGGGCGTGTTTCTTTGATGAACCGGTGATGATCCTTGGCTTTATTTTGCTGGGGCGATCGCTGGAGCAACGGGTACGTCAACAGGCACAACGGGACTTGCGATCCCTCCTTGCGCTTCAGCCACAACAGGCGCTATGGCAACCCAGTTTGACCGCTAGCGATCGCTGGCCCATTCCCGTCAGTCGTATCCAAGTCGGGGACTGGCTGTGGGTAGATGCTGGAGAACCCTTTCCTGCCGATGGCACGATTGTGACCGGGGAAACCCTGGTGGATGAATCCATGCTCACAGGGGAATCTCTACCGGTGGCCAAGGGGGTGGGGGCATCCGTTCTGGCGGGCAGTCGCAATGTTGGTGCTGCCGTTACCCTACGGGTGGAACGCTGTGGTCGTGCCTCATTTTTGGGGCAGATTCTAGACCTCGTGGTGCAGGCACAAAATCGCAAAGCACCGGTGCAGCAAATGGCGGATGGGGTGGCCGGCTATTTTGGCTATGGGGTGCTAGCCTTGGCGGCAGCAACGGCTCTCTTTTGGAGCGCGATCGCCCCCCATTTCTTCCCAGAAATGACCAATAGCACACCCCTATTGCCCTTAAAGCTAGCCTTGAGTGTTCTGGTGATTGCCTGTCCCTGTGCCCTTGGCCTTGCCACCCCGATCGCGCTGCTTGTGGGCACCAGTCACGCCGCTGCCAAAGGCTTAATTATTCGAGGTGGTGATGTTCTTGAGCGCAGTCAGACGTTGGACACAATTGTGTTTGATAAGACGGGCACACTGACGACCGGTGAACTGGCAGTGGCCGAGATCAAGCTCTATGGCGATCACTCCTCTCAAGAGGTGCTGTATCTGCTAGCCAGTTTAGAGCGCGAGAGTCGCCATCCCCTTGCAGTGGCGATTCAGAAGGCGTGGGTTGCGACCGGCCAGACAACAGAGCTAGCAACGGTGACAGAGGTGGAAACTGCCCTCGGACTGGGGATCAGCGGTTGGATTGAGGGGCATTACTATCAGGCGGGTCGCCTCAGTTGGCTGCGTGATCAGGGGGTTGACTGCCCTTCCCTAGAAGTGGAAACCCATGTGGCCTTGGCCTGCGATCGCCAGTTGATTGCCGTTGTGACCTTTCGCGATCGCCTGCGCCCAGAGGCAGTGAGCACCGTTCAAGCCCTGCAAGCCCAAGGCTATGCGATCCATGTGCTGACGGGAGACACGGCCAAAGCCGCACAGCAACTCCTAGAACCACTAGGCTTACCCACAACCCATCTTCACACAGACCTCCAACCGCAACAAAAGCTGGCTCTTATTGAAGGTTGGCAAGCCCAAGGCAAAACCGTGGCCATGGTCGGGGATGGCATGAATGATGCGCCAGCTCTAACGGCAGCTCAGGTGGGGATTAGCCTTGGTACGGGTACAGAGGTGGCCATTGAAGCAGCGGATATTATCCTCACCCGCAATCATCTAGAGGATGTGCTCGCTGTGCTAAGCCTTAGCCGCACCACCTTCCGCAAAATTCAGCAGAATCTTCTTTGGGCAGTGGCCTACAATATCGTCGGTTTACCCCTTGCAGCCGGTGTTGGATTACCCCTATGGGGTCTTAGTCTCACCCCCGGAATTGCTGCCGCTTGTATGGCTGTGAGTTCGATTGCCGTTGTCCTGAATTCCCTAAGCCTCAGTCGAGCAAACTAGCTCGCGAATCTGTTGGGCATTGGCGCGGGTCAGCCGTTTCTTGTGGGGCAGGACAACCACCGCGGGTCCCCGTTTGCATTCCCCCATACAGCCCGTCGCCTTCAGGGCAATGGGGAGCTGTTGTGCCTCTAGTTCTTGCCAGAGTTCCTTGGCACCCCGCCGACAGCAGGAGGATTTTTGACAAATGAGCACCTTACAGGGCTGAGAACGCTTTGCCGCTGCGGGTTGAGCCGTTGCTAAAAATTCTAAATGGCTGGCCTTGTATTGCTTGACCCAGCCATCGTACTTATCGCTGATCATTCCCTCTAACCGCAGGCGATCGCCCACCTTGGGGGGTTGCGCTAACTCACGGCGCAGAGACTTTTCTAGCTTAACCCAGACCGTTCCTGTGGCGGTTTTTAGAATCACGACTTTGGGTCGCCCCTTCTTATAAAAGACCGCTTCGACAGTGCCCTCAAGGGAAAATGTCGGCAAATCAATAACACCCAGACCCATGAACGTCAAACCTTGTTAGAAATTTTTCTCAACAAATTGAGTCTAGCATACAAGGGACGGTCTTGGGGGCATCCCAGATCGTTGTGAGATTCACCTGTGGAAAAATAATCTTAGCTGGAGAGAATCCGCTCCCACTCTGCCAGTAGGTTATCAATACTAGCGTCCGTCGGGTTACTCTCAAGGTGGGTGCCCACTTCCTCAACGCTATTGGGAAAGAGTTCTTCGAGAGTGGGTTGAACGGTGGGGGGTTCCTCTGAAGCGAGATCGGGCATTAAGTAAATTTGGCGAATATCCGGCGGCAGATACTCCGCGATGCGTACTAGCCCCTCTTCTAAATGCTGGTTGAGTTCCTCAAGGCTGTAGGTTTCCCCTTGAACTTCTAAATAGGCGCGCACGCGCTCAAGGTTCCAGTGAAAGGTTTGGGTGGTCACTAGCACGAGGCGGCTCAGGGGACTCAAGTAGGCAAGGCTGGCTTCTAAGTAGCACCAAAGGGGCGGTGGCGCATCCTGCAGGACATAGGTAATGTGCTCAATGCCGGGGAGTTCCTCTTGAATCAGGGTAGCGGTGCGGTTGACAATCCAATTGCGCAGGGAGCGAGCTTCCTCATCGCCAATTTTCACCCCTTCAGGAGTAAATTCCAAACGGTCAAGGCTAAAAAATAGCCCATGCCACACCTTGGCAAAGAGATAGTCCACTTGTACGGGCGATCGCCCGTGGTGTTGCAGCACACTATAGACAAGGGCGGCATAGCGACAATACAGAGCAACAAAGTAGCAGCCGCGATCGCGCTCCTCCTGAAAGGCTTTGATCAGTGCTTCATCAGACCAAGTGAGTAGCGGCTGAATTAAAGGATGTTGCCGCTCCGCCATCATCGGAAAGGAAAGTGCCTTGACCATCTCACTGCCACTGAACTAGACGAACTGTCCTACGCCTTTGCCGATTGGCCTATGCAGAATTCATCGTTGCCTTAGCCTTGGGTGCGATCGCGAAACAGGGGCAGGTAATCGCGGCTCTCTGTCCCCAGCCAGCGATCCCAAAAGGTGAAATAGAGGCCATAGTTACAGCGAAACTGACTATGGTGCAAACTGTGGTGGGTGGCGCCAATCAACCACTGCCCCAACCAATGCTCGGCAAAGCCACAGGGATAAATCTCTAAATTCAGGTGGTTGATCACACTGGAGACCGTCATCAGGCTGAGCTGAATCACGATCGCGTAGGGGTGCAGCGGCACAAGCACAATAATCAGCGGCAGGAAAATGGCCTGTAGGAGCGCTTCCCACGGGTGAAAGGAAAAGGCCGTCCAGGGCGAGGCCACAATGCTATGGTGATGCACCCGATGGACACGGCGATAAATTTTCGGTTGGTGCATCCAGCGATGGAGCCAATAGTAATAGGTTTCGTGAAGCAGCAGCACAAGGCCAATACTCAAGGGAAAGTAAATATAGTCCCAGAGGGAATTTAACTCCAGATAAACGGCTGTCCAGCCCCGCTGCCACATCACTGCGGCGATCGCCCCCGCCAACGCAAAAATAGCCGCTGTCACCAACGACCAGCCAAACTCCTGCCAAAACTGTCCCCGCTGGTAGGGGCGCAAATTGACCCGCCGTTTCCTCAGGGGCGTCCAGCGAGCCACCACATATACAAGCGAAAAAAAGCCGGCCACCAGAACGAGGCGGCTGACCACCATCAAAAACATGACCCCAACCATAATGCCAAAGAGGCGGGGGTCACTGAGGTTGTAGGGAATCATGCAAAAAAGTGCTAAATGCGTCCCCTAGACCCAGCCCAACCAGTGGAGCAAGCCCTCTCCTGTCCAATATTCCCATAACAAAAGAGCCACAAGACCAACCATAGCAGCACGACCATTGATCCGCTCAGCAAAAGTATTAAAGCCGTACTTGGGGGTTTCCAGTTTTGGGGTGCGGCTTGGCTCCGTGGGAGTGGCCATGGATTACTCCTGTTCGTCTTCGTTTTCTTCTTCAGCTTCAGGGAAGTAGAAGCCTTGGGCGCGCTCGGTCAAAATAGACTTGCCAATGGAAAGGGCACGTTGCGCTTGAAGGGCAGCTTGGCGCTTCCAGACCGCACGACGCATACTGCGTTTGGACTTCGAGGTTTTCTTCTTGGGGCAGGCCATGATGATCCCTAGGACTAACTTTCGCAATCTACTAGTGTATCCCAAACGCTTCCCTAGGGCAACCACCGCTCCCCCCTATGGAGGGCAATGTTCCTCTTTTTGACCAAAAAACTATCACAGAGGGACACCACCCTTGTAATATCAGTAAGGGAATACTGAACCACCCCATCAGGGGATGTCCACTTCTACGAGCAAAGGGAATCGTCAGCTATGAGCAGTAAGCCAGACCGTGTGGTTCTCATCGGCGTTGCTGGAGACTCCGGCTGTGGTAAATCAACGTTTTTGCGCCGACTGGCCGATCTGTTTGGCGAAGAGTTTATGACTGTGATTTGCTTGGATGACTATCACAGTCTGGATCGCAAGCAGCGGAAAGAAACGGGGATTACGGCTCTTGATCCCCGTGCCAACAACTTTGATCTGATGTATGAGCAGATCAAGGCTCTCAAAAATGGCGAATCAATCATGAAACCCATCTACAACCACGAAACGGGGACGATTGACCCGCCAGAGAGGGTTGATCCCAACCACGTGATTGTGATTGAAGGGCTGCATCCCCTTTACGATGAACGGGTGCGATCGCTGATTGACTTTAGTGTCTATCTCGACATCAGCGACGATGTAAAAATTGCTTGGAAGATCAAGCGCGACATGGCCGAGCGGGGTCACAGCTACGAAGACGTGATTGCCTCTATCAATGCCCGTCGCCCCGACTTCATGGCCTATATCGATCCCCAAAAGCAGTACGCTGACGTGGTCTTGCAAATTCTGCCGACCCAGTTGGTCAAAGAGGAAAAAGTCGGCAATATCCTGCGGGTACGGATGCTGCAACGGGAAGGCATCCCCGGCTTTGAGCCAGTCTATCTTTTTGATGAAGGCTCCACGATTACTTGGATTCCCTGCGGTCGTAAGCTCACCTGCTCTTATCCGGGCATCCGCCTCAGCTATGGGCCTGATGAATACTATGGTCACCCCGTTTCGGTGTTAGAAGTGGACGGTCGCTTTGAAAAACTCGATGAATTGATCTACATCGAAAGCCACCTGAGCAACACCTCCACCAAGCACTATGGTGAAATGACGGAACTGCTGCTGAAGCACCGTGACTATCCGGGTTCCGATAATGGTTCGGGTCTGTTCCAAGTGCTGACGGGGCTGAAAATGCGGGCGACCTATGAGCGCTTGACCTCGCGGGATGTGGCCACTGTCACCAACCGCTAATTTGGCTTGCCACATTGAGGGCACTGATGCAACCGCACCATCGATCGCTATGGTCATCGTTTTTGGTCTTTATCCTCTGCTGGTTGGTTCTCACCTGTGGCCAGCCAGCCTTCGCTGCCGATAGCGATGACCTGATCTTTGTCCCCCGCCAAGCCCAGAGTGTCCTCAAGCTCAATCAACGTCCCAGTAGCGATCCGCTTTTGTGGGAGCGTTTTGGGGTATCCCAACTGGCTCATTGGGGTTGGTCGTGGTCTGAGGTTAGTACTTGGGTGGGAGAAGGGGTGACGGTTGCCCAGTTCCCCTGTTCTGAAGTGTGTCCATCCCCGCGGCAGTTGTGGGTTCTGCCCCTGAAGCGGCCAGATGCAGCAACGGCTTTCTTAGAGACCTACTGGCAGAGCCATCCTTTTGAGGCGCAAGTCTATCAAAATATCCCCCTCCAAGTGGGTAAGGATTTGGTGACGGCACGACTGGGCGATCGCCTGCTCCTTGCTGCCGATGTGGAGACCATGATCGCTAGCTTGGGGTCAGCGGTGACTGGGGATGGCAATCTGGCGGGTTTGAGCTTTTATCAAGCGGCGCGATCTCAATTAGACGCTCAACCTACGGCCCTCTACTATGCCAACCTGCAATCCCTAAGTCGTGAGGATCGTGAACTGGCACCCACCTACGATCGCCTGCTGTTGGCCGTGAAGGCGCAAAACAACGAGCTGCATCTGGAAACGCTGCTGCACCGCACCAGTGATCCGACACTAGCTGCTGATCCCCTTGACCTTGAGTTCCGCCGTGCCCAAGAACCGCTGCCGACGGTGGTGGTTGCGGGTTCCCACTTGCCAGAGGGCTATAGCCAACTCACCAAGGCTTTGGCAGACTACCGCTTTGGCAGAACGCCCCAAGGGGATGAGATTGCCAGCCAACTGCTGCGGGATTTGACAGCAGAGATACCCTTGGACGTGACGAGGCAAATTTTTCCCTTGGCCAGCAGCGATCGCTTTAGCCTTGCCCTTTGGCGCCAAGGCGATGAACAGTGGCAATGGTGGTGGCAGACGCGCAATACCCCAGAGGCGGCAACTGTGCTGCAACAATTGGATGATCTTGCCCGAGCCAATGGCTATGAGGTGAATCAATTGGTCTTGAATAAAGAACCCGTCACTGCTTGGGTGAAATTAATTCTTGACCCGCAGACCAGTGAAGGCTTGGTCTCTGATGTGGCCGCGGCCTATGAGCAACGGGGCGATCGCCTGATCTTGGCCTCCTCCCTATCGGTACTGTTCCCTAGCCAGCACAAAAAGGTGTCTTGGCTGCCGGAGAACCTCCTGCGACAGCGGCAAGGGATTCGTGGGTTGGTCTATGCCCGTTGGCCAGAGCTATTTGCTCCCTTGAGCCAGCGTTGGCCGCTACTTCAGTATCTCAATGGCATCAGTGCCGGCTGGCTGGAACGTCTGCAAAGCATGACTTTGGTGAATTATGGCGTGCGCGATCGCTTGCAACACCTAGAACTGATTCTCAGCAGCAAAAAAGATTAGAACTGTTAACAAATCCTTAATACGCCTGTTATCAATTGTTGTACTGCCCTGGCTCAGGATTGGGTAAAGTAGGGAGTATTATCTTTGCAGACTGGGGTAAATATGACATCAGTCCTCGATGCGACCAATCGCGATCGCTTGATTGAAAGTGAAAGTTTAGCAGCCCGCACCCTACAGGCACGTTTGCGACTGGTGGAAGAGGTCTTGGTAGATGTCTTGGCGGCAGAATCCGGTCAAGAATTGGTTGATCTATTGCGGCGCTTGGGTGCTCTCTCTTCGCCAGAAGGCCATGCGCTCCATGCCCCAGAAGGGGAACTGCTGAAGGTCATTGAATCCCTCGAACTCAATCAAGCGATCAGAGCAGCGCGTGCTTTTAACCTCTACTTTCAAATTATCAACATTGTCGAGCAGCACTACGAGCAACAATACAATCGCGAACGAGCTGCCCAAGAGGGACTGTGCCGCCGCAGTGTCATGAGTGAACCGATTTCCGGTGTCAGTGGTGAAGGCTTTCCCTTGCCCCATCATGCTGCCAATGCAACGGATGTGCGCAGTGGACCGAGTGAACGCCTAGAGCATAGTCTCTACGAAGCCATTCCCGCCACTCAGCAGTATGGTTCCTTTGCTTGGCTTTTTCCGCGGCTGCATACACTGAATGTACCGCCGCGCCATATTCAAAAGCTGCTGGATCAACTGGACATTAAGCTGGTCTTCACCGCTCACCCGACAGAGATTGTGCGGCAAACGATTCGTGATAAGCAGCGGCGGGTTGCCCGCTTACTCGAGCAACTGGATGTGCTAGAGGGGGCTTCTCCGCACCTGACGGATTGGGATGCCCAAACCCTGCGGGCACAACTGATGGAGGAAATTCGCCTCTGGTGGCGCACCGATGAGCTGCACCAATTTAAGCCCGAAGTGCTCGACGAGGTGGAATACACCCTGCACTACTTTAAGGAGGTGATTTTTGCTGTTATTCCCAAGCTCTATCGCCGCCTTGGGCAAGCCCTACAGGAAACCTTTCCCCAGCTACAGCCACCCCGCTGCAGCTTCTGTCGCTTTGGCTCTTGGGTGGGGGGCGATCGCGATGGCAATCCCTACGTCAAACCAGAAGTAACGTGGCAAACCGCCTGCTATCAGCGCAACCTAGTTCTTGAGGAATATATTAAGTCCGTTGAGCGGTTGATCAATCTGCTGAGTTTGTCCCTGCACTGGTGTGATGTGCTGCCGGATTTACTGGATTCCCTTGAGCAGGATCAACGGCAACTCCCTAGCGTCTATGACCAGTATGCCGTGCGCTATCGGCAGGAACCCTACCGTCTGAAACTCACCTATGTGCTCAAACGGCTGCAAAATACCCGCGATCGCAACCGAGCGCTGCAAACCTACTGTATTCGCCGCCATGAGGCCGAAGATCTCAACAGCGGTCAATTTTATCGCCATGGTCAAGATTTTTTAGCGGAGCTGCTGCTAATTCAGCGCAACCTCAAGGAAACGGGACTGGCCTGCCGCGAACTGGATGATTTGATTTGCCAAGTCGAGGTTTTTGGCTTTAATTTGGCAGCCTTGGATATTCGCCAAGAAAGCACCTGTCACGCTGAGGCGCTTAATGAAATTACCGCCTATTTGGGCATTCTCCCCTGTCCCTATACGGAATTGTCGGAAACGGAGCGCACTCGCTGGCTCCTCAGTGAACTCTCAACCCGTCGCCCCTTGATTCCGGGGGAACTCCCCTTTAGCGATCGCACCAATGAAATCATTGAAACGTTCCGCATGGTGCGGCAACTTCAGCAAGAGTTTGGCACGGATTTGTGCAATACCTACATCATCAGCATGAGCCACGAGGTCAGCGATCTGTTGGAGGTGCTCCTCTTTGCCAAGGAGGCGGGGCTATTCGACCCAGCCACCGGGACAAGTACCCTTCAGGCCATTCCCTTGTTTGAAACCGTTGAGGATCTCAAGCACGCCCCAGCGGTGTTGACGGAATTATTTTCTCTCCCCTTTTGCCACAGCTATCTAGGCAGTCATAGCACTCCCTTTTTACAGGAAGTGATGCTGGGGTATTCCGACAGCAACAAAGATTCGGGCTTCCTCAGCAGCAACTGGGAAATTTATAAAGCACAGCAACGGCTACAAAAAATTGCTGAAAACTTTGGCTTCCAACTGCGGATTTTCCACGGCCGGGGTGGCTCTGTGGGACGGGGGGGTGGGCCTGCCTACGCAGCCATTTTGGCACAGCCAGAGCAAACGATCAAAGGACGAATCAAGATTACGGAGCAGGGCGAGGTGCTGGCTTCTAAATACTCGTTGCCGGAATTGGCGCTCTTTAACCTCGAAACAGTGGCGACAGCGGTGATCCAAGCGAGTTTGCTGCGCAGTAGTATTGATGAAATTGAGCCTTGGCACGAGATTATGGAGGAGTTGGCCACGCGATCGCGCCAATGCTATCGCCATCTCATCTATGAGCAGCCAGAATTCATTGAATTCTTTAACGAAGTTACTCCGATTCAAGAAATTAGCCAACTGCAAATTAGCTCCCGACCCACGCGGCGGGGAGGTAAGAAAACCCTTGAGAGTTTGCGGGCAATTCCTTGGGTCTTTAGTTGGACGCAAACCCGTTTCCTGCTGCCGGCTTGGTATGGTGTGGGCACTGCCCTGAAGGAATTCCTTGAGGAAAAACCCGCTGAGCATCTCTCCCTGTTGCGCTACTTCTACTACAAATGGCCCTTTTTCCGCATGGTGATCTCCAAAGTTGAGATGACCCTTGCCAAAGTGGATCTAGAGATTGCCCGCTACTATGTCCAAGAACTCAGCCAACCCCAAAACCGTGAAGCCTTTTTCCGCCTCTACGATCAGATTGCTCAGGAACATCGCCTGACCACGGAATTGGTGCTCACGATTACTGGCCATCAGCGGCTGCTCGATGGCGATCCCGCCCTGCAGCGATCGGTGCAACTGCGCAATCGCACCATTGTTCCCTTGGGGTTCCTGCAAGTATCTCTCCTGAAACGGCTACGCCAGCACAACAGCCAAACCACCTCTGGGGCGATTCTCCGCTCCCGCTATGGCCGGGGTGAGTTGCTGCGGGGCGCTCTCTTGACGATCAATGGTGTGGCGGCAGGTATGCGCAATACGGGCTAAACAATCATGAACCCGACGACTCGCACATTAACACCATCCCCGCTGCACTTCCGCATTGAGGACTATCACCGTTTAGCTGAACTCGGCTTTTTGGGCGAGGATGATCCCATCGAATTAGTGCGGGGGGAACTGATTAAGATGGCGGCTAAGGGGACAGCCCACGAAACCTGTATCACCCGACTCCTGCGGGTCTTAATGCCAATGGTGGGTGAGCGGGCAACCCTACGCTGTCAATCGCCGATTGTAATTGCAGATCACAGTGAACCTGAGCCAGACATTACCCTTGTTGACAATCGGGAGGATGATTACGCCACGGCGCATCCGACAGCAGCGGCAGTGCAATTGCTAATTGAGGTGGCGGACTCTTCCCTAGAGTACGATCGCACTGTGAAATTGATGCTCTATGCCGAGGCAGGGATTCCCCACTACTGGCTTTTTAACTTGGTGGATCGCACTCTCGAAGCCTATAGTGAACCAGCGCAAATTACACCGACAACCTTTGGGTATTTGAATCGGCGAATTGTGCCCGCGACGGGAGCGATCGCCCTGCCGATCACTGAACAACGGCTCCTCTTGAGTCGTATTTTCCCCTAGACTTCTGCAAAAACCGTTAATAGTGGCTGTTTTGGGAAAGACCCTTGATATAATCGCAACGATTCTCTTATTGACGACGCTATGAGCCACTGGCAACAGATTACGGGTGGTGTGACTGCCGCCAAAGGCTATCGAGCTGCGGGCATTGCGGCAGGACTGAAGGCTTCGGGGGCACTGGATTTGGCCTTGATTGTTTCCGATGTGCCGGCGATCGCCGCTGGGGTATTTACGACGAACCACATGTGTGCGGCACCTGTCACCTACTGTCGTCAGCGGTTACAAACGAAGGGAACAGCGCAGGCGATTTTGTGTAATTCCGGTCAGGCCAATGCGGCTACGGGAGAACAGGGCTGGCAGGCGGTTTTCGCCCAAGCAGATATGGTGGCAACGGCCTTGGGGGTAAGTCCAGAGATGGTGCTCGTGGCTTCGACGGGGGTCATTGGTCAACCCATTCCTCTTGAGAAAATGCGCCAAGCTCTACCGACACTGACAGCGAACTTGAGTGATGCAGGTGGAGATGCCGCGGCGCGGGCAATTATGACCACAGACTTGGTGCCCAAGCAAATTGCCCTCGAAGCCGAGTGGGAGGGGCAGCCCATTCGCATTGGCGGTATGGCCAAGGGGTCAGGGATGATTCACCCGAATCTGGCGACGATGCTGGCTTTTATTACCTGTGATGCTGCTGTGTCGCCCCCTCTGTGGCAGGAGATGCTGCAACGTGCCTGCGATCGCTCCTTCAATCAAATTACCGTTGATGGCGATACCAGCACCAATGACAGTGTGATTGCTTTGGCCAATGGACAATCGCGCACCCCTGCGATTACGGCGCCGGGCGCAGCAGCCAGCCGCCTTGAGGAAATGTTAACGGCGGTCTGTGTCCATTTAGCCAAGGCGATCGCCCGTGATGGCGAGGGGGCGACCTGTCTCATTGAAGTTCAGGTGAGTGGTGCCAGTGATGATGCCGCTGCCCGTCAAGTGGCCAGAACCATTGCGGGTTCAATGCTCGTCAAATCAGCCATCTATGGACGGGATCCCAACTGGGGACGCATTGCCGCCGCTGCTGGCCGCGCTGGGGTGCCCTTTGATGCCAGTAATCTGGCCATTTCCCTTGGGGGAATTGCCATGATGCGCCAAGGTCAACCCTTACCCTTCGATCGCGCCGCTGCCAATGCCTACTTAGTCAATCAAGCCGCCGCTAGTAGCGATCCCAGTGGCCAGCAGTCCCTCGAACAGCCGGTGGTGATTGAAGTCAGTATTGGTCATGGCAGTGGTCGAGGTGTCGCTTGGGGCTGTGATCTCAGCTATGATTACGTTAAAATTAATGCCGAGTACACCACCTAGTCCTACAGCTGGGCAACGAACACAGGGGTGTCCCCACGCCGCCGGCCTTAATGAAAATTTTAATTGTTGAAGACGATCAAACCATCGCCAACTTAATTGCCGAATCCCTAGCCCATCAGCGCTACACCCCTGAAGTGGTACATGATGCCGAATCAGCTCTTGAGTATTTAGAGGCCACTGCCTTTGACCTACTGATTTTAGATCTGGGCTTACCGCGCATGGACGGCCTAAGACTGTGCCAAATCCTTCGCCAGAGAGCCTACCAGCTGCCTATTTTGATCCTAACGGCTCGAAACACCAGTACTGACAAAGTCATGGGTCTTGATGCCGGCGCCGATGACTACCTAGTCAAGCCCTTTGATCTGGCTGAACTGTTGGCCAGGGTACGTGCCCTACTGAGGCGTCAGTCGTTACCATTTTCCTCTGTTCTTAGGTGGGGCGCCCTCACCCTGTATCTAGACAAAGCCAAAGTCACCTATAACAACCAAGAGCTCCAGCTGACCCCCAAAGAGTATGCCATTTTGGAGGTGTTGTTGCGTAACGGCAGTCGCATCCTTAGCCGCTCAGCAATTATCGATCATGCGTGGTCATTAGAGGAAGTGCCAGGGGAAGAAGCCGTTAAAGTACACTTAAAGAGACTGCGGCACAAACTAAACGCAGGCGGGGCTCCTCCTAATTTTATTGAAACTGTCTATGGTTTTGGCTATCGGCTTAATCCCAACTTTGAATCGCCAAGTTAGCAATCTGCGGCATCGCCTGTTTTTTATATACTTTTTGGTGATTACTGGAATTTTATCTATCTCTTCATTCTCAATTTACTCTCTGATTGTTTATCACCGCTACAATCAACTCGACGATCATCTAAAAGAAGTAGGCACCCAGTCTGCAAATATCTTGGAAATCCTGCAGCACGAGTATGAAGAGTTAAAGAAAGAACCAAAATATAAAGGGTATGTTCCTAAAAATGTTTCAGGAGACTTGCAACCAATTACAGTTTCTCAATTAATGGGCAAGTATTATTTTGAGTCTGTCTATGAAGTCATGACAAACTTCCCCAGTCATTTTTCTCAGAGTGTTCAATGGTATGACAAGGATAAGAAATTAATTGTTTATGAAGGCAGAAGGATGGACAAAGTGAGTATACCGAATCATCTTTCTGACGCTGGAACAATTGTCAAAGAAGATCAATATCGCTATTTCTTTCTGCCGGTATATGCCAGAGCAAACAAAATGGAGCCTCATCGCCAAGCCATTGGCTATGTCTGTGTCATAGAATCAACCGCTGAGTTAGATCGGGAGCTAGAATACTTAAAATCTATCTTTCTATTGAATATCCTCGGCATTAGTATGATTACGCTTTTGGCAGCATTTTGGTTAACTAATCAAAGTCTTCAACCGATTCTCATTTTACTCAATCAATTAAAACAATTCACTGCAGATGCCTCCCATCAATTGCGACATCCCCTAACGGCAATTCAATCTTCGATTTCCTTGCTAGAGCAATACTCCAAGAATCTTGAACCATCCCAATCAAATAAATTCAAAGTAATTTTATCCGCCTGTTACCAGATGAATACCTTGATCAATCAGCTATTGCTTCTAGCGCGTATGGATCATCATAAACTTGATCAGAGTCAATGGGTCAATGTTGACTTGGATGAGCTATTGGAGTCACTCGTTGAGCTACAGTACGATCGCGCTAAGAAGAAACAGATTCATCTGACCTATCACTGTGATACCAATGCCTATGTCTATGGCAATCCTGAACAAATTTATGAGATTTTTAGCAATCTTTTGGATAATGCGCTTCACTATACCCCTAGCCATGGGGCTGTAACCATTAACCTCAAAAAAAGGGGGGCGTTTGCGATTGTTGAGGTTCAGGATACTGGCATCGGTATTCCTCCCGAAGACATCTGCCAAGTGTTTAATCGCTTTTGGCGTTCTCAGGAGGCACAGTTGTACCATGCCCAAGGCTCAGGGTTAGGTTTAGCAGTGGTGAAGGCGCTGGTTGAGCACTATGGGGGCACGGTAGACGTCCAGAGTCAGCGGCATCAGGGAACCACCTTTACAGTCAAGCTCCTCGCCCGCTCCTAAGTACAGCAACCTTCCCTAGATTGTTACTTTTCTTGAGCACAATCATAGAGTAAAAGCCCATTGAACAAGGAGCAACCTATGAATAGTTACGGTTCAAAAGCCCTCTGCCTATTTGTCTCCCTAGGATTGGCAAGCACAATGGCGAGTTGCAGCAATCTCAGTGCCGGTAATGAAGAGGGAGGGGTCTCCTATGAGTTTCCAGCGCCGGCTGCCAGCGCTTCTGCTGTCGCTGCTACGAAAAACCGAACTATTGGCTCCAGCATTTACCTGATGGCCGAAGGAGGTGAATGGGGCGAAGGCGAGGAAGGTGGAGAGGGTCGTTATCGACGCCGACGCTGGTGGTCCTATTCCCATTCGTAAAGTTAGAGCAGGAAGTCCGAATTCCGAGGTGAGGAATCTACAACCTTCAGGCCGGGGAGGATGTCAACCTTGTTTTTCCTCCCCCCAAGTTGTTGTCTTTATGGGTCAGCCCCTAGGAAAGCAAGCCAATGCTACTGCAAGTCCATCAAGTCTTAACCTCTGAAGAACTGCATCGCCTAAATGTCATCCTTGAGTCAGGGGTCTTTGTAGATGGCAAATTGACTGCCGGGCTCTATGCAAAAACGGTTAAAGACAATCAACAATTGGCGCAAGACAGTGAGGCGTATGCGCTGGCTTCAGAAATCGTGCTTGCAGCCTTAACAAGAAATCATCTCTTCCAAGCCTATGTACAACCTAAGGTCATCCGTCCCATCCTTTTTAGCCGCTACGAACCCGGCATGGTCTATGGCAGCCATATGGATAATGCCCTAATGGGTAGCGGTGAGCAGTTGAGTCGCTCTGATGTGTCCCTCACCCTCTTTCTGAGTGATCCTTGTACCTATGAAGGGGGAGCCTTGGTTCTCGATACCAGTTTGGGCGAACAGTCCTTTAGGTTGCCTGCGGGCTCAATGATTGCGTATCCAGCCATCTTTTTGCATCGAGTGGAACCGCTGAGTCAGGGTGTTCGCCTTGTAGCAGTCACATGGGTGCAAAGTTTAATTCGCGATCCTTTGGAACGAGAACTGCTGTTTGAACTGGATACTGTTCGCCGCAGCATTTTTGAAAAACAGGGGAAAACCATTGAGTTTGACCTGCTTTGCAAGGTGCACGCCAATTTACTGCGCAAATGGGCAGATGTTTAAGCCAAGGTATTCCTTTCAGGAATCTACTGAGTTGAATGGAGACGGGCGAGAATGAAAATACGTCAACTGCATCGTCAAGTCGCGATCGCGCTGTGGCTGCCCTTGGGGTTAACGATGTGGACAGGCTTGGCCTATCGGTTGGGTCGCAGTTGGTTAGGACTATCCAAAGACTTTGGCAAATTGATGATGACAATCCATACGGGCGCCTTTTTGGGGGAGTCCTTCAGTTTGCTCTATGTGCTCTGCTTGGGCTTAGGGGTGGTCGTACTGACCGTCAGTGGTTTTAGGTTAATCAATCCCAGACGACTCAAGCAGTACCACCGGCTGGCTCAGCCAAGCAGCAGCCTGAGACTCATCCATCAGTATGGAGCTATTGTTGTCTTGCTGCCGCTTTTGGTGAGTGCCATCACAGGAGTTGCTTACCACTTGAGTCAACAGTGGCTGCATTTGCCAAAACAGCAGCTGGCTGTCTTACTCCAGATCCATGAAGGAGCCTATTTGGGTGTCGTCTTCAAGCCTCTCTACATCTTGGCGCTCAGTGGCGTCTTGCTCCTGATGTTTTTAACGGGCTGGAAAATGCGCGGTAAGCGCTTCGGGTGATCTCGCCAGCAGCACCGCCTAGATGGTGGGGATCGCTTACTCAGATTCCTAAGAACCTTCTGCCCTTGGTTGGCCTCTTGACCATAGCTGCTTCAGTACAAGGGAGCTTTGATTGCCAACTACGACGACTCCATTGAGGGCACAATCGGTGCTGAACAGAGGCTCGAAATTTTTGGACGATCAACAGCGAGTCTTCTAAAACAGGTTTCCAGTTGAAATAAATTTGCAATAATAAATAGGGGAGCACGACAGTGTTCACAGGCTCCCCAATCCTGCCGATCGCCCCAGAACATCCTAGGAGAACGCCAGCAAAAATTTACGAGGATGTTATCGATGGCAACAATTGGCTTATTTTATGGAACCCAAACTGGCAACACCCAGATGATTGCAGAGAAAATCCAGTCCGCCTTTGCCAATGCTGCGGTGGTAGAACTGCATGATATAGCATCAGCAAGTCCCTCTGACTTTGAGGCCTACGATCGTCTGATTATCGGCTGTCCAACGTGGAATGTGGGCGAACTTCAAGCCGACTGGGAGGGCTTTTACGAGGAGCTAGACAGCATTGATTTCACTGGCAAAAAAGTGGCCTACTTTGGCGCAGGAGATCAAGTGGGCTATGCTGACAACTTTGGCGATGCCATTGGTATTCTTGAGGCAAAAATTAGTGAACGGGGTGGTGAGACGGTAGGATACTGGTCGACGGCGGGGTATGAATTCAATGCCTCCCAAGCGCTGCGGGGAGATCGGTTTGTGGGTCTACTCATTGATGAAGACAACCAGTCCGATCTTACGGATCAACGCGTTCAGCAGTGGGTCGCACAACTCAAGCAAGAGTTTGGTCTCTAGATGGTTTTGGGGCAACTCAGTGAATGCGGGGTTGCCTCTCTTTTGAATTTTGATAATAGTAATCATTCCGTTTTTGGGTATGGGAATGATGTCCGTCCCCCTCTATACACCTATTGATCCAGCCACAACTGTGGCGAAAGCCTACCCAGCTTTTGAGCTAGGCCGCAATGCATCCCTCGTGCTGCGGGAGCGTGTTTGGCTGATTCAAACAGGGATTATTGAGATCAACCTCGTCGACAGCGACGGCAACCTCTGTTTTATTGGGTTAGGGACGGCGGGAATGGCCGTTTGTGGCTCCCCTGATCTTTGCTATGAAATACAGGCGCTAAGCCCAAGTCGCCTCCTCTCATTTACGGCCGCTGAGGTACACGCATCTGCCCACTTACCACGCCTCATTTGCGAGGGGCAACAGTATCGGCAGTACTACAGTGATCTGTTACTGAAGGCCGGTCATTATCCCACTGCTGTGCAGCGATTGTATGAAGTTTTAGTGGTTTTGGGGCAAATGATTGGGGTCAGCACCCCCGCGGGTGTTCGCCTCCCTGTGCGGCTCACCCATGCCCAACTGTCCCGCTACACAGGCATTACTCGGGTAACCGTAACCCGCTTGCTCCACCAACTGCGTCAGCAACAGCAGCTCCGCTGGGGGCGCGATCGCCACCTGATTCTTCTTGGCCAAGATTCATGCTGCCCAAAGAACAGGGGTTAGTGTAGCTTAGCCAAGAGCGCCGCTTCCACTTCCTGCTGCAGGGGCTCGGGTTGAAGATCCGTCAGTTGTTCAAGGGCAAAGGCCTTGACCAGCAAATCCTGCGCTTGGCTCACCTCTAGACCCCGACTGCGCAGATAGAACAGATCCTCGCTGGCCAGTTGACTCACCGTGGCACCATGGGAGCACTTGACGTTGTCGGCAACAATCTCCAATTGAGGCTTGGTATCAATACGCGCTTTGTCCGAAAGCAGCAGGGTGCGGTTCAGTTGACTGGCATCGGTTAGTTGGGCAACCTGTGGCACAACAATACGGCCATTAAAAATGCCGTGGGCGCGATCGCCAAGAATGCACTTGTGAATCTGTTCACTGCCGCTATGGGGAGCATTAAAGAACACTGCCGAGTGGGTGTCCATAATTTGGCTATCCATGGCGATCGCCAGTCCCTTCAGGATTGTCTGGCTGCCACTGCCTTGGATCTGCACCTGCCAATTGTGGCGGCTCAAGCATCCCCCCAAATCAACGGCGTGCCCCTCGTAGTCACTGTCTTGGGCTTGGCACACCGCTGTACAGCCAATGTGAATCGCCGTTGGTGATTGGTGTTGAATCCGCACATGGCGCAGGCGGGCACTGGCGCCTAGGGAGAGTTCCGTGACACTGTTGGTGAACTGTTGATCGCCCGTGAGGGACAAAAAGCGTTCAATCAGGGTAGCTTGACCGTGGGCAGCCACTTCAACCGAGAGGCGCGGTGAAACAACGCTCTGCTGCTGCCGACTACTGACACAGAACACCTCCACAGGTTCAGGGAGAGTCCCCGATAGACGCAGACAAACCCGATCCGCAAGCATGGCGGTATTGAGATCACTAAAGACCTCTGGGGGCGCGATCGCTGGTAAGGAAGGGGGCAATAGCTCAACCCCAGCGGCATTCACACGGGAGAGTTCTCCGCAAAAATAGCCATCAATCAGAACAATTTGGGCAACGGTTGGAAAGCTGCGCTCACACAGCAGATGCCGCACTTCGGCAACAATTTCTGGATTGAGGGGGGCAATGGGGGCTTGGAAGGATCGCGTCCGTAAAGCCGATAAATCCGTAAAGCGCCAATCCTCATCGCGGGGGGTGGGCAAGGTTTGCTCATGGAGGCGATCGCAGGCCGCTTGCCGCAGGGATTCTAACTCAGCATGGCGCGGGGGCGGTGCGCAGTTTAATAGATCATTGAGTTCATTCGTGCGACTGGCCTTGGGCAGATCCGCTTGATCGGAATTGGCGTTGACTGTAATGGTCATGATACAGCCCCCTCCTCTTCGCGAACCCAGTCATAGCCCCGCGCTTCCAGTTCTAGGGCCAGTTCCTTCGACCCTGTGAGGATAATCCGACCCCCCTCCATCACATGGACATAGTCAGGCACGATATAGTCCAGCAGCCGTTGATAGTGGGTAATCAGGAGAATGCAGTTATCGGGACGAGTCAGTTGGTTGACCCCATTGGCGACAATGCGCAGGGCATCAATATCAAGCCCAGAGTCGGTTTCATCGAGAATGGCTAGAGTCGGCTCCAGCAGAGCCATTTGCAGAATTTCGTTGCGCTTTTTCTCGCCGCCAGAGAAGCCCTCATTCACCCCGCGATTGAGGAAGCCTTCATCCAACTTCACCAGTTCAATTTTCTGTCGCACGAGATCATCAAAGTCAAAGGCATCCAGTTCCTCGAGACCTTGATGCTTGCGCTTGGCGTTGTAGGCCACCCGCAAAAAGTCGAGATTGCTCACCCCCGGAATTTCAAGGGGGTATTGAAACGCCAAAAAGACGCCTTCACGGGCACGCTCTTCAGGGGGCAAGTCCAAGAGATTCTTGCCTTTGTAGAGCACTTCGCCACCAGTTACGGTGTAGTCGGGATGACCCGCGAGAATTTTTGAGAAGGTGCTTTTGCCGGAGCCATTGGGACCCATGATGGCGTGAATTTCCCCAGCGCGAATCGTCAAGTTCAGGCCTTTGAGAATGGGGGTGTCCTCCACACTGGCCGTTAACTCTCGAACTTCTAAAATGACTTCGCTGTCGGGACGAATCACGCCTTACCTCCCTTGCATCGTTCATAATTTTTTAATGTAGCGCAGCGGGCTGGCGATCGCGATTGAGTTTCTTGGCAGAGGAGTATTGACGACAACAGTACACCGGCACCGCTGTCAAACCATGCCCACAGGAGAAAATCAACCACCTTTTATGACACTCTCAACAACCACCATTCCCGAACTGGAACGCCTCCATCAGCAGGCCAGCCGCTGGCAATGCCTCGCACCGCGAGAGCGCATGGGCTATCTTCAAGCCATGAAGACCCTTGCCCGTCGCCATGCTCCAGAATGGGTGACCTTGGCCTGTCAAATCAAAGGTATTGACCCCCAGGGGGTTTGGGCAGGGGAAGAATGGACAACAGGCCCTTTGGGCTTAATTCTCAAGCTCGATCACTATCTCCATGCCCTGCGTCACGAGGCAACTCCTCCAGTGCCGCGCTGGCGAACTGCCCCCAGTGGTCAGGCGATCGCTGACATTCTGCCGCGCAATTGGCAAGAGCGTTTACTTTGGTTTGGGGTGAAAGCCGAAGTTTGGCTCCAACCCGATCAACCCCCAAGTCAGGGCAGTGCTTACCGTAACCCACCGCCGCCGGGGGTCGCTGTGGTGCTGGGGGCGGGCAATATCACATCATTGTGCTTGGCGGATGCCCTCTATCAACTGGTGGCGGCCAATCGAGTGGCACTACTGAAGATGAATCCCCTCTTGGCGCCTTTGACGGAGTGTTTTCGCAAGATTTGTGCGCCCTTAATTGAGGCGGGTTTCCTTGAGATTGTTGAAGGAGATGCCGCCCTAGGGGAAGCCCTCTGCCATCATCCATTGACGCAGCACATTCATATTACTGGGTCCCACCACACCTACAATCGTCTAGTTTGGGGGGAAACCGCTGCAGAACAGGCCATTCGCAAAGCCCGCCAACAACGGAAGCTGACCAAACCCGTGACAGCAGAATTGGGAAATGTCACTCCCCTGTTGATCGTTCCCGGCGAATGGACAGCAGCAGAACTGACCTACCAAGCCCGCCAAGTGGCCAGTGCCCTTGTCCATAACGCCAGCTTTAACTGCATTGGGGCGCAAATCCTCGTCACGGCTGCGGGATGGCCCCAGCGAGAGGCATTCCTCAACACCCTGAAGGCACAACTGCAAGCGATTCCCCCTCGCCCTGCCTATTATCCGGGCGCGATCGCCCGCTATGAGTCGTTTCTGGCGGATTATCCCCAAGCCACAGTGCTGAGTCCCGCTGTCGAAGGCACGATTCCCTGGACCCTGATTGAAGGCCTCACCCCCACGGCCAATCCCCGCATTTTCCAAGAGGAGGTCTTCTGTGGTCTGTTGGCAGAGGTGCAATTGCCCGTTAGCGATGCCGCCGCCTACCTCACCACTGCCGTGCCCTTTGTCAATGAGCGGCTCTGGGGTACCCTCGGCTGTAGTCTAATCGTTGATCCGCGTACTGAGGCCAGCTATGCAGACGTGCTGGAACAGGCGATCGCCCAATTGCGCTATGGTTCTATTGCCATCAATGCATGGGTTTCCTTGGCCTATGGGTTGGGCTGTACCCCTTGGGGAGCCTTTCCTGGACATACACCAGCGGCCATTGGTTCTGGGGTGGGCGTGGTTCACAATAGCTTTCTGTTTGACTATCCCGAAAAAGCCGTGGTTCGTGTTCCCTTCCAGTTACCGGTCACGCCCCCTTGGTTCTATGGCCATCGCAGCCTACCCCAACTGGCGCAGGCGGTCATGGACATTTACGCTGGCGGCAATCCCTTGGGTTGGCTGTCCCTCTTGATGGCGGCGATGCGGGGCTAGGCTCATAGCCGAACGGTGACGGTTTTCCCCCCTTGAGGCAGTGTCAACTCCTGTGTGCGGGTTTGGCCTTGGGCTGTCACTGTTAGGCGATAGCGACCAAGATAGCCGCGTCCTTGCCATTGGCCTTGGGCATTGGTTTGACCCGTCACCCTTGTCCACCAGTCCTCAAAAAGGAGTTTGCGGTAGGCGATCGCCGCTGGCTTGGCGGAAAAGTCTTGGCGATAGAGTCCGGCTTGGGGACGCCAATGGTTCCCCGCCCAAAAGCCCCAAAGCAAAATTTCCTTGACTGCGGGGTGGGCAAAACCAATGCGGTAAATTTGGCGCAGGGTCTGGGCCTGCTGTTGTTCGTCCGCCAAACTCACACTCACTTCGGTAATTTTCAAGGGCAGATTGAACTGGGCGAGGGTATCGAGGGCACGCTGCATTTTGGCCTCATCCAAGGGATATTCCAGATGGGCTTGAATACCGATCCCGCCAAGGGGAACCCCTTGCGCCAAGAGACGACGAATCTGCTCAACATAGTCATTCAGGCGATCGCCCTCAATGATGCCGTAGTCGTTGACATAGAGAATCGCATCGGGATTGCCCTCACGGCACCATGCAAACATCTCTTTGACAATGCCCTCACCCAAGCGACTGCGGAAAAAATTGCCATGGAGCATCTCATTGTTGACATCAAATTCGTTGATCCGACCGCGATAGTGGCGACACACGGCAATGGCATGGTTTTTCACCGCTGCGCGCAATTGCTCTGGTGGCAGTGTTTTCAGCCATGGGGGATTAAACTGCTCTACTTCCCAAAAAAGGGTATGCCCCCGCATTGGCCAGCCTTGGGCCTGCACCCAGCTGAAAATGGTGTCAGCCATGGTAAAGTCCAGCTTGCCCTGCTCTGGCTCCAATTGATACCACTTGAGGGCATTTTCATGAACCGCCGCATTGAAGTTTGCCTGAGCCGTTTGTTTGTACCAAGGCGCAGCCGCGGGTGGGGAGGGGCGAAACATCTCGGTGTCAAGGGCAACGCCAAAGGGAAAGGCATGGCTTTGCTGCAGCAGTTGGATGCGGGCATTGGGAATCGGACGGCCTTGGCCATTCTCAACAACGACGGTGAGGGGCGCCTGTCGCAATTGCTCAATTTGCTGGCTGAGGGCATCAGTGGCCACAGAAGAGGCAGAGGTACCACAGGCAACCACTAAAAGAGCGGCCAAGCAACTCAACCAGAGAAAACGGCGCCAGTTCAGCATGAATCAACCCTTAGATCACTAGAGCTTCAGACGGATTGTCGCTATCCCAAGCTCCCTAATGGGTCACTTGAATCCCCTGTTGACGCAGTTGTTCGACAAAAAACTCTTCGAGGGTGGGGCGCGCAAGGCGCAGTTGGAGGATTTTGCCGCCCATCTCTTCAACGAGGGTGAGGAAGCGTTGGAGGGGAATTTTGATCACGCCTTGCCAGCGATCGCCCTGAATTTCTAAGGAATAGAGCCATTCCTGAAGGCCATCCACATGACCGCCTTTGCCCACCACGTGATAAGCTTCGCTACTGCCAAGGAGTTCATCCACACCGCCTGCGCAAATCAATTGCCCTTGCGCCAAAATACCAATGCGATCGCAAATGGCCTCGACATCCGCCAGCACATGGCTATTAAAGAAGATAGTCTTACCCTGCTGTTTTAAAGAAAGAATGATCTCGCGAATTTGGTAGCGGCCAAGGGGGTCGAGACCCGACATGGGTTCGTCCAAAAAGACCACTTCGGGATCGTTAATCAGGGCTTGCGCCAATCCTACCCGCTGCACCATCCCCTTCGAGTAGCGGCGCATTTGCTTTTTGCGGGCATCCTTGAGGTTGAGGCCCACCATTTCCAACAGCAGAGGAATGCGTTCCTTGCGGGTGGCAGCACTGAGGCCAAAGAGTCCCGCCGTAAACTCTAGAAACTCCCAAGCGGTTAAATAGTCGTAAAAGTAGGGATTTTCCGGCAGGTAGCCAATCCGCTGTCGCACAGCGCGATCGCCCAAGGGATGTCCCAGCAGCGTACCCTGCCCTGCACTGGGTTGCACTAGCCCCAAGAGAATCTTCAGCAGGGTGGTTTTACCGGCACCATTGGGTCCCAGCAGGCCAAAGGTTTCCCCTTGGTGCACTTGCAGCGAGACAGACTTGAGGGGCGTGAGCACCGTCCGCAGCCAAAATCCGCTACGGTAGGACTTTTGTAAGTTCTCAACCGCCACCACAGGGGGGCGATCGCCCGCAGCGTCAGCCAGCATATCGGAGATTCACCTCAGGAAGAACGAGGGCGATGGAAATGCAAACCCACCAAAGCATCATAGAGAAAGGGCAAGAAATTCCCTGGTTCCAATATACCAAGGGTTTGTTTGCAGCCGTGGGCATCGAGAAGCGGTTTAACGGCGTAGTAGGCCGGCTGCACTTTGTACCAAGGAATATTCGGCCAGAGGTGATGGATGAGGTGATAGTTTTGGCCAAAAATGAGAATGTTCAGGAGGCGACTGGGATAGACCCGCGCATTGTGCCAGCGATCGCGCTCGGTATGGGGACGATGGGGAAAATAGTCAAAAAATAGCCCCAACATCAGACCCACCACCCCAGCGGGCAAAAACCAATAGTTGAGCACGTAGTCTAAATAGCCATTAAGCGCCGCAAAGGTGACAATGCCCACCAGCGTCAAGCGACTGAGAAACCACTCTAGGAGTTCGTACTTCCGCCAAAGCTGCCGCTTAAAAAAGAAAACCTCGTGGTAGAAAAAGCGGGGCGCGATTAGCCACAGGGGACCCCCTTTGGAAACATAATGGTCGGGATCGTTTTCGGGATCATTGACATGGGCATGGTGCTGCATGTGCACCCGCGTAAAGACAGGGAAAACAAAGCCCAACATCAGGGCACTGCCATGACCCATAATTGCATTCATGATGCGGTTACTGTGGGCAACATTGTGGGAGGCATCGTGGATTACTGTGCCCATGAGGTGCAAGGCCAGCATATTGGCCACAAATGAGACCCAGCCCGGCCAGTGACCCTGAAAGTAGCCCCAAGTGGATAGAATGGCGATCGCAAATGCGGCAAAAAACATCACTAAAGTGGGATTAAAGCCCACTGGTGGACCTAAAAATTCCTTGGGAACCGTGGCCGGGATCGCTGCCTCCGTGATCATCCGCGCGGTCGCTCCTCACATTGTTGCAAAATGTTACCTTCATACTATGTAGGCTAATCAGCGGTACAAAATCAAGTCGCACGATCCCAAAAGTGGGTCACCGCCCTTTGCTCAAGGATGGCCCTAGAACCGTTGCTCTAGTGGAGCCACAATGCTACAAACGCTGCGGATTCAGAACTTTGCCCTCGTTGCGGAGCTAGAGGTGACCTTTCAGCGGGGGTTGAATGTCCTCACGGGGGAAACGGGGGCAGGCAAGTCGATTCTCCTCGATGCCATTGATGCTCTCCTTGGGGGGAAGCTCTCGGCGCGGCAATTGCGATCGGGGACAGAGCAGGGCTGTATCGAAGCTATTTTCACCCTGACCCCCCCAGTGAGAGACTGGCTGGCCACCCTAGAAATTGATGCTGAAGGGGATGAGGTGATCTGTAGCCGCGAGTTTAGTCTCAAGGGGGAAACCTTTCGCAGTCGCAGCCGGGTCAATGGTGTGCTAGTGAATCGCCAGCAACTTCAGGAATTGCGGCGGCACCTTGTGCGCCTGACAGCTCAAGGACAGGCAGTGCAACTGGCCAGCGCTTCTCAACAGCGGGATTGGCTCGATCGCTATGGGGGCGAGGCCTTAATGAGCCAGCGGCAGCGGGTGGCAGACGCCTACCAAGTATGGCAACAACGGCAACGGGAATTGCAGAATTTTGCCGCTCAGGAACAGCAACGGCTCCAGCGACTCGACTTACTGCACTTTCAACTGCAAGAACTGCTGCCGGCTGCCCTAGACGACCCTGAAGAACTGACCCAATTGCAACAGGATTACCAACGCCTCAGCCATGTGCAGGAACTGCAAAGCCAAAGCCAACAGGCCTATCACCTCCTCTACGAAGGGGAACCCAGTGTGGTGACGTTGCTGGCGCAAGCCCAAGGGGCACTGCAATCCATTGTCGACTGGGATCCAGCGCTTCAGCCGATGAGCGAATTGTTAGAGGGGGCGATCGCCCACACCGAAGAAGCCGCCCGCCAACTGCGCAGTTATGCTGATCGCCTCGATGCGGATCCAGCTACGCTCGATGCCCTAGCTCAGCGCATTCACCAATTACAACGCCTGTGTCGCAAGTATGGCCCTGATTTGGCCAGTGTTATTGCCTATCGCGATCGCATCCAAGCAGAATTAGCAGCCCTGAGTCAACAATCCATCAGCCAAGAGCGCCTAGCGGCAGAAGTTGCCCAACTGCGGCAGGCCCTTGAACAAGCCAGTGCTGAACTTCACGAATTACGACTAAGGGCGGCAGAACGCCTCGAACAAGACCTCCTTACCCACCTTTGCCCCCTTGGACTTCCCCAAGCCCGTTTTACTGTGCAGTTGACGACCACAGAAGCCAGTAGTAGCGGCAGTGATGAGATTACCTTTCTCTGGAGCGCCAACCCCGGTCAACCCCTGCAACCCCTTGGGGAGGTGGCCTCTGGCGGTGAAATGAGCCGATTTTTACTGGCGTTGGAGACCTGCTTGACGACACAGCAAACACCGAAAACGTTGATTTTTGATGAAATTGATGTCGGGGTCTCTGGCCGCGTCGCGGGGGCGATCGCCGAGAGTTTAAGCCGATTGGGGCAAACCCATCAGGTGTTGTGCGTTACCCATCAATCCTTGATTGCGGCAGCGGCTGATCATCACTATTTGGTGCAAAAGGACATTGATCCCAGTACCGCCACAACGGTAATTCGTGTGCAATACTTAACCAGTGAGGCACGTGTCCAAGCCCTTGCGGATTTAGCGGGGGGCGATCGCTCGGCAATGGCACTGTCATTTGCCAGTGGCCTATTGGCACAGCAACAACGCCCCTTTCCGCCTAACGCCAAAGGAATTAGCATGAAAACCTGACGATTTGATGTCCATATCCTTACAGTAAAATAAGTTTGATAGCAACATTACCGTTTGGCCGTTCTCAATGCAGCGTTCTTCCTATCCTGCGGGGGGGGATGAGTTAATGACCATTGATCAAGTGCAGCAAACTCTCCGCCGCTCCCGTGCGTCTATTTATCGTTATGTCAACACCAATCATGAAACCATGAATCCCCCCTTTGATCCCCAACGCCTCAATCCAGAGCATCGCAAAAGCCGCCGTGAACCGCTGCTGTTTCACCCCAATGAAGTGGCTCGTTTTGCCCGTGACGTGATGGGCATTACTACCCTCCAAGTGGAATTAAAAACCACGCCCCCCAATCCGACAGATGATCTCCTCAAGGAAATTCTCGGGGAATTAAAGCACATTCGCGAGGTTCTAGAGCGGGTGGAGAAGTTACTAGGAAGCTAGGCAGGTATAATACGTCTGTTTCATTTGCGCATTGACCACACATGGGTTTGCAAGCACCACGGGGAACTCGCGATATTTTGCCCGCTGAGCGGGTCTATTGGCAGTATTTAGAAACCATTGCTCGCCAGATTTTAGATCGCGCTGCCTACCGCGAAATTTGCACTCCCATTTTTGAGCAAACCCCTCTGTTTGAGCGGGGCATTGGTGAAGCCACCGATATTGTCAGTAAGGAAATGTACACCTTTAGCGATCGCGGTCAACGGTCGCTGACGCTGCGGCCAGAGGGCACGGCGGGGGTGGTGCGCGCCTATATTGAACATGGTTTGCACAGCCAAGGGGGCGTCCAACGCCTGTGGTACCTAGGGCCCATGTTTCGCTACGAGCGGCCACAGTCCGGTCGCTATCGCCAGTTTCACCAGTTGGGGGTGGAAGTTTTAGGCAGTGCCGATCCCCGTGCCGATGCCGAAGTCATTGCTGTGGCTTTAGATATTTTGCAGGCCTTGGGACTGAAGGAGTTAACCCTGATGCTCAACTCCGTGGGCGATCGCGAGGATCGCAGTGAATATCGTCAGGCCTTGGTGGATTACCTCACCCCCTACAAAGCAGAGTTAGACCCCGATTCCCAAGAGCGTCTGCACCGCAACCCCCTGCGCATTCTCGATAGCAAAGACCCTCACACCCAAGCGATTGTGAAGGAAGCGCCGCGGCTGTTGGACTATCTCAGTCCGCGATCGCGCGACCATTTTGAGCAGGTGCAATCCCTCTTGCAGGATCTGGGCATCCGCTACCAGATAAATCCTGCCCTTGTGCGCGGCCTCGACTACTATACCCATACCGCCTTTGAATTTCAGGATTTGCGTTTGGGCAACGAGGGAACCGTCTGTGGCGGCGGTCGCTACGATCACTTGGTTGAGGAATTAGGGGGACCTGCCACCCCCGCCATTGGTTGGGCGATGGGACTGGAACGGTTGATTTTACTCCTGCGCGATCGCCCGTTGCCGCCGCGTGATCAACCCTACCTTTATATGGTGACCCGTGGCAAAGCTGCCGAACGCCAAGGCCTGATTTTGGCACAGCAATTGCGGCATCAAGGCTATACCGTAGAAATGGATCTCAGCGGCAGTGCCTTTGGTAAACAGGTCAAACGCGCCGATCGCGTCGGTGCCACCGTTTGTTTGGTGATTGGCGAGAGCGAAGCGGCCGATGGCACAGTACAGCTGAAGTGGCTGGCCTCTGGGGAACAGGTCTTGGTACCGCAACAGGAACTGTTGAGCGAAACTTGGCGATCGCGCTTTTCTGCCCCATCATGATGGCCTATTTTCTCATTAGCCACGGCAGTCCTGCCCCTGAGCCACAGGCGGCAATGGCCTTTTTGTGTCAGCAACTCACCCGCCTAGGAATGGTGGGCTGGGGCACCCTTGAGGAAGAACCACTACCTAACAAGATTCAGGAATTCAGTGGCCAAGCGCAACGTCAAGGCGCTCAGCGGGTAGTCATCCTACCCCTGTTTTTACTACCGGGCAACCATGTGGTGGTGGATCTGCCGCAGGCGATCGCGAGTACTGACTCGCCTTTACCTTTAGAACTATTGACCTTCTTAGGGGGGCAACCCCTGTTTCAAGCGTGGTTACGGCAGGCGATCGCCGATGCAGCCGCCGATATTCTCCTTGGCCACGGCAGTCGTCGGCCTGAAGTTCACCCTTGGTTTGAGGAACTGTGTCAGACCTGTGGTGTGCGTCCAGCGCTGCTGACCGAAGTGGGAAGTTTAGACCATGCCCTTGAGACGCGGATGGCTCAGGGGTATACCAGTAGCAAAATTTATGGCTACTTTCTCTTTGGCGGTAAAACCGTTGATCAGGTTCACAGCCAACTGGCGACATTGCAAGTCAGGTATCCCCACCACGCTGTTTCCTTGGTGCCAGCCATTCAACCCACCTCCGCCTTGATCAACGTTCTTCAAGACATTCTTCAGGCAGTGCCGCTAGTGGAGCCTGTCGCATGAGTCAAGTCTTTCTCTGTGGCTACTACGGCTATGGCAATGCCGGGGATGAAGCCCTCTTGGCAACGCTCCTCGAACAGTTGCCGCCCCACGTTTCACCGGTTGTCCTCAGCGGCAATCCTACAGCCACAGCAGCCCGCTATGGCGTTGCTACCTGCGATCGCCGCCAGTGGCCAAAGGTGCTGCGCACCCTACAACAGAGCCAAGCCTTCATTTGGGGTGGTGGGAGCCTCATTCAGGATGTCACCAGTTGGCGCAGCCCCCTCTATTACCTTGGTTTGATGACCCTTGCACAGCGCTTTGGCTGTCGCACTATTGCTTGGGCACAGGGGATTGGCCCTCTGCGATCGCCTTTCTATCGTTGGTGGACACGGGCCCTTCTGCGGCGTTGTCTTGCAGTCACGGTGCGCGATTCTGGGTCAGCGGCTCTCTTGCGGCAGTGGGGCATTCCCCATCAACAGGGTGCCGATCCCGTGTGGCTGATGTCAGCCCGTCCTGTGCTACCTCCCAAGGACAAGGCACCCATTGCTGTGTGTTTACGTCCCCATCGACACCTCACGGGCGATCGCTGGCAGCTTCTGAAAATGGCCTTGCGGCAGTGGCAGGCAGAGACGGGGGTACCGCTTTTGCTGTTGCCCTTTCAGCCCCAACAGGATTTGCCCTTGGCTGAGGATCTCTATGGGGCATTAGTCCCTGAGCAGACGCAACTCGTGTCCTGTGAGGATCCCCGCGAGATGAAGGGACTGTTGGCGACAACGGCGGGGGCGATCGCCATGCGCCTCCATGCCCTGATCATGGCGGCTAGTGTGGGTTGTCGCTGTTTTGCCCTCAGTTATGATCCCAAGGTGAGTTACCTCATGGCCGATACGGGTATGGCGGGGGTTGAACTAGCAGCATTGCCCCCTGACCCCACTGCCTTGATCCACCAATGGCAACACACCTTCACAGCCCCCGTGCCCGACTATCAACCCTACCTGCAATCGGCTGCGGTTCACAAGGCAGTACTGAATCTCCTCTAGGCCAGCCCTTCAGCAAGGATAGGATAAGATCAACTCGATGCGTCGTTTTATTGCGGCAACCCCATGAGCGAATTCCACCGCCGCTATCCCACCGGCAGCATTGTCAGTGATTTATTGCAAATCCATGACGGCCTCTTTATTGTCAAAACCACCCTCCTTGTGGGCGACACGATTCTAGCCACGGGGATGGCTGCTGCCCCCACCCTAGAACAGGCGGAAGATAGTGCTCGCCAGCGTGCCCTGCAACTTCTCGGTATTCACCTCCCTGTGCAAACGGAGGCGGAACTGATTCCCCGCACCCCCGCAGTCCTCGAGGCAGCTCCTTGGTCAGAGGCCAGCAATACTGATCTGCTCTTGGAACCCACCACTCCTGCCAATTCCCGCCGCAGTAAGCCAGCGGTCAAACCGACTAGCGAGAAGCCCCCCCCTAAGCGCGAACCCGTGGATTTAGCGGATGAAATTGCCCAAACTACCGTGGAAATGAAACGCTTGGGATGGACAGAAGCCCAAGGGCGGGCTTGTTTGCTGCAACGCTATGGCAAGCGATCGCGCCAGCAACTGAGCGATGAAGAACTCTTGGATTTTCTCCACTTTTTGCAGCGTCAACCCAGTGCCGGAGAGCCATCGTTTTAGACCTTCAAACTCGGCAATCAAATGCAAGAAAAATTTATACTCTAGCGAAAACTTAAAGAAAAGCTATAGATTTTCACGCCAGCCCTGATCTCCCCCTTAGCTTCTTTACCATGAAGAAGTTGTTGCTGTCGAGGAAAAATCCGTGCTGGGGCCTTTTCATGTCTCACCCTTGACCCTAGGCAGTGATCCCAGTGCCCGTCGCCAGTGGATTTTTCGCCTCGTGCTGCTGATGACGGTCTTTACCCTCTTTTTGATGGCGGTGGGCAGTGCCACACGGGTGATGGATGCCGGTTTAGCCTGTCCCGATTGGCCGTTGTGCTTTGGCACGCTGGTACCGCAAATGGATTTGCAGATCTTCCTAGAGTGGTTCCACCGCCTGCTGGCCACCAGTTTAGGGCTGATGGCGATCGCCTTTGTAGGATTGAGTGTGGCTTGGCGGCAAGCTCTGCCCCCTTGGGTGCCCTCTGCTGCTGCGGCGGCATTGTGCCTTGTGATTGTGCAGGGGATTCTCGGTGGCCTGACGGTGACTGAGTTGCTGCGCTTTGAAATTGTTACCGCTCACTTGGGCACAGGACTGCTCTTCTTTTGCCTTTTGGCAGCCATCACCGTTGGTTTAGCTCCCTTTCGGGGTACGGGGAGCGCCCGTTGGTTGCGGATTGCCGCAGTGATTGCCGCGCTATGTGTCTATGGCCAAAGTTTGTTAGGGGGCTTGGTGTCTTCGCAGTGGGCAGTGCAGCAGTGCCTCTATGGCGATCGCCTGTGTGTAGTCCTCAATAGCCATCTGATCGGTGTTGTCCCAGCCACCCTGAGCGTTTTAGGGGTGGTGATTGTTGCTTGGCGTAGCCCAGCCTCGGCTCCCCTCTTGCGGCAACTGAGTTTCTCGCTTCTGCCGGTGGTGGCTCTGCAAGTAGCCTTGGGCTGGAGCACCCTACAACTAAAGCTACAGGTGCCGGCACTCACCGTTGCCCATCAAATGATTGGCGCCACCCTCTTGGGGGTGTTGGTTGCCATTTCCACATTGGCATGGCGCGATCGCCAAGCTGGTTCCCTGAAGCATGAATTTTGAACGATCTTGAGGCTCGCATGACATTCCTAGCCAGACTTTCCTCCTCAACGGGGGATCTCTCGACAAAATTAGTGGACTATGTCCAACTCACCAAACCGCGCTTAATTCTGCTCTTTTTGATTACAACTGCAGCAGCAATGGAAGTAGCAAGCCAAGGTCGGGTGGCTCCCCAATTGCTCCTAATAACCCTTGTCAGTGGTGCCTGTGCAGCGGCGGCAGCGAATACGATCAACTGTCTCTATGACCGCGATATTGATGCCATTATGGAGCGGACGCGCCATCGCCCTTTGCCAGCGGGTCGGGTGGCTCCTTGGGAAGCGGTGTTTCTAGCAGTGCTCTTGGCAACAACGGCCTTTAGCCTCTTGGCGGTCTTTGCCAATCTCCTGAGTGCCTGCCTTGCTATGGCCGGAATTGCGGTGTATGTGGGAGTCTATACCCACTGGCTGAAGCGGTCTTCGCCGCAAAATATCGTGATTGGCGGTGCGGCTGGGGCGATTCCCCCCTTGGTGGGTTGGGCAGCGGTGACGGGAGAACTGAGTTGGGCGGCTTGGGTGCTGTTTGCCATTATCTTTATCTGGACGCCGCCCCATTTTTGGCCGTTGGCGATGCTGATTCAAGAGGACTATGCCCGTGTGCGGGTGCCGATGCTGCCGGTGGTTAACGGCGATCGCGTCACGGCACGGCAGATTTTTCTCTACACCTTGGCACTGGTGCCCACCAGTCTGCTGTTAATCTACCCCTGTGGTGTCGTGGGCTGGGGCTATGGTGTGGTGGCGATCGCCCTTGGTAGTTGGTTTATTTACCGCGCGTGGCAGTTGACCCAAGCCCCAGAGGACAAAGAACAGGCACGCAGCCTCTTTAAGTTCTCGATTCTCTATATGATGCTGCTGTGTGCTGCCATGGTCGGCGATCGCATTCTCTTGCCCCAGTTGCCAGAAAGCCTCGATGCCCTTGCTTGCCTCTTGAGTTAGGCGTGTCCCAACTGTTGCAACCACTCAATGAGGATCGGGTTCACCAGCTCCGGGCGATCGTCATGGGGGCAGTGGCCAGTATTGGGCAGTCGCTCAATGCGAATCGGCAAGCGATCTTGATGGGCTGCAAAGTGCTGAGTCCCCGACACCGGCGTCCAAGGATCCACCTCACCCCAGAGCACCAGAATCGGCACTTGAATTTCTGGCAGCAAATCCACAATTTTCGGTCCCGGCGGTGCTGAAATCACACGGGCAAACACTTCCTTGGCGCCGGCATCCATGGCGGGTCGATGCAGTAGTTCCACCAATTCATCGGTAATGGCGTCGGGATTGGCATAGACTTGGGTCAGGGTTTTGCGGATGCGCTCCGGCTGCCGAATCTGGTTAAAGATCAAATGACCAATGCCGGGAGAGGCAACCAAGGTGCGAAAGATGGCCGTAAAGAGGCTTTGCATCCAATTCAGTTCATTGGGACGGTGGTTGAGTCCCCCGGCACAGTTGAGAACACTCACCGCACGGCAGGTGTGGCCATAGCGAGCCGCCATCATCAGACACAGCAGACCACCAATGGAATTCCCTACCCAAACCACGGGTTCCCCAATGTGGGCTTGCCAAAAGTCCGCCAGTAGCTCGGTCCACAGATCCAAACTGTAGGTTAAATCCGGCTTTGCCGAAGCACCAAAACCCAGTAAATCAAGGGCATAAACACGGTAACCTGCGGCGGTGAGGGCAGGGATATTTTTGCGCCAGTGACCAATAGAGGCACCAAAACCATGAACCAACACCACTGGGGCACCACTGCCATTGACGCTGTAGCGAATGTGATGGCCACGCCAAGTCCAATCTGCGGTGGGAAAAGCTGCGGTGGCTGAAAGCGTAGAGGTCATTCTGCCCATTCCCGAAATGTATTACTTTTAGAATAGCGATCTTTAAGTTTCGTAACAATTTTATTTTATGGCAACCGCACTGATTACGGGGGCAACGGGGGGATTAGGGCAGGCCTTTGCCCAAGCCTTGGCCGATCGCCAGCACGCTTTGATTCTCACTGGTCGCCACCTCGACACCCTAGAAAAGCTAAAGACGCAGCTCAGCACCCAAGTACCGGTTGTAGGTATTCCCCAAGACCTTAGCGAACCCAATGCGGCGCTCCGCCTCTATGAACAGATTCAATCCCTAGGACTAACGGTGGATGTATTAGTCAATAATGCTGGTTTTGGCGATTATGGGGCCTTTGACGAGCGCGATCGCCAGCAATTGACAGCCATGCTCCAAGTGAACATCACAGCGCTAGTAGAACTCACCCATCTCGTGCTCCAAGAAATGCGCCCCCGTCGTCAAGGCACGATTATCAACGTTAGCTCCATTGCTGCCTTTCAGCCCCTGCCCTATCTCGCCGTCTATGCCGCCAGCAAAGCCTTTGTTCGCCACTTCAGCGAAGCCCTGTGGGCAGAAGTTAAACCCTTGGGTATTCGGGTACTTGCCGTCTGTCCCGGACCCACTGCCACCAACTTCTTTGAGCGTGCCGATATGACCCGCAACTCGGCTCTCATTGCCCGGCAGGACACTCCCGAACAGGTGGTTGCCGAAACCCTTGCGGCGTTGCAAACCGATGTGGCCACGGTCATTCCCGGTCAGCCCGCCAATCGCTTCCTTGCCCTTGCTGGTCGGTTGGTGCCCCGCCAGTGGTTGGTGCAGCAGTTAGAACCCCGCTTCCGTCCCGCCGCTCAATAGAAGCAAGCCCAAAAAGGAGCCACTGTTCCAGATGCTGTGGAGAATCATGGCTGCACCGATATTTTGCGATCGCCAGTAGATGTAGCTGAGCACGGTTCCCAAAACTGTCAAGGGCAATAGATCGGCTAAATTCAGGTGGGCAATGGCAAAGAGGAGTCCCGTCACCCCCATGGCAGTGCCGAGGGGCAAATAGGATTGCACCGAACGAAAGAAGAATCCCCGAAAGAGAATCTCCTCAAAGAAGGGCGCCATCACTGCCACCATGACATAGAGTAGGGCAAAGGTGGTGTAATCGCGGCTTTGTAAAATAATTTCCAGTAAAGGATTGCCGCCCCCTTGATTTTTCAGCAGGGCTTGACTAATCAGCGAACTGACCACGACTAAGGGCAGTGCCGCCAAATAACCGCCGACCCCCCAACGCAAGGCACCCCCTAACCCCCCTTGCCAACATAACCAATCCGCAGGGCGCTTACCAAAGGGACGCAGAAAGTACCACAGCCAGCCCAAGCCAGCAACCATCATCATCCCGTAGCTCACTAAGGCATACAGCGTTTGAGCCATCGCAGAGCGCAGCGGCAGTCCCATGCCAATCAGGGAGCGCACCAAGGGCATGAGCACCAAGCTAATGGCAAAAAAGAGAGTAAACCAGATTACCATGCCTTCCCAGAGGGTTTCCCAGCCCCATGTCACGGGGGTCAGGGGTGGCAGAGTGTTCCCGTGCTGGCGGCGGCGCAGGTGTTGATAGATCCAGACAATCCAAAGAACAATCCCAATCAAACTTCCTAGCAGAGGAGTTGTGCCAATCAGGGCAAGGCGATAGAAGGCTGCTTGGGCGCGCTGCTGTTCTGCACGGGTCAAGGTCATCAGGGCGTCGGATCGCTGTTGCAGTTCATAGAGGCGTTCGAGGGCGCGATCGCGAAACCAGCCTTGAAGGGTGTTTTTAATCAACGTTTCCCCATCGGGAAGCAGTTGGGGGGAATCAGCCCACAAAGCCATCAGCACTTCTGCGGTACTGCGGGTTGTCCCTTGAGCCTTATTAATGAGGAGTTGCCATGTGTTGAGGGCGCGATCGCGCTGCCCTGCTTCAGCATAGAGCAGTCCCAACTGCAGACGCAGAGGCTGATTTTGCGGTGTGGGGGTTGCCAGCACCGCTTCGTAGGCTTGGATGGCAGCTTCTAAATTGCCCACTAGGCGATCGCGGGTTGTGGCATCTCCCAGACCCTGCCATTCTCGGGCTTGTAGTGACAAATTGGTCTGAAATAGGTTAATTTGCCCTTGGGTTTGGGGTTCTAAATAACTGCCCAGCAACGACACCGTCATGAGGGCAGCGACCACGACACTGAGGGCTGCAAGCACCAACCGCTTTAGAGACATAGGGCAAAGCTGACAAGGGACTCCCCAAAACCTTAGCGGAAAGCGACCCAAGGGATCAATTCAGTGCTTGCTTCAATGTCCCGATCTCGATTAAATGGAGACTTGTTGCGTGGACATGATTCTATGGGTATTGATCTGAGCCGTATTCCTGCCCAACCCAAGCCGGGTGTTGTCAATGTGCTGGTGGAAATTGCGGGGGGCAGTCGGAATAAATATGAGTTTGACAAGGAAATGAACGTCTTTGCCCTCGATCGCGTGCTCTATTCGGCGGTGACCTATCCCTATGATTATGGGTTCATTCCCAATACACTGGCGGATGATGGCGATCCCCTCGATGGTCTAGTGATCATGGATGAGCCGACGTTTCCGGGATGTGTGATTCCTGCCCGTCCCATTGGCATGCTGGAGATGATTGACAGTGGCGATCGCGACGAGAAAATTCTCTGTGTGCCTGTTGATGATCCTCGCTATGCTGAGGTGACGTCCCTCAAGGACATTGCGCCCCACCGCCTCGAAGAAATCGCTGAGTTCTTCCGTACCTACAAGAATCTGCAAAAGAAAGTGACTGAAATTCTTGGCTGGCAGGATGTGGATGCGGTGCAGCCCCTTGTTGAAAAATGCATCAAGGCCTACAAGGGCTAGTATCTTACCAGCACAGGCTCTAAAAAGAGGCGGGTTCGCTCCTGTTGCGGACGACGAAACAGTTCTTGGGGCGATCCTTCCTCAATAATTTGGCCATCGGCAAGAAAGACGACGCGGCAAGAGACTTCACGGGCAAAAAAACCGTTATGCTGACTAAACAGATTCTCCGCATCGCCTATTGGTTAGGCTAGGGTTATCAATATAAGAAGTGCTTCTCCTTGCTCCCCATGATACGGTGGGAGAACACAATTCTATGATCGATCGCTAAACTTGAGAGTGCCGAAAAACCCATCCCGCAGCATCTGCTATGTCCACCCTTGTTATCGTTGAATCCCCGACAAAAGCCCGTACCATTCGCAAATTTCTGCCCCCGGACTATCGCGTTGAAGCCTCGATGGGTCATGTTCGTGATCTGCCCCGCAGCGCTGCTGATGTGCCCCCTGAACTCAAGGGGGAGGAGTGGGCAACCCTAGGGGTGAATGTCGCTGCTGGCTTTGAACCCCTCTACATTGTCCCCAAAGACAAGCAAAAAGTTGTCAAAGACCTGAAAACCGCACTGAAAACTGCTGACGAACTCCTGCTTGCGACCGATGAAGACCGCGAAGGGGAAAGTATTAGTTGGCACTTACTGCAACTGTTGGAGCCAAAGGTGCCCGTGCGGCGCATGGTCTTCCATGAAATTACGGAAGAGGCCATCCAAGAAGCCCTGCGCAATTGCCGCGATGTCAATCAACAACTGGTGCGTGCCCAAGAAACGCGGCGTATCCTCGATCGCCTGGTGGGCTATACCCTGTCGCCCCTGCTGTGGCGGAAAATTGCTCCCCATCTGTCGGCGGGGCGGGTGCAGTCAGTGGCAGTGCGTCTATTGGTGCAACGGGAGCGAGAACGGCTGGCCTTCCGCAAGGGGCAATTTTGGGATCTCAAGGCCACGCTGGATCAACGGGGAACCCTGTTTCCAGCCCGTTTGGTGAGTGTCGGCGGTCAACGTTTGGCCACGGGCAATGATTTTGATCCTGCCACGGGAAAGGTGCGCAACCCTGAGGCGGTCTTGCTTTTGGATGAGGCGGCGGCCAATGCCCTGCGCGATCGCCTGCTGACGGAAACATGGACGGTCACTGAACAGGAGGAGCGCCAACAAACCCGCAAACCGGCTCCCCCCTTTACCACCTCGACGCTGCAACAGGAAGCCAACCGCAAACTGCACCTCTCCGCCCAAGAGACGATGCGCATTGCCCAAAAGCTCTATGAAGAGGGCTATATCACCTATATGCGCACGGACTCGGTGCATCTGTCGGAACAGGCGATCGCTGCTGCCCGCAATTGTGTGGAAGCCATGTATGGCAAAGCCTTTTTGTCGCCCCAGCCGCGGCAGTACACCACCAAAACCAAGGGCGCCCAAGAAGCCCACGAAGCGATTCGCCCTGCGGGTAGTCAGTTTCGCACCCCCCAAGAAACTGGCCTTAAGGATCGGGAACTGGAACTCTACGACCTGATCTGGAAGCGCACAGTGGCCTCACAAATGGCCGATGCCCGCGTCACCCTGCTAACGGTCTCGATTACGGCAGGGGATGCCCTCTTCCGTGCCCACGGTAAACGCATTGATTTTCCCGGCTTTTTCCGTGCCTATGTGGAAGGGTCGGATGATCCCGATGCCGCCCTCGAAAGCCAAGAGGTGATGCTGCCCCTGATGCAGGTGGGCGATATTCTCCGCTGCCAAGCCCTTGAAAGTGTCGGTCACGAAACCCAGCCGCCGCCACGCTACACCGAAGCCAGCCTAGTTAAAGCCCTCGAGCAAGCCGGCATTGGGCGTCCCAGCACCTACGCCACCATCATCAGCACGATCCAAGACCGCGAGTATGCCATTCGGCGGGGCAATGCCCTTGAACCCACCTTTACTGCCTTTGCGGTTACGGCACTGCTGGAGAAATACTTCCCCGACTTAGTGGACATTAACTTCACGGCGCGGATGGAGCAAACCCTTGATGATATTTCCACGGGGGAGGTGCAGTGGCAGCCCTACCTTGAATCCTTCTACTTGGGTGAAAATGGCCTTGAGCAGCAGGTCAAAGAGCGGGAGCGCACAATTGAGTCCACAGAAGCCCGGGCGATCGCCCTGCCAGAACTGAATGCCGAAGTGGTGGTGGGTCGCTTTGGTCCTTTTGTCGTCTATCAAAATGGCAATGGCAGCGAACCCATTAAAGCCTCCTTGCCCCAAGATGCCACTCCCGGTAGCCTCACCCGCGAACAAGTGGAGCAATTAATTCGCCAAAAACTAGAGGGTCCCGACAAGCTGGGCGTGCATCCTGAGACCGGGGAACCGATCTTCTTACTCACGGGACGCTTTGGCCCCTATGTACAGTTGGGGGAAGCCACAGCGGCCAATCCAAAACCCAAACGAGCTTCTCTACCCAAGGGGGTCAGTCCCGACGAAGTTACCCTAGACTTGGCGATTACGCTGTTGTCGCTGCCCCGCACATTGGGAGTTCATCCCGAAACGGGCAAGCTGATTCAGGCCAATCAAGGTCGCTTTGGCCCCTACATTGTCCATGACCCTGACGGTGAGAAGGACTATCGTTCCCTCAAGGGGGAGGATGATGTCTATACGATTACCCTAGAGCGTGCCCTAGAGCTACTGGCAATCCCAAAATCCAGTCGTGGCCGTGCCAAGAAGCAGGTGCTCGCGGTGTTGGGGACTCACCCAGAGGATGGCGAGCCAGTGCAAGTCTTTGATGGTCCCTATGGTCTTTATGTCAACCACGGTAAGGTGAATGCCTCACTACCGGAGGGGGTGAGTCCAGAGACCATGACCCTTGAGCAAGCCCTGCCCCTCTTGGCGGAGAAAGCACCGAAGAAAACCCGCCGCAGCGCAACAGCCACTGCCCCGAAACCAAAATCAACCACCAAAAAGACCAGTACAAAGACGGCCACCAAGACCGCAAAAACCAGCCGCCGCAAGTCAACGGAAACCTAGGTGAATTCCCCCTTTACTGCTGAAACCCTCCTTTTTGAGCGATCCCGCCCGCGGCCAGAGGCACTGCGGGTCATCTACGGCTTTCCCAATACCTACAGCGTTGGGATCACCAGCTTAGGGTATCAACTAGTGTGGGCACAACTGGCCAGCCGTCCTGATGTGGCCGTGAGTCGCCTCTTTACCGATGTGCAGGAGCCACTGCCTCGGGATCCGCAGTTGGTGGGCTTTTCCTTCTCGTGGGAGTTGGACTACGGCAATCTATTGGCCCTCTTGGAGCAGTTGGGCATTCCCATTTGGCAGCGCGATCGCCACGATCGCCATCCTTTGGTCTTTGGCGGTGGTCCAGTGCTGACGGCCAATCCCGAACCCTTTGCCGACTTTTTCGATGTGATTTTACTGGGGGATGCCGAACCCCTCCTTGAGCCGTTTTTGACGACCATGGCACAGGTGCGCGCTGCCCCGCGATCGCAACAGTTGGAAGCCCTTGCCCAAGTGCCCGGCCTCTATGTCCCCAGTCTTTATGCCGTCAGTTATGCCAGTGCCACAGGCCCGATTCAAGGAATTGAACCCCGAAAGCCCACGGTACCCGCCACAGTGACCAAACAAGTCCATCGCGGCAATACCCTTGCTGCCTCAACGGTGGTCACCCCCCTCGCCGCTTGGGAAAAGATTTACATGGTGGAGGTGGTGCGCAGTTGTCCAGAGCTATGTCGCTTTTGTTTGGCCAGTTATTTGACCTTGCCCTTTCGCACGCCCAGTCTCGAAACACTGATTCCTGCCATTGAGCGGGGGCTAGCGGTCACCGATCGCCTAGGGCTTTTGGGTGCCTCGATTACCCAGCATCCCGAATTTCCCGCCTTGATTGAGCATCTAGGCCAACCACAATTTGACCATGTGCGGGTGAGTTTAGCGTCTGTGCGCACAAATACGGTCACTGCATCCCTTGCCCAACTCTTGAGTCAACGGGGCAGTCAATCCCTGACGATCGCCATCGAAACGGGGTCTGAGCGGCTGCGCCAAGTGATCAACAAAAAGCTTGAGACTGAGGAGATTCTTGCTGCTGCCAGCCATGCCCAAGCCGGTGGCCTCAAGGGGCTAAAGTTTTATGGCATGGTGGGACTGCCCACAGAAACCGATGCCGATGTCGAAGCCACGGTAGAGCTTTTTCGTCAATTGAAAAAAACAGCGCCGCGCCTGCGACTCACCCTTGGCTGTAGTACCTTTGTGCCCAAGGCCCATACTCCTTTTCAGTGGTGGGGCGTGCAACCCGTGGCCGAAAAACGTCTTAAGTTCCTGAAAAAAGAATTGGCCAAATTGGGGATTGAGTTTCGTCCTGAATCCTATAATGACTCGCTGATTCAAGCTTTAATTTCGCGGGGCGATCGCCGGCTTGCTCCCCTGCTTGAGCAGGTACGCCACTACGGCACTTCCTTGGGCAGTTATCGGCGGGCATTTAAGGAACTGCAAGGCCAGTTGCCCGACTTTGAAGCCTACGTCACTGCCCATTGGCCAGAGGAGACGATCTTACCGTGGCAGCATCTCCAGAGTGGCCTGCCCACTCAAACCTTGCAAAATCATCTGCAGCGCGCGATCGCCTAGGCCGGTCTGCGCTGATACCCCTCTTTAGTGACTTTAGGCGGATGAAAAGACACGTTGTTGGTTCCACTGATGCACAAGTGGGCAAATATAGTTATTCCAATAAAGAATAAGACATTATCCAGCACAACAATTGCCAATCACCTCATCAATCGAACTGTTTGACCCTGCATACATCCGCGCTCGCTTCAACGCACTGAAGTCGTGCTCAATCACATTCAAATCAGGAGAGTATTTCGGTAAAAATAACACCTCGTGACCCGCCGCTTTCACCACTGCCTGAATCGCCCCTTTTGGATGAATTGGTGCATTATCCATCATCAACAACGAAGGTCTCTTTAATGCCGGCAAACAGTACTGACTCAGCCAGCTCACAAACCCTACCGCATTCAAATATCCTGAAAACAGGATTGGGGCGATGAAGTCTTTCTGGTGTCTATACCGTCCTGCGACTCAACTCTCTCTTTTCTGACGCTTCCCCGCTCGCTCTCCATCAATTCGTTGGCCTTGCGCTGACCACCCATACTCACACTCCACTCGAGAGTCAAACCCCCTCTCATCGATAGACACCAGCGTTTCCTTGCCGTGGCTCTCTACCCATGTGTTCCTAGATTCCGATACTGAAAGCCCCCGACTTTAGTCGGTGGGAAGTTTACTATAGCCAAGCTGCCAAGAGTGTGACCACGCCCAAGCCCGTGAGGGCAAGCCAGATGAAGGCATTCGGTAAAGGCGTAGCAGGGGGCGGTGGTTCTTGGGGTTTTGGGGTGGCAGCCGATGGCTTTTTCGGGGAACGGCTGTAGGGGGACGTGTAGGCGCGATCGCCCACATGGGATAGGTCGGGAATTTCGCTGTACCATTCCGGACGGCGTTTGAGTTGGGGAGCCTCCAAAATCGCCAGCAAGCGACGACTTTCCTGCCGCGTGTGATGATCTGGGTGTCGTTGGAGTTGACGGCAGAGGCTGACGGCAGCCCCTTGATCGCCAGCAGCACTATAGGCCGTGACTAACCAGAGGCTAATTTCCCCCGATCGCACCGCATTTCCCTCCGCCAGCGCCGCCGCCTGTCCTAAAAGGGCAATCGATTGTTGGTAGTTTCCCCGCTCGAAGGCCTGTTGCCCTTGCTGAAAGAGGGCAGCGACTGCATCCGTCATGGCCTATGAGCTGACCCCCACGTCTTCGACCACAATAAGCCCCTTTTTGAGCAGCGCTTGCAGGTCAGCATTGTGGGTTTTGCAGTTGCGCCAGCGCCGCTCATCGACATTTTCATTGCGACCGGGCTGCAGGGTCACAGGTCCAAAGAAACTATCAAAGGTCATGGGCTGTTCGAGGTAGCTAATCACAGTCAGCATGCCAGCAGAGGTTCGACAAACTCACTATTTTCAGGATAAGGCTAGAGTGGATCTGCTGCCGAGTTGAGTTGAGTATGGTTCGCACGCGGTTGAGTCTCGTTGGGATGGCGATCGCCCTTGTGGCACTGACGGGCTGTCCATTGCGTTTGCCCGATCGCAACTCCCCCACCCCTAATACGGAGGCGTCTCTGCCTCCCCTTGCCCCCACGGAGCGACCCAATGCGGGGGAGAATTTCATTGCCAAGGTGGTTGCTGAGGCAGGGCCAGCGGTGGTGAGCATTGATACCCTACGACTGCCCCGCAGTCAAGAGGATAGTTTTCTCAATCCTTTTCCAATACCAGATGTGCCGCTGCGCCAAGGTCAAGGCTCTGGGTTTATTTTTACCCCCGATGGCAAGATTATGACCAATGCCCATGTGGTGGAGGGGGCTACTGCCGTGCGAGTCACGCTCCCCGATGGTCGCCAATATGACGGCAAGGTGGTGGGTGCTGATTCCCTGACGGATGTGGCTGTTATTCAAATTGATGCCGAAAATTTACCCACCGTACAGCTGGGGAATTCGGATACCCTTGTCCCGGGCGAGTGGGCGATCGCCATCGGTAACCCCTTGGGGCTAAGTAACACCGTAACCGCCGGCATTATTAGTGCAACGGGGCGTGCCAGTAATGAAATTGGCGCTGCCGATAAGCGGGTGAGCTTCATTCAAACGGATGCGGCGATTAATCCGGGCAATTCCGGGGGCCCTCTTCTGAATGCTGCTGGTCAAGTGGTGGGCGTCAATACCGCCGTGATTTCCCAAGCGCAGGGCCTGGGTTTTGCCATTCCCATCAATACGGCCTATCGCATTGCTGAACAGATTATTACTACGGGGCGCGCCCAGCACCTCTATCTGGGGATTCGCATGGTGCAATTGACGCCAGAAGTGGCTGCCCAAATCCGTCAAGATCAGCCCAACTGGACACTGAATCAAACCCAAGGGACGCTAATCGTTGGTATTGCCCCCAATTCGCCGGCGGCTAAAGCGGGTCTGCAAGTGGGAGATTGGATTGCCAAAATTAACGATCTCAATCAACCCACCCCGCAACAGGTGCAAAGCGTGGTTGAGCAAACAAAGCTAGGGCAGACCATTACCTTAGAGATTCAACGGGGCGATCGCCGGCAAACCGTGAGCCTGCAACCGGAGCCAATGCCACCAGAATTGTATCCCTCTTCGCAGCCAGAATAAGTTAGCGTCGAGGCTCCGACAGTACTGCTTCCCCCGTGAACCACCGGCCACAATAACTGAGGCGCCCATTAAAGATGCGGCAGGTGCGATAGAAGTTGTTCTGCAACAGCACCGTTTCCCCTGTGAACCAACGGCCACAATAACTGAGGCGTCCATTAAAGATGCGGCAGGTGCGATAGAAGTTGTTCTGCAACAGCACCGTTTCCCCTGTGAACCAACGGCCACAATAGCTAAGGCGTCCGTTAAAAATGCGGCAAACCCGATAAACATCACTGCGGGGCGTTTGGCTGAGCCATGTCGGCACCCCTTGAGCCTGTTCCAGCCCGATGAGAAGGGCGCCAAGAATCTGAGCAACCATCAGAAAATCCCCAATTATGGGACGAGTACCACCTTACCCTGCACCAAGCGTTGGCTGAGATAGCGATGGGCATCCGCCGCTGCACCGAGGGGAAAGGTTTTATCGACAACAACCTCTAGTTCGCCGCGATCCACGAGGGTGGCCACCTGCTCAAGGATTTTGCCCTGATGGGCAAGGGCATCACTCAACCCCATGAGTTGCGGCGTCAGCATCAGTGTGAGTTGGATCAAGAGGTTGCGTTGGCGGGCAATTTTCCACGGCGTATCGGCGGCGGGTTCCAAGAGGGTGGCGAGGGTGCCATAGGGACGCACCGCTTTGAAGGTGTCGCTAAAGGTGGTACCACCAACGGTATCAAGGGCAAAATCAACTCCTTTGCCCTCTGTCCAGTCCAAGACTGCCTGTACCCAATCACTGGTGGTGTAGTTAATGGCAAGGGTGGCTCCGAGACGTTCAGCAAAACGGGCTTTGGCTGCGGAACTAATCGTTGTGGCAACTGTTGCCCCCGATCGCCGCGCCAGTTGAATAGCGAGATGCCCCACCCCGCCCGCCCCGGCATGGATGAGAACGGTTTTTGCGGTGGAGAGGACATTCAAAGGTGGGACTGCCCCGCGATCGCCCAAGGCTTCCCAGGCCGTAATCACTGCTAGGGGCAAGGCAGCGGCCTGAATAAAGGAAAGGGTTTTGGGCTTGTGGGCAACGGCAACTTCAGGAACAACGGTGTATTCGGCATAGCAGCCGCCGCGATCGCCCAAGCCCCCATAGCAAAAATAAACTTCATCCCCTACGCGAAACCGCTGCACCGCTGCACCCACAGCCACGACCACCCCTGCGCCATCACAGCCGAGAATGGCGGGCCGGCGATCGGGAAAAAATGTTCCCCGCTGTCGCAGCTTTGTATCAATGGGGTTCACACTGGCCGCCCGCAGTTGAATTTTCACCTCATTGGCAGCTTGAATCTGCGGCTCAGGCATCTCCCGCAGCGCTAAAACATCGGGGTCACCAAATTCTGTGATGGCAACGGCTTTCATTGTTGCTGCGTTTCCGTTGACTCCGCTGGGTGCACGACTTAACACCAATTTTGACACACTGCCCGCCCTAAAGGTCAGGGATGCTTGTTACTGGTTCCGCGACCTTGCTTGCCACCTCAGGTTCAGGCACTGATCTCCCCCCCTGAAGCCCCCTTTTAGGAGGAAGTGTTTCCATTAATTCGGCTGGGAAAGAATCCCAGCACCTCTTACCATCCCGTCGAGTTTAGTGACGGGAAGCCATTTCGTTTCCATTAATTCGGCTGGGAAAGAATCCCAGCACCCTAGTGTTGTTAGTTAGTAGGAGTTTACTATGGGCTGTTTCCATTAATTCGGCTGGGAAAGAATCCCAGCACTACTCAGGTAGTACTCGAGCCGTTGGCACTTGTAATGTTTCCATTAATTCGGCTGGGAAAGAATCCCAGCACATATCAATCGTGGGAAAGAGGAAAATATTCCAATGCGTTTCCATTAATTCGGCTGGGAAAGAATCCCAGCACACATTGTGAATAATCAACAGGGTGGCAGCAACAAGTTTCCATTAATTCGGCTGGGAAAGAATCCCAGCACCCTTCCATTGTGCGTGCAATTGATTCTAATGCTCTAAGTTTCCATTAATTCGGCTGGGAAAGAATCCCAGCACCATCAAGTTCATTACAAATATCCACGTACTCAAAGTTTCCATTAATTCGGCTGGGAAAGAATCCCAGCACTCTAAACTTGCCAGTGTTTGCGCTATTTATTCAGCAAAAGTTTCCATTAATTCGGCTGGGAAAGAATCCCAGCACTCTGTACTACCTGCCAAGCAAATTCAAAGAGCTGAGTTTCCATTAATTCGGCTGGGAAAGAATCCCAGCACAAAACTTCAAGATAAATCAATAAAATCCGTTTTAAGTTTCCATTAATTCGGCTGGGAAAGAATCCCAGCACGAGAAGGTATATTTGTAATTGTTTCACGAAAACTCTGTTTCCATTAATTCGGCTGGGAAAGAATCCCAGCACTTGTTGTTTTTGAGGGTTACTATTATGTCTATTAAGGTTTCCATTAATTCGGCTGGGAAAGAATCCCAGCACTTATTGCTGAGTTTTTAGATCGAGAATTTGTTAAGTTTCCATTAATTCGGCTGGGAAAGAATCCCAGCACGGCACCCTCCTAGAAGGTGCTCTACGACTACTATAGCACAGGTCATTTTCAAGCATCTAGACGGGATCATTTTTTTGTTTTTGTAAAATTTTTAGATCCGTAGGGTCACAGGACGTGAAAGTCAATCTGGAACTGAATTTCGGGAAAATTCAAGCACCTCCAAATCTGTTAGAAATTGCTCAAAGCGTTGTGGAGACTGGGTTTGAGAAAATTGCCGAGCTGAGAGGATATTTTTGTCCAGAGGTGCTTGATCAAGTCCTCAAGGATCTCAATTCACAACAGCAATCTTTTGCCTTCAGGAGCAAAATTAGGGACACAGCGCGAAACCTCTATACTGAGGATGTTGAACCTCTGGCGATGTCCTTTGCACCATGAGCTTGCTCCACGTTGCTGATGTCTATGCTGGTTATATTCCCGATGTGGATATTCTACGGGGCGTTAATTTTCGTCTCGAAGCCGGCGAGCTAGTGGCGGTCATTGGCCCCAATGGAGCGGGAAAATCAACCTTGGCAAAAACGATCGCTGGGTTACTGACGCCCCGCCTCGGCACAATTACCCTCGCTGGCGAAGATATTACCTACTTGCGTCCCAACCAAATTGTCAAAAAGGGAATTGGCTACGTGCCGCAAATTGCCAATGTCTTTCGTACCCTGACGGTTGAAGAAAATCTGGAGATGGGTGCCTTTACGAAAAGCGGCAACCTCAAGACCCTCAAAGAGCGGGTCTATGACACCTTTCCCCGCTTGGCTGAGCGCCGACAGCAACGGGCAGGCACACTTTCCGGGGGAGAACGGCAAATGCTGGCCATGGGACGCGCCATGATGCTAGACCCGCAAATTATGGTCTTGGATGAACCCTCCGCGGCTCTCTCCCCAGCTCTTGTCAATGATGTCTTTGCCAAAATCAAGGAAATTAATGCCCAAGGCACCGCTATTATTCTGGTGGAGCAAAATGCCCGCAAAGCCCTTGCCATGAGCGATCGCGGGTATGTCTTAGAAATGGGCAAAGATCGCTATGAGGGATTGGGCAGCGAACTACTCAATGACCCTAAAGTGGGGGAACTCTACCTCGGAATTGTGCGGGCAGAGCCTTAGGGCACAGGGCTAAAAATTGCTGTTTCGAGAGCAATCAGGCTTTTTTCCAAATCATCATTGACAATTTGAACATCAAATTCTGGGGCCGCAGCAATTTCGGTTTCCGCTTGAGCTAAACGGCGGGCAATGGCCTCCTCACTATCTTGGCCACGGCTACGCAGACGGTGTTCAAGTTCCGCTAAAGATGGCGGCAGAATAAAAATGTGACGCGCTTGAGGATAGGACTGGCGAACTTGGCGTGCCCCTTGCAGTTCAATTTCAAGGATGACGGTTTTTCCTTGGGCAATGAGTTGCAGCAACGGATTGCGTGGGGTGCCGTAGTAGTGGCCAGCAAACTCTGCCCATTCCAAGAGTTGCCCAGCAGCAATCATTCCCTTAAATTCTTCTACAGAGACAAAATAGTAATCCACCCCTTCAACCTCCGTGGGGCGTGGCGGACGGGTCGTTGCCGAAACCGAAAGTGCCAGTTCGGGATGTCGCTGTCGCAGTTGCCGTAGAAGCGTCCCTTTGCCGACCCCACTAGGGCCAGTAATCACAATGAGTTGTCCGGGCTGGGGCGTTGCACTGGTCATAACTGCACGGGGGGGAAACTTTTTGATCCTACTCTGTTTGCTCAGAGTTTTATCATTAAGGCAGCGTGGTTGAGGAATGGCCGTGAAGATTCATTTGCCCAGTGAGAGTGAAAATGCTCGCATTGAAATGCTGCCGCTGATTGATGTGGTCTTTTGTATCCTCACGTTCTTTATTTTGGCGGCGGTGAGTCTGACGCGGCAGCAGGCGATTACCTTGAATCTGCCCCAAGCCAGCACCAGTCAAGCGCAGTCGCAAAAGATGTTGGTGGTGAGCATTGATCCGGCGGGGCAACTTTTTGTGGATAAAGACCCCGTCAACCGCAGTGAACTCTATGAACGCTTGGCCACCTACTTGAAAACGAATCCCCAAGGAATGGTGATTTTGCGGGCATCACAGGTGGTGAGCTACAACGAAGTCATCCAAGTCTTGGATCTCCTGCGATCGCTCGGGGGCAATCGTGTGGCCTTGGCCACGCAACCCGTCGAACAACCGGTGCTGAGTACACAGACCCGCCCTAACCCTCTCCCCTCGCCACCAGCCAACGATCAACCCATACCCTCTAAGCCATAGGCAGTGACGGTGGAACCCATTTCCAGTATTCCTGTTGCCCCAGACGGCTTTCGCTCTGGCTTTGTCGCCTTAGTGGGTCGTCCCAATGTAGGCAAGTCCACCCTCTTTAACCATCTCTTGGGGCAAAAGGTCGCCATTACCTCTCCCGTAGCGCAAACCACCCGCAATCGCTTGCGGGGCATCCTGACAACGGCAACGGCGCAATTGATCTTTGTGGATACCCCCGGCATCCATAAGCCTCACCATCGCCTTGGGGAAGTGCTGGTGCATAATGCCAAGGGCGTTCTCAATCGGGTGGATGCCATTGTCTTTGTGGTGGATGCGGCAAGTGCCCCCGGTGGGGGCGATCGCTACGTAGCAGAATTACTGGCTAAAGTAAAATCCCCTGTGCTTTTGGCCATCAATAAAATTGACCTCTTGCCGGCAGGGGAGCGTCCACAGCGGCAACAGGACTATCAAACCCTTGGCCCTTGGCCAGCCTATCCCTGCTCGGCGCTCACGGGAGAGGGAGTTGGTGTATTGCAATCGGCGATTGAAGCGCAGTTGCCCCTTGGCCCCTATTACTATCCGCCAGAGATGGTCACCGATCAGCCGGAGCGCTTCATCATGGCGGAATTGATCCGTGAGCAAATTTTGCATCACACCCGCGAGGAAGTCCCCCATTCGGTGGCCGTGACGATTGAACAGGTGCAGCAAGATCGCAACCTGACTCGTGTCCACGCCGTGATTTATGTGGAGCGTCCAACCCAAAAGGCGATTATTATCGGCCAAGGGGGTCAGTTGCTCAAACAAATGGGCACCGCTGCCCGCCAAGAAATGGAAACCCTCATTGGTGGCAAGATTTACTTAGAACTGTTTGTCAAGGTACGCCCCCGCTGGCGACAGGATCGGTTGCGCTTGGCGGAGTTGGGCTATCGCATTGAGAAGGATTAAGCCGATGGAGACAGCATTGCGAGTGGGTGTGGCAGGGCCTGTGGGGTCAGGTAAAACCGCCCTTGTGGATGCCCAGTTTTTGGTGCGTTCCCAAGCCCTTCCCCCCGAGCGAATTCTCAGTGTTGAAACGGGGGATGTCCCCACACCGCTTGGCTGCGACCTTTAGCCCAGAGCTGGTGGATTTAACGATTTACGCGATTGATGTGGCTGCTGGCGATAAAATTCCCCGTAAAGGCGGGTCGGGGATTACCAAGTCGGATTTATTGGTGATTAATAAAATTGATCTTGCCCCCTATGGGGGTGCTGATTTAGAGGTAATGAAACGGGACACCCTGAAAATGCGGGGCGATCGCCCCTATGTGATGACGAACTTGAAAACTGGCCTTGGGCTAGATCAGGTGATTGCCTTTCTCGCATCCCATTTAGCAGCCTAAACAGAATGGTACGGAAGTTGACCCAACGCACAAAAAATCACTGATCACCATCACTGGCAAGGCAACAATTTGCCCCTTAGAATCGTCCTATCGGTGTCGTCAGGTAGGAAGTATGATGAGCTACGCATGGGTGAGGGGTGCGACGCTCGGAGCAACGGGGTTAGTGGCCATGGCTACTCGATTGAGGATCCGCCCCCTTGCCGTTCCCCTAAGTTTGGCAGTGGTCATGATTGGGGCGATCGCCCATGCCTCTTGGGCAAGTTATCGTCCACCCGCTAATATTGGCCGCCCCGGTAACCGTGAGGGAGCTGCAACGCGGATTGCCCGTCCCATGCTACTGCGGGAAAGTACTGGTGGCATCGAAAGCTGTCTAACTGAGCCAAAACAAACTGTGGTTGCCCTCGTGCCCAAGGATAACAATGGCCTTAGCAGCACCCCCACCCCTACCCTCTATAGCTTCATTCCCGCCAACAAGGGGGCCACCCTAACCCTGACGCTGCGGGATCCCCAAGGCACAGAAGTCTATCGCCAAGAGCGTCTTGCCCCCACGGAAGCGGGTATTATTGGCTGGCCTGTGGAGAATGTTGCCCTCAAAAATGGTGTGGATTACCAGTGGCAACTCACCCTCACCTGTACCAATGGCACCACAGCCGTCAAAACCGTCAGTTGGTTTCGACCGATGCCCTTATCGCCAAGCCAACAGCAGCGAATCGTGCAAGCTAAAGATGTGGCGGATGCCTTTGCCATGGCGGGCTACTGGTACGACACCCTCAATCAACTGGCCAAACAACGCCTAGCGCAGCCGGGGAATGCCCAACTTCAGCAAAAATGGCAAGCCCTGTTGCAGTCTGCCGCTGTCCAGTTGGCCAATGTGGCGAATCAACCCCTCATCCCCTTACCACCCCAGCCCTAACTCTCTAGGGAAAGGTCTGCCAGCCACTGGTAAAGGTCAGGAATATTGGCGTTGGGTTGCAGCAGATCTTCTTTGATGTGCATCAGCACCTTGGCCAAGGGTTCGGCGCGATCGCGATACTCAGCAACACTGGCCAGCAGATCCGTAAATACCTGTTCTTCAATCTGGGCGCGGGGGGGTGGTTCAGCCGTCGCATCACGGTAGGTTTGATAGGCCACAGGGGTTGCGGCAAACCCCAATCGAAAAATGAACGCATTGGCTGCCTCCTGCAATTCCCCTTGGAGCGATCGCACAGACAAATCGCCCCGCTCAAACCCCACTTCGCCTTTTAGGGTGACTTCGACAATCGCCTCTGCCATGTCTGAGCGATGCCGCTGCACCAGTTGCTGCAGTTGGCTTTCTATATGGCTCACGGTGTCACTGGGGGTGAGGGTGAGGGTGTAGCGATGGATGGGACGCTGCCAATAGTCGCGCTTGAGTTCCGCTTGGGGTGGTCCCTGATCGAGGGTAACCAAGAGAACCCCCCGCGGATTTTGCTGCTGATTTTCCTGAATCGAATTGGCCTCAACGGAGCCGGGATTAAAGATCCAATCCTCAACGGCGTAATGGCGATGGATATGCCCTAGGGCGAGGTAATCTACACCTGCTTGGCGCAGAGGTAGGAGTTCGTTGTAGCGCAATGCCCCTTGGTAACGGGAGACTTGCCCCTCAAGGCCGTGGTGAAAGAGCAAAATCGTCGCACCAGCAGCGGGCGGTAGTGCCTGAATTTGACTGGCCAGCTGTTGGATGGCACGGGGGGCACTGGCACCATACCACTGGGAACCAATGACGCGCACGCCACAGGGGAGATCCATATAGCCACCCCGCGCTGCCTCGGCGTCCCACGGCTGTAATTGGCCACTTTCGTCAGGTTCCAGTAGATAGAGATAGTCTTTTTCACAGAGGTAGCGGAGCCAGTTGGACTTGACACCGTAGGGGCAGTTATCGTGGTTACCCTCGATCGCCAGCACGGGAATCCCCGCCGATCGCACCTTGTCGAGGACGTATTCCGCTTGATTGAGAATGCCGGGGGTAATCATCCGCTCCTCAAAGAGATCGCCAGCAATCAGGACAAAATCCACCTGTGCCTCGATGGCGTAGGTTTGCAGGGCACTGTCAAAGGCGGTGAAAAAATCAAACGTGCGATTGGGATTCTCTTGGCGGTACTTGTTAAAGCCAAGGTGAACATCGGCAACATGGAGAAAACGCACCATTTCGCACTGTCTCCTAGGGGCGATCGCTAGGGATTTGGGCAAGGCGTGCTGCCCAATTGGGATAGGCCTCGGCGGCTTGATCTGTGGCCACCACTTCTACGGTGCGATAGCAGGCCACGGGCAAATTCAGTAAGCTGACCAGAAACGCCGCTAAATCTTCGCGACTCAGAGAACCCGTCAGGCGATCGCCCTGATCAAGGCGCAGCTCTTTGCCAGCGGGCTGATCCGTCAGACCGCAGGGACGGACAATGGTGTAGGGGAGGCCACTTTGGCGCAGCATATTTTCTGCCGCCAGTTTCCAAGTGAGGATGCCCCCCAATTGGTCGTTGTATTGAACCGCTAGGGGCTGCTCCTTCAGGTCAAGATCCGCTTGTTGCGGACGGGTCACCCCCGCAGAACTCACCTGAATCATGCGGGGCAAGGGCAACCCCCCATAGGCTTGAATCGACTCAATCTCAAGGCTGAGGGTGCCGGGGCGGAAGTGGGGGTTGAGGGCACCGTCATACTCAAATTTGCTGAGCATCAGTTGCAGCGAGTAAATTTGCCCCACATTCAGAGGCGGCGCATTGGTGGCGGTGCGGGCCCGAAACACCGGAATAAAGTGGCTAAAGGGCAATTCAACCGTGATCCACTGATCGGCCACCGTATCAAAGGACATGGCATAGCCGACGCCATCCCAAGCGGGGTCACTGCGTAGGAAAAATTTATAGCGCTGCCCATCGCCGCGAACCCGGAGTTGAATGCCCGTGTAGCCTTGGAGATTGAGGGCTGGGGTGAGGTTGCGGGTGCGAATCGAGACAAACCCCCCAGAATTTTCCGTAGAAACCAGCCCCGTGAAGAGGGCACTGTGATCCTTGAGGTAAAACTGGCTGGCACTGACGCCGCCCATGACCACATCATCGAGGGCACCCCAAACTTCCTTCAGGGGGGGTGTGGGATAGCGATAGTCAAAGAGGGGATAGGTGTTGGGTTGACTTTGAAAATAGGGTTGGGCACGTTCCAACAAATGCCGCATGCCCTCAAATTCAACCGCCTCTGGACTCGCACCGACAATTTCAAGGCCGGGGGGTGGCGCGTTGGGATTGGGCTGTACCTTTGCCCCAACACAGTTGATCACCGCCCGACTGCCCTGCAAGAGATCGGCAGGCAAGGGTTGAGTCACGTCGGCAACAACAATGTCTAAAAAAGGGTCTGAGGGAAGTACACTCTCCGCCTTGGCGCGATCGCGCACCCCTGCCCGCACCGCATAGCCTTGACTCAAGAGGGTTTTCACCACCGCTTGACCGGTTCGACCCGTTGCCCCCATCACCACAACAAGACCACTGCCCCGATAGGCGGGCGGCTTAAAGAGATCCGGTAAAAGGGGTGACAGCACAGGGCGCAGAGGTTCTAGGGTTCCCACAAAGGGAAGGGCTTGAAAAAAGCGCAGTGTATCGAGAAAGCGACCAAGTTCCCAGTTATTTGCCATAGAGGGGCACCACGCTTGACCAATGGGGAAGTTTCTCCCCTGCCCTTAGTGTATCGTGCCACTGTTGGGCTGCCCATGTGAGCAAAGCGCGGCCATAGTCGGTGGGGTTAGGGGGACTCAGGTGTTTGTAGGGGTGAGGCCAAGTGGCTAAAAGCGTTTCTGCTTCGTGGTCTGCCAGCAGGCGATCGCCCCAAAGAGAGTTGAGACTCCCCCCCTGATAACGGTAAATGCCAAGGTATTGATGCCCCTGCTGGGCACGACGCGACACCACCCCATCCCGTTCTATGAGTTCATCACGATAGTGCCACGCCATTGTGCCAAGGCTAGACAGACCCAAAAGGGGAACTTCCAGTTGCTGGGCTAGGATGCGGGCAGTCACGACCCCCAAGCGCGTTCCCGTAAAGCTGCCCGGGCCACAGCCAATAGCGATCGCCCCTAGTTCACCCCAAGTGTAGCGACCCATCAGTTCCCCAAGGCAAGGGTGAAGTTGGCTGGCCAGTTCTCGACCCAAGGGCCATGTTTTCATCTCCAGCAGTTGATCTGCCCCCAAGTCATAGAGGCCTGCCACTAGGGTGGCATCGCTGGTATCAAAACCAAGACAAAGCAGCTTAGCTCACTCCGACGGCGATCGCCACCAAGCCAGCCACTAAGAGCAATCCGCCCGCAACCAACAGGGCTGCCCGTACTTTTTGCTGCGGTGTCCAAGGCTGTGCTTGATAGACCTTAGGCTCAATGGCAAAGTTGTTGAGGCGACCGCCCTCATCGGTGGTATAGCGCATCGAAACAAACCTCAATTCAGCGTTACAGTGCAGCTATTCTAACAAGCGAACTTTACGAGTCTTGAGAATCCTTAACAATTTCTTGCAATTGACCGTGGCGATAGACCCGCAACCAGCGACCGCGCCAGTAGATGCGATTGCCAAAACAGCCCCCCAGCCAAATCAGGAAGCTCATCACATCCCGCAGGGGCAATAGCCAGAGCCACAACAGCAGCCGAGGGGTACCCATCAACACCATGCTCATGATCGCCTGCAACCAGCGAAGACCCTGAACCCCCAGAAAGACGCTGAGAGTCCATGGGGTTGGAAATAGTCCCCACAGCAGGGCACTATAGACGGTGCCAAACATAAACACCATGCCAAAATACTGATTGCCGCGATTGGCACGAATGCTGCGACACCAGCGCAGTTCCCGTTGCACCGCCTTCAAAAAGGACTCATCAGCGCAGTCATTGTCAAGAATATAGGACGATAACTCCACGCGATACCCAGCACGCCACGCTGCATACCCCAGTTGGTAGTCCTCACCAATGCGATTGAGTGCAATCTCAAAACCACCAATTGTTTCTAGGACTTCCCGCCGCAGCAGCACGGTTGGCCCAATGGCAAAGCGCAGCCCGCGATCAAGGAAGCGGGCAACAAGCACACTGGGGATAAAGTCAAGGCATCGCCCCATGGCCAGAAACGCAGCTCCTAAGCGGCGCGGATGGTGATCAATGTAACCACAGGTAACGACCCCCACTTGGGGATCCGCCAAGGGTTGCACCAAAGTGGCTAAGTAATGGGGTCTAACTCGCACATCACTATCGGTTTCAACAATTACCCCATAGCGCGCATGGGTAAACAATTGGGCGACATTGCTGGCCTTACGGTTCAGCCCGCAAATCCGCTGACAAAGATACCAGCGAGCCCGGTGGGGATAGGTCTGGCAAATGGCCTTTAACACCGGTATGGCTGGATCACTGGGGTCTTGAACCCCAAAGAGGACTTCGTAGACGGGGTAATCTTGCTCGCACAGTGAAGACCAGTTTTGCCAAGCCCTTGCTTCTAAGCCGCAGACAGGAACCAAGATCGAGACCGCCGGCAAGGACTCTAGGCGAGTCGTCCGCTGGGGGGTGAAAAATTGATAGGTGAGGGCAGTGGCAACAATGTAGAATAGGCTTCCCGTGAGGCTCAGCAGGCTCAGGAGAATGAGGGCAACCATCATGGTGCTGTCGCGATCGTCCCCGTCAGGGGGGAACTGGCACTGGCATAGGCTTTGACGGGAATTCGACCCGCTAAGTAGGCAAGACGACCCGCCGTGGTTGCGAGTGCCATGGCTTTGGCCATTGCCGGCGCATTGCCCGCTTGGGCGATCGCGGTATTAATCAAGAGTGCATCTGCCCCTAACTCCATCGCGGCGGCCGCCTCACTGGGCGTGCCAATGCCCGCATCAACCACAACGGGAACACTGGCTTGATCAATAATGATTTGAATATTGGCGGCATTACGCAGACCTTGCCCCGACCCAATGGGGGAGGCCAACGGCATCACAGTAACACAGCCCACTTCCTCAAGGCGTTTGGCCAGCAGGGGATCTGCATTGATGTAGGGAAGAACCGCAAATCCTTCTTTGACCAGTTGTTCTGCGGCAGCAAGCGTGCCAAAGGGATCGGGCAGCAAGTATTTCGGGTCGGGAATCACCTCTAGCTTGACAAAGTTGTTGTCCTCTTGACCCAAGAGCTTGGCCATTTCGCGGCCTAAACGGGCAACGCGAATCGCCTCTTCAGCGGTTTGACAGCCAGCGGTGTTGGGCAGCAGCCAGATTTTACGCCAGTCAAGGGCATCCACAAGTCCTTCGTGACCGGGGGCATTGGTTTGAACGCGACGTACGGCTACTGTAACAATTTCGCAGCCACTCGCGGCAACACTGGCCTGGAGATCCGCAATGGAACGATACTTGCCCGTACCGGTCATCAGGCGTGAACGAAACTGCCGCCCAGCGATTGTTAGCGGGGCATCTTCAATTAGCAGCTCAGGAGGAGGCGCAGTCACCATGATGCACTTGTGAAGTGAACAGCACTAGAGTTTGCCTTTCTACCATATCAGGGTTACGCTCTCTGCTGCTGCGACCTTGGAAAACTTGTGGCATCATAGAGGCACCATAACCTTGGGAGTGCAACAGTTGGTGCATGGCACATATTGGCAACAATGCCGCCATTCAGGCTGCCGATCGCCTGCTACGTCAATATGGGTTTGATTTGGATGGCTCCTCAGTTGAGGTCATCCTAGATCGCTGGTTGCGCCATTTTCCTCCCCGCTGGATTCGTCTTGCCCTCATTGAAGCCCTCTATCTGGGGCGCTATAAAGCCATTTCCGTAGAGCAAATTTTAGAGCTATGGCAACGGCGTGAGCAACCGATTTATCACTTCAACAGTGAGTTTGAAGCCATTATCTGCCAGTCATTGCCCATTAGTGTGCCGGAACCTACTCCCTCTCGCCTTTCAGAGACACCTACCAATACAAAAATTAGTGAATTTCACCCTGATTTAGCGTCTGACCCATTTGTTACCAAGTTAACTAGTATTGTGCAGCAGTGGCAGTCCCAAGACTTCCTCGTGGAGCAGGGCGATCGCTCCTCCTAGGCCATTGCAGGTTATACTCTTTTGGGTAAGATTTGGCACCTCCACCTATGGCTGTTTTTGAAGGCACCTATCACGTTCTGGGAACGCCTCGCTTTGGGATTGTGATTTCCCGCTTCAATGACTTGGTTACCACCAAGCTGCTAGAGGGCTGCCAAGATTGTCTGCGCCGCCATGGTGTTGATCCCAATCCCCATGGTTCTCAGGTGGACTACGCCTGGGTTCCCGGTAGCTTTGAAATTCCCCTTGTGGCGGCTCAACTGGCAGCCAGTCGTCGCTATGCTGCCATTATTTGTCTCGGGGCAGTCATCCGTGGCCAAACCCCCCACTTTGACTATGTGGCTGCTGAAGTCACCAAAGGCATTGCCACGGCCTCTATGCAAACGGGTGTGCCCATTATCTACGGCATTCTTACCACCGACACGATGCAACAGGCCCTTGAGCGCGCTGGCATTAAAAGCAATAAAGGTTGGGAATATGCCCTCAATGCCCTCGAAATGGCAAACCTGATGCAAACCCTGCCCAGCAGCATCAATCCACCCACAGCCAAACTCAGCCCCAGTACCCCCGTTCTCGCTGATGGGTAATCCAAATGGTGAAGCAGAAATTGCTTCCTAGGGCTACCAAGGGCTGCCAATCATCGTAAATCCTGCCCAAAAATAGGGATGGGAAAGTTGACGCCCACCCCCAGTTTGAACTTCTTGGGGCAAAGGAATTGAAAGCCCTCCCCGCACCCCAGCACTGCGCAGGTGATTCTCTTCAATCACAACCTGCTGATGGATCAGGGCAAGCTGCGCCTGTCGCAAGGCCTCTGCTTTAATCGGAGCAGTTCTCAACTGTCCATAAAATGCCGTCATCAAAGCCAGTGTCCCTTCATCACTGACATACCAAAGGCTAGCAACCGAACTCTTTACACCCGCTTGGAGTGACAGTCCAGCAAACCCAAGTTCTGCATTGGTATCTCCTACCGCTGTACGACAGGCACTCAGCGTCATTAGCTCTGTGGGTGGCCGGAATAAGTGCAACTGCCGCACTTGAGCCATTGAAAGCTGGCTATCCCAAAACTGAATATAGGAATTTTGTGGCTTACCCGCATTAAATTCACCATGGGTCGCTAAGTGTAGGATAGGGTAGAGACTGCGCCGCCGCTGGGTTTGCAAGTTTGAGACCGTAAAAGCTTCATTGAGGAATACTTGCCCTCGTCCTACCAGTTGCGTAATGGTTTGCAGCTCGATGGGAACCGCTGGCAAAGGACTTTGCTTTGTGAACTGAGAGGCACCCATTGCCAGTACAGAAGCATTTTGCAACGGCTGGTAGCGGGTATCCACCAAGTTGATACTGGGAATGAGACCCAGATTATAGCGTTCCACTAGAAACTGACCATTACGACGACCGATTGGACTATCGCTGACCGTCGAGGAAATAAGATTTGACCCCGTGTGCAGAGCAGCGATCGGCACACTCCGCAACCCCTGATCAAGGGCAAAAACCAGTGTATTAATGCCTCGATTTTGCAATTCAGCATCAATGCCGCCCATGATCCATTGGTAGAGCTGCTGCGCAAAGGGTAGATAGGATTCACTATTGGTTTTCGTTGGGTCTCGCACCTCACGATTAAAAGCAGCAATGACGCGGCGCACTGCTTCTTGGGGCACTCGAAGGGGTTGGTAAATGGGTTCCCCTTCCGGTGTGATGATAAATATATCTAGTTGTTCAGGTCGCCAAAAGACATAGCTCAGGGCAGGTTTTTGACCTGTTTCTTCAGCCATACGCCCCAATAATTCCTTGATTTGCTCAATGTCAAGGAACTGTAGTCCCTCTTGACTAGGAGTGCTGAAAAATTCATCAAAGTACTCACTAAACTCAAAGGAATAAAGCTGCTGAAGCAGTTTGATCGCACTGTTGTAGTCTCCCTGATCAAAAGCCGTACTGATTTGCTGACGAATGATCTCAACTCCGGGGAAGTAAATGACTTGAGCGGTATTCTGGGGCAGTTGAGTGCCTTGTATCTCCTCTCCCAATAAAATCCGACCCAGATTCTCTTGAGTTTGGGGTTCTGGAGGTGTTGGTGGTGTGGACGGCTCCGTGGGTGGAGTTGGCGGTGTGGATGGCTCCGTGGGTGGAGTTGGCGGTGCTTGAGAAACCCGATAGAGAAACCCAGAACCAGAAAATAGGGCAAGCTCAGGATAGGTGGTGTTGAATTGCTCTGAACCTGTGAGGCCGCCGTTGATATTGAGATTCGGGTCAGTCGAATAAACTAGCCAGCGACCATTGGGGGTACTAAAGACACTAGAGCCATAGTTGTTAATAAAGTTATTTTCGGCAGCAAGGACAATCGCATCCCCAGTCCCAACGGCAGAAATTGGCGCATTGAGAACAATATCGCCTGTTAGTGTTTGTAGGAAAATGTTGCGCCCTGTAATGCCTGTTGGGTTAACACTGCCAACGGTAAGGGTACTGTTATTGACAAATTGCAAATCACTCGCACTGTTCAACTCAGCAGCTAGGATCCCCACTTGGTTATTGGGGTTGGTTAGGATTGCACTGCCATTTTGTAAAGTTAAACCCAAGTTGCCTGCTCGAATCGGTGCACTTTGCGTTAGGTTCCCACTGTTTAAGCTGAGGATTAGGGTATTGCCGTTGGTATTGATGCCAGTGGTGAGGCCATTGACACCATTGTTGAAACTAACGATACCTAGGGCACCTTGATTACTCAAGTTCACATTTCCACTGACATTGCCTGAGAGTGTTTGAAACCTATTGTTGACATTGTTGAGGGTGAAAGTCCCCTGTCCAAGAAGTTGCAGCGTTCCCGCAGAAATGACATGGCTGCCCTGAGTAACGCCGCCACCGCTATTGAGTGTGAGATTGCGACCATTGAGATTCGTCGTGCCAGAGCCATTGAACTCAATACCTAGGGAACTTACGCCGGGGGTTTGCAGCGCAAGATTGTAGTTGAGGCTGAAGGGACGAACATCAATGAGACCAGTACCATTAGGGTGACCAATGGTCACCAAAGAAAATCCACCCGTGATTTGGTTGAGGAGAGACTGATCAATGATTAAGTTACCCGTTGCACCATCGCCAATGCCGACGGGAGTATGCGCATCAATCGGTTGAAAGACAAGGCGGCCTGCCCCGGCACTATGGATATCTAGAAGATCACCCAAGACTTCAATCCCCCCCTGAGCTGCTAATGTGAGCATGCCATCTTGAACAGCTAATGTCAGGGGGGCGTCAGAGACTTCCATGACCAGACCAGGATTGCCGTCAGTGGCGCGACCTTCGATGAGAATCTTCCCATTTCCAGCCGTTCTGACCTCAGCAGAGTACTCTGTGTCAGTTGCTGCCTTAAAGCCAAGACCAGCACCGAATTCACCCCCTGTACCTCTCAGGATAATGTCACCACTTTGACTGGTAATACTTGTGAAGCTACTCAGAATACCTTCTTGGATGGAGACAAAGCCCGTACCACCAGTACCCGTCAGGGTAATATTTCCAGTCGTGGTTCGAATTCCTGACTCTTCAAGATGGATGCCAACGGTGGAGGTAAATACATAGAAGCCGTTGCCCCCAGTACCCGTTAAGGTCAGATTGCCAGCTTCGGCGCTGATGGATGTGAAGCGACTCAGAATACCTTCTTGGTTGAAGGCAAAGCCCGTACCACCAGTACCCGTCAGGGTAATATTTCCAGTCGTGGTTCGAATTCCTGACTCTTCAAGATGGATGCCAACGGTGGAGGAAATTACATAGAAGCCGTTGCCCCCAGTACCCGTCAGAGTAATATTTCCAGTCGTGGTTCGAATTCCTGACTCTTCAAGATGGATGCCAACGGTGGAAAATGCATTGGTGTTGCTCCCAGTACCCGTTAAGGTCAGATTGCCAGCTTCGGCGCTGATGGAGGAGTTTTGAATCGAGATACCATTCACAAAACCATAGCTATCAATATTAGAACCACCTGTCCCTAGAATGGTGATCTCTCCAGACCCTGAGGTAAAGATTGAACTCCCACCGATCAGCACCCCTTCTTGGCCATTAGTTGTTGCACCGCTGCCATGAATCCTAATATGGCCGCCACCTGCATTGAGAGTAGAGTTTCCGATATTAACCCCAGCAGTGCTGACACCGATCGCTGGACTGGTGAAGGGATTAGAGCCACCCCCCAAAATAATATTGCCACCATTGGTAATGAGTGTAACTGAGTCTAATCTAATTGCTCCTGCACCACTGTTATCGGCATCGGCATGGAGAATGATATTCAGTCGGCCTTCTTCTGAGCGAATGTCATCGGCAACAAGAATGTTATTTGCAGCTTGCAAGGTTAGGGAGGCATCGCCGCCGCCTGTTTTGGTAATCGAGGCAAGTACAGAAATATCCCCTGCTTGGGTTCCAGTATCACCAGTTGTGATGATGACGCTAGTGCCGAGATTCAGGGCAGCTTCAATGGCAGTATTCACAACAAAAGCATCATCAGTGGTGGGGGTAAAGACATCAGGATTGCTCCCAGAGAAACTCCCGCCACTCGTAGGGGAGTTAGAAATGGTGACATTTCGTGGATCAAGGAGCCATGTACCGGGCTGACCCTTGACTGCACTGGCATCTACTGTTCCCCGAACGCTGAGTAATTCTCGCCCAGAGGTTTCCACAAAGCCGCCATTACCGCTAAGTTGCCCGCCGCGTGCGCTGATCGTGCCGGCAAATTGCGTGCTGTTGTCTGCCCATGCAATGACAGTGCCACCATTGCCTTGATTGAAGGCATCCGCTGCAATCACACTGCCGCTGTTGATAAAGAGATTCTGGGCATTGAAACTGCTATGCAAGCGGTTAGTGCCAGTGGTGCCCCCTAGGTAATCGCCCCCCAAGAGAATCGTGCCACCCCCGAGTTGACCAGAGGCGGTTAAGTTGGCATTGATGAGGGCGATATTTTGACCAGTGATCGTGATTTGGCCACCCATACCGATGGGATTGGCGACGGAAAGGCTGCCACTGATGACGGCGGTGTTCGTTGTGGTGGGAATTTTGTTGGGGTCATGGACAAGGCGAATCGTGCCGTCGGGATTTTGAATGACGCTGTTGACAGGTTGTGAACCATTGCCAGTGAGTAAGCTGGGTAAGTCCACGGCAGCGATCGCTCCCCCAGTCGGTAGTCGCTCTTGAGGAATCTCAAGGCTGAGCAGCATTCCCTCTTGGGAGACGCGCACCATTCCTGTTTCAGGTACAGCCGCAATGTGGATATTTCCTGCAGGGGCTGCAAGTGTACCCGTATTGATCACTTGGTGTGCCATTAGGCTGAGGGTTTGACCACTACCCACCCTCAGCTCACCTTCATTGATGATGAGGCCTTTACTCAGAAATTCAAAACCTGTGGGCTGACCATTGAGGGATTGATAGAGATTCTGGCCATTGACATCAAAGATCCCTCCCTCAAACAGCACCCGTTGAGCGGTAGAAGCATGGAAGGCAGCGGGGAGATTCAAACGGGCATTGGGGCCAAAGACAATTCCCGCAGGGTTGAGCAGATAAAGGTTACTGTTGCCACCCGTAATTTGAATCAAGCCATTGATGTAACTGGCGTTGCCACCATTGACGCCCGCGAGAATGTTGCGAATTTGCGGATTAGAGAGAAAGTTGGCAACTTGGCCGTTACCGACATTGAAGTTGTGGAAGAGGTGAAAGAGATTCTGACCATTCCCCGATAGGCGGCCACCACCAATATCAATCTGTTGACCATTTTGGATGACGGTGGTTCCAGTGCCATTGGTGGCTGGGGTAATTTGGCTGTAAGCAGCGCTACTCAACAGTCCCCAAAAGACTAAGGTGATGGAAAATAGGTACTGTTGGAGAGTTTTCACGATCCCAGCCTCCAGATGATTTATCGAGTCCTGCCGCTGGCGACTCTTGTGGGGGAGTGCAGAGGCTGTGGTGGAAATTGGCTATAGCCATTATAGATATGGCAGTAAAATTTCCAAAATGCTACGCTTTCTTAATTTCTCAATCCCCGACGATCGTAAAATGAGCTTATCTTCCTAGGAGTAATAACGTTGGCACAGGGATTACGGGTTGGCATTTTAGGAGCGACAGGTGCCGTTGGCACGGAAATTTTGGCCATTTTGGCGGAACGCTCGTTTCCAGTGGCAGAGTTACGTCTGTTGGCTTCGCCCCGCTCCGCCGGTCAAACCCTCTCCTTTGGGGAAACAGTGCTGCCTGTGCAGGCGGTGAGTGAGGAGACCCTCAAGGGACTGGATTTGATTTTGGCTTCGGCGGGGGCAAGTGTGTCACGGCAGTGGCTGCCAATTGCGGTTCAGGAAGGAGCGATCGCCATTGATAATTCCAGTGCCTATCGCATGGATCCCAACGTCCCCTTAGTGGTGCCCGAAGTCAACCCTGAAGATCTAAAAACCCACCAAGGCATCATTGCCAATCCCAACTGCACAACGATTTTGATGACGGTTGCGCTATGGCCCTTGCATCAGGTGCGACCGATTCGGCGAATTGTAGCGGCCACCTATCAGTCTGCCAGTGGGGCGGGGGCAAAGGCCATGCAAGAACTCAAGGATCAAGCCCTCGATATTCTCAAGGGGCAACCACCACGCACAGAGGCCTTTCCCTATCCCTTGGCCTTTAACCTCTTTCCCCACAATTCTCCCCTCAATGAGCAGGGCTACTGCCAAGAGGAGATGAAGATGGTCAATGAGACCCGCAAAATTTTCCATGCCCCAGAGTTGCGGCTAACGGCCACCTGTGTGCGCGTTCCTGTGCTGCGTGCCCATTCGGAAGCGCTGAATGTTGAGTTCTTTGAGCCTTTTCCGCTGCAAGAGGCGCGCGATCGCCTGCAACAGGCCGCAGGCGTCCAGTTTGTTGAAGATTGGCAGCGCAATTATTTCCCCATGCCCCTAGAGGCCACAGGTAAAGACCCAGTGCTAGTGGGGCGGCTGCGCCAAGATATTTCTGAACCCAATGCCCTTGAACTGTGGCTGTGTGGCGATCAAATTCGCAAGGGGGCAGCCTTGAATGCAGTGCAAATTGCTGAATCTCTGATTGACCAAGGACTCCTCTAAGCCCAAAGAGCTTACCACGGTTGACTGAGTACATTGAGAATGTCCTGCCGTGCCACTACCCGCGCACAGTTGCGCCACTGATCGGGATCGTCGCTGACATGGCGTTCATAGCGCAATTCAAAAGCATTGCGGGCTTCTTGGCGTAGGTGGAGGTACTTGTCCATGAGGTCTGCGAGTTCCTCGATGTTGTCAATCCATTCGTCCTCAAGGGTGTCGGGCAGACTACCAAAGAGCTAGAGTTGAATCTCTCCCACGACGACGTGTATCAGTAGCATCCCCAATGAGTAAGCCAGCGAGCAATTTTGGCGCTCCCATTTCTCTGGAGGGAGATCACTTTCGCGTCGAAATTCCCAGTCAACGCATGCTCCGCCAACAACCCCCCGTTCACCCCGTCCTGTAGAACCACAGTTTACCGAGTTGCCGCTTTTTAGCCTGCCCCCACGGGAATAGGGACAGGTTGGTATTCATCAAGTCACTGGAAACAGTGCACCCTCCAAATAGGCTTCAAAGTGCTCCTGAAAATACAGCCAAGAGGTCATATCAGCACCCTCGCGGTATTCAGTGGGGGCTTCACGGTATTGGGGCAGTCGCTCTAATTGGTCTTGTAGGAGGGAGGGCAAGTCTTCGACGGTCAGGGCTTTGCAGCCAGTCGCACTGTAGATGAGATAACCGGGGCGATCGCCCATCTTCATCCAAGGCAACCAAGGCCCAATCCGACTCCAACACAAATGGACATCGGCAATCGTCTCCGTATCTTGTTGTAAATCGGCGGTGGCCACCGTTAGCTTAAAGAGTTCTGCCGCTTGGTAGATCGGCTGGGGGCTGTAGGCCTGAAACCGTTCCTCACCCGCAAGGGGATTGTCATAGTAGGGAAATAGATCAAACTGAAACGTAGTGGTTCGCTCACTGACTTGGGCAGGCACCTCACGGCGAAATAGCCCCTGCACGGGATCATTAGCAACGGGAATCACGGGAACCACGTCCTCTGTCCAAGGATTGTGCCAGCGATCGCACAGGGATTGCTTTTCTGGATCCAGATAAAACGTCAATTCACGGGAGAGAAAATACCACCCGCCCTCGGGATGGGGCAAACAGCGAGCGGCACTCATGCCAACAATGTTGAAGAGGTGACGGCGACGCTCTTGGGGAACAAAACTATACACCGCTCCCTGCCACGCCATAAACGTGGTCTTGCCCGTCAAATCTGCCCGTACCCGCACCCAATCGCGAGCACTCAACCATTTTTGAACAAATTCAGCGGCGGGCATGGCTACTCCACAGGAATATGGGCAGCCTGCAATTGCACATCCTGATTCGGATAGCTGGCAAGGCGCAGGGTCAAGGTTTTTGCATTGTCAAGGAGGCTTTTGGGAATCAAAATTGTGCCTTTGACCAGATCACTACCGGGGGGTAATTCCGTGGGTAGGCCTTCGGTGAGGGCACTCAAAAGGGTACCTTTATCATTTTTGATTTCAAGAAAGGTGTAGATAAACTGCACCCCTTGGCTACTGTCGTTTTTCAAGCTGACGTGCAGGGCTAAATCTTGGCCAATGGTATCCACATGGCTAATTTCTAGGCGCACCCCCTTATCCTCAGCAACGATGGGCAGTGTCCGACTCGTCGCCGGTTCCGCTGCTGGGGGGTCATTGGCAGTGGTGGGGGCAGGCACAATCTCGCGATCGCTGGCACCTTCAGTCATTTCGGCAATGCGGGCTTTGGTTTGGGCAATGATCTGTGCCTCGTCAAGAATGGGCGATCGCTCCCCTTGGGTTTGATCATTGGCATTCACGGCACTGCCCAGAATCGGATTCACGACGGGTTGGGACACACCGCGCAATGACTCTCGCCCCAAATGGTAGCCAATAAAAGCCGTGACTAGGGTAATGGCAGCTGTGGTACTGATCAGCACAAGGGAGGTGAGAACTCCGGGTTGAAGGGCACGTAGCATCGTTCTACTCCACTGAGGATGGTTTCATTGACGAAGAGACAGGGGGCAAGGGGGGTGGATTATTGGGCAACGCGACCGTCTCCTCCACATCCTCGGCATTGAGGCGCGATCGCACACTCACCAAGAACGTTTTAATCACTACCGCGATCGGAACCGCAATGAGAACCCCGACTAACCCCGAAGCCCTAGCCCCAGTCAGGATCGCCAAGAAAACCCAGACTGGATTTAAGCCCGTAAAGCTACCGATGATCCGAGGGGCAACCACATTCTCCAAAAACTGCTGATAGAGAAACGCAAATCCCGCCACCTTGAGGGACAACCACACATCCTGAAGGGCGACGAGCAAACTAATTGAAATAATCCCCACCGTACCGCCAAAGGGCACCAAGGCCATCACGCCAATAATGACACCAAAGAGCAGTCCATAGGGCACCTTGAGGAAAATGAAAATCGTCGTCAAGCCAATCCCCATGCACAGCCCCAGCACCAACTGACCAATGAAATAACTCTCAAAACTGCGGCGTATCGTTTCTGAAACCGTGGGGCGGAGCGTATCTGGCAACCAACTGAGGAGGCCATCCCACAATTCATCCCCATGCTGCAGCAAATAAAACGTGAGCACAACGGTCAAAATCAGATTAATGAGCACATCCACCGCACTGCTGAGGGTGCCCAAGATTAAATTCAAAGCCTCACGGGCCAAGCTTTGGAGTTGATCCTTGAGTTTTTCCAAGAGTTGGTTGGCAAGGGCATCCACATCCACCGTTACCGGCAGGTTGAGGGAGTCCACCCACTGGCCAAATTCCAAGAGTCGCCGTTGGCTGGAGTTAAACCATTCGGGCAAGCGGGCAATGAGCTGTTGTGCCTGATTAAAGACATTGGGTACCACCACCAAGCCAATAATGGCAATCAGTACCAAGGCCAGCAGAAAGACGAAAATGGCTGAGGGGCCTCGCGGATTTCCCTGCTCCTCCATCCAGCGCACCGGATAGTTCAGCAAAAAGGCAAACAGGGAAGCCAGCACCAGAACCGCCACCAGCGGCCCAAAAAACTTGAGAATGGTCGCAAAGGCCCAGAAATTCAGCGTCAGGATAGGCCCTGCCAAGCCAATAATCAGAAACCGACTGGCAATGGAGAGGCGATTCCACCAGTGACCCGAGGCCGCAGATTGGCTCATAGCTCTAAGCACAGTTGACGAAAGTGATCACCACGTTCTTCAAAATTCTGGTACTGGTCAAAGCTGGCACAGGCAGGGGAAAAGAGAACGGTTTTGATCGGGTACTGGGTCACCAGTTCAGCAGCCGCCGCCACCGCCCGATCCAGTGTCTCCATGATCTCATAATTTGTAAAGCCCGTGGCTTCTAAGCGCTGCGCAAACTGCGGTGCCGCTTCACCAATCAAGAGCACCCAAGCGGCTTTCTCCTGAATCAGCTTGAGCCAAGCGCGATCGTCCCCCTTTTTGGCCTGTCCACCGGCAATGAGAATCACTGGCCCTGTCACAGAACGCAGCCCAATTTCGGCGGCGTCATAATTGGTGGCCTTACTGTCGTTGATCCACTCCACCTGTCGCCATTGGCGAATCCGCTCTAGACGATGGGGCACACCGGCAAACCCTGCCACCGCTTTGGCAATTGTTTCGGCAGGAATACCGGCTAAATGAGCCGTTGCCACGGCTAGAAGAAAGTTTTGCTGATTGTGTTGACCCGGCATTTGCAGGACATGGGTGGGCAGCAGGGGTTGATCTTGAAACCACACTTGATCCTTAGCAATATAGATGCCCTGTTCAATCCCCTTGGGTAGGGCTGCCGCCCCTTGGGTACTGATCCACCAAGCTTGCGGCCAACGATTCACCATGTGCTGACGCAGGTAGGGATCATCCCCATTGAGGATCGCCTGTTTCGCACCATTCATGAGGTGAGCTTTGGTTTCGACATAAGCGTCGAGGGTGCCGTGGCGTTCCAAGTGATCTGGTGTGAGGGTTGTCCAAAGGGCAAATTGGGGTTGCAGGGGGGGGCTAGACTCTAATTGATAGCTACTGATCTCAGCAATCACCCAATCAAGGGCGCTAGCGGTCAAAGCCACTTCGCAAATACTATTGCCGATATTGCCACAGGCGGGAGCATTGTACCCCGCTGCTTGAAAAATGGCGGCAGTGAGTGCGGTGGTCGTTGTTTTGCCATTGGTGCCCGTAATACATACCCACGGCAGATGGGCGAGGGTCTGCCAAGCAATTTCCACTTCCCCCCGAACGGGGATGCCCGCTTGGCGAGCGGCAATCAGAGCAGGAGACTGCCAAGGGACACCGGGACTAATGACAATTTCCGCTGGGACACGCAGACCCACACTGGCGAGGGTTTGTAAATCAAAGTCGTAGTTGAGTTGAACAGCAATGCCTTCGGCTTCTAGGAGTTGCTGCTGCGATTGTAGGGCAGGGGTTTGACGACTATCACTCACCTCCACTTGCCAGCCTTGACGTTTCAGTAAACGGGCAGCGGCAATGCCAGAGCGACCAAGACCAATCACATGAACAGTTGGCATAGTTAAGTGGGGTGAATCCAATCCAGCAGGTACAGACTCGGGGCAGCGGTCACTAAGGTGGTATCCTCAAGGCCAATGAGGCCGATCGCTCCCGCTAAATGTTGCGTCTTAGACTCTATTATTGTCACACCGGGTAGAGAACAATGCCTAGCTTACGCACAATTTGGCTCTGCGGTCTGCTGTTGACGACTAGTGTCGGGTTCTTGTCTTTTGAAGGCAAGCCCGCGATCGCCCGCCGTCGCGAAGCGCCCAAAGTGGTGCGCGTCACCGATGTCCAATTGCAGAGCGAGAATATTGCGGGTGTCTGGTACCACCGCCTGACGGGGCGCGTGCGCAATGAAACGGCGACACCAGCGCGCAATGTCCAGATCTACTACGAGATTTATGACCCGACGAGCAAGCGACTACTGGAAGCGGGATCCACCCAGTTGCGCAATCGCGTGATTAATAGCGAAGGAGAGGCGGAGTTTCTGGCAACTCCCAATGCGGGGGGGCGGGTGAAAATCACGCTCGTGGAATGGCTGAGTGGCGATCGTGAGTACCGTTCGTTTCAGCAAATGCAGGAATTTTCCCAATAGCGCCTACTGGGGCGTCTCACTGGAGGTGGGAGATTGAGCTGTTGTTTCCTGCACACCAAAGGCCAGTACCCAGCCTTCAAGATTGTTGGCGGTGCGAATCTTCAGCCATTCCCCATCCTCACTGCGCTCTAGGATCGTCACCACTTCATCAAAGGCCACACCCCCCAGAGCATTTGCCTCGCGACTGGGGCGATCGCGCAACCGTAAACCATCGCCATAGATCACCCGCCCTTCAGAGTTTGGCTGCGGTGAGGGGGTCGGGGTTGGTTCAGGAGGGGGTGAGGGGGAATTCGGTGACGACTCTGGTGGCGTAGGCGGTGGTGAATTTTGTGCTTCGACCTCGGGGCGGGGGGGTGGCCAGAGCAAGTTAAAGACAAGGGGTGTAATGATAGCAGCGGCCACAAGGGTAATCAGACCTAAACCCAAAAAGGTTCCTAGGAGCCATTGCAGCACACGCACCACTGGTTTCATGATCTAACGCCCTGTGGGGGGAGACAGGATTCGTGAGGCAAACCGTGCCCGCCCGGAGGCCGCCCATTCTTGTAATTGGTGCACTTGCTCACGGGCGGTGCGTGCCAAGGGGATAATCTCACTGGCCGCGTGCAGCAGATCTTCGGTGGTAAAGTCGCGGTCTTGGCTAAAGGCAAGGTGCATTGCCTCAATGATACACTGCTCAATTTCAGCCCCAGAAAAGTCAATGGTTTCGTAGGCCAACCGCTCTAAATCATAGTTTTGCAGGCGATCGCGCCGCACACGACTGAGGTGCACTTCAAAAATCGCTCGCCGCTCATCCACATTGGGTAGTCCGACAAAAAAGATTTCATCAAAGCGACCCTTACGCAGCAGTTCCGGGGGCAAGACCTGCACATTGTTGGCAGTGGCCACAACAAAAACAGCAGAGGTTTTCTCCGCTAGCCAAGTGATAATCGTGCCAAAAACACGGCTACTGGTACCGCCATCCCCTCGGCCATCAATGCCCGCAAAGGCTTTATCCATCTCATCAATCCAGAGGACGCAGGGGGCTAGGGCTTCAGCAATTTGAATCATCTCGCGGGTACGTGCTTCGGATTCCCCCACGAGGCCGCCAAAGAGTCGCCCCACATCCAATCGCAACAGCGGCAAGTGCCATTGGTGGGCGATCGCCTTTGCCACTAGGGATTTACCGGTGCCCTGAATTCCCACTAGCAGCACCCCCCGCGGATAGGGCAGCCCATAGCGCCGTGCCCGCTCGGAAAAAGCACCGCCGCGCCGCAGCAACCACTCCTTGAGGTTATCAAGACCACCAATGTCGGCAATCGTTTCTTGGGTGGGGTAAAATTCGAGAATTTGGGTTTGCCGCAGGATCTGCCGTTTCTCCTCCAAGACCAGATCCACATGGCTGCCGTCCAGCACACCGTGCAAAGCAATGATCCGACCAATGACGCGGCGAATCCGCTCTAGGGTCAAGCCCTGACAGGCGCGGATCAACTCATCGAGAATGGGTTCTGCGGGAATGTTGCCGAGGCTTTGACAGAGCTTCACCAGTTCAAGGCGAATTTCCTCCCGTTGGGGCAAAGGGAACTCCACAACGGTAATCACATCCCGCAGTTCCGGGGGCAACTGCACCGTCGGAGCCAGCAGGATCAGGTTTTTGGGCTGGGACTTGAGCTGCCGCGCCAAGTTGCGCAGTTTGCGGGAGACGGCCACGTCCTCAATAAAGCGGTGAAAATCCCGCAGCAGAATCATGGCCGCTGCCGGTCGCGGCAGTCTTTCGACGAATTCAAGGGCACTGAGGGGATTGCGCTTGGCGACCCCCAGATCATTGGGATTGCCCTGATACCCCTCCACAAAATCCCAAATGTAGATGGGGCGCTGATTCAGGCGATCGCTAATTGTGTGCAGTGTTGCCTCAAGGCGTTCTTCCTCTGTTGTGGCCACATACAACAGGGGATAGCGTGCCCGCAGCAACAGTTCAAGGTCAGACTGAGCACTCACGGCGATGGTTCCGAACGCTCCAGAACCGATTGTAGTTGCGCAAGCATTGCCCAGCGGTGATCAATGGGGGGTTCCGCAGGGACAGGGGGGTGAATACCGCCACAATTGGGGTCACAGTATTGGGGGTAGGGCAGGGCAAGGCAGAGTTGCTGGTAGAGCCAGTCTGCAAGATCAATGCGACCGTTGGCGGGCAAGGTTTCCACCAGATCATCGTCGGGCTGACTGGCTGGGGTTTCTGCAAGCCAAATGAGTTCCGTAGTGGTACACACCAAGCGATGGTTATAGTACTGCAAACAGCGATCGCAAGAGAGGGTGACAATTGTCTGCACACTGGCGCTGACTTCTAAGTAGGTGTGGCGGTGACTGGCAGTCACCATTCCTTGCACGGGAGTCAACGTTGCCAAGTCTGGAAAATCGGTATCCACCCGCCACTCATAGGTCTGGGCGGGCAGCCGCAGTAGATCGGGAATACTTAGCCAGTGGGCATCGCTCACACTAAGTTCCTTGGCTCATTTCATAGAGTTCTTTGAGGAAGTGAAAACATTGCTCAGCCGTCATTGAGGTGGGCTGAAAGGTTGCTGCTGGTGAGTATTTTAACCGCAGGTACCGAATTTTATCACTGTCCATCTCGCCCAACTGCACCAGACGCATTGACCAATTGATGAAGGTGCGCTCTGCGATCGCTTTGAATTCAATAATCTCAGCGCTGTGGTGGCGGGGATCCTTGAGGATGCGGGCGTAGGTTTCACTCACTTTCTGGCGATCGCCCTCTAGGGTTTGCAGAAACATGCCGTTGCCGTAGCACAGTATTCCCGTAATGCCATCGCGGAGATTGTTCACCTCTGACTTGGCCATAATATCCCGCAGGTCTGGGTAGGACAGGCCATCTGTGGCACAACTGAGATAAAGCAAGCGATGTAATCTCATGGGTCTCCGGTTCTCGATCGCACACAACCGATTTCAATATCCCATGAAAGGGACTCTTGCTAAAGACGACTCCCGTGATCTTTACTTTAAGTTTCGCGAACGCCTCTGACTAGGATAACCCGTGTACAGAACCAGCTTCTAAAATACTTTTGCCAGCAAGCTCCTCAGGCTGCCAGTTTGTTGTTGCAAAGAATCGAGTTTCAGATTGTTTTTGATCTGTATCATCTATTTGTGTTTTTGAGAACTTATTCCATTGCAGACCAAAACTTTGGGTGTAGTTTTGGCTTGAATCTACAAATCTAGGAATCTGATTAACAATTGGATAAACAGAACCCGTCTCACTATAGTACGCAGTATGATCCTTTCTAAGTGGTGCTTTCGTCTTGGGATCAACGTAATGAATGGAGATAGTCATTGATTAACTCCTCAGAAAGATGTTTTTTAGGGGATTGATATAAAATTCCCCGGTGTGAAATAGGCTGTACAGCCGCAAACCATAGTAGCCAAGATAAATCACCCCTAGCCACCACCAGTTTTGAATGCGTTCATTGATGTAGCGAAAGGGGGTGTGCTGCAATCGCCGGCCAGTTTTCAGCTCTAGGCCTATAAAAACCGCCATCACCGTAAATGCGAGAAAGAGCACAGGGCCAAAGAGATGCATTCTCAGGGCATCTTCAACATTGCCGCGAGCGATCGCCATAAAGGAACGGGTCAGACCGCAGCCTGGACAGGGAATACCCGTTGTTGCTCGAAAAAGACAAAGTAAAAAAGGCGGCGTCCCCGTATGGTTAAAGAGTGCCGCTCCCACTAAAGGTGCTGTGGTCAGTCCCAAAAAGCCCCAGCGGCTCAAGCGTTCCTGTTTCGATAAAACGGCATCAGAGAAGCGCAGCATCCGGTTCCTCGGCATTCACCAACAGTCGCTGCTCCCATTCTGCCGCAAACGCCACAAATCGCTCCTCTAAAATGGCTTGGCGTGCTGCTTGGGTGAACCGAATCAGTTCCGTCACATTATGAATCGAGAGTAAGGTGTAGGCCAGTAGCTCCTTGGCACGCACTAAATGACTTAGGTAGGCTCGGCTAAAGGTGGTGCAGGTATAGCAGGGACAGGTGGGATCCAAGGGTTCATAATCGCGGCGAAAGCGAGCATTTTTTAGGTTCCAGCGCTGCCCTTGGACAATGGCACAGCCGTGGCGAGCCAAGCGGGTGGGAATCACACAGTCAAAGAGATCGACCCCGGCAGCGATCGCCCGCAACATTTCTAAGTGAGTTCCCACCCCCATCAAATAACGTGGCTTATGGGCAGGCAAGAGGGGAGCCGTCACCGCCACAATTTCATGCATGGCACTGTTGGGTTCCCCCACACTCACGCCACCAATGGCATAGCCCGCCAAGTCATAGGGCAGCATCGCCGCAGCACATTCTCGCCGCAGATCGGCATACACTCCCCCTTGCACAATGGCAAAGAGGGCTTGATCGGATCGTTGCTTTGCAGCAATGCAGCGCTCTAGCCAATGCAGGGTGCGTTGCGTCGCTTGGATCACTGCCTGCCGGCTTGCAGGATAGGGGGGGCACTCATCAAAGGCCATGATCACATCTGCCCCCAAGGCCTCTTGAATGGCGATCGCCCGCTCGGGTGACAGTTCAATGATTTGACCATCGTGGGGTGAACGAAACACCACCCCCTGATCGGAAATTTGCCGCATTTCGCTGAGGCTAAAGACCTGAAACCCCCCCGAATCCGTGAGAATTGGCCCTGACCAGCCCATAAAACGGTGCAGCCCCCCCGCTGCGGCCACAATGTCTTCCCCCGGTTGCAGGTGCAAATGGTAGGTGTTGGCCAAAACCATTTGAGCGCCCGCCGCCTTGAGGTGTTCTGGGGTGAGGGTTTTCACATTCGCTAAAGTACCCACGGGCATAAAACGCGGCGTTGCCACTGCGCCATGGGGGGTGTGAAACAGGCCTGCCCGCGCTTGGGTATGGGCACAGTCCTGCTGGCAGACAAATTCAAACACGCTGCTGGATCCACAAGAAGGCGTAAAAAATGTTACCAAATGCCTAGACAAACCCACAATCGCTGATCTATGATTAAAACTTGTGACCAAAAACGGATACTGAGTGGGCGCGATCGCCTCAACCCCCTTAAGTCCTTGGTTCCACTGATCTAGGGGTGGCAGCGTGTTCGCAACTTGCAATCATAGCCTTGCCATCTTTACCTGCGCCTGTCCTTGATCAACGATGGATGCGCCTTGAGCGTCATCGTCTTGACCGTGTAACTGCTGGGTCAATCCACCATTCCTAACTGTAGGAATCTGCCGAGGTGTAGCCTACGGGCTGCCTCTCGCTGTTTTGTTGTGATTCGTATTTTTAAGGAACGCGATCGTGACAGTTGGTATTTTAGGGACAAAGTTGGGCATGACCCAAATCTTTGACGAGGCGGGTCGATCTGTCCCCATTACGGTGGTACAAGCGGGGCCGTGTCCGATCACACAAATCAAAACCCCCCAAACCGACGGCTACACGGCCATTCAAGTGGCCTACGGCGAAGTGCGGCAGAAAAACCTGAGTCGCCCCGAGCGCGGCCACCTCAACAAATCGCAAACGCCCCCCATGCGTCATCTGCGGGAATTTCGCCTCGAAGATGCCTCTGCCTATCAATTGGGTCAGGCCATCACCGTTGATATTTTTAGTCCGGGGCAGCTTGTGGATGTCCACGGCACCAGCATTGGCCGAGGCTTTGCGGGCTATCAAAAACGCCACAATTTTAAGCGCGGTCCAATGGCGCATGGCTCGAAAAACCACCGTCTGCCCGGTTCCACTGGGGCAGGAACCACCCCGGGTCGGGTTTTCCCCGGCAAGCGGATGGCCGGTCGCATGGGCAATACGGCAGTCACCATTCGCAAATTGCAGGTGGTGCGCGTTGATCCTGAGCGCAACTTAATCCTGATCAAAGGGGCACTACCGGGTAAACCGGGGGCACTGGTGAGCATTACCCCCGCCAAGGTTGTCGGTCGCAAATAAGGGCTGGAGAGTAGTTATGGTTGCATGTGTGGTTAAAGACTGGCAGGGTGCCGACAGTGGTGAAGCCACCCTTGATCTAACGACGGCAAAACCGGAAACCGCCAGTCATATTGTTCATCGTGCCCTTGTGCGGCAGTTAGCCAATGCTCGGCAGGGAACCGTTTCCACCAAAACCCGTGCCGAAGTGCGCGGCGGCGGTCGCAAACCTTGGCGGCAAAAAGGAACAGGGCGTGCCCGTGCTGGTTCGATTCGTTCTCCCCTCTGGCGGGGGGGCGGTGTGATCTTTGGTCCTAAGCCCCGCGACTACAGCCAAAAAATGAATCGTAAGGAGCGGCGGCTTGCCCTGCGCACAGCCCTGATGAGCCGCGTTGAAGACTTGATTGTGGTTCAAGACTTTGCCGATCACTTGCCCCGTCCCAAAACCAAGGAACTGGTGACGGCGCTGCAACGCTGGGGCATTGAGCCAGAGCAAAAGGTGCTGCTACTGGTGGAAGACATTGCCGAAATGGTGGCACTCTCGGCGCGAAATGTGCCCACCCTGAAACTCCTGCGTGCCGATCAATTGAATGTTTTTGATTTACTCTATGCCGATCGCATTGTTGCCACCACTGGCGCGATCGCCAAAATTCAGGAGGTGTACGGTGACTAAAGTCCAACCCCGCGCCCTTGCGGATCTCATCAAGCGCCCCATCATCACAGAGAAGGCCACGATTTTATTGGAAAACAATCAATACAGCTTCGATGTAGACCGGCGCGCCACCAAACCGCAAATCAAGGCTGCGATTGAAGAACTCTTTAACGTCAAAGTTACAGCAGTGAATACCTATCATCTGCCCCCTAAAGAGCGCCGTGTGGGTCGGTTTGTTGGTCATCGTCCTCGCTACAAGCGGGCGATCGTCACCCTTGCCCCCGACAGCAAGATCGTTCTCTTCCCCGAAGTTTAACGGAGTAGATCATGGGCATTCGCGTTTACCGACCCTACACCCCCGGCGTTCGCCAAAAAACTGTTTCTGACTTTGCTGAAATTACCACCGACAAGCCCGAAAAGTCGCTGACCCGTGGCTTCAAGCGCGACAAAGGCCGCAACAATCGCGGTGTCATTACCAGTCGGCGGCGGGGGGGTGGCCACAAGCGTCGCTATCGTATTGTGGATTTTCGCCGCAGTAGCAAGCTCAATGTCCCCGCCAAAGTGGCAACTGTGGAGTACGATCCCAACCGCAATGCCCGCATTGCCCTGCTCCACTATCGCGATGGCGAGAAACGCTACATCATCCATCCTCGAGATTTGACCCCCGGCACCGAGGTTATTGCCAGTCCCGATGCCCCTATTGAAGTGGGTAACTCCCTTCCTCTGGGCAAAATTCCCTTGGGTACCAGTGTGCACAATGTGGAAATTATCCCCGGTCGCGGTGCGCAAATGGTGCGAGCTGCTGGTGCGATGGCACAAGTAGTGGCCAAAGAAGGGGATATGGTCACCCTCAAGCTTCCCTCGGGTGAAGTGCGGCTCTTCCGCAAGGAGTGCTATGCCACCATTGGCCAAGTGGGGAATGTTGAAGCCAACAACATCAGCTTAGGGAAAGCGGGTCGCAATCGCTGGAAAGGTCGTCGTCCGAAGGTGCGCGGTTCGGTGATGAACCCGGTGGATCACCCCCACGGTGGGGGTGAAGGACGCGCCCCCATTGGTCGTCCTGGGCCTGTCACGCCTTGGGGTAAACCCACCCTTGGCTACAAAACTCGCAAGAAGAAAAAACTCAGCGATGCTCTCATCGTGCGGCGTCGTAAGAAGTCTTCCAAGCGGGGTCGCGGTGGTCGTCAGTCTTAGGTTTTTGCGGAGAAGTTAGGTTATGGGACGTTCATTAAAAAAAGGCCCCTTTGTGGCGGATCATCTCTTACGCAAGATTGAAGCCCTCAATGAGCGCAATGCCAAGGAAGTGATCAAAACGTGGTCGCGTGCCTCAACGATTGTGCCAGAAATGATTGGCCACACGATCGCCGTCCACAACGGCAAGCAGCACGTGCCCGTGTACATCACTGAGCAGATGGTGGGTCACAAACTGGGGGAATTTGCCCCCACCCGCAACTTCCGCAGTCATGTTAAGGGCGATAAAAAAGCCCGCCATTGATTCTCTTGTTCGCGTCTGGGATAGCCGTCTATGGTTTCTACCTCTTCTCCTACTGCCCGTGCCTGCGCCAAGTATGTCCGCATGTCACCCCACAAGGTGCGGCGGGTACTGGATCAACTGCGGGGTCGCACCTACCGCGATGCCCTGATTATGCTGCGCTTTATGCCCTATCGTGCCTGTGAGCCGATTACAAAGGTCTTGCGATCGGCGGCAGCCAATGCCACCCACAATTTAGGCTTGGATCCCGCCACCTTGGTAATTAGTCAAGCCTATGCCGATCAAGGGCCTTGCCTGAAGCGGTTTCGCCCTCGCGCCCAGGGCCGCGCTTACCAAATTCGCAAGCCCACCTGCCACATCACGATTGCTGTGGCGCCCCAAAACACTGCTGACGAATCGTAGAAGGATACCACCGTGGGACAGAAGATTCACCCAATTGGCTTTCGCCTCGGCATTACACAAGAACATCGCTCCCGCTGGTACGCCGATAGCGATCGCTATCCTGAGCTATTACAGGAGGATCACCGCATCCGCACGTTTATTAACAAGCAACTGGCCAACGCTGGCATTGCGGAAGTGCGCATTGAGCGCAAAGCGGATCAAGTGGAGTTGCAAATTCGCACCGCTCGTCCCGGCGTCGTCGTTGGTAAAGGCGGCCAAGGGATTGAGGAACTGCGCAAGCAACTGCGGCAGATGCTCCCTAGCAACCGCACGATCAAAGTGAACGTGGTGGAAGTCAACCGTGTCGATGCTGAGGCCAGCCTCTTGGCGGAATACATCACCCAGCAACTAGAGCGACGGGTGGCCTTCCGACGCGCCGTGCGCCAAGCCATTCAGCGGGCACAGCGAGCAGGCATTGAGGGGATCAAAGTCCAAGTGGCGGGTCGCCTGAATGGGGCGGAAATTGCCCGTACCGAGTGGACACGGGAGGGTCGCGTTCCTCTGCATACCCTACGGGCAGACATTGACTATGCCTACCGCACCGCCCGCACAATCTACGGCATTTTGGGCGTGAAAGTGTGGATCTTCAAAGGTGAGGTACTGCCGGGACAAACCGAAGCCGTAACACGGGAACCCAGTCGCCGCAGTCCCCAACGCCGCCTACCCCAATTTGAAAATCGCTCTAACTAACAGGGAAGCCAGCGATGTTAAGTCCAAAGCGTACAAAATTTCGCAAACAGCAGCGAGGTCGCATGACGGGGGTTGCCAGTCGCGGTAACTCTATCCACTTTGGCGACTATGCCCTTCAAGCCCTTGAACCCGCTTGGATCACCTCACGGCAAATTGAGGCTGGCCGTCGTGCCATGACCCGCTATATCCGCCGCGGTGGCAAAATCTGGATTCGCATTTTCCCCGATAAGCCCGTGACAATGCGGCCTGCCGAAACGCGGATGGGGTCAGGGAAAGGCTCACCGGAATACTGGGTGGCAGTGGTCAAACCCGGTCGCATTATGTATGAAATTGCCGGTGTGCCGGAGGCGGTTGCCCGCGAAGCCATGCGCCTTGCTGCCTACAAAATGCCGATCAAGACCCGTTTTCTGGTGCGCAATCAAGAAGAGGAACAACAGGAGGGTTAAGAATGGCACTGACAAAAATGAAAGACCTGCGGGAACTGAGTGATCAAGAGGTGAGCGATCGCATTGCCGCCATTAAAAAAGAACTCTTTGATCTCCGCTTCAAAAAAGCCACCCGCCAAGAGGTCAAGCCCCATCAATTTAAGCATCTGCGCCACGAGTTGGCACAGCTTTTAACCCTTGAGAATGAACGTCGCCGCAGTGGAGGCCAAGACTAATGGCAGTTAAAGAACGTGTTGGCGTCGTCGTCAGCGACAAAATGCAAAAAACCGTCGTCGTTGCCGTCGAAAACCGCGCCCCCCACCCCAAGTACGGCAAAATTGTCGTCAAAACCCGCCGCTACAAAGCCCATGATGAAAATAACGAAGCCAAAGTGGGCGATCGCGTGCGCATTCGGGAAACCCGTCCCCTGAGTCGCACCAAGCGTTGGGTCATTGCCGAGATTCTCAGTCCTCGCACTGCCTAAGGAGAGCCAGCCATGATTCAACAGGAAACCTATCTCAACGTTGCCGACAATAGCGGCGCCAAAAAGCTCCTCTGCATCCGTGTGCTCGGCGGCGGTAACCGTCGCTACGGCAGTGTTGGCGATGTGATCATTGCCACCGTCAAAGATGCCACCCCCAATATGGCCGTGAAAAAATCCGATGTGGTTCGCGCTGTCATTGTGCGCACCCGCAAAACCATCCGCCGTGAAAGTGGCATGAGCATTCGCTTTGATGACAATGCCGCTGTCTTGATCAACCAAGAGGGTAACCCTCGCGGTACCCGTGTCTTTGGTCCTGTGGCTCGTGAACTGCGGGATAAAAACTTTACGAAAATTGTTTCATTGGCACCGGAGGTACTCTAATGGCGGCCAAGAAAGCAAACAAAAAGCCAGTGCGCTATCGCATGCACGTGAAAAAAGGGGACACGGTTCAAGTCATCGCTGGCAGCGACAAAGCTAAAGTCGGCGAAGTCCTTGCGGTCTTCCCCAAAACCAGTCAGGTGATTGTCAAAGGGGTGAACCTGAAAACCAAACATGTGAAGCCCCGCCAAGAGGGAGAATCCGGCCAAATCATCACCAAGGAGGCTCCCATCTACAGTTGTAAAGTGATGCTCTACTCCACCAAGCACAACGTGGCCAGCCGCATCTGTTACACCTACACCGAAGATGGCCGTAAGGTGCGGATGCTCAAGAAAACTGGCGAAATCATTGATTAGGTCTAACCCGTTTTCCCTCTCTGACCCAGCCCAGAGAATGCCCCTAGGAGAAGCCCCATGTCCCAACGCCTCAAAGATCACTACAACAAAACCGTTGTGCCGCAGCTCATGCAGCAGTTTCAGTACAAAAACATTCACCAAGTCCCCAAGATTGTCAAAATAACCGTCAACCGCGGTCTGGGGGAAGCGGCGCAAAATGCCAAAGCCCTTGAAGCCACCATTGCCGAAATTGCCACGATTACGGGACAAAAGCCCGTGGTCACCCGCGCCAAGAAGGCGATCGCTGGCTTCAAAATTCGCAAAGGCATGCCCGTTGGTGTGGCCGTGACGCTGCGATCCGATCGCATGTATGCCTTTTTGGATCGCTTGATTAACTTGGCACTGCCACGGATCCGTGACTTTCGCGGTGTCAACCCCAAAAGCTTTGATGGCCGGGGCAACTACACCCTAGGTTTGCGCGAGCAACTGATTTTCCCCGAAGTCAACTACGACGACATTGATCAAATTCGCGGCATGGATGTCTCAATCATCACCACTGCCAATACTGATGAAGAAGGACGCGCCCTGCTCAAAGCAATGGGCATGCCGTTCCGTGAGAACTAACGCCGGAGGCAGATTTTTAAGGAGCAACTATGGCAGTAAATGACACGATTGGCGATATGCTAACTCGCATCCGCAACGCAAACCTTGCGCGTCATCAAACCACCACCATTCCGGCCACGCGCATGACCCGCAGTATTGCGCAGGTGCTGAAAGCGGAAGGGTTTATTCGCGATTTTGAAGAGCAAGGGGACGGCATCAAACGGCATCTTGTGGTTTCCCTAAAATATCGCGGTAAGCAGCGCCAGCCGATTATTACTGCGCTCAAGCGGGTGAGCAAACCCGGTCTGCGCGTCTATGCCAATTCCCGTGAGTTGCCCCGGGTGCTCGGTGGCATCGGCATTGCCATCATCTCCACCTCTAGCGGCATCATGACTGATCGCGAGGCACGGAAGCAGGGCATTGGCGGCGAAGTACTCTGTTACGTTTGGTAAGCTCGGAGGAAGTCCCACATGTCTCGTATTGGCAAGCGTCCCATCCCCCTGCCAAAGAATGTTACCCTCACCCTAGACGGGCAGCAGGTCACGGTCAAAGGCCCCAAGGGTCAACTGAGTCGGGTTTTGCCGCCCGAGGTGAATGTTGCCCAAGAGGGCGAAAATATTGTTGTCAAACGCCGCGATGATTCTCGACCTGCTAAAGAACGCCACGGCCTCTGCCGCACGCTATTGGCCAACATGGTGGAAGGCGTCTCCCAAGGGTTTACGAAAAAGCTGGAGATTCAAGGGGTCGGTTACCGCGCCCAACTCCAAGGCAAAACCCTTGTCCTCAGTATGGGCTACAGCCACCCCGTTGAGATTGTGCCACCCGAGGGCATTACCCTAGAAATTGAGGACAACCAAGGTAAAAAAGTGCAGCAGGGCACGATTGTCCTTGTCAGTGGCATTGATAAAGAACTAGTCGGCAACACCTCTGCCCGTATTCGCGCCGTACGTCCCCCTGAACCCTACAAAGGCAAGGGCATTCGCTATATGGGTGAATTTGTGCGTCGTAAAGTTGGTAAGACAGGGAAGAAATAGATGAAACAAACTCGTACTGCGGCTCGCCAAAGTCGGCATCAGCGCATTCGCCGCAAAGTCAAAGGTACCAGCGATCGCCCCCGCCTCGCTGTCTTTCGTTCTCATCAGCATATCTATGCTCAGGTGATTGATGACACCCGGCACCATACCCTTGTGGCCGCTTCCAGTGTTGAGCCAGAACTGCGGCAAAAGCTGGGGGATGGCAGCACCTGTGCCGCCTCTATTGAAGTGGGGCGACTAATTGCAGAGCGTGCCAAAGCCGCTGGCATTGAGCGCGTTGTCTTTGATCGCGGTGGCAATCTCTACCATGGTCGTGTCAAGGCCTTGGCGGATGCCGCCCGTGAAGCTGGACTAGACTTTTAGAGGATGACCCGATGGCAAATCGTCGTAAAAACCCCCGCAAAGTTGAAAAAGAAACCGACTGGCAAGAGCGGGTCGTCCAGATCCGCCGCGTCTCCAAAGTAGTCAAAGGCGGTAAGAAACTGAGCTTCCGCGCCATTGTGGTTGTTGGCAACGAGCGTGGCCAAGTGGGTGTGGGCGTCGGTAAGGCTGCCGATGTCATTGGTGCGGTGCGCAAAGGTGTGGCCGATGGCAAAAAGCACCTGATTGATGTCCCGATCACCAAATCCAACTCTATTCCCCACCCCACTTTTGGCGAAGGTGGTGCTGCCCGCGTCATGATTCGCCCCGCTGCACCGGGAACCGGGGTAATTGCTGGTGGCTCTGTGCGCACCGTTCTAGAACTAGCAGGGGTACGCAACGTGCTGGCCAAACAACTAGGCTCCAGCAACCCCCTCAACAATGCCCGCGCCGCCCTCGAAGCCCTTGCGGCCTTGCGCACCTTCCAAGAAGTTGCCGAGGAGCGGGAAATCCCCATTGAAAACCTCTATAGCAAATAGGTAGGAGTTGTCCATGCGGTTTCAAGATCTGCACCCCCAAGCGGGATCGCGACGACGCAAACGGCGGATTGGTCGGGGCATTGCCGCAGGTCAAGGGGCAAGTGGTGGCTTTGGGATGCGCGGGCAAAAATCCCGTTCTGGTCGCCCCACCCGTCCCGGCTTTGAAGGCGGTCAAAACCCCCTCTACCGTCGTCTCCCCAAACTCAAGCACTTTCCCCTCGTCAACCGGAAGGTTTACACTACGATCAACGTGGGTCGTCTCAATACCCTACCCGCCAATAGTGTAGTGACGGTTGAGTCTCTCCTTGAGACTGGCATTCTCACCACCGCCAAATATCCCCTCAAAGTGCTGGGGGATGGTGAGCTAAACGTCAAGCTAGAGGTTCATGCCGCTGCCTTTAGTGGCAGTGCCCGCAGCAAGATTGAAGCTGCTGGTGGGGTATGTGTGGAGACCTCCGTTGCTGCCGACAGTGAATAGAGGAACCCCAATATGATTGTGAATCGCGGCAAGGCACCCACTGCCCAAGAAACCTTTATGCAGATGGCTCAAGCGGCTGGTCTGCGGGGTCGACTCCTGATCACCATTGGGCTATTGATCTTGGTACGGCTGGGGATTTATCTACCCATTCCGGGGATCGATCGCGCCGTTTTTGCCCAGAGCGTCCAAGATAATGCCGTGATTCGCTTCCTCGACATCTTTTCAGGCGGTGGCCTCTCTGCCCTTGGGATTTTTGCCCTCGGCATTCTGCCCTATATTAACGCCTCCATCATCATGCAATTGCTGACTGCTGCTCTCCCCTCCTTGGAGCGGCTGCAAAAGGATGAGGGAGAAGCCGGCCGCCGCAAAATTTCCCAAATTACTCGCTACGTGGCTGTGGGCTGGGCAGTTCTGCAAAGTTTTGGCATTGCCATTTTTGTCAGTTCCATTCCCGGTGCGGCTTTGCATCCGGGGGCGTGGTTTGTTGCTGAAATTGTCCTTGGCCTGACCGCTGGCTCAATGGTGGTGATGTGGATTTCGGAATTGATTACTGAGCGGGGCGTGGGTAATGGAGCCTCACTCTTGATCTTTTTGAGCATTGTTGCCTACTTGCCTGCCTCAGTGGGTCAGACGATCGCCCTCGCCGAAAGTGGGGGCAATATTGGCGGCATCGTTATTTTGGTGGCCGTCTTTTTGGCCATGATTGTCGGCATTGTCTTTGTGCAAGAGGGGACTCGCCGCATCCCCATTGTTTCGGCACGTCGCCAAGTGGGGCGCAAACTCTACCGCGAGCAAACCAGTTACCTGCCCCTGCGCTTAAACCAAGGGGGGGTGATGCCAATTATCTTTGCCTCAGCGGTACTCATTCTGCCTTCCACCTTGGCGCAGTTTACCCGCAACGAACTCGTGGCACGACTGGCCAGCTATGTTTCCCCCGCAGGTCCTACCCCATGGGCATATGTGATTTTCTACTTGCTCTTGATTCTCTTCTTTAGCTACTTTTACGCTTCTTTGATTGTCAACCCTGTGGATATGTCCCAAAACCTGAAAAAGATGGGCGCTAGTATTCCGGGAATTCGACCGGGGAAAGCCACCTCTGATTACCTAGAGCGGGTTCTCAACCGCCTGACATTCCTAGGGGCGATCTTTTTGGGTCTGGTGGCGATTATTCCCACGGCAGTCGAAAGTGCAACCAAAGTAACAACATTTCAAGGGCTGGGGGCGACCTCCCTGTTGATCTTGGTGGGGGTGGCCATTGACACCTCAAAACAGATTCAAACCTATGTGATTTCACAACGTTATGAGGGGATGGTGAAGCAGTAATGCGCTTAATTTTGTTTGGCGGCCCTGGTTCGGGCAAAGGGACACAGGCAGCAATTCTGACCACACTTTTGGGGATTCCCCATATTTCTACAGGGGATATTCTGCGGGCAGAGCGAGCTGCGGGCACCCCCCTCGGTCAACAGGCTCAAAGCTACATGGATCGCGGTGAACTGGTACCGGATCAGGTGATTGTGGATATGGTGGCCAATCGCTTGCAACAGCCAGATACGGCTGCGGGTTGGCTTTTGGACGGTTTTCCCCGCAATGTGGTACAAGCAGCAGTCTTTGAGGAGATGCTCAAAAGCATTCACCAAGACTATGATTACTTGCTCTTCTTAGATGTGCCTGCTGCGATTCTCCAGGAACGCGCCCTCAAGCGTGCTCAGCAAGCGGCCAATGGTCAGCAGCGCTCCGATGATACCCCTGAAACCATCCTCAAGCGGGTACAGGTCTATGAGCGGGAAACCCTACCGATGATTCAACAGTACATGAGTCATCCCAAGTTTGTGCACATTGATGGAACACGTACGATCGAAGAGGTAACTGCTGCCATTCAAGCACGTATTGGGGAGGTGAACCGTGTCTAAACAGGATGCTATTGAAATTGAAGGGACAGTGACCGAGTCATTGCCCAACGCCATGTTTCGGGTGGATCTGGACAATGGCTTTAATGTCCTTGCCCATATTTCCGGTAAGATTCGCCGCAACTACATCAAAATTTTGCCGGGCGATCGCGTGAAGGTGGAATTGACCCCCTATGACCTGACCAAAGGGCGGATTACCTATCGCCTGCGCAAAAAGTAGTTTGATCTTTGTTGGCCACTCTGCTAAGATATAAAATTTGCGACTACATGAGCAACTGATATGAAAGTAAGAGCATCGGTACGGCGTATTTGTGAAAAATGCCGCGTCATTCGGCGACGTGGTCGGGTCATGGTGATCTGCACCAATCCGAAACACAAGCAGCGCCAAGGGTAACCCACTGTTGTTGCACACATAGGAACTAGATTCATGGCTCGTATTGCTGGTGTTGATTTACCCCGCGACAAACGCATTGAAATTGCCCTCACCTACATCTATGGCATCGGCTTGACCCGCTCCAAGGAAATTTTGGCAAAAACGGGTGTTAACCCAGATACCCGCACTCGCGATTTGACGGATGCCGATATTGCGGCACTGCGGGCTGCGATTGACGAGTACCAAGTGGAAGGGGATCTGCGCCGTCTCGAGGCCATGAATATCAAGCGGCTCATGGACATTGGCTGCTACCGCGGGCGGCGGCATCGCCTTGGATTGCCGGTTCGTGGTCAGCGCACCCGTACCAATGCGCGCACCCGTCGTGGTGGTCGTCGCACTGTGGCGGGTAAGAAAAAACCCGCTGCTAAGAAATAAGTTTTTCCGCTCCTACTACCTGATTCACGGTTTGGATAGATTATGGCACCCTCTGCAAAACGCTCTGGCCCTCGTAAGCAAAAGCGCAATGTCCCCAGTGGCGTTGCCCACATTCAGTCCACATTTAATAACACGATTGTCTCAATTACCGACCCCAATGGTGAGGTGATTGCTTGGGCCTCCGCTGGCTCCAGTGGTTTCAAAGGTGCCAAAAAAGGCACACCCTTTGCAGCTCAAACTGCTGCTGATAATGCAGCTCGCCGTGCCATTGATCAGGGAATGCGGCAAATTGAGGTCATGGTGAGTGGTCCCGGTTCTGGTCGCGAGACAGCGATTCGGGCGTTGCAAGCCGCAGGTCTAGAAATTACCCTCATTCGGGATGTGACCCCCATTCCCCACAATGGTTGCCGTCCCCCCAAACGGCGGCGGGTTTAGGTTCGTTTGGGTCACTTGGGAGCACAGTTATGGCATATCAAATTGAATGTTTGGAAACACGGGTTGAGGAGGATCAAGGGCAGTACGGCCAATTTGCGCTGTACCCCCTCGCCCCCGGTCAAGGGATTACGGTGGGGAATGCCCTGCGGCGGGTTCTTCTTGCCAACTTACCCGGTAGTGCTGTGACAGCGGTGCGCATTGCCGGTGTGAATCATGAGTTTTCAACAATTCCCGGTGTGCGCGAAGATGTCATGGACATTTTGCTGCAAATGAAGCAGTTGGTGATTCGCAGCCACACCTCAGAACCCCAAATGGGTCGCCTTTTTGCCCAAGCCCCTGAGAATGAGCCATTGACGGTTACTGCTGGCATGGTGCAACTTGGCTCTGAAGTGGAAGTGGTCAACCCCAACCACTATATTGCCACGCTGATGCCGGGGGCAACCTTGGAGATGGAATTCAAGATTGAACAGGATCGCGGCTATCGCTCAGTGGAGCGGGTACGGGACGATCGCCTTGCCTTGGACTATCTGCAATTGGATGCGGTCTTTATGCCCGTGCGGCGGGTCAACTATACCGTTGATTCGGTGCGCAGTGCGGGTGCAGAGGGCGATCGCCAGCTCCAAGACTATCTAAAACTGGAAATCTGGACGAATGGCAGCTTGACCCCCCAAGATGCCCTCAATCAGGCGGCAACGATTCTCGTGGATCTCTTTAGCCCCTTGAAAGAAGTGCCCCTGCACACCTCTGAGGCCACCACCACCGATGAGCATGACGAAACGGGACAAATTCCCATTGAGCAACTCAATTTGTCGGTGCGTGCCTACAACTGTCTCAAGCGTGCCCAAGTCAATACGGTCGCTGACCTCCTTGAGTATTCCCAAGAAGAGCTACTGGAGATCAAAAACTTCGGTCAAAAGTCTGCCGAGGAAGTGATCGAAGCACTGCAAAAACACTTGGGCATTACGCTACCGCCCCAAAAAGCTGCCCGTAACTAGAGAGATTGAATGAGGTTTGTCTATGCGTCACCAACGTCGGGTTCCCCAGCTAGGACTGCCAGCCGATCAACGAAAAGCACTGCTGCGGGCACTGACCACTGAATTGATTCGCCATGGCCGCATTACCACCACCAAAGCGCGGGCAAAGGCGGTACGCGCAGAGGCGGAGCGGATGATCACCTTGGCAAAGGATGGCTCCTTGGCGGCACGGCGGCGTGCCCTTGGCTATCTCTACGATAAGCAACTGGTGCATGCTCTGTTTGCCCAAGCTCCAGAGCGCTATGGCGATCGCAAGGGTGGCTATACCCGCATTATCCGCAGTGTGCGGCGGCGAGGTGATAATGCCGAATTGGCGGTCATTGAACTGGTGTAGCAGGCAATGATGACGGCGATCGCACCTCCTCAGAGCGGCCAACGCTTGGCACTGCTTATTCAGTACCAGGGCACCCATTTCCACGGCTGGCAACGGCAGGTGGGACAGCGCACAGTACAGGAGGTGATTGAGCAGGCGATCGCCAGTGTTGTCAATCATCCCGTCTCTGTTGTCGCAGCCGGTCGCACCGATACAGGGGTTCATGCTGCTGGTCAAGTGGCTCACGTCACGGTCAACTCGCCCATTCCCGTTCATCGTTGGCCGGGGATTCTCAATGCTCGCTTGCCTGCCGATGTGGTGATTCGTGCGGCGGCGGTGGTGCCCGATCACTGGCATGCCCGTTTCTCGGCGCTGTGGCGTCGCTATCGCTATACCCTCTATACCGATCCCTGCCCCAATATCTTTCTGCGCCCTTGGACATGGCACTACTACTATGCCCCTTTGGATGTGGAAAAAATGGCAGCCGTGCTTCAGCCATTGTTGGGGCGGCATCACCTCAGTGCCTTTCACCGTTCGGGCTCGAATCGTGCCCATTCTTGGGTGGAGGTGCAGGCGGTGAGCTGCCAGCGGCGCGGTGCCCTTGTGGAAATTGAGGTGCAAGCTTCGGGGTTTCTCTACGGCATGATGCGCCTGTTGGTGGGACTCTTGGTACAGGTGGGGCAAGGCCAGCGATCGCCCGCCAGTTTTACGGAAATTTGGCAGCAGGAGCAACGCCACCTCGTCAAGTATGCTGCCCCCCCTGTAGGCCTTTGTCTATTGGGGGTGGGTTATCCTGAATCGCCTTTCCCCCTTGCCCTGTGCACCGAGGCGATGCCCCAGTTTCAGTTAGCCTCCATTAGCCCTGAATTGTCCATTGCATAGAATCATGGAGTTTGTGATGACCAGTACCGTAAAGACACCACTGCCCGCCGTGGATGACCTTGCTCCCCAGTGGTATGTCATTGATGCCGCTGATCAACGCTTGGGTCGGCTAGCCGCAGAAATTGCCCGTATTCTCAGGGGTAAAAACAAAGCCATTTACACCCCCCACATGGACACGGGTGACTTTGTGATTGTCATCAATGCCGAGAAAGTCACCGTCACCGGCAGAAAACGCTCCCAAAAACTCTACCGTCGTCACTCGGGACGCCCCGGCGGCATGAAAATTGAAACCTTTGATCAACTGCAAGCCCGCATTCCCGAGCGGATTATTGAGCATGCTGTCAAAGGGATGCTGCCGAAAAATTCCCTTGGCCGTAAACTCTTTACCAAGCTGAAAGTTTATGCTGGGCCAGAGCATCCCCACCAAGCGCAAAAACCCCAGCCTTTGACCATTAACACGATTCCGGGAGCCTAACATGCAGATTGCTGATCAGTCTAAGCGGGTAGTTTATTTGGGAACCGGTCGCCGTAAGTCGGCGGTGGCACGGGTGCGCCTGATCCCCGGTAGCGGTCAACTGTTGATCAATGGCCGCAATGGGGCTGACTACCTGCAAAACAACCCCACCTATCTCAACTTGGTGAAAGCCCCCCTTGAAACCCTTGGCCTTGAAAGTAGCTATGATATTTATGTCAATGCCACGGGGGGTGGTTTGACGGGGCAAGCAGATGCCATTCGTTTAGGGATTGCCCGCGCCCTGTGTCAACTGGACATCGAAAACCGCAAGCCGCTGAAAACGGAAGGCTATCTCACCCGCGATCCCCGTGCCAAGGAGCGGCGTAAATACGGTCTGCGCAAAGCCCGCAAAGCCCCCCAATACTCAAAACGTTAGGATTTTCGTCTTTTACTTCTCGTTTGTGGTGAGACGCCTATGCCAAAACCGAACATTCATCCCCAGTGGTATCCCGAAGCCAAAGTCTATTGTGACGGTGAAGTAGTGATGACCGTGGGTTCCACGAAACCCGAACTGCACGTGGATATCTGGTCAGGCAACCATCCCTTCTTCACGGGTACTCAGAAAATCGTTGACGCTGAAGGGCGGGTGGAACGCTTCCGCCGGAAATACAGCGGTGCCAAACCCCAGCAAACTGCTAAAGGGAAAAAAGCTGCCGCTAAACCTGCACCCAAAACCAACAAAAAGGGCTAATCGCTCTTCATGTCCCCCTTTTTTCAGCCGGCTGAGTGGCTGCCCCATCGCGCCTGTTGGTTAGCTTTCCCCAGTCACGAGGATTTGTGGGGAGAACTATTACCGCAGGTGCGTTTAGAATTTACTGCCCTGTGTCGCGCGATCGCTGACCCCGATCCCGTAACAGGTCAGTGCCGCGGGGAGCAACTGAAGATTCTGGTGCTAGATGAGGTGGGAGAAGCCACTGCTCGTTCTTATCTCGGGGATCTGAATCCACAGTTTTATCAGCTCCCCTTTGGTGACATTTGGCTGCGGGATACCGCTCCTGTGGGCTTAATCAATGAGGCAGGGGAGCGCCGACTCCTCTGTTTGCCCTTTAATGGTTGGGGCAAGAAGTATCAACTTCCCGGCGATAGTGACTTGGCTGTGCGCCTTGCTCTAGCCATCGGCCTCCCCTATGGGGCGATGCCGTTATTCTTGGAGGGGGGGGCGATCGAAGTGGATGGCGAAGGAACCTGCCTCACCACCCGCCAGTGCCTCCTCAACCCCAACCGCAATCCCTATTTAGACAGCGCAGAAGTGGAAGCCCGCCTCAAGCCCGCCCTTGGCGTGAGCAAAATCCTCTGGATTGAATCGGGACTGGCCAACGATCACACCGATGGTCACATCGATACGCTGGTGCGTTTTGTGGCTCCGGCAACCGTGGTTTGTATGCTGCCCGACAGCCCTGAGGATCCGAACTACGATGTCCTGCTGACGATTTATGAGCAGTTGCAAACGCTAACGGATGCCAAGGGGCGCTCCCTAGAGGTAATCCCAGTGCCTTCGCCGGGGCGGGTGACGAGTCGCAAGGGGGAGATTTTACCCGCTAGCTACGTGAATTTTTATATTGCCAATACCACCGTTGTCGTCCCCACCTATGGTGTCGAAGCGGATGCCAAAGCGGTTGAGGCGATCGCCAAGCTCTTTCCCAGTCGCAAAACTGTTGGCCTTCCCGCACGGACGATTTTAGAAGGGGGAGGCGCCTTCCATTGCATTACTCAGCAGGAACTATGAGAACACTGACCGTTGCTGCCATTCAAGCTCAACTGACCGATGATGTTGAGACCAATATTCTGCACCTCAGTGATCTAGTGCGGCAGGCGCATCAGCAGGGGGCACAGGTCATTGTCCTGCCAGAGCTATTTGAAGGTCACTATTTTTGTAAGGAAGAGCGGGAGAGTCACTTTCAGCGGGCACACCCCGTGAAAAACCACCCAACAATTGCTCACTTTGAGGCCTTGGCGCGGGAACTGGCGGTGGTGATTCCAGTGTCCTTTTTTGAAAAGGCGGGCACCGTCTATTACAACAGTGTGGCCATGATTGATGCGGGGGGTGTCAACCTCGGTGTCTATCGCAAAAGTCATATTCCCGATGGCCCCGGCTATGAGGAAAAGTTTTACTTCCGCCCCGGCAATACAGGCTTTCGAGTCTGGCGTACCCGCTACGGCAAAATCGGTGTCGGCATCTGCTGGGATCAGTGGTTTCCAGAGGCTGCACGGGTGATGACCCTCATGGGGGCAGAGGTGCTGGTGTATCCCACCGCCATTGGCAGTGAACCCCACGATCCCACACTGGACACCAAAGACCCTTGGCAGCGGGTGATGGTTGGTCATGCAGTGGCAAATGTGATTCCAGTGGTGGCAGCCAACCGTGTGGGTGACGAGGGGGGGCAGGTATTTTATGGCAGTTCATTTATTGCTAATCCAAGGGGAGATCTGGTGGCCGAGGCCGATCGCACCCAAGAAGCAGTGCTTGTCCATAGATTTGATTTAGAGGAAATTGAACGCCTACGGGCGGCCTATGGCTTCTTTCGCGATCGCCGACCCGGCCTCTACAAAGCCCTGTTGACTGCGGATGGTGTTAGTTAATTGCCGTGGCTTGGCTGGAGATGAAAGTGTAGGTGCTGATGAGCCTGTAGCCGATGGCAATGATCATGCTCGCTGTCGTGCTCATGGGGATGAGTGTGCCAAAAACCAGCGGGGAGATGCCGCAGGTGCCACGGTTGGGTCAACACCACAAAAGCGATGAAAAGCACCATGCTACTGAGGCCAGTATAGAAAAAATGTTGGGCTGGAAACTGACTGCCGAACCATCCCGCTAGGGGATAGGCCAAGACCCACCAAAGATGACTCCAAGCAAACTGAGCGCCATAAACCCGACCCTGCAAGTCCACGGCCACTCTCTCAGCAATTACCGTCTGCATAGGCACATTGACGAGGGTTTTACCGATACCCGCGATCGCCCACAACAGAGCGAGGGTAGGGACATTGGCACCATAGGCAGCCAACAGCGGCAGCACCGTCAGTATCCCCCCTAGGGCCATCACCACCACTGCACTCATCCTGCGACAGGAAGAACCCCAAATCACCGCAGCCAAAGTAGCACCCACACCAAATGCCGCCATGATTGAGCCGTAGGCCTGACTTCCTGCCTGTAGCGTGCCCTGAACATAGCCGACGGTATTCACCAAAATTTCCGCGCCAGCGATCGCCGCCACCAATTGCAGTAGTAATCCATAGCGAATTGCTGCATCCCACCAAAGGCACTGACTACCAACACTTAGCTCCTCAAGAAATCCGCTACGGGGGGGGACTGATCCTGCTCTAGGTACGATCAAAGCAGTGGGCAGCCCAGCAATCAACACCGCTGCAACCAAAAAGGTCAAAGCATCCAAAAAGAACACTGAACGGGTACTGCATAACGCCGCAACACTACCTGCGAGGGCTGGGCCTAAAACACTCAGGAGTTGGTACGTGGCATTCGAGAGGGCGATCGCCGGTGGGCACTCTTCAGCCGTCGTAATCAAGGGTAATGTGGCCGTGTAGGTTGGGGTAAAAAGGGCGTGAAAGCCACTCAGCAAAGCCACTACGAGATACAGTTGCCAGCCGTCAGTAACAAACGGCAAGAAGGATACCAAAACCATCCGCACAAGATGGGTAGTCACCATCAATCCCTTGCGATCCAATCGATCTGCTAAGACACCAGCAATAGGAGCCAATAGCACAAAAATGGTGACCCGCAGCGTTAAGGCAGTTGAGAGCCACAGTCCTGAATTCTCTCCTGCTAACTCAAAAGCAAGGAGTGCTAAGCCGAGCCATGTGAACGCATCCCCAATCAGATTGATCGTTTGCGCCGTATAGAGACCGGCAAAGGCTCGATTCCGTAGGCACTGCAACAGGGGAGGAAGTTGAAAGGTCATGGTGGCCACCTCAGAACCCACGCGTTTACTATATCCCCCCTAGGGGGATGTCTGCCAAGGGAAATCACGGATGAACTATGATTGGATTGGCGTAGGTTGTTCTTAAATACCTGTGAGTGGTGCAGCTACATCTCAGTATCCTGCTCGCGATCGCCAGCGGCCTAGCTCTACCGACAGTTACTTTTGCAAACTGCACCATTAACAGCGTGACTGGCCTAAACTTTGGCGCCTACTGGCAATGCCGATCCTTTTATCCCTCGACAAATGACCTCTGGCAGGGGGCGCCTTGACTACAACCTTTACATTGATGCCGCTCGCACCCAAATCTGGGGGGATGGTACCGGTGGGAGCAGTTTGCGTACCTTAGTGCCTGTGAATCATGCCCCTACAACCCTTGAAATTTTTGGTCGCATCCCCACCCGGCAGTTTGTGCCTGCGGGCATCTACAGCAATACGATTGTAGTGACACTGGAATACTAAGAAACCGTAAAGCGATTGGTTTCCTCGCGAATTTGTTCAAAGGAAATCTCCTGAGCTGTACCCGCAAAGGGATGATCCGGAGTTAAAAAGAGAAGGCAGTGACACTCCCGCCGTTCGCGCATGGGCACACAGGGGCAGTTCCAGTAGGCCGCTTCTACCTCTGCTTCTTTGTCTTCATAGTGGCGGCAGGGACACAGGGGAGAGCCATAGTCGTCTTTATGCTTGGCCAATCCTTCCAGAACAACCGCCGTTGTCCCCAAATCTGAGCAAAAGTAGGTTCCTGTGCGCTTAGCATAGGTTTCCGCAAACTTGCGCATGGCTTCAAGATTTTTGTCGGAGGCCTGTTGCGGTTTATAGGTGCTACTCATGGCAAAATTTGCGACACGAAACTTCTTTCAGTTTAGCGGAAGGCGATCGCTGGATTGGCGTTGACTGGATTAAAAGATCCAGGGTGCTGGAGTTGAACCAGCCTATGGCGAATTATGAGTTCGCTGCCTCATCCGCTCGGCCAACCCTGGGAAAATGCCTATCACTTTTCAATATAGTCCCACTTGGCGCTTTCTACCGCCAGATGGTCTGAATGGCCATTGAGTGCGGGGTTCCTTGCTAGGCTAAAGGAGAAGGGGTTTCAAGAAGACTGGGGATGAAGCCAATTTACTTAGATGGACTGGCAACCACACCGGTGGATCCCCAAGTACTGGCAGCCATGTTGCCCTATTTTAGCGATCGCCCCGGCAATGCCAGTAATCGTGCCCATGCCTATGGTTGGGAGGCCGCCGCCGCCATTGATCTTGCCCGTGAAACGATTGCCGCAGCCATCCATGCCCATCCCGAAGAAATCATTTTCACCAGTGGTGCCACTGAAGCAGACAACTTGGCAATCAAGGGGGTGGCTGAAGCCTACTACAGTCGCGGTCGCCATATCATTACCGTGCAGACAGAACACAATGCAGTGCTCGCTCCCTGTCGCTATTTGGAGTCCCTTGGCTTTCGGGTGACCTATCTAGGGGTGAATGAGAAAGGGTTCATTGATCTGGCTGAGTTAGAGCAAGCCTTTACCCATGAGACCATCTTGGTATCCGTGATGGCTGCCAATAATGAAATTGGGGTGCTCCAACCCTTGGCCGAGATTGGTCGCCGCTGTCGCGATCGCGGGGTACTCTTCCACACCGATGCCGCTCAAGCCTTGGGCAAAATTCCCTTGGATGTTCAGGCGCTTCAGGTGGATCTCATGTCCCTGACTGCCCATAAACTCTACGGACCAAAGGGCATTGGTGCCCTCTATGTGCGGCGCGATCGCCCCCGCGTCCAACTTGCGCCTCAACTTCATGGTGGCAGTCAAGAACAGGGCTGGCGATCCGGAACCTTGGCCACTCCCCTCATTGTCGGCTTTGGGGTAGCAGTACGACTCGCTCAGGAACGTCAAGCCACGGATATTCCCCATCTGCGGCACCTGAAAGAACGGCTGTGGCAGGGCTTAGCCTCCCTTGGAGACATTTATCTCAATGGTGATTGGCAACAGAGTTTACCCAACTGTCTCAATGTCAGTATTGGTGGGGTTGAGGGCAATGCCCTCCTACAGTCGATTTATCCCCATGTTGCCCTCTCAACGGGGGCAGCCTGTAGTAGCGACAAACCAACACCGTCTCACGTTCTGCTTGCCTTGGGGCGATCGCCCACCCTTGCTCATGCTTCGCTGCGATTTGGTTTATTACGTACCACCACAGAGACCGAGATTGATTTAGCGCTTCAGCAGATTCACCACAGCATTCAACAACTACGCCACCAGAGTTGACGCTCATCCCGGTAACGCTATGCCTAACGGCAGGCTTAGGCCAACGCGTATAGCAGGAGATTCCCCGTTCACAGAGTCTTGACTAGATGACCCGAAAGTCATCCCCGCCAGAACCTCTCCAGGGGCATTTTCAAGACGGTGCGCCCCACCGCCTATCAATCGATTCCGCAGCGGCAATATCCCTAGGCATTGAACAGCCACAGGGGCACTCATGCCAACGGATTGATAGCGTTTTGCGGACTGCTTCGCCACAGTTGGGACACTCTTGAGAGGTGCCCGCTGCTTTCTCCTTGACAACCACCTTGCCACGCTTGCAGGCCACCCAAGGCAACACCGAGTTCAGGAATGGCCCATGACCCGCATCCAGCATGTGCTTGCCCAGCGTCCCACGACTGAGGCCAATCAGATTCAAATCCTCCACCACAATCACATCAGCCCCGTCGCAAAGTTGGTGGGCAACCTTGAAGTGACAGTCCCTGCGGGTGCGGGCAATCTGTTCATGCAGCTTCGCCACCTTGCGTTGAATCTTCTTCCAGTTGGCTGACCCAATCTGTTTCCGCTTCAGTCTGCGTTGCAGCAATTGAAGCTTGTGTTGCATCTCTACGAAAAACCTAGGCCGTGCTAGTTGAAGTCCGTCCGAGATGGAGAGAAAGTATTCCAAGCCAACATCGAGGCTAACCACCCGCTTCAAGACTTGCTGATGCTTGGGCGTTAACCGACGCTAAATCAGGGTTGGTCTGCTTTGCTTGGGTGAATCGTTGGCACTGCACGTTGAAGCTGGGGTAGGGGGCATCCGCTGGGATGATGTACTCGCTAGGCACAGAGCAGGCATTGACTGGACATTTGCGCGAAGCAATCCAGTCTTTGCGCTCCCTCAGCGCATCATTTCAAACTTGGCGACACACGTCTAGATCGTGGTCGATCTGCTTAGCCTGCTGCTGGGTTAGTTTTAGCCTGTACTCGTACGTCAGGGTGAGCATGAGTGGACTATAGCTATTAGTCGCGCCCGATGTTCGGTGCTAGCTCAATATGTCCAGCAACAAGCTGAGATTGAGTGACTGCTCCCTATGGTCGCCTATCACCTCACTACCACCTAACCGCTTTGCGGTATAGACGGAGTACTACGGCAAATTTTGGTAGATTGCTAAAAAATGCAGGAGCCTCTTTGCCCCTGCACTGGAATCGTTAATTTTAACTCTTCGTCAATCGTCTAGCGCTATGGGCGCAGTTTCCCGAGCATGCTCATGATGCCATCTTGTTTCTTGAGCATTTGGTTGAGCTTGCGCAAATCAAGGTTGATGGTTTCAGCAGGATAGTTTTTCAAAAACGACATCATGCTCAACCCTTCCGGAGAAGCAGCGGCAGTGAGCATGGCACCACGGAGAGCCACTTCACCGGCTTTATCGCGGCGAATCGTGACCTGAGAAAATTGTTTGAGTAAATCTTTGCCAATGGGACTACTCAAAATTTTATTGGTTTGCACAACATTAAAGGGCAGCCGCATACCCAAGAATTCAAGGAGCTTGGCTTGGTCATCTTTGGAAACCATCCGCATCAATGCTCGCAATTCTCCCGTAGCTTCTTGAGTGGACACAAATTCCTCTAGCTCCGACATCGGGAAGGAGCGCTGAAAAGGACCATAGGTGAGGGAGACAAAGTTAGCTGCTTTGGCAGGGGTGGTGAAAAGGGCACCCACGGGTAGTGCCAGTGCCAGTAACCAAGGCGAAAGACGCTTCAGCATAGGGGATCGACTCCAAAATCACTTCAGTACAAACGTCGGATTGCACCGCTAGCAGTATAGCAGCGAAAATAGAGCTTGCTGGCTCTCCTTAACTTATCCCTAACGTTTAGTAGGCTTAGACGTAAATTGATGAGCGTTTGGCAGCAGGGCGCCACCATTGAGCTAACAATTGACTCCTTGAACCACACGGGGGAGGGGGTAGGACGCTGGCAGGATCGGGTGGTTTTTGTGGCGGATACGGTTCCGGGCGATCGCCTGCGGGTGCGACTGACCCATGTCAAGCGGCAATATGCCCACGGCAAGGTCTTGGAGGTGGTGCAACCCTCAGAGCAGCGGGTGCGGCCAAGCTGTATTGTGGCGGATAAATGTGGCGGCTGTCAGTGGCAGCGGGTGGCCTATGGGGCGCAATTGGCGGCCAAAGAACAACTGGTGAAGGACGCGATCGCTCGCATTGCTCATCTGAAACCGCAAATTTTCCTACCGATTTTGGCTGCCTCTAACCCCTTTGGCTATCGCAATAAAGTGACGTACCCCCTCGGTCGCCGCCATGGTACCGTGGTTGCGGGCTATTACCAAAAAGGCTCCCATCACCTAGTAAACCTGAATCAATGTCCCGTGCAAGATCCGCGCTTCAATCCGCTCTTGGCTGCCCTGAAGCAAGCGTTACAACCTTGGCCGATATACAACGAGCAGACCCATGAACCGGGGTTGCGCCACTTGGGCTTGCGCATTGGTCAGCGTACCGGGGAGCAGCTCATTACCCTCGTGCTTGCGGGGGCATTACCCGCTGGCTTGCAGGCAGAGGCAGAAGGTTGGTTACAGCAGTTTCAAGGGGTGGTGGGGGTCTGTGTCAACTTCAATCATCAAGTGGGAAATCGCATCTTTGGTGACGAGACCCAGGTATTGGCGGGGCGATCGTACCTTTGGGAAGAGATGGCAGGGGTGAGGTTTCAGATTGCTTCGACCACCTTTTTTCAAGTCAACACGGCGCAAGCGGAGCAACTGGTTAGCACCCTGCGAGAGTGGATTGCCCCAACAGGTCACGAACGACTGGTCGATCTCTACTGTGGAGTCGGGACACTGAGCCTACCCCTTGCCGGCGCTGTCGCTGAAGTGATTGGTGTGGAAGTGCATCCTGCTTCGGTACAACAGGCGATCGCCAACGCCCAACACAATGGTATTAACAATGCTCGTTTTTTCTGTGCCAGAGCAGAAGAGTGGCTACCCCAGTCCGATCAGGCCGTGGATGTGCTAATTCTTGATCCACCGCGCAAAGGGTGCGATCGCCCCGTTCTTGAGGCGATTCTCCGCCACCGTCCGCCGCGCATTCTCTATGTCAGTTGTCACCCTGCCACCTTGGCACGGGATTTGGCTCACCTCTGCGCTACCGGTGCCTATCAACTAACCAAAATTCAGCCCCTCGATATGTTTCCGCAAACAGCCCATGTAGAAACGGTTGCTTTACTGACTACTTCCTAGGGCAGGATTCTCCCCAGTGGGTTGGATTGGCTCTACGCGAAACATTTTGGCAAACATCTTGCTAACGTAGGCTTGGCCATAGACCACGCTGGTCTTAGCTGTTGGCGAAGTGCTTGTCTCTGGTGGCGCGGCGGTTGGACTTTCCTGAGGGCTAGAGGGAGAGGCTGTAGACTCCTGCTGCTCTGGCGTGGAATTCTCTGCAGTATCGGCAGTTGTTGATGGCTCTTGCCAAGGATCCTCAGAGGAAACGGCACTCTCTTGGGGGGGACTCGTTTCTGTGGGGGGCTGCCAACGGCGACTACTATCACCAAGAAGCGAACCAGCGGCCACCACAGCACCAGCCGGAATCGTTGTTTGCATCACGGTGGTACTGGCGCCAATACAGGCATGGGGTTCAACGGTCACTGCCCCAATCAGCAGCACGCCCGCGCCAATGTTGACCCCTTCGCCAATTTCAATGGTGCCGCCGTGGGCATGAATGACGCTGCCCATACCAATACAGACACCTGCGGCAATGCGAATTGAAGCCCCTGCTTCTGCCCAAAGCAACACTCCGGGTGCCAAAACGGCTTGGGAATCCACCACCACATCACCAACAATGCGAACCGCAGGTGAAGGGGGCAGGGCTAAAGGCGGCAGGGGCATTGGGGCACCTCACAGGGAGGGCTACTTAGCAGCCTGTTGGAGCAGGATTTCGGCCACCCGCTGCTTACCGGCAGGATTAATGCCAATCAGCCGCACGTACTCGCCACTGTATTCTTGGAGGCAAGCCTGAATCGCAGCAAGGGCTTCATTGAGATTTTTGGCCTCAATGCGGGGGCCACTTTGCCAAGAGTTGGTGCGGTAGCGACGGGCATCCACGTGTTCTAGGCCGAGGGTATAGCCCTGTTGTAGCAGTTGCCGTACTTGTTCAACCACCTCTTGACTGAGACTGTGGCTGCTAGTGCTCCCTTGACTAGAGGCGGTTGGGCGCGGTGCGAACCCTTGACCACGGGTGCTACTGCCATTGCTGGCGGTTTTACCATTGGGGCGGTGAATAATCGTTTCCAGTACCCGCTGTTTGGCTTGGGGATTGACACCTACGAGGCGGACATAGTCCCGCTGGTGCTCGGCAAGGAAGGCACTGAGGTCATTGAGCTGCTGCGCTGAGGTAATTTTGATGCCGCTTTGCCAAGAACTGGTACGGAAGCGACGCTGGTCGGCATACTCGGTGGTGACTTGGCAGCCCTGGCGCAACAGGTCTTGAATTTGGTTCAGGAGATCGGCGCTGAGAACGGTTTCATTGCTGGCCGAACTGACGGAGACAGGGCTAGTAGCCGCTGGGGTTGCTGCTTTTGTGGCGATCGCCACCGCGCCATCGGGTCGCTGAATAATTTGCTCAAGGACGCGCCGCTTTTGCTTTTGATCAATACCAATCAAGCGCACATATTCCCCTGCATGTTCTTGGAGGCAGGCCTCAAGGGCGGCGAGCACTTCCCGTTCCTGCTTTGCTTGAATCGGAGCACAACTGGTCCAAGAACTGGTGCGATAGCGGCGAGCATCAGCGTGCTCTGTGCCAATTTGATAGCCCTGCTGAAGTAACTGCCGCACCTGAGCCACAACGGAGGCATCCAAGGAACCCACTGGGGCCGCACTCACGGTTGCGCTGGGACGATAGGGACTGGTACTGGCCACAGGTGCTTGACCGGGGCGTTGAATAATTTCCTCAAAAACGCGACGCTTGGCTTTGGGATCAACGCCGATCAGGCGTACATACTCACCCTCGTGTTCCTTGAGGAGTTGGGCGATCGCCGCCATCACTTGAGACTCCTGCCGTCCCGTCAACGTCGGGCAACTCTGCCAAGAGCTCGTACGATACCGCCGCGCATCGGCATATTCCAAGCTGATTTGGTATCCCTGCTGCAACAATTGGCGGACATGAGTCCCATAATCTGCGGTCATAGTGTTCTTTTCCCCGGTGAGCGTTTCAACGTGTAGGATGGGTGGGTCTTCTTGACGCTGGAGTTCATTCCGAATCGGGGCAATACAGGCAATATTCTCAGCACAGTGGTACCCCGATAGCAGTGCTTCATTGATGCCAACCACGTGCTGGGCAAAGTGAATATCCGACTCTTCCACGTTCGGCAGGCGATCGGCTTGCTGCTGCGTCGTGATCACCATTCCTGAAGGCACATATTTTCCCGGTGGAATCTCCACATCCTGAATGAGGACATGCATCATCACCACACAGCCTGCGCCAATCCGAGCATTAAAGACCGTCGAACGAAAGCCAATGAAACAGCCATCGCCAATGTAGGCAGGGCCGTGGATCAGCGCCATGTGGGTAATTGAGGCATTATCACCAATCCAGACAGAATACTCTTGGCCATCATCGCCAATCACCCGTCCCTGCTGGAGGCCGTGGATGACAACGCCATCTTGGATGTTGGTGCGGGAGCCAATGTGGAAGGGTGTTCCTTCATCGGCACGAATGGACGTGCCGGGTGCGATGTGAACATAATCTTTGATGCGGACATCGCCGATGAGGTTACTAAAGGAGTGGACGTAAGCCGTGGGGGCAATCTCTGGCTCCGCTAAATCCCTAGACCACGGCGTCGGAGGTGCCGCATAGCTTTGAACCGCCATAGGGAGAAGTCTCCAATGCTAATACTGGGTACGTTTGCTGTAGAGCAAATAATTATCCCGACTTACGGTGTCAATAATGGCGACAACGGCTGCGTCAATGGGTTTGTCGGTGCCATTGATAATACAGCGGGCGGCACTGCCTCGGCTTACCAATACCCACTCATCCTGTCCTGCACCCACCGTATCTGCAGCCACTTCGTAGTCGGGTAAAAATTCGCCGTCCTCACCCAAATATTGCAAGACGAGAAACTTGACTCCCGTTAAGGTGTCTTCTTTTTGAGTACTGGTAACGGTGCCGCACACTCGCGCGATTTTCACTATGGGCGACCCATCGGACGAATGCCACTAACGCTTTCGCGGAATTGTTCCACCGCTTCGGTGTAGCGAATGGGCAGGACGTATTCGAGGTTTTCGTGGGGACGTGCAATGATGTGGGTGGAGAGCACTTGACCCCCATTCACACGCTTCACGTTTTCGACCCCCGCCGCCACCGAAGCCTGCACTTCAGAGACATCACCACGGACAATCACGGTGACCCGACCACTGCCGATTTTCTCGTAGCCCACAAGGGTAACGCGAGCGGCTTTCACCATTGCGTCTGCGGCTTCCACCACTGCGGGGAAACCAAGGGTTTCAATCATACCGACGGCAATTGCCATTGTAATAACTCCTAAACGTCAGACAAGTTAAGAACTAGAGGATCGATAAGCGATGCAACTGAAAACTCCACCCAACTGCCAAACCCCTTAGTTTCGGAATTGCTCCACTGCCTCGGTATAGCGAATGGGCAATACGTACTCAAGGTTTTCGTGGGGACGAGCAATGATGTGCGTAGACAGTACCTCGCCGCCATTGACACGTTTGGCAGAATCGACCCCGGCAGCCACTGAGGCTTGCACCTCGGAGACATCACCCCGCACAATCACGGTGACCCGACCACTCCCAATTTTCTCGTAGCCCACAAGGGTGACCCGAGCGGCTTTTACCATTGCGTCTGCTGCTTCGACGACGGCGGGGAATCCGCGCGTTTCAATCATTCCCACAGCAATTGGCATGAGTAAGCTCTCCTAATTAGAATAAGGGTAAGCAGTACAAAAGCTAGAGTTGCAATCAGAGCGATCGCTACAGAAAATAATGACGGGATAGCCGATTGTTATCGTAACGTTAATCACCGTCCTCATTATTTCTAAAACAAGCATAGGGTCAGGGGTTTCTTTTGACAATATAATGATTGATAATATTTTCTAGTTTCTCGTATTATCAAACCTAATTTTAAGCCCTTGACCCCTATTTCAGCTCAAGGCAGGTGAGTATGAATCAGTTAATCCATAGAATTTTATCTAAAACTGGTTACCTTCTCATAGATTGATTGCTCGATTAAGAGGGTTCTGCCGCTGTTTGGGCAGACTGCATAAGGTATTTCAATGTTGCCCTGTATTTTGCTAGATTAAAATCTATTGTTCTATCAAACAGCAATTAACTTTTCTCGATCAATATTCTGTAAAACGCTGATTTGACCGATGCGCTGAAACTCTTTGCTACTTTTATCGGCGAGGTGCAGTACCCAAGGCAGTCGAGAAGAGCAAAATCCGCTAGCAGGATGCAATTGAGTCAAATGATAGGTCTGTAAAGCCAGTAGTTCTAAAGGGGTCTTGCCATGGGTGTGCACAACGCGCAACGGTCTAGCACTGCCTCCATATTTTTTCTTGCTTGCCTCCTCGCTACTTTGTAAAATAAATGAGTTCGTTTCCTCGAACAAGACAACAGTACCCACTGCAGCGTCCTGATAGGTTACTTTGCTATCAGTTGAACAAATCTCACGTCCCATTCTGCCTGAGCCACTTTTACGGACACTGAGAATATCGACAGCAATATCTTTTTTATTTAGTTCTTCAATTGTCTGCTCAAATTCCCCTTTTTGAATAAGGCCATCACGCATCAGTAGTATCTTTTTAGGGTAGGAATGACAATTGTCTTGGAATTTAAGCACTAGCTTAGACACAACTTGCCAAATTGCTTGGCCAGAGATAGTTTCTCCCCGTTGCACATGTGGTAACTCCCAACCCAAGCTTTGACCATTGGCTAAAACTGCAAAAGCAGAAGTGCCATAGTACAGTCTTCCATTTGTACCTGTGTCAAAACCGATAACCAAGTCAGCAGCTTCAGGATGATCTAATGGTTTTAGATAGACAGGCTGCCACTTGGCTTTACACAACAGCCCTAGGCAAACATTGAGAGATTTATAATTATTTACATTAACTGGCACTATAAACTGAGTTGCTATACCTGCTTTTAATGCTTGATTTCGCAATTTCTGTTTTTCTTCATTGGGTGACCAAGGCATCACCACTAAGACAGTTTTAATTTCTTGAGCAGCCCATTGCTGCCAGAATCTTTGTTGAGCCAGATAACCTTCCGGGTATTCGCTTTTGGTAAAATAGGAGTCTATTTGTATCTGGGTGCCACTATTTTTCGCTATTTCCAGTAAGCATTTTCGTACTTCTTCTGGATATTCAGTTTTATCATCAGAAAGATTAAGGCAACCAAATTTCTTTTCACCAATTTTTGCACAGCCAAAGGAGCTAATTTTAGCTGTTTTGTCAATTTCTTTATTATTGCGAGCTAATAGTTTTGCGCGAGGCATGACAAACCCGTTAACTTTGATCGGCTCTGGTTGACAACTAAGATTATAGATGTGTTTGAAAATGAGTTCGGCTGTTTTTTGGGATTCCGACAAACGCAGGTTAATGTTTTTCCTAATGCAGTCAAACACACCTTGAATTTCACTTTTTTCTCTGCCTTGTTCAGCAATTTGTGCTAAAATTTCCACTGTGAGAACTGGTGATAGTCTTTGAGATAGATGATATACTGGCTTAGCTTTATAGTCACTAGTTTTTCTAACAATTACAACACGTGATTCATTTATTTCTTCTTCAGATGCACCCTTTCGACGGTGGTAATCCGCTAAACTGATTCCGAGTTCTTTTATTTCTACGTCATTTGGACTTTTATTCGAAAAATCTTCAAGAATCCAAACTTTTTTATCTTCGTAAGTATTTCTGACGTACTTGATCTGAATATCGGGATATTTGTTGAGCCACCATTCAAGTGTAAATGGAGTATAAAAGCGATGATGAATATCAATTTCCAAGTATAATTTTCCATCTGGCTCAATTCTAACGTTGATTGCTCTACCTCTATGTACTTCCCAGCCATCCCCCCTTTTTTCTATCCCTTTTTCAACAGGAATCCACCAAATCAATCCGACTTCGTAATCTTTTTCAATTCTGGTTTTCTCAAATTTTTCTTTTAATTTGCACTCTAGGATTTTGCGTTCAAAGGATTCCAGTGCCTGCCTTTCGTGATCATTTTGACAACTCAGCTCTCTACATCCTATTTGCTGTAACTGCCAACCCTGAGTTTGCATCTTACTAGTATCAATAGGCTGCCTTGTAATAATGCGGTTCCCTAGTCGAACAGCAGTTACACCTAGTTTGTAGCAAACGCTGGAAAGGGCTTTTTGCTCGCTACCTTCCTCTGGCACTTGAGTAAATTGGCATTGGTATTCATAAAATGTGAGATCCTGTTGAGTCAGATTTTTCACAAAAAAACGATTGAGTATAACTTCAACTTCTCGAAATTGGGCGAACATGATTCACAGAGAATGCAAATGTGGATGATTATAGCAAGTCTTGTTACAAATTTAAGCAGCCGAGATACAATTGTCATGAATATTGGTGTGGAGGATCTGGGGTGCTGCGGCTACCAATGCAACCCATTTGGCAAAGGGTTTCCCAGTGGCCAGTGTGGGAGCCAACACGACTGGCGATCGCTAGTTCAATTCTGCTGCACGCTGTGATTCTTTCCTTTGTGCGGGTGCCCGAACCCACACCGCCAGAGTTGGCCAGTGATCAACTGGTGCCCTTGGTCAGCCTTTCTCCGGAACTCGAAGCGGATTTACCTTCGATTGAACCGCTCTTGCCCACGGAACTGCCGCCCCTTGCCACGACCGCACCACCGCCTCTACCGTTTACAGGCATTGAGCCACCCCCTCTTTCCTTTGCCCCCTTGGCACCCCTGCCCCCCTTGCCGCCGCTGACGGAACTGCCGCCCCTACCCAATCCAGTACCGCTGCAACCTTTGCCGCCGCTATGGCAATTGCCCCCGCCCGCCCGCCCCTTACCCGTTATCCCGACAACCCCGAATGAAGAGGTGGCCGTTGCGCCGGAACTCGTCTCACCGACGCCTACGCCTGAACCCACCCCTGAAGAACCCCTAGCAACCACAGAAGGCGAAGCGGCAGCAGCGTTATCGCGGTGGTTGAATCAAACGCGATTGACCCTCAATACGACGAATCTACAAGTGAATTTAGCCCAGCGGATCACGGACTTTTATCCCCAAGAGGCCTGTGGCGATCGCCTGCAGGGGGAAACAACCGTTGCGGTGGTGGTCACTCCCCAAGGGCAATTGCTGCCTGCCAATGCCGCCCCAGAAACGGGTTTGCTCACCCGCAATCCCCAGATTATTCGCAGCAGTGGTTCTGTACTCCTCGATCAAGCCGCCCTAGAACGGGTACGTCAGCAATCCTTTGAGGCCACAGGGCAGTACCAAGCCCTAGCGCTCACCTTTGCTTTTGAGTATCGCCCCGAAGTGTGCCGAGGTCAGCAACCTGCTGCCACCCCAAGACCACAGCCTGCCATGCCAGCACCGGCAACGCTACCACCAACACCAAAACCAGAGGCTAGACCATCCCCTGCGAGTGAAGCCTCACCAGCACCCACCCCCACTGAAGAAGCACCACCGCCCGTATCCCCAGAACCTAGCGAGACAAACTCGTCGTCTGAAGCGCCGGCTGCGAGTCCGCCAGCAACATCTCCCGAATAAAGCGGGCGATCGCCCGTTGCAGGAGGCCGTTGACAATACGCTGACCCATTTGCTGTACCTCTGGGCGCACAATAATCCGCAGAATTGCAGGGATGACTTTGCCCCAGTCAAAGCCGGGGGTATCCTGCAAAATGCTGAAAATGCGGCGCAAATGCTCTAGGGCATTGGCTTCACTGATGATATTAGAACTTGCCGTTGCTGGTACGGGACGGGTGACGAGGGGTAAGAGTTGCACCAAGTTCCATTGCCCTATGGTTGTCCGTGCCCACGTGTCAAGGCTCTTGACAATTTCATCCGCTAGGCGATCGCGATACTCCGCTCCCCGCTCCGAAAAGAGAAAATCTAAAGCCTGCTCCAGCACCACATTAAAGTCATAGTCACGGCTCTCGCGGGCATTGCGCAGCAGATTTTCTAGGCGCGTCCAGCGAAATTGACCATCCTTGAGGAGCAGGTTCGTGAGACTTGTGCGCAGCTCTGGGGCAGGATCCGTGAGCAGTCGTTTGGCAATGTAAGGATAGGCGGCACTGAGTACCTTAAAGTTGGGGTCAACGCCCATGGCAATCCCTTCCATGGTCAGGAGCGATCGCACGATCAAGGCATAATAGGCAGGCACCTGAAAGGGATACTCGTACATCACCTCTGACAGGCGATCGAAAATGCGTTGGATATTTAGTTCCGAGACACTCGCCCCCAAGGCATCCTCAAAGACCAAGGCCAGCGCCGGAATAATCGGTTCCAGATCTGTATCGGGGGTTAGGAACCCTAAATGAACATAGTCGTAGGCAAGGCTTTCGTACTCACGGTTAACAATGTGGACAATGGCATTCAGCAAGCCATAGCGCTGCTCTGGCGCAATCTCACTCATCATGCCAAAGTCGAGATAGGCCAATTTGCCGCTAGGCATGGCCAGCAGATTCCCTGGATGGGGATCAGCATGGAAAAACCCATGTTCGAGCAACTGCCGCAGGGAGCACTGCACCCCCACATACACCATGTAGCGCGGATCAAGCCCCAAGGCTTGAATTTGCTGCGGTTGGTTGAGTTTGACCCCCGTCACCCACTCCATGGTGAGCACCCGCCGCCGCGTATAATTCCAGTAAATCTTGGGAATATAGACATCGGTGAGGTGGCCATAGAGACGGGCAAAGCGTTCGGCATTCCGTCCCTCTTGGGTATAATCCATTTCCTCAAAGAGGCGACCAGCAAATTCATCGAGAATGGCCACTAAATCACTGCGAATCTCCTTGATCAGGCGTTTTGCCCAATAGGCCACCCCCCGCAGAATGTAAATGTCCAAGGTGATACTTTCTGCCAAGCCGGGACGCTGGACTTTGACGGCCACCTCTTCGCCACTGTGGAGTTTGCCCCGGTACACCTGTCCCAAGGAGGCAGCCGCAATGGGATGATCACTCAGTTCAGCAAAAAGCTTACTGGGGGGGGCGCCCAGTTCCTCCTCAATAAACTGAAAGGCCACTTCATTGGGGAAGGGTGGCAACTGATCTTGGAGTTTTGTTAATTCTTCCAAATAGACCGCTGGCAAGAGATCCGGACGAGTGGAGAGGGCTTGCCCCACTTTGATATAGGCTGGTCCAAGGCGGGTGAGGGTTTCCCGCAGGGCGATCGCTCGCTGGTGTTGATTTTGTTTACTTTGGCCTGTGACCCTGTCCCACCAACGGTTAAAGAGCAGCCAAAACACTGGCCAGAGAATCCGCAACCAGCGACTGAAGACCAGTAAAGGTCGCTGCCGGTAGTAGGCACCAATGGCCACGGGATCATAGGGTTGAAAGGTCTCCGGATCATTGGGAAGGGTTTCAGCCGCGATCGCAATCTCTTGGGGCGCGGAATCACTGGGGACAATTGCCGTATTCATGGGCAGTCGCGCAAACTCTTAAAGTATTTTAACAATCAGTTCATCATCAGGGAGGGCGGAAAATGCGGCTAGTGATTTTGGGGGCAACGGGGCAGGTGGGCTGGCAATTGGTGCAGCAGGCTCCCCAAGGGGTAGAAGTCATTCCCATTGCTCGCCAAGGCACTGCCGTAACACTGGACTTGGAAGATTTAGAGGCCATTCCCAACCTAGTAAAAACCCTTTGCCCCGATGTGGTCATCAATGCGGCGGCCTATACTGCCGTGGATCAGGCGGAACAGGAACCGGAACGGGCACAACGGATTAATGGCACAGCTGTGGGTCTTTTGGCAGAAACGATGGCCTCTTTGGGAGGGCTGTTGATTCACTACTCGACGGATTATGTGTTTGCTGGTACGCAGTCGCGACCCTATCGCGAAACCGATGCCACTGCCCCCCTCAATGCCTATGGCTATAGTAAGTGGCTAGGAGAGCAGGCGATCGCCACCCATCACCCCGCCCACCTGATCTTGCGCACCAGTTGGGTGTATGACCTGCGGGGCAAGAACTTTTTGCGCACCATGGTTCGCCTTGCCCAAACCCGTCCTGTGGTTCGGGTCGTTGCCGATCAAATCGGTACGCCCACGGCTGCCCCCTTCATTGCCCAAGTCACCTATCAACTGCTGGAACACTGGCAGGTGGATTCCTCCCTGAGCGGTCTCTATCACCTGACGCCCCGCGGCAGTACCAGTTGGTATGGCTTTGCGGTAAAAATTTTTGATCACCTGCGTGCCAAGGGCTATGCAACTGCCACCCTAGAGGCGATTCCCAGCAGTGAGTATCCGACACCGGCCAAGCGACCCGCCTTTTCCACCCTCAACTGCGAGAAGTTGGAGGCGGTTTTGGGGACTCCCCTCCCCCCTTGGGAAGCGGTTCTTCAGCCCCTTTTAGACCAACTAGATCCGCAATCCGTGCTTTAGGGGGTTGTTGCAACGGTTGTTTTCATTTGGCTGAACCAGTCGATGAGTTGCGCCAGTTGTTTCTCCACCGGTTGCGTCCCTAGACCCCGCACGGTAATTTTGCCCTGACTATAGACAAACCGAGTTTGGAGATGGGTGGGCAGTTGCTCTAGGAGCAGTTTCCATGCTGGCTCCGCCATCGGAGTTTCCAAGATCACATGTTGCTTGCCTTCCGGGCGAATGCGACTAATGCCACACTGCCGTGCCAGTTGCTTGAGTTCCACAACCCGCAGCAGTTGCTGAACTGATTTGGGCAATGCCCCATAGCGATCGCTCCACTCTGCCGCCAATTGCATCAAGTCTTCTTTTGTCGTTGCAGCGGACACCGCGCGGTAGGCGGCCATCTTTTGCTCCAAATCGGGCATATAGTCGGCGGGAATAAAGGCAGTGACATTGAGATCCACTTGGGTATCGTCAACGGTGGGAATCTCTTGGCCACGAATTTCAGCGATCGCCTCCTCGAGCAGTTCCACATACAAATCAAAGCCAACACTGTCCAGTTGACCGTGCTGCTCCGCCCCTAGGAGATTGCCCACACCGCGAATTTCCATGTCTCGCATTGCCAGTTGGTAGCCCGATCCCAGTTGGGTAAACTCCTGAATTGCCCGCAGTCGTTGGCGTGCCGCTTCAGTCAGCACCTCTTGGCGGGGGTAAAATAACCACGCATGGGCTTGAATGCCCGCTCGGCCAACCCGACCCCGCAGTTGATAAAGTTGTGCCAAGCCAAACCGCTGCGCATCCTCCACCAAAATCGTATTGACGCGGGGAATATCCAAGCCGGACTCAATGATGGTCGTACAGACAAGGATATCGGCCTCGCCATTGCTAAACCCCAACATCGTCGATTCCAGCTCCCCTTCGGGCATCTGACCATGGGCAATGAGAATGCGGGCACTGGGCACCATCCCTTGCAGCTTTGCCGCCACCTCCTCAATCCCCTCAACCCGCGGCACGACATAGAAAACTTGACCCCCCCGATCCAGTTCTTGGCGAATCGCGCTGCGCACCGTTTCTGGGTCATAGGGGGCAAGGTGGGTTTGAATCGGGCGCCGCGAGGGGGGTGGTGTGGTGATCAGGCTCATCTCCCGAACCCCCGACAGAGCCATATAGAGGGTGCGGGGAATTGGCGTTGCACTGAGGGTGAGCACATCCACTTGGATTTTGAGGGCTTTGATTTTCTCCTTTTGGTTGACGCCAAAGCGTTGTTCCTCATCCACCACCAGTAGCCCCAAGTCCCGAAATTTAACGGTTTTGCTCAGGAGTTGATGGGTGCCCACGACAACATCCATTTCGCCGGTTTTGAGTTTTTGTAGGATGTCTTGGCGCTCCCGCTCACTGCGAAAGCGGTTGAGGAGTCCCACTTGAATGGGATAGGGGGCAAAGCGTTCCTTGAGGGTGTGGTAATGCTGCTGCGTCAGAATCGTTGTGGGTGCAAGAACCACCACCTGTTTGCCTGCCATCACGGCTTTGAAAATAGCGCGAATGGCCACTTCGGTTTTGCCAAAGCCAACATCACCGCAGACCAGCCGATCCATGGGGCGATCGCTCTCCATATCGGCCTTAACCTCTTGGATGGCCTTGAGTTGATCCGGAGTGGGCTGATAGGGAAACGAGTCCTCCATTTCCTGCTGCCACGGTGTATCTGGAGGGAAGGCAAAGCCCTGTTGTTGGGCACGTTGAGCATAGAGTTGCAGCAGATCCACCGCTACTTTTTTAATGGCCTTGCGCACCCGGGCTTTGGTACGTTCCCAAGTGTTGCCCGTTAACTTATTGAGTTGGGGAACGCCATCGCTCTGTTTGCGGTAGCGGGAGAGGCTGTTGAGTTGATCGGCAGCAACGCGGAGAATGCCATCGGCATATTGCAGGGCGAGATACTCGCGGGTTTCGTTGTTAATCGTTAGCGTTTCTAGGCGCAGGAACTGACCAATGCCGTGTTGGCGATGGACGACGTAGTCCCCCGGCTGAAGCGTGTTGAGATCCACCTGTTTGGCAGCAGCGCGGCGGCGTTTGCGCACATAGCCAAGGTTGACTAGGTTGTGCTGGCCAAAGAACTCGCGATCGCTCACCAGCACCGTGCGGAACGTAGGCAAAATAAAGCCACTAATTTCCGCTAGACCACTGGCCTTGAGGGCAATGGGCAGTCGCTGCTGTTGCAGCTTATCAATGGCCGGAAAGTCCTTGGGATTGGGCACAAACTGGGCGGGGCAATCATGCTCCTGCAACAGGGCTACAGAGCGACTCGGCTGCGCAGAGACCAACCACACGGTGTACCCCTTGTCCCGTTCCTCCCGCAGGGTTGCCGCCAAGCGACCAAATTGGTGGGGAATGGCTGGAACCGCCCGTGCTGATAAATTGAGACCGAGTCCCTCACTGGCCAGTTCGTAGAGGTGCACCCGTTGAAACCGCTCGAGGGCTTGGGCACTGGCTGACCACGGACGATGAATGGGGGGGGGTGGCGTTTCAAGGCTTTGCCAGTAGGCTTGACTGTGCTCATACCAGCGATCGCCATGGGCAGCACAGAGGGGCGGCTCATCCACGGCAATGAGGGTTTGGGCAGGCAAATAATCCAAGAGCGAAGCCGGTTGCGCAAAAGCCACCCCCAGATAGCGCCGCAATCCCTCTTGATCCTCCGAAATGAGATGGGCGTGATCTGCTGCCCGCAGGGCTTGGGCAATCAGGGGAGTAAAACTAATGGGCGTCAGGGTTACCTGCGCAAGGGCATCAAGGCGATCGCCCTCGGTGTGTAGGGAGCGTTGACTGGCCGGATCAAACTCGCGAATGGACTCAATCTCATCGCCAAACCACTGCAAGCGCACCGGTAGCTCCGCCGAGACGGGGAAAATATCCACAATGTCGCCGCGCCGACTCCACTGGCCTTCCGTTTCCACGAGAGAAACCCGCTCATAACCAAGGGCTGCCAAGGCGGTGGCCACTTCCCCTAGGGAGTGCTCTTGACCCACCTCTAAAGTTAGACAGGCGGCACGAAACTGCTCTGGTGGGGGTAAATGGGGTTGCAGTGCCCGTTCGGTGGTGACAATTGCAATATTGGGGCGATCGCTCTCGACTAGAACTTGCAGTTGCCCCCAGACCATCTCCGCTTCCAAGTCAAAGGGGTCATAGGGAGAGGCCTCCGATGTCGGGTAAAAGAGCACCGCCTCCCAACCCATGAGTTCCAATTGCGCCGCCCAGCGTCCCCCCTCCTCTAAGGTGGAAGTAATCACACACAGCGATTGCTGACTCTGCTGCGCCAATGTGGTGGCCACAAAGCCCTTGACAAGGCGGGGCATCCCCGTGAGGATCAGTTCCCGTTGGTGTTGTAATTTGCTGAGCAGTTCAGCCGTCAGCGGCAGCTTACCCCAACTGCGGGGAATTGCCATTAAGGACATAGACGAGTGTCAGTGCAGGTGATCAAGATTGCAGAATTGAATTGCGACCCCTTGGGGCAGCGCTAACGCATTATAATTCTTACGCTCTCCTATCATTGTAAAAAGCAGGACAAGGATTCAGAAAACTCTAGCTAAAGCGCTTTTCGACAATTAGGGGGTAAAGAAGGGGGGATGCTCCTGTTTGGTAGCTGCTTTGGCTGTTTTCAGTGTGTGCCATCCCTGTAAAAAGAGCTACATCACTGCTGAAGAGAGGGTGGAACCCCGTCGGCACTTCCTTCATAATTGTGAAAGAGTAGGAATTGCAGAGATTGAATGACGCGATCGCCCGATATTGATAGTCCGGCTCCAGAATCCTCAGCGATTGTTGACAGCACCCTTGAGGCAAGCGACCCCATTGACCCTGAGGATGAACTGCCCAATGAAGTGGAAATGTCCCTCTGGGATCACCTTGAGGAGTTGCGACAGCGGCTCTTTGTTGTCCTCGGCACTGTTGCTGTCACCATTGTTCTCTGCTTTACCCAAGTCCGCTGGATCATTCAGTTCCTTGAAAAACCAGCCCATGGTGCGAAATTCCTGCAACTAAGTCCGGGGGAGTACTTTTTTGTCTCCTGTAAAGCGGCGGCCTACAGTGGCATCCTCCTAGCGACGCCGATGATTCTCTACCAAGCCATCCGTTTTATCCTGCCGGGATTGACACGACGTGAGCAACGCTTGCTGGCACCGGTGGTTTTTGGTTCATCCATTCTCTTTATTGCCGGTTTGGCCTTTGCCTATACCCTCTTGGCACCCGCAGCCCTTGGCTTTTTCATTAACTATGGGGCAGATGTGGTTGAGCAACTGTGGTCGATCGATCGCTATGTGGATTTTATTTTGCTATTGCTCCTTGCCACCGGCCTTGCCTTCCAAGTCCCGATTCTCCAGTTGGTACTCATTGCCCTCGGCATTGTTTCCATCCCGCAAATGCTCAGCCAATGGCGCTACGTGGTGATTATTGCCGTAGCCGTGGCAGCGGTTTTGACCCCCTCCATTGATCCGATTACTCAAGGACTGTTGGCGGGTGCTCTGCTTGCCCTCTACTTTACGGGGATTGGCTTGGCCAAGCTGATGGGGGTGGGGCGTTCTGAGGCTTAAACTTGCAATACCCTCAAAAAAGACTCAATCAGAAAAGATGATTTTGGCGATAAAAATCAATTATCGCGATCGCCCCTCGAACTTATCAAGGCTCTCAATAGAGATGATATGCTGATGTTGCCAAATTAGTGCATCCCTTCGCGATCGCAAGAATGGCATTACTTTAACAAATTTTTGTGTTTAGGAGCGGTCTTCATGCCCATTGCCCTTGGGATGGTAGAAGTACTGGGTCATCCCCCTGCCTTAGCCGTTGCCGATGTCATGGTGAAAGCGGCGCGTGTTACCCTTGTGGGCTATGAAGTGGTCAGTGGTGCTCGCCTGACGATTATTGTGCGCGGCGACGTTTCTGAAGTGCAAATTGCGGTTGCAGCGGGTGTGGAAGCCGCCAAGAAAATTCCAGCTCAAAGTCCTAAGGAAAAAACGCTCTATCTGTCGTCAACGGTGATCCCGCGCCCCCACGAGAATTTAGAGGCCGTTTTCCCGAAAATGCGGTTCCAATATGGCGATGGCTGGGAGCGTTTTCTCGTTTAGCAGCCTTGGGAAAAGTTCTCTAAAGCTTCTCTGATGAGCAAAGCTCCACCGCCCAGATAATTGCCTCAGAAGGGAGCACCCCCCCAATCAACTATCTCAACAGTGAAGCCTCAAAATCGCTAGGAAACAGTTTTAGAGGGGTACCTAGGCTAGACCAGTGTTGACCCCCGGCTTACCCGTAAACAGTTCCACTTTCACAATTTTGCCACCCATTTTTTGGATGCGTTGTTGCTCGCGGAACCAGTTTTCGTAGGGCACCAGTTTTGTGAAATAGGTGTTTTGCAGTTCGCGCTGGGTGCGAATACGGGTTTGACTCGGCACACAGGCGGTAATTTTGAAGATGCGCATGGGATGGGACTCCAAATCTGTGTAGGGTGATTACACGTCTGGGAGCTAAAGGCCAGACTCAGACTGTTTAAGCACAATTGCCATGACAGGCTGACACTCTAACCCCTAACTCCCAGACAGATGTGCGACTGGAGAGCTGTACTTAGCTTAAGCCAGAGCAGATGTAGTCAAAGTAGATGCCCATTTCTTTGCCGGCATCGGCACCCACCAAGCTGGCGGTGACTTCTTTCATAGCTTGGATGGCTTGCACAGTGGCAGCGATGGGCACGCCCAAGGAGTTGTAGGTTTCTTTCAACCCATTGAGCACCCGCTCATCGAGGATGGAAGGATCCCCAGCCAGCATGGCATAGGTGGCATAGCGCAGGTAGTAGTCGAGGTCGCGGATACAGGCCGCATAGCGACGGGTGGTGTACATGTTGCCACCGGGACGGGTGATGTCAGAGTAGAGCAGAGATTTGGCCACTGCTTCTTTGACGATATTGGCGGCATTGGCGCTGATCACGGTCGCAGCCCGCACCCGCAGTTCGCCAGTTGCGAAGTAAGCTTTCAGCTTCTCCATGGCGGCGGTGTCGAGGTATTTGCCTTGTACGTCAGAGGCGTTGATGACAGCGGTAATCGCGTCTTGCATAGTTCTTTTTCCTCAAAAACTGATTTGGATGATGGATCAATGAAGGATGCTGAGGCGACCTACTGCATGGCGCCAATCACGAAGTCAAAGTAAGAACCGGCTTCAGCGGCATCTTCTGCAGACAGCAGCGAGGAAGCAACGTTCTTCATGGCGCGGATCCCTTCGGCCACGGCAGGAATGGGGGTGCCGAGGGAGTTGTACATTTCACGCACACCCACCAAACCAATTTCTTCGATGGGGGTGACATCACCCGCAACAATACCGTAGGTCACAAGCCGCAGGTAGTAGTCGAGGTCACGCAGGCAGGTGGCGGTCATTTCTTCACCGTAGGCATTGCCACCGGGGGAGACCACATCAGGACGTTTTTGGAAGAGTTGATCGCCCGCTTGCTTGACAATCCGCTCGCGGTTTTCGGTCAGGGTTTGGGCAATGCGCAGACGGCGCTCGCCGGTGCTGACAAAGCTTTTAATGCGATCCAGTTCACCGGGGCTGAGGTAACGGGCCTCGGCATCTGCATTCACGATCGATTTCGTGACGACGCTCATTGAGTTCCTCCAAAGTTGGAATTGTAAAACAAGGGTCTTGATAATGTGGCATTTGCCATTGGAATGTTACGATTCACCGCACTCCTGTAGGAGAGATAGGTACGGCGATGAACCCGACGGGCTGACGTAACCTTCCGCAAACATTCTCAGGCATAGGGGGGACATCTCCCACATCATCGCAATCCTTTTTAACATTCTTAACATTTTTTCAAAAATCTGCTAAGGGCAGCTATTCCAGCCATTCGATAATGCGGGTGCCAAGGTTGAGGGGAATATTCACCGCTTTGCCGAGGCGGGGTTTCTCACGGGTGGTCTCAATAAAGGTGCAAACTTGCTGGGCACAGCCCCAGTCATTGAGGTGCTGGGCGATCGCCCCAAGGTGGGCGGCATAATCTTCAGGCGTATCGGGATAGGAGGCCTGCTCGAGGTAACGCCACATCACTTGCAAAAAGATGCGATCGCCCACGCGGCGAAACTGAAGGTCAAAGGAGCGCCCCCATTTGCGCAGGAGCAAGGCATGGAGTTCATCACCAGTGAGGGGCGTCAGCATTGGCAAGAATTTCAGCCCTTGCGGCTAGGACGGCTCGGACAGTGTGATAATAGTTAACAAACGTAATTATTTTACGGCTGTTCGTTTCGATTCCTTAGTAAATAAGCGTAAACCATGGCTCAAGTTTCTGGAATGTCTGATGTGCCCGATATGGGGCGGCGACAGTTTATGAACCTGCTGACGTTTGGTACCATTACCGGTACAGCGTTGGGCGCTCTGTACCCTGTCGTCAAGTATTTCATTCCGCCCTCCAGTGGCGGCACGGGTGGTGGTGTAGTTGCCAAGGATGCATTAGGCAACGATATTAAGGTTTCCGACTACCTGACGAAGCACCTGCCGGGCGATCGCTCCCTTGTCCAAGGGATTAAAGGGGATCCCACCTACGTGATTGTTACTGAGGATCACCAAATTGCCAATTACGGCTTGAATGCCGTCTGCACTCACCTTGGCTGCGTGGTGCCTTGGAATGTCAGTGAAAACAAGTTCATTTGCCCCTGCCACGGCTCTCAATACGACAGCACGGGTAAAGTGGTGCGTGGCCCTGCTCCCCTCTCCTTGGCACTGGTGAATGCCACGGTTACCGAAGATGACAAACTGGTGTTTACCCCTTGGACGGAAACCGATTTCCGCACGGGCAAAGAACCTTGGTGGACGTAAAAAGAAATTAGGGAGTGGTATGAAACGCTTTTTCAAATCGTTGACGCTGGCGATCGCCCTTGCCGCCAGTGTGCTTCTTTGGTCACCGCAAGCACAGGCCTATCCATTTTATGCGCAGCAGGGCTATGACAGTCCTCGCGAAGCGACCGGGCGAATTGTCTGTGCCAACTGTCACCTCGCCGCCAAACCCACCCAAGTGGAAGTGCCCCAAGCCGTCACCCCCGATTCCGTTTTTGAAGCCGTGGTGAAAATTCCCTACGACACCCGTGTGCAACAGGTGTTGGGGGATGGCTCTAAGGGCGGTCTGAATGTCGGTGCAGTTCTCATGCTGCCCGAGGGTTTCAAAATTGCTCCTCCCGATCGCATTCCCGAGGAGTTACAAGCCAAAACCAGCGGCATTTACTACCAGCCCTACAGTGAGGACAAGCAAAACATTATTCTGGTGGGGCCCTTACCGGGTGAGCAGTATCAGGAAATTGTTTTCCCCGTCCTCGCCCCCAACCCTGCCACGGATAAATCGATCCACTTCGGTAAATACTCCGTTCACGCTGGGGGCAACCGCGGTCGCGGCCAAGTCTATCCCAATGGTGAAAAGAGCAACAATAACGTCTTTACTGCACCGATCGCGGGCACGATTACCAGTATTACCGCTAACCCCGATGGCAGTACTGCGGTGGTGATCACCCCCGAGAGTGGTGAAGCAGTGACAGAGACCATTCCCGCTGGCCCTGACCTCATTGTCAGTGAAGGCCAAACGGTGGCAGCGGGTGAAGCCCTCACCAACAATCCCAATGTGGGTGGTTTTGGGCAAAAGGATACGGAAATTGTCCTGCAGGATCCCAACCGCATTAAGTGGCTGTTGGTCTTCTTTGCCGCCATCACCCTCTCGCAGATTCTGCTGGTTCTGAAGAAGAAACAGGTCGAGAAAGTGCAAGCCGCCGAGATGAGTCTCTAGGGCGTCATAGCGCCAACGCTAGTGCAATCCCTTCATGACACGATTGTGGCGATCGCCACGGCTATTGTGCCCCAGCAAGGGAGTATTGGCATTGTCCGTCTCTCAGGCGCCAAAGCAGTCGCGATCGCTCAGTCTTTATTTGAAGCCCCCGGCAAGCAGCCTTGGGAATCCCATCGCATTCTCTATGGTTATGTCCGCGACCCCCAAACTGGGGAACGGGTCGATGAAGCGCTCCTGCTGTTAATGCTGGCGCCCCGCTCCTACACCCGCGAAGATGTGGTGGAATTTCACTGTCATGGTGGCCTCATCCCTGTCCAGCGCGTGCTGCAACTGTGTGTCGCCGCCGGGGCACGCCTCGCCGAGCCGGGGGAATTTACGCTGCGCGCCTTCCTCAACGGTCGCCTTGATCTCACCCAAGCCGAAAGTGTGGCTGAACTGGTGGCTGCCCAATCCACAACCGCCGCTCAAATTGCTTTGGCGGGTCTGACAGGAAAATTCGCCCGCCCCCTCAAGCAGATTCGTCAGACCTGTTTATCCCTCTTGGCGGAAATTGAAGCGCGACTCGATTTTACGGACGAGCTACCCCCCCTTGACCCCGCAGCCATTGCTGAGGACATTCGCCAGCTGCAACACCAAGTGGCAGCGTTTTTGGCCACAGCAGAACGGGGAGCACTGATCCGCACTGGGCTAAAAGTGGCCATTGTGGGTCGCCCCAATGTCGGTAAGTCGAGTCTGCTCAATGCTTGGAGCCGTAGCGATCGCGCCATTGTGACAGATTTACCCGGCACCACCCGCGATATTGTCGAGTCCCAATTGGTTGTCGGTGGCATTCCAATCCAAGTACTTGATACCGCAGGCATTCGCGAGACCGATAACCTTGTCGAACAAATTGGCGTCCAGCGATCGCGCCAAGCCGCAGCCAGTGCTGATCTCATCCTCCTTGTCATTGATGCCAGTCAAGGGTGGACAGCCGCCGATCAGGAGATTTACGACCAACTCGAGCTGCAGCAGCGGCGGCAGCAAGCGCCTCAGTCCGTCTTGGTGGTTTTGAATAAAGCTGATCTCCTCAGCGAAACCGTAGAGGTTCAAGATATTCCATTGCCCATTGCCCCCATTCCCACTGTGCTGCTCTCGGCCCTCAGTCAAAGGGGAATTGAGTCTCTCGAGGACGCCATTTTAGACCTTGTCCAAGGCCAAGGGGTTACCGCCGCCAACCTAGACTTTGCCATCAACCAACGTCAAGCCGCGCTCTTGGAGCAGGTTCACCAATCCCTGAATCATGTGCTTGCGGCCATTGATGCCCAACTCCCCCTCGATTTTTGGACAATTGACCTGCATGCTGCCGCTCGTGCCCTTGGTACCCTAACCGGGGAAGAGGTGACGGAGTCTGTGCTAGAACAAATCTTTAGCCGTTTTTGCATTGGAAAATAGCCCATGCTTTGGAATACCAGCTACCGGCCGTTACTTGCTTATATCCTTCCCTATCGGCGACGGTTGCTGGTCGCTTTTTTGTGTACCCTCGGCTACGTCTCGACCATGCCGGCGATCGCCTACCTGATTGGCCAAGCGGCGAAGCTCATCGGGGCAGGGGATTTGATAGGCCTGATTCAATGGTGTGCCGCCTCCTCGCTGCTGTTTGTCGGTCGTAGTTTTTGCCAATTTGGCCAAGATGTCCTAATGTCCGATATTTCCCTACGGATTGTCTATGACATTCGGGTGCGGCTGTACCGTCATCTGCATCGTTTGGGGGTGGACTATTTTGAAAAGGCAGCGACCGGCGATCTCACCTACCGCCTCACTGAGGATGTGGATCGCATTGGCGTCATGGTCAATAGCAGTTTTCATCGCCTCATCCCCTCAACTTTAACCACAGTTGCCGTCATTGGTTATATGTTCTACCTCAACTGGCAACTGACATTGGGGACGATGATCATTGCGCCACTGATGACGTTTCTCATCGCTTGGTTTGGCAATCGGTTGTTGCGACAGTCGCGCCTGAGTCAAGCCCGCATTGCGGATTTGGCCTCCCACCTCACGGAGATTTTTTCGGGGATTCGTCTGATTAAGGCGTTTGCGGCTGAGGACTATGCTGTAGAGCAGTTTGAACAGCAGGCTGATATGAACCGTCGTGCTCGCTACCGTGCAGAACGCATTAAGTCAATGCAATACCCGGTGGTGGGGTTTCTTGAGGCTCTGAGCATTATGCTGCTGTTTATCTTGGGGGCGTGGCAAATCAATGCCGGTCATCTCACAGGGCCGCAGTTCCTCAGCTTTGTTGCCGCAGTAGCGCTACTGATGGAACCCATTAATATGATTTCTGCTGATTACAATGAACTCAAGATGGCACAGGCGTCGGTGGAGCGTAGCTTTGGCCTGTTGGCTCTCGAACCCACGATCAAGGAAATGAGCCATGCGCAGCCCCTACCCCCCATTTCTGGCAAAGTGCAATACCTAGATGTGTGCTTTGGCTATGATCTAGAGCGTCCCGTGCTCAAGGACTTTAATCTCTTGGCGGAGCCGGGCGAGGTGATTGCCCTTGTGGGACATTCAGGAGCAGGTAAATCCACCATTGTTAACCTGTTGCCCCGGTTTTATGACCCCCAAGCGGGAAAAGTCTTGATTGATGGCATTGACATTAAAACTGTGACCCTGAAAAGCCTGCGGCGGCAAATTGGCATTGTTCCTCAGGAAACGATTCTTTTCTCAGGCAGTATTGCCCAAAATATTGCTTTTGGTTACTCTGAACCGGATTGGCAGCGACTGATTGAGGCCGCCAAAATCGCCAATGCCCATGACTTTATTACTCAGTTTCCTGATGGCTATCAGACATGGGTCGGGGAAAGGGGGATTAATCTCTCTGGGGGTCAACGCCAACGACTGGCGATCGCTCGTGCAGTTTATGCCGATCCGCGTATCTTGATCTTGGATGAGGCCACCTCTGCTTTGGACTCTGAATCGGAAGCCTTGGTGCAAAGTGCTCTCGAAAAGGCAATGAAGGGGCGCACCGTCTTTATTATTGCCCACCGTTTGGCCACGGTTCGTCGCGCCGATCGCATTCTTGTCTTAGAGCAGGGGCGGATCATTGAAAGTGGCAGCCATCAAGAACTACTTGCCCAGTCTGCCCGCTACGCCCAGTTCTACGCCCAGCAGTATTTCCAAGACGCGGAATGACCCCTTGTCTGATGGGCTGGCCGTTTGGATTCTATCTTCTGAATTTGGGATGAGATGTTTCCTCGACGGCAGGATGTGAAAATAGACGTTGAATTGTTCAGAGCAGCGAGGACAGCTCATGGGTAGCATTATTTCTGTGCATTCTTTTCGTGGTGGCACAGGCAAGTCAAATACAACAGCAAATCTGGGCTGTACCTTGGCAACCTTGGGCTATCGGGTGGCGATCGTGGACACGGATATTCAATCCCCCGGTATCCATGTGCTCTTTGGCCTTGAGTCGGAAGATACGGAACATGCCCTGAATGACTACCTGTGGGGACGCTGTGAAATTACTGATGTGGCGCGGGATGTCAGCCATCTGATTACGGCTCACGGCCAGCAAGCCAAAGGAGCAATCTATCTCATTCCCTCTAGCCTCAAAACCAGTGAAATTACCCGTGTGCTGCGGGAAGGCTACGATGTCGGCTTGCTCAATGATGGTTTTCAGCAGTTGCTCCAAGGGCTGAATCTCGACTTTTTGCTCATTGATACCCACCCAGGGCTGAATGAGGAAACGCTGCTCTCGATTACAGTCTCCGATGCCTTGGTGCTGATTCTGCGACCCGATCGCCAAGACTTTCAAGGAACAGCGGTCACGGTTGATGTGGCGCGGCAGCTGGATGTGCCCAAAATGGTGATGGTGGTGAACAAAGTCCCCAGCGCCTTTAATAAGGACTCCCTCAAGCAGCAGGTGGAAACGACCTATGGTGTGCCCGTTGCGGGTATCTTGCCTGTTTGTGAAGAAATGTTTCAACTGGGGAGCAGCGATATTTTCTGTTTACGCTACCCTGAGCATCCCTACAGTCTCGTTGTCAGGAGTGTTGTGCAGCATCTGTTGGATTAGGGTAGCCTAGGAGTAAGGAGACTGACTGAATTTTGATCCTTTTGATCCTTCTCGAGTGCCACTGCCAGTCACTGCCATTGAGGAACATTGCCAATGATAGACAGTCAAAATGCTAGCAGTGCTTGCGGTGGGGGTCTCAATCCAGCAGATTTGTTGGTTTTGCCCGATCGCCAGCGATCGCTCTTGACACTGATGATGCGCCAGCCAACGCCCTTCACCGTGCCAGAATTGGCTGAGCAGTTGCAGTGGTCTGCGGAAGAGGTCAGTGCCACCCTCGCAGAGGTTCGCCAACTCGGCTATGTGACAGTTGACAACGACACCTACCAAGTCAAACTCGGACGGCGGACTCCGCGCGTGCAACCCAAGCGTCAATCTCCCCGAATTGCGGCGGTTTGGGACAAGCTGGGTTAAGTCTGAGCCACTTCCTCAGTTAAACCTCTAATTATATGAGGCAACTCGTGTGGTACGCTTAATTACGCTAAGTTTCGCAGAGGAAAGTCAGGACGAGTGCGCCCAAAAGTTCTTGCTGGCAACTGGAAAATGCACAAAACTCAACAGGAGGCGGTGGCCTTCCTACAGGAGTTCTTAGGGAAATTGGTGGACACCCCCAGCGATCGCGAGGTGGTGCTCTGTGTTCCCTACACCTGTTTAAGTGTATTGTCCAAGAGTCTGCACGGAACGCGGGTGAAGCTGGGTGCCCAAAATGTCCACTGGGCGGATCAAGGGGCGTTTACAGGGGAAATTTCGCCACCGATGCTGGTGGAGTTGGGCGTGCGCTACGTGATTGTTGGCCACAGTGAGCGGCGGCAGTATTTTGGGGAAACCGATACTACGGTCAACCAACGGCTCAAGGCTGCCCAACACTATGGCCTGACCCCCATTCTCTGTGTCGGTGAAACAAAAGCCCAACGGGATGCTGGGGAAACTGAAAACCACATCCTTCAGCAGTTGACCCTGGACTTGGTGGATGTCGATCAGAGCAATTTGGTGATTGCCTACGAACCCATTTGGGCGATCGGTACGGGCGATACCTGTGAAGAAGCGGAAGCCAACCGTGTCATTGGCCTGATTCGCAGCAAGTTACAGAATCCCGATGTCCCCATTCAGTACGGTGGCTCGGTCAATGCCAACAACATTGATGCGATCATGGCGCAGCCAGAAATTGATGGGGTGCTAGTGGGTGGCGCTAGTTTGCAGCCGGAGAGTTTTGGGCGTATCGTTAATTACAAGCTCCTTTGAACATGACTTTGAGTTCGGCGCCAGTGCCCTAGATCACATCTGATCCAAGAGCTCGCGCACTGCCCTCTGCGCAGAAAAACTTAAAGATATCAACATACAGCCCTTTCCCAAGCATGGCATGCACTACGACTCCAGAGCGCAATGCTGTGTATGTAGCCAAGAAAAGGGTCGGAGCGAGCGACTTATTACAACTGTTATCGTTTGCTGGGCGATTTCTTCATTTTCTTTTAGGATCGAAGTAAGGCTGAGCGATGCCCAAAGGAGGCCGACGATGCGCCAACAACTCTTCAGTGCTTTGACAGTTTTAGCTGCTTTTGTTGGTCTCAGCAGTGCTGCTGTGGCACAGCCCATGGCGATCGCCACCCTCACACCTCCTGAACTGCAAGAACTGCAACGCCTCGTGCCCCGCAGTGCCGAGGACTACTACAACGTGGGATTAATGCACCAAGGTACGGGTGATCTGGCCGCTGCCATTCATGCCTTTAGCCAAGCAATCAGACTCAACCCCAGTGCTGACTACTACTTTGCGCGCGGCCTAGCCTACTATGACCAAGGGGATATGCAGCGGGCGATCGCGGACTTTAGCACTGCGCTGCGCAACGATCCCCAGTTTATTGCCGCCTACTACAACCGCGGCATGGCCTATCTGGCTCTGCAAAACTACACAGCGGCGATTGCCGACTTTGATGCTGCCCTAGCACGGGATCCGCAATTTGTTGCTGCCTACTATAGTCGGGGCATGGCTCACTTCGATAGTGGCAATGTGGAATTGGCGCAACGGGACTATGAGCGTGCTCGCGCTCTCAACCCAGCGATGACAGCCCAGTACTACGATCGCGCCCCCCGTCCCCTCACTGGCGGTCCCTAGTGCCTGAAGCCACCGATTGCGGCGATAATAGGGGAATAATGTGCATGATGAGGATGAGCGATCGCGCCTATGCCCAGAACCCCTTCTGAATTTGCGGTGCATTTATTTCTGGATGGCGGTCACCGTGAGGAGGTGCGCTTCCCCACCATTCAAGACTTCCAGAAGTGGTACAGCAACGAGTTAGTGGCCAAAGCAGATTCCAACGACTTTATTTCCGTTCCCATTAAAAACATTCAAGGGGAATACATGGTGGTGCGCCCCTCAAAGGTATTTGCAATTCGGGTAGAACCCGTGTTTGCCTCTAGTGTGGATCGGTTTGCCTAACGTCTATGGCGGGTTTATTCGCAGGATGGGTTCAGGGGGTCGTGATCCTCGCAACAAGCGCGATCGCCACAGCACCAACGGTTGCTCCCTTAACGCGCCAAAGCCAACTGCCCCCAAGGGTTGCCCTAGATACGGCCCTCTGGCAATCCCCCAGGGAACGAGCACGACTGCTGCAAGCCATTGATCATAGTTTGCGTTACCTGCGCACCGATAAAGCGCGCCGCGACTACGCCGCCTACACTGCTCCCGGTCAACCCGGCGCCGCCCTTGGCCCCAATCTCCATCAGCGAGTGATCCGCTCCCTCGAACGCTTTCGCCATCTGGTACAAACCCGTCGCTCTGCGGCAGAACTGCAAGCATCTGTCAAGCGAGAATTTGTCTTTTATCAATCCATTGGCACCGATGGCCAAGGGCGAGTGGATTTCACGGGCTATTATGCACCGACGTATCGTGCCAGCTTAGTGCCCACCGCAGAATACCGCTATCCCCTATTTCGTCGCCCCCCCAATTTTGAGCAGTGGCGAGAGCCGCACCCAACCCGCTTGGAACTGGAAGGGGCGGATGGTCAGCAGTGGCGCAATGGGCCTTTGCGGGGTCTGGAACTGGTCTATTTGCGCGATCGCCTAGAGGCCTTTCTGGTTCACGTCCAAGGGTCGGCTGAGCTGCAACTGCCCGATGGTCGCCGCTTTACGGTGGGCTATGCCGGTAAGACCAATCACCCCTACACGAGTATTGGCCAAGAACTCATTCGCGATGGCAAAATTCCCCGTGAGGAACTGACGCTACCGCGCCTCATGGCTTACTTTGAGGCCAACCCCGCTGAGTTAGATCGCTATTTACCTCGCAATGCCAGCTTTGTCTTTTTTGAACATACCCAAGGGCGCCCCCCCACGGGCAGTCTCTCAACGCCGGTGATTCCAGAGCGTTCGATCGCCACTGATAAGTCCCTGATGCCTCCGGGTGCCTTGGCGGTGATCAACACGAAAATTCCCCTCAAAGCCCAAGGCCAATGGCAGCAAACCCCCGTCAGCCGTTTTGTTTTGGATCAGGATACGGGGAGTGCCATTCGCGGGCCGGGTCGTGTCGATATTTTCATGGGCACGGGGGAGGTGGCCAAAGCGCGGGCGGGTCTGATCAATACACCGGGGCAGTTGTACTATTTGCTCCTGCGGGAATAGCTAGGGCTGCAGCGCTACTTTAATCACTTGGCGCGCCTTCATTGCTTGCAAGACGTTTTCAATCTCCGTGAGGGGGGCTTGGCCACTAATCAGTTTCTCGAAAGGCAATGTGCCGCTGGCAATCAGTTGCAAGGCTTGGCGGACAAATGTGGGTGTGTTGTGAAAGACCCCCTTGAGGGTGAGTTCTTCGTAGTGCAGGCGTTCGGTATCAACGCGGATCGAAGTTTCGCGGGGGCAGCCACCAAAGAGGTTAATGGTGGCACCGGGGCGACCACAGGCGATCGCCGTTTCCCAGACTTCAGGTACGCCAGTGGCTTCAATGACAATATCGGCACCCCGTCCTTGGGTCCAGTCTTTAACCACAGCAGGAATATCGCTGCACTGGTGATGATTTACTATCTGCTCTGCCCCGAATGTGCGGGCGATCGCCAGCCGCTGATCGGAACCGCCAAAGGCGAGAACCCGTGCTCCCTGCTGTGCCAGAACCCCCATAAACATCAGGCCAATGGCACCATCCCCCAGCACCACAATTTGCGGTGGACTTGGCCACGTTTCAACCATTGCGGGGTCAAAGCCAGAGCGAGCCACACCGTGGAGGACACAGGCGAGGGGTTCGGTGAGGGCAGCTAAGGCAAAGGAGAGGGACGCCGGAATAGGCAGCAGATTCTGGCGGACGATGCTGGCGGGAATTTTTAGATACTCGGCAAACGTGCCATTGTTAAACTCCAGATGGGGACAGAGAGAAAAGGCTTGGCGTTGGCAGTAAAAACACTGGCCACAGGGGGCAGAATTATTCGCTACCACGCGATCGCCCACCTGCCAGCCGGTCACCCCAGCCCCAAGGGCAACAATTTCCCCGGCCGCTTCATGGCCAAAGAGAATCGGTGGCGTTAGCATCCGTGCATGACCGCCGCGCCGCCATACCTTCAAATCGGTACCACAGGTAGTGGCAGCCTGAACACGAATCACCACTTCTCCGGGACCGGGCGTGGGATCGGCGACGGTTTCAATGCGGACATCTTCTTTGCCGTAGAGTACTGCTGCTTTCATTGCACTTCCCCCATCAAGCCAACCATTGCAGGAGGCCACAGAGCAGTCCCAAGAGGGCAACCACCCCATAAAACGTACTCACCACCCGCAGTTCTGACCAGCCCCCCAATTCAAAGTGATGGTGTAGAGGGGCCATCCGCAGCAGCCGTTTGCCCACGCCATCGGAACCTTTGGTTGCTTTGTAGTAGAGCACTTGGGCAATGACTGAGAGAGACTCCACAAAGAAAAGACCACTGACAATCAACAGTTCCCAGAGGTGATGACTGGCCAAGCCAATGCCCGCAAGGAGTGCCCCAAGGGCTAGGGAACCCGTATCCCCCATAAACACCCGTGCCGGATGGTGATTGTGCCAGAGAAAGCCGAGGCAGGCACCACTCATGACCACTGCCAGAATTTGCAAATCGGGATGGGCGGTCAGAATCATGCCTAAAGCGAGGAGGGCGATCGCCGCCGTGCCCGCGGCAAGACCATCGAGACCATCGGTGAGATTGAGGGCATTCCCTTCCGCCATCGGCACAAAAATCGCCAAAGGGATAAAGGCGATCCCTAAAGGCCAAACCCACCCCCAAGGCGCGGTCACCACCGCTGCCGTTGGATCACTGCCCACCAGCCAAGCACAAAAAAGAGCTGCCCCAATGCCCTCAAGGAGGAGCCGCAGCCGCGCCGATAACCCTTTGTTGGATTTGCGCCGCAGAACTTGCCAGTCATCCCACCAGCCAATGGCGGCATACCAGAGAACAAGGAGGGCGATCGCCCCCACCGTTGCGGATACTTTCCCCTGCGCAACTCCAGTCCACAGGAGGGCTAGACCTAACCCCGTCGGCACAAAAAAGATTCCCCCCATTGTCGGTGTGCCCGATTTTTGCAGGTGAGATTGTGGACCATCTTCGCGAATAATCTGCCCAGTTTTCAACCGCCGCAACAGGGGCACCACCGCCATCCCTAGCCCTACAACGATGGCAAAGCTCACCAACCAAGGCAGTGTCAAGGTTTTCAACGGCTGTTGCCAGTGGTTTGCTCCGGTATCGTAGGCAATGCTAGCCATGAGCAGGCCAATAGCGAGAAGGCCAAAAAGTCGCTGTCCTGTCAGCCAACGGGGTTCAATGGCAGCCGTGGTTTTGGTGGAGGGCATGGGGATAGCTCTAGCACATCACTCCGATAATAGGGGGATTGGTGCCCTACTCCTCAAGCCCTAGGTCATCTTCTTCGTCGTAATCGCCCAAGGAGTCACCAACAAATTCCTCAATTTCACCCATATCATCGAGGGTGCTATCCACGATCGGGTCTGTCTCATTGGCATCACGGGCAATTAATCGACCCGTTTGCTGTAACCATTCCAAAATGGAGCGATCGGAACGACCCGCAGTGGTTAAGTTCTTTTGGGAAATGGGTTCTTCGTACAAAGAGGGGTTGTATAGGGTCATAGGGCTAAGGTGAACGGTGTTGTAGTAGTCCAATCCTCTACTTTAACGTTTGCCCCTAGGAATGTAAATCTGCGTTTTGTGGCGATCGCCCAAAGTGGCACATTCTCTGGAACCTGCCTAGACTAGAGAAGTCCCTAAAGAATGGGCATGAAACTTTGATACACGAAGGATAGAAACAATGTCTTTACTCAAAAAATCATCCATCTCTTTGACGGTTTTAAGTGCGGTGTCCCTCGGCGGGGGGGCGATCGCTGCTCCCTACCCCCCAGAAGTGGTTTCCCGATTTACCAGTGAATGTACGACTGCCCTGCAACAACAGGTGCCGCAAATGGCGCAATACGGCAATGCCTACTGTACCTGTGTGATCAATGAACTGCAATCCTCGCTCACCTTGGCAGAATTTCAGGCGATCGGTGAAGATGTACAGACCAATGTCAATCCCGAAGTGCGCCAGATGCTCACCAACACGGCACAAACCTGCCTGCAACGAGTCACCCAGTAGTGCAGGGGGGAGAAATCCCCCCCAATATGTTCCTAGACTGCGCTTAGAAATTGAGCGGCAGCGGCTTGCAGATCGGCGACTTTATCGAGTTTTTCCCAAGGTAGGTCGAGGTCATGACGCCCAAAGTGACCGTAGGCAGCCACATCTTGGTAGAAGCGACCACCGCGCTCCTGGGGCAAGTGGCGCAGACCAAAGGTTTGGATAATGGCAGCGGGGCGCAGATCAAAGTGGGTTGTAATTAACTCCAGCAGTTGCTCTGGGGCAAGTTTACCCGTGCCAAAGGTATCCACAAAGAGGCTCATGGGGCGAGCCACACCAATGGCATAGCTAATCTGTAACTCGCATTTGTCGGCTAGGCCTGCGGCCACAATGTTTTTGGCAATGTAACGAGCCATGTAGGCAGCACTGCGATCGACCTTGGTGGGGTCTTTCCCGGAAAAGGCACCGCCCCCGTGACGGGCATAACCACCGTAGGTATCCACCACCAGTTTGCGTCCTGTGAGTCCCGAATCCCCCTGAGGACCACCAATGACAAATTTGCCCGTGGGGTTGACGAGAAAGCGGGTCTTGTCATCGGGTTTAATTGCCAGATCCGCAAAGACAGGGTTGACGACGGCTTCCCATAGATCGGCTTTAATCTTTTCTTGAACGGCGGCTTCGTCGCTGATGTCACCAATGGTGGCCGTGTGTTGGGTGGAAATCAGGATGGTATCAATGCCCACCGGCTGGCCATCTTCGTAGATGACAGTGACTTGAGTTTTGCCATCGGGACGCAGATAAGGAAGTTGACCCGTTTTGCGGACAGCAGCCAAGCGACGCGCCATGCGGTGAGCCAAGCTAATGGGCAGGGGCATATACTCAGGGGTTTCATTGCAGGCATAGCCAAACATAATGCCCTGATCACCGGCGCCAACGCGATCTAATTCGGCATCACTGAGACGTTCCCGTGCTTCTTGAGCCGTGTCCACCCCTCGGGCAATATCGGGGGATTGCTCATCAAGGGCAACGATAACGGCACAGCTATTGGCGGCAAAGCCATTTTCAGCATCAGTGTAGCCAATTTCACGGATTTTCTGCCGTGCTAGGTTGACGTAGTTGACCTGTGCTTTGGTGGTAATTTCCCCAGTAATCAGCACCAGACCCGTATTCACGACGACCTCAGCGGCAACGCGACTTTGGGGGTCTTGGGTGAGCAGCGCATCCAGAATGGCATCGGCAATTTGGTCGCAAATCTTATCGGGGTGGCCTTCGGTGACGGACTCCGAACTAAATAAGTAACGCAAGATAACACTCCTATGGCATGGGTTGTTGAAAGAACTGCAAGAAATTGGTTTATGGTAACACGGACTTTTGACTAAAAAACAAGGATTGGTTTCTAAATCCTAGGATTATACCTGAGCAGTAGGACACACGAGTGATTGTGATGATTGGCTAGACTAGGGGCAGATTTTAGGCGTTTCAAGTTGTATGTCTGCTTTACGCTATGCCTATTATCCCGGTTGTGTGGCTCAAGGGGCCTGTCGGGAATTAGACCTCTCAACGCGGGCGATCGCCCCCCTGTTGAATATCGAGCTGGTGGAACTGAAGGAAGCCAGTTGTTGTGGCTCAGGCACGTTTAAGGAGAATTCGTGGCTGCTAGAAGATACCGTCAATGCCCGCAACATTGCCCTTGCCGAACAGTTGGCTTTGCCCCTGTTGACCCATTGCAGCACCTGTCAGGGGGTGATTGGCCATGTGGATGAACGCCTCAAGACCTTTCAGCGCGATCGCCCGGCGTACGTGGCAGAAATTAACCAAGTGTTGACGCAACAGGGCTGCGCTCCTTACCAAGGCACCACAGAAGTGAAGCATTTGCTCTGGGCGATTATCGGCGATGTGGGCATTGACGAGTTGCGCGATCGCGTCCGTCGTCCCCTCAAGGGACTGCGCTGTGCGGCCTTTTATGGCTGCTATCTGCTGCGTGCCCAAGAGAGGCTGCCCTTTGATCACCCAATTCACCCCACCTCAATGGAACAGGTGTTTGAGGCAGTTGGGGCTACCCCCATCGAGTATGAGGGACGTACCCAGTGCTGTGGTTGGCCCATTTCCAGCTATGCGACGGCGGCCAGTTTTGCCATGGCGGCACAACGACTCCAGAGCGCGATCGCCCATGGCGCGGATTGCATTGTCACCCCCTGTCCCCTCTGTCATTTGAATCTGGATGCTCGCCAACCAGAAATTGCCCAGCAGGTGGGAGTTACCCTCAATTTGCCGATTCTCCATCTGCCGCAACTGGTGGGTCTAGCCCTTGGCCTGCGTCCTGAGGAACTGGGTTTGAGAAAACACGTGGTTTCAATGCAACCGGTGTTGGCAAAACTGGGGCTTTAGCTGATTGCCAAGAGGCCTGATTCAGTGCAGATAGCTTGCAGTGGCTGATCCCACGGGTCACGGGGCAATTCTGCTAGAAGGGCTGACTCAAAGACAATTCCCCAGCGACACACGTGCTGCCAATCGGGGTGGGCAAAGAGGCGATCAAAAAAACCGGCGCCATAGCCGAGACGGTAGCCTTGGCGATCGCAGGCAACGGCAGGCACTAGGCAGAGATCAACACACGCTGGATCAATCGGGGGCGCTTCGGGGGGCGGTTGCCAAAGGCCATAGCGTCCTTGCTGGAGAGTGTCTTGGTTGCCATTAAAACAATGCCACCGCAAATCCTGACCCACGACACGGGGCAAGCCCCACTGTTTCGGGAGTGACCAGAGGAAGCGCAAGTCGGGTTCGCGGCGATGGGGCACATAGGTCAACACTGTGGTTGCCTGTTGAAACTGGGGATGATCAAGCAAGTGCTGACAAATGCGCTGACTGCGATCTTGCCACTCGCGATCGCTCAGGTGCTGCCGCCATTCAAGATAGTGTTGTCGCAGTTTGACTTTATCGCTCATTGATTTTCTGGGCACCAAAGCCACAAGTTAAGATAGAGGCCAAAGTGAGTGTTTAGCCTGAGGAACGATGCAACTGTTCCCCCAAGAATAAAGACAAGCTCCTAATTTTTACCGCCGCTCTTGTGGCCGAACGTCGTAAAGCACGGGGTCTCAAGCTCAATTATCCCGAAGCAGTGGCCTATATTTCTGCTGCCATTTTGGAAGGGGCGCGGGAGGGGCGCACAGTTGCTGATTTGATGAACTATGGCACAACGCTGCTCAGCCGTGACGATGTCATGGAGGGGGTGCCGGAAATGCCCACAGAAGTACAAGTCGAAGCAACATTTCCCGATGGCACGAAGCGGGTGACCGTGCATACCCCCATTCGCTGAAGCCTCAAAAAGCCCTAGGATAGCGCCAACCGCTGATTAGCAGCACATCTCCAAGGAAAACGGGGAGAATTTTTATGGCTATTCAAATCCCGATAAAAATAGTCGGATATATTTGACAGGGCGATCGCCCCCTGCTAGGATGGTCAACAACTTGTCTGAGGCAGGCTGAGACCCATGACCGCAACGTTGACCTCTACCACCGAAACCGCCTATTTTACCCACCTCAAATGCAAAGAGTGTGGCGCCGAGTACGAACCCCAAGCCATTCATGTCTGCGAATACTGTTTTGGCCCCCTAGAGGTGAAGTACGATCTGAGCCAATTGGCGGCAGCCGTAACGCGCAGCACGATTGAGGCGGGGCCAAAGTCCATTTGGCGTTACCGTCCCTTTTTGCCCGTGACATCGGCCAACCCCATTGATGTGGGCACAGGGATGACTCCCCTCCTCAAAGCCCAGCGGCTGGCTCGGCGACTCGGACTCAAGCATCTGTACATCAAAAACGATGCCGTGAATATGCCCACCTTGAGCTTCAAGGATCGGGTGGTATCGGTGGCGTTGACGCGGGCGCGGGAATTGGGTTTTACGACCGTCTCCTGTGCCAGTACCGGCAATTTGGCGAATTCAACGGCGGCGATCGCGGCTCATGCAGGGCTAGATTGCTGTGTCTTTATTCCAGCGGATCTGGAAGCGGGTAAGGTCTTGGGGACGCTCATCTATGAGCCAACGGTAATGGCCGTTGAGGGCAACTACGACCAAGTGAATCGCCTGTGCTCGGAAGTGGCGAATACCCACGGGTGGGGGTTTGTCAATATCAATTTGCGCCCCTACTATTCGGAAGGGTCAAAGACGCTCGGTTATGAGGTGATTGAACAGTTGGGCTGGCAGCTTCCTGACCACATTGTGGCTCCCTTGGCTTCTGGCTCTCTGTTCACGAAAATTTACAAGGGCTTCCGCGAATTTGTGGAAGTGGGTCTAGTGGCGGATAAACCCGTGCGCTGTAGTGGTGCCCAAGCGGTGGGCTGCTCCCCCATTGCCCAAGCCTATGCCGAGGGGCGGGATTTTGTGGCACCCGTGAAGCCCAACACCATTGCTAAGTCCATTGCCATTGGTAACCCCGCCGATGGGGTCTATGCCCTAGAGATTGCCCGCAAAACCAATGGGGCGATCGCAGCCGCCACCGATGAAGAAATTGTGGCCGGCATTAAGCTGCTGGCGGAAACGGAAGGTATTTTCACGGAAACCGCTGGCGGTACCACAATCGCCGTTCTCAAAAAATTGGTGGAATCGGGCAAAATTGACCCTGAAGAGGTGACGGTGGTCTATATCACCGGCAATGGCCTGAAAACCCAAGAGGCAGTGCAAAACGAGATTGGCCAACCCCTGACAATTGAACCCAAGTTGGCTAGCTTTGAGCGTGCCTTGGAGCGATCGCGCACCCTCGAACGGTTGGATTGGCAACCGGTATTGGTCTAGTCGGTTTTCCCGACGCTGTGTTGAAGTTTATGGATGGTTTGTAGAGGTCTATGGCTGTTACTGTTTTGATTCCGACGCCCTTGCAAAAGCTCACCCGCGATCAAGCAACGGTGGAGTGTCAAGCCCAATCGATCGCTGAGCTTCTGGAAAAGCTAGAGCAGGACTGCCCCGGCATTAAAGGGCGCCTCTGCGATGAAAGTGGCCAACTGCGGCGATTCGTCAATTTCTACGTCAACAATGAGGATATTCGCTTCCTCAATGGCATTGAAACGCCCCTCAAGGATGGCGACGAAGTCAGCATCATTCCCGCGATCGCTGGCGGCTAAGCAAGAGGAATTTGCTCCTGTTGAGAGGATTGAACCCTGATTTTAGCTCTGGGGGAAGGGAGAGACCCAAAAGCGATTGGAGTTCCTCTTCGGTGTAGATTTGCGCCGTCAGGGGCTGATTTTTAAGCCATGCTGCAAGCCGCTGATAGAGGACGCGATCGCCGCCAAGGTATCCACCGCTTCTGGGGAAGAGATTTGTTAGGATCAGGGCACTGTTTGCCGCTGCTGTTCGATGGTTCAGTCTTGGTTACAGCCCATTGCCAATTCCCCGATGCTAGCTCCCGCCAAGGATGTTGAGGATTCCCTACTGCTGCGCCTAGGGGTCTTGGGCATGGTGATTGTTGGCCTAGTGGCAACCGATGTGGCGGCGGATACTGCCAATAGTCTCTGGGCAGTTCCCCTCTCCATTGCGGGCTTTAGTTGGAGTTGGTGGGCACGGCGACAAAGAAATGTGGTGGCAAAGCTGGCGATCGCCGTTGGGATGTTGACGGCATTAGCGGTCTTTTTAGGGCGGTTGGCAGCACTGAACCAGGATTCACGGATTTTGCTGACGGAACTCTTGATTCAACTGCAAGTGCTCCATAGCTTTGACCTGCCCCGCCGCAAAGATTTGGGCTACTCAATGGTCATTGCCCTGATTTTAATTAGTGTGGCGGCCACCCTCAGTCAAACCATGACCTTTGGGGTTTTTCTGGTCATCTTTCTGGCGATCGCCCTACCCGTACTCGTCCTTGACTACCGCTCGCGCCTTGGCCTACTCTCCACCACCCTGAAATCGCTACGCTTGCCTTGGCGGCAATGGGTCGGCCTCTTTGCCCTGATTCTTGGCTTGGGGATGGTGGTCTTTGTGCTGCTGCCGCGCTTCCCCGGCTATCAAATTCGCACCTTGCCTGTCAGTGCTGAAATTCAAGTGGCAGGGGAGTTTGACCAAACCCGGGTGATCAATCCGGGCTATGTCAGTGGCCGTGGTGGTGGTGGTGGTGGTGGCGAGGAACTGGCCAATCAAACCTTTGACCCGAACTTTTACTATGGCTTTGGCTCTGAGATTGATCAGACCTTTGGCGGGAGCATGACGCCTAGGGAGTTAATGCGGGTGCGATCGCAAGCCCCCGGCTTTTGGCGCGTCCTTGCCTTTGATGAATATACGGGGCGGGGTTGGCGCATTAGTCGCAACGATAAGGCAGAAGTGCTGCGGCGTTCCCCTTGGAGTTTTCGCTATCTGCTGCCACAGCAACTCTCCCAAATGCCGACGCGGGAAGTGATTCAGACCTATACCATTGTCTCTGAGTTTAGTAACCTGATTCCCCATCTCTACGAACCCCGCGAACTCTATTTTCCCACCCGTGAAATTGCCCGTGACCCCGAGGGTGGCCTGCGGGCGCCGGTGCCCTTGCCCGAGGGGCTGACCTATTCTGTGATTTCCCAAGTGCCCGTGCGCGATCGCTCCCTGTTGCGCAGAGCGCCAAAATTAAATCACACCGTAGGCTATCAGTTTTACCTTGAAGTCCCCCCTGACCTGAAACCACGGCTGCAAGCGCTGGCCAAAGACCTCCTTGCCAAGGCCGATCGCTCGATTCCCGAACCCTACGAGCAAGCTCTCTACCTCACCCAAGCCCTGAAGCAATCCTATGCCCTGAAAACCGACACTCCCGAACTAGGCACAGATCAAGACTTGGTCGCAGCCTTTCTGTTTGAGTGGCGCGGCGGCTATCCCGATCACTTTTCCACGGCGTTGACGCTGTTACTGCGCAGTATTGGCATTCCCACGCGCTTGGTCACCGGTTTAGGAACGGGGGAATTTAACCCCTTCACGGGCTTGTATGTGGTTCGCAATACCGATGCCTATGCCCTGACGGAAGCCTACTTTCCCAATTTGGGCTGGTTTCTCTTTGATCCAATTCCGGGGCACGATCTCTATCCAGCCACCCTAGAGGTAGATCAGACCTTTAGCGTCCTCCAGCAGTTTTGGCAGTGGGTCACGGGATGGTTGCCGACCCCGGTGACGGGATTTTTTGGCATTATCTTTGCTACCCTCGAAACTGCTTTGCAAAAATTCTTTGATCTGTTTAGCCAAGGGCTGGGGGGGATTGTCCAAGGGATTTTGATTCTCTTTGGTGGCGTCATTGTGGTCTGGGGTTTGTGGTACGCTCTCCAGACGTGGCGATATCGTCAACGCCTGCAAAAACTGCCGCCGATCGCCCGCCTCTATGTACAAATGCTCGATGGTCTCGCCCAGCAGGGATTACCGAAGCGACCCAATCAAACTCCGTGGGAATACGCGCGATCGCTGCAAACCGCTGGCCGTCTTGATGCCGTCAGTCAGCGAGCCATTGAAACCCTGACGCAGGCCTATGTGGCTTGGCGCTATGGTGGTGATCAGCCCCCCTTGCCACCCCTGAAACGCGCCCTGAATCAACTGCGACAACAACGCTGGCGATCGCTGCAACGTACAGTAGCGGATCTGCATCTGCGCCGTCGTTAATCCTTGTCCTTGGGGTTGCTGTCATCGGCGAGGGCATCATCGCTCACTAGTTCGGTCACCAGCACCTTATCCACGCGGTTGCCATCCATATCCACCACTTCAAAGCGCAGGCCATCGGTTTCAATGTAATCTCCCGACTGGGGAATACGCCCAAATAGCGTAATGATTAGCCCGCCAAGGGTGTGGTAGTTGGCCGTGTCCTCCTCAGGTAAACTTTCCCGCCGCAGCAATTCCTTGAGTTCATAGGTCGAGAGCAACCCATCCAATAGCCACGAGCCATCCTCCCGCTGAATAATTTGCGGTTCCTCCCCCTCGTCGTGGCGCAGTGTGCCAATAATCGCCTCCGTGAGATCATTGAGCGTCACCAGTCCTTCGATGCCCCCGTATTCATCGGTAATCAGGGCAATGTGTTGACTCGACTGACGAAAGAGTTCAAGGACATCAAGTGCCGGTAGGCCTTCGGGAACAAAGAGCGCTGGTTGCAAAAGCTGGCGCAGGTCAATCTCTTGCTGGGTGAGACGAGCGGCCAAAAAGTCCTTGGCTGAAATAATTCCCAAGCAGTGATCAATGGTCTCTTCGGCCACGGGAAACCGCGAATGGGAACTGGCCAGAATTTCTGTTTCTATTTCTTCAAGCGAGGATTCAATATCCAGCCACACAATATCGGTGCGGGGGGTCATGATCGACTGAATCGGGCGATCGCCCAAGTTAAAAATCCGCGCCACCATGTCCTGCTCCGCCACCTCAAAGAGACCCGCCTGTGCCCCCTGTTCAATCAGGACTTTAATTTCATCCTCTGTAACCGTTTGGTCAGCAATGGTGGTAATGCCCAATACTTGCAGGATGGTGTCTGTGGAGACGCTGAGTAAATGCACAATCGGAGCCGCTAATTTCGTCAGCCATGTCATGGGTTTGGCAATGTTGCAGGCGATCGCCTCGGGGTACGTCATGGCAATGCGCTTGGGCACCAGCTCCCCAATCACTAGGGAGAGATAGGTAATGCCCGTCACCACAAGGGCAATACTCAAAGGCTGACTATACTGCCCCAACCATGGCACGGGACTGAGGGCAGCCTGTAACCGCTGGGCGAGGGTGGCACCGCCCACGGCACCACTGAGAATCCCAATCAGGGTAATCCCAATTTGTATAGCCGAGAGAAAATTATTCGGGGAGTTGGCAAGTTTCAGAGCCACCTTCGCCTTGCGTTGACCCCGTTTTGCCAGTTGCTCAAGACGAACCTTGCGTGCAGAGACCACTGCGATTTCAGCACCAGCAAAAATGCCATTGGCGATGATGAGCAGCAGCACAAGTAAAATTTCTAAGGCAGCGGCAGACATTGCAGCTATTCTTCTAGGGGGAACCCCAGATATACAGTCTGAGTCGGCATTGTGGGTCGTCAGGCTTATTCAAGAGACTGCTCCTTTACTGCCGATGTTGTTTCTATCATGCTGAATAAATCGCCCCTCTGCCAGTGATATCGACCTGTTGAGGGGATGCGATTGGGTCATTAAGCAGTTTTGGCTGTTTCGAGGGGGTTTCATCCTTAGGGAAAAGGGTTGTATAGCAGTCAGGATACTGGAATCTGGGAGACTCTACAAGGGGGCGGAATCTTAGAATAGACGTGATGTTTCCCTCGCCAACCAATGCACGAGCGACTTCAACGCTTCCTTACCCTAGGGGCGATCGCGATTCTGGTGCTGTTAATTGTGGCTTTCCTCTGGAGCGAAGAGGCACTTCAGTCGCCGAGCCGCGCTTGGGAGACCCTCAGTAATGCAGTGATTACCTTGGTGGGGGAGTATCCCGATCGCCCGCGCACCCTGCTAGGGCAAGTCCTGCAGCTAGTGCTACTGCTTTTTGGCACCTTTGCCTTTGGTGCCCTGATTGGCAAATTTTCCGCCTACTTTGTCACCCAAGCTCTTAGCCAAACCCTACCCATGAAACCCTTTAGCAACCACATCATTATTTGCAACTGGAATGCCAAGGCGCCCCTTGTGCTCCGCCAACTGATTGCCGCCAACGCCTACCATCCCCGTGACATTGTGCTTTTATGTGCTGAACCGATTGCACTGGATCCTGAATTCCAAGGGCGCCCGGATGTCTTTGTAGTGCAAGGGGATCCTACCCACCATGGCACCCTAGAGCGCCTCAATGCCCCCCAAGCCAAAGCCATTATTCTGCTTGCCGATGCCGACATGGAAGCTCCCGATGAAAAAAATGCCCTCATTGCCCTTGCGGTAAAGCACCTAGAGAAAACCCCTGGCCAAGAGCAGGATATTCATGTGGTGGCCGAATTGGTGAATAGCGATCGCCAGCGCCACCTCAAGGAAGCGGGGGTGGATGAAGTGATTTTGAGTCAGGACTATAGTTCTGGGATTCTGGCTCAAAGTGCCCTCTTTCGCCAAATGTCCGAGGTCTATCGGCAACTCCTGACCTATTCTGATCACACCAATGAGTTTTACTTCATTGAGCCAGGGCACTATCCCACTACCCTCTGTGGCCTCTCCTTTGCTGCCCTCAGTGCTTGGATGAGTGAGTACAGTAGCCGCCATCCAGAGAACCCGCTGCTCCTGATCGGGATTCGCCGCCAAAATCAGCAGGTGTTGCTCAACCCTCGTCCCTCAGACTTTCAGAGTCTTGACCCCACTGACACGCTGATTGTCATGGCCTATCGCCCCATCTATGACTTGCGGGGATAAACCCGTCCTTTCCAAGCACCGCCCCGACCTTGCCAGTGGCGCCGCGCCGAATCCAGTGTCATCAGCGTATAGAGGAAGGCAATCACAGGCAGTGTCAGCGCCCAAGCGCCATTGAGGCCATAGAAACGCACCGTTGGCCCGTAGGCGATCGCCATGCTCCCCCAAGTGAGTCCCGCCATGACGGCTAAGGGTAGCGACTGACCGATCAGACCGATAGCAAGGGCAAGGGGCGCCCACAAATACACCAGTGTCATGCCAATCACGGTTCCCACCAGCAATAGCGGTGAATAGGACAACTGCGTATAGGCAGTGCGAGCCACCATCTGCCAAATACTGCTGAGGGTATTGTAGGCCCGCAAACTCACTGTTGTCGGTGTTAATCCCAGCCAAATGCGGTAGCCTGCGCGCTTTACCGCTGCTGCCAAGGAACAATCATCAATTAGGGCATCGCGAATACAGGCAATGCCTCCTATCTTGTCCAGGGCCAGAGGATCAATCAAAATACACCCCCCCGCTGCAGCCGCCGTTGATCGCTGTGGATCGTTGATCCAGCGGAAGGGATAGAGCTTGGCAAAGAAAAAGACAAAGGCGGGAATCAGCAATTTTTCCCAAATACTTTGGCAGCGCAGTTTCACCATCAGCGAGACAAGGGCACAGTTTTGCTGACGGGCGTGGGCGACCAATTGGCGCAAATTTTGGCGATCGTGGGCAATATCGGCATCTGTGAGCAGCAAGTAATCGGGATCAAACGCTCGGGCGGCCTCAATGCCTTGGGACAGCGCCCAGAGCTTACCTGACCAGCCGGGGGGGAGCGGTGTGCCTTCAATCACCGTTAGGCGATCGCCCTTGCCCAGTTCCAAAGCCGTTTGGCGAGCAATGTCCCCTGTGCCATCGTTACTTTGATCGTCCACCAAGATCAGATGTAGGGTTCCAGCATAGTCCTGTTCGAGGAGCGATCGCACACTGGTGCCAATCACCGCCGCCTCATTGCGAGCTGGAATGACAACCACCACCCTTGGCCAAACCCTGAGGTCTCCCCCCTGTAGCCGCTGATCCGGGCGCCAAAACTGTCCCCAAAACAGCAGCAAAACCAACCAGATTACCAAGGAAAGACCCGTTACACTCAACAGGATGAGAGTTAACACAAGGGGCATCGTCATCACAGTTCGCTATCGAGGACTTCTTCAGCCATAGGGTTGAGGTGCTGATGCTGCTGTCGGCGCGATCGGCGGCGATATTTTTTCGGATCCAAGAGGGGTTCAAGGCGCTGCTGCCCTTGGCGGTCACTCTTGGCCTTCACTGGGGGTGCCTTCCCTAAGGATGGCTCTGAACTGGCCATTGTTTCTAGCTCATGCAAATACTCAATGTAGAGGGGGTAGCGCTCCCAATCACCGCGTACACAGCAGCTCGGTTCCTGATCGTGGCGACAGTTATCAAAGAGACACCGATCCTTGCTCAGCCGTTGGCGAATCTCCGGAAAAGCCGCCGCCAATTGCTGGGGGTCTTGGGGCAGTTCCGGCTGATTAAAGCCGGGTGTATCGGCAATCCAGCCCCCCGCTGGCAGGGGAAAGAGTTCCACATGGCGAGTGGTGTGCCGCCCCCGGTGCCAGTGATCCGAGACCGCACCGACGCGAATATCTTCCCGAGGTGTCAGATGGCGGATCAAGCTACTTTTGCCTACCCCCGACGGGCCACAGACAACTGTAATCTTATCAGCGAGGTGGGGATGCAGATGTTGCCAGTCGCTTCCTTGGGTGAGACTGAGGACATGGCAGTGATAGCCCCATTGATGCAGGCGATCGCGCCACTGCTCCTGTTCCGCTTTGGCGACTAAATCCGCTTTCGTAAAAACCACCTGAATCTCGACATTCAATCCCTCGGCGGTCAAGAGAAAGCGGCTAATTTGATGGACATCAGCAGGAGGGTCAGCCAAGGCAAAAAGGAGCAACACTTGATCGACATTGGCGATCGCTGGGCGTGACAATTGATTGCGGCGGGGCAAAATCTCAGCGATCGCTCCGCGGTGTCCTTGCCAGTCGGGATGGCTCACCACTACCCAATCCCCCACACACACCTGTTGCCCCATCTTCTTGAGGCGGGCGCGGCGTACACACAGTAACTCCTCAATACCATTGGTGGCTTCCCGCAGGCGGACACGGTAGTAATTGGCCTGAACAGCCCGCACCAAGCCCACTAGATCACTCATGCCGGACGCTGCACCTGAAGGGCAAAATAGTCCTGCCGTGGCTCAATCCCAAGGACATCGTAGCCCGCCATGCGCAAACTATCGGGCACCTGCTCAATGGGTTCTCCTGCATCCAACCACACCTCAAGGGGCTGCTGGGGGGGCAACTGTTGCAGTCGCAGTTTTGTGCGCACAAAGTTCAAAGGACAGGGCGTTCCCCGTAGATCCAATGTTTCCATGGCAGGGCAAGTAACCAACTGCAACTATCTTCCCAAAAAGGCGACCACCTTGGCGAATACCTGTTCTCGCTCGACATCAAGGGGGAGCAAGTGATCCGACTCCTTGAACCAGTGCAATTCCTTTTCGGGGCTGCCTAGGTGTTCATAAATTCTCTGTGCCCCTTGGGGGTCAACGACCGTGTCAGCAAGGCTTTGCAGAATCAGTGCTGGCGTTGTGATCAGCGGCAGTTCCCGCTCCACTTGGGCAATCAGCTCAAGGGCACTGCGCACCGCTTGCAGGTTGAAACTTTTGAAAAAGCAGGCGGCTTCTGCTGCTTGGCGTAGGGGGCGATCGCGGATTGGTAGGCTGCGCCGAGGCACAAAGGGAATCCACTGGCCAACGGACTGCACAAGCCTCTCTGGAGCGACGGGGCAAAACCAAGGCCGATAGATGCGCAAAAAGGGGGCAAGGAGTACAAGAGAATCAACGGCATACTCATAGGCAAGATGAAGGGCTAGCGTTCCCCCAGTGGAAAAGCCCACCACGGCAACCGTGCGATGGCTGTCTCGTAAGGTCTTAAAGGCTGTCACTACTGCCTCATACCACTGCGGCCATGTCGAGGCGGGCATTTGGGCACTGGGGCGATCGTGCCCCGGATAGAGGATGCCCTGAACCGTCCAGCCTGCTTTGTAGAGAACCTCTCCCAAAAGTTGCAGTTCATAAACCCCACCCCCCAAGCCATGGAGTAACAAGCAGGCGCGATCGCCCGCAGCATGGCTATAGAAAAAGGGAAGATTAACGACATTCACCAATGTACGCAAACACCACACGCTAGCACCATAAAAAATCTACCCCGATCGCCAGAGCAACCGAGGTAGAGGACGCGACGTTCATCTAGGCGGCAGTTCGCCTAAAGAGCCTAAAGATGAGCCTAAAAGCGTTCATGGAAGGTGCGGTTAATCACATCCAACTGTTGTTCGCGGGTGAGTTTGATAAAGTTCACCGCATAGCCCGACACCCGGATGGTGAGTTGGGGGTACAGTTCAGGGTGATCCATGGCATCCAACAACATTTCGCGGTTAAGCACGTTGACGTTGAGGTGGAAGCCTTGGTCGTGGATGTAGCCATCCAGCAGATTCACCAAGTTGCTGATTCGATCCTCCCGTGTCTTGCCAAGGGCACTGGGCACGATGGAGAACGTGTTGGAGATGCCATCTTGGGCATGGACATAGGGCAACTTGGCCACGGATGCCAGTGAGGCGATCGCCCCTTTCGTATCGCGACCGTGCATGGGGTTGGCGCCCGGCGCAAAGGGTTCACCGGCTTTGCGGCCATCGGGAGTATTGCCGGTTTTCTTGCCATAGACGACGTTGGAGGTAATCGTCAGGATTGACTGCGTAGGCACGGCATTGCGGTAGGTTTTGTGTTTGCGGATTTCATTCATGAAGGTTTCCACGACCCACACCGCGAGACTATCCACGCGATCGTCGTTGTTGCCGTACTTCGGAAAATCACCCTTAATCTCGTAGTCCACCGCCAACCCTTCGGCATTGCGGATCACTTTCACCTCGGCGTACTTAATGGCCGAGAGGGCATCCGCCACCACCGATAGACCCGCCACACCACAGGCCATGGTGCGAAAGACATCGCGATCGTGGAGCGCTATCTCCAGCCGCTCGTAGCAGTACTTATCGTGCATGTAGTGGATGACGTTGAGGGTATTGACATACACCTTCGCCAACCAAGCCATCATCTGTTCAAAGCGCGGCAGCACTTCTTCCCACTTCAGGGTGTCGCCTGTAATCGGCGCAAACATCGGTGCCACTTGCTGGCCAGAGACTTCATCCCGACCGCCATTGATTGCGTAGAGGAGGGCTTTGGCTAAATTCACCCGTGCCCCAAAGAATTGCATTTGTTTGCCGACCCGCATCGCTGAGACACAGCAGGCGATCGCGTAGTCATCGCCCCAGTAGGGACGCATCAAGTCATCGTTTTCGTATTGGATCGAACTGGTGTCAATGGAAACTTGGGCGCAGAAGCGTTTGAAGGCCTCTGGCAAGTTTTCCGACCACAGCACCGTCAAGTTGGGTTCGGGGGCAGGCCCAAGGGTATAGAGCGTATTCAGAATACGGAAGCTGGTTTTCGTCACCAATGGGCGACCATCAAGACCCATGCCACCAATGGATTCCGTGACCCATGTGGGATCGCCAGAGAAGAGTTCATTGTATTCCGGCGTCCGCAGGAAGCGCACCATCCGCAGTTTCATCACAAAGTGGTCAATCCATTCTTGGATCTCAGCTTCTGTGGCTGTGCCGTGGCGCAAATCCCGTTCAAAGTAAATGTCGAGGAAGGTGGAGACCCGCCCAAGGGACATGGCGGCGCCGTTTTGTTCTTTGACAGCCGCAAGGTAGCCAAAATAGAGCCACTGAATCGCCTCTTTGCCATTGGCCGCTGGCCGCGAAATATCAAAGCCATAGCTGGCGGCCATTTCCTTGAGTTCATTGAGGGCTTTGATTTGCTCTGAGAGTTCTTCCCGTAGGCGGATGGTTTCTTCGTCCATGACATCCACTTCTAGGGAAGCCTGCTGTGCCTGTTTGTCGGCAATCAAGCGATCTACCCCATAGAGAGCCACGCGGCGATAGTCACCAATAATCCGACCGCGGCCATAGGCATCCGGCAGTCCCGTAATGATCCCCGATTTACGACAGCGGCGCATTTCGGGTGTGTAGGCATCAAAGACGCCATCGTTATGGGTTTTGCGATATTTGGTGAAGATTTCCTTCGTGTGCGGATCCAATTCGTAGCCGTAGGCCTTGAGGGAGGTTTCAACAACGCGAATGCCACCAAAGGGCATAATCGCCCGTTTCAGGGGCTGATCGGTTTGCAGGCCAACGATTTGCTCCAACTCGCGATCAATGTAGCCCGGTGCGTGGGCTGTAATCGAAGAGGGGACACTGGTATCGGCATCGAGCACCCCTTTTTCGCGCTCTAGTGCCATCAGGTCGCGCACTTTTGCCCATAGTTGTTGGGTGCGATCGCTAGCGCCTGTGAGGAAGGAGGCATCCCCAGCGTAGGGGGTATAGTTGCGTTGAATAAAGTCGCGCACATCAATGCGATCGACCCAATCACCACCCGTAAATTCTCGCCATGCCGCTTCGGGCAATTCTGTGTAGCGTGTACAGTTCATAATCAATGTTCCTCATCAAGTGTGCAGCAATTTCTCGCGATCGCCCTTCACCAATAGCGATCGCCCCTTCAAACCAGCAAGAACCTGCTAACTGCAAATGCTAGAAAATACGCAAGAGATTAAGCGATTGCGATCAAACGAGAAATGCAAGTGAACTTTTTGTAGGCCAAGCCTCATCACTCTTTTTTGGCCTGCTCACACCTACACTTTCATTATAACCCGTGGGTTCTAGGGACTTTTTTTACGAAATTTTTGCGGAATTGTTGCGCAACACAGATCTTTTTTTCATTTGTTTAGGTATTTAGGCCGCGATCGCCTCGGTGTCTGAACTTACCTGCAAGCGCTCAATTGCTGCATCCAGCAGGGCTAAACCAGCCTCTAGGGTTTCAATGCGACACAATTCACTGCGCAGTTCTGCGGCATCAGCAAAGCCCTTGGCGTACCACGTCAAATGTTTACGGGCTTGGCGAATCCCCCGTTCCCCCTTGTATTCCCAGAGGGCAATGAGATGATCCCGCGCACAGTGCAGACGTTCAACCACCGTTGGCGCAGGCCGCAATTCCCCGGTTTTCAAAAAGTGATCAATTTCCCCCACCAAGAAGGGATAACCCATCGTTCCTCGCGAGCACATCACCCCATCCGCCCCAGTTTGCTCTAGGCAGCGCACCGCCGCTTCCACCGAGAAAATATCGCCATTGGCAATCACGGGAATACTGACGCGCTCCTTCACCCGCGCAATCCACTCCCAGCGAGCTGGGCCATTAAAGCCTTGGGCACGGGTTCGCCCATGAACTGTGATCATGGCAGCGCCAGCATCTTCCATCGCCTTGGCAAAGTCAAGGATATTAATCTCCTGATCGCTCCAACCAATGCGGGTTTTGACCGTAACCGGCACAGGCACCGCCTTGGAGACCGTCCGCACAATTGTTGCTGCCGTTTGCACATCCCGCAGCAGCGAAGAACCACCGCCATTCTTCGTAATTTTATTCACGGGGCAGCCCATATTGATATCTACCGTATCCGCCCCTTCAGCTACCGCCTTTATCGCTGCTTCCGCTAGAAAATCAGGGCGGCAGTCAAAAAGCTGAATACTAATGGGGTGCTCATTGGCATCCACTTCCATGATCCGGGGCAATGTTTTCAGATAGTGCAACCCCGAAGCACTGACCATCTCCGTGTACATCATTGAGTCGGGGGCATAACGGCGCACCAATCGCCGAAACACCAAATCAGTTACCCCGGCCAACGGGGACTGCAAGACCCGACTATTGACCGTAACAGAGCCAATCTGCAATGGCGTTGCCAAACGGGCTTTTAGCTCTGGAGACAGGGTTAACATAACTCCCACGAAAGCTCAATGCTGCTGCTGCGGTGTTTGCTCTTGATAGGCTGAGTAGACTGCCCGCACATTATACCAGTTCAAAAAGATACGAGCCACTTCCAAGGCATCTTGAGGGCGACCGATATTAATCAGCCATTGCAACAGGGGCGCCAGTGTTTTTTCATTGAGAATGCCGCCGAGGGATAGGATGGCCCAAAGGAAATAGTGAAAGGGCGTCATTTGAATCATGAGCTTCACTTCCCAAATGGGATGCTTTTTATAGAACAAGACCCCCATTCGTCCCCTTTCAATCTCTTTCTGAATCAGGGTGGGCACTTGACTGAGGGAAAAGGGGGGATGCCAGTGGTAGCCAACGGCTGCGGGGCACTTCAGCAATCGCAAACCCAATTTCTTGAGGCGCACCCCTAGTTCTAAATCTTCCCAGCCATAGAGTTGAAACTGGGTATCAAAGAGGCCTGCTTTTTCCAACCAATGGCGGGCGATCGCCACATTTCCCGTTGCAAAATAGGCGGCTGAAAAATCAACAATTTTATAGGGTTCTGAGGTTGGGTCTTCAAAATTACAGGTATTAATCACACGACCATAGGAAAAAGCAGGAACCTGAGCAATATCCTCAATGCCAAGACGTTCTTTTTCTTGAGTTAAGCACTTCCCATGGGCTTCTAAAAACGTTTCCGTCACCACCAAGTCACTATCAATAAAGATAATCCAGTCACCCTTGGCCACCTGCAGACCTAAGTTACGAGCCGCTGCCGGACCCAGATGTTCCTGTTGAAACCAGCGGACACAGGGAAACGCTTCACGATGTGCCTCAAGCCACTCAATGGTGTTGTCTGTTGAGCCATCGTCAACAATAATGACCTCATAGCCCTCAATGCCTAAGTCTGGATTCCACGTTTGATGGGCGATCGCGCGAACACACTTTTCTAGAATGGGCAAGCGATTATAGGTAGGAATTACGACACTAAAAAACATGATCACTCCAGAAATGTGGTCTTGAGCTACTCAACTAGCTTGTTCTATCTAAAACCCAACTATGAAAACGGTGGTAACAAAGGCGTGGGAAGGCATGGTGGAGAATTTTTTCTGCTTCTGTTCCTTTATAACATTGCTTTAACTGCCGCAGGAGTTGGAATGTTTTCCACAAGTCTTTCTCTGCTTCTTGAGCCTCAGTTGCTGAAATTCCTAGCTTGGCACTTAGGAGTTGCTGCCAGTGGCGCGAACGAATCCGTTGACTATTTTGAGCTTGCTGCCGACGATAAAGGCTGGAGGTTTGTTTGCGATGCACTCGGTACTGCAGAAGCACCTCTGGCACATTCCCCATCTTGAATCCTGCCGCCCATGCCCGCTGCCAGAGATCATAATCTTCCACCAGTGACCACTCAAAGGAGTACCTCAGTTCTTTGAAAACACTGGAGTGACCCATTACAGATGGATGGGCAAAAGGTACACCAAATAACAATTCAATTTCGCAACCTTCATGGGAAGGAGGATAGTGCCAAGAACCAATCGCTGCCCCAATGAGCTGAACAGATGAGCCACAAAGATGTAGTTTATTTTTTTCTAGAAATTCAAGTTGACTTTCTAACCTGTTAGGTAAAGTCAAATCATCTGCATCCATTCTAGCGATATACTGACCCTTAGCAAGTTCAATTGCTTGATTCAGTGTATAAATCAAACCTTGATTATCCCGACGAATTAAATGAATACGAGCATCAAGTTTTGCATAATTTGATAAAATTTCAAAGGAATTATCTGAAGAACCATCATCAATAACAATGAGTTCAAAATCATTAAAGGATTGATCAAGAATAGAATTTATAGCTAATTCAATATATTGGTCAGAATTAAAAACTGGTAAAATAACTGAAATAGTCGGACTATTGTGTATATTCATCATTAACAATAACTAAATCATCTCAAATTCTAATCCAAGTCTTTGGAATTAAATCCGAGTCATCTTTATCAGATGTGGCGAACCATTTTTGAGGAGCAATTACAATTTTTTCAGGGCTATTATTTAGCCAAGCTCCCCACCAACTAAATGTACTGTTGGCAATAATATGATGACGACATAGACTCATTAATCGCATATCATTATAGCTCTCCTGACCAGTATTATTTTCCACATAGTAAACAGGGTGCCAGATCTCTAAGTTTGATTTTGCCCATTCAATTTCATCTGAGAAAATGAAAAATACAGGATCAGCGACAAGGGTAGTGATATATTCAACTGCTCTGTGATAGTAATCAAGGCTGCAGACACCATGAACTTTTTGTGTTGTTAAATTAGAAATATAATCCCCACGTCGGATGTGAAGACTGACCGAATGACACTGGGTAATTTTATCTGCCCATTGAGCATTTATTTCTGACAAGGGTTGCCTAAACTTGAAATCTTCCCGTAGAACGTCAGCAATTTTGCTAAAGTATTTTTCTGATTGCCAGTAGCCCTGAAGGTAGGCAATGTCGGGGACAGAATGAATTTTCTCCCAATAGTGATAGTGAGGTTCAAGAATTAGTCGTCCCTTACATAGTGCTGAAAGTCTAAGGTTGGCGATCGCTCTCCTGATTTTTGGTACCCCCCACCACCCCAAAACAGACTTCAAATCCTCAAGAGAAGCAATCGGAGCCTCACAGCAAAATACACGATGTAGCTCAAACCCTTGATGAAGCTGGTAACTTGCAAAATCGGAAATATCTAAACGCAAGGGTACTCCCTTAGTCATAGACAAAGCCCTTCCTACAGCATACTGGAACATCTGATTGCCAAGGCCACCGATAAGATTGACAAAGATCATCATTCCGAGTGTTTATGACTAGCGTTGACTTGATCCAAAATGCCGTGAACAATGGTCTGCACAAAGTGAGCAATAGAAAACCGCTGTGCTTGGGGAGAGTGCAGAAAATTCCAAATCGCTTGCTGGTAGCCTTTATAGATCTCTTCTGGCATCGTCTTGAGAAAGTTGTATAAAGAGTCGTAGGAAGAAAACTCTCTACGGTCAATAAAACAAGCCTTAGGAATGTAGTCGGTAATGTCTGGTGCCCCCCAGTAGATCGGCACGTTCCCGGCGCAAAAGGCATCAAAAATTTTCTCTGTGATGTAACCACGAAAAATCGCGTTCTCATAGACAATCGAGAAGCGGGACTGTCGTAATACTTCACTCTTTGTGAGCACAATGCCCCGCCAAGACGGAAATGGGGGCAATGGTCTGTGAATCCACCTTTTTTCTAAGGCGTGAATGATATCTCCTACCACGGGCTGTTGGGCTGAATGATTCCAACCGTGACCATAAAGGGCAAAGTCCTGTGGTGCATGACGTTCAAACCAGCGAATAGCTCTGACCCGCTCGCGGTAGAGATCTTGAGAGGGAGCCCACCAAGCCAAAGCCTTATTACTGTTGATTAAAACAACCAACTGAGGACGTTGCCCATAGCCATCTACACCACCTGTTATCTTGAACGGGTGAGGCAGTTGAATTTGCTGAGCCTGCTTGATAGCTAGATCAGGGTTCCAAGTAAACACACTTTGATAGCGACGCAATAAGAACCGCTGCCCATTGGCTGGATAGATCAAGGGATGTTCAGCGAGAATTACAAACTTTGGAGACTTAGAGCGGGGAGCTTGAACATTAAGATGGAGTTCAAAATCGGGGTCATGACAGCATTCATCAAGGCCAACAAGTTCAACGCCTTGAGCACGAAACCCCTCCCGCAGGGCAACCCAAGGCTGTGTTAGCCCGTCTGGAGATCCATTCGGATCAAAAAATACGGCTGTGGGAATATCAGGATAGACAAAAAGACCAGTTAATCTTTGCTTTGTCATTGCATGATTTTCTAGGTTAAAACTCAAATGCTCTTTAAGCGCCAGCTTTCCCAAACAAATTCATAATTCCACATTTCAATATGAGTTCTTGTTAGCTGAGAGCGTAAATTCTGACGCTTTTCCTCTGCGTTCTCAACAAAATTATGAAACTGAATCTGAAGATATTTTATCTTTTCTATTAAATCAGAATCGATGAGCTTTTTCACTAAATTATACTCTCCTCCTTCAATGTTAATTTTCATCAAATCTACTTTTTCGATACCAAGCTCCTTGAAAACAGTAGCACAGTTTCGTAGTTGGGCTATTTCCTCTGATGTTTTTGAATTTCTTTTATAAAAACTTGACGAGTCCTCAGCTATGTGAATTTGAGAAATTTTATCGGCGTCAGACAGTCCATAATTCAGGGCAATAATCTTTGCATTACCAGTAAACCGTTGCTTACAAATATGATAGAAGACTGAAACCGGTTCAAAAACAAATACTCGACAATTGAATTTCTCATGAATGAGAGCAGTAAAGTCTCCTTTATATCCCCCCACATCTAGGACAATGCTCTCTGCATCAAGTGGATAATCAAGCCGCAAGGTACTATCGCCTTTATCTCGAAACCAGCGACGAACCTCTCTTTGAAATGAGTTTTGAATTAGCAATGAGTCAAGCCAGTCTAAAACTTTGTTCATACCTAAAAAATTTGATAAATGTCAATAAATCAAACGAGGTAAATCCCTAGGTCACTAACAGCCCGCTTACAACGCTTACGAAGCGATAAAAACGGCTACCATTGCCACCAAAGCCCCCACCGTTGTGTTGATGCCGTTAACGATTTCATTACTCAGCCAAGTGTAGCGTTCCTGAAGGGTGGCTCCCACGAGACTCTCCACAAGGTTGGCTAGGAAAGCAGCAAGGAGACAAATGGGGAGGGCGATCGCCCCCATCAAGCCCACACTCCAGCCTAGCGCAGCAATCACGGTGGCACCAATTAGACCGGCCAGTGTTCCCTCTAAACTCACCGCTCCCTCTGTCCCTCGGGGCACTGGTTGCAATGTGGTAATGAGAAAGGTGCGCTGACCATAGGCTTTGCCCACTTCACTGGCACAGGTGTCTGACAGCTTGGTGCTAAAACTGGCCACAAACCCCACCAAAAATAACTCCCGCCATTGGGGTAGCAGGAGAGCAAGGAGTGCACAGAGGGTGCCTGTAAAGGCTGATCCCCAGACATTCTCTGGGCCGCGCGCCCCGGCGCGTTTTTCAGCAATGCCTGCGGCCTCTTTTTCGGCCATGCCAATGCGGGTGACGGCTGAACCGACAAGGAAATAGACCATGACAATCAGATAGCCCTGCCAGCCTAAGGTGCCCCAAATCAGCACGCCGAGGAGCCACGCATGGAAGAGACCTGCTAGGGTGAGTAATTTTTGCCGTGTAAGGAGGGCGATCGCCCCAAGGACGGTATTGAGCAAAATACCTATCCACCAAGGGTTCAGCAAAAGGATGCCATCCACGAGAACCGCACTCCGACTGTACTGGCAGCACCTTATCATACTTTTCAGGCATAGAGGACAAATGATGATCACTTGGCTATTGGAGCCACTGCAACATGCATTTATGGTTAAGGCGCTGGGGGTAAGCACCCTTGTGGGTTGTGTGTGTGCGGTATTGTCCTGTTTTTTAACCCTAAAGGGCTGGGCCTTGATGGGGGATGCGGTGTCCCATGCGGTCTTGCCCGGTGTGGTCTTGGCCTACTGGCTGGGGCTGCCCTTTGCTTTGGGGGCTTTTGTCTTTGGTCTGATGGCCGTGACCCTCATTGGCTTTATTCAACAGCAGACACGGGTGAAGGAGGATACAGTCATTGGCTTGGTGTTTACGGGCTTTTTTGCCTTGGGGTTAGTGCTGCTCTCGAAGACCGCCAGTAGTGTTGACCTGATGCATATTCTCTTTGGGAATGTCTTGGGGATTAGCGATCGCGACCTCTGGCAAACAGTGATTGTGAGCCTCATGACACTGATCACGATCGCCTTACTGCATCGCGATTTCATCCTATTTTGCTTTGACCCCACCCATGCCCGCACCATTGGCTTAAATACAACCCTGCTCTACTATCTCCTGCTGGCGCTGCTGTCCCTCACCACCGTGGCTGCCCTGCAAACCGTGGGCATTATTCTCGTCGTGGCGATGCTAATTACACCGGGGGCAACGGCCTATTTGCTGAGCGATCGCTTTGGCATCATGGTACTCATTGCCTTGGCGGTGGGTGGCCTTGGCAGTTTATTGGGAACCTACATCAGTTACTATCTCGATGCGTCAACAGGTGGCTGTATTGTTGTCCTGCAAACAGTGATTTTTTTGCTGGCGATGATTTTTGCCCCCAAGCACGGTCTGTTGGCCAAAGCCCGCTCTCCCCTGAGTTAGGTTTAAGGATTATTTTGTGGGGTGTTGCCGATGCCTTTGCTAGAGTTCATGATATAGTTGCCCCATATTTATCATGGGTGAAGACAGTCGCGTTATGGAGTCAGATCAACAGTGGCCTACGGAACCTGTTCCCTCTGAAGTCCCCGCCTCCTTTGTTTCGGGAGAGGTAGGCATTGCATCTGGCGACAATGGCCATGGCGCACCAACCGATGTGTTAAGGAGTTATGACAGCTTGGTGGAAACTTCAGCAGCGCGCATCAAAGTGATTGGTGTCGGTGGCGGCGGTGGCAACGCAGTCAACCGCATGATTGCCAGTAATGTGGCGGGTGTTGAATTTTGGTGCGTCAATACTGATGCGCAGGCGATCGCCCAATCCCAGGCCCACCGCTGCCTGCAAATTGGCCAGAAACTCACCCGTGGTCTCGGCGCCGGTGGCAACCCCGCCATTGGTCAAAAAGCGGCTGAAGAATCCCGCGAAGACCTTGCTGCGGCACTCAAGGATGCCGATTTGATTTTCATTACCTGCGGCATGGGAGGTGGTACCGGCACTGGCGCTGCCCCAATTGTGGCTGAAGTGGCTAAGGAACAGGGCGCCCTAACTGTTGCAGTCGTCACCCGTCCCTTTACCTTTGAGGGTCGTCGTCGAGCGAGCCAAGCGGATGAAGGAATCGAAGCCCTGCAAAGTCGTGTTGACACCCTCATCGTGATTCCCAATGACAAGATTCTCTCAGTGATTTCGGAGCAAACATCGGTTCAGGATGCGTTTCGAGTGGCCGATGATGTCCTGCGCCAAGGGGTTCAAGGGATTTCCGACATTATTAACCTGCCGGGGCTGATTAACGTTGATTTCGCCGATATTCGTTCGGTGATGGCTGATGCCGGTTCTGCTATGATGGGTATTGGTATTGCCTCTGGCAAGTCACGAGCTACGGAAGCTGCCGTCAGTGCAATTTCTTCGCCCCTACTGGAGGGGTCGATTGAGGGTGCCAAGGGCGTTGTCTTCAATATTACGGGGGGCACAGATCTCACCCTCCATGAGGTCAATGCCGCTGCCGAGGTGATCTACAATGTGGCCGATGCTAACGCCAATATCATTTTCGGTGCGGTGATTGATCCCCAAATGCAAGGGGAAGTTCAAGTCACCGTTATTGCCACTGGCTTTAGTGGTGAACCCATTAGCCGCACCCGTGCCACAACCAAAACGACACCCCTAACGAACCGCCCCCTAACGACGGCATCGCCTCCCCCGGAAGCCCCCGCAACACAACCAGAGGTTGAAGCCAAGCCGAAGTTAGACATTCCTGAATTTCTCCAGCGACGGCGACCGAATCCTTAGGTATTATAAGGTGCCTATTTCTCACAGGGGATGGCAGGCCGTCTCAAAGACCTAATTCGCGGGCGATCGCTAGTAACCCCTCGCGGTAGGAAGGATAGCGGAGCTGAACGCCTAAAACCCGCTTGATTTTGTCATTGCGGACTCGGCGGGATTCGCGCCAAAAGGACTGAGCCATTGGACTCAGATTGGCTGCCTCTAACGGGATGGCTGGTGGGGCTGGGCGACCCAAAAGACGATAGGCCTCGAGTAGAACAGGGAGCGACTCTGAGGGTTGATCATCACTGAGGTTATAGATTTCCTGCGGCGTGGGTTGTGCCAGCGATCGCTCAAGGGTTTGGACAATATCGACCACATGAATACGGCAGAAGTAGTGCCCCGGTTTATCAATGAGTTGCACATCACCCTTGAGAATACGAGCAATGGGATTGCGTCCTTCTCCGGGGCCATAGATGCCGGGGAGTCGAAAGATATGGGTGGGCAGATTGGAGTTGAGAAAGGTTTGCTCAATGCTGACGCGGTGTTGTGAACGCAAATTTTGGGGATTGACGGGTGTGGTTTCATCTACCCAGCCCCCTTGGCGATCGCCATAGACCCCCGTTGTCGAAAGGTAGCCAAACCAGTGCAGATTCAGTTTCTCTAACTGCGGCAACAGTGCCAGCGCAACCGCATCCTCCCCTTGGCGATCGGGAGGAATACTATTGAGGATGTGGGTTACCCCCTCAAGGGCGGCTGGTGCTAAGGGAACTTGCTCCCCCTGCTGCTCCCATGTAAAGGGAAAACAAGGAACAGTGCTGAGTTCTGGCGGCGGCTCTCCCCGACGGTTGGTAATGACCACATCAATGCCTTGGGCTTGGAGCGATCGCGCCAACCACGTTCCCGTATAACCGCAACCGAGAATGAGAACCCGCATTGCGCTCTATTCTTGGGAAGAGGCTGCTGGTGCTTCTACCAAACGCACCTTCGTAGCCAAACCCAGCAATTGCAACAAGCGAATGGTGAGCCACGTCAGATCCAGTTCCCACCACTGCAACCCATGGCGTGCCGAATATTGATAAGCATGGTGATTGTTATGCCAACCCTCGCCAAAGGTTAACAGGGCGACCCACCAGCAATTCGTTGAGTGATCCGTGGTTTCAAACGTGCGATAGCCAAAGGCATGGGTGGCACTATTCACCAGCCAAGTGGTGTGATAGACCGTTACAAGACGCACAAAAATTCCCCAAACCACAAATGGCCAACCGCCCCAGAGGTAAAGAACAATGGCCAAGACCACCTGAATTGGTAGAAAGTACTTGTCAAGAAACTGATACACCGGATCATCCGCAATATCTTTGGTGAAACGGGGAATCTCTGCCTCCGCTGGCACCTCACGAAACATCCATTCAATATGGCTCCACCAAAAGCCCTTACGGGAATCGTGGTGATCATTGGGTTGATCGGAGTACAGATGGTGATGGCGGTGCAGCCCAACCCACCAAATCGGCCCCCCTTGCATTGAGAGTGTGCCGCAAAAGACCAAGAAATACTCTAACCACTTGGGCACTTGGAAGCTGCGATGGGTAACGAGGCGGTGCCAACCAAGGGTAATACCAATGCCAGCAGTCAACCAGTGAAGTACAAGCGCCAGCAGGACTGCCTTCCAACTAAACATGCCGGGTAAAAACGCAAGAAGAGCACCGAGGTGCACAAAAATAATAAAGGTCGCCGTAGGCCAGGCAATGGGGGGTTTGGCAACGGTGGCTTGGGTCATGAACACATCCGTAAAACAACTGATTCGGCTGCTGTTCTCTCTAGGCTGAGCTTGAACAACACCCATCAGACTTTAGTATAACGAGCTACGGTTGAGTATCTTTACTTAGGGTGTTTTTCCCAAGACCAATGATTCGGCAATCCCCCCTATAAATTCCCTCTGGTGGGGGAAGTCTCTGGGGAGAGTGTCCCCGAAAATACCAGGCATCATACCAAATAGCAGGCTGATTATTTCACTTTCTGTGGTTTTGTAACGAAATGTTGCATTTTCTCAGATTAATCCCTAGGATAGAGGGTAAGGTGTGGTAGTTATAGGAATCATGAAAACGCCACGTTGGACACGACTCATTGACTTCCTACAGCGGGAGATGGCACTGCCCACCGCTGCCATTGACTTCGGCCTCAAGCACTGCGATGAGCAGGTGAATCTGTTGCCCGTTGTTCTCTGGCAGTATGGCTTGGTGAGCCTTGAGCAGCTTGACCGCATCTTTGACTGGCTAGAAACCAGTCACTCCTAGTGGCGCTCTCAGAATTCCTTTATTTAGGCTTAATGAATCACGGTGTCCTTAGCAACAAAGTCATAGCTCTGGGAAATCCCTAATTGCTGAGGCAGAGAAATGGGACTTTGCCAGCCCACGGGTTGAATTGACAACAGGGGTGAGGGACTCTTGAACGTTCCCCAGAGATGAACCTTCTTACCGAGTAGCTCGGGCGGAACGGTAATTTTGTAACTGCAACCATGACTACCAGCAGGGGACAAAGTAGCGGTGGCACCCCCCACTGGAAAGCCGCCGGGAGGATGCAGTGTGGCATTAATCACAATCTCATTGCAGGAGATAGAAGGAGATTTATTGATCTTGCCGATAATCGTAGGGCGCACCCGTACATTACTTGGGGGTTGCAATTGCACGGTCTGGGTGGCAGCTAGAGGTACAGCACGGCTCACAGCGGGGCTGAGGGCAACGGCGAGGCAGGCGAGGAGTAAACCTTTTTGATTCAGCATTTGGGTGTCCTTTGTGTGAATGGAGAGAACAGTTTTGTCTAGCCCCTATGGGGTGAATACTCTTATCCTAGGTGGGCTGACTAAGAACATCCGTGGCGTTTCTCACCCGCAACCGATGATGCTCATCACCAAGGGCGGTGACCGTCGAACATGTTTAGCCTGCACTCCCCCATCCTCGCGTCACAGGTGGGGGTTAAGGCGCGGTAATGTAGCGAAGCGGAGTTGCCAATAGACCAATGAAGAAGAAAAAACGTTGAAGTTTCGGGCGGGTAGCCTGCTTCAGCGGCGATGATAGGCGTAACACGATTGTTTGAGAACAGCGATGTACACCGAGCAAATTAACCACATCAAATCCTACACGGCAAAGCTAACGGCAGCGATGCCCGATGCCATGAAGGCCTTTTATAGCTTGAGTCGGGTCTCGTCAACCCCCGGTGCTCTTGATACCAAAACCAAAGAGTTGATTGCCCTAGCCATTGGGGTTGCCAAACACTGTGACGGCTGCATTGCCTTCCACACCCGTGCTGCTTTGCATGCAGGCGCAACCCCTGAAGAAATCATGGAAACCCTCATGGTGACTGTAGCCATGGATGGCGGCCCTGCCTTGATGTATGCCACCCATGTGATGGAGGCGCTAGAGGAGTTTACCCAAGCGCAGACCCATTAGGACATTCCCCTCAGACTGCTGTCGTTTCAAGGGGCAATGGCTCCTCGGGTTCACTGACTTCAAGGAAAATTTCTTTGGCCGGTTCGTCGTAGCTAAAGAGTTCGGCGTAGCGTCCCCAGTCAATGGCGGTATTGAGCTGGCGATCGGCCTCCTGCGGCGTAAAGTGCCGCTCTAAAATATCCAGCACCAAACTTTCGGGAATGCGGTGGTTTTGCTTGGCCATTAGGAAAGTGTGGATTTGCTGCACAAGGCGAATATGCTTGAGGAGTTGTTGGCGAATAATCAGCTTGCGCTGGTCAATGTCCCCCTGAATAAAGGCATTGCCAATCGGGGTCACGCTGATGTCTCCCTCCTTGAGTTCCACCAGTTCCATCATCTGGGCGGCTTCGACAATGGGCAGAATATCATCTAGCTCCAGTTGCAGCTCTTGGGCAATGCGGTAGAGGTCTTCTTTGCGGTGTTCTAGGAGTTCCAATAGACCGGCGATCGAGCCAATGCGCACATGGGGGAGCAGCGGATAACGCGGTTCTTGACTCGTGGGCAGGGTAGCTGGCTTGGGTTCCAGTTGCTCCAATTCATCCACATGGGGATTGGTGAGAATTTTATAGATGCGATCCACGGTGGCTTGAAACTCAGGGTTCTTGCGATCGCGATAGTGGGGCAATGTCACTGGAAAGTCAGCGCGGACGCGACCGGGGTTGCTCCCCAAAACAATAATGCGATCGGCGAGAATGACCGCCTCTTCAATGTGGTGGGTGACAATCAAAATACTCTGGGTAGGAATTTTATGCTCTAGCCACAGATCGAGAAGTTCAAAGCGCAGGTTCTCTGCTGTCAGCACATCCAAGGCGGAAAATGGCTCATCCATACACAGGAGTTCCGGCTCCACCGCCAAAGCACGGGCAAATCCCACCCGCTGCCGCATTCCCCCCGACAGTTCCTTGGGGTAGGCGTTTTCAAAGCCATCCAAGCCAATAATGTCAATCATCCGCAGTGCCTTGCGGCGGCGCGATCGCGGGCCTTCTCCTAGAGCCTTTAGCCCCAATTCCACATTTTCTAAAACCGTTAGCCACGGATAGAGCGCCGAACTTTGAAAGACAATCGCAGCCCCCGGATTCAGGCCCTGCATTGGCTGCTCGCGGTACAAGACCTGCCCAGACGTAGGCGCAACCAAACCCGTAATAATGCGCATCAGGGTTGACTTACCGGATCCCGATGGCCCTAGGAGCGCAACAATTTCCCCCGTGCGCAATTCAAGGTTAATATTTTCCATAATGCTAATGACCTGACCGTTGGGCTGACGGTAGGCCTTACCCACATCCAGTAAGCGGACGAGCGATTCCCCTTTGGTTTTGGCGTGCATGGTCCTGCATCCTGTGGCATTTCCACCGTTAACCTACCATGAGGATTCAGGTCTTGGAAAACCTCGGGGACAAAAATTGCTACTAGGGTTGGCGATCGCCCCTCATTTGCGGAATTTCTGATAACCCCCCTTGAGATTTTTATTGTAAACTGATCAGCGGTTTCTTCACAAAAGGTAACAATTCCGCTATGGGACTCTTTGATGGCCTTTTCCGTCGGGGCAAGCAAGCTGACGCCCAACCCAGCAAAGACTTTTTTCTCGATCCCGATGCAGCCAAGACCTACGGCAACATTGAGTACATGCGTACCGCCAAGGTCGTGAAAAAAACGTTCCCTGCAACCGGCGGTGCCAAAGAAGAGGTAGAAGTGGTGGAGTTGGTCTCCGCCATCGAAAGGGTAAATCCAGAGGCAGAAAACAAAGGTAAACCCGAACCCAGTGTCAGTGATGTGGTAACGCCCCCAGTGGAAGAACAGGAACGCCGTCGCAGTGATCCCAGCTTAGACCGCTTTCGCTCCATGGCCAAAGATCTACGCCGTGGCTAAAGCCTAAAAACTTGTGGGGGTTGGCACTTGCGCATCCCAAGGCTGCCCCCTAGGATCAATACAGCCCTTTTTGCAAAGTCTCTCACTCGCCAAGGAACGCTATCGGATGAACACCCTTTGGAGCAGTGCCGCGATCGCCTATCTGCACTACCTCAGCTTTATGGTGGCTTTTGCTGCCCTTGTGGTGGAGCACCTCACCCTGCGCAAGGATATAGACCTTAAACAGGCTTGGCGATTAGTGATTACGGATGCCCTCTATGGCATTGCTGCGGTGACTGTTCTTGTCACGGGCATTTTGCGGGTTCTCTATTTTGGCAAAGGCACTGAATATTATTTGGCCAACCCCATCTTTCACCTCAAGGTGGGCTTATTTATTTTGGTGGGGCTATTGTCGCTGTATCCAACGATCTCTTTTCTACTGTGGATTAAACCGCTGCGGGAAGAGAAGGCTCCCACCCTCGAGTTACCAACGGTGCAGCGTTTGACTTGGGTGATTCGGGCTGAACTGGCCTTTCTCAGTGCCATTCCCTTTTTAGCAGCGATGATGGCGCGGGGGATTGGTTTGGATTGGATTCAACGGGGATAAGCAGGGGTCATCTTCAGTAGGGGAGCGATCGCCCCTATGATAGATCTTGCTGCCACGGATAAAACGGATGAGTCATCCCACGATTGAATCCATTCTTCAGGAAAACCGCCTTTTTTATCCCCCCGCTGATTTTGTGGCCAAGGCGCGGATCAATTCCCTTGAGGCCTACAATGCCCTCTACGAAAAGGCCAAAGCCGATCCCGCTGCCTTTTGGGGCGAATTGGCACAACAGGAATTAGAGTGGTTTCAACCTTGGGATCAGGTGCTGGATTGGCAGCCCCCCAATGCCAAGTGGTTTGTCAATGGCAAAATCAACATCACCTACAACTGCTTGGATCGCCACCTCAAGACTTGGCGCAAGAATAAAGCAGCCTTGATCTGGGAAGGAGAACCCGGTGATAGCCGCACCCTCACCTATGCCCAACTGCACCGCGAAGTCTGCCAATTTGCCAATGTCCTCAAGCAACTGGGGGTGAAAAAGGGCGATCGCGTCGGTATCTATATGCCGATGATTCCAGAGGCAGCCATTGCCATGTTGGCCTGTGCGCGGATCGGCGCCCCCCACTCAGTGGTCTTTGGGGGGTTTAGTGCCGAAGCTTTGCGCGATCGCCTCATTGATGCCCAAGCCAAGCTGGTGGTTACGGCTGACGGTGGCTGGCGCAAAGATGCCATTGTGCCCCTCAAGGATCAAGTGGATAAAGCCCTAGCCAATCAGGCAGTTCCCAGCGTTGAACATGTCTTGGTGGTGCAGCGCACGCAGCAGCCAGTGACCATGGTGCCCGGTCGCGATCACTGGTGGCATGATCTGCAAAAGGGGGTCAGCGCTGACTGTCCTGCCGAACCCATGGACAGCGAAGATTTACTCTTTATTCTCTACACCTCTGGCTCCACCGGCAAACCCAAAGGCGTTGTCCACACCACAGCGGGTTACAACCTCTACACCCACATCACCACTCAATGGGTCTTTGACCTCCAAGATACCGATGTCTATTGGTGTACCGCTGATGTTGGCTGGATTACGGGTCACAGCTACATTGTCTATGGGCCGCTGTCCAATGGGGCAACCACCCTCATGTATGAAGGGGCACCCCGCGCCTCCAATCCCGGTTGCTTCTGGGATGTGATTGAGAAGTATGGGGTGACTATTTTCTACACCGCTCCCACGGCTATTCGTGCCTTCATTAAAATGGGCGAACACTTGCCCCGCGCACGGAACCTCTCTTCTTTGCGCCTCTTGGGAACCGTGGGTGAACCGATTAACCCCGAAGCATGGATGTGGTACTACCGGGTCATTGGCGGTGAACGCTGCCCCATTGTCGATACATGGTGGCAGACAGAAACTGGGGGGCACATGATTACACCGCTACCGGGGGCAATTCCCATGAAACCCGGTTCTGCCACCAAGCCCTTTCCGGGGATTCTTGCCGATGTGGTGGATCGGGAAGGCAACCCCGTGGGGGTCAATGAGGGTGGGTATCTGGTCATTCGTCACCCTTGGCCAGGAATGATGCGCACGGTGTATGGCGATCCCGATCGCTTCCGCCGCACCTATTGGGAACACATTCCCCCTCGCGATGGCCAATACGTTTACTTTGCTGGCGATGGTGCCCGCAAGGATGAAGATGGCTACTTTTGGGTGATGGGACGGGTTGACGATGTGATCAATGTCTCCGGTCACCGCTTGGGCACGATGGAAATTGAATCGGCATTGGTCTCTCACCCTGCTGTTGCTGAAGCAGCCGTTGTTGGTAAACCCGACGAGGTCAAGGGAGAAGAGATTGTTGCCTTTGTGATTCTTGACGGGTCGGCTACCCCCAGCGATGCCCTCCAACAGGAATTAAAGCAGCACGTTGTCAATGAAATTGGTGCCTTGGCACGGCCGGCGGAGATTCGCTTTACCGATGCCCTGCCCAAAACGCGATCGGGCAAAATCATGCGGCGGCTCCTGCGTTCCCTTGCAGCTGGCCAAGAGGTATCTGGGGATACTTCAACATTGGAAGATCGGTCAGTGCTGGATAAGTTGCGCCAGGGGGCTTGAGAGTCTCCCCTATCAATGAGTCTATAATTGATAGGCTATGGCAAGTGGCATCCGCACAAAAACACTCGTTCTTTTAACAACGGCGGCCATTTTGGGTGGCGGTCTCTATCTCTTTGAGAAACAGTTACCGACTCCCAATAGCAATGATACAGCGGCCAAAAAACCTCTTTTTGGCTTTCAAGAAGGGGATGTGGTGGCCTTGAAAATTATTGCCCCTGATTACAGCCTCAACCTGAAAAAGTTGGCTACAGGTAACTGGGTAATTGATCGGGCAAAGCAAACCCCCGCAGAAGAGGGCACGGTTGTCTTTTTATTAAACTTATTGGCCACGGGTCAGCGCGATCGCTCTCTCGATGTACCTACTGAACGTGCCGGGGATTATGGCCTTGCTCCCCCCATGGCCACTGTGGATATCACCCTTAAAGATGGCCAGCAGCACCGTTTACACTTGGGAGACACCACCTTTGACGGCCTCAAGCTCTACGCGGAAATTGACCCGCCAGCGGAACCGCGCGAAAAAATGACGGTGACCCTCGTGCCCCTTGATCTTAAAAATGCCCTCCAGCGCCCCCTACAGGAATGGGAGCGTCAGCAAGCAGCAAACTAGAACGCTGTGACTTCTGGCACGACTCCCCAAAAGCTCGTCAGAATATAAAAGCGTAGTGAACTATCGAGTGAACATCAGCCATGGGATTCTTCGGATTCAAAAAGTTGACAATGCCTAGCCCCAGTGCCGCTCTACCCGGCCGAGCAGAACCCATGCCGGTGCCAGAGGCACATCTAGTCAACGGTCGCCCGCTGACGCCGCCCTATCCCGAAGGCATGGAGTTAGCCATGTTTGGTATGGGCTGTTTTTGGGGGGCTGAGCGCAAGTTTTGGCAGGTGCCGGGGGTCTATGTCACCGCTGTGGGCTATGCTGGCGGCTATACCCCCAATCCCACCTATGAAGAGGTGTGTACGGGCATGACAGGTCACAACGAGGTGGTGCGCGTGGTCTTTGACCCCCAGAAGGTGACCTATGAGGAATTGCTCAAGGTCTTTTGGGAAAACCATGACCCCACCCAAGGCATGCGCCAAGGCAACGATGTGGGGACGCAGTATCGCTCCGGTATTTACTACTATTCCCCTGAGCAAAAAGCCCTTGCCGAGGCCAGTCGCGATCGCTACCAAGCAGCCCTAAAAGCCGCCGGTTATGGCACGATCACCACTGAAATTCTACCAGCGCCCGAATTTTACTTTGCCGAACCCTACCACCAGCAATATCTCCATCGCAATGTCAATGGCTACTGCGGCCTTGGGGGCACAAAGGTGCCCTACGAACTGATGAGCGCTACCCCTAGCGCCTAGTGGAGATTGAGGCGATAGGGCATACGGGGACGGTAAGCATCGCTAAAGTTGGTCTGACTGACAGTGGCATTGTTTAACCGTGCCCACTGCATATTGGCTTGCTCAAAAGTGGCACCGTTGAGATTGGCGCGGCGAAAATCCCCATAGCGGACATCGGCTCCCGTTAAGTTGCTGTTGTTGAAATTGGCACGGCGGGCACGACTATGGCGCAAAATCGCACGGCTCAGGTTAGCACCACTGAGATTGGCCTGTTCTAGGTTAGTTCGTTCTAAATAAGCGGCGGTGAGGTTGGCATTACTCAGATTTGCCCCGACCAAATTGGCCACCATGAGGTTAGTATCCTGGAGGTTGGCGCCCTGAAGATTGGCGCCGCGCAAATTTGCCCCTGCTAAGTTATAGCCCCGTAAATCGACATTCCGCAGATCACAGCCGGGACAAGCATTGGTTTGCACCAGTTGCTGCATGGGGGAGGGCATGGCAAAAGCAGCACCGCTGGTAAGCGCTGCACTAATCATTGCTGTTGCGATGAACGCTTGCTGGTTCACATCCACATCCTCCTGCCACGCTAGAGAGACTTTAGCACAAGTCCTAGGAATTTAGCCGTTGGCGGCGGGAGCGCTGATGTCGTTGTTGCCAATCCTTAGCACTGCGAACGGCCAACCACAGCAGGAGTAAGGCAATTAACCCGCCCTGCTTGGGTGCCCTGAGGGCAAATAAAATTAACAGCATACACAGGATATCCTGCCCGACAATCACCCAGCGGGGTAACTTCCCCAGCCGATAAAACCAACCCACCTGCACCAATTGCAACACAAAGGCAAAAAGACCACTCAGGGTACCAATGAGCCACTGGGGTGTCTCTGTTGCTGTTGCCACGGTCATGCCAAGGAGGGCACCCACAAGGGGGCTAAAGCACAGTTGTACAAGGATAATCAGGCGGTAGCCCCAGACATTGCGGGACAGGAAGATCTCCAGAAACGACCAAGCGGCTAACACACCAACCACGCCATAGGGGGAAAAATGGCGCAGTAAAGGCACCTGTGACCACAGTTGTTCCCCCTGCAATAGACCAATCAACAGGAGGGGCAGTGCCAGTCGTAGCCCGCCGGCCGCTGCTGCTGAAAGAATCGCTAGAACTTCTAGCATGATGGCTCTATGGGTTTCAAGATATTGGGGAGGGTTTCCCACAGGCGATCGCACACCGTTTCTGGGGTATCCTCAGCCGTAATCGCCAGTTCTAAATCCGCCTGCGCATAGAGGTATTGACGCGCTTGCAGCAGTTCACTCAAGCGTTCCTCAAGGGGCTGATCCTGCAACAGGGGACGTTCCTGATCTTGGCGCAGGCGCTGACAGAGCACCGCAAGGGGGACATGAAGCCAGACCACAATGCCATGGCGCAAATAACTCCAGTTCATCGGGTTGAGGACAATGCCGCCACCGGTGGCCACAACCAAATGATGGTAACTAGAGACTTGTGCTAAGACCTGTTGTTCCAACTCCCGAAAAGCAGCCTCCCCCTCTTGGGCAAAAATTTCGCGAATGGGTCGTTGGCGAAACTCTGTAATCACCGCATCTGTATCCACAAACCTGTAGCCCAAGCGTTGCGCCAAGATGCGACCTGTGGTGGTTTTACCGGCACCCATCATGCCCACCAGATAGATATTGACTCCTCCAAGGCGTTCTTGCAGTTCCATAGATAACCATTTCTCGACACCGCCAAATCAGCACTTTAACCTAAATATGGAGGTCTTCTCACCATTTCGATGTCCCAGCCCAATCCCTACGTGACACTACAGGTGGCAGTAACGGCTACCCAAGCCGAGATTAAGGCCGCTTATCGCCGCTTAGTCAAGCAGTATCACCCCGACTACCATCCTAGCGATCGCTCCAGCCATGAGCGGATGGCCGCCATTAACGCCGCCTATGAAATCTTGGGGGATGAGCAGTGTCGGCAGGCCTATGATGCCCAGCACCGTGTCCAGCAAACAACCGCTCAGCCTGATGTGCAGCGTTCCCAAGCTGCCGATCGCGAGCTAGAGCAATGGCTGACCCTCACCTACAACCCCGTGAGTCGGATTATTGAGGCGGTCTTGCGATCGCTCCCCCGCCAGATTGATGCCCTTGCAGCTGATCCCTTTGATGATGACCTCATGGATCATTTCCTTACCTACTTGCAGGACTGTCGTCGCGCCCTCACCCGCGCCCGCTATACGTTCCAAGCCCAACCCAACCCCGCTGCTGTGGCCAAGGTGGCAGCCCACCTCTATTACTGTTTGAATCAACTGGTGGATGGTCTCGATGAGCTAGAGCAATTTAGCCACAGTTACGACGATCGCTATTTGCACACTGGGCAGGAACTCTTTCGCATTGCCCATCGCCTCTTCGCAGAGTGTCGGCTTGTCCGCTAAACTAGAGAGAATCAGCATCCCAGCATGGCAGCAAGATTCAATCCCAGTTATGAAACATACCCTATCGGTTTTAGTGGAAGATGAGGCGGGTGTGCTCACTCGCATTGCCGGTTTATTTGCGCGGCGTGGCTTTAACATTGAGAGCTTAGCGGTAGGCCCTGCGGAGCAAATTGGCATCTCCCGCATTACGATGGTGGTGCCCGGCGACGATGCCATCATTGAGCAATTGACCAAGCAACTCTACAAGCTGATCAATGTCCTCAAGGTGCAGGATATTACCACGATTCCCTGTGTGGAACGGGAACTGATGCTCCTGAAGGTGAATGCCACCGCCAGCACCCGCTCTGAAATCTTGGAACTGGTACAAATCTTCCGTGCCAAGGTGGTGGATGTGTCCGATGATTCCCTGACCATTGAAGTCTCCGGTGACCCCGGCAAGATGGTGGCCATTGTCCAAATGCTGAATAAATTTGGGATTCGCGAAATTGCCCGCACCGGTAAAATTGCCCTTGTGCGTGAGTCGGGGGTGAATACGGAATACCTGAAGTCCTTGGAGGCACGGGTCTAATTGGCGGGGAAGTATCGCTGGTTATTACTTGCACTAGGGGCGATCGCCCTCAGTAGCTGTACCGCAACGGAGTCTCCCTCAGTAAGCAACAATGCATTACCCCTTGGGGTTGCCCTCGCTCAAACCGGTAATGCCGCTCTCTACGGCCAAGAGGCTCTACAGGGGGTGCAAGTCGCCGGGGAGTTTTTCAACCAAGCCGGCCAGATCAAGGGGCAGACCCTACGGCTGGTGATTCAGGATACCGGCAGTGATGAAGCGGGGGCAGTGAATGTTTTTCAAACCTTAATCAATCGCGATCGCGTGATTGGCATTGTTGGCCCCACCCTCTCGCAGCAGGCTTTTAGTGCCGATCCTATTGCCGAGCAGGCTGGTGTCCCCGTGGTGGCTCCTTCCAATACCGCCCGTGGCATTCCCGAAATCGGTGCCTTCATTAGTCGCGTCTCCGCAGGGGTGGATGTGGTGGCGCCCACGGCAATTCAAGCAGCCCTTGAGATTAATCCCAACATTCGCCGAGTGGCAGTCTTTTTTGCCCAAGACGATGCCTTTAGTCGCTCAGAAACCGAGATTTTTCAAAAGGCCATTCGCGAGAACCCCAAGCTTGAACTGGTGACTGTCCAGCAGACCCAAACCACGGATACCAATTTCCAAGCCCAAATCAATGCCACCCTCAATCTCAAACCTGATTTAATTGTTATCTCCGGCTTAGCAGCCGACGGCGGCAATTTGATTCGCCAACTACGGGAATTGGGCTACCAAGGCCTAATTTTGGGCGGGAATGGCGTCAACACAGTCAACCTCTTCCCCGTTTGTCGTCGCCTCTGTAATGGCGTTCTGGTGGCTCAGGCCTATAATCCTGAAAACCCCGATCCCATGAATGTCAAGTTTCGCGACGCCTTTGCAGCCAAATATCGTCAAGCCCCCTCTCAATTCAGTGCTCAAGCCTTTACGGCAGTTCAAGTCTTTGCGGACTCCTTGGCACGACTGTCCCAAGAAAAGAACTTGTCGGAATTGCCCCTTGCCGATTTGCGTCAGGCCTTGAATCAAGAGATTCTCAAGGGAGTCTATGAAACCCCCCTTGGGGAAATTCGCTTTACCCCTGAAGGCGAAGTGCTGCAACGCTTCTTTTACGTTGGCCAGATTGAGATGAGTGACGATGGCCAGAGTGGGAAGTTTAGTTTAGTGAAAAAAGTTGAACGCCAACCCTAACGGACTGCTAATTCGGCAGCTTCACGAGGTTTCTTACTGCGCCAAAGGAGACGAATGGGGGTGCCTCGAAATCCCAGTTGTTGGCGAATTTGCCCTTCAATGTAGCGGCGATAGTTGTCCTTGAAGAGTTTGGCATCATTGACAAAAATCGCAAATGTTGGCGGCTGAGTGGCCACTTGGGTGGCGTAGTAGATTTTTCCTTGGCGACCTTGACGAGTGGCGGGGGGCGTGTGCCAGCGCAGAGCTTCTTGAATCACTTCATTGACTACGGCTGTACTGACGCGGCGACGATGTTGTTCAACCGCTGCATCTACTGCTGCAAAAATTTTGTCGAGGCGTTGACCCGTATGGGCACTGACAAAGAGGGCATCTGCCCACTCCAGAAAATTCAATCGCTGATACAGGCGATCGCGATAGGTATTGATCGTATAGGTATCCTTTTCGGGAACGGCATCCCACTTGTTCACAATTAGGACACAGGCACGCCCCTGATCGGCAATATGCCCCGCCAAGCGCTGATCCTGTTCCGTAATTTCTTCGAGAGCATCCAACACCAACAGCACGACATCGGAGCGGTGAATCGCCTTAAAGGCGCGATGCACACTAAACATCTCAGGCCCGTAGGCCACATGACTCCGCTTACGAATGCCGGCGGTATCAATGAAGCGGTACTGGGTGCCATTGTGTTCAATCACGGTATCAATGGCGTCACGGGTGGTACCTGAAATCGGACTGACAATGGCGCGATCGCTCCCAATCAAGGCATTGAGCAAACTGGATTTCCCCACATTGGGACGCCCAGCAATGGCCACCTGAATTTCCGGCGCCTCGGGGAGCGTTGCCGCTGCGGGTAAGTAGGTCATCAACTGATCCAGCAATTCCCCCGTACCGCTGCCATGAATACTGGAAATGGGGTAGGGTTCCCCTAGACCCAGCGCCCAAAATTCTGCCGCCTGCGCCTGACCCATTTGAGGAGATTCGCATTTATTGACCGCCACCAAAACGGGGACAGGATGCTGCCGCAACCAAGCCGCAATCTCATAGTCTAGGGCAGTGGGTCCTGCTTGGCCATCTACCACTAAAATTGCAGCTGTTGCCTCCTGCAGAGCCAGTTCCGCCTGTTGGCGAATCAGGGGGAGAAACTCACTGTCATCGTCAAAGACGAGTCCGCCAGTATCCACCACCAAGAACTCCCGATCGCGCCAAAAGGCTGGGCGGTAGGTGCGATCGCGGGTTACACCGGGCTGATCGTGGACAATGGCATCCCGTTCCCCGGCCAAGCGATTGACAAAGGTGGACTTGCCCACATTGGGGCGTCCTACAACGGCAACAACAGGCAAAGCCATAGGCGTGTTGTTCGTAGAATCAGGCTTGAGTTTACCCCTCAACCTAGGTCTCAAATTGACTGCCGCGCTTGTACTGCTGGTAGGCAGCAAAGAACAACCCCGCCAATGTGACTGGAATTAGCCCCAGCACAATGCCGCACAGTAAAGGTTCAATCATGGTCTTACACCCCTTTTAACCATCAACTCCATTCCCCACGATACACTAATGAATGGGCGCTGTATCGGCATCTCCCTGTTGATCAGGAAAAATCATCCTCACCGCCAGCGAGAACGTCCATGTTTCGCTTTCCTCTTTTCTCTTTTATTAAGTTATTTTTGCCCACAACAGCAGTCATTGCCGCTCTGTTAACACCCCTGTATTTTAGTCAACGCTACGCCCTTCTGAAGGACTTACAACTGCAGGAGGAGTATAAACTAGAGCGCAGCCGGTTGCTCCTAAGAATGATCTTAGATGACGCGGTTGAAGATTTGAGAGCTTTGATGGCACTGCAGGTGTTGTCTAATTTAATGGAGGCTTCTGCTGGGGAAGAGGCTCACGAAAAGGCAAAGGCAGGACTGGCAGCATGGCAACACCTCAAAAAACACTATGATCAATTTTATTTTCTTGATCCAGAGGGCAGGGTGCGTTTTCAGTGGCATGCCACACCCAAAGCAACGGATGCCGCTGCGACCAAGACAATTGACCGTTACTGGCCTATCCTACAGCGATTGACCCCCAACCAGATTTTTGTTTCCCCCTTGGATTTAATAGAGGGCACCGGTTTCAGCTTGGCTCAACCTGTTTTGTATATTGGGGTACCCCTGTACCAAAAAGCAGCACCAAGGGGGGTTTTGCTGGTTCGTTACCGCGCCAGCCACCTTCTCAATCAGTTGATCAACAATTGCAATCTAGGGAACAGCAGCTGCCTCCTAGCGGATGACCAAGGCTATTGGTTCATTGCAGAAAATCATCACCAGGAATGGGGATTCTATTATCCTGAGCGACAGCAGTTTACGATCCGTAATCAATATCCGCTGCTGTGGCAACAAATGCAACGACGGCCTCGAGGCAGCCTATTCAGCGCCCAGGGGCTATTTATCTATCAAGCCTTTTTTCCCCTAAAGGCCAACTACCTTTCTGCCGATCGGGCAACCAATTCAGCTCGTGACTCGAGCAGCACCCGTTGGTGGTTGGTTTCGCGGCTCTCTGACACCCGGTTGGCGCAATACAGCCGCCGCCTACATCAGGAGTTCCTTGTCCTCTTTGCTGCCCTATCCGTTTTGGTGGGTGGTGCTATCCTGATCATTGCCCGCGATCGCCAGCGCAAAGAGCAATTGCGGGAACTCCTAAGGTCAAGTGAAGCGCGCTTTCGTAGTGTCAGCAAAATGGCGCCGGTGGGCATTTTTACCCTAGATGCCGAGGGACGACCTACCTTTTTGAATCAGGCACTCCTAGACCTGTTGGGCGTCAACAGTCTGGAGGAAGCCGAACAACAGTGGATAGAACGCCTGCACCCTGAGGATCGCGATCGGGTCTTGAAGGCATGGGCTGTCTGCCAGCGAAAGAGGGTACCCCTCAATGAGCGCTTCCGGGTGGTTAAAGAAGACGGCAGCAGTCGCTGGATTAGGGCGCGGATTATTCCTCTGCAGCAAAGCCGTGGCAAAGATCGCTTTGTCGGCACTTGGGAAGACATCTCCCAAATGATCCAGCAACAGGAATTCCTAGAGCAAGCGCGCAGGGCTGCTGAGGAAGCCAGCCGGGCTAAGAGTGAATTTTTGGCCACCATGAGCCATGAAATTCGCACCCCAATGAATGCCATCATTGGCCTGACTGGATTACTGCTGGATACCCCCCTCAATCCCCAACAGCGGGAATTTGTCAACACCATTCGCCTCAGTGGTGACGCCCTACTTGCCATCATCAATGATATTCTCGATTTTTCTAAGATTGAGTCGGGCAAGCTACAGTTAGAGAGCTATCCCTTCAACCTGTGTAACTGCGTCGAAGAAGTCCTCGACCTTTTGGCCGGTCGAGCCAGCGATCGCCAGGTGGAACTAGCTGCCCATATTGAGCCAGGGATTCCCTATGAGGTCATTGGTGATATGGGGCGACTGCGGCAGGTCTTGGTGAATCTCATGGGCAATGCCATCAAATTTACCCAAGGTGGCAATGTGACCCTCTACCTTAAGGGCATGCCTGCACCAATGAGCCAGTATGAGTTTATGCCCCCCTATTACTTATACTGGTTTGCCATTCAGGATACGGGCATCGGCATTTCGCCAACGGGCATGGCTCGCCTCTTTCAGCCTTTTATGCAAGTGGATGCCTCGACCACTCGGCACTACGGCGGCACAGGTTTGGGCCTTGTCATTTGTCAACGCCTTGTGGAGCATATGGGGGGGCAAATTTGGGTAGAAAGTAAAACGGCCACAGATCCTTTGGCCGTTGGCGGCACACCCCCAGCCAACTATGAATCGATCCCAATTGAAGAAAGTGGCTCTGTTTTTTACTTTACTGTCAAATTTCTCGTCAATCCGCGGGCCATTTCCAAAGAGAGCAGGGGGGTCGGCCATCTTGAAAATCGGCGCGTGCTCATTGTGGATGACAATGCTACTAACCGGCAAATTCTGGCCCTACAAACCAAAAACTGGAAAATGCACCCCCTTGTGGCTGAGAGTGGCCCCAAGGCCCTTGTGCTTCTTCAACAACAAGCCCTGCCGGATGTGGCCATTTTAGATCTGCAAATGCCGGAGATGGATGGCATTTCCCTTGCTCGTAAAATTCGCGCCACCTACACGCAATTGCCCCTGGTTCTGCTAACCTCCCTAGGCAATACACTGCCAGAGTCGGAAACTGCTTTATTCTCTGCCCTGATCAGCAAGCCGGTCAAACAGTCCACCCTGTACAATGTCCTTAACCATTTATTTGACAAAAAGCCGACAACGGTATCGCCTAAGCCAGCGGCTGCCCTATCCTTTGAAGACTTAAAAGCCGGTCTGCCGCCGCTGCGGATTCTCATTGCCGAGGATAACAAAGTCAATCAAATGGTGGCACTGCGCATCTTAGAAAAATTGGGCTATCGCGGTGATATTGCTGCCAATGGTTTGGAGGTGCTGGATGCGGTGCAACGGCAGCCCTATGATGTGATTTTGATGGATATGCAGATGCCGGAGATGGATGGGATAACGGCTACCCGTGAGGTGATTAATCTGTTTCAACAGCTGAACCAACCCCGTCCGCGAATTATTGCCATGACCGCCAATGCCATGGAGAGCGATCGCCAGCTTTGCTTGGATGCCGGTATGGACGACTATGTGAGCAAGCCCATTAACCTTGAAGACTTGGTGCGTGCCCTCCGTCAGTGCCATCCCCTCCAGACCTCAACAACTTAACATTTAGCGATAGACTAAAGGAGATAGATTAATTGGTTCTTGATTCCAGTTAGGAATAAATAATTATCTATGGTTACCCCTGAACAACTAACCACCTTAATTCAATCCAGCTTGCCCGATGCCTTTGTTCAAGTGCAAGATTTGACCGGGGGTGGCGATCATTACGAAGCTGTAGTGGTCTCTGCCGCCTTTGAGGGTAAGCGACTGGTGCAGCAGCACCAATTGGTCTATAGCAGCCTTAAGGATCTCATGGCTAGCAATGAACTCCACGCCCTTGCCCTCAAGACCTATACCCCCCAGCAATGGGCACAACGCCAGTGATTTAGAATGCAATCTATTGCTGTTCTTTTGTCACTTGTGAACTCAAGAGGGAAAGCCAACGATGACACCCGAACTCCACGCCAAAATTGATCACCTCGTCAAAAGCAACAAAATCATTGTCTTTATGAAGGGCAGCAAGCTCATGCCCCAATGCGGGTTTTCCAACAATGCGGTGCAAATCCTGAATGCCCTCGGTGTTCCCTATGAAACGGTGGATGTCCTTGAGGATTTTGAGATTCGCCAAGGGATTAAGGAGTATTCCAACTGGCCAACGATTCCCCAAGTGTTTATCAATGGTGAGTTTATTGGTGGCTCGGACATTCTCATTGAGCTATACCAAAGTGGTGAGTTGCAACAACTGGTTGAGGTGGCCTTAGCTTCATAGTTTTTTCTCACCTTCACTGACGCCCAAAATAAATCCCCCATTGCTGGGGGAGCTTCATCATCTGTTCAACAACCTTGACCGTTTGGCCGAGAAAGTGGCGGATTAGCCAAGGTTCACTTTGACGACGCGGTTTTTCTCTTCTTCCGCTTTCGGCAGGGTCAGGTGCAGGATGCCATCTTTGTATTCGGCTTTGACATCGGTGTTTTGAATCCGCACTGGCAGAGGAATGACCCGTTGGAATTTACCGTAGCGGAATTCGGTGCGTTTGATACCATTGCTTTCGCTTTGGCTTTCAGATTTGCGTTCACCACTGACAGAGACGGCATCCGCCGTGACTTGAATGTCGAGGTCTTTGGCCTCCATGCCGGGCAGTTCAATTTTTAGAAGCAAAGCATCAGGCGTTTCTTCGAGTTCGGCTGCCGGCAAGAAGCTGAGATCGCTGCGACGTTCGGTCAAGGGAATCAATTCATCAAATAGACGGTTCATTTGGCGTTGTAGCGCATCGATTTCGCGGAACGGTTCCCAACGAACGAGTGCCATACGCTGATCCTCCTGTATTCCTTAAGGTTTTAGATTGCCCACGGGATGATTTACAGAGAGAACAGCACCAACAATTAACTTTGTTTTTGTTTGCCTTGGTATTGCTTGGGCTTATTCCCTCTGCCTACCTTCACTATAGAGGATGCAAGTTTTGATCTAAGTGGGGTTTAACGATCTCTCCAAGTTCCTTTTCCCGAACCTGTATTATCCTGATGGGGAAATTAAGGAAACATTAAACCTTGTTAGCCAAAAGGTTATCAACAGGGATTTCTTGCAGAATGGCTTGGGCGTTGGCGATCGCCAGTGTCCCCCGCAGAAAACCAATATTTGCCCCCGGACAGAGATAACTCAGGGACTTCTGCCGACAAAAGGCTTTTAATGTCTCAACACTGCGCAGTTGTCGAGGCCAGTGGAAGGTGGTGGCGGTCTTGATGGGGGCCAGTTCTCCCGTCGGCGTAGGGAGTAGGTGACGACCGCTAAAGAGAACACCCCCTTGGCCAGACCAATAGACACAGGCGCTGCCGGGGGAGTGACCGGGTGTCCAGAGGATTTCGAGGGTTTCACTAATCGCTAGATGGTGGTTAAACGGGGTTACGGTCACTTGGGGTAGAAGATAGGCTTCTTGACCATGGATGATTACTTCACAGTTAAAGGTGCGCTGCAGCTCACGAACGCGGGCGATCGCCCCTCGATGGGTAAGGATGAGGCGCTGAACGCCACCCTGCTCCCTGAGCCAATTTTGGCTGCTCTCTGTCCAAGGGGGGGAATCAATAAGGGTATTGCCATCATTTTCTACAATGAGATAAGCAGTGCCTCCCAGCGTCTCGCGGTTTGGTGGAAACCCGTAAACCATGGGCAATACAAGGCGGGGCGGTTTCTGTTGTTGAGCCACAGGGATCGAAATCATGACATGGATTTCCCTTATTGTATTGGGTTTGATCTTGGTCTTTATTGTCCGCCAGAGTGCTGCCCGTGTCAGTCAAACCCCTTGGTGGCTCCTATGGCTGGTGCTGATGTTGCCAGCATTTTTTATTGGGGGTTGGATGCTGCTTTTAGGGAATACCCCTGTGCCGTCGGGATGGTTGATCCTTGTTTTTGTCACCAGTTCGGTGCTCTATCTTGTGCTTTTGCGCCGAGGCCAGCCCTCCTTACCAGCGGCACCACCCACACCCCCACCGCCCACACCGACGGAAAATGGCAAGCTCCTCAATCAGGATGAAGAAACGCAATTGCAGAGCTGTTTCCCTTGGGGCATGTACTATCTGCAACAAATTGAGTATCGTCCGCAGGCGGTGATCTGCCGGGGGCAAATGCGCGGGGATGCGAACCAAGTCTATGAAACCGTGGAGCGCAATATTGCCCAACGCTTTGGCGATCGCTTTCTGGTCATGTTTCAAATGGGTTTGAGTAATAAGCCCTTTTTTGCCTTGATTCCCCGCGATCGCTTGCCCCAGCCCCAACAGCTGTTTCGTCCCGGCCTCAGCCTTGGACTATTGGCTTTAACGTTTCTGACGACAACGGTTGCTGGCTTGGCACTCGTAGCGCCTGAGCTGACGGCGGCGGAACTGCGACTCAATCCCAGTTTGCTCTGGCAGGGGTTGCCCTACAGTGTCAGTCTGCTGTTGATTTTGGGCATCCATGAACTGGGACACTTTGCCACTGCGTGGTATTACCGCGTCAAAGCAACGCTGCCCTACTTTATTCCTCTACCCTTTGCCATGGGCACACTGGGGGCCTTTATCCAGATGCGATCGCCCGTTCCCCATCGCCGTGCCCTCTTTGACATCAGTATGGCGGGTCCCCTTGCGGGATTGCTCGTGACCCTACCGATTCTAGTTTGGGGACTACAGCAGTCCGAGGTGGTACAACTGCCCGCCAATGCTTCCGAGCAGCCCCTCAATCCCCAAGTGTTTAGTCCCCGCATTTCGATTCTCTTTGCCCTGATTGCCAAAGCCATTTTTGGCGCTGCCCTCAAGAGTGATAGTGCGCTACACCTCCATCCGATGGCAGTGGCGGGAGTGCTGGGCTTGGTGGTGACGGCTTTGAACTTGATGCCGGTGGGTCAATTGGATGGGGGGCACATTGTCCATGCGATGTATGGTCATCGGGCGGGGGCAGTCATTGGCCAAGTCAGCCGTTTACTGGTGCTGATTCTCTCCTTTATTCAACCGTGGCTCTTTGTCTGGGCCTTGATCCTCTTCTTTATGCCCGCCTTTGATGAACCTGCCCTCAATGATGTCAGTGAATTGGATAACTGGCGCGATGCCCTTGGCTTGATGGCACTGGTGTTGCTATTGCTCATTATTTTGCCGGTGCCGGCACCCCTGGGGGATTTGCTACTGCCGACACACCCAATGCCATAGGGGATGGCGTTGCCCCTGTTGACGAATGCGCAGGACTTGTTTTTCTAGGCGTTGCTGCCACTTGGGGGATCTGCCCCAGAAAATGTTGCGGGTCTGCCAGTAGAGAACGCTCAGGGTCATGCCAATGCACAGCGCCAAACCGATCGCCGGCAGCCGATTGAAGAGAATGCCATAACGCAACGCTGCCCACGTAAAGTGCTCGCGCATCAGGCTAATTTCATAACGGAAGCCCCAGAGACTCAATGTGCCAACCGTCAGCCAAAGAAAGAGCACTACACTCCAGCGCATGAGAACGGTAAAGCGATGCAGGCGATCCACCTGCTGCCGAAATTCTGACTCAAGGCCTTGGGGCATTCGCGATCGCTCATTAGCAGACATGTCTCTTCTCTATCGTATCTTTTTGCAGCTTTTTCATCATCTAATGTTGGTTTGAGAGGATCATTGGGCAGGGATTGCAAAGCCTCAATTTTATCTTTGTGGCACACTGTTGAGAAACAATGCCAGTGACAAGGAGCCTCCGATGCCAAGCGTGAGTTTACTGCGGGCAACATCCTATGACCTTGACCGTCTCAGTGCATCCCTTGAGGAACTCCTAGCGCCCTTGGGGGGAATGGCGGCGATCGTCAAACCGGGCGATCGCGTGCTGCTCAAGCCGAACTTACTCACCGGCGCACGACCAAAACACGAATGCGTCACTCGCCCAGAACTGGTCTATTGCGTTGCCAAAATGGTGCAGGTGGTGGGGGGACAGCCCTTCCTAGGGGATGGACCTGCCTTTGGCTCGGCATTGGGGGTCGCCCGCAACAATGGCTATTTGCCCTTTATTCAGGAATTGAATTTACCGGTCATTGAATTCCATGGCGATCGCTATGCTACGGACAATCCTGAATTTGCCCACCTGCGCCTGAGCAAAGAAGCGATGGCCGCCGATGTCGTCATTAACCTACCCAAGGTGAAATCCCATGTGCAACTCACCCTCACCCTTGGGGTCAAGAATCTCTTTGGCTGTGTCCCCGGCAAAATGAAGGCATGGTGGCATATGGAAGCGGGTAAGGATGCTGATCGCTTTGGCCGCATGCTCGTCGAAACTGCACGGGCGATCGCCCCCGACCTCACGATTGTGGATGGCATTATTGGCCATGAAGGCAATGGCCCCAGTGGGGGAACGCCGCGCCCCCTGAATATTTTGGGTGCCAGTCGTGATGTCTTTGCCCTCGATCGCGCCCTCGTGGCTATCCTGAATGTGGATCCTGAGCGCATTCCTACCCAACGTGCCGCCACCGCCCTTGGCTACAACTATGAGCTGAGTGAGATTATATTTCCCTTGGCACAGCCCCACGAATTAGCTGTTCGAGACTGGCAACTACCCCAGCAGATGATGCCCATTGACTTTGGTGCGCCGCGTGTCCTCAAGTCCACCTTCAAACACCTCTATATTCGCTGGATCAAGGAACCCCTAACCGCCTATAGCCAAAAGGTCTAAGTTCTCAGCGGGGACGCCCTTTGATAAGCTAGGAAAATGCTGTTGGGGAGAACCGTCCTTGAGCTTTGACTACGATCTCGTCATTATCGGTGCGGGTGTGGGGGGTCATGGGGCTGCCCTGCATGCCGTCAGCGTCGGTCTGAAAACGGCCATTGTCGAAGCCGCAGAAATGGGGGGCACCTGCGTCAATCGCGGCTGTATTCCCTCAAAAGCACTCCTTGCGGCAGCCGGACGGGTACGAGAACTGCGTCAAGCCAGTCATTGGCAAGCCTTGGGGATTCAACTGGGGCAGGTGAATGTGGATCGCGCGGGTGTGGCTGCCCATGCCGCCAATTTGGTACAAAAAATCCGCAGTGATCTGACAAACAGCCTCAAGCGCCTTGGCGTAGACACCCTTATTGGTCGGGGCAAAGTAGCGGGGTGTCAGAAAGTCAGCATTACCACCCCCACGGGTGAGAAAACGGTTACGGCCAAGGACATCATTATTGCCACCGGCTCAGTCCCTTGGGTTCCCCCCGGCATTGAAGTGGATGGCAAGACCGTTTATACCAGTGATGATGCCATTAAGCTGGATTGGTTGCCGCAGTGGGTAGCCATCATTGGCAGTGGCTATATTGGCCTAGAGTTTGCCGATATTTACACCGCCTTGGGTTGCGAAGTGACCATGATTGAGGCACTGGATCAACTCATGCCCACCTTTGATCCAGATATTGCCAAACAGGCACAGCGGGTCTTGATTGCCCCTCGCGACATTGAAACCTACAGCGGTACCCTAGCCAAGCGGGTGATTCCCGGTAGTCCAGTGGTCATTGAATTGGCGGATGCCAAAACCAAAGAAGTGGTGGATGTCCTAGAGGTGGATGCCTGCCTTGTGGCCACCGGTCGCATTCCCGCCACTCAAGATATTGGCCTAGAGAGTGTGGGCGTCAACACCGATAAGCGTGGCTTTATCCCCGTCAATGAGTATTTGGCAGTAACGAAAAAAGGGAAACCCGTTCCCCACCTGTGGGCGATCGGTGACGCCACGGGGAAAATGATGCTTGCCCATGCCGCTTCGGCGCAGGGGATTGCTGTTGTTGAAACCATTGTCGGGCGGCCGCGCCAAGTGGATTATCGCAGTATTCCTGCGGCGGCCTTTACCCATCCGGAAATGAGCTTTGTCGGCTTGACGGAACCCCAAGCCCGTGAGCTAGGGGAAAAAGAAGGCTTTGAGGTACAAGTGGCACGTACCTACTTTAAGGGCAACTCCAAGGCACTGGCGGAAACGGAAACCGATGGCCTCGCCAAGGTGATCTTCCGTGCGGATACGGGCGAGCTACTGGGGGCGCATATCTTTGGTCTCCATGCTTCGGATTTAATTCAAGAGGCCGCCAATGCCATTCGCGATCGCCAAACCGTGAGCCACTTAGCCTTTAATGTCCACACCCATCCCACCCTCTCGGAGGTGCTTGACGAAGCCTTTAAGCGTGCCCACGAGATGGTGAGCCACCGCTGAACTTGCTACGATAAAGTTTGGAGTCTTTCAGGAGTGGGTGATGACACAGGCCACACAACCCGCCAAGGGAATCATGATGACCGAAGCTGCCCTCAAGCACGTGCTTGAACTCCGCGATAAGCACGGCAAAGACCTATGTTTGCGGGTCGGCGTCAAAGGGGGTGGCTGCTCCGGCATGTCCTACACGATGGACTTTGAAGACCCCGCCAATATCCGTCCCGATGATGAAGTCTTTGACTATGATGGCTTCAAAGTGGTCTCCGATCCCAAGAGTATGCTCTACATCTATGGCTTGGTGCTCGACTACAGCAACGCCCTTATTGGTGGCGGCTTTAAGTTTACGAATCCCAATGCCACCCAAACCTGTGGCTGTGGTACCTCATTTTCTGCCTAAGGAGTCCTGCCCTTGACCACATCTCAACCCGTGAGTGACGTTGAACGTCAATTTGAGGCGGCGATCGCCCGCTACAAAGAAGGGGCACCGCCTGGAGAACTGATTCCCACCTTCAAAGAGATTTGCCAGCGTGCTCAAAAAAGTAGCGCCGCTTGGACGTGCTTAGCGTGGCTCTATCTCCTCGATGACAAGCCCCAATCTGCCCTGAAGGCCGCCCAAAAAGCGGTCAAGCTAAATCCTGAAGACCCCCAAGCCCGCATTAACCTTGCGGTAGCGATGCTAGAAACAGGCCAAAAGGGGGTTCGTCCCCACATTGAATTGGCGCAAACCGTTGTTGCTGCTGTCGCTGAGCTGCGCCAAGAGGTCATCGATAACTTTGCCGACGGCCTGCAGCGCAAACCCGATTGGGAGACCCTTGCCCGCGTCAAACAGTGGGTATTGGGGGGATAGCTATGGCACGGCTGCGGGACGTGATCAATTGGCTCTTGGTGGCGGATACCTTCTTTGTCTTGGCTAGCTTTGGCTGGTTTGTGGTTGCCCTTGTAGGGCGCTCCTTGGCGCTACCCCTTGGCTTTGATCTCTGGATCAGCCTCTGGGAACCCCTCTTTATGCCTGCGATTGGCATCTTGATGGCCGCCGCACTCATTAACGGTGCCCTGAGTTATGTGCAAAACCGCTGGCTGCTGCGCTCTGTTGGCAGTGACTTGCGATCGCGGGATTAATCCCTAAACTTGCTCTGCTTCCACATCTACCGTGGTGGTGATGTTGGGCGATCGCCGGCTTTTAATCCGCTCCACCAGCAATTGCGTTAGCTCACTGGCAAGGATCACCATGACCGTGACATCATCCAATTGACCGATGATCGGCACTAGATCGGGTGAAATATCCAGAGGACTGAGCAAATAGATCAAGCTGGCGGCAATGATCAACCAGCGATATTTAGGATGCCGCAACACATTCCGATACCAGTTGTAGAAGCCGCTCATGGCGTATCAACCTTGAATCCTGCTCCTATTCTGGCATAGGGACTCAATGGCCCTAGGTGGGGAAAACCGTCCGCGGTTAATCAAAGTAAAAGAGCGTCACCACCTTATGCTGCTCTTCCGCCAGTTCACAGGTTTGCAGCAGTGTGTGGCTATCGTGAAAAGCAAAACAAATCAGTTGCTGGCAGCGGGAAATAATTTCCTGATTGCAGAGGGAACTGGCTTCTGCGAGGGGCAGGTGATCGTTTTCGGGCTTCTCCACCAAGTGCATCACCTTATCCAGTTGTTGGCGGGACTCGCGAGGCTGGCGCTCAAGACTTTGGGGCAAGATCACCGTTAGCAAATTGGGGTCTGCCCGCATGGCTCCCCGAATTGCCGCTGCATTGGTTCCCACCGCACCTGAGGTCATCAAGCGGTTACCCGCCAGCACGAGGGCATAGCTCATCATTTCAATGAGGTGCTGATGCGTAATCGGGACGTGACGCGAGCCAAGGAGCGCAATCCGCTTCGGACCAGAGTCTTGGATTGTCGCTAATTCCTGCAAAAACTCATCAATTTGGGGGGAATCAATGCCCGGAAGATTCGTCGCCTGCGTCAAGAGCGTGTCTCATATGCTACGGAACGACGCTATTTTAGCATTTTGGCCTTCAATTCTAGTAGGGGTGAATCCAGTTACCAACTGCCCGAAGCCCCCCCACCTGAGGAATGCCCACCCTCATCATCACTGCGGCTCGAGTAACTGTCGTCATAGCTGGAGGAACTATTGAAAATAAACTTGACGATCGCAGAAATGATGCTGGAAGGAATAAGAATGATCAGACCAACAATGATGAAGATGCCCGTAATAATGTCCCCGCCGGCAGTGCTGGTGTAAGTTGAGGGGACAGAGCTACTGGAGGTGGTCAACTGATTGGTCCCCAGTTCATTGAGCAGAGCACGCACCCCATTCATGATGCCCTGCGCCATCTGGCCCCGGCGAAAGTCCGGCAGCATATAGCGATCAATCACGGTTTGCATGCGTGGGTTCCAACCACTGCCATAGGCACTGCCCAATTCAATCCGCACCTTGCGATCGCCAGGGGCAACCAACATCATCACGCCATCATTGCGCCAACGGCTACCCACGCCCCGATGGTTAAATAAATCCGTGGCAAAGGCTTCAAAACTTGAGTGTTGGTTGCTGTAATCGCGATAGGAAGGAATCGTTACCAGTAGGACTTGCTGATTCGTGCGTTGATGAAACGCTTGAAGTTCGGAGCGAACCTGTTCCCGCTGAGGATCCTCTAACACCTTCACTAGATCGTTGACGTAGGTATCGGGTAAATCAGGGAAGCGCACATAGGCTTGAATCGGCGACGGCGCCAGCGTCAACATCAAACCGGCCACCACAGAAAGGAGCGGCAACAAAGGGCGGTTTCGCCAGCGCAAAGTCATCATTTTTTTGAAGGGAGTGCGTCTTGAATCACAGTATAGCTTTTCTGCTCAAAAACATTCTCAATAATGTGTGTATTGATGACTAATTTATGACTAAGTTTGGTTTAAGAATAGATTAATTGTTTTTGATAGATAATTGACGCAGGCACTGGTCTGAGAGTATTAGAGAAATTGACAGGGTTGACGAATTGCCTGTGCCAATAACTGCCGATACTCGCGATCGCTGACAACATACGCCCCAAAGCGCTCAAGATGGGGATTTTGCAGTTGGGCATCAAACAGCAGAAAGCCGCGACGCCGCAGATGCTCCACCAGTTTCACCATCGCCACTTTCGAGCCGTCGGGGATGCGATAGAACATGGACTCGCCGATAAATGCGCCGCCAATCACAATACCGAGAATGCCCCCTGCCAGTTCATCGCCCTGCCACGTTTCAAAACTTACTGCCCAACCTGTGCCGTAAAGCAGATGGTACACGTCCTTAAGACGGGGTGTTATCCATGTACTCGGGCGATCGGCACACCCCTCAACCACAGCAGCAAAGTCCCGGTTAATCGCAACTTGAAAGCGATTTTGATTGAGCACTCGCTGCAAAGACTTCGGATAGCAAAACCGCTCATCGAGGGGAATCAATGCCCGCTGGCGGCTGGTGTACCACTCTAGGTGATCGCCTTCCCCCATGAGAAAGTAGCCTTCGGCATAGCCATCATCAATAAAGGTATCGCGTACCCACTCGGCCTCAGAAATCTCCATGCTGATAATCTGAACAATAGACACTTCACATTAACTCTAGTGTTGCCTATGCTACTCTCATTCTCGGCTGTCACGACAACCATTAGCCGTTACTGGCGCTGGTGTGTAGCATTGCTATTGGCCATCCTGTGGATTCTGCTCACCCCCACGGGGGCGATCGCCGAAGATTACACGAAAGAAGCCCTGATCAATATGGATTTTTCCGGGCGGGATCTGCGGGGGTCGGAATTCACAAAAGCCAACCTCTTCCACAGTAACCTCAGCCACACCAATCTTCAGGGGGTAAGCTTCTTTGGTGCCAACATGGAAACGGCTAACCTTGAAGGTGCCGATTTACGCTACGCCACATTGGACACCGCACGGCTGACCAAGGCCAATCTCACCAATGCCATCCTTGAAGGTGCCTTTGCCTTTAATACCAACTTTGACGATGCCATTATCACCGGTGCTGACTTTACCGATGTGGAACTGCGGGAAGACGCCCAACGCAAGCTCTGCAAGGTTGCCAGTGGCACTAATCCTGTGACGGGGCGCAAAACATGGGAAACGCTCCACTGTGAAGACTTTGCCACTTAATCCGTCTGCGTTTGCTCAGGATGATCCCCACGATTGTCCGTAGAACACGCTGCGCGATCGCCCGTGTCGGGAATTCTGATAAAGTATTACAAAAGTTAAGATTTATGACTAGAGTTTTTCATGAACGTTTTTATTGTTGGCGGTACGGGTACCCTAGGGCGGCAAATTGTGCGCCGCGCTTTAGATGAAGGACATCAGGTCTATTGTTTTGTCCGCAGTCCAGCCAAAGCCACGTTTCTGCGGGAATGGGGCGCCACCATTCTGCAGGGAAACCTCTGTGCTGCTGACAGTATTCTTGAGGCATTGCAGTACGCCAAGGCCTCAGTGGTCATTGATGCCTCTGCCACTCGCCCCACCGATACCCTAACCATCGAAGCAGTGGATTGGCAAGGCAAAGTCAACTTGATTCAGGCTGCCCAAGCTGCTGATATTGAGCACCTGATCTTTTTCTCGATTATGGGAGCGCAGGACTATCCCCACGTGCCCCTGATGCAAATCAAACACTGTACCGAAGACTTCTTGCGCGAATCAGGGCTAAACTACACGATCCTGCGTCCCTGTGGCTTCTTTCAGGGCTTGATTGGCCAATATGCGATCCCGATTCTGGAAAATCAATCCATTTGGGTTTTGGGAGAGTCCACCGCCATTGCCTACATGGATACTCAGGACGTGGCCAAATTTGCCGTGCGTGCCATTGATCGGCCTGCCACCTATGGCAAAACCTTTGATCTAGCGGGCACCCGCGCTTGGACAGCCGATGAAATTATTAAGCTATGTGAAAATCTCTCAGGGCAGGAGGCAAAAATTACTCGCTTGCCCATTGGGGTTTTGCGAGCCGCACGGCAGGCCACCCAGTGGTTTCAGTGGACATGGAACATTAGCGATCGCCTTGCCTTTACGGAAGTGATTGCCAGTGGTCAAGTCTTCAATGCCCCGATGGAGGAAGTCTATCGCACCTTTGACCTCGATCCCAGCGAAACCCTGACCCTTGAGGCCTATTTACAGGACTATTTCACCCGAATTCTGCGTAAACTCAAAGAATTGGATTACGAAAAAGCCAAACAGAAAAAATCTGGACGCAAAAAACGCAGTCCCTTTAAGTCCACCCCCTAGGAGTTGCTGTGAAGGCGGGGATCATCTACAACGAAGGCAAACCCCTTGCGGTCGAATTGGCTACCCATGTCCGTCAAATCTTAGAGCTTCAGGGCTGGGAAGTGCACATGGCCACGGGGATTGGTGGCATTCTTGGCTATTCCCGTCCCGATAGTCCCGTCTGCCATACCCCCATTGATCAACTGGTGCCCCCCGGCTTTGATGCTTCCATGGCCTTTGCGGTTGTTCTTGGCGGCGATGGCACTGTGCTTTCTGCCTTTCGCCAGTTGGCTCCCTGTGAGATTCCGCTGCTCACCATCAACACCGGCCACTTGGGCTTTCTCACCGAGGGCTATGTCGCCGATTTAGAACCTGCCCTTGATCAAGTGCTGCGCGGCGACTACACGATTGAAGATCGCACGATGCTCACGGTTCAAGTTCTCCGCGATCAAACCGTTATTTGGGAAGCCCTCTCCCTCAATGAAATGGTGATCCACAAAGAACCCCTGACGGGAATGTGCCACTTTGAAGTGGATGTGGGTGCCCATGCCCGCGTGGATATTGCTGCTGATGGCTTGATTCTCTCCACCCCCACCGGTTCTACGGCCTATGCCCTCTCGGCGGGTGGCCCTGTGATTACCCCCGGTGTGGCGGCTTTACAATTGGTGCCCATTTGTCCCCACTCTTTAGCCTCCCGTGCCCTTGTCTTTGCCAACAGCGAACCGGTGTGGATCTATCCGGCGAACCCCTTCAAGCACCTCATTCTGGTGGTGGATGGCAATGCGGGCTGCTACATTCAGCCGGAGGATCAAGTTTTTGTACAACGTGCCCCCTACCGTGCCCGCTTCATTCGCCTGCGTGCGCCAGAATTCTTCCATGTGCTGCGGCAAAAACTGGGCTGGGGACTGCCCCATGTGGCCAAACCACGCCCCAAGAATAGTCAAGAATAGTCCAAATCCCTGGGGCAAATGGTCTCGAAGGAACCCCCGATGACGACAGCAGCCGAACGGATTCAACAACTGCGGCACCTGCTTCAGCGGGCGAGCTACGCCTACTATGCCCTCGATCAGCCGATCATGGAAGATGAAGTCTATGACCAGCTCTATCGCGAACTGCAGGAACTCGAAGCGGCTCATCCTGAGTACATCACCCCCGACAGCCCTACCCAGCGGGTCGGCGAAGCTCCCGTCAGTCAATTTGAGAGTGTCAGCCATCGCATTCCCCTCTATAGCCTCGAAAATGCCTTTACCTTTGCCGATATGGTGGCGTGGCAGGAACGCTGGCAGCGCTATTGGCGTAGCCTACGGCGAGAGGAGCCAATTCCCCCGACGGAATATGTCTGCGAACTCAAAATGGATGGCGTGGCCCTTGCTTTGACCTATGAAAACGGGTTATTGGTGCGGGGGGCAACTCGGGGCGATGGCCAACGCGGTGAGGATATTACCAGCAATGTGCGCACGATTCGCACCATTCCCCTGCGGCTAGCCATCGAGAACCCACCCCCAATCGTTGAAGTTCGTGGGGAAGCTTTTTTGCCTTTGGCGCGATTCCATCAACTCAACCAAGAACGCCAAGCCCAAGGAGAAGCTCCCTTTGCTAATCCCCGTAATGCCGCCGCCGGTACTCTCCGTCAACTGGATCCGCGCATTGTTGCCCAACGCCAACTGGACTTCTTTGCCTATGCGCTGCATTTACCTGAAGGGGGTAGCGTTCCTTGGGATGAGAACCAAGCAGGGGAACCCCAATCGCAGCGGCAAGTGCTCAATGCGCTGCAACGCCTTGGCTTTCGGGTCAATCCCCACAATGCCGACTGCCCTGACCTAGAGGCGGTGAAAGCCTACTACGACCACTGGCAAACCGCCCGCCACCAACTGCCTTATCTGACCGATGGCATTGTGGTCAAGCTCAATGATTTAACGCTGCAACAGACCCTTGGGTTTACGCAAAAGTTTCCCCGCGGCTGTGTTGCTTGGAAGTACGAACCAGAGCAGGCCATTACTGATGTGGTGGCCATTACCATTCAAGTGGGACGCACGGGTGCGCTCACCCCAGTCGCTGAACTGGTGCCAGTGCAATTAGCGGGTACCACGGTATCACGGGCAACGCTGCACAATGCAGACTACATTGCCGAATTGGATTTGCACATTGGCGATAAGGTGGTGATCCACAAAGCCGGCGAAATCATTCCAGAGATTGTGCGGGTCTTTCCCGAATTGCGATCGCCAACGGCTCAACCCTTTACGATGCCCACCGTGTGTCCTGAATGTCATCAGCCGGTGGTGCGCCCTGCCAACGAAGCGGTGAGTCGCTGTGTCAATCCGCGGTGTCCGGCGATCGTGCGCGGCCAAATCCTCCACTGGGCAAGTCGGGATGCCTTGGATATTCAAGGGTTAGGGGAAAAGCTAGTACAGCAATTGGTGGCCAAGGAGTTGGTGCACACCCCGGCAAATCTCTATCGCCTGACGGCAGCACAACTGTTGCGCCTCGAGCGCATGGGTCAAAAGTCCGCTGCTAAATTGTTGCAGGCGATCGCTGACTCGAAAGAACAACCGTGGCCACGGGTGCTCTATGGCCTAGGCATCCGCCATGTGGGGAGTGTCAATGCCCAAGTGCTTGCCGATCAATTCAAGTCTGTTGAGGAGCTGGCCGCTGCTACCGTCGCCGATCTGTGTGGGGTCTATGGCATTGGTGAGGAAATTGCCCAAGCGGTTCACGAGTGGTTCCAAGACCCAGCGCACCAAACCCTCATTGCTGATCTCAAAGCCTTGGGGCTACAACTGGCGGCGGCGATCGCCACTGCACCAACGACTGGACAATCCCTTGCGGGCAAACGTTTTGTGATTACAGGCACCCTGCCCAGCCTCACCCGTGAAGCAGCCAAAACGCTGATCCAGCAACATGGCGGTCAAGTGAGTGAGAGTGTCAGTCGGCAAACGGATTATCTAGTGGTGGGCGAAAAAGCGGGGAGTAAACTGCGACGCGCTCAAGAATTGGGCATCCCCTGCATCAATGAAACAGAACTTATAGAAATGTGTCGTTAGACAAAAAATCAGTGGGAGTGCGGAGCCACGACCCTGAAAAATCTTTTAGCCTAAAAAGTGTGGCTGCTCAGTACCTAACGTTCAAGCACAATAGGGGGCAATTCGCTGATCTATGGTTTCTGTCACGCCGTCTCAACCTGCTGGGAGTGCCAATGCTATGACCCGTGCTCAGGACTATCAGCATCAGTTACACCAAACTCATCCGATGCGCACCAATCACTATAGCTTGCGGGACTATCTGCAATTTGATCGCCAACGGGGCAGCATTACCGACTGGTATGATCAGCGGATCGCTCTAGCGACAGAAGACTTTGTCATTGGCCTAGTGGAAGGTCTCGAAGAGGAAGTTGGCCCTGCCTCTGCCCTCGTCATGTACAAAATTGGCGAAGAGTGGGGCAAACGCGATGCGGTTGTCTTTAAGCAACACTTTGAGCAGGAGTACCAGCGCGAACTACGCAAGGCCACCTTGACATTTATCCTCGAGGCTTGGTGGTGGCCCTTGACAACCCTAGGCTGGGGCAACTGGGAAGTGGATCTCACGGAGCAAAAGAATGGTTTTATGTTCATCAATATCTTTGACTCCGTGGTGGCGCGCACCCTTGGGGATGTGGGTAAGCCCGTCTGCTACATCTATGCCGGTCTGTTTGCGGGCTTCTTTACGGGATTGATTCAAAAGCCCCTGAGTTGTATCGAGTTGCAGTGCTATGCCATGGGGGAAACCTACTGTAAGTTTCTCGTTGGTAAACAGGATCGCATTGATGCTGCTGCCTTCTGGCAAAACGAAGGGGCTACGGCACGGGATATTGAAAAACGCCTGCGCCAAGGGGAGTTGGTGAAACGATAAGCCACAAGCGAGTGTGTTCATTTATTTTCTAGCGAGGGTTGCCCTATGTTCCGTCAGTTGAATCACTTAACTGTTGTTGCCGATGGTCGCTATGCCCGGGCCGAGGAATTAGATTTTCTGCGGGAGTACTTGGCCTCGGTGGAGAGTCGCATCAGTGCCTACGAAAAAATCCGCACTGAGGCGGAAATGATGGTGGATAAAATTCAATCCATGCAAAAGGCAGAAAATCCCCGCTGCTTCCATTTCATCAATGGCGATCGCTCAGAAATTTGCCGTCGTGATTTAGTGGATACCATTCGTCTGTGTGCCTCGGCCATGCTTTTTGCGGAGTTGGACTTGCTGCGGGATAATTTCTTACTTTGGTACCGCACCATTGTCAAATCCTTTAACTACGAAGCAACTGCCTCCTCCACCTATGGCAAGTACCTGCCGAATATGATAAAGCAACTGCTCACGCCCGAAGAACAACGGGTGATGCAGCCTGTCCTTGCCCTCGGCAGTTCAATTTTGTCAGAATAGAGTTGTTGTGGGGTGGGACTGATGCTGCGTCAACTAGAAAAACTCAGCCTTGAGGCCGATGGCCGCTATGCCAGTGCCAAGGAACTGGAATTTCTCAGAAATTATCTAGCGGCAGCGGAGCAGCGCATTCGTGCCTACGAAAAAATCCGCGATGCTGAAGAGAAAATCCTAGATCAGGTGGAGCAGCAACTGCGCGCCAAAAGTCCCCATATTTTCCGTAAGGGCAATCACGACTATTCCGCCGTGTGTCGGCGCGATCGCAAGCATGTACTACGCCTAGCGGCAGCGGCGATGTTATTTGCCGATTTGGATGCCCTGCGGGATGGCTTCTTGCTGTGGTACCGCACGATCATTAAGGCCTTCAAGGATGAGAAGGTGGCACAAGTAACGTACCAAGTCCTGCCCCAAGTGGTCAATCAAGTGCTCTCGGGTGAGGAAACACCGTTAATGCAGCCTGTGATGGCACTGACCCAGTCCATCCTAGGGGAATAGACTCACCCCACTCAGCAGTGTGGCAAAAATGCGCTAGCCTAGAAGCACCGATTGCACGGGGCAATTTATCACTCCTGCGATCGCCTTTGGCGTACCATTGGTATTCGCCGCTATAGTATTACTAAGATTCATTGGGATACACAAAGGCATGACCATATCGGCGCAATTGCTGCAACGGGCAGATTTGATCGGTACACAGGTAATTACCCGTGATACTGGTCGGAAGTTAGGCGTCATTAATCAAGTTTGGGTCGATATTGACCAGCGGCAAGTGGTGGCCTTGGGGGTACGCAATACCCTCTTTACAGGGGAGCAACGCTACATTCTTCTCGACAGTATTCGCCAAATTGGCGATGTCATTCTCGTTGAGCACGATGATGATGTCACCGAAGCTCTCAATACCTACAACTACAGCACACTGATTGATAGTGAGATTGTCACCGAAACCGGCGAAGTGCTGGGTAAGGTACGGGGCTTTAAGTTTGATCCTGAAACGGGCGACATTACGGATTTGATTTTAGCTTCCATTGGCTTGCCTTGGATTCCGGCGCAACTGATTAGCACCTACGAGTTGCCCATTGAGGAAATTGTCAGCACCGGCCCTGATCGCATTATTGTCTTTGAAGGGGCAGAAACCCGCCTGCGGCAATTAACAGTGGGTCTCTTAGAACGGGTCGGCTTGGGGGCACCCCCTTGGGAAAGCGACGAGGACGAGTACTATCAGCCCGTTACGCCGAGCAGTAATCAATTGCCCTCCGGAGCGCGATCGCCCGTCTATCCCCCCCAACGCAGCCGCAGTGATTACGAAGCCGATTGGGAAACCGCTCCCCGGCGTCGGCGTCGCCAGCCTGAGTATGTGGAGTATGAGGAGGAGTATGAGTATGAAGAGCGTCCCCGCTCGCGTCAAGTTAAACCTCCAGCTCAAGCCATGCCCGTAGAACTGCCGGAATCGGAACCCACTGCCGATCCTTGGGAAGAGCAACAACCGATTCGCCTTGAGCAGCGGCAGAAGCAAGAGGAATACGATCACGAATAGTCGGGAATAGTCCACGATGGCCTATGTCCCACTGGCCACGGTACTTCAGCAATGGCAGCAGGCTCCTGAATGGCAGCAGCCGCAGCGGTTCTTGCGTCTCTTGGAGCAGTGGCCGCAGCTCGTGGGGGCGGTCGTCGCTGAGCACGCTGTTCCTGTGGAACTCACCAGTCAAGGGGTTTTACATGTGGCCGTTGCCAGTAGTACTTGGGCGCACCATCTGATGTTCTCGCGATCGCCCCTCATGGTCAAAATTCAGCAGACCCTTGGCATTGTCCTCAGCGATATTCGCTTTTCCAATCGGGACTGGCACCCCCAACGCTCGGCGATCGCTAGCCATGAGGCCTTACCGAAAGTCGGGCATCTTCCCAATGTGACACCTGCCGCCACTCCCCAAGAGGCTTTTCAACGATGGCAAGCCCAAGTGCGTCAGCGATCGCGAGACTATCCCCTCTGCCCCCGCTGTCAGTGCCCTACACCCATCAAAGAATTGCAGCGCTGGGGACTCTGTGGCCTGTGTTATATGCGGCCAGCCTAGATGCCAGAGCCGTTGAGAAACTCCTCAATGGGGCGATCGCTGAGGCGGCAGGCTTGACCTTGGGAGGCTTGCAAATGTCCTTGCGCCAGAGCAGGCACCTTTTCCTGCTGTTGCAGTGTTTGCACCTGTTTCTCTAGGAGTTCAATGCGATCCAAGAGATAGCGAATTGCTTCGGCCTCAGAGTCTGGCAGTTGACCGTGTTCCAAGGGGGCAATTTTGGCACCTGCACGATAGACAATTCGCCCGGGAATCCCCACCACGGTACAATCCGAGGGCACATCCCGCAGCACCACAGACCCCGCGCCAATGCGCACATTGTCCCCAATCGTGAGGTTGCCCAACACCTTTGCCCCAGCACCGACAACCACATTTTCACCGAGGGTAGGGTGCCGCTTTCCCGTTTCTTTACCGGTACCGCCGAGGGTCACTCCCTGATAAATCAAACAGTAATTGCCCACAATCGCAGTCTCGCCAATGACGACCCCCATGCCGTGATCAATGAAAACGCCCTTGCCAATCGTGGCGCCGGGGTGAATTTCAATCCCCGTCAGCAGGCGAGCAATGTGAGAAATAAAGCGGGGGATAAAGGGAATACCCCGCCGCCAAAGCCAGTGGCTCAACCGATGGAGAACAATGGCCTGAAGTCCGGGATAGCAAAAAACAACCTCTAACCAATTGCGGGCAGCGGGATCCCGCTCAAAGATAATTTGGAAATCTGCTTTGAGGGTGCTGAGCACACGCGGCTCCTTGGCAGTGATGCAACCTAAACAGCAGTTTTGATCTTAGCGGATTTTGCCAAGGTCTAAGAGGCTTCAGGAGGCCACCAAAGGGGACGGTTGGGATCGCCGAGTGCGCTGTAGGCCATATTCGAGGGCTTCGGCAACCGCTTGGTAGGAGGCTTCAATGATATTGGCAGAGACACCCACTGTTGCCCAGCGATCGCGCCCATTACTGGATTCCACCAGCACCCGTGTTTTGGCTGCCGTGCCGGCATGGCCATCTAAAATCCGCACCTTGTAGTCCGTGAGGTGAAACTCGGCAATCTCTGGATAGAAGGACATCAAGGCCTTGCGCAGCGCCTGATCCAATGCCGAGACAGGACCATTGCCCTCTGCCGCCGTGAGCATCTCCTCCCCATTGACTTCAACTTTGACCGTGGCCAGAGACTGGCTGCGAATCGTGGCCTCCAGTTGACGTGAATCGGTGCGGCAAAAGACATCAAAGCCCTTGAGGGTAAAGGGTCGCTGGCGTTGCCCTAGAACCTCCTGAATCAGGAGTTCAAAACTCGCTTCCGCCGCTTCAAATTGATAGCCTTCGCTTTCGAGATGCTTAATCCGCTCCAAAATTGTCCGACTCAGGGGATGCTGCCGATCCAACTCAAAGCCAAGTTCACTGGTTTTCGCCAAAATATTGCTGATGCCCGCCTGCTCAGAAATAATAATGCGCCGTTGATTGCCCACCCAATGCGGCTCAATATGCTCGTAGGTACGGGGGTTGCGCTGCACGGCACTGACGTGAATTCCCCCCTTATGGGCAAAGGCCGACAGCCCCACGTAGGGCGCGTGATCATCGGGGGCAAGGTTGACAATTTCACTCACGTGGCGGCTCACTTCTGTGAGGGTTGCCAACTGCTCTGGGGTGACACAGTCATAGCCCAGTTTCAATTGCAGATTGGGAATCAGGGTGCACAGATTGGCATTGCCGCAGCGTTCGCCATAGCCATTGATCGTTCCCTGCACCATTCGCACCCCCGCTTGAACCGCCGCAAGGGCATTGGCTACGGCTGTGCCAGCATCGTTGTGGGTGTGAATGCCCAAGCAGTCCAAGGCACCAAAATGCGCCACCACCTCGGCGACCACTGCCTGAATTTGATGGGGCAGACAACCGCCATTGGTATCGCAGAGAACTAACCAATCGGCACCCGCCGCTAAAGCGGTTTCAAGGGTTTGTAGCGCATAGTCGGGGTTGGCAAAGTAACCGTCAAACCAATGTTCGGCATCGTAGATCACCCGTCGCCCATGGGATTTCAGGAACTGAATGGAATCGGCAATCATGGCGCAGTTTTCGGCCAAGGTGGTCTTGAGGCCGTCGGTGACATGCAGATCCCAAGATTTGCCAAAGAGTGTCACCCAACGGGTACCGGCCGCTAGAATCGGCTCAAACATTGGCTCTTCTGCGGCCTTGCGGCCGGGGCGACGAGTAGCACAAAAAGCAACGATTTCTGCCTGTTGGAGGGGCGTTTCCTGCAACTGCCAAAAAAACTGTACGTCCTTGGGATTGGCGCCCGGCCAGCCCCCCTCAATAAAAGGAATCCCTAGGCGATCCAGTTGACGAGCAATCCGCAGTTTATCTTCGAGGGAGAGGGAAAGACCTTCCCGCTGGGCACCATCACGCAGGGTGGTATCGTACAGCCAAATTTTCACTGTGCTGACTCTCCCTTGGGACGCTCATAGTCATTGGCGTAGGCTTGCAGCAAAGAACTGACTTGGGAAAAGACCTCTTTGCCGGAGGTTTTGCCGATGGCCGATCGCTCCGGATGAAATTGTGGCCGTGCCATGCTGCGGTTAATGGCCTCTTGGACTTGGGCGCGAATCAGATCCATGAGTTCCTCTTCAGCCCGCTGGCGTTGATACTGTGCGCCCTCTTCGGTTGTGGCGTAGAGCGGGGGAAGGCGGTTGAGGGCGTAGGCGGCAATATCTCCCAAATCAAGGGCGCATTCTTGCTCTGCTTCAATGGCGGCAATGCGGGTAATTGCCTCGGTGAGCACCAATTCTTCCATAACGTTGATAAATTGCTTGCGGGGAACCGCCACCACTTGCCCCGTCAAGAGAGCACCCATAAGGCGATCCAACGCCATATAGTCTTCCACGGAGAGTTCGGTGGCTTTGTCGCAAATGCGTCCGACTTCTGCCTCCTGCGTTGGTGTGAGATAACCATTGCGCAGTGCTTGTTCAACAATCTCTTGAATCCCCATACGTGTTTCCGCTGTAATTGCTGTAGGGGCACTCCCCCACTCAAATTTAGTATATGCCGAGGAACTGCCAAGGGCAGGGGCAATTTTGCACTGTAGGTAGTCCATATTTTAGAAAAAGGCGGTAACGCTAAGATAACGATGAGAACTGTTGCAAAGAACTGCCAAATCCTACGAAATCTTCATACCTGTATAGCCAAGTGGTAAAATTGTCGTAGGAAATAATTAAAGGCTAGCAGTCGCCCACATCATTCTCATTTCTTCTTCTGTTGCAGCCTATGGTTGTTTGGTTGTCATCTTTTTTACATACCGTAGAGCCATTACTAGTACCAATTTGTTTTTGTGTTGCTTGGCTGCTGCTGGCAATCATGGCGTGGAATGTGTGGCAATTCACCCAAGAAGGGCTGGCGATCGCCCGCCGCTTACATCAAATTCCCTGTTCTCGCTGTCGTTTCTTTTCAGGAGACTATCGCCTCAAGTGTTCACTACATCCCGATTGGGCAGCAACGGAAGCCGCCATTCAATGTCCCGATTATCATTTTGAATAGAGGACTGAGAGACCGAATTTATTCCTACAGGGAGTTGGAAGAGGGGTCACCTTGTTACCACAGTATCCACAATTGGTCATCTCCACAGAGGCCAGCACCTATATCGTCCCTCTTACCCAAGGCAATTCATGGGTGATTGGTCGAGGTAAAGACTGCACAATTGTTTTAGCGGATCGCTGGTCTTCCCGTCGCCATGCCATGATTCAGCGTCTGGATAATGACGATTATTATCTCATTGATTTGGGGAGTCGTAATGGCTGTGTGCTAAATGGTCAAATGATTCAGGTGCCGACGCTCCTCAAAACGGGCGATCGCTTTATTATCGGCAAAACAACCCTTGAATTTCGTACCGATGAGGCTGTCTCCACCACCCCGCCGGATGCTCCTCTTGCCCTTCAACCCACCATTCTCATCATTCAACCCCCCGGCATTCAAGTACAAATTTGGCAAGAATTGCTGCGTAGTCAGGGGTTAGAAGTTATCGTTGAATCGGGGCAAATCAATAGCCGCCGCATCATTAGTGATTTTGTGACCGTGATGCAGCGCAACCCTGACCTGTTGCTCCTTGATTCGCAACTGGAAACCCCGGATATTGGTAACCTTTTGAATTGGATCAAGGCAACCTATCCCAAGCTGCGCAGTTTCATTATTGACCGCTACGACAACCACATTTCCCCCATGCAGCGACAATGGGCAGTAGAACATGGGGCAATTGATTGGCTGCCCGCACTGCCCGATGAAAATCTCACCATGTTTGGGGCAGAAATTGCGGCTCAATTACGGCGCATTCTCAAGGCCTTGGGACGCAACAAACTAGAGCAAGACAAGCTTGCAGTGGCTCTCTTGAATCTGCAATTGGCGACCAATGATGATTTGCCCTCCCAGTTGCTCAGTGAGTATGTCAATCGTCCGCCCTTTTCCCCTGAATAGTTGGCAGTTGATCCACCTGAAAATACTGGTGAAAGCGCTCAGTGACTTGGAGGATGTAGGAGCGACTTTGGCTATCCCGCCGCCGCTGAATAAACCCAAGGGTGAGGAGTTCTTGAATGTGTTGGTAGGCACTGGATCCCCGCAGTTCAATCACCTCTGCTTGGCGCATGGGGCCACGAAAAGCAATCAGGGCTAATGTGCGCTGTGCCGCAACCCCCAATTCAACGGGGACAAGGGACTGAACCAATTCTTGAAAGGCAGGCTTGAGTTGCAGGCTGTATCTATCGTCAATTTGGACAATTTCAAGGGCCGTTTGGCGATGGGCATAGTCGTTGAGTAGCTCAATCAGTGCCAGTTCAACGGCCTCAGGAGCAGTGGCGGCGAGGGTTGCTAGTTCAGCAAGGGTGAGGGGCTGCGCCTTCAGGTAGAGAATGGCCTCCACCCGCATCGTTAATGTACGCAGGTCAGTGTCCCTTTGCATAGCTATTGCCAGCGGAACAGGGCAGCTCCCCAAGTTAACCCCGCACCAAAGCCAGCGGTGGCAATTAAGTCTCCGGGTTGAATATGCCCCTGTTGAATCGGAGCCGTCAGAGCAAGGGGAATCGAGGCGGCGGAGGTATTACCATACTGACCCACATTGCTAATCACCTTTTCCTGAGGAATGCCCAAACGCTGGGCAACCGCGTCAAGAATGCGTTGATTGGCCTGATGCAACACCAGCCAGTCAATGTCTTCAACCGTACACCCCGCGCGGTGCAGGGCTTTCTCAATGACTTCAGGGACTTGGGTGACGGCAAAGCGATAAACTTCACGGCCATTCATGGCAATGGGAGCAAATCCCCCTTGGGCGATCGCCAGCTGCTCCCCTAGAGATTGAGGGGTTCCGGCAAAGGCAAGGGTGAGGTGCTCATTGAGACGGCCATCACTGCGCAGCTCAAAGCTCAAAAGCTGATCCACGTCACTCGCTTGCAACACCATTGCGCCGGCGCCATCGCCAAAGAGAATGCAGGTGCGGCGATCGCCCCAATCCACCCAGCGCGACAGAATATCACCACCAATGACCAAGGCACTGCGGTAGGCACCGGTGCGCAAATACTGAGCCGCCGTAACCAAGGCAAAAAGGAAGCCAGAACAGGCAGCCGTTAAGTCAAAAGCCACGGCATTTAGCGCACCAATGCGAGTTTGCACCAAGCAGGCGGTGCCAAAGAGATCATCGGGCGTAGAGGTAGCCAAGATGATTAAATCGACTGCTGTGGGTTCTAGGCCGGCCATCTGTAGGGCTGCGCCTGCCGCTTCGCTGGCCAAATCCACAAGGCGCTGGTCAGGAGCTGCCACGTGCCGTTCTTGAATGCCGGTACGGGATTGAATCCACTCATCAGACGTATCCACAAGGGCACTGAGGTGGGCATTGGTCAAGCATTGACGGGGGATTGCCGCGCCCACGCCGCTAAATTTAACGCCCTGCACAGCCACTAAGCCTGATCCTCAACGGCAACGGCATGCTGGTAACAAGCTTGAATCCGCTCTGAAACGCGATGATCCACCGCTTCTTTGGCCAAGCGAATGGCATTAAAAATCGAAGGTGCTTGGGAACTGCCATGGCTAATGATGCAGATGCCATCCACGCCCAAGAGGAGGCCACCGCCATGTTCGGCATGATCAATGCGCTGTTTAATTTTGCGGAGATTGGGACGCAGCAGCGCCGTACCCAGTTGCCCGCGCCAGCCCCGAGGTAGCTCTTCGCGGAGAATTTGGACGAGGACACTACCCAAGGATTCAGCAAATTTAAGCAGAACATTGCCAACAAAGCCATCACAGACCACGACATCAAATTGTCCCGACAGGACATCGCGGCCTTCGGCATTGCCCAAAAAGGAGATTTGGCGATTTTGCCGCAGCAGTTGATGTGCCTTTAGGGCCAGATCATTGCCTTTGCAGTCCTCTTCGCCAATATTAAGCAAGCCCACCTTGGGATCTTCGACATCCAAGACGTACTGGCTGTAGATCGAACCCATGACCGCAAATTGCTCAAGGTATTTCGGGCGGCAGTCCACATTGGCACCGACATCGAGGACAAGAACGGATTTGCCGGGGATGAGGGTGGGTAAGACGGCACCAATGGCGGGGCGATCAATGCCAGGGAGTCGACCCAAGCGCAATAGCGCCGCAGCCATCGCTGCCCCTGAGTGACCAGCGGAAACAACCGCATCAGCCGCACCCGCTTTGACCAGATCCATCGCCACGTTAATTGAGGCCTTGGGTTTCTTTTTCAGGGCGGTCAGGGGTTCTTCCCCCATTTCCACAACATCACTCGCTTCGACAATTTGGGTCTTGGCTGTGGGGGCATGTTCATTGAGGTAGCGCTGAATGGGCACCGGATCACCCACAAGGAGGATATCGGCGTCTAATTCTTCACTGGCTCTGAGGGCACCGGCAACAATCTCATCGGGAGCATAGTCACCCCCCATGGCATCCACAGCAATCCGTGCACGAGTCATTGGCTGAACTCTTACGAGAAAATCCTTCAGAATTTTAGCAGATGACAGCCCTTTTCCTAAGAATGGCCAACAGCCAACACCGTCGGAATCAGTGTAGGACAGCCTTGGATGCAACCTCTAGGGATGGAACCCTAGATCAGTGCCTGTGCCGTTGTGGACATGGGCCAGTTGTGCATACTTACGGGCATGCTGACGTAGATCGGCGGCCTCAGTGTCACTCACTTCCCGCACCACCTTAGCGGGAATGCCCACAACCAAAGAGCGGGGGGGGACATCTTTGCTCACCACTGCCCCTGCACCGACAATACTGCCCGCTCCAACTCGAACGCCATTGAGAATCACGGCGCCAATGCCAATTAAGCAGCCATCTTCCACGGTTGCGCCATGAATCACCGCGCGATGCCCAACCGTCACCTCTTCCCCAAGGATCGTGGGTTGTCCCGGATCACCATGGAGGATGACGCCATCTTGAACATTGGTGTGGGCACCAATCTCGATGTACGCCACGTCACCGCGTAAAACAGCGCCATACCAAATGCTACAGCCTTCACCCAAGCGGACATCGCCAACAAGGGTGGCATTGGGGGCAATAAAGGCAGCGCGATCGCTGGCAACGGGGGGCCAAAAAGCACTAGGGGCAGTGATTACCATGGTTGATTCCAAGCATCAAAAAGCTAAACGACAGTTGCCAAATTGCGGGTAGGCCTGAAATGGGCTTACGGATTCGGGGTTGCTGGTGTCGTGGGTGCCGGTGAGGGTGTGACGGCTTCGGCGGTGGGGGGCACGGCTTCCTCGCGGGGGGGACGGCGTTCGGGCACTGGTAGATGGAAAAAGATCGCAGCCATGACGGCTAAGCTAGCAGCGCCAATCCCCAAGGGCATCAGTTGTTTGCGCAAAGGCACAGCAGGGGCGATCGCCTGCCGGGGGAGGGAATGGAATGTTGGTATCAGGGTAGGCAGTGTTTGGCTATCACTACAGAGTTGATCCAATGCCTCCACTAAATCCGCTAGCTGCAACCAAGTGAGCTGCACTTCTAGGGTTTCACCAGCGCCATTCTGGGCAGGGGTATCGGCATTTTCTGTAGGCGAGCCTTGCAATAGCTGGCGGGGAATATGCAGCACTACCTGATTAGAGGCCTGAATCTCGACCTGAATCGGGTACTGGGGCGATCGCCGTAACTTAACACCACTCAACCACGTTTGCGCTGCTGCAGGCACACTATTGAGCAATGCCACAAGGAATTCTTTCCCGCCCTTGACCCGCTGATTCTGGCCAATAATCTCCCACTCGCAGAGGGTGACAATATCCAACTGCTCTGCGCCGGCTTGACCACTCAGCCCTTCAATTCGCAGTGTGCAATTGGGCAATGAATACTGGCGTTGCAGCAGCATTAACTTACTTCCCCATCAAATAAACTAAACCAAAGGCGTTCCATGCCCTTTGTGCCTGCACAGAGCAGAAGTTGTGCCAACAGCTTTAGACCCAACTCATTGAGGGCTTGGTTATTTTTGTAGAGAAAGAGACCCGATCGCTGGAGGTTCATGCGTTTGCGAAAATGGCGGCGAAAGCGGTCTAAATACTCCGCCAAGGGGGCATAGGTTTCCGGGGGCAAATTTTGCGCCTGCAATTGATCCAACACCAAAAGTAAATGCCGCAGGATTGCCGTCTGCCGCCGCGCCACTTGCACAACCACTGCGGTGAGTGCCTTTGTTTCCGCTAAGGGCAAGGGGGTACGCTGGGTAATTTGGCGAAAGGGATTGGTGCAGCGAATTTGCCAAAATACGACCCGATTGGGGATCATCACTTGCAGTTGCAGATCTCGCAGCACTTGCAACATCAACTCAGAGGCATGCAAATCAACGCACTCTAGGGCAAGCAACAATAAGTCTAATTGCCAACGTGCCCGCCGAGGACACACACTCACCCCTTGGGGGTCGGGCAGTGCTGCCAACATCGGAGGTAATAGCTCAACTTCAGGGGATTCGATTGTTGCTGGCATTGAGTTTGCCGTTTCCATACTCTCTAGAGTGCTCACTATACAGCAATAATGACAGGACTCATGGTGAAATAGGCCTAAACGATCTTAGCCGTTTCTCCACTGACGACTGCCGCCTCTTTTTATATGTTGCCCACTGCGCTGATTTTTCGAAAAGCAGGCTAGACTTGAGGAGAACCACATGATTGTGAGGTTGCAATGAGTCAAGAGATTCCCCCCCCAGAAGCTTATGTGGTGCTTGGACTCGCTCATTGTTTTGTGCAGGTGGAGGGAAAACTCCAGCCCGTAGAGGTGATTGAGCCGATTCCCTCAGCGGCGTTGGAAGCCTTGCTCCATGGCTTGCCCACTTCTTATAGTGAAGCCCATGCCCTCACCTATGGTACAGCCCAAGATCCGCAGCAAGTGCAGCAGCAGTTTCCCCCCAGTGCCCATCTGTGTGATGACTATGGCGATCGCCTTGCAGCAGCCGCACGCACCTACATTGCCCGTCCCCAAAGTACCCGCCATATTCCCCTTGGCGAGACTTACCGCAACTTTAATACCTCCACAGAACGCAAACGGGTGCTCAACTCCGAGCGTATCGTTACCGCTGCCGACAATGTCAAACAACACGCCTACACCCACCAAGTCCTCTAACAAGTTGTCCTGATTCACGAAAGGAATGACCATGGTCAGTGAAGTGCAGCCCATCCCCGCAGCATCCCTTGACACGCCCCTAGAAAATGCGGTTGAGATTATTGAAACGGTGATTTCTAGTCTCCATCAGGGGGGCGCCCCCCTCGTTGGCCAAACGGACAGTGGCAAAATTTGGATGTTTCGCTATGGCAGTGCCGAGGTCTTTGTGCAGTTGAGTGGCCATACGGCGGAAGACTTTCTCACCATTTGGTCACCGGTACTGCCTCTGCCCGTAGCGGATGAATTGGCACTCTATCGTAAGCTCCTGACGTTGAACTGGCTCACCACCCTCGAGGCACACTTTGCCATTGCTGAAGACCAAGTCCAAGTCGTGGCTACCCGCACCCTAGGGGGGATTACTGCGGGTGAAATTTCCCGCCTAATTACGATTGTGGCGACACTCGCTGATGACTATGATGACGCCCTCAGGGCTGAGTTTAAGAGCTAATGAGGGCTTTCATATCCCGTACGGCTTGCACCATGCCCACAAGAACAGCGCGGCTGATAATCGTGTGGCCAATATTGAGTTCTTCAATGCCTTCAAGGCGGGCGATCGCCCCCACATTGGTGTAGGTCAGGCCATGGCCTGCATTCACCCGCAAGCCTAAGGATTTTGCTTGTTGGACACCATGAGCTAAAATTGCTAACTCTTGTTGTTGCGCCGCTTCCCCCTTGGCTTCGGCATAGCGACCAGTGTGCAGTTCAATAAATTGAGCCGTGGTTTTAGCGGCGGCTTCCAGTTGGGCCGGATCCGCGTCAATGAATAAACTCACAGGAATTCCTGCGCCTTGCAACGTTTGCACCACTTGGGTCAAGGGTTGCCGCTGACCCACCACATCTAGCCCCCCTTCGGTGGTGACTTCTTCGCGCCGCTCAGGTACCAACGTCACGTAATCTGGCCGAATGTCAAGGGCGATCGCCACCATTTCGGAAGTGGCAGCCATCTCTAGGTTCAAATGGGTGCGTACCGTTTGCCGCAGCAGGCGCACATCCCGCTCTTGAATATGGCGACGATCTTCCCGCAGATGTACGGTAATGCCATCAGCTCCCCCCAGTTCTGCCAAAACGGCTGCGGCTACGGGATCGGGTTCAACTGTGCGCCGCGCTTGGCGAATCGTTGCCACATGATCAATGTTGACCCCTAGGGTTGCCACTGCGATCGCTCCTTGTCGGAATAGAAGCCCAACCTTTCGGATAATACACCAAGGCAAGGTGCCATGTCGGTTGTCCGCGCTGGCCGTTTGCAACCTTTTGAGCCAGCCGATAGACTAACCCCCTAGGAGAGACAGGACAGTGGCTGATGACTTGGCGAGTACCCCGACGGCGGACTTTTGGCTGGTTTTATCCATGGCGAGGCGTGGATTGGCTGCTGTTAGGGGCTGTTTGGGCAACCACGGTCATTGGGGCGGTCTTCATCCACAGTAGTCAACTACACCTAGAGGAAAACGATAGTCTCCAGCATTTATTGGTGGGGGGGATGGGTACGATGCTTGCCCTGATCCTTGCCCGCGTTCCGGAATCGGTCTTTATGGGCAGTCATTGGGTCATCTACGGCCTGAGCTGTGCCCTGCTGCTAGCGGTTGATCTCGTGGGGGTCGAGGCCAAGGGAGCAGAGCGCTGGTTGGCGATTGGCGGCTTTAACCTGCAACCCTCGGAGTTTGCCAAAATCTCCCTCATTCTTACCCAAGCGGCGCTGTTGCACCGCATTTCAGGCCACTCTCTGAAGGGCATTCTCAGTGTCTTTGCAGCCACCGCCCCCCCCTTTTTCCTAGTTTTGACGCAGCCGGATTTGGGCACGTCTCTTGTTTTCATTGCCATTACATTGACAATGCTCTACTGGGCGAATACCCCCGGCAGCTGGATTGTCTTGATGCTTTCCCCTTTGGTGGCAGCGATTCTCGTTGCCCTGCCTCTGCCCTACCAACTGAACCTGATCCTCTGGTTGGTGTGGACACTGGCGATGGCCGTCGTCGCTTGGCGGAGCTTGCCCTTGGGCTGGGTCGGTGGCTTGGGGGGGCTGGTGCTCAATCTCGGGGGGGCTGGCTTGGGGCAGCTGCTTTGGAGCGTGCTCAAGGACTATCAAAAAACCCGTATTCTCATGTTTCTTGACCCCGACAAGGATCCCCTTGGGGCTGGCTACCACTTGATTCAATCGCGGATTGCCATTGGTGCTGGTGGGCTATGGGGGCGGGGCATTTTTCAAGGCACCCAGACCCAGTTGGGATTTATTCCCGAACAGCATACAGACTTTATTTTTTCAGCGATCGCTGAGGAGACGGGCTTCATTGGCAGTTTAGTTCTCCTATGCCTTTTTTGGTTAATCGGTTTGCGCTTATTGCAAATTGCCAATAGTGCCGGTCATGACTTTGGCTCGTTGCTGGCGATCGGTCTATTTGCCATGATCCTGTTTCAAGTGGTGGTGAATATTGGCATGACCATTGGTCTGCTCCCCGTGACAGGAATGCCGTTACCGCTGGTGAGTTATGGCCGCTCAGCCCTGCTGGCGACCTATCTTGGCTTAGGGATGGTGCTCTCCGTGGCGAATCATCGCCCGCGATCGCGCTACTAACCGAGGCGCTAGCGTCCTAGTTTATTCGGAATGCCCTCACAGCCACCGGGAATCGTTTCACGGGAACGGCTACCACTCCAAGCACAGCAATAGTAGCGTTGTTCTTCGGAGAGGTTCTTGACATTGGTAAAGTTGACATCCTCGACCACTGCACCTGTCTGCGCCCCAGTGCGAAAGTTGGGAGGATGCAGGCGATCGCGGGGGCTGGCCTGATCAGCGGTGCCATAAAAGAAGCGAACCCGACTGAGATCGGCATTGGTGAAATCCGCCCCCTGCAAAATTGCCCCTGCTAGGTTGGCTCGTGTCAAATTACAGTTGCGAAAGAGGGTGCCTGTGAGATTGGCATCACTCAATTCGGTCCAGCGCAAATCGGTACCACTGAGATCAGCGCCCGCTAGCATGCTGCCAAGGTTAATCACCCGCACACCATACTCAATGTCTTCCTCATAGCCACCCAGCCCATCAAAAATCGCCCGTCCCAGTCGGCGATCGCGCTTCAGCGGCGAGAGTAACTTTGCGCCTGACAAAAAGCGAATGATTTTGGCCTTGCCTTCGGCATCGAGCCCCCCCAAGATGGCAGCAGTGCGTCCCTCGGCGATCGCCCGCTCCGGCGGCCAATCCTCCAATAATCCCTCATCGTCAAGAATGAGATCGGCAATCCCTTGGAAATAACTGTCAATCGTTTGCTGTTGGGTAATGCGGTTTTGTTGCGTCGTCAAATCCCGCGAGATCACGTATTGTCGCCAAGCCACATAGGCGGCCAAGAGCGCCACCAAAATCTGTCCCAAAGCACCGAAGCCCTCCGCCAGTGCCCCCACCGCATCCCAATTCGTACCTTGAAAGCGTCCTCGAATCCAGTCCATGGCGCCAGTCATGGCAATGAGTGCCACCACCGTCAAACTCAGGCCCAGTGAGGCCAAAATGAACTGCCGTTGCTGTTCCGTGAGATCTTCAGTAAACCAGTGATAGGTCGAAGTCCAGACCAAGGGGAAACTCAGTCCCCCCAGCACCAAAGCAGCCACCACACCCACCGCATCCCAATCGAGTCCCCAAGCCAGCAAGACAGTGACCATGGCGATCGGCATCAACACCGAACGCAGAGACTGCCAACCCGTGCGCCAACGATTACGAGCGGCTAACACTTTACTGAGACGCAAAGCAGCCGCCGTTTGGTTGTCACGGAGGGTCATTTTGTCTTCGCCCATCAGGATTTGGCCTACAGTTCAGGAATTAACCCAATCATAATCAGATTTTTCTTCGTTACATCCATAGAAAGTTCCCCTTCTCCCCTTAGAGAAGGCTGTACAATAATTCATAAAGTTTTCAGAAAACGTTTTGGGAGGTTATGGGTATGGATTGGCGTGTCCTGATTGTCCTGTTACCTGTCCTACTGGCTGCGGGTTGGGCAGTTCGTAACATTCTGCCCTATGCTGTCAAGCAGTTTCAAAAGCTCCTGCAAAAAGCCAAAGCAGCCTAGGACATTGATACGGCTGTATCCTCTGTGGAATTGTTGGGCAAGCGCTCCCCAAGGAACCAGACCGAGTGTGATCTTGGTTTTACTTTGGGGAGACTTTTTTATAATAGGAAGTATATTGTTAACTTTTGTAAATTAGCTTTCAGGTTACTGCCATGCCTTCCCTCGAACAGCTTGCCCATCAACTGGAAAGTCCCAATTCCCGCGATCGCCTGCTGGCGCTAGCCGCGCTACGGGATGTCCCCTCTGCGGATGCCGTACCCCTGATTAAAAAAGTCCTTTGGGACGAAAATCTACAGATTCGCTCAATGGCTGTGTTTGCCCTTGGGGTTAAATCCACACCGGAGTGCTTTGACATTCTGGTGCAGTTGCTCGAGAGTGAACCGGATTATGGTATTCGTGCCGATGCTGCGGGTGCCTTGGGCTATCTCGAAGATGGGCGTGCCTTTGAACCGCTAGTGCGCGCCTTTTATGAAGACACCGATTGGTTAGTGCGCTTTAGTGCTGCTGTGGCGCTGGGCAATCTTAAGGATCCCCGCGCGGTGGATGTATTGCGCTCGGCGCTGAAAAGTCAGGAAGTCGTGATGCTCCAAGGGGCGATCGCCGCTCTGGGGGAAATTGGCGATCCCAGTGTTGTCGAAGATATTTTGCCCTTTGTGACCACAGAGGATTGGTTGGTACGGCAACGGCTCGCTGAAGCTCTGGGCAATCTCCCTAGCCCGAAAACCCAAGCCGCTTTGGAATACCTCGCTAAAGATGAGCATCCCCATGTGGCGACGGCAGCCCAGATTTCTTTGCAACGCTTGCAAGAGCGACTTTCCTCCGAAGTTCAGGGCCCTGGCAATTGAGATCAAACTTTTTTGCCCACTGCGGTTTCTGCCACAACTCTCTAAACTGGAAAGAAAGGCGCGGCATCCGCAGTAACCTATCTCTATGTCTATCCGAATTAAATTTCTTCCTTACCTCGTGGCAGTGCTGGTCGGGGTGGTGGGTGCGATTATTCTTTCACAACTACATTTTGCGCTCTGGTGGGAGCCAGACCTGCTGACCCAACCGCCCCCCATTGTCGAGGCAGAACCAGAAACCACTACTGTTCAGCCCTTACCCCCTCCCCAAACGCCAGCCAACCCGCAACCGAATGGGCTACGCATCAGTAATCAAACGGCCTTTCCGGTGCGCGTGGTGTTGCTCGCTGCCAGCGATCGCGCCCATCCTAATGAAGGAGCAGTTCACTGGGATTTTGCCCCCATGGAGGGCAGTATTAAGGGATTACTATTAACGCTGCCAGAGGGCAAGCTGGCACTTCAGTCAGGGGATATTGTCCTTGCTTTCACGCTGGATGGCTCCAAACGCTACTGGGGACCCTATGTGATTGGTGAAAATAGCGAACTTCAGCGCGATCGCCAGACCCAAGAGTGGCAACTCACCCTCCGCCCCTAGCAGCAGGAAAACCAGAGGCAGAGGGCATCCCTTTTGTGATTGCTGTTTGAGTGTGGTTCTAGGGTGCTGCCTTAGCCATGGGTTTAGCCGCAGGGTGATGATTTTCTTGGGAGGTGGGGCGGGGTTGAATCACCCCATAGCCCCCATGATTGCGTTCATAGACCACGTTAATTTCTCCCGTATCGCGATTGCGGAAGACATAGAAGTCGTGATCCACCATTTCTAGGTGCTCAAGGGCTTCTTGGATACTCATGGGGGGCATGGCAAAGTATTTCATGCGCACGACTTGTTCGGGCAGTTGGGGGGTGCGATCGCCCACTAAGTCGGTCACCACTGCGGGCTCCACCACACTATTGGTGTCTTTAGCGCGGGACTTGTCTTGGCGTTTTTCTTTGAGTTTACGGAGTTTGCGCGCAATTTTGTCGGCAACGAGATCAATACTGGCGTAGAGATTTTCACTGCTTTCTTCGGCGCGAATGATGGAGCCATTGACAAAGAGGGTCACTTCAGCAGTTTGTTTGGGAGCGGTGCTACGGTTACGGGCAACGGAAAGATGCACATCAACTTCATTAATCACATTTTGGAAATGATGGGTGGCTCGCTCAATTTTTTGGTTCACATAGCTGCGAATGCCATCCGTAATATCAATGTTTTTACCATGAATCACTAGCCTCATAGGGTTGCCTCCCCTGAGCAAAACAGATACATCTAAGGCTGATCTACTTCCACCCTAACATCTCCGTATCGGCGATTACAGGGTGTGCTGCCGCTCTTCACCTTTATTCGTGTTCTGTGATAATTCTTATCCTCTAGCTCTTGACAATCTGGCACCCCCTATGAAAACTGCCCTTGGTTGGCATTGTGCCTTGGGGATCATTCCCTACCGCGATGCTTGGCGCTGGCAACAGCAACTGGTGGCTGAGCGCTGCCACAATCCCACTGCCCGAGATGTCCTGCTCACTTTGGAGCATCCCCCCATCTACACCCTTGGTCAAGGGGCAACCACCGCCCACCTTCACTTTGATCCTGTGGCTACTGGCATTGAGGTCTTGCGCATTGAGCGCGGAGGCGATGTCACCTACCACTGCCCCGGCCAATTGGTGGCTTACCCGATTTTGAATTTACGCCGCCACCGCTGCGATTTGCATTGGTATCTCCACCAGTTGGAGGAAGTTGTGATTCAAACCCTAGGGCACTATGGCATTAAAGGGGAGCGCGTTGCTGGCCTTACAGGTGTTTGGGTAGAGGGGTACAAGGTGGCCGCAATTGGGATCAAGGTGACCCGCTGGATTACCTTCCACGGCATTGCCCTCAATGTGGTGAACGATCTAAAGGGCTTTGGGCGCATTGTCCCCTGTGGCATTGGCGATCGCCCCGTCGGGAACCTACGGCAGTTTTGTGCCAACATTACCCTAGAGGAGGTGCGCCAGCAGTTTGTGACGGCCTTTGGCCGTGTTTTTGCCCTCGAATTTGCCCCCAAAGCCCTTGCCGATCTCCTGATCCCCATCTCTAGTTGACAAACTTTAATCTTTATTTCAGGAATCGGCTGTTATGAATTGGCAACTTTCGGGGCACAATTTAAGTCTAAGTAGATTAGGATACAGGCCAACTCCCTCTCACCTGCTAGGCTAACGCTATAGGAACCTCAGCTTTATCAGTGCGAGTCGTCATCTTCATCGCGATAAATCTTTTATCTACATTCTTCCTTGCCAAATACTGTTTAGAATCTGTGCTGCTATGATGAACTCCGCTTCCAAAACCCCATCCCCTACACCCACTGTTAGCACCGATATGGTGCGCACCTACCTACAGGAAATTGGACGCGTGCCGCTGCTGACCCATGAGCAGGAAATTATTCTGGGTAAACAAGTGCAGCAAATGATGGCACTGCGGGAAAAACGCGAGGCTCTCACCAAGGAACTGGGACGTGAACCAACCTTTGAAGAATGGGCGGCGGCCTCTCATCTCACGCCGGCGGAATTGCGCAATCTCCTTAAGCGCGGCGAACGCGCCAAGCAAAAAATGATTGAAGCCAACCTACGGCTGGTGGTTTCGGTGGCCAAGAAGTATCAAAAACGCAACCTTGAATTGCTGGACTTGGTGCAAGAGGGCACCCTTGGCCTTGAACGCGGTGTGGAAAAGTTTGATCCCACGCGCGGCTATAAGTTCTCTACCTATGCCTACTGGTGGATTCGTCAGGCCATTACGCGGGCGATCGCCCAACAGGGGCGAACCATTCGGCTGCCCATCCACATTACCGAGAAGCTGAACAAGATCAAACGCACCCAACGCGAATTGGCGCAAAAATTGGGACGGAGTGCAACCCCTGCTGAGGTGGCAGCAGCCCTAGAACTCGAACCGGAGCAAATTCGTGAATACCTGACCCTTGCGCGCCAACCCGTTTCCCTTGATCTGCGCGTTGGGGACAATCAGGACACTGAACTCGGTGAACTGCTCGAGGATGACAGTCTTTCGCCAGAGCAATTTACTACGGTGGAGTCCCTCCGCGATGATGTCAACCTGTGGCTGGCGGAACTTACCCCGCAACAACGGCAAGTCCTCACCCTGCGCTACGGGTTAGGGAATGGCCAAGAGCTGTCCCTTGCTAAGGTGGGTGAACAACTCAACCTCAGCCGTGAACGGGTGCGGCAACTGGAGCGGCAAGCCCTTGATCATCTGCGGCGGCGGCGCCAGCAAATGTATGAATACTTGGCCAGCTAAGGCGTGGATTGAGGCGCTTGATCTGCAACCCCATCCAGAGGGGGGCTATTTCCGTGAGGTCTATCGCTCAGCAGGGAGTATTCCCGCAGCGGTTTTGCCTTCAGGTTTTCAGGGGGGCGATCGCCCCTACTGTACGAGTATTTACTTTTTGCTCCCCTCCACGGCCTGTTCGCGACTGCACCGCATTGCCAGTGATGAACTGTGGCACTTTTACACGGGCAGTAGCCTGACGATTCATGTGATTCTACCAACGGGCGAGTATCAGCCCCTGCGCTTGGGGATGAATATCGATCAGGGGGAGCAATGGCAACAGGTGGTACCAGCGGGAGCATGGTTTGGAGCAACGGTGGATGCGCCAGACAGTTTTAGTCTTGTGGGGTGTACGGTGGCGCCGGGATTTGACTTTCGCGATTTTGAATTGGGCGATCGCCAGCAATTGCAGCAGCAGTTTCCTCAGCACCAGAGATTAATTGAACGCTTGACGCCCTAGACATTAAAGAGCGTTTGCAAGCGGCGACGAATCCACTGCAAGGGGGGCAGGCTTTTGATTTCTTGGGAGTTCACGAGGCCGAGTTCTTGGAGAACCTGTTGTCGTGCCGCTAGCTCGTGGGCAATCTCTTCCGCCAATTGGGGTTGAGCTTGCAGCAGGCGCTGTACCGCTGAACGATGCACCACAAATAGAACTGTTTCTTCTAACGCCCGCACTGTGGCCGATCGCGGCATTCCCGTTAGCACTGAAATTTCGCCAAAGAAATCGCCCTCATAGAGGGTGGCTAAGATTTGATCCAACTGCTCAGAGCGCACTTCCACTGATCCCTCAAGGACAATGTAAAAGGCATCCCCCGGATCGCCCTCAGAGCAGATAATTTCCCCCACACCATAAAATTGACGATTGCCCAACTCAATCAGCATTTGCAATTCCGCATTGGAACAGCAGGAAAAGCAACTGATATTGCGCAGTAGATCAGCAAGGGAGGGTTCGGTTTTGACCATTTCAGGAGCTACTGGCTCACTCACCGCTGCGGTTTCGGGCACACTGGCCACAGAACGGTGGTAGTAATGAGCCAAGGAGCGCAGTTCCCCCAAGTCGCGCAACCGCAAATCCAACTGGGGAAAAGGCACTTCAATCTGCCGCTGCCGTAATTCCTGCTCAATGAGAAAATTGAGGGCGCTTTTAATGGGTTCAGAATCTTGGGGGCGGTTAATCCACACCAGTAGTTCAAAGAGGTAGGCATTCTCGCCAAAACCGCGAAACCAAACGCTGGGGGGTGGGGTGAGCAGGACGCGCGGATCCTGACGGGCGGCACTGAGGAGCGCTTCGGTCACCAGAACCGTATCACTGCCATAGGCGACACTCACAGGGATATGGATACGGCTATCGGGACTACCGTAACTCCAGTTAACGACGTTCTTTTCAATAAAGCGGTTGTTGGGGACAATCACGTACTGGCTATCGTTGGTGCGGATAATCGTAGCGCGAATTGAAATTTTCTCCACCGTGCCCAGCAGGCCATCCACTTCAATAAAATCGCCGACTTTAATCGGATGTTCCAACAAAATCGCTAAACCGCTAATAAAGTTACTGGCGAGGGTTTGCAAACCAAAACCAAAACCGATCCCCAAGACCCCCGCTAACACCGTCAGGGAACTGAGGTCAATGCCCGCGGTTTGTAGAACAACAATAAAGCCAATAAAGCTGAGGCTATAGCTAACCACACGGGTGATGGTTTCTTGGCTACCGCGATCCACCCGTAACTGCATGAGAATCCGACTCTTGAGCCACTCGCTCACCCAGCGGGAGGTAAAAATCACTGCGAGGGAGAGAAAGAGAATTAAAAAGAGAAAGTTTAGGGTAATTTGCGTCCGCCCCAACTCCATAAAGGGGGTGTTAAACACCACGGCCACCCGTTTGAGGAGAAACTGAATCGTGCTATCGATGCGCTCATGCCAAGGGGAAAGACTTTGAACCGATTGCAGAATCCAAGATAAAACGAGTGCCCAGAGTAAAATCCGCAGCGTCAGGCGCAATAGACTAGCGCCAAGGGAGAGCCAAGGCTGGGATTGTTGGCTGGCTTTTTGGTCAAGCCGCTGTTGCAGTTGATGAATCCCCAAGTTCAGCAGCAGCCAGTCCGTGAGCATCGCAATGCCAACAATCCCCACAATTTGAGCCGCTTCAATGAGCGCGACCCGCAGCCGTTGAGTTCGCGCCAGTTGAGCAATGAGAATACTTGAAGGGGCTGCTGCTAAAAATAAACTGAGGTACTTCATCATGGTCCTAAAGATTGTGCGCGAGCGGCTTTAATGACTGCCACCACGTCGGCATGTTTTCCATCCAACGCCCACACCAAAGCTGTCCAAGAATTCTGATCCTTGGCGTTGAGATCTGCACCTGCTGCAATCAGTTGTTTGACCGTAGCCGTCTCTCCTTTGGCTGCTGCGGCCATTAAGGGGGTCAAACCAAAGGTCGTTTGAGCGTTGACATTGGCACCGGCGGCTAACAGTTTCTCCACAATGGCGGTATGTCCACCGCCGGCAGCAGCCATCAATGGTGTCCAACCCTCGCTGTCCCCTTGGTTAACATCGACGCCGGCGACAATCAGGGCATTGACAATCTCCGTGTGCCCCAGTTCTGCTGCCAGTGCCAGCGCTTCCGTTTTCAACTCGATACCGTTGGCGATCGCCTCGTGGACAGCGGTCAGGTCTCCTTGCTCAATGGCGGTTTCAATTGCTGTCATTCCCTGCGTCATTGCCTGTAGCCTGCCTCTAATAAAGAAAAGATAATCTATCTGAGTTAAAATGAGGTCTGCATTGAGTTCAGGATCGCATGCAATGGATATTATCACGCTCGGTTGGGTGGGTGTTCTCAGTGTCTTTACGCTCTCGATCGCCTTTGTGGTGTGGGGTCGCCACGGCATGTAGCCACCTAGGACTGGGGCAATGACGGTTTCATTGGCGGATCTTCTGGTTCTGGTGGCCTTGCTGCTGCTGATTGTCGTCACTGGTGGCATTGGCTATCTGACTTTTGCGGAGTGGCGCGATCGCCGGCGGCTGCAAGCAGAGCAAAAAGAACAACGACGGGGGCGCAAGCGTTAATGGTTGCTCCTCTACGGCTTTTGGGCGATCGCCTCCTCAGTGCCCTGCAAACCGCACTTCCTTTAGATACCTATCCCCAGCCGCTCCTGCTGCCGGCCAGTCAAGCCAAGTTTGGCGACTATCAATCCAATGTTTGCCTGAGCCTCGCCAAGCAGGTGGGCAAAGGACCCCGTGAGCTAGCCCAAGAGGTGGTGGCACATCTCAATGTTGAGGATCTCTGTCAACCCGTCGAAATTGCTGGTCCGGGCTTTCTCAATTTTCGTCTCAAGCCAGACTTTCTGGCGCGCAGCCTGCAAGCCGCTATTGGGAGCGATCGCTTGGGGATTCCGCCAGCGCGAGAGCCACGCCGGGTGGTGGTTGATTTTTCTAGCCCCAACATTGCCAAGGAAATGCACGTGGGTCACCTGCGCTCCACGATTATTGGTGACTGCATTGCCCGCATTCTGGAGTTTCAAGGCCACAATGTCCTGCGGCTCAACCATGTGGGGGACTGGGGAACGCAGTTTGGCATGCTCATTGCCTACCTTGAGGAGGTTTATCCCGACGCCCTCACAACCGCCAATGCCCTTGACTTAGGTGACTTGGTGACATTCTACAAAAAGGCCAAGCAACGCTTTGACAGCGATCCAAACTTTCAGCAGAAGGCACGGCAGCAGGTGGTGGCACTCCAGCAGGGAGAAGAACAGAGTCGCCGCGCTTGGCAACTGCTGTGTGAGCAATCCCGCCGCGAGTTTCAAAAGATCTACGATCTGCTGGATATTGAACTCACCGAACGAGGGGAGTCCTTCTACAATCCCTTTTTGCCCGCGGTGATTGAGGACTTAGCCGCTCTTGGCCTCGTGGTGGAGGATCAGGGGGCAAAGGTCGTCTTCTTGGAAGGTTTCACCAATAAAGAGGGGCAGCCCCAACCCTTAATTATTCAGAAGTCCGATGGGGGCTACAACTACGCGACCACGGATTTAGCCGCCCTGCGCTACCGCATTGACAAAGACCGAGCAGATTGGATTATCTATGTTACCGATGTTGGGCAGTCCACCCACTTTGCCCAAGTCTTTCAAGTGGCGCAGCGCGCGGGTTGGGTGCCGCCCCATGTCACGTTAACCCATGTCCCCTTTGGCTTAGTGTTGGGGGAAGATGGCAAACGCTTGAAAACCCGTTCTGGGGAAACGATTCGCCTGATGGATTTGTTGACGGAGGCGATCGCCCGCAGTCGAGCGGATTTAGAACAGCGCCTTGCCACTGAAGGCCGTCGTGAATCTCCAGAATTCATTGACACCGTGGCACGGGCGATCGGTATCGGTGCTGTCAAATACGCAGATCTTAGCCAAAACCGCAACAGTAACTACGTCTTTAGCTACGACAAGATGCTCTCCCTACAGGGGAATACTGCTCCCTATTTGCTCTATGCCTATGTGCGTGTCCAAGGACTGACACGGCGCGGCGACATTGATTGGCGCACCCTCTCACCAGATACCCCCCTTTTCCTAGAGGATGAAACAGAGCAAAACTTGGCCAAGCACCTTGTGCAACTGGAGGAAACCCTCGACCTTGTGAGCGCTGAGCTATTGCCCAACCGCCTCTGCCAATACCTCTTTGAACTGAGCCAGCTTTTCAACCAGTTCTACGATCGCTGTCCCATCCTCTCGGCAACTGAGCCAACGAAGCAATCCCGTCTCACCCTTGCCTATCTTACTGCTCAGACCCTGAAGCTAGGACTATCCCTACTGGGGATTCGGGTTTTGGATCGGATTTAGCGCCTTCTCGCTATACTGGGGCGCAGCACCACTGTTGTTTCTGGAATTTTCTAGAGTGAGGGAAGCCTGTTCTCTAACCTTTTGCTGGCGGTGATTTTCCTGCTGATATGGCCGCACATGTATCTCATGCAGTTTTATTTTCGGCTATTTCGCCGTGAGTTACCCAACAGCCTAGAACTGGGCGCTTTGTTCATCATGTTCGTCATGGCAGGGGGGACAGGTCTCGGTCTGCTAGGGGGTATCGCCGTGGGTTTGGGTCTATTGCCGTGGCTTTGGCCTGAGTTGGGTCAACTATGGCAAGGGTTAACGGTGGTCGCGATCTATTTTGTGAATTCGCTGATCTGGTTTGAACTCGGCTATCGCTGGGGTCAGTGGGAAGCAAAGCGTTAAGTCTCTTCACAGTGTTGAGCCTGTTCTATTCATGGGAAAAGGGCTGTAAGATACATTGGTTGTTTGTGCGATCGCGACAGCACAATGATTAAAAATGATATTTGGATTCGAGCCATGGCGGCTCAGGGCATGATTCAGCCTTTTGAACCGACACTGGTGCGGCGGGTGGCTGAGCAGCCCGTGATTAGTTTTGGCCTTTCTTCCTACGGTTACGATATTCGCCTCAGCCCGAAGGAGTTTCGTATCTTTCGCCATGTGCCGGGGACGGTGGTGGATCCCAAAAACTTTAACCCGGCAAATCTGGAATCTGCGCCCCTCCATGAAGATGCCAATGGTGCCTTCTTTATTTTGCCCGCCCATTCCTACGGTCTTGGGGTGGCGCTAGAACGCCTACAGGTTCCTGAAAATGTCACGGTTCTGTGTATTGGTAAAAGCTCCTATGCCCGTGCGGGGATTATTGCTAACCTGACACCGGCAGAGGCGGGCTGGCGAGGCCATCTGACCTTAGAATTCTCAAATTCTTCCAGTGCAGACTGTCGCATCTATGCCAATGAGGGAGTGGTGCAATTGCTCTTTTTTGAGGGTGAACCCTGCGATGTCAGTTATGAAACGCGGCGGGGCAAATACCAAGATCAGCCGGAGGCCGTCACATTGGCACGGGTTTGAGTGAGTTGCTGCAACAGCCGTTGGGGTCCATGGTGTCCCCATTGATAGCCCTGCTGAAGATAGGGGTCTAGGCGGCGGCGAATCTGTTGGTAGCCCCAGAAGATCACTCCCCCCTGGAGGACAACAGTCGTATTGACTCCCCAGAGTTCACTGCCGAAGGTCAAGCCTTGCCAACTGGAAAGATAAATCGCCGCATACCACAGTAAGACAAACTGACTCAGACTCCCAAAGGCCGGTAGGGGAAAGGGCACGGCATAGGCTTGGCACGCTTTGCGGATATAGGCAAGGGTACTGACTATCGCCAGCACGACATCGAAAAATCCCCCCGGCAGCAGCAGGCTACCCACCATCTGTGCGGTTAACCAAGACCATGCCGACGTGTCTTGCGTGCCAAGAGCTGCCCCGAGGTTCTGTTCAACTTGGCTGGCTTGGTGGAGAATTCGCAGGGCACGGGCTTGGGGAGCCTCCTGTTGTAACCACTGCTGAAGAAGCTGTCGCAGTTCTGGAATGCCTTGACCTGTTGTGCTGCTCACGGCAATACCTTCGGCCATTGGCGGGTAGAGATCCACCTTGGTGACAATGAGCTTGTGGGGAATCCTAAGGGTGTTTAGGCGATCGCGGGCTTGGCATTCGACGGGGGTAAGGCTGTCTTGGGTCACAAAAAGGACAAGATCGGCAGTCTCAACGGCACTCCATGTCATTTTTTCCCGTTCACTACCCGCGACTTCATCCAGCCCAGGGGTATCCGTGAGATCGACGATTTGATCTTGACAGTGCCAGCGAACCGTTCGCGGCCATCGAGTCGTGCCATGAAGGGCGCCCACAGGAAAAATCGCTTCGCCATAGAGGGCATTTAAAAGGGCGGACTTGCCGCGGCTCACTTGACCCAAGACAACAATGTGCCATGCACTCTGGTGGAGGCGATCGCGCAACTCATAGAGGGGCTGCCATTGGGCACTCAATTGGGGATGGTGCACCTGATGCCACGCGAGAAGTTCCTCTAGACATTTAGCCGTTATGTCTAGGATAGGGAGGCTACTCACGGCGAAGGAGCGACCAATTGGAGGCCACCACTAAACCAACCGCAGCAATTAAGACGACAGGAAAGGGAATTACCCACTGCCGTAGGTGCAATACGGCTTCGCTGAGCAGGAACAAAATAATAAAGCTGGCGATCGCAATCCCCATAGGCTAGCGACGGCGGCTGGATTCTTCTAAAAAGAAGGCCTTTTCCCCACTGGGCAAGGTGGCATCGCGGAATGTCCGTACCCGTGCTAGGCGATCGCGCCCCCCGAGAATCGCATCCACTAACTTTGCCCCCCCGAGAATGGCTCGATCCAAACGAGTGATGAGTAGGCTTGCCCCGCTGAGGTTGGCATTGGTGAGATTGGCCTTCGTTAAATCAGCATTATTGAGGACAGCCCCGCTGAGGTTGGCGCTGCTCAGGTTGGCACCGCGTAAATTGGCAGCATTGAGGTTTGCCCTCCGCAGATCCGCTCCCTGAAGATTCCGACCCCGCAAGCGGGCATAGCTGAGATCACAGTTGGGGCAGTTGCCCGTGCGCCGCAGTTGTTCTAAATGGGCTGGATTGGCGGCCCAAGCAGGGGTACTGACTAGGAGCAGGAAAAGGGCAGGCGCAACCTTGGCAATCATCGCACTCTCTCAACGGTGTCTATACTGGACATCCTAACCTACGCCGGTTGTACCAGATTTTCAAGGCCATCCACCACCTTAGCCGAGAGAATTTTATCCCCTTGGCGCAGTTGCCGCAGGGTTTCTTCTCCCTCCACGACATAGCCAAAGACGGCATAGCGACCATCCAAAAGGTTCAGTCCTGCGGGGGTCAACTCCGGTTCAAAGAGCAAAAAGAAAAACTGCGAGGAACCACCATTGGGATCATCACTGGGTCGGGCTAAGGCAACGGTGCCATAGGCAGCAAACGGCAGCACAGGATGTTCGAGGTAACGACCCGCATCCTCAAGGGTGATGCCATAGAGGGGATACTTGTCGCCCTCCACCAGAATTTCAAGGGGAATGGCACGGTATTGGTTCGTTTCTGGATCAATAAAGCCCACCTCTGGCCCTGGGGGATCTCCTGCTTGCAGCACATAGGATTCCTCAGCACGGGTAAAGGGGAGGCCATCGTAGAAGTGGCGTTGTACTAAATCCACAAAGTTGCCGGCGGTCAGGGGGGCACTGTAACCATCGACAACAATCGTCAGGTTCCCCTTAGTAGTTTCCATTTCCACGGTGGCACGGCCCAGCAATCGCGGCAGGTGCTCGTAGCCCTTGGGAGGCGTATAGCTCACGTTTTGTACCATCATGGCCTCCAAGTCCCCCACTTTGTCGAGGGCAGCGGCTTTAGCGGGCAAGAGTTGGCTGCGATCTTTGGTTTTGGCGGCTTCCTGAAGTGTATCGAGGGAGGTCTCTAACTCCGCCAAGAGGGTTTTGGCCGCCTCCTGTTTCTCGGCAGGGATACTTTTGAGCAGTTCATCGGCGCGATCGCGAACAATGGCTTTCGCCTTGCTGATGTTACTGGCAATTTTTGACCACTGTTTGCCCCGCACCCAAAAAGAGATTTGTTCTAGATCCTTTTGCAGTTCTCGTACCGTTGGATTGTCAATCGGTAAGGCCCAACGGAGCAGCGCTTTGGGATCAGTAATGGCATTCCCTTGGGGCAGGGCAGCAATTAATGAATGATCAACAGGCAGCGCGATCGCCAGTGGCGGCAGCAGGAAGGTTCCCAACCAGAGGAGCAGTATCACCAAAACAGCAAGCCAGCGTTTGCGTCGTTTCACCGTTTCTTCCCATGACCGTCTCCCCCCAGTGTATCGGACAGGGCGATCGCCCTCCAAGGGGGAGCTTTTCATTTTTATTTCATTTTCTTGAAGCTTCTGTGTTAGGCTGAGAATTATGAAAGAATTATGAAAATGGAAAATGCAATGCGACAACTGAGTTGGTTATTGGTGGGAGTACTCGTAGTGGGGGGATGTGCCGCTCTTGCGCCTGAGCAGCGGGAAACAACTGGTCAAATGCAAACCGACCGGGATGAACGCCCCTTGGTGCTGACCACGTTTACAGTCCTTGCGGATATGGCGCAGCAGGTGGCGGGCGATCGCCTGCGGGTGGAGTCACTCATTAAAGCGGGAGCGGAAGTCCACGGCTATGAATTCACTCCTAGTGACCTTGTGCGGGGACAGGAAGCTGCCCTCATTTTAGAAAATGGCCTTGGCCTCGAACGCTGGGGCGATCGCTTCTACAACAGCCTACCGAATGTGCCCCGCGTCACGCTCACAGAGGGGATTACCCCCATTCCCATTCAAGAGGATGCCTACCGCGGACAACCCAACCCCCATGCTTGGATGTCACCCCAAAATGCCCTGATTTATGTTGACAACATTCGCAAAGCGCTCACAGACCTCGATCCTGCTGGCGCGGAGATCTATGCCGCCAACGCCGCAGCCTATAAAGCCCAAATTCGCGCCCTTGATCAAGAGCTACGTCAAGCCCTAGCAGCCCTCCCCGCCAACAAACGCTACATCGTCACCTGTGAAGGTGCCTTCTCCTACCTAGCGCGGGACTATGACCTTGAGGAAGTGTATCTCTGGCCTGTGAATGCCGATGAGGAAGGGACGCCGCGACAAATGACACGGGTGATTGACATTGTGCGACGGCAACAGATTCCCGCTGTCTTTTGCGAAAGTACGGTTAATGCCGGTCCGCAACAACAGGTGGCGCGGGAGTCTGGCGCCACATTTGGCGGCATTTTCTATGTGGATTCCCTATCGTCCCCTGAGGGCAATGCCCCCACCTATCTTGAGCTCCTGCGCTACAACATCCACACCCTGATTCGCGGTCTCACCGGGAGGACAGCCTCATGATTTCTAGCCCTGCCATTGATTTACAAGATGTGACGGTGGCCTATCATCGCCATCTTGCCCTCCATGGGGCAACGCTGCAACTGCCCGCCGGCACGATCTGTGGGGTGGTGGGCATGAATGGGGCGGGTAAATCCACCCTTTTCAAGGCCATCATGGGGTTTGTCAAGCCGATCCGAGGTCAGGTGCGCATTCATGGCTTACCCCGACAGCAGGTACAACGGCAGTCCTTGGTGGCCTATGTCCCCCAGAGTGAAGATGTGGACTGGCAGTTTCCGCTGCGGGTTTGGGATGTCGTGATGATGGGGCGCTATGGCAAAATGAACTGGCTGCGCCAACCAACCGCGCGCGATCGCCAGCGGGTACGGGAAAGTCTAGAACAGGTGGAATTGTGGCCCTTGCGGCACCGCCAAATTGGCGAACTCTCCGGCGGACAAAAGAAGCGAATGTTCCTTGCCCGCGCCTTTGCCCAAGAAGCACAGGTGTTGCTCTTGGATGAACCCTTTGCGGGTGTGGATGTAAAAACGGAGAAACTGATTATTGATCTCCTCATGGCGGAGCGGGAGAAGGGGCACACGATTCTCATCTCCACCCACGATCTCTCCTCGATTACCACCTTTTGTGATCAGGTGGTGCTGGTGAACCGCAGCATCCTAGCCTATGGCCGCACCAGTGAGGTCTTTACCCCTGAAAATCTCGCGCGAGCCTTCGAGGGATCCCTGCGGATCCCCCGCCGCTGTGACTAGCCCCGACGAATCGGCGTACCACAGGGATAGGTGGCTACAGGTGCTGCAGGGGGCAGGTCTTTCACCTTGTGCTGAAGTTGCGCTTGCAGGTAGAGCTGCTGCAGGCGTTCGACCATTTCGCCGCGGCGATCGTAGAGGCGTTTGAGGGGACGGGGTTGACAACGATTGAGGCAGTAGGCGGTAAGGATGGGAAGAGCGATCGTGCTATCGGTGTAGCAGACTACGGTATCCCGCAACCCTTGGGGATCCACCTTGCCCCAACTGACGGCTTCACTGGGCACAGCGCCCGAGAGGCCACCCGTATCCGGCCGCGCATCGGTAATCTGAATAAAGTAATCGTGCCCCCGTTCCTCTAATCCCAAAACCTCGTGGATCTGTGGCTGGGTTTGCAGCAGGAAGTTTTTCGGACTCCCGCCACCAATAATGAGAGCGGCGCTCTTACCATTTCCTTCAGCGGCTTCGCGGGCAAAGTAGGCAATCGCAGCGGTTTCATTGACATCAATGGCGGGGTCAATGATCAGTTTCGACCCTTCGAGGGCGATCGCCGCCACATTCATACCAATGGAGCTATCACCGGGGGAGGAGGTGTAAATGGGCACCCCACACTCATAGGCCGTGGCCAAGAGACAGGAATGGGTTTGTCCCCGCTGCACTTCCAGTTCGCGGACATAGCGCCCTAGGTGATAGTGAAACTCGGCGGTGCCCATGCGGCGTTGGAAGGTTTCACTGCGCAGCACTTGCCGCAAAAACGCATCGGTTTCAAGGAGCACATCGTAGTCAAAGATAATGTCATAGATGCGGATTTTGCTTTCCTTGCGCAGTTGCACATCATCGACAAAAGGATGCGCCGCATAGAGATCCATGCCGAGGGCATAGTGAATATCGTGGTAGAGGTTTGCTCCAGTACTGATGATGTAATCAATAAACCCAGCGCGCACCAAAGGCGCCAGAGCCGAGATTCCCAAACCCGCAGGCGTCATCGCCCCTGAGAGGCTCAGACCAACCGTCACTTCTGGCCGAAACACCCGTTGGCTCAACAATTGGCAAATTTCCCGTAGCCGTGCTGAGTTATAGGCGGTGAAGTATTTATCAATGAGTTCTGTCAGGCTGATATTATCGGGAATGGGAGCAGGGGTAATGGGGGTAGCAAATGCAGACATCGGTCGTTCCTCGCAAGCTAATTCCACAGCAGGCGCAGCCGCTCAGGCGGGAACTACCCCAACCATAGCATTGCTTAACCCGCTGAGGGGTGTTTCATGATTTTGAATAGCTAAAAACTTAAAGTGCCGTAACAGGGCGGAACGTGCTCAACACTTCTGATCGACCCAGTTCACAACGGTGTGAACCTCCAGTTGCAGGCCGATCAGCTCATACTCGGTCCTTCGCAATTATCCACAACCGAGAGTGCAGGGATGGCTGCTCGCCGTTGGCGCAACCCCATTTCGAGATACCAAGTGGTGATGTTGGGATAGCCCATCAACGTCAATTGTTTCACTGTTGACAAGTCCCATGCCCTTACATTACGAGATCACTATAACACTTCATTACCTAATTTGCCGTGCGCCGTGCCTATTATGTTTTTGGTACTTGTTTCACCGTCTTCCTCATTCTCTACCTCTTGCGAGGAACCGGTTGGCTGACGATGCTGCCGGGAGGAATTTTCTTAATCCTTGCCATGGCCAGTTGGTTGACGGGACTTTGGTTGCTGCTCACCTTCTTGAAGCAGCGCTATTGACGCTTGGATAGCCTCGCTCTATAAGGCCACCGCTAGTTGCGGGGATTCTAGGGGCAGCGGTTGCAGGGGGACGGTCGTTGGTGTACTTGGCAATAGGGCGGTACGAAACTGGGGTGAGTTTCCATGCCAAAACTCGGCCATAAAGGCAGTGGCGTTGTTGGTAACGACATTGACCACAGGATGCAAGCCCAAAAACATGCCGCCAAAGGTAACGGCTAAATTGGGTAGAGAAATCAAGGCGACATTTTGATAGGTGCGCTCTAGGGCATCGCGGGCAATGGCCATGCCACGGCCAAGGGCAGACCAGTCGCCATCCAAGAGAACGACCACTTTGGCATTGGGGGCAAAGGTAGGGGGCTGCCAGCGAATCGGTAGCCATGTGGCTTCAGGACAGGAGCAGGTGTCACCAAAGCTAATCCAACCCACCCGCCGCCGCTTACCCACGAGGTAGGCCTGCAGATCGGTGAGGCGATCGCTCGTCAGATCTGTGGTGCCCTCAAGGGGCGAGCCTTGATCTTGCAGCAGATAGATATGAAGGCCAAGGTGTCGCAATTGCTGAATCAGGATTTGTGCCCGTTGGGGCTGGGGAAGACCTGCGCGCGCATCAATCACCAAGCTCTCTAGTTGTGCCAGTTGCTCTAAAGTACCAGCGGTGGGTAAATAGATCCCCTGTTGCACAGCAAATACCTGCGCCGAGAGCATTACCGTCCGCAGCGACAGTTGCACACCACTGCCAAAGTCAAATTGTAGGGGGGCGATCGCTGGCCCATAGGCTCCCGTAGCCAACCAGAGGGCACCACTGAGGGCAAGGGTTGGCAGCACCGCATGGCGCGCAAATTCCCCCTGTTGGTGGGCAAGGGCACTGTCATAGACCGGTTCAGTGTGTAGCAGATCTGTAATGAGACCAAGGCGTGTTTGCCAGCCAGTACGCACTACCCGCAGCTGGACTTGTCCTGTCAGGATTTGACAGCCGGCATAGAGAGCATCGCCGGGACGACACACCCACACCTGTCGCGAGAATTCAAAATGGGCAGGCTCCACTTCCGCCAATCCAGCAACAACACTGCCATCTACGGGCACAACATCCCCCGGCCGCAGCCACAGGAGATCCCCCGCTTGTAACTCCTGACTTTCAATCGTCAGGGAATGTCCTTGGCGTTCCACCGTCAGGTGTTCGTAGTGAGCCATCAAGACACTGGGATATCGATGCAACTGTTGTCGTCGCTGGCGATCGCGCACATCTGCCCGTACCCCCACTAGGGCAGTCTTCAAGGCAGGCGCTAAGAACTGGCCATTGACGGTATGCAGTGCCATCCAGAGGCTATCGAGCAAATCCACATTGGGAGGATGCCCCTGACTAATTTGATGCCCCACCCGCTGAAACCAAGGCCAAGCACTGGCCAAGACCGTTGCCCCAACCACCGCGAAGGGCAATTCCAAGGGCACACTGAGGAGCGAGACTCCCAAGGCCACTAAGGGCAGTCCCAAGCGTTCCCAATCGGTTTCAAGGCGAGCATCGGCCTCGACTTGTGCTTCGTAATCTTCAAGGGCGATCGCATCCGCAGGAGCCGCACTATCCGGCAAGGGCTGCGGCATGGCCACCATGGCTTGCTGAAAACAGTGATTCAAACTTTCATAGACCGCCGCTTCATGGAGCAAATGGGGTTGATACTCCACCACCACCGTTGCCGCTTGGGGATTGAGCCGTACCCGCTCGACAATGGCCAAAGACTCCAGCAACTGCACCAATAACTCTCCGTAGGCCGAATCTCGCTGCACACGCGGCACCCGAAATCGCACCCGTCCTGTTGTGGCATGGACAATTTGCTGCTCCATCAACGCTCCCGTGAAGTTCAATCAAGACAGGTGACGCACCGTTTCTCGTGTGGCGTAATCCATAAAGCCATAGGCTAATGTTTCCAAAATCATTTCCCACCCTTCAGGTCTCGACAAATCAATACCTCTAACATCTACGATATAGATTGGATTTCCCTCTCGATCAAAAGCAATTGTATTTTCTTTTTCTGCTAAAATTATTTTCGGTGTTAGGCATCCTGTTACTTTTAATTTGTAGCCCGCTTTTTCACATATTTCCTCAAGTGTATAAATCACTTCATAGGAGTAACACCTTTTCTCATATTTTGGCGGTGGTATAAAAACACGATATAGTTTTCTCATACTTCTAAATCGAGCAAAATTTGACTATTTTTCTGTGTTGACTTACGTAATGCACTTGCTTGTTGAGAATTGTTTTTGCACATTTCTAGATACTTTGAATTATCACTAATTGCCAATTTAATGAGTTTTATTTTTTCTTGATCTAAGTAGTTTTTCAAAATATCAATTCTTGGATTTTTCATCATGTTTAAGATGCGAATAATATCTCGCTTATCTTTATCGCCTTTTGATGAATGAAACCTGTCAGAATAAGCATCTAACTTAAGAATTAATAGATGCTCTAAACACGCACAGGGCAAATTATCAATAACTATTTTTTCTGCATTGACCTCACAAAAGGGTATAGCGAGATGATTATTTCTTTCAACATAGACATCAAATTCCCATCCATTCTTAATGAGCTGATACTTATTTAAGCGCCGGTTTGGTGTGATCTCTTCCAAATCTCGTAAATCTGCAAAATCAATAAGGGAGATGTAGAAGTCTCCATCATGACTGCTTTCAGCAAGATGCAATAGACCTTGGGATTTGCTGTGCAGATAAACTGCGATTCCGCCAATAAAAATCGCACCGTCAGGGAACAGTTCAGCTAGTTCTTGGCTGGTTTTAAGCAGTTCTTCCATCAGAAGCTCGCCAAAGGTTATGGTCGTAATCGTACGCTGAGTAAGTCTACCTGTACGATAGCAAACTTGAGTCAAGCCACAAAGTTTTCCAAATAGCCTGTCAATCAGGAGACCATATCAGAAGGCTGTAGATCACTTCCTAGGCTAGAGGGGAGCACCTGAGATCAAAAACGAGCCATTGTCGCTTGACAAATTAAAGTCATAACGACTACGCTTTAGAAAGCAACGTTATGTAGAGGACTCCACCATGCTACCCAACCGTGAAGGGCAACGGGTTCCCGACGTCACCTTTCGCACCCGTGAAGGCGATCAATGGGTCAATGTCACCACCAATGATTTGTTCAATGGCAAAACCGTTGTTGTGTTTGCTTTGCCGGGCGCTTTCACCCCTACCTGTTCTTCAACCCATCTCCCCGGCTACAACGAATTAGCACCCCTATTTCGTAACTGTGGCGTGGATGATATCCTCTGCATTTCCGTGAATGATGCCTTTGTCATGAATGAGTGGGGCAAAACCCAGCAAGCCGAGAATGTGCGCCTCATTCCCGATGGTAATGGTGAGTTTACCGCCGGCATGGGAATGCTTGTTGATAAGGAAGACCTTGGCTTTGGCAAGCGCTCTTGGCGTTATTCAATGCTGGTGAAGGATGGCGTCATCGAGAAAATGTTCATTGAACCCGAAGAACCCGGCGACCCCTTTAAGGTCTCGGATGCGGAAACGATGCTCTGCTACCTCAACCCCAGCTACAAGCGGCAATGTGTTTCTCTCTTTACAAAGCGGGGCTGTCCCTACTGCGCCAACGCCAAAACCATGCTGGCGCAAAAGGGCATTCACTACGATGAGATTGTCATCGGTGAGGCGGCTAGCCTGCGATCGCTCCAAGCAGTGACAGGGGCAACAACGGTTCCTCAAGTCTTTATTGACGGCCAATACATTGGCGGTTCGGAGGCACTGGCAGAGTACCTAGCGACCAATTGTTAAGGATCTTCGCTAAAGCAGCGGCAGGCAAGGATTTCACCCAAAAATGGAGAATGAACTGCCTGCATCCCCGCCATCTATGACAAAGCCACGCTTTTGGACACGCTTTTTCCTGTGCCTATTGTTCACTTTTTTACTGGTGGTGGGGCAGGCACAGTGGCCTTTAATGGCGCAAGATGCCCAAGTACCCCCAGCGGCGGCTGAGATTCAGGAATACCCAGTGATCCTCGATGGCGAAGTTTTGTTTGAGGTGCGTGAAGGCATTGGCTCCTTTACCCCCGAGGAACGGGCGGCAGCGATTCAACGCCGTATCCTGCAAGTGGCAGAGGATGAAGATATTCCCGTTGAGAGCATTACCATCAAAAGAGTGGGCGATCGCGACAATGTCAGCGTGGTTCAAGACAACCGCCCGCTCGTCACCATTACAAAAGCCGATGTGGGCGATCGCCTAGAAACGCAAGAAGAAATAGCGATTGAACTCGCCCAGCGCATTCGTGAGGCCATTACCCGTTATCGCCAAGATCGCGTTCCCCAAAACCTGCTCAAAAATACTGTTTTTGCAGTTTTAACAACGATTCTCACCCTAATCCTCGCGATGACCTATTTTGGACAACTGCCACCGTCATGGTTCCAGACTCAGATTGCCTATGCAGAATTCCTCGACACTTTTGCCGAAACTTCAGAACGCCTAGACAGTCTCGAAGCCTTTGCAGCCCTCTGTGAACGCTGTGGTGAAGCCAACCCCTTTGCCAAACTTCCTAGCGATTCTAAGGATCAAGGGCTGTATCTACTGGCTACTTGCTAGGCTAGGCTTAGGTAATGTTTGGAGTAGCGGATCATGAGTCTTCTTGGCAATATCATTTGGTTGATCTTTGGCGGCTTCCTGACGGGCATTGGCTATATGCTGGGCGGTGTGACGCTGTGCCTGACGATCATTGGCATTCCCTTTGGGATTAAAGCGATTCAACTGGGTTGGAGTGCTCTATTGCCCTTTGGAAAGCAAATTGTTGAAGCGCCCGATGCCAACAGCACCCTAACGATGATCTTTAATATCCTGTGGCTTTTGGTTGTGGGCTGGGGCATTGCCCTCAATCACCTCTTTTGGGGGTTGCTCTTGGCGGTGACGATTATTGGCCTGCCCTTTGCGCAGCAGCATTTCAAGCTGATGATTTTAGGATTACTGCCCTTTGGCCGTGAGTTGAGGTGATTACCAGTAATGGGGGGCTAGGGTGCCCCCTCGATGCTTACGCAAGCTTCAATTGCTGCAACGCAGACTGAAGCGGAAACAGATTGGGTCAGCCAACTGGAAGAAGATTCAACAGAAAGTGGCAAAGCTGCATGAACAGATTGCCCGCACCCGCAGGGACTTTCACTAGCGGGATGAGCGTCACTTGAGGATGCCAAAGTAGTAGGCGGCAACCAAGAAGTTAATGGCCAACAGCAGCACAGCCCAAAAGGTACGGAAAGCGTAGGTGGGTTTTGCAGATTTTGTTGCCATAGTTGACATCCTCTGGATAGGAAACGGCAACCCTATTATACGCCGATAGTCTCCTGTATGCCGAGGGCGACGTGATATACTGCAAATCAAACCTAGCCGCGAGCTAGACTGCCTAGGGTATCAAAAAATAATCTAAAGCCCAAGATTGGTCTAAAGGTTGCTAGAGTATATTTTTAAGGCTACAGATTCGTTATAAGGGTTCTGTTTATGTCCAGTGCATTGTCCGTTACAGATGCCACCTTTGAAGAAGAAGTATTAAATAGTGATATTCCTGTACTGGTGGACTTTTGGGCGCCTTGGTGTGGACCCTGTCGCATGGTGGCTCCCGTTGTTGATGAAATTGCCAATGAGTACCAAGGCAGAGTCAAGGTTGTCAAGGTGAACACTGACGAAAACTCTAAGGTGGCCACCGACTACGGTATTCGCAGTATCCCAACACTGATGATTTTCAAGGGCGGCCAAAAGGTGGATATTTTGGTGGGTGCAGTACCCAAAACCAAAATTGAAGCAACCCTTGCCCAGTTCCTCTAAGCTGGATACGCCCCTACTGCTATGGTTCCTGTTGAGCCAGCGATCGTCATCCATGTCAATGGCACTCCTCACACCCTGAGGCGATCGCTCTCGATTCCAGAACTCTGTGACTTGCTCAACATTCACCCCCGCCTTGTTGCCATTGAATACAATGGTGAGATTTTACATCGGCAGTTTTGGGAAACCACCTATGTGCAGGCGGGCGATCGCTTGGAAATTGTCACGATTGTCGGTGGCGGCTGATGCGCGGGTGGCGATGGCCTCTAATTGCGCTACTGGTTTGTCTATGCACCCTCAGCCTCGGAAGCTGTGCTGGCCTAATTACGCCGCGTGGCAACCAATTGGTGACCGCCGTCACCTCAGACCCAAAAACCTTTAACTATGCCCTGAGCCAAGAGTCCCCCAATGTCTTTAGCTACCTTTATACAGGGTTAATTCAAGAAAATGGCCTCACGGGTGAGCTGGAGCCAGCCCTCGCTGAATCTTGGCAAATTAAGCCTGAAACCCTCGAGATTGTCTTTCAACTCAAGCCGAATCTGAAATGGTCGGATGGGATGCCCCTCACCAGTGAGGATGTGGTCTTCACCTACAATGAGATCTATTTCAATCCTGAGATTCCCACCAGTAGCCGCGATATTCTCCGTATTGGCCAGAAGGGGCTGCTGCCCGAAGTGACCGCCCAAGGCGATCGCCAAGTGACGTTTAAGCTCCCTGAACCCTTTGCGCCGTTTTTACGCAATACTGGCTTGCCGATTTTACCCGCCCATCTGCTGCGGCAAGCGGTACGAGAACGGGATAGCCAAGGGCGATTGAAGTTTTTGTCCATGTGGGGAACTGATACGGATCCACGGCAAATTGTTGGCAATGGCCCTTTTGTCATGGATCGCTATGTGAATAGCCAGCGGTTGATTTTTCGGCGCAATCCCTTCTACTGGCGATCGCCCCTGCCCCATCTGGAACGCTTTATTTGGCAAATTGTGGAATCCACCGACACCGCCATGCTGCAATTTCGCTCGGGCGGTCTGGATCTATTTGCCGTCACCCCTGAGATGTTTTCCCTCCTCAAGCGGGAAGAAAAGCGCGGCCAGTTTCGCATCTACAACAGTGGGCCGAGTCCCAATACCCTTTTCCTTTCCTTTAATCTCAATCGCGGTCGCCGCAATGGCAAGCCCCTTGTGGATCCCGTGAAGTCCGAGTGGTTTAACGATGTGCGGTTCCGTCAGGCAGTGGCCTATGCCCTCGATCGCCAGCGGATGATTAACAACATTTACCAAGGTTTAGGGGCACCCCAACATTCCACCATTCCCGTCCAAAGTCCCTTTTACTTCTCCCCAGAGCAGGGACTGCCCACCTACCGTTACGATGTGGCCAAAGCCAAGGAATTACTGCAAGAGGCAGGCTTCCGCTACGACAATCAAGGTCGCCTCTTTGACGCTCAAGGGAACCGCGTCCGCTTTTCACTGATTACCAATGCGGGCAACAAAATCCGTGAGGCGATAGCGACACAAATTCAGCAGGACTTGGGGGCGATCGGCATGCAGGTGGATCTGCAATTTTTGGCCTTTGGCACCCTCGTGGATCGTCTCTCCAATTCCCTAGAGTGGGAAGCCCATATCCTCGGTTTTACGGGGGGTGGCAATGAACCCAATAGCGGTGCCAATATCTGGCGCGTGGATGGCCTTTTGCATACGTTCAATCAGCAACCGGCACCCAACCAACCGCCGATCACGGGTCGAGTGGTGGCCGACTGGGAGCAGCGCATTAGTGATCTCTATGTGCAGGGAGCACAGGAACTCAATTTAGAACGCCGCAAGCAAATCTACGCTGAAGCCCAGCGGCTGGCTCAGGAATATCTCCCCTTTATCTACTTGGTGAATCCCCTCTCCCTCACGGCTTTTCGCAATCATGTGGTGGGCGCGAATCCCACGGCGCTGGGGGGTGCCCTGTGGAATCTCGATGAACTGAAAGTGGAAATGGCAGCCATGGATTAGGCCTCTTCGGGTTTGGTCTCCGGTGGCACTTCGGTTCGGTTGTCTGCGGCTAACTGTACCTTGGCCTGTTGCCATAGGGCTTCCAGTTCTTCTAGGGTGTAAGTTTCAAGGGGGCGATCGATGGCCGCCTCAATACACTCCAAGCGTTGGATAAAGCGTTGGTAGGTTTGTTGCAGGGCATTCACAGGATCTAGTTGGCACCAGCGGGCAAGGTTAATCACACTAAAGAGCAGGTCTCCCAATTCCGCAGCCTGTTGCTCGGCATTCCCTTGCAAAAGGGCCTCCTGAAACTCCGCCAGCTCCTCGTAAAATTTCTCCCATGCACCGCTAATGGTTGGCCAATCTAGGCCAGCGCGACTGGCTCGCTCACCAATTTTCATACCCGCCATCAGGGGGGGCAGGGTACGGGCATAGCGTTGCAGCTTTTGACTCAGGGGGAGGCGGTCTTCAGTCCCTTTTTCAGCCGCTTTGATTTGCTCCCATTGATCGCGCACCTCTTGCGCAGTGGTGAGTGCCACTTCACCAAAGACATGGGGATGGCGGCGGATCAGCTTATTGGTAATCCCTTGAATAACTTGGGCGAGGGTAAATTGATCGGCTTCTTGAGCCAGTTGACTCTGGAGCACGACTTGCAGCAACAGGTCTCCCAATTCTTCGGCGATCGCCCCGGTGTCTCCCTCTTGAAGGGCATGGACAACTTCATAGGCCTCCTCAAGAACGTAGGGAATGAGGGTGGTGGGTGTTTGCTGCAAATCCCAAGGGCAGCCTCGCTCAGGATGGCGCAGTTCTCGAACCACGTCAATCAAGCGTTGAAATTGAATCAGTGCCTCTGGTAAGGGGGGTGGCACATACAGTTGTAGCGGGCAGGTGGCCTCTGTTAGTTCTGCCAATTCGCCAAGGGTGAGGAGTGTGCTCTGGTGTTGGGCGTCAATGAGTGTCAAGGGTGTCTCTAAAGGCCAGTGGTGGCGGAGGTGGTGTGCTAAGCGGTGGGCGATCGCCAGCGTCGGAATCTCCGTAATCAGACCCCCTTCAGGCAATTCTGTTGCTTCTGCCAAGACAGTTGCCGCCGACAAAACAGTTAAGGACATGGCCATAGGCGCAATCACTGGACGCTGCATCACGATTGTTTGCCTATCATCGCCAATTTCCTGATGTTCTTGCTAGGGGTCTCCTAAATGTTGCCCGTCAGGTGGCTGCCCTTAGGGTCAATTGAAAGGAGATAAACTAAGTGTAACGAAACATTTCTTTAGGCTAATCATGGCAGATTTTCTGTTGCGAGCAACGGCTGCGGCTGAAGGCATCCGTGCCGTGGGCGTCATTACCACTCAACTCACCGATGAAGCCCGCCAACGCCACCAACTCTCCTACGTTGCCACGGCTGCTTTGGGACGAACCATGGCCGCTGGCTTAATTCTCGCCTCTAGTTTCAAACAGCCCCAAGCACGGGTGAATGTGCGCATTCAAGGCAATGGCCCCCTAGGAACGGTTTTCGCGGATGCGGGTGCCGATGGCACGGTTCGCGGCTATGTGCAGTATCCCAGTGTTGAACTGCCCCCCAATGCCAAGGGCAAACTGGACGTGGGTGCGGCAGTGGGGCGTCAGGGGTATCTCTACGTCATCCACGATCTTGGCTACGGCTATCCCTATTCCAGTACGGTGGAGCTTGTCTCCGGGGAAATTGCCGAAGATGTCACCTACTACCTCGCCACTTCAGAGCAAACCCCCTCAGCCCTGATGTTAGGCGTTTTTGTTGAAGAGGCCGGGGTGACTGCCGCCGGTGGGTTGATGTTACAGGTGCTACCCAAAGCTGCCAATGATGAACACCTGATCGCCACCCTTGAAGAACGGGTGGCCAATCTCAAGGGCTTTACACCCCTGCTACAGGCGGGGCGGACACTGCCAGATATCTTTCAGGAACTCCTTGGGGATATGGACTTGCAACTCTTGCCCCAACGGCAAATGGTGCGCTTCCACTGTGGCTGTTCCCATGAACGGATGCTAGCGGCACTCAAGCTCCTAGGGGAGGCAGAATTAAAGGATATTCTAGCCACAGAGGCGAAGGCGGAAGCCACCTGTCAGTTCTGTAATGCTGTCTATTGGGCGGATCAGCCGATGTTGGAACAGTTGATTGCGGAGTTGGCCACTGCCTCAGTCTAAACCCTTGTTTCTGAGGAGTTTGCGTCATGTCCAGTGTGGTTGCGACTGCCCAACCCCCGTTGCATTTTCTCCCCCAGCGGTTTAGCTATCCAGTTTGGTGGACGGCGGCACGGCTCCTGCCCTTTTACATCCGCTACGGCCTTGGTCTCAATCGGGTGGAAGGGGTGAATGTCGAGACCCTTGCCCGTTATTACGAGCAGTTTCAGCGGGGACAGGTGCGGCTCCTCATTGCCTTTCGCCATCCTTGTACGGATGATCCTTTGGTGATGGGCTATTTGATGTGGCATCTATTGCCGCAAACAGCACGGCGGCTGGGCATTCGCTTGCGTCACCCCACGAATGGTTATTTTCTCTACGATCGCGGGATTCCCCTCTGGGCAGGGGAGCAAATTGGTTGGCTCTTCTCACGGTTGGGGGGGATTTCCATCATGCGCGGCAAGCTCGATAGCCAAGCCCTGCGATCGGCACGGGAGTTACTCTTGGAGGGACGATTTCCCCTAGCAGCAGCGCCGGAGGGGGCAACGAATGAACACAATGAACTGGTCGCACCTTTAGAGCCGGGCGTGGCACAACTGGGATTTTGGTGTCTGGAAGATTTGACGAAGGCGGGGCGATCGCTCCCTGTGGTCATTCTCCCCGTTGGCATTCAGTACAGCCTCAGTCAGCCCTCTTGGGAACGCATGGCCATGCTGATGGCACAACTGGAGAACCGCCTTGGCTGCCCCACCAATTCTCAGAGTACCGAACCGCAGGACCTCTACCGCCGCCTGCTCAATTTAGCGATGCATCTGCTGGATCGCCTAGAGACCTTTTATGCCACGTCCTACCGCCAAGATTTTCCCGAACTGCCCCCCTTTGACTCCCCCAATGCCGAATTGGCAGCACGGATTCAGCGACTCCTCAACAGTGCCCTTGTAGTGGCAGAGTCCTACTTTGGTCTTAAGGCCAGTGAAGATTTTGTGAGTCGCTGCCGACGGATTGAACAGGCCGCTTGGGAACGGATGTTTCGCGGTGATTTGGCACAACTGTCTGCCGTAGAGCGCTGTTTAGCCGATTGGTTGGCCGAGGAAGCCAATGTGCGATTACGTCATATGCGTCTTGCGGAGCGATTTACCTCGATTACGGGTAGCTATATCCGTGAGAAATTCACGATTGATCGCTTTGCCGATGTGGCACTGATCCTCTGGCGGACGTTTGATTGGTTAGAGGGAAAAAGCCCCAATGTGAATCGCTTGGTGGGCTTGCGGCAGGTGCGCCTCAGTGTCGGAGACCCCCTCAATTTAGAGAGCTATTGGCCGCTGTATCGTCGCGATCGCCAAGGGGCACGACAGGCCGTTAAGGAAGTCACTGACCAGATTCGCCAGCAATTTGAAGCGCTAATTGTGCCTACGGATTCTTAGAGGGATTCAAGCCAAACACAGGAGCGATCGCCCCTCTTGAAGCTGCTGCAGTGCCCTCAAAAGATCACTCGTCAGTTCTTGGGCAGCACTTTTGGGGTGGGTAACATTGTAATTGCCCGTACTCAAGGGAGCACCAATGATCACCTTGACCTCGCTTCCCCACTGCGGATAGGGCTGAGCATAATCGAGTAAAATCGGCAGAATCTGGATCGCTTCTTGACAGCGCTGAGCTGCCTGAAGGGCTAAACGCGCCAAGCCCGGCTTTAGGGGATGAATCTGGCGATCGCGAAAGATATTGCCCTCAGGAAAGACCACCAAGGCCTGTCCCCGCCGCAGGAGTTCCACACCTGTCCGCAAGGCACTCACCGAAGGCGCTTGGGTATTGACGGGAAAACCACCACACTGACCAATTACCCAGCCTTGCAGTCCCAGCATTTCATCGTGGGAGACCATGTAGTAGAGGTCGCGTCCACTCACCCGCCGTCCCGTCACATAGGGAATAATGAGCGCATCCCAACGGGAACGATGGGTGGGTGCCAAGATCACGGGCCCCCTTTTGGGTATCTGCTCCTGCCCTTGCACCTCAAGGGTACGAAAATAGCGCCGCAGGACAATATCCCCCACCAGACGGTACATCAGGGGAGTGAGGAGAGGCGAAATGTGGGGGAATGAAGACTTGACAGAATCTAGCATCAGGCGTGAAGAGTGAACCGGCTGTGACACACAAAGACTAGCCTCGGGCGATCGCCCCAATCTGGCTAGGGATGGCGAACCAGTTCGCAAATTGGCAAATTGAGTTCCAGTGAGTTATTGGCTTAGTTATTGGCAATACTCAGAATCCAAGTCCCGATATAACGCATCAGGGGAATATCGCCGGGGGAGCCAATGCGCGCATTGAAGTAGTACATCCCGCCATGATTGGGATTGCGCACATTGTTGAGGATCACTTGCACGGGCGTGCCTGCGGGAATGACCTCTGCGGGTACGATGTCAATGACGCGGTTATCGCGGTCAAGGGACACCTCCGCTAGTTCAATTTTTTGGCCAAGATTACGGCGGAATTGAAAAAAGCGATTCCCGCGATCGCCCCCCACCCGTACCTCGATACCCCTAGGATCAATAATGCCGTTGTAGTAATCGGGATAAGTAATGTTAATGCGATTAATCGCGACTTTTTGTTCCCCCAAGCGCAGCCAGTAGCGATCGCCCATAAAGCCGGGCGTACCGTTTTCTAAATGGTACTGGAGTTGCTGCCGTCCACTGGGACCATCTCCCCAAGTGAAGGTAAAACCCTGATTGACTTGGGCACGCACAAGGGCAGGGGTCACAAGACCAAAACTACACCCCAACAGAATCAGAACCGGTAGGAAACGCTTCACCATAGACAACCCTATTACGACACACCACAGATACCTGACTTTCAGACGGGGAGGATTCGCTCAACGTTCCCCTACGGATCAGTCTGCTTAGTATCCTAACGGCAAAGACTCACCATTGCGAAGAAAAACTAAACTTTATTGAGAGATTTTTACTTAATTGCTGGTTTGCTGCACCAACTGAGCAAAGAATCCCCCCCGGCTGGCGACACTGGAGGGGGCATCCTTATCGGCCATCTGTACGGCCACAATTTCTGAGGTGAGGACAGTTAACTTCTTGCCCACTTGGCGATCGCACGTCAGTTCGAGGACAGTCGGGGTGCCACTGGCCATCGCCTGCTGAATTTGCTGATAGACTGCTGTCGCTGCGGCACTTTCCTTGCGTTCAATGCTCACGGGCATGGGGACATGACGCAGAATTAAATCAATCGTGTACATTGCGTTCTTTAATCACTCAGGCTAGGTTCGTATATTCTTCACTGTAAAACGCTGTGGCCAGAAAATCATCGGTGACTCAACGTACTTGTCCACTGTTGGTGGAGCGATCGCAATAGGGGCACATCCACATAGGTGGTCCAGCCCACTTCACCGCGAATCACTTGAAAGGGGTAGTCGGGTTCCCCTAAGCAATCCAAGACAAGCGCTGCATCCCGAAAATCATGATCCTTGGTGTAGTCGGTGATCGTGATAATGGTCGCTAGGCGACTGGCGGTGGCTGCCTGAATCCCATTGGCGGAATCCTCAAAGGCAAGGCACTCTTGGGGCGAGAGGCGCATTCTTTCAAGGGTGTAGAAGTAAATATCGGGCGCAGGTTTCTTGGCGGGCACCACATCCCCAGCGGCAATCACCTCAAACCAACTGACGCCATCAGCAGCAAGGGCATTTTCAAGGAGTGCGGTGACATTGGCAGGGGTGGTTGTGGTGGCGATCGCCAAACGTAATCCTGCTTCACGGGCTTCAGTGAGCAGCCGTTTCACCCCCGGCCGCAGGGGAATCGCCCCTTCTGCCAATAGCTCCGTATAGTAGCGGGTCTTCGCCTTGTGCAGGTCGGCAATCAGGGCATCCAAATTTTGGGGACGTGGCCAATCGGGACGAAAGCAATCAAGGTAATACTTCATGCGCTCCTTACCCCCCGCCACCGCCAGCAGTTGACCATAGAGGGGAATATCCCACTCCCAATCTAGGCCTGCCGCAGCAAAGGCTTTATTGAAGGCAATGCGATGGCCATCCCGCTCAGTGTCCGCCAAGGTGCCATCCACGTCAAAAATCAGGGCGTTGAGGTGAGCCATAGAGGGTTTTTACTCTACCCCTTTTAGGGGAAAACTTAATGGAATGACTGTAATTTTACCAGTCGTGCTCGCACTGCCTGATGATTGCCCACGGGTTCACGGAAGTGCCAAGTTTCCTCAGGGCCAAGGCCATAAACCTGTACCGAAACGGCGCCGACCCGCTGCCCTGCCTTGTCAAAAAGTTCAAAGTCCGCCTGAATCATGCGCAAGTGCTCTTCACTGTAGTTTTTCAGAACGCCCACAATAAACGGTGCACCGCCCTCGATGTGCCACTTAAAATCGGCCATAGTGACGCCTTGTTGCGCAAGGGTACCGCCAATCAAGTGCTGCATGCGTTGCTGTTGCTGCCACTGACCGAGATGATAGCTAAAGATCACTAGTAAACTCACAACCCCAGCGGCGATCGCCACCACCCACGGAGCCGAGGAAGCATACACAGGGGCAGCTAGGGCTGGGTGGGGGGGGCGTAGATCAATGACCTCTTCCCAATCGGGTTTAGGCGAACCTTGAATGCGGCCAATAATTTTAATGCGAGCAATATCGTCGAGGTGAAACTGTCCCAAGCGGGATTTGAGGAGATCCACCAAGGCAGAATAGTGGGCAACGGTGCCGGGGGGCTTATTCAAAACAATGTTTAATTGGTTGCGAAACTGATTGACTTGAACCACAACGGCATGTTCTGAAAGCACATCCTGAAGGATTTCGCGAATTTGCTCAACTTGTAGTAGCCCCATGCCCGAACCCCTACCCCGTGGCAACAGAATGACTGCTGGGAAACCTGTACCTACCGATGGTAAACCTACCGTTCTATGTGCCAGTGTACACAAAGTCCCAGTGATACCAATCTGTGAATTCACGGTATTTTACAGGTACGGTTCGCAGGCCGACAGCGATCGCAATGGCCACAACGCAATCCCCCTGCCTCAGTGGCAAAACCAAAGGCTTGGAGGAGAAACTGCCAGCGGCAGCCGCGGTGATAGAGAAACTCTTGCATCAACTGTTCTTGAGTGTCTTTGGGCGGCGGTGGCACCTGTGCTAAGGGTTGACGGCAATAGTGAAAAGGGTCTTGCCAGCGGAGTGCCCCCTGTTGATGCAGTAATGCTAGGGTCAGTTCCACCTCAGGAAAGTGTTGTCGCAGTTGCGGAAGATTACCCCTGAGGGGCAGATGCGTCTGAAGTGCCATGGCACGATTGTAAGTATCTTGACTTTGGCGCTGAAAAAAGTGCCAACGCTGTTGATCTTCGCGATCTAAACCCCAGCGATCGCTCACCAAGGCCAGTGCCTGTGCTGGTTGGCCATCTCGCCCAGCGCGTCCCACCTCTTGGAGGTATTCACTGAGTTGCAGGGGTGGCTGATAGTGGCAAATCCAACACACATTGGGTTTATTCACCCCCATACCAAAGGCATTGGTACAGACCACAAAGGGTAGCTTATCCTGCAACCAATCGCTCTCAATTTGGCGTCGCTGTGCTGCCGGCAGTCCGCCATGGTAAGCGGTGGTGCGGTACCCCTGCTCCTGAAGCCAAGTGGCCAAGGTTTCACAGTCGCGGCGAGTGCGGGCATAGATCAAGCCTGAGGTTCTGCCCTGCTGCTTGAGAAATTGCTGGAGACAATGGCGGCGATACCCCCGACTCCACACAGAGCGTACGGCTAAATGGAGATTGGCACGATAGGGGCTGTGAATGATCTGCACAGGCTGCTCTAGACCTAAAACCTCAATGAGGGTGCGTTGGGCATTGGGATCGGCGGTAGCAGTAAAAGCAGCGATCGCCAGCCGGGGGTGCAGCGGTTTACATTGGCGCAGGGCAGGCCGCACCGTTCCCAAGCGACGATAAACGGGTCGAAAGCGATCGCCCCACTGTACAAGGCAATGGGCTTCATCCACAATCAAGCCATTGAGTTGAATCGGTGCTGCACAGAGGCACTGCCAAAGGGGGGTGGAAAATAGGGACTCCGGCGAAAGATACAGCAGGCGGTAGTGGGTTAGGCGCGAGAGAATCTGGCGGCGTTGGCGGCTGGGCAGTTCACTATGATAGGCTGCTGCCGCAAGACCCCGTTGCCGCAATTCAGTGATCTGATTTTCCATGAGGGCAAGCAGCGGCGAGATCACCAGCGTCAATCCGCCCTGAAGCACTGCTGGCAATTGAAAACAAAGACTTTTGCCCGCTCCGGTAGGGAGGACAATTAAGGCATCCCGCCGTTGTAAGAGTGCCGTCATCACCTCTGCTTGAGGCGATCGCAACTCAGGATAGCCCCAGTATTGTTGTAGGGCGGCCTGTATGAGATCTAAATCGGCATCCGGCATTGCACTGGCTTAAGCCTTGATGAGAAGTCTCAGCGTTGCAAAAAGCGGCACAGTCTTCTGGGAACAGCAAGAGGAGTGAATTTAGAATAATTTTAAGCAAGAAATCCTAGGATGCCTAAGACCCTTTAGGCCTATCACTGTTGCCGAAGTGTAAAACGCTTATGGAGATGAACCTATGGGCATGAAATTTGTGCCGCTGGTATGCGTGGCAATGTTGGCAGCGGTGGTCGCTCCGGCAACTGCCCAAAGCCGCCGCCAACCCATCAATCCCCAACAATTTCCTGTCAGTCAGCCCACCTTGCCGCAGGCTTTTGATCGTATTGATGGCAGTCAGGGGTACTGGCAAGATGATTCGATCGCTGGCGACGCGGCCTTTACGTTTGGGCTTCCCACCTATCGGGATAATGACATTGTGAATCGGGCACGGCGGATCAACTACGTTTCTACGGATGCGTGGTATCAGCAAAGCAATCAACCCCCTGTGCGCACCCGTGATCTTGATAGTCCCTTCTGTACCTCGATGTACGGTACGCCCTTTCCCTGCAATTTGATGGTGGAGTCGCCGCTGCCACCGCCGCAACAACCCTTCTTTGCCCCCCCACCCCCCCCAGCGGTGATGCCAGCTCCGCCGGTACGTGCCCTCTACTAGATTCAGCCGCAAAGTGAACCCGTGGGGGCACTGCCCCCTTTTTTGGTGTTTAAGGGGCGATCGCCAAAGAAAAAACTATAGCATCCGCTATGCAGTTCCATTAAAATAGATTGCAGTGGTTAAAAAGCATTAATAAATGTTTTCTTTTTCTTAAAAGTGTTCCCACTGAACCATTGGCGAACTTTTACTTTTCTGATTACGAGCGATCGCAAAACTTATCGTATATTTCTTTTTACCTTCTTTTTATCTTGTTACCTGTTGAAGGACTAGCTCTTGCTCCCTTGAATCCTGTCAAATTCTCTCCTATAGAATGTATAAAACCCATCGCCTATTCAAACTTCTATCAACGGTTCTTCTATTACACATACATCACTGATCTATAGGTTCTCCCTAATTATGCTTCCCCATCAAGAACGGCTCTCAATTTTTATCGATGGGAATAATATGTTCTATGCCCAGCAGAAAAATGGCTGGTTTTTTGATCCCCGTCGTGTTCTCGAATTTTTTACCCGTGACCCCAACATTGTATTGGTGAACGCCTTTTGGTACACCGGCCTCAAGGACATACAAGATCAGCGTTCGTTTCGCGATGCCCTCATTAACCTTGGCTATACGGTGCGCACAAAGCTGTTGAAGGAATATTACGACGAGACCCTAGGCAAGTATTACCAAAAGGCCAATTTAGACATTGAAATTGTGATTGATATGTTCAACACCGTCGGTCAGTACGATCGCGTGGTTCTCTTTAGTGGCGATGGCGATTTTGAGCGGGCGATCGAACTCCTGCGCTCTAAAAACACCCACATTACGGTTGTTTCCACCGAAGGCATGATTGCCCGTGAGCTGCGCAATGCCACCGATCGCTACATTGATTTGAACGAAATTCGACCCTTTATTGAAAAAACTGACTCGCAAAATCCCAACTAAAAAGCGCACCCAGCGATCGCCAGATGCGCAAGCAAATGAGGTGTTTTCTTAAGATGTCTAGAACAGGCCGAGAGTCAGCGACTTATCCAAGGGGAAAGCAGCACCGATCCCCAGCCATAGCGTCACCAATGTGCCAAAGAGGAAGACTGTCATGGCCACAGGACGACGGAAAGGATTCTGGAACTTGTTGACACTTTCAATGAAAGGAATCAGCATCAAGCCCAAGGGAATGGAGGCATTCATGAGCACCCCCAGCAGCTTGTTGGGCACCACCCGGAAAATCTGGAAGGTGGGATAGAGGTACCACTCCGGCAAAATTTCCAAGGGGGTGGCAAAGGGATCCGCTGGCTCACCGACCATGGCAGGATCCATCACCGCTAGACCGATCACAAGGGCGATCGTGCCCATAATCACCACGGGGAAGATATAGAGCAGGTCATTGGGCCAAGCGGGTTCGCCATAGTAGTTGTGGCCCATGCCTTTTTTCAGTTTTGCCCGCAGCGCCGGATTCGTTAAATCAGGCTTTTTCAAAACTTTTGCCATAAATCAATCGTTCTCCTAGAGGGTCAGCAAGGGGGGAGATTACTTGGAGCATAACAAGTGGAACCGCCGAAAAGAGCAGGCTCTGTTACATTTCTTGATGCTTGGCTTACAGGGGACCCGAAATGCCCTGCTTACGAATCATCAGGAAGTGCATCAGCATAAAGACGGCGATCGACCACGGCAGCACAAAGGTGTGCAAGCTATAGAAGCGAGTGAGTGTGGCTTGACCGACACTTTCACCACCGCGCATTAGTTCCACCAGTTGATCGCCCACCACGGGAATCGCCGCAGGGATACCGGAAACGATTTTGACCGCCCAGTAGCCCACTTGATCCCAAGGCAGGGAGTAGCCCGTGACCCCAAAGCTGACGGTAATCACCGCCAAGACCACACCCGTCACCCAAGTAAGTTCGCGGGGTTTCTTGAAGCCACCGGTAAGATAGACGCGGAAGACATGCAGAATCATCATCAAGACCATCATGCTGGCCGACCACTTGTGAATGGAGCGGATCAACCAGCCAAAGTTGACCTCATTCATGATGTACTGCACAGAGGCAAAGGCTTCAGCCACCGTCGGTTTGTAGTAAAACGTCATGGCAAAGCCCGTGGCAAATTGGATTAAAAAACAGGTGAGGGTAATGCCACCCAGACAGTAAAAAATGTTTACGTGAGGCGGCACATATTTGCTGGTGATGTCGTCAGCGATCGCCTGAATTTCGAGGCGTTCCTCAAACCAGTCGTAAACTTTGTTCATAACAGTGATTAGTCCTGCGAAACCGCTGCTTTACTTTGAAAAATGTAACATATGCCCTCTCAGACTTTCCATATTGAGTTACCGGCACTCTCAGGTTGATTGGCGCCACCGAGCGTCCGATAATAAAGTCTCAACAGCTTCAGGATGCTAACTTGGGGCTGTCTCCTCTGCTACCTTACTCACAACGACCGCTTGGGAGGCTTTGAGATGAATCTGTTGAAGAAACTCTTTGGTGCGATTTTTGGCCTATTGGGGGCAATCGCGAAACTCTTTGGTTTGGGCAAAAAGGGCGAGTTTTACATTGAATTAGATAAGAGCACGGCTGCCCCTGCTGCACCGCCAACCCCTACTAAAGCGGCAGAACCTGCCTCGACCCCTGAACCTGCTCCTGCTCCTCAACCCGCTCAACCCGTTGCCGCCGCACCCACCCCCGTTGCCACAGCTCCCGCAGAACCCACCCCCACCCCTGTCACCCCCAGTGTTCCCTACACCCGTTTTGCGCGGCGTCGTCCGGGGGCTAATATGGCTGCCTTCTTGAATATGGCGCGGCAAGTTCGTCCCTCTACCTAGGAAACCTCATCCACAGAGCATTGGATGTAAAGGGGCTGTTGATGTGGGAATGCCCCTTTTTTTGTGCAGGGTATCCTCTCTGCGCATTGCAAGATTCCCGCAGTTGCAGTAGCATGCTGACAAATTGTGAGGGTGTATAGCTATGGGTCAGAAGCCGTCAAGCGGATGGGCAGCTGCCAAGATTTTTGCAGGATTACTCCTCCTCTTTACCATTGGCGCCTGCGAGGCGGACACCACCACCACAACCCCAACGGGTGAGGGGCTGCGGATTGGCTCATTGTTGCCCTCAACCGGCGACTTAGCCTCGGTGGGAACCCCTATAGCTGAAGTTGTCCCCCTGCTGGTGGAAACGGTGAATGCCTGTGGTGGTGTTAATGGCCAGCCCGTCACGCTTATTGCTGCTGATGATCAATCCAATCCTGCCTCTGGGGCAGAAGCGATGACGAAGTTGGTGGAGATTGACCGAGTTGCCGGAGTCGTTGGTTCTTTTGGCAGTAGTGTCTCCAATGCCGCCGCCGATATTGCCACCCGCGGTCAAGTGATGCTAATTTCCCCCGGCAGTACGAGTACACTCCTGACTGAACGCGCCAAGAAAGGAGACTTTAACGGCTATTGGGCACGCACTGCTCCCCCCGACAATTACCAAGCCCAAGCCCTTGCCCAACTGGCCAAAGAACAGGGGTATCAACGAGTCGCCACCGTGGTGATCAACAATGACTATGGCCGCAGCTTTGAGCAGGAATTTACCCGCGCTTTCAAAGCCCTAGGGGGAACCGTGATCAATGAAGACCGCCCCACCCGTTATGATGAGCGGGCAACCACCTTCACAACAGAAGCCGCTGCCGCTTTTAGCGGGAACCCCGATGCGGTGGTGGCTATTTTGTATCCGGAAACGGGTAGCCTGCTCCTGAAATCCGCCTTTGAGCAAGGTCTCACCCAAAACGTGGCCATTCTCCTCACCGATGGCGTCAAGTCCGAAAGTTTCCCTGAGCAAGTGGGCCGTACTCCCGATGGCAAATACATTATTGCCGGTGCCAAGGGAACCGTTCCCGGCGCCGATGGTCAAGCCCTGAGTCGCCTGCGAGAACTGTGGCGTGCTAAAAAAGGGAGCGATCTGCCGGCCTTTGGTGCTCAGACTTGGGATGCCGCCGCGCTCCTTGTACTAGCTGCACAGGCCGCAGGACAAAATACGGGTGAAGGGATTCGCAGCAAATTGCGCGATGTGGCCAACGCACCGGGGGAAGAAGTGGATGATGTGTGCAAGGGACTGGCTTTACTGCGGGAAGGCAAAGAAATCAACTATCAAGGCGCCAGTGGCAATGTCGATATTGATGAAAATGGCGATGTTGTCGGGGTCTATGACATTTGGCAGGTCACTGATGACGGTAAATTAAAGGTAATTGGTCAAGTGAATCCCCAAAAACCCTAGGCATGGCAAGCACATTTTCCTTTGATATTGTGAGTGATTTTGACTGGCAAGAGCTGGTCAATGCAGTGGATCAAACGGAGCGAGAGATCAAAGCCCGCTATGACCTCAAGGATACCCAGACCACCCTTGAACTGACAAAAGAGGGACTGACAATTCACACCGATAGTGAATTTACGCTCAATTCAGTGCAAACGATTCTGCAACAGAAGGCGGCGAAGCGGCAGTTGTCTCTGAAAATTTTTGACTATGGGCCTGTGGAAGCAGCGGGTGGTCAACGGGTCAAACAGTTGATCAAATTGCGGCGCGGGATCAATTCAGAACTAGCCAAAGAGATTAGCAAGCTTATCCGCAATGAATTTAAGAAGGTGCAAGCCGCGATCCAAGGGGATGTGGTACGGGTCAGTGCCAAATCAAAGGATGATCTACAAGCAGTGATCCAGCGCCTGAAAACTGAGGATTACCCCGTGCCATTACAATTTACGAACTACCGCTAGGGGTTAAAGGGTCATGTTGGGGTCTGTATCGCTGGGAACGTTGGGGTTAATTGTCGGTTCACTGCTGACGGTGGTGGGAGTGGTGGCCTATGCCACAGGGAATGCCACCTTGAATCTAGCGGGCTTTTTCTACGGTGTGCCCCTGCTCTTAGGCGGCTTGGCACTCAAAGCGGCAGAACTCAAACCGGTGCCCTATCGTGAAGCCCCAACTCCAGAGGCGATCGCTGGCCGTGCCCAAGCAACCCCCACCCAAACGCAAATCCGTAAGGATGTCACCCGTTATCGTTACGGTCAAGAAGCACACTTAGATAGCACATTGGCCAGTTTAGGTCTGAGTCCCTCGGATGCCGAGCGTCCTGTCTTGGTGGCGATCGCCGAGACCTTAACAGACGGTGCTTATACATTAATTTTAGAATTTGACTCCCCGGCGGTTCCCCTTGAGGTGTGGCAATCGAAGCAAGCCAAGATGCAGACATTCTTTGGCCCCAATATTCGGGTAAGCATGACGGATCAGGGAAACAACCGTGTGGCAGTGGCGCTGATTCGCGAGTAAGCCTGTGGTCAACCCTGTTCCAGTTGCCTAAGATGATTGGTAAACCGTTTTGCCCTGAATTCAGGTGTTACGATAGCATCATCATTGCGGCATTCTAGCCTAAAGAGTAAGACTTTTTTGCAAGCAGTCTCCTCCTGACAACGCATTTTTGGAAACGGCGATTACGGCTATGGGTAAAGTCATTGGCATCGACCTTGGAACCACAAATAGTTGTGTGGCAGTCTTAGAAGGGGGGAATCCTGTCGTGATCCCCAGTGCCGAGGGTGGGCGCACCACCCCCAGTATTGTTGCCTTTGGCAAATCGGGCGAACGGTTGGTGGGTCAACTGGCGAAACGGCAAGCTGTCACCAATGCCGAGAACACGATTTTCAGTATCAAGCGGTTTATTGGTCGCCGCTGGGAGGAAACCGCTGAAGAACGGGGGCGCGTGCCCTATACCTGTGTGCCGGGTCGCGATGGCATGGTGGATGTGCAGATTCGCGATCGCACCTATACCCCCCAAGAAATTTCTGCCATGATCCTGCAAAAGCTGAAGCAGGATGCGGAAGCCTATCTGGGGGAACCCGTGACCCAAGCCGTCATTACTGTGCCAGCCTATTTTAGTGATGCGCAACGCCAAGCCACCAAAGATGCGGGGGCGATCGCTGGCCTTGAGGTAATGCGCATTATCAACGAGCCAACGGCGGCCTCCTTGGCCTACGGCATCGACAAGCAGGATCAAGATCAAACCATTTTGGTTTTTGACTTGGGCGGGGGCACCTTTGATGTCTCGATTCTGCAACTGGGGGATGGCGTCTTTGAGGTGCGCTCCACAGCGGGGAATAACCACCTAGGGGGCGATAATTTTGACGAATGTATTCTTGATTGGCTCTTGGCCTGTTTTAGGGAGCAGGAGGGGATCGATCTCTCGAAAGATAAAATGGCACTGCAACGCCTCCGCGAAGCGGCTGAAAAAGCCAAGGTGGAGTTATCGGGCACCCTGAGCACTTCCATTAACCTGCCCTTCATTACGGCTGATGAAACAGGGCCTAAGCACCTTGAAATGGAACTCACCCGCAGTAAGTTTGAGGAACTCTGCGCCCACTTGGTTCAGGCCACCCTCGAACCCATGCAGCAGGCGATCGCCGATGCCGGTTTGACGGTTCAAGAGATTGATCGGGTGTTACTTGTCGGTGGCTCAACCCGTATTCCTGCCATTCAGCAGTTGGTGAAGGAATTCTGTGGCAAAACTCCCGATCGCTCCGTTAATCCTGATGAAGCCGTTGCCGTAGGGGCAGCCATTCAAGGCGGCATTCTGGGCAAGGAAACAACGGTCAAAGATCTCCTGCTCCTAGATGTCACCCCGCTGTCTCTGGGGTTGGAAACCCTTGGCGGTGTCTTTACCAAAATCATCGAACGTAATACCACCCTCCCCACCAGTAAGACGCAGACCTTTTCCACCGCTACCGATGGCCAAACGGTCGTGGAAATTGCTGTCTATCAAGGGGAGCGCCCGATGGCAAAAGACAATAAACAACTGGCCTGCTTTGAGCTCACGGGCATTGCCCCTGCCCCTCGCGGCGTGCCGCAAATTGATGTCACGTTTGATATTGATGCCAACGGTATCCTGAGTGTGTCTGCCGTCGATCGCGCCACCGGTCGCCAACAAAGTGTGCGCATTACCAATCGCGGTGGCCTCAGCAGTATGGAAATCGAGCGCATGCGCCAAGAGGCAACGATTTATGCCCAAGCCGACCAAATCAAGAAAGAGATTGCCGAACTGCGCAACCAAGCCGATGCCCTGCTGTACAGCTATGAATCAACCATCAAAAACCATGGCATCACATTAACTCCCGATCTACGGGCACGGATTGAGCCGGTGGTTCAGAGTATGCAGGCAGCAATGGTGGATGACAATATTACCCCCGATGAAATTCGCAAGCGGATGGAAGCCCTGCAGCAGGCCTTGGTGACCTTGGGAACGGTGGTCTATCAACAAACCGCAGGCGGTTCCATGATGACCTCAACCCCGACAATGGGGGGTGCTACGATTAGTTCCCAAGCCACTCAAGTTTTAGATAGTGATGCCACAATAATCAGCGATAATGAAGAAACAGTTGTTTCAGATTATGAAGCGGTTGATTAATTTAGGTAACGGTGGCTATGGCTCGTGATTTCTATGAGATCTTAGGTGTCTCACGCTCTGCGGATGCTGAAGAATTAAAACGAGCCTATCGGCGCTTGGCTCGCAAGTATCACCCCGATGTCAACAAAGAACCGGGCGCTGAAGAAAAGTTCAAGGAAATCAACCGCGCCTACGAGGTGCTCTCGGATCCCCAAGCGCGAGCCAACTACGATCGCTTTGGTGAAGCCGGGGTCAGTGGCGTCGGGGCTGCTGGCTTCAGTGACTTTGGCATTGGTGACATGGGCGGCTTCGCCGATATTTTTGAAACCTTCTTTGGGGGTGGATTTGGTGGATTTACCAGCAGTGGGCGGCGGTCGCAGGGGCCAACCCGCGGTGAAGATCTGCGCTATGACCTCAAACTCGAGTTTCGCGAAGCGGTGTTTGGCGGTGAGAAAGAAATTCGCATTAATCATTTGGAAACCTGTAAAACCTGTCAAGGCACAGGGGCCAAACCCGGCACACGGCCAGTCACTTGTAGTACCTGTGGTGGCATCGGTCAAGTGCGGCGATCGGCACGCACTCCCTTCGGCAGTTTTACCCAATTGACCACCTGTCCGACCTGTGGCGGTTCGGGGGAAGTGATTGAATCTCGCTGTGAGTCCTGTGGTGGCCAAGGCCACATCCAAGTCAGCAAAAAATTGAAAATTACGATTCCTGCGGGGGTGGACAATGGCACCCGGCTGCGGGTCTCAGGGGAAGGAGATGCCGGTCTGCGCGGAGGCCCTCCCGGCGATCTCTATGTGTATCTGTTTGTCGAACCCGATCCTGAGTTTCAGCGCGAAGGCAACAACATCCTATCGCGGATTAAAATTAGCTACCTGCAAGCGATTCTTGGCTGTCGGATTCCCGTGAGTACCGTGGATGGCGAAGCAGAACTGAAGATTCCCGCAGGCACCCAACCCGGTACGGTGTTAATCCTAGAAGGCCGAGGCGTCCCCCGTGTGGGCAATCCCGTGGCGCGGGGCGATCACCTCATTACCGTTGATGTCGAAATTCCCACCCATATCACCCATGAAGAGCGAGAACTGCTGGAGAAATTGGCCAAGATTCGCGGCGAGCGTATGGGCAAAGGCGGTCTAGAGGGCTTCCTCGGCAGCTTATTTGGTGGTTAGGGCGCGTTGCCTAAAATAGAAAAAACCGTTGGGGGCGCTGGCCATGCTGACTGAGGTTTTGACAGCACTGGATCAAGGAAATTTCCAACAGGCAGAAAAATTGCTGGCCACCTTGCCTCCTGAAGACCCCCGTGTCCTCCTGTGCCGAGGTCAACTCTATCTCAAGACAGAGCGGCTAGAGGAGGCGGAGTCAGACTTTCGCCAATTACTGCGGCTGAACTGTGGCCCCAAGCTGACGCAAATGGCTCGGCGCGGCCTTGAAAAAATTGAGCAAATTCGCCAACAGCAGCGGCAACAGGCGATTTTAGCAACCCATGCTGTGGTGGGAGTCGAGCAGCAGGGCCTTCTGGTTTTGGAGGGGGTGGCTGGCTCTGAGCAGCGGACGATCCTTGCCCGTCTTTTGGCCACCATGTTTAAGATTGACCCCTACACGGCGCGACTGTTGATTCCGTCGCGGGGCTGGCGTTTGATCCGCACGGGCAATTTTGCGGAACTCACCGTCTATTGCCAAGAACTGAAACAGCAGGGGTTTACCCTCTTTTGTGTCCCCTTTGAGGCACTGACAGCCACACCCGTCTTGCAGGTGCGTTATTTTGCAGCCTTGGAGCCACAGCCGCGTGTGGTGTGTACCAGTTCGCTCTCGCCAGAGCCAGTGGAGTTAACGTTTACTTGGTCACAGGTCAGCCAGCGCGTGGAGGGGTTGCTGCCGATTTTTGAGCAAGTGTTCGATCGCGATCGCCAAGGAAAAGTCACCCGTAAAGAACAAATTCAGGATCATGCCCAGTGCTGTGATCTTCACCTGTTTCAGCAAAATCAAATCCTGCGCTTTTATCGCGGCGGTTACCAGTTTCACCAAGGGATTCCCCTCAATCAAGTGGCAGAGGTGATCCAGAGTGATTTGGATTTGGATCAAAGTACCTCATGGGTGAAGTGGCGGCAGTTATCGAGTCTGTGGCAGCAGCACTGTGGCGATCGCCCCGTGTGGCAAGACTTTACCAGTTTTGCTGAAACTGCTTTGGACTTTAGCGAACTCCTGAGTAAAATTCCCCCCCACATTAACCTCTTTCGCCGTGAAGACAGTCCTTGGGATGCCGCCTTCATGCTCTACAGCAGTTTGGCCTTTCACCGTGACCGCAGTGGCAGCAACCGCTAAGCTAGAAACAGAAGTCTGCTCGTGCGAGTATCTGTGTTGCACCGACTCCAACAAGCAATTAAAAATGATCTCATTGCTGGTCTGCTGGTGGTGATCCCGCTGGCAACAACGATTTGGCTATCGATTTCTGTCTCCAGTTGGGTCTTGGATCTCCTCACCCGTATTCCTAAGCAGGTGAACCCCTTCAAAACATGGCACCCCCTGTTGGTGGATCTGCTCAATGTGGCGGTGGGGATTTTGGTGCCCTTAACAGGGATCTTGCTCATTGGCTTGATGGCACGCAATATCTTTGGCCAGTGGCTGTTGAACACAGGTGAGAGCATTCTCAAGCGCATCCCTTTGGCGGGCACCATTTATAAGGTGCTGCAACAACTCCTAGAGACAATTCTGCGGGACTCGCGCGATCGCTTTCGCCGAGTGGTGCTCGTAGAATACCCGCGGTCGGGTCTGTGGGCCGTGGCCTTTGTCACTGGCACGATTAATGGTTCATTGCAAACGGTCTTTTCCGAGCCAATGTTGAGTCTATTTATCCCCTCGTCGCCTAACCCCACCACCGGTTGGTATGTGATTGCCAGTGAGCGGGATGTGCGAGATTTGGATATTTCGATCGAGGATGCCTTTAAGCTGATTATTTCCGGGGGGATTGTTACACCGGGATCAGTTCCGACCTCGACCCTGCCCCCCGCCCCTGCGTCGTTGCGTTAAGAACTCGTTTTTGAGGATTTACCCATGATTACTGCTCGTCGTGTTGCCCGTGAATTGGCGTTGCTCAGTGCCGCTCAAGTGTTACGCCAACCGAAACTGCTCGATGAAAGTGACTGCCGCAGCTTGATCCTGATGGCGGTACGGACGCTGGCGAGTGATGTGCGCGATACCCTCGAACAGGCCGGCACTGAACTCAGTGAAAGTCAGCGACTGCTCAACCATAGCGAGTTTCAGTTGCCCCACCTCGAAAAGGCACAGATGGTGCTTCAAGATGCCCTCAAGCGGGCGGAAAAGGGCTTGAACAAAATAGGTGCTGCCCTCGATTTACCCGAAATTCTCTACTTTGCCCATCAAGAGGAAGTTCAAGCCTACGCGATCGCCCTACTGCGCAGTTTGCAGCGACACCAAACGGAGATTCAAGAACTGGTGAATCGCTCAATGGTGGATTGGCAACTGGAGCGACTGACGCACTTAGATCGCGCCATTATTGAAATGGCCGTCGCAGAGATGCGCTATCTTGACGTGGCCAAGCCAGTGGCCATCAACGAGGCGATCGAACTGGCCAAACGCTACAGCGACCAAGGTAGTCATCGCTTTATCAATGGTGTGCTGCGGCGGATCAGTGAGGCCCTTGACACGGCTCAAGCGGCCACTGGTAACTGAAACGACTGCCACAATTGCTGCCGCCCCAATTCCACATCCTCAGGCCGACATTGCCAGTGGGGATGGGCACTCATCACTAAACTTTCGAGGGTTTCGCGATCAAAGAGATGCCAAACAGGGGCACCGGCAACAGGGTGGGCGATCGCCAAGAGATTTTCAGCCACGCAGTGAATTTCTAAACAGGTGGCTGCTCGCTGAATTTGCAACTGCTGCCCCGGTAGGAGTGATCGCACCGCCTCCATAATTTCCCGTAGTTCCGAGATGCTCTGGACACATACCCCCGGAATGGCCACCCGCTGCTGGGGATCCCCATTGACTTGCAGCCAGTAATGACGGCTGGGATCAATTCCCAGAAGCCAAGGATCAACATCATCTAAGCGATAACGGGGAGCCAAGGAGAGTCCGTGCATCATTTATCCATTTCCTAAATCACAGCATTGATATCTGGCGATCGCAAGGGATCACTCTCGTATATGTAGTGTGATAAGTCTCCTTTATTTGATCAATCAAAGTTAATAATGCTTAATCTTTTGCCCATAGTTGTTAACAAAGCGCCGTTTTGCCCCCAGCAAGATCACTGTTTTGTTGCGGCAGCTACAGTTATCCGAGAGAAAATGGTTAAAATGAAGTTAAGAATAGGTTAACCCCTGAGAAAAAGGATAGGTAAGCAATGAATAAATACGAATTTTTACATCCCTACAGCCGTTACCACGGTGAGTTTACACCCGAAAACTTTTTATTTGATGCCAACTTACAGGAGTTTGCGACCCGAGTGAGCTACATTTCCAGTCTCGAAAACAGTGGCAAGCTTTCCCCTCAGGAAGCCTATGAGCAAATTAAACGCCTTTGGCAAGAACTGAAAGCAACCAAAAAAGCGCTGCTAGATACGGCGCCCCCTAGCTAGGCTTGGAGGCGATGGAGTGTCTCCCGAATCAAGTCGGTCGGTACCTGATCAAAAATGTCCACATGGCCAATGGCGGTGGGGAGAATAAATCGCACCTGTTGCGCCTGAACCTTCTTGTCATGCTGTAGCAGTGCCAGCAGTCCCTCCACATCAAAGTAAGCCGGGATTGTGGTCGGCAACTTTGCCTTGAGAATCAATGCCCGTTGGGCAGCGGCGGCTTCTGCTGACCAGTACCCCAAGGCCACCGCCAGTTCCCCAGCGGCAATCATGCCAATGGCCACAGCCTCGCCGTGATTCAAAAGGCGATAGTTGCCCATACTTTCAAGGGCATGGCCAATGGTGTGCCCGTAATTCAAAATGGCCCGCAGTCCGGTTTCGCGCTCATCCTTGCTAACCACATCCACCTTCGCTTGGCAGGAACGCTGTAGGATTTGAAGCAACTGCTCAGCAGGCACAGCAGCCATGCGATCCAAACGCGGCAGCTGACTCAACAAATCAAACAGCTCAGTATCCCAAATCACACCATACTTAATCACCTCTGCCATACCAGCCCGGAATTCTCTGGGGGGCAGGGTTGCCAAAACATCGGGATCAATGACCACAAGACGAGGTTGATGAAAGGCTCCAATGAGATTTTTGCCTTGGGGATGGTTCACCCCTGTTTTCCCACCAATCGCCGCATCCACCATCGCCAAGAGACTGGTGGGAATCTGAACCACGGCAATCCCCCGCAGCCAAGTCGCCGCCGCAAAGCCAGTCATGTCGCCAATGACGCCACCACCAAGGGCAAAGAGCGTAGAACCCCGCTCTAAACGCTGACTCAGGGCAGCATCATAAATCTTTTCAACGGTTCTGAGGGTTTTGTAGCGTTCCCCTGCTGGGAGAATACAGGGGGTGACTTGCCAGCCCGCTTGCGTTAATGCCTCTTGCACATCCGTGCCGTAGTGCCGCCAAATTTGCGGATTGGAAACGATGAGGGCAGGGGCTTTCGGCGTCAAGGGCGTATATTCAGCCAACAGTGCAGGCAACTGCCGCCGTGTGTTGGCACCAATGGCAATTCGGTAGGCGTGCTCACCAAGGGGAACGGGAATCAGCGTCGTCATTGTCGGATTTGCTGGGGACAACTACATTAAGTATTTTTAAGTATTTTCAGTCATCACTGCCGGGGCGGGGAAAGGCCGGCTTCGCTTGCCAAGGGGCAAAAAACGGCAGGAGGAGAAGTGCGGGTAAGGCAGCGCCAATTGTAAAGAGAAAAAAGAGCGGCCACCCCATGATCTCTGCCGCTTTGCCCGCAGGGGCTGCTAGCACGTCTCGACTAAAGGCAAAAAGGCTAGAGAGCAGGGCATACTGCGTTGCGCTAAATTGAGGGTTGCAGAGGCTCATTAAAAGAGCCGTCAGAGCAGCGATCGCCAGTCCGGCACAGAAGTTATCAATACTAATGGCGGCCACCATCACCGTTGGATTGGCACCGGCATTGGCCAAAACAAAGTAGGAGACATTGCTAGAAGCTTGCAATCCCCCCATGATCCAAAGAGCACGGTGAATACCGATTTGACTGATGGCCGCCCCGCCGGCAAGGGCACCAACAATGGTGGCAATCAGCCCGACACCCCCTTGCACCGCACCAATTTGGGTTTGGCTAAAGCCCTGCTGCAACAGGAAAGGGGTCATCATGTTCCCTGTGAGCGCATCCCCCAAGCGGTAGAGGCAGATAAAGAGCAGAATAATCAGCCCTGTTCCCCAGCCGTAGCGCTGGAAAAAATCAAGGAAGGGGCGAATCACTGCTTGTGCCAATGAAGGAGGAGCCGGGGGATGGACTTCGGGTTCCGGTGCCCAAAGGGTCGTGACCATGCCCACGAGCATCAGCAGCGCCATCAGGACGTAAACCACGGGCCAAGGCAGTTGATCGGCAAGAATCAGGGCTAGGGAACCCGTGACCAAGAGCGCAATGCGATAGCCAAGGACGTAAATACCTGCACCCGCCCCCATTTCAAGGGGTTCTAGGACATCGGCACGATAGGCATCCACCGCAATATCTTGGCTGGCGCTCAAAAAGGCAATGGCGAAGGCATTCACTGCCAATAGCCGTAGGCTCGTACTGGGATCCTGTACCGCCATTAGGGCGATCGCCCCCAAGAGGAGCACCTGAATGAGCAGTAACCAGCCCCGCCGCCGTCCCAAAAAGGGAATCGTATAGCGATCCAGTAAGGGAGACCAGAGAAACTTCAATGAGTAGGGCAACCCCACGAGGCTAAAGAGACCAATAGCGGTCAAGTCAATGCCCTCAACGGTCATCCATGCTTGCAGTGTTCGGCTGGTGAGAAACAGGGGCAACCCTGAGGAAAAGCCCAGCAAGAGCAGTGCTGCCATTTTGCGACTTTGAAACACCCGTAGAGCTGCGCCGATTCCCGCCATTCATGTCGTTTCCCTGCTTGAGACTTGCCCTAGTGTAGAGCAAAAGGGGCAGTCACCTAAAGACTACTGGCTTGACTGATGCGGCTGGGGCGAAAAGCGGGCCGACAGGTATCTAGGGAAACGGGGACGGGTTTGACGTGCCAGATGTCTTTGCAGTACTCCGCAATCGTGCGATCGCTAGAGAATTTGCCCATGCGCGCCACATTAAGAATAGACATCTGTGTCCAGTGGCTCTTCTCGCGGAAGGCTTGGGCAACCCGTTGCTGACAGTCCACATAGGATTGGTAGTCCGCCAACAGCATATAGGGATCTTCGTTGAGCAGGGAACTGACAATCGGTTCAAATAGCCCCGGCTCACGTGGATTGAAGTAGTCGGAAATCAGGCTGTCAATCACTTTCTTGAGCATTGGGTTGCTGTTGTAGTACTCGCAGGGATTGTAGCCCTCAGCTTTCAGGCTCATTACCTCTTGCGCCGTCAGACCAAAGAGGAAGAAGTTCTCTGCCCCCACCTCTTGGCGAATTTCCACATTTGCCCCATCCAGAGTACCAATCGTCAGGGCACCATTGAGGGCAAATTTCATGTTGCCGGTGCCGGAGGCCTCCTTACCAGCGGTGGAGATCTGCTCTGAAAGATCAGCCGCAGGATAGGTCATTTCCCCAAGGGAAACGGAATAGTTACTGAGGAACACGACCCGCAGACGGCCATTGACATCCCGATCATGGTTGACCATATCCCCCACCGCATTGATCAGCTTGATGATCATCTTGGCCATGAAGTAGCCGGGGGCTGCCTTGCCGCCAAAAATAAATGTGCGCGGCTGAATGTCAATGCTGGGGTTGGCCTTGATTTGTTCGTAGAGGGTAATAATGTGGAGCACCGCCAAGTGCTGCCGCTTGTACTCATGGATCCGCTTCACTTGAATGTCAAACAGGGAATAGGGATCCACCTCAATCTGGTTGTGGCGCCAAATGTACTCCGCTAGGCGTTCTTTGTTGGCTTGCTTGATTTGCTGCCACTTGGCCTGAAAGGCGGGATCCGTGGCGTAGGGTTCTAGGCCGCGCAGGTCTTCAAGGTGGGTAATCCAGCGATCGCTCTTCAGTGTTTCGGTAATCAGACTGGCCAAGCGGGGATTACTCATCAATAGCCAACGGCGGGGGGTAATGCCATTGGTTTTGTTCTGGAACTTGTTGGGGTACATCTCGTAGAAGTCCCGCATCAGCTCCTGCTTGATCAGCTCTGTGTGCAGTTCGGCGACCCCGTTGACCGTATGGCTGCCGACACAGGCCAAATGCGCCATGCGCACCTGCTTGGGATGACCTTCCTCAATCAAGGACATGCGTGCTAAGCGGGCAATGTTGCCGGGATAGCGTTGGCGAATCTCGTTGAGGAAGCGGTAGTTAATCTCGTAAATAATTTCAAGGTGGCGCGGCAGTAGTTGCGCAAAAAGTTCCACCGACCAGCGTTCAAGGGCTTCCGCCAGCAGGGTATGGTTGGTGTAGGCAAAAGTGCGCTGGGTAATGTCCCACGCTTTTTCCCACGGGAGTTGGTACTCATCCACCAGCAATCGCATCAGTTCAGCCACCCCAATGGCGGGGTGGGTATCATTGAGCTGAATGGCTACTTTGTCGGGGAAGGCATCAAAGCTGGTGTGCCGCCGCAGGTAAAGGCGAATAATGTCCTGCAACGAACAGGAGACAAAGAAATACTGTTGCCGCAGGCGCAGCTCCTTGCCTTGGGGAGTGTTGTCGTTGGGGTAAAGAACCTTCGAGATATTCTCACTAAAGGTTTTTTCCGAGACCGCTTGGGTGTAGTCGCCGGCGTTGAAGACCTGTAAATTAAAATCCTGAGCAGCGCGGGCACTCCAAAGGCGCAGGGTATTGACGGTATTTTTGCCATAGCCTGGAATTGGTGTATCGTAGGGGGTGCCCAAGACGGTGGTACTGGGAATCCAGCGCACGCGGTAGTGCCCTTGGACATCGGTGTAGGCTTCGGTGTGGCCGCCAAACTTAACTTCGACATTGTAGTCGGGGCGGGCAATCTCCCAAGGGTTGCCAAAGCGCAGCCAGTTGTCGGGGACTTCGTGCTGCCAGCCATTGGTGATGATTTGCTCGAAAATCCCATACTCGTAGCGAATGCCGTAGCCAACAGCGGGAATTTCGAGGGTGGCTAAGGAGTCGAGGAAACAAGCCGCCAACCGTCCTAGGCCGCCATTTCCTAAGCCTGGTTCAGGTTCGCGATCCATGAGTTCATTGAGATCTAAGCCAAAGTCGGTCATGGCCTGTTTGGTTTGCTCATAGAGGCCGACGTTAATCAGATTATTCAGAAGCAAGCGACCAATGAGAAACTCTGCCGACAGGTAATAGACCACCTTGGCATCCTGCTCAAAATAGGTTTGGGCGGTTTTAATCCGTCGATGCAGCAGGCGATCGCGCACCGTGTAGGCCAGTGCCATGAAGTAATCGTAGGGCGTGGCAAACATGGCATCCTTGCCCTGGATGTAGTGCAGGTTATCAACAAAGGCGCGCTTCAGGGTTTGCACGGTCATCCCTGTGCGATCGCTCTCGATATACAAATCGCAGTGTTCGTCGTTGGCAGTAGGGTTGGTGTGGGAAACTGAATGAACAGGATGACCGTTGGGCGTGGCGGAATTATTCATGCAACCTGTAGCTCTGAAGGAATCGGCAATCACTTAACTTAAGGCTAATACAGATTTGTGAAATGTACATTAGACTACCGCTGCGGGAATTTTAATAATTGATTTATCTGCCTTTACATTTTTTTAATCTTCTCAAAGAGTCTGCCAATCCCTTGGGCAATCCCTAATCAAACCAACCAATTTCCGCATCCCCAAGGGGAGAGGCATTGGGATTAGGGATGGGAACTTCATTAACAAGGGGTTTAAATCCCACATCCTCAAAGCGGTAGGGCTGAGGCGCCGTGAGTTGGCGAATGACTTCTTTGGCCTCTTCAAATTCGGCTTCTAGGGTCTGATGGCGGGTTTGGAGGTTCTGAAGCTCAGTTTCGAGGGCTTGGGCGCGATCGCGCCACCTTTGCACTTCCTGTTGCAGTTGCTCTATCTGGGTACTGTGAGCGGTTTTCTCAGCTTCTGCCGCTGCTAACGCTGCTTTGAGGGCGGCCAGTTCTTGCTCTAGTTCTGCCTTGGTGGGCTGGTGTCGACTCCGCTTGCTGGGCGCTTGACGCTGTTTAGCTGCCTCTTGCCGCAGTAAATCGCTGAGGTTTTGGTGTTCCATCCAATCCTTAAATTATTTGCAAAACAACAGGCGTGCATTTGTCCCTCTTTTGTTAATACTGATCTTTGCATAAAATTCGCACTGATAGGATATAATCGCTTGGAATTCTTTTGGCTGTGAGAGTGAAATATGCTAACCTCGACCGCAACGCCGCTGACCACAGAGCAGGCACACCTCAAGATTCAGGGGGGCTATCGGTTATCGGGGGAGGTGAGGATTAGCGGAGCCAAGAATTCAGCATTAGTCTTGATGGCGGCGGCACTCTTAGCAGCGGATACAACCATTCTTCGTGCAGTGCCTGACTTAGCGGATATTCGTCGCCTTGGGGAAATTTTACAGGCATTGGGGGTCAAGGTACACCGCCTCGGTAGTGAAGCGATCGCCATTGATGCCACGGAATTAAATACCAATGATCCCCCCTATAGTTTGGTCAGCCAACTGCGGGCGAGTTTCTTTGCCATTGGTCCATTGGTGGCACGGTTGGGGATTGCTCGTGTTCCCTTGCCCGGCGGCTGCGCTATTGGCGCTCGTCCGGTGGAACTGCATGTGCGCGGTCTGCAAGCGATGGGAGCCGAAGTCACGATTGACCACGGTGTTGTTACCGCCAGTGCCCCCAAACTGAAGGGAACCCGCATCTATTTGGACTATCCCAGCGTTGGTGCAACGGAAACCCTGATGATGGCCGCCACCCTTGCCGAGGGGGAAACCACGATTGAAAATGCCGCTCAAGAACCGGAAGTGGTGGATTTGGCCAACTTCTGTATCGCCATGGGGGCAAAAATCTATGGGGCAGGCACCAATTCGATTACCATTGTTGGGGTCGATCGCCTCCACGGCACTGAATACGAAATTATCCCCGATCGCATTGAAGCGGGCACATTTCTCTTGGCGGCTGCCGTCACCCGCTCGGCCATTACATTGGCACCGGTCATTCCCAGTCACCTAACACCTGTGGTTGCCAAACTGGAAGAAATGGGAGCGAGGATTGAATTTCCCGATCCCACCCGTGTCCGCTTTACCCCTGCGCAGCGCTATCGTGCCACCGACATTGAAACGCTGCCCTACCCTGGCTTTCCCACGGATATGCAGGCCTTGATGATGACGTTGCTGGCCATCAGTGAGGGGAATAGTTTAGTCAGCGAAACGGTGTTTGAAAATCGCTTTGGCCATGTGGCTGAACTCAATCGCATGGGCGCCGACATTCGCGTCAAGGGAAATCACGCTGCCATCCGAGGGGTGCCCTATCTTTCGGGTGCACCGGTAACAGGTACGGATTTGCGTGCCACAGCGGCTTTAGTCGTTGCTGGACTGGCTGCCCACGGCGAAACCCACGTCTATGGCTTGCAGCACTTAGATCGGGGCTACTGGCAAATTGAAGCCAAGCTGCGGGGTTTGGGTGCACAGCTAGAGCGTTATGTTCCGAGTACAGCCCCTTCTCCAGTGTTTTAGTCCGTCCTTGGGGGCAAGTGCCATCTCGGTTCCCATACCCCCTGTCCATTGCATCATCACGTTCCCCAGCACTGCAGCCACTGTCGGCGTCCAATACTCCCAAGCTCTGAGGGGTAAGGCTAATGCCCCCCAATAGGCACCAAAAAGACAGCTTAAGAGAAGACCAGCACTGGGTTGCTGCTTGATAACAATTTCATGGGCTAATTCTAAGTCCCACGGGGCGATCGCCAAGGCATAGCGGATCACCTCTCCTCTCTCTAGAGGTACGGCCAAAGGCTCAGGTGCCCAAGCCGCCGCGAGGTATTCATGGAGCAGGGTCTGAATCTCCTGCAACGCCGCGGGGACTGAGATCAAAGGTTGATCCCATGATGCCAACAACTGCGGCAGCTGAACGGGCCACTCCCCTTGGTTGGGGGTTAACCATTGGTGGGGCAGTGCCTGGGCTAGATAGATATCCTCTTTAGCGATGCCCCACAGAAGTCCAAGGAGGGCACCGCGAAACTGCTCATAGATGCCTCCTCTGACCATCACGCCGACTGCTTTTGACCCACGACAGCATAGAAGGGATCGGTGAATCCCAGCCAAGGCCAGCGACGGGGCAGCTGAGTTTCTACCACCTTGAGGGAGGGAATGCTATCAATGTAGGTTTGCACCAAGCGCAGGCGATCGCCCTCGGTACCCTCGCGCCACGCCTGAATCGCCTTCTCAAAAAACATGCGATTCGAGAAGCTGACAATGACCACCCCTTGGGGGTTGAGGATACGGGCAATTTCTGTAAAAGTGGCCTCAGGATACTGGAGGTACTGCACCGACACCGCCATCAAGACGGCATCAAAACTGGCATCCTCTAGGGGCAAGGCCAACTCTTCATTAAGATTCTGAACGAAATAACGATCCAAGCGGGGGTTGCGGGCTAGCTCCGCCGCATTCATCCCATGGCCCACCACTTCCGCAAAGGATAGCTCTGGTGGTAGATGGGACACCCAACTACTCATTAAGTCCAAAACCCGCAGTTGTGGCTTTAAGTATTGGCGGTAGAGATCCGTGAGGCGGGCAAGAAAGAAATCATCCACGTGGGTAACAAAGCGCGGTGCCGCGTAAAAGAGATCATCGCTGCGGCTATCCAGTTTCGTGCGCTGGTAGGGATTGAGAATCATCGACCTAACTGCTGAGCAATCTCCTTTTGAAGATAACGAACAACTTCGCTTATAGGGAGGGTGGATTTGGCACCGCTTGCGCGGATCACGAGTTCCACTTCACCATTGGCGATCGCCCGCCCCGTCACTAGGCGATAGGGAATGCCAATGAGATCCGCATCTTTGAATTTCACCCCTGCCCGCTCATCGCGATCGTCGAAGAGCACCTCAATTCCTGCCGCCTGAAGCTGATCGTAGAGGTCAGTGGCCACCTGCATTTGCTGCCCATCCTCGATGTTGGGAACGACAATGATCACTTGATAGGGGGCGATCGCCAGCGGCCAAATAATGCCCTGTGGATCGTGGTGCTGCTCCACCGCCGCCTGAGCCAAGCGGGAAACCCCAATGCCATAGCAGCCCATCACCAGTGGCACCTCTTCCCCCTGTTCATTGGTGTAGGTGGCCTTCATTGCCTCAGAGTACTTTGTCCCCAACTGGAAAATATGGCCAATTTCAATGCCACGGGCGGTCTCTAGGTGCTGTGTTGGATCGTGGCAGGCGCGATCGCCGGCTTGGGCTTTGCGAACATCGGCGACAATGGCCGGTAATGGACAGGATTTGCCCCAATTGACACCGACACGGTGCTGTTGATCGCGATTGGCTCCTGTAATAAACCGCTTTAACTCCGTTACGGTGTGATCGGCAATGCGAATCCAGTGGGGAATGATCTGGGGATCGGCTTTAATAACGCCGTCCTCTATGTCAGGGCCAATGTAACCAAAGGGAATGGGGGTGGCTGCCCACTCTTGGGCGGTATTGGCATCCGCCACCCGCAGATCCAGCAATTTCGTTGCCCCGTAGTTGGGCGCAAGGGAAGTGAGGGTGTTGTGCAGCTTGACGCTATTCACCTCTTGATCGCCGCGAATACTCACCAACACCAGACCCACCCGCCCATTATCGAAAACCGTTCGATAGAGGACATTTTTGACAATTTGCGTCGGATGGCACTGCAAGTGCTCAACAAGGGCATCAATGGTTGCTGTATTGGGGGTATCTAGTGTCGCCACCTTTTTGTAAGTTGTGGGCACCGCGTCAGGGGGCAGCGAAACGGCCTTTTCCACATTGGCGGCATATTGGCCGTCAGCCGTATAGAGCACTTCATCTTCGCCAGCGGCAGCCAGCACCATAAACTCATGGGATCCCGATCCGCCAATGGCACCCGAATCCGCCTCCACGGCTCGAAACGTCAGGCCACAGCGCTGAAGAATACGGCTATAGGTGTCGTACATCACCTGATAGGTTTCCTTGAGGCTGGCCACATCGGCATGGAAGGAGTAGCCGTCCTTCATAATGAATTCTCGTCCCCGCATCAGACCAAATCGCGGGCGAATCTCATCGCGGAACTTTGTTTGAATTTGGTACAGGTGAACGGGCAACTGACGATAGGAGCGAATCAAGTCCTTAGCGAGGGTGGTGATGACCTCTTCATGGGTCGGCCCTAGTCCCAACTGCCGCTCAGCGCGATCGGTGAGGGAAAACATAATCCCTTCGGCCTTGGTATAGGTGTCCCAGCGTCCCGACTCTTGCCACAGTTCAGCGGGTTGCAATTGCGGCAGCAAACATTCCAAAGCACCACTGCGGTTCATTTCCTCACGGACAATGGCGCTCACTTTTTGCAGCACTCGCCACATCAAGGGCAGATAGCTATAGATACCACTGGCAATCCGCCGAATATATCCCGCCCGCAGCAATAATTTGTGGCTGGGAATTTCTGCTTCCGCTGGATCATCGCGAAGCGTGACAAAAAGCATTTGCGAGAGACGCATAGCTGGGCTACCGATACTGCACAGAGCCTCTATTTTACGATGACCAGCGATCGCTAGGGGGTAGCCATTGGTTCGGGATCCGCTGCTGGCGGTTGAACAGGTGTCGGCGTCGGGGCAGCAGTGGCTTCAGGTGTCGGTGCAGGTCTGGCAGGGGTAACCGTGGTTTCAGGGGTGGGAGATGCCTCAGGGGTGGGTGCAGGGGTAGCAGCCTCTGGCGTGGGTGTTGCTGGCGGAGCTGATGTTGGTTCGGTGACTGGTTCAGAAGTCCTTGGTGTTGCTGGCGGAGCTGATTCTGGTTCGGTGACTGGTTCAGAAGTCCTTTCAGGAGTACTGGGGGGGCTTTCCCACCAAGCGGGCGTGGGTGCTGCCTGTTGCCGTTGGCGCACACTGAGTTCATAGTCCCACTGCCAGATGCGATTGAGAGCTTCACGGTAGAGGGCGCGATCGCGACCAATTTGCTCAGCGGTTTGAATGGCTTCCTCTAGTTTGCCTTCCCGTGCCAAGCGAATCGCTCGATCCAGAATCGGACGATCCTCAATTTCTTCCAGTTTTTCCTGCCACTCGTTGCGGTAGTTGGCCACTACAGAAGCAAGCACAGCATTGCTGGGGAAGTATTGCAGAACCCCTAGGGCGGCCTGATACTGTTTCTGTTCTGCGAGGGCGATCGCCGCATGGAGCAAGGGCTGCTCATTAATCGTACGCAGATCCCGCTGCCAAAGGGCAATCAAACCTTGGGCTTGACCCCGTTCCGGCTGACCAAGGGGCACCTGCCGAGCTTGAGCAATGGCCAAGGCATACCCCCAGCGCAGATGAGAATTGGCGAGCCACGATGCCCACTGAAGATGCTGCTGGTTGCGCAACTGCTGCTGCCATGTTTTGAGGTAGGCCTGAGCCGATTCATAGAAGGGATCCGTGGTGGGAATCTGCTGCACGCGGGCGATCGCTTCCCAGTAGCCCAAAACCGTTCCCTTGGCCGCAAGGGCTTTGGCCTGCCCCAAGATGACAATCGGGCGATCGTGGTAGGACACATCGAGAGCGGGGGCAATTTTTTCAATCAGTGCTAGGGCACCCTCGCGATCACCGGCCGTTAAGCGTTCTTCAGCGTACACAAACACTTCAGGAATCCAACGGCGAATATCCGCTTGGGCTTGGGAATAAACAACCGCCTCGGGGGGAATTTGCAGAGCCAGCATGACCGCCTCGGCCAGTTCATTGGCTGTTAACCAAGCCGCCAAATCCCGTGCCTGCACCAATTGCACCCACGCATCCTGTTCTTGGGAGATACGCACCGAGAGCTTTTGTGCCTGTTCGCGCCAGTAGTCGGTGCCCAACTGGTTCATCAGTTTCACTTGCAGTAATGCCAACCCCCAGTCCTGCTGGCGCAGCGCCGCCTCTGCCGTGGCCAACAAGTTTCCCCCTTCTCCCACATTCGTTGCGGTCAGTAGCTCTTGAGCTTGGGAGTAGCTCGCTGCGGTGGTGGGGATTTTTTTCAGGAGCAGCGTTGCCAGATCAATATTGCCTTGGCTCAACTGTTGGCGGGCAATCACGAGTAGGGCGGCTGACCATTCATCCACACGCCGCTTTGCTTGGGGAAAAAGGGGGTGATCTTCGGGCCACTGACTGACGGTTTCAATGGCTTGAGCCAGAGAGGGTAAGTTGCCGTGGAGGGCGGCTTGATCGGCACAGTAGAGGCGATCGCCATCGCTCATGACGAGGCCGGAGTGACGACAATCGGGCAAGGGGGGTAAAACCAATAGCCAAGCACTGGCGGTCATCAGGGTTACGCCGGAGATTAAAAAGGGGATGAGCCAAGGCCACCCCTCATATGCCATGAGTCGTTGGCGGTAGGTTTGCCAGCGGGAGGGAATAGATTCAACAGCTGTTGTTACCGCAGGGGCGATCGCTAGCTCCGCTGACTTAGGAACCCGCCGGAACCACCGTTGCCAAACCTCTAGTGCTTTCATTTCCTGCTGCGGCTCCTCACCCACTGCCTGCAATTTCCCTAGGATGCTAGGGAGGTCGTTAGAACTTGTTATAGCAAATCAACTTGGCAATTCCCTCCTGAAGTTGCCGTTTCCCACGGCAGGATTATAATTTAAGGATACGAATCGCAATAATCCTTAACATTTCTCCTGATTTTGCAACGCCTGTGACCGCACTCTGGCAACGCTTGATTTTAATTTCCCCCTTTTTCTTTTGGGGAACTGCCATGGTGGCCATGAAAGAGGTGATGCCCCATACCTCGCCGCTGTGGGTTGCCGGTGTGCGCCTTGTGCCCGCAGGCCTGTTGGTTTTAGCGGTGGCGATCGCCCTCGGTAAGCCCCAACCCAATAGCTTACGGGCGTGGGGATGGATTAGTCTTTTTGCCCTTGTGGATGGCTTTTTATTTCAGGGGTTTCTGGCCACTGGCTTAGCAAAAACGGGAGCCGGGCTGGGTTCTGTCATGATTGACTCCCAACCCCTTGCGGTGGCATTGCTGTCCCGCTGGCTATATCAAGAGCGCGTTGGCGGCTGGGGCTGGCTGGGGTTATTTCTTGGCTTAGTGGGCATTAGTGGTATTGGTCTAGGCGATGATCTCTTGACGTTGCTCCATCAACCCAGCGCATGGCAAGGTATTCCTTGGGGACAGTGGTGGCAGCGAGGTGAACTGTGGATGCTGTTGGCTGCCCTCTCAATGGCCGTGGGAACCATTCTCATGCGTCCCTTGGCACGCTATGCGGATCCCGTTGTGGCTACCGGCTGGCACATGGTCTTGGGCGGGTTGCCCCTCTTGCTCTTGCCGAGCCTGAATACCCCAGCACCTTGGGCGGCTCTACAGTGGCCGGATGTCTTTAATTTGGGCTATGCCACCCTCTTCGGTAGTGCCCTGTCCTACGGTGTCTTTTTCTATTTCGCTGCCAAGGGGAATCTGACTAGTCTCAGTGCCCTGACCTTTCTCACCCCAGTATTTGCCCTCACCTTTGGGCATTGGTTCTTAGGGGAAACCCTGAGTCAGGTTCAGTTGGTGGGGGTGGGGCTAACGCTCATGAGCATTTACATCATCAATCAGCGCCAAGTGCTTGGGCGGTGGTGGCAACAACTCCCCTTACCCGCCCGCTTGCGGGAATCGGCAACTTCGGTCAGCGTTAAAGTAGTCGATCAAAAGTAGTCGATTAACCTCAGTCAAATAGGTCAGTTTCCTGCCCAGCGTCCCCACACCCCAGCAAGTCTATGAATGATCCCTTTCACCTGATCCAGTTATCAGATCTGCATCTATTTGCCACAGATGAAGGCAGACTCCTTGGCCTGCCCACGGCTCAATCCCTAGCTGCTGTTTTAGGGGTAATTCACCGTCATGCCCCTGCTGCCCTGCTGTTGACGGGAGACTTGGCACAGGAACCCCTTGCCACCACCTACGACCGTTTGGCCACTGCTTTCAGGGACTTTACCTGTCCCGTATATTGGATTCCCGGTAACCATGATGAACCAAGGGTAATGCTGCCGGCGCTGGAACGTCCGCCGCTGAGGGGCGATCGCCAGATCAATCTTGGGACTTGGCAAGGCCTGCTCCTCAGTTCCCAAGCGGATGGCAAAGTCCATGGTGAATTGCGTCCTGAAACCTTAAGCTGGCTAGAGGCAACCTTGAGTCGCGGGGGCGATCGCCCCACATTCATTGCCCTGCACCATCCCCCCTTTGAGACCGGTGCCCCATGGCTTGATAGTAGCCGCCTACAAAACCCTGAGCACCTTTTTGCTGTGTTGGATCGCCATCCGCAGGTGAAGCTTGTCCTCTTTGGCCATATTCATCAGGAATTTGCCACCGAGCGGCAAGGGGTAATGTATCTCGGCTGCCCCTCCACCTGTATCCAGTTTTTGCCTCGCGCCCCTGAATTTTCCCTTGAACCCATTGGTCCCGGTTTTCGTCATCTGTCGTTATACCCCGATGGCACCTTTAGAACCCACATTGAGCGGGTTGAGATTCCCCTCACATTGGACTTTAGTGCCAAAGGGTACTAAAACCTAGGCGATAGCCACATTTGTAGGCTATACCTATTGAAAAGTGCGTGTAGGTAGGAGTGGTGGGCTATGAACCTCAGTCGGAGCACCGATGAGATTAAACCGGTTCCCGAGATGACCAGTGGTCGAGTCCCCTATACCCCCCGCAATCATCGCCGTATTCTCTGCATTTTCCCCCGCTATAGCCGCTCCTTTGGCACCTTTCACCACGCCTACCCCCTCATGGGCACGGTGCGCGCCTTTATGCCACCCCAAGGGATTTTGTTGGTGGCCGCCTATCTTCCAGAATCTTGGGAAGTGCGCCTGATTGATGAAAATGTACGGCCAGCAACCGATGCTGACTATGCTTGGGCTGATATTGTCATTACTAGCGGCATGCACATTCAGCGGCCACAAATTTTAGAAATCAACGACATTGCCCATCGTCACGGTAAACTCACTGCCCTCGGCGGGCCTTCAGTCTCCAGTTGTCCGGAATACTATCCCGATGTGGATATTCTCCACCTAGGGGAACTGGGGGATGCCACCGATAAAATGATTGCTTACTTTGACGAGTACGGTAGCCAGCGCCCGCCCCAACAACTGATCTTTGAAACCACGGCACGGTTACCCTTGAGTGAATTTCCTGTGCCTGCCTACCAGCACGTGCGCATGGAAAATTACTTCCTCGGCAGTGTGCAGTTTTCTAGTGGCTGTCCCTTTCGCTGTGAGTTTTGTGATATTCCCGAACTCTATGGCCGCAATCCGCGCCTGAAAACGCCGCAGCAAATCCTCAAGGAACTGGATACAATGCTGGCTTCTGGGAATCCGGGGGCGGTCTATTTCGTTGACGATAACTTTATTGGCAATCGCCGCGCGGTGACCGAATTACTGCCGCACCTCATTCACTGGCAAAGGGCCAATGGCTACCCGCTGCAATTTGCCTGCGAAGCGACCCTGAACATTGCCCAAAGCCCAAAACTCCTAGAAATGATGCGGGAGGCCTATTTCTGTACCATTTTCTGTGGCATTGAAACCCCGGAACCTGAAGCCCTCCACGCCATCCACAAGGATCAAAATCTAAGTATGCCGATTTTGCAGGCGGTGCAAACCCTCAATCGTTACGGCATGGAAGTGGTTTCTGGGATCATTATTGGCTTTGATACCGATACCCCCCAAACGGGCGATCGCATCCTTGAGTTTATTCGCGCCTCCCACATTCCCACTCTGACAATTAACCTGCTACACGCTCTACCGCGTACGCCTCTCTGGCGCCGGCTGGAAGCAGAAGGTCGCCTCAACCATGATGAAAACCGCGAGTCCAATGTTGAGTTCCTCATGCCCTACGAAGAGGTGGTGGAAATGTGGCGCCGCACCATCACAACGGCCTATGAACCCGAATTTCTCTACGAGCGGTTTGCCTATCAAATGGAACACACCTATCCCAACCGCATTGCAGTGCCGAATAGCCCAGCTCGCCTCAGCCGCGAAAATATCCTGCGGGGACTGCGGATCATGAAAAATCTCCTCTGGCACGTGGGGCTTTGGGGCAGCTACCGCAAGACCTTCTGGAAACTGGCAGGGCCGGCCCTGAAAAAAGGCCAAATTGAACAAGTGATCCACGTGGGTGTGGTGGGGCATCATCTGATTAACTTTGCCCAAGAATGTGCCCGTGGTGATGAGGCGGCGTCCTTCTATGCCCAACGGCTACGGCAAAAAAACACAACGGCCACCTCACCCAAATCGGCCATCAAGTTGCCAGTGAAGCTGCGCTAACGCTCCTCGCAGCATTCCCCATCCCTAGGGTGGGCTGCTTTATTTACTGTACAGTCATATAATAGAATCATTAAGCTAAGTTATCTTGATCTGTGTCTCTAGTGTGCGATATCCCCTATGGTTGATCTCCCTTCCCCTGAGTTACTCGTCCACGTTGCCGACTATTTCAAAGTGCTGGCGGAACCGAGTCGGCTGCAAGTGCTCTGTGCCCTGAAACAGGGACGACGCAATGTCTCGGAGATTATTCAGGAAACGGGCTTGGGGCAGGCCAATGTCTCAAAGCACTTGAAAACCCTTGCTCAGGCAGGTCTGGTGCGGCGCCAGCCCCAAGGGGTTACCGTCTATTACGAAATTGCTGACCCGACGATCTTTCCGCTGTGTGATCTGGTGTGTCAGCGGCTGAAGCAGCGGATTGAAGAGCAATCCCAAATGGTCAAGGAATTGGTGCACAATTTCTCCTAGGCGCCATGCCCCAATATGCGAGAATAGTGGCGTACGTGTTACGAGTATGCCCTTTGCGGCTCACCACTAGCATTTAGCAATGACGAAATATGTTTTTGTGACCGGCGGTGTTGTCTCCAGCATTGGTAAGGGAATTGTTGCCGCCAGTCTGGGCCGCCTCTTGAAATCGCGGCAGTATTCCGTGTCAATTCTCAAGCTGGATCCCTACATCAATGTGGATCCAGGCACGATGAGTCCCTTCCAGCACGGGGAAGTGTTTGTCACCGACGATGGTGCCGAAACGGATTTGGACTTGGGGCACTACGAGCGCTTTACGGATACCCCCATGTCCCGCCTCAATAGCGTCACGACGGGATCCATTTACCAAGCGGTGATTAACAAAGAGCGACGCGGCGACTATATGGGGGGAACAGTGCAGGTCATCCCCCACATTACGAATGAGATTAAAGAACGCATTCTGCGGGTAGCGAAGGACAAAAACCCCGATGTGGTGATCATTGAAATTGGGGGAACCGTTGGCGATATTGAGTCGCTGCCCTTTCTAGAGGCCATCCGTCAGTTTCGCACGGAGGTGGGGCGGCACCATGTGCTGTTTATGCATGTAACCTTGGTGCCTTGGATTCCCTCGGCAGGGGAAATGAAAACCAAACCCACCCAGCACTCGGTGAAGGAATTGCGCTCCATTGGGATTCAGCCGGATATTCTGATCTGTCGTTGCGATCGCCCCCTTGTCCCCGGCATTAAAGAAAAGCTCTCCCAATTTTGTGATGTTCCTGTGGAATGTGTCATTCCCTCGCCGGATGCCAAAAGTATTTATGAAGTGCCCCTGCTGCTTGAGCGCGAAGGGTTAGCCACCCAAGTTTTGAGTCTTTTGAACTTGGAGCAACGGCAACCGGATCTCAGTCAGTGGCAGGCTCTGGTGGAGCGGCTCTACCGTTCCCATACCCCCTTAGAGGTGGCGATTGTGGGCAAATATGTCCGCCTCAGTGATGCCTATCTTTCGGTGGTGGAAGCCCTGCGGCACTCGGCGATCGCCCTTGATCAAGAACTACGGATCCGCTGGGTCAACTCCGAGGAAGTGGTTGAAAACGGGGTGGAAAATGCCCTCAGCAATGTGGCGGCCATCGTTGTGCCGGGGGGCTTTGGCATCCGCGGGGTCGAAGGGAAAATTGCGGCTATTCAGTACGCCCGTGAGCAGGGGATTCCCTTTTTAGGGCTGTGCTTGGGGATGCAGTGTGCCGTCATTGAGTGGGCACGCCATATTGCGGGCTTAGAAAATGCCAACAGTGCTGAGTTTGATGCCAATACCCCCCATCCCGTGATTCACCTGTTGCCCGAACAGCAGGACATTGTGGATTTGGGGGGAACGATGCGCTTGGGCTTGTATGCCTGCCGCCTAGCCCCCAATTCCCTTGCCGAAAAGCTCTATGGGGAGACGGTCATCTACGAGCGGCACCGCCATCGCTACGAGTTTAATAATGCCTATCGCAGCCTTTTTTTGGAAACGGGCTATCAAATTACGGGCACCTCGCCTGATGGCCGCTTAGTAGAAATTATCGAGTATCCGGCTCACCCCTTCTTTATTGCGGTGCAGTTTCACCCCGAGTTTCGTTCCCGTCCCAATGCGCCTCATCCTCTCTTTTACGGTTTGCTGGCAGCAGCAGCCAAGGATTCTAACCGTGAGGATGCCCAGTTAGTCCCAAGCCTCTAGATTTCGTAGCGGTTCCACAAGGATAGTGCTAGCATCTGTTGCCCGTATGGCCACATCGGTCAGGGCACCCACCCGTACGGCCAAGGTTTGACTGAAGGGGGCACGACGCAACAGGGTGACGGTTTGGCCGACCGTCAATCCCACGGCTGCAAGGCGGCGTTGCCAAGCGGGGGTTCCCTCAATGGCAGTGATGCGTGCCAGCGTCCCAAGGGGCAGTTCAGACAGCAACACAGACCGCCTCATGAAACAGATGCAGCAGGGGTTCCCAAGCGCCGCACGTCCTGAAGGGCTTCCTTGGCGGAGGGATAGCGATCGCTAAAGTTAAACTTCACCATTTTATTTAGCACTGCCGCTAGCCGCTCACTGACTGTAACGCACTGTTGCCAATCCACTTCACCCGTGCGGGGGTCTCGGGGAAGGTCGCGGGGTTTAATGCCCGTTAAAGCCTGCAGCACAATCATACCCACAGCGTAAATATCGCTGCTGAGGGTGGGCTGTCCAGAGAGTTGTTCGGGGGGGGCGTAGCCCATTGTGCCAATAATCACGGTGCTCCCTTGGGTTTGCTTCACTTCTTGGGGTTGAATTTGTTTCACCGCTCCAAAGTCAATCAGCACCAGCTTGCGATCGCTGGCACGGCGAATAATATTGTCGGGCTTAATATCGCGGTGAATCACATAGTGACTGTGGACAAAACTCAGCACTTCCAAGATTTCCCGTAGGATTTGGGTGGCTTCGGCTTCCGTGTGTTTGCGTTTCAGCTCCTCACTTAGGGAAGCACCATCAATAAACTCCTGCACTAGATAGAATTCCTGATTTTCCTCAACATAGGCCAGCAAGAGGGGAATTTGATCGTGGCGTCCTAACTTTTCAAGGATTTCTGCTTCGGTATGAAAGAGCCGTCGCGCCACCTGCATAAAGCGCTCATCGGTGCGTCCCGGTCGCAAATGCTTGACCACACAGAGGGGGTTCCCCGGTCGCTGGGTATCCTGAGCCAAATAGGTGCGGCCAAAGCCCCCTGACCCCAAGACTTTTTGGATTTTGTAGCGACCACTGAGGAGAGAACGGGGTTTGCCGGTAATTTCTGTGGGTTCTCGCAGGGCTGCATTGAGGGCTGCCGTATCCTCGGCCATCAGCGATCGCAACAGCGCCAAGGCTTTTTCCTGTTCCTGTACTTTTTCTTGGAAAGATTTTTGCTCCTGCTGCGCTTGATAACTCACATAGCCAACCATGCCGACACTGCTGAGCACCAGGGCGATCGCCGGCGGCACCACGGGAATCCAGCCACTCCCGATCACAAAAATGCCAAAGCCGCCACCGAAAAGGACAATGAGTCCCCCCACTACCGCGCCCCCCAACCACAGCGGTTGCCGCAACCACCAGCCAAGGACACTGCCCACCCCAGCCCACAGCAGAATCCAGCCAAGCACCACCGGCAGCGGCCAATACCAAATGGGACTTTCGCCGTCGAGGGCCGCACTCAGGAATTGACTCACCATCTGGCCATGAACAACCACCCCCGGCATTTGCTGCGTCACGGCATCACTACCGCTATAGGGGGTGAGGAAAATATCCTTGATGCTCGGCGCAGACACCCCAATCAAAATGACGCGATCGCGAATCAGGTCTTCGCTCACTCGTCCAGTCAGTACATCCGTTAGGGAAACCGTTGGCCCCACTGCGGTGCGTGAGCGGTACTTCAGCAGGGTTTGCATGCCGCGATCGTCCACCCCCACATAGCCACCGGCATCGCTGCTGAGGAGGGGAAAATGCACATCATTGAGCGTCAAACCCTTGTCATCGAGTTTGATAGTCTGAGCGGGGTCTTGTTCTAGGTAGCGCAGTGCCAGCATCAGGGCAAAGGAAAAGGGCGTTGTACACCGCTGCGCCTTAGGATTGCTGATCACAAATAGATTGCGGCGAATGACACCATCATTATCGAGGGGGATATCGGCAAAGCCCACTCGCTCTGGCACCTGTGCTGCGGGAATACTGGGTGGTGGCGGCACTTCGGGTTGCTCCGCTGTTTCCCCCGTTGATTTGCACACTGGAATAATGCGCGGGTTGATGCGAATCATGTTTTGCAGCGCGTCGTGGGCGGGGGGGTGGGGCAAATCGCGGAAAATATCCAAGCCAATGGCCCGCGGGCTAGCGGCATTGAGGCGGGTGAGGAGATCGGCAACGGTAGCATCCGGCAGGGGCCACGTTTTTTGGGCTTGGATGTCCTGCTCCGTTACCAGCACCGTCAGGATACGCGAATCAGGGTCACGGGCGGGTTGCGATCGCACATAGAAGTCATACAGACTCAGTTCCGACGGCTGAAGCAGTCCCAGTTGGCGCACACCGATCACCACAGCGGCTACTCCCAGTGTGGTGGCAACAACCGGCATCGGCAGCCATTTTGGCCAAGGGTAGGGCACGATTTCAACTCCTCGCGCAATTGTGCAGCGGCGCCTTGAGAGCATCGCTAGACCGATTTTAGCGAACCGCCATCTTCCCTTTCCGCTGCTGCTAGGGGATGAGCAACGGGATATACAGCCAATAGAGGTCACTGTTCTCTTGGTGCTAGATGGCGATCGCTCCCCAGCGCAATAATGTAACAACATGTAACAAAAGTCAGCGATCGCGCGGGGGAAACTGAACCCTTACAATAGGTTTCAGATGTGCTATTTTGCATCATTGGCACGCCAAACTCAGCCTTCTTGTGCGGGGATAGATATCAATTGGGCATGATTCCTGATAAGTTCAGAAAAACGCCTCTTAGTGGCACGCCTATGGCCTCAATGCCTATGTCCGAACTGCCCTTTTCCCTTGATCAATTGCGCATCCTGAAGGCGATCGCCCTCGAAGGAAGCTTTAAGCGAGCCGCTGACAGCCTTTACGTCTCCCAACCCGCAGTGAGTTTACAGGTGCAAAACCTTGAGCGCCAACTGGATGTTCCCCTATTTGACCGCGGGGGACGCCGTGCCCAACTCACCGAAGCCGGACAACTCCTACTGGCTTACGGCGATCAAATTCTCTCCCTGTGCCATGAAGCCTGCCGTGCCATCGAAGACTTACAAAAATTGCAGGGGGGGACATTGATCATTGGAGCCAGCCAAACCACCGGCACCTACCTGATGCCCCGCATGATTGGCCTGTTTCGCAGCAAATATCCCGAAGTCGCTGTTCAACTGCATGTGCATTCCACCCGCCGCACCTGCTGGAGCTTGGTCAACGGTCAAATTGATCTGGCAATTATTGGTGGTGAAGTTCCCTCAGAACTCAGCGAGCAAATTACCGTCACCCCCTATGCTGAGGATGAACTGGCACTGGTCTTACCCGTGGATCATCCCTTGGCTAGTGCCGAAACCCTCACCAAAGAAGACTTGTACAAGCTGGGCTTTATTGCTCTCGATGCCCAATCCACCATTCGCAAGGTGATTGATCAGGTACTGCAGCGCGCCAACATTGACCCTCGCCGCCTGAAGGTGGAGATGGAGCTGAATTCCATTGAGGCCATTAAAAACGCCGTGCAGTCGGGCTTGGGGGCTGCCTTTGTCTCCATTTCCGCCATTGAGAAGGAGTTACAACTGGGGAGCCTACGGCGGATGGGTATCGAAAATGTGGTGGTGAAACGCACCCTGTCACTGATTACCAATCCCAATCGCTACCGATCGCGGGCAGCCGAGGTCTTCTGCCGTGAAATTCTCACCCAATTTGCCACCTTTGCCATTGATACAGAACTGACAACGGCCAAGTCCCCCATCTCCGATAGTGAAAAACCCCTTAAGGAACTGCTGACGATCGCCCCCCTTGAGGAAAACAGCACCAATGTCAGTAATTCTTAGGGCGACGCAGTGGCAGCCAACAGGCAGAATAGTCGCGCTCAGGAGAGTTTATTATTTCAAAAGATCGGAGTATGATAATAGATCGCGCTGTTCATAACTGATGACCATGGTCCTGCAACACGACATTAAACAAGAAATCATCAACACCTACCAGATCCACGGTACCGATACTGGCTCTGCGGATGTCCAAGTTGCCATCCTCACGGAGCGGATCAAGCAGCTTTCTGAGCATCTCAAGGCGAATAAAAAAGATCACGCCTCTCGCCGAGGACTGCTGAAAATTATTGGCCGTCGCAAGCGGCTACTGGCCTATATCCATCGCCACGATGCCCAGCGCTATCGCCAACTCATTGAACGTCTAGGAATTCGGGGTTAAAGACAATGGCAAAACGGTCGGATCTGCCTTTTGAGCCTAAAAAGAAAAAAGGAGCAACCAAGCCTGGCAAAGCTCCTGCTGCCGCAGCCGTCCGTTCTAATACCCCAAAATCCCCAGCCAAGCCAGCCAAAAAAAGTACAGGCATTCCAGAAATTGTCAGCCAACGCATGGTTACCCGGATGGCAATCTGCTGCGGTACCCCCACGCTTTTGGGATTGATGACGTTTCCCCTGAGCTATTTGGTCGTCCACGAGGGCTGGTTCAAGTTGCCCAATGTGGCAGTGGTTATCGTTAGCTTAGGCCTGTTTGGCCTTGGGGCGCTGGGACTGAGCTATGGCATTCTTTCTGCGTCTTGGGATGAGCACGAGCAGGGAAGTTGGCTCGGCTGGCGAGAGTTTCGCACCAATTTTGGTCGTGTGGTCGAGAGTTGGCAGGCCTATCAGGCTCAGCGATCGCAAAATGCCGAGTGAGCGCACCCCTTGAGACGAGGAGCAGCTTCTGATTAAAAAATCAAAAAAGTATAAAGAATTCTTGATGAATTCCAGTTGCTTTTCTCGATTTATTTACTATACACTCGGGCAGTGAGGGTCGCTTAACCGCCGTTCCCTGAGGGCACTACCCATGACAGCCACTGAACCGTCCCCTGTTGAGACTCCCATAGAGATAGGGAATCTGCAAATCAGCCTACAGTCCTCGAGCTTTCTGCAAAATTTGCTGGGGTTGGTAGCGGAGACGCTAGAAGATGTCGTGGGTCTCGATGATGCCTCTGGGTTTATTGCCCTTGTAGGGCAGCAAATGGGCAATCAAATCAACGCTCTCTACACTCAAGCCCTTGGCGATCGCCCCCTTGATGCCAAGACGGTTGCCCAAATTCTTGTGGATCTCAAAAATCGCATTGAAGGGGGATTTTTCCTGATTGAGCAGGATGAGGAACGTATTATCTTAGGGAATCAGCGTTGCCCCCTTGGCAGTGGCGTGGTGGGTCATCCCTCGTTGTGCATGATGACCTCAAATGTGTTTGGCGTGATTGTGGCGCACCATTTGGGCTATGCCAAGGTCTGTATTGAAAAGGCGATCGCCAATGGGGATCAAGGGTGCCACGTGGTGATCTATACCCAACCTACTGCTGCGGCCTCAGCGGCCAAGGGGCGAGAATACTATCGCATTGAGTCAGTCTAAGCCAGTCAAGTCCTTACATTCCGGCGGGGTTAAGATGAGCGACTTTACACTCGATATTGGCGCATGGATCGATCTGTTGCCAGAGCCAACGCTGGTCATGAATGTCCAAGGCCAAATTGTGGCCATTAACCCTAGCGGTCGTGAATTTTTCGGCGGCAACGTTCTGGGTTGCAGCCTCAGTGAACTGGTGGTCACCCCGCCAGAGAAACTGCATCAATGGCTGCCCCTTTGGCAGCAAGCCACCCAAATGCTACCCGGCAGCCTCCGCAGCCACCAAGGACAAAAAATCGAAGTGGAAGCCGTGGGTATCCACCGTTGCCAGCCCCCCTTGATTCTCCTGCGCCTGTTTCGCCAGCCCCGTTTTCTGCGACAGTTCATCGTCCAACGGCAGCAGTTTCAGCGCTTGCAAGAGCAAATGGCCCGGCAAACAGCTCTAATTGTGGAGCTACAGCAGCGGCAAAAACAGCTAGAGGCGGAAAATCGCCACCTACAGGGGGTCTCCCAGCAAGATAGCCTGACTAAATTGGCAAATCGCCGTGCCTTTGAAGCCTGTCTGCGGACAGCTTGGCGGGAATCGGCCACCACCCATACCCCCTTTGCCATTGCCCTGCTGGATATTGACCACTTCAAGCGCTACAACGACACCTATGGCCATCTGGCGGGCGATCGCGCCCTGCAACGGGTAGCCCACGCCATTAAATCCCAAGTGCGGGAAGCTGATCTCGTGGCTCGCTATGGCGGTGAAGAGTTTATTCTCCTGTTGCGCCACACCCACCATGACGTTGCCATTTGCGTTTTAGAGCGGATTTTTAACTACATTCGCAGCCTAGGGATTCCCCATGCCAGTTCACCAGTGCAACCCTACCTCACCGTCAGTGCCGGCATTTGCATCGTGAGCGCCACCCTTAGGGACTGCCCAATGGCGGAGCTGGTAGCGACTGCTGATGCTGCCTTGTACGAGGCCAAACGCTCAGGGCGCGATCGCTATGTGTTACAAACCTATGCTTGGATGAGTGCGCCTGTCTCTTCCAGCCAAGAAATTCAGCCCTACCCCTAGGGAAAGCCCCTGTAGCTGCCCCTGCTAGATATAATGTGGGTGGCCAAAGCACGGCAATCCCCTAGCCAAAACGTGATAGTTGATCGCGGTTGGGACGTTGTGTTGCAGAATGTAAAGCTGAGTAAATTTTTGGAGATCGTGTAGCCCATGTACAATGCGACGAATTCTGGCAGTCGGATGTTTCGCTATGAAGTGGTGGGACTGCGACAAAATGCCGAAACCGATAAAACCGACTATGCCATCCGCAACAGTGGCAGTCAATTTTTCAACGTTCCCTATGACCGCATGAATCAGTTTATGCAGCAGATTACCCGCTGGGGGGGCAAAATTGTCAGCATTCAACCCCTCGATGGTACGGCTGCGCCCTTGGCTGCCACCACGGAACCCGTATCCAATAATAGTGCTGCCCCAGTTAAAGAAAAGAAAGTTGATATTCCCGTCAATATCTATCGTCCCAATAATCCCTGCATTGGTAAGGTCATTTCCAATGAAGAGTTGGTGCGCGAAGGGGGCGAGGGAACCGTCAAGCATATCATCTTTGACATTTCTGGTACCGAGTTGCGCTATCTCGAAGGCCAAAGTATTGGCATTATTCCTGCGGGTACTGACGCCAATGGCAAACCCCACAAGCTGCGCCTCTACTCGATTGCCTCGACCCGCCACGGTGACTTTCAAGATGACAAAACCGTCTCCCTGTGTGTGCGGCGCCTAGAGTACAAGGACAAAGAAACCGGCGAAACCATCTATGGGGTCTGTTCTTCTTACCTGAACCAACTGCAACCTGGCGATGAAGTGAAAATCACTGGGCCCGTGGGTAAGGAAATGCTCCTGCCCGATGATCCAGAAGCAACGATCATTATGTTGGCAACAGGAACGGGGATTGCCCCCTTCCGTGCCTTTTTGTGGCGCATGTTCAAAGAAAATAATCCAGACTATCAATTCAAGGGTCTGGCATGGCTCTTCTTTGGCGTTGCCTATACCGCGAATATCCTCTACAAGGATGAGTTAGAAGAACTGCAGGCAAAGTATCCCGATCAGTTCCGCCTCACCTATGCCATTAGCCGTGAGCAGAAAACCCCCGACGGCGGCAAGATGTACATCCAAGGTCGCATTGCTGAGCATGCGGATGAAATCTGGCAACTCCTGCAGAAGAAAAACACCCATGTGTATATTTGTGGTCTGAAGGGGATGGAGCCGGGTATTGATGAAGCAATGGCAGCAGTGGCAGCCAAAAATGGTGCCGATTGGCAAGAGTTCCTCAAGGGCACGCTCAAAAAAGAAGGCCGTTGGCACGTGGAAACCTACTAGGGAGATCAATTGGGGGGCGATCGCCCCCTTTTTTCCTCAATGCCAAGTGCCCTTTGGATCTGTCAGGATAGAAGTAAGTCGCCTGATCGAGCTGTTACTGAGAAATCAATGTGTGGCGTAGGGTCGCTAAAATGTAACCTATTTAACGCCAAGTCATGAGCATTCTCGTATTCTTCTAATGGTGAGTACCCAGCGATCGCCTATGATTTATCCTCGCTTTCTGCGCAAAGCCTACCGTAAAGAACCCATCTCCGCCTTCCTTCTGCTAATGGGAGGTGTGGATTCAACCATTGGTGGCTTGGGGGGCTACAACGGTCTGCTGCTATTGGGTCTAGGTTTGATGGGCAGCGCGCTGCTCTATCGCCTGCTCCAGCGATCGCCCGAACGTCCTCTCCCTGAGAAAGTGCCCCAGTATGCGCTGCCGCCCCAATCCTCCCAGCCCTTGCCGATGCTGACGATGAGCAAAAAACAGCCCCCCCTGCGCTAAGCCAAAGCCGAGATCATCGTCTGAAATTTCCACAGGATTTCCTGCCATTCCCGTTCCGGGTGAGAGCCTTTGACAATGCCCGCCCCAGCAAAAAGATGGGCATGGTTGCCCTGAAGGTGGGCAGAGCGAATTCCGACAATGAATTCCCCTTCTCCGCTGGGTGTCACCCAACCAAGGGGAGCAGCATAACCATTGCGATCAAAGGGTTCCAGTTGCCGCAGCCAGTCCTGTGCCCGTGAAGCAGGATACCCCGCCACTGCGGGCGTTGGATGTAAGGCCGCCACCCCTTGGAGAATATGAATGGGTTGCGGCAGCGGGGCCTGAATCAGCGTTTGCAGATGTTGGATATGACTTAGCTCAAGGATGTGCGGTTTGGGAGGCACCTCACAGGTCATGCCCAACTGTTGGAGGGTTTGGCAGAGAAATTCAACAATGACCTGATGCTCGTAGCGTTCCTTGGGGCTGTGGTAAAGGCCATTGCGCAGGCTTTGATCCTCCTGTTGGGTTTGCCCACGGGGACGGGAACCCGCCAAAGCATCGGCACAGAGAACGCCATCGGCAATCTTGACCAAGCGTTCGGGACTCGCCCCCAAAAAGACCTGCTGCCCCTCTTGGCCAACACTAAAGATGTAGCAATTGGCGTACTGCTGACGCAGATTTTGCAACGTTCCCAGCCAGTTGAACCCCTGAGGCTGCTCTAGGGTGAGGGCAGCGGCCAAAACCAATTTTTCGAGGTCTCCCTCCTCAAGGAGCTTGAGAGCCTGCTGGACACTGGTAATAAATTGCCCGTATTGCTCAGCTAGAGGCGGTAGGGCGATCGCCAGTGGTGGTGGACAGGGGGGCGGATCAGCCAGAATGTGGGTCAGTGCCCGCTGCACTAGTTGCCAGTCTTGCCAGAGGCGATGGGGTGTACTGGTCTCTAAGGCACAACTAAGGGTGAGCCAAACCTGATCCAGACGCTGAATCACCTGCCAGCGGGGTAAGAACCCCCAGTTAGAGCCTAGGTGATCCCAAAAACTAAATTGACAGAACAGGCGCGGTTCGGCTGGAGCGATCGCCCACACTCGGCTGAGGATTTGTTCACTAAAACGCTGGAGTTCCCCAAACCGTTGATGTCCCTGAACACTGCGGGTCGCCACCGCACCACAGGCAGCAACAATCTCTCCCGCTTGCTCAAGGTAAAAATGCTCACTTTCGCCACTGACCTGCATCAGGCCAGCCAACAGCATCAGGGGATCAACGGTGGGTAAGGAGATGCCTAAACTGAGGAACTGACAATTGGCCTGCTGTGCTGCCTGCATTCCAGCGCTGACCTGAGTATAAAACTCGGACTCAGAGGCCAAATCAAAAGTAAGGGGCAGCGAAACGGGCATAACCAAACAAGGTCAAGATTGCCCTTACATTTTCCCCTTGGCAGGGAACCTTTGGCAAAAAGACTGGAACTTCCCTGTCTGCCTGAGTATGCTGAGGAGTAGGATCACGGTCTATTTCTGAGGCAAACATGGCTAAGGTTGTGAAAACAGATGCGGAATGGCAAGCTCAACTTACCCCTGAGCAGTACTATGTCACCCGCAAGAAGGGAACGGAGCGCGCCTTTACGGGCTGCTACTGGAATAACAAAAAGCCCGGACTCTATCGCTGTGTCTGCTGTGGCACGCCGCTCTTTCGCTCTGAGACCAAGTATGACTCTGGCAGTGGCTGGCCGAGTTTTTGGCAACCCCTTGACCCCAAAAATATCCGCATGGAGCGGGATCTGTCCCATGGCATGGTGCGCACAGAAGTTCTCTGTAATGTCTGTGATGCCCACCTCGGCCATGTCTTTGAGGATGGCCCGCCACCCACGGGACTGCGCTACTGCATTAACTCAGCGGCACTGGAATTTATCCCTGACTCTGCCGCCTCTTGATGACCCCCGTGATTGAACAACTGCAAAGTCTCAACCGCATTTTGGTAGAACTGGCGCGGCGGCAGCCGTTCCACGGAGCAAACTTTGAGGAGATTTTGCAGGACATTCTCTGGACGAGTGCCCGCAGTCTCAATGTGGCACGGGTGAGTCTGTGGTTTTATTCGGGCGATCGCCAGCAAATTCAATGTGTGCAGTTGTTTCAGCAGTCGCCCCAGGCCTTTACGGTGGGGATGACCCTCACCGCTAGTCATTACCCCGACTATTTTGCTGCCCTTGAACAGGAGCGCACCATTACGGCCCATGACGCTTGGCACGATCCCCGCACGCGGGAGTTTCGCAAGACCTATTTAGAACCTCTTGGCATTACCTCGCTGTTGGATGTGCCGATTTGGGTTGAAGGGAGCATGATTGGCATCCTCTGCCACGAACACATTGGTTCACCCCGCCAGTGGACTATTGCCGAAGAGCAGTTTGCCGCTTCCCTCGCGGATCTGGTGTCTTTGGTGGTGGAAAGTCGCGATCGCCACCGTGCCCTCAGAGCACTAGAGGAAAGTGAAGCCCGCTTAGCCACCTTCTTTCAAGCCACCTCTGAGGCAGTAGTCATCCATGAGCAGGGGACAATTCTTGATGTCAACGCCGCAACTGAACGGCTGTTTGGCTATACGGCTTCAGAACTAGTGGGGCAGTCGGTGTTGTTGCTGACCCATCCAGAGGCGCGATCGCTGATTTTAGAGCGAATTCAGCAGCCCATTGATGTTCCCTTTGAAGCCCTTGCTCGCACCAAAAGTGGTGAAGCACTGATTGTTGAGGTTCAGGGAAAATCCATTCTCTATCGGGGGCGCTGGGCGAGGGTGGTGGGAATACGGGATATTACCCAACGCAAAACCGCTGAACAGAACGTACAATTGGCTGCCCAACGGCAACAACTGCTGGCGGAAATTGCCCTGCGCATTCGCCAAACGCTGGAATTGCCAGAGATTCTCAATACCACGGTGGTGGAAGTGCGCCGCTATCTCCTCAGCGATCGCGTGTTTATTGTCTCTTTTGATCCGAGGACAGAGGAGATTCAAGTGGTGGCGGCGGCGATGGCGCCCCAGTGGCACACGAATCTTGAGGCTCTCCTGCAAAACGTGCATTACCGTTCACGGCTGCTGACCACACCAGCCACACTCTCCTGCGAGCGGGAAATGCTTGATCCCCATCTGCGACAGGTGTATGCAGCGCACCATATCCAGTCTTGTCTGCTGATTCCGATCCAACATCAGCCCCAGAGCCTGTGCTTTTTACTGGGAGTCCACCAATGTGACCGCCCGCGACAGTGGCAGCCCTACGAGCGCGCTTTTTTGGAGCAGTTGGCGACTCAGGTGGCGATCGCCCTGCAACAAGCAGAACTTTATCAACAACTGGCGGCCTTAAATGCCAATTTGGAACACCAAGTGGCAGAACGCACCGAGCAGTTGCAGCAAAAAATGCGTGAACTAGAGGAACTCAACCACCTCAAGGATGTCTTTTTGCACGCCGTGTCCCATGATTTACGCACCCCTGTCCTAGGTACCCTGATGGTCATTAACCATCTCTTGCAGAACAACACCAGCGACACGATTCCTGTGCCCCGCAGCACCTTGACCTGTATTCAGCATAGCCAGCAGCGGCAACTACATCTGATTGAAACACTGCTGCATATTGACGTGGATCAGCAACCTTCCCTCTCTTTGGCGATCGCCCCCACATCCTTAGCCACGCTTGTCAAGGAGATCTTGGCGGAGCTACAACCGCTGCTCCAGAAAAATAAAGCCACCGTGAAACTTGATATCCCCCCCACGTTGCCCCTTGTGCCTGTTGATCCTATGCAACTGCGGCGAGTCTATGAGAATTTGATCACCAACGCCCTCAAACACAATCGTCCCGGGATCACCATCACCCTGACGGCAGAGGAACAGGGAGATAGCCTTTACTGCACCGTCAAGGATAATGGCGTCGGCATCCGCCCTGACCAGCGATCGCACCTTTTTGATCTCTATTATCGTGGCGGTGCAAACCACCATCGCACGGGCATTGGTTTAGGTCTGTATCTCTGCCGAGAAATTATTATCGCTCATGGGGGTGAAATCGGCGTCAAAGAGGGCGATGCGCAGGGAGCGACGTTTTGGTTTCGGATTCCCTTAGCCAACCCAATTTAGAGCATTGTTACCCTTGACAAACCCAAGGAAAAGCGAGAGACTTAAGGCCAACTTCATCGTTTTCTCCCGGTTTCCTGTAAAATGGCCAGTTGAACCTTTCTGTTTTAACTCAACTCTCGTGGGCGTTTGTGCATAGGTTCCCTTTTAGCCACGAAACTAGGATTGTTAAGACATGAAACATATCATCTGGCTTTTATCCCTCTGACCTGTCGCGGTGACTCCGCTACGGCACGTCAGAAAACTCTTACAACTCATACATTTATTTATTAGGAGCAATAGTGAGTCGTTATGTTGGGCAAACTCCGTGACCTCATGGGCCTAACCCCAGAGACTGACATCTACGATGAGGAATACCCTCAAGGAACGGCACGAACGCTAACCACGGAACCGGAGGTGGAACCGCTGCCCGCATCGCGGCCAACCCTGAGTCATGACTTTGACACTAGTCCGTCTCCCTCAGTTGCCACTGGTTCAGTGCCGACGGGATCAGCTCCTTCGAATGTGATTGGGATGCCCAATGCCGGTCGTTGGTGGGGGGCAGTGGCGGAAGTTTTGGTGATGCAGCCCCGCAGTTTTAGTGAAATGCCTGAGGTGATCAAGGCTCTTAAAGAGCGGAAGTCTGTGGTGCTAAATCTGACCTTGATGGAGCCGGAGCAAGCCCAACGCTCAGTGGATTTTGTTGCCGGTGCCACGTTCACGATTGATGGTCACCAAGAGCGTATTGGTGAAAGCATTTTCCTGTTTACACCGAGCTGTGTGCAAGTGAGTACGCAAGTGGGTGGCGTTCGCCCAGCTACCACACCTGTTGCCCCCCCACCCGCTTGGGGGATGAATGCCCAACAACAGCGTAGTGCCTAGGGTGCCGGCTCTTGGGATCATTGGCTGTGGCCGCATGGCGGAGGCAATGCTTTCGCGGTTGCTGGCAGATGGTCTCTTGCCAGAGCAGGTGTGGGTATCGGCGCGATCGCCTCAGCGGCAGCAGTATCTAGCCCACACCTATGGGGTCAGGGTGACAACGAACCTAGAAGTCGCTACAGCCGAAACGCTCCTACTGGCGGTCAAGCCACAGGTCTTTGCCGATATTGAGTCAGAACTGGCGGATACGCCGGTAGCTCAGGGCACTGGCGTTGCCCTTTCCATCATGGCAGGGATCAACAGTGGGCGGCTGCGGCGACTGTTTCCCCAGCGGTTGATCTTTCGGGCGATGCCGAATACACCAGCCCAAGTGGGCGCCGGCGTGATTGCCCTTGTTAGCGATAGTGCCGCCAGTGAACTGGAGATTCGCAAGATTAAGAATTTGTTAGGGGTACTGGGGCAGGTGGTGGCTGTCAGTGAAGGGCAAATGGACGCAGTCACCGCACTTTCTGGCTCAGGGCCTGCCTTTGTTGCCCTGATGGTGGAGGCACTATGCGATGCGGGGGTGGCAGTGGGGCTATCGCGATCGCTGACACAGGAACTCGTTTATGGCACAATAGCAGGCACAGTACAATTACTTAATGAGCGCGGGCTGCATCCGGCGCAACTCAAGGATGCGGTCACCAGTCCTGCGGGGACAACCATTGCGGGTCTCGAAGTACTGGAAGCTGCTGGTGTGCGTGGAACCCTCATGCAAACGGTAAAAGCGGCCTACGAGCGTGCCCAAGCCCTCAACTAAGTGCCTATGCCCAACTCTCCCACAACCGCTGACCCCCCCGCCATTGAAGGCTTAGATGTGAAGGTGGTGTTCATTGACTACTTTGCCTGTGTCACTGCCATCACTGCCTTGAGTTTGAGCCAAATTTGCCACTGGAGTCTGTTGTCTCCCCTGCCCTACCGTTGGGGACTAGTCGTGGGGGTCGTCGTGGGAGCGATCGCGGCCTATTGGCATCACACGAAAGTTCTGGCGGTGTCACTGCCACAAATGCCACAACTGGAGGCATGGCTGAGGAATAACGGCTATGGAAGTGTAGAGACCGACAATAATTTGGCGATTTACCGATCGCCCCAAAGCTGGCGACGCGGAGCCATTATTTTAGAAACCTTGGGCGATCGCCGGCGCGTGTACAGCCGCGCGGTTACCATTGGGCAACTACAACGGGACTTGGCTGAGGGTGGACTGTGACTGACTTTGGACGTGTGATTACCGCCATGATTACGCCATTTACAGAGGATGGCGCGATCGCCTACGATGTGGCGGCAGAACTGGCACAGCACCTTGTGGCCAACGGTTCCGATGGTATTGTTGTTTGCGGCACTACCGGCGAATCCCCCACCCTCACTTGGGAAGAGGAATTTCAACTCTTTCAAACAGTGCAGCAGGCTGTGGCAGGCAAAGCCAAGGTGATTGCAGGTACGGGTTCCAACTCCACTCGTGAAGCCATTCATGCCACGGCAAAGGCCGCAGAACTCGGCCTCGATGGTGCCCTCTTGGTGGTACCCTACTACAACAAACCCCCCCAAGAAGGACTCTATGCCCATTTTCAGGCGATCGCCAAGGCAGTGCCGGACTTTCCCCTCATGCTCTACAACATCCCCGGCCGTACAGGGCAAAATCTACTCCCTGAAACCGTCATCCGCCTTGCCGAATATCCCAACATTATTGCCATCAAAGAAGCCAGCGGCAACCTTGACCAAGCCAGCACCCTTCGTGCCCAGCTGCCGCCACATTTTCGCATTTACTCTGGGGATGATTCCCTAACGTTGCCATTGCTGGCCGTGGGTGGTTATGGTGTCGTCAGTGTGGCCAGTCACCTTGTTGGTCGACGGATTCAAGAGATGATCCAAGCTTTTATCCAAGGCGACACAGCAACAGCGACTGCTATTCATTGTCAACTATTGCCCCTGTTCAAGGTTTTATTTGTGACGACGAATCCGATTCCGATCAAAGCTGCCCTCAGCCTGCAAGGTTGGGCGGTGGGTGCTCCCCGACTGCCCCTCACGTCTGCGAGTGACGCTGTGATTGACCAATTGAAGCCTGTTTTAGATGCTCTTGGCCTACTGAAGTCTTAAGACAACGCTGGGCATTTCCCAAGCTGCACCTTTTTGTTGTTTCATCGTAAGGAGACCTATGAGTCAATCCGCTGCAACTGCTGCCCTGAAAATTATTCCCCTCGGTGGGCTGCACGAAATTGGCAAGAACACCTGTGTTTTTGAATTCCAAGATGAAATTATTTTGCTGGACGCAGGGTTAGCTTTTCCCACTGATGGCATGCATGGGGTCAATATCGTCTTACCCGATATGACGTACCTGCGGCAAAACCGCGAAAAAATCAAGGGAATGATTGTGACCCATGGTCATGAAGATCACATTGGTGGCATCCCCTTTCATCTCAAGCAGTTTGATATTCCCGTCATCTATGGCCCTCGCCTTGCCATGGCGTTGCTGCAAGGGAAACTCGAAGAGGCAGGGGTTGGCGATCGCACCGAACTGCGCACGGTACAGCCGCGGGAGATGGTGCGTTTGGGCAAAAACTTCCTTGTGGAGTATATCCGCAATACCCATTCCATTGCCGATAGCTTCTCCGTGGCGATTCATACCCCCATTGGCGTGATTATCCACACCGGGGATTTCAAATTTGACTTTACCCCCGTTGATGGCGAGTGCTTTGACATTCAGCGGCTAGCGGAGCATGGGGAGAAGGGGGTTCTCTGTCTCATTAGTGACTCCACCAACTCGGAAGTGCCCGGCCACACCCCCTCGGAGCGATCGGTGTTTCCCAACTTGGATCGTGCCTTTAGCCAAGCAGAGGGGCGGATTATTTTTACCACCTTTGCCTCTTCGGTACATCGCCTCAGTATGGCCTTGGAATTGGCGCAAAAGCATGGCCGCGTGGTTTCGGTCTTGGGGCGATCGATGCTCAATGTCATTGCCCATGCGCGGCAGTTGGGCTACATTCACTGCCCAGACGATCTCTTTGTGCCACTGCACATGATGCACAAGTACCCCGATCATCAGGTGATGTACCTGACCACTGGCTCCCAAGGGGAACCTCTGTCTGCCCTGACGCGGATTTCCAAAGGGGAACACAACAAAATTAAAATTCGCCCCGGCGATACTGTGATTCTCTCGGCTCACCCCATTCCGGGGAACACGATTGCCGTGGTCAACATGATCGATCGCCTGATGATGCAAGGCGCCAAAGTCATCTACGGTCGCGAACAGGGCATTCACGTCTCTGGCCATGCCTGCCAAGAGGATCAAAAGCTAATGCTGGCCTTGACGAAGCCCAAGTTCTTTTTGCCCGTACATGGCGAGCACCGCATGCTGGTGAAACATGCCCAAACGGCTCAGAGCATGGGCATTCCCCCGGAGAATATGGTGATTATTGACAACGGCGATGTGGTGGAACTCACCCGTGACTCGATTCGGGTCGTCGATAAGGTACCTGCTGGTATTGAGTTACTGGATCGCGGTGGCATTGTCAAAGCCCATGTGCTGCAAGAGCGACAACAACTGGCTGAGGAAGGCATTATCACCGTGGCGGTGGCGGTGGGTACTGATGGCAGTCTGAAAGCTACTCCTGAAGTCCACCTGCGGGGCGTGGTCACGGCGATTGAGCCACAGGCTTGGCAGGCTTGGGTACATGCCACGGTCGAAACTGCTTTGAGCGATCGCTGGAGTGAATATGCCCGCAACGGCGATATCGATTGGGCAGGGGTCAAAGCCCACATTGAACGGGAACTGGTGCGACTGGTGCGCCGTGAACTTCAGGGCAATGCCTCAGTCCTATTGCTTCTGCAACCCATCGAAGTCACCCCCACTGTGACGACAGGAATTCGGCGGCGTCGCAGCACCGCTTCTGTGGTTGGCTAGCATCAAGCCCCTTGGGCAGGAGAAGGTGCCTATTTTGTAGGGCATCCCTGCCCGTTTATTTTTGTTGCCGCTGCGCTAGCTAGCGTTGAAACGCTCGGGGGCTTTCAGTTGATTTCTTGCCGAGCAATAACCCCTCAACACGTTCAACTGATTAGGAAGCAACTCGACCATAGTTAACAACTAAAGCTAGAATTACAATAACTGACTAGTACCAATGTCGCAAATAAAAATTGTGGCGCGCAATGGATATTGATGATTTTGATCTTAATTCGATGACTACTGCAGCTCAGCATCCTGACCCTTGTGTGCGTCGGCAGGTAGCGCAGTCTGCTACTACTTCACCAAACATTTTGCGGATGTTGGCCAATGACCCCCATGAAAAAGTGCGCCTTGCGGTTGCTGCCAATGGCAATACCCCTGCTGAAGTCCTAGAGGCTTGGCTATCGGAAGCTCAAAGCAATAAACCGTTAGCAAAAGCTCTTGCCCAGAACCTCAGTGCATCCCATACTCTCCTGACAACTTTAGCACAACATCCAGCGGCCAATGTCCGCCGTAAAGTGGCGATGAATCCCCAGACCCCTCCAGCGACCCTCTATAAACTAGCTGAGGAATTTCCGGCGGCAGTAGCTCGCAATCCTGGGATGGAACTCCTTGTGCTCCAAGACAGTGAACGACAGAGCATTAGTGATGAAACCTTAATACGAATATTAAAGCTTACAGAGCCGCCGACTTGGGCATTGACAGTTGCAGTTCAGCGTCAAAGCGCAAAAGTAAGACAGCAGGCGGCTAGGGCAACAACGATTCTTCCTGAACTCCTCGAAACCCTTGCGAAGGATGAGAATAGGGATGTCCGCCAAGCGGTAGCGGGGAACCACAATACTCCTGCTTCTGTTTTGGAAACCCTTGCTGAGGATGAGGATAGCGATGTCCGCAGAGCAGTAGCAGAAAGACCTGAAATTGTTTCGTTGATTGAGGAGGCTAAGAGCAACAACACCGCTACCATCCGACTAGCAGAGCTAGCTAGCCACTTTTGTACGGATGTTCGCGCAGCAGTAGCGGGGAACCCCAATACTCCCGCCTCTGCCCTCGAAACCCTTGCGAAGGGTGAGAATAGGGATGTCCGCCAAGCGGTAGCGGGGAACCCGAATACTCCTGCTTCTGTTTTGGAAACCCTTGCGAAGGATAAGGATAGGGATGTCCGCAGAGCAGTAGTGTGGAACCCCAATACTCCTGCTTCTGTTTTGGAAACCCTTGCGAAGGATGAGGATAGCGATGTTCGCAGAGCAGTAGCGGGGAACCCGAATACTCCTGCCTCTGCCCTCGAAACCCTTGCGAAGGATGAGGATAGTGATGTCCGCGCAGCAGTAGCACGGAACCCGAATACTCCTGCTTCTGTTTTGGAAAACCTTGCTGAGGATGAGGATAGCGATGTCCGCAGAGCAGTAGCAGAAAGACCTGAAATTGTTTCGTTGATTGAGGAGGCTAAGAGCAACGACACCGCTACCATCCGACTAGCAGAGCTAGCTAGCCACTTTTATACGGCTGTTCGCGCAGCAGTAGCGCGGAACCCGAATACTCCTGCTTCTGTTTTGGAAACCCTTGCGAAGGATAAGGATAGGGATGTCCGCAGAGCAGTAGCAGAAAGACCTGAAATTGTTTCGTTGATTGAGGAGGCTAAGAGCAACGACACCGCTACCATCCGACTAGCAGAGCTAGCTAGCCACTTTTATACGGCTGTTCGCGCAGCAGTAGCGCGGAACCCGAATACTCCTGCTTCTGTTTTGGAAACCCTTGCGGATGTCCGCATAGCAGTAGCGTTGAACCCGAATACTCCTGCTTCTGTTTTGGAAACCCTTGCGAAGGATGAGGATAGGGATGTTCGCGCAGCAGTAGCGTTGAACCCGAATACTCCTGCTTCTGTTTTGGAAACCCTTGCGAAGGAGAGCGATTGGGTTGTTCGCATAGCAGTAGCGGAGAACCCGAATACTCCTGCTTCTGTTTTGGAAACCCTTGCGAAGGATGAGGATAGGGATGTTCGCGCAGTAGTAGCGTGGAACCCGAATACTCCTGCTTCTGTTTTGGAAACCCTTGCGAAGGATGAGGATAGGGATGTTCGCGCAGTAGTAGTGTGGAACCCCAATACTCCTGCATCTGTTTTGGAAACCCTTGCGAAGGATGAGGATAGCGATGTTCGCAGAGCAGTAGCGTTGAACCCCAATACTCCTGCTTCTGTTTTGGAAACCCTTGTGAAGGATGAGGATAGGGATGTTCGCGCAGCAGTAGCGGGGAACCCGAAGACGCCTACCTATGCCCTCGAAACCCTTGCGAAGGAGAACGATTGGTTTGTTCGCATACCAGTAGCGGGGGACCCCAATACTCCTGCTTCTGTTTTGGAAACCCTTGCGAAGGAGAGCGATTGGGTTGTTCGCATAGCAGTAGCGGAGAACCCCAGTACTCCTGCTTCTGTTTTGGAAACCCTTGCGAAGGAGAGCAATTGGTTTGTTCGCATAGCAGTAGCGGAGAACCCGAATACTCCTGCTTCTGTTTTGGAAACCCTTGCGAAGGATTGGTATTGTCGTGAAGCAGTAGCGAGGAACCCCAATACTCCTGCTTCTGCCCTCGAAACCCTTGCGAAGGATTGGTATTCGGCTGTTCGCGCAGCAGTAGCGGGGAACCCGAATACTCCTGCTTCTGCCCTCGAAACCCTTGCGAAGGATGAGGATAGGGATGATGTTCGCGCAGCAGTAGCGGGGAACCCGAATACTCCTGCTTCTGTTTTGGAAATCCTTGCGAATTCTGTTTTGGAAATCCTTGCGAAGGATGAGGGTAGCGCTGTTCGTAGAGCAGTAGTGTGGAACCCCAATACTCCTGCTTCTGTTTTGGAAACCCTTGCGAAGGATGAGGATAGGGATGTTCGCGCAGCAGTAGCGGAGAACCCGAATACTCCTGCTTCTGTTTTGGAAACCCTTGCGAAGGATTGGTATTGTCGTGAAGCAGTAGCGAGGAACCCCAATACTCCTGCTTCTGTTTTGGAAACCCTTGCGAAGGATGAGGATAGGGATGTTCGCGCAGCAGTAGCGGAGAACCCGAATACTCCTGCTTCTGTTTTGGAAACCCTTGCGAAGGATGAGGATAGGGATGTTCGCGCAGCAGTAGCGGAGAACCCGAATACTCCTGCTTCTGTTTTGGAAACCCTTGCGAAGGATTGGTATTCGGCTGTTCGCGCAGCAGTAGCAAGAAGACCTGAAATTGCTGCTTTAATCACGGAAGCTAACAGTGGCAACACTTCTACAGACCGACTAGCCGAACTAGCTAGCCACTTTTATACGGCTGTTCGCGCAGCAGTAGCGGGGAACCCGAATACTCCTGCTTCTGTTTTGGAAACCCTTGCGAAGGATGAGGATAGGGATGTTCGCGCAGCAGTAGCAAGAAGACCTGAAATTGCTGCTTTAATCACGGAAGCTAACAGTGGCAACACTTCTACAGACCGACTAGCCGAACTAGCTAGCCACTTTTATACGGCTGTTCGCGCAGCAGTAGCGGGGAACCCGAAGACGCCTACCTATGTCCTCGAAACCCTTGCGAAGGATTGGTATTTGGATGTTCGCGCAGCAGTAGCAGAAAGACCTGAAATTGTTGTTTTATTGATTGAGGAGGCTAAGAGCAACAACACCGCTACCATCCGACTAGCAGAGCTGGCTAGCCACTTTTGTACGGCTGTTCGCGCAGCAGTAGCGGGCAACCCGAATACTCCTGCTTCTGCCCTCGAAACCCTTGCGAAGGAGAACGATTGGTTTGTTCGCGCAGTAGTAGCGGGGAACCCGAAGACGCCTACCTATGCCCTCGAAACCCTTGCGAAGGAGAACGATTGGTTTGTTCGCGCAGTAGTAGCGGGGAACCCGAAGACGCCTACCTATGCCCTCGAAACCCTTGCGAAGGATGAGGATAGTGATGTCCGCGCAGCAGTAGCACGGAACCCGAATACTCCTGCTTCTGTTTTGGAAACCCTTGCTGAGGATGAGGATAGCGATGTCCGCAGAGCAGTAGCAGAAAGACCTGAAATTGTTTCGTTGATTGAGGAGGCTAAGAGCAACGACACCGATACCATCCAACTAGCAGAGCTAGCTAGCCACTTTTGTACGGATGTTCGCGCAGCGGTAGCGGGGAACCCCAATACTCCTGCTTCTGTTTTGGAAATCCTTGCTGAGGATGAGGATAGCGATGTCCGCAGAGCAGTAGCGGGGAACCCCAATACTCCTGCCTCTGCCCTCGAAACCCTTGCGAAGGATGAGGATAGCGATGTCCGCAGAGCAGTAGCGGGGAACCCCAATACTCCTGCTTCTGTTTTGGAAATCCTTGCTGAGGATGAGGATAGCGATGTTCGCGCAGCAGTAGCGGGGAACCCGAAGACGCCTACCTATGTCCTCGAAACCCTTGCGAAGGATTGGTATTTGGATGTTCGCGCAGCAGTAGCGCGGAACCCGAATACTCCTGCTTCTGTTTTGGAAACCCTTGCTGAGGATGAGGATAGCGATGTCCGCAGAGCAGTAGCAGAAAGACCTGAAATTGTTTCGTTGATTGAGGAGGCTAAGAGCAACGACACCGATACCATCCAACTAGCAGAGCTAGCTAGCCACTTTTGTACGGATGTTCGCGCAGCGGTAGCGGGGAACCCCAATACTCCTGCTTCTGTTTTGGAAATCCTTGCTGAGGATGAGGATAGGGATGTTCGCGCAGCAGTAGCGGAGAACCCGAATACTCCTGCTTCTGTTTTGGAAACCCTTGCGAAGGATTGGTATTGTCGTGAAGCAGTAGCGAGGAACCCGAATACTCCTGCTTCTGTTTTGGAAACCCTTGCGAAGGATTGGGATGTTCGCGCAGCAGTAGCAAGAAGACCTGAAATTGCTGCTTTAATCACGGAAGCTAACAGTGGCAACACTTCTACAGACCGACTAGCCGAACTAGCTAGCCACTTTTGTACGGATGTTCGCGCAGCGGTAGCGGGGAACCCCAATACTCCTGCTTCTGTTTTGGAAATCCTTGCTGAGGATGAGGATAGCGATGTTCGCAGAGCAGTAGCGGGGAACCCCAATACTCCTGCTTCTGTTTTGGAAACCCTTGCGAAGGATGAGGATAGGGATGTTCGCAGAGCAGTAGCGGGGAACCCGAATACTCCTGCTTCTGTTTTGGAAACCCTTGCTGAGGATGAGGCTCAGGATGTTCGTAAAGCAGTAGCAAGAAGACCTGAAATTGCTGCTTTAATCACGGAAGCTAACAGTGGCAACACTTCTACAGACCGACTAGCCGAACTAGCTAGCCACTTTTGTACGGATGTTCGCGCAGCAGTAGCGGGCAACCCGAATACTCCTGCTTCTGTTTTGGAAATCCTTGCTGAGGATGAGGATAGGGATGTTCGCGCAGCAGTAGCGGGGAACCCCAATACTCCTGCTTCTGTTTTGGAAACCCTTGCGAAGGATGAGGATAGGGATTTTCGCAGAGCAGTAGCGGGGAACCCGAATACTCCTGCTTCTGTTTTGGAAACCCTTGCTGAGGATGAGGCTCAGGATGTTCGTAAAGCAGTAGCAAGAAGACCTGAAATTGCTGCTTTAATCACGGAAGCTAACAGTGGCAACACTTCTACAGACCGACTAGCCGAACTAGCTAGCCACTTTTGTACGGATGTTCGCGCAGCAGTAGCGGGCAACCCGAATACTCCTGCTTCTGTTTTGGAAATCCTTGCTGAGGATGAGGATAGGGATGTTCGCGCAGCAGTAGCGGGGAACCCCAATACTCCTGCTTCTGTTTTGGAAACCCTTGCGAAGGAGAACGATTGGTTTGTTCGCAGAGCAGTAGTGTGGAACCCGAATACTCCTGCTTCTGCCCTCGAAACCCTTGCGAAGGATTGGGATAGGGATGTTCGCAGAGCAGTAGCGGAGAACCCGAATACTCCTGCTTCTGTTTTGGAAACCCTTGCGAAGGATAAGGATAGGGATGTCCGCAGAGCAGTAGTGTGGAACCCCAATACTCCTGCTTCTGTTTTGGAAACCCTTGCGAAGGATGAGGATAGCGATGTTCGCAGAGCAGTAGTGTGGAACCCGAATACTCCTGCTTCTGCCCTCGAAACCCTTGCGAAGGATGGGGATAGGGATGTTCGCGCAGCAGTAGCAGAAAGACCTGAAATTGTTTCGTTGATTGAGGAGGCTAAGAGCAACGACACCGCTACCATCCGACTAGCAGAGCTAGCTAGCCACTTTTGTACGGATGTTCGCGCAGCAGTAGCGCGGAACCCGAATACTCCTGCTTCTGTTTTGGAAACCCTTGCGAAGGATGAGGATTGGGATGTTCGTAAAGCAGTAGCAGAAAGACCTGAAATTGTTTCGTTGATTGAGGAGGCTAAGAGCAACAACACCGCTACCATCCGACTAGCAGAGCTAGCTAGCCACTTTTGTACGGATGTTCGCGCAGCAGTAGCGGGGAACCCGAAGACGCCTACCTATGCCCTCGAAATCCTTGCTGAGGATGAGGCTCAGGATGTTCGCGCAGCAGTAGCGGGGAACCCGAAGACGCCTACCTATGCCCTCGAAATCCTTGCGAAGGATGAATATGAGGCTCAGGATGTTCGCGCAGTAGTAGCGGGGAACCCGAAGACTCCTGTCTCTGCCCTCGAAACCCTTGCGAAGGATGAGGATAGGGATGTCCGCAGAGCAGTAGCGGGGAACCCCAATACTCCTGCTTCTGTTTTGGAAACCCTTGCGAAGGAGAACGATTGGTTTGTTCGCGCAGCAGTAGCGGGGAACCCGAAGACGCCTACCTATGCCCTCGAAACCCTTGCGAAGGATGAGGATAGGGATGTTCGCGCAGCAGTAGCGCGGAACCCGAATACTCCTGCTTCTGTTTTGGAAACCCTTGCGAAGGATAAGGATAGGGATGTCCGCAGAGCAGTAGCAGAAAGACCTGAAATTGTTTCGGTGATTGAGGAGGCTAAGAGCAACGACACCGCTACCATCCGACTAGCAGAGCTAGCTAGCCACTTTTATACGGCTGTTCGCAGAGCAGTAGCGAGGAACCCCAATACTCCTGCTTCTGTTTTGGAAACCCTTGCGAAGGATAAGGATAGGGATGTCCGCAGAGCAGTAGCAGAAAGACCTGAAATTGTTTCGTTGATTGAGGAGGCTAAGAGCAACGACACCGCTACCATCCGACTAGCAGAGCTAGCTAGCCACTTTTATACGGCTGTTCGCGCAGCAGTAGCGAGGAACCCCAATACTCCTGCTTCTGTGTTGGAAACCCTTGCTGAGGATTGGTATGTTTGCGCAGCAGTAGCGGGGAACCCCAATACTCCTGCTTCTGTTTTGGAAACCCTTGCGAAGGAGAACAAACGGGTTGTCCGCATAGCAGTAGCGGGGAACCCGAATACCCCTGTCTCACTCCTCGAAACCCTTGCTGAGGATGAGGATAGGGATGTTCGCAGAGCAGTAGCGGGGAACCCGAATACCCCTGTCTCACTCCTCGAAACCCTTGCTGAGGATGAGGATAGGGATGTTCGCAGAGCAGTAGCGGGGAGCCCCAATACTCCTGTCTCACTCCTCGAAACCCTTGCTGAGGATGAGGATAGGGATGTTCGCAGAGCAGTAGCGGGGAGCCCCAATACTCCTGTCTCACTCCTCGAAACCCTTGCTGAGGATGAGGATAGGGATGTTCGCAGAGCAGTAGCGGCGAACCCGAATACCCCTGTCTCACTCCTCGAAACCCTTGCGAAGGATCGGTATTGGAAGGTTCGCAGAGGAGTAGCAGAAAGACCTGAAATTGTTTCGTTGATTGAAGAGGCTAAGAGCAACGACACCGCTACCATCCGACTAGCAGAGGTAGCTAGCCACTTTTGTACGGATGTCCGCGCAGCAGTAGCGGGGAGCCCCAATACTCCTGTCTCACTCCTCGAAACCCTTGCTGAGGATGAGGATAGCGATGTTCGTGAAGCGGTAGCGAGGAACCCCAATACTCCTGCCTCACTCCTCGAAACCCTTGCTGAGGATGAGGATAGATATGTCCGCGCAGCAGTAGCGGGGAGCCCCAATACTCCTGTCTCACTCCTCGAAACCCTTGCTGAGGATGAGGATAGCGATGTTCGTGAAGCGGTAGCGGGGAACCCGAATACCCCTGTCTCACTCCTCAAAACCCTTGCGAAGGATGGGGATGGGTATTTTGTTCGTAAAGCAGTAGCGGGGAACCCGAATACCCCTGTCTCACTCCTCGAAACCCTTGCTGAGGATGAGGATAGATATGTCCGCGCAGCAGTAGCGGGGAGCCCCAATACTCCTGTCTCACTCCTCGAAACCCTTGCTGAGGATGAGGATAGATATGTCCGCGCAGCAGTAGCACGGAACCCGAATACCCCTGTCTCACTCCTCGAAGCCCTTGCTCAGGATGAGGATAGATATGTTCGCAGAGCAGTAGCGGGCAACCCGAATACCCCCGTCTTACTCCTCGAAACCCTTGCTGAGTATAGGGATAAGTATTGGCTTTTTGGTCATGCTTAGAGTGGCTAGGTCTTAATCGAGGATAGTCGCACTTTTCCTTGGGGCGTGCGGGGAATTTGGGGCACGGAAATCCATTTCTTGGGGCATTTGTAGGCGCTGCATTGCCGTTTGAGCCATTGGCTGAGTTCCTCAGGGGAGGAGTCTCCCACATAGAGGGCAATGACTTGCTCACCCCAAAGGGGGTCGGGTGCGCCATAGATATGGATGTCTTGGACAAGGCCACTGTTAAGGAGTAAGGCCTCTAACTCTTCGGGGTAGATATTCTCGCCACCACTGATGATTTTGCGGCTGCTGCGTCCCAAAATGTAGAGGCGATCGCCCCGCCATTCGCCGCGATCGTCCGTTTGGAATATCCCTTCATGGAATAACCCAGGGTAATAGCCAAGGGCAAGGGAGGCGGCCTGAATCTGAATCTCGCCCGTAGGGGTTAAAGCAATCTGGGCATGGGGTAAGACCTGACCACAGGAGCGATCGCCCGCCAAAAATTCCCCCTGCCGTTGGGCACAGATCATGCCAGCAGTTTCTGTCATGCCATAACTGAGACATAGAGGCAAGCGCTGGGTTGCTGCTTCCTCTAATAGTTGCGACCAAGTGGGGCCACCGCCCACGAAAATGCCCCTTAAATCCGCTAGCCATGGCAGAGGGTCTGCAAGCACCTGTTGCAGTTGCCGAGGTACCAGAGACAGCCACAGATCAACATTGGCAGGAGGTGCCGTTTGCCGTAGATCCCGTAGATGGGTACCGAGATAGAGTTCTCCACCACTCCAGAGCGATCGCACCACGGGCATGAGACCACTGACATGGTACAAGGGCAAAATACTCAGACAGTGAATCGCCCCTTGTTGCAAGTGGGTTTGTAGCCCGGCAACAGCTGCCTTGAGGGTGGCGATCGTGTGAATTGCCCAGCGCAACCGCCCTTGAGTGCCGCCAGTGGGAATCAGAATCCAGCCCTGGGGCAATGGTTCTCCAGATCCTTGGGGGTCGAGGGGGGGCACCGTTCCCCAAGCCATGAAATTCTGGGGTAGGATCGCTGCCACCTGCTGCCACTCTTGGGACTGCCAGTGGGGATTGGCCAGTAATAGGGGCGTCCCTGTGGAGAGCGCTGCGAGAAAACCACTGAGAAACGAGAGGGGATCGGGTTCTGCGAGAACGAGGAGAGTGGGTTGTTGCTCTTGGAGTTGCTCTTGATAGTTGGCTAATTGCTCGAGGAGTCTAGTGGTAGCAATGTGCCATTTTCCGTTGTGGGGATACCACAGCCAGTGGGGGGCAATACTCGTAAGGTTTTGTAACAAATTTGTCCTACCCCTCCCTAAACCAATAGGTAAAATCAAAGGATAAAGGAGTGCGTTTAGGAGACAGCAGCCTGACTATTCAACAGATGCAACGGGTAGCCGCAATTGCTGACCCTAGCCTTAAACTAGCATGGACCGCAGCCTATGCCGCCGACGATCGCAAGGGAGTGGATATCTGCCTTTTGGATGTGAGTGGTGTGTCCTACCTCACCGATTACTTTGTGATCATTACGGGACTCTCAAAAACCCAAGTGCGCGCCATTTATCAAGGGATTGAGGAGGCGGCTCTTGAACATTGCCAACGCCAGCCCCAACATATTGAAGGCCAAGCGGAATGTTCATGGGTGCTGATGGACTACGGTGATGTGATTGTCCATGTGCAGTTGCCCAAGGAACGTCAATACTACAACCTTGAGGCCTTTTGGGGCCACGCCCAACGCATTCCCTTTGAGTCACTAGTGACCACCTAGCCGATGCAGCCCTCTTGGTGGCAGTGGATTCTTTTGATCTTGCCACTGGTGGCGATCGCCAGCTTTATCCTCACCGCGGCCTCAATACAAATTCATGCTTGGGGACTGAGTTGGGTCTGGGCAGTAGTCGTGCTGATTCTGCTGCTGTGGCGGTGGGGGGTTGCCCATTGGCTCAAGGGTCAGCCGACAGAGATTGACCCCCGTCCCTTTGATTTGCCAAGAAGCAGTGATTCAGAAACGGATCAACGCGCCCTGAAGATTCTCCAACACACCCTTGAGCAGAGTCGTCAAGACCCACCCCCTTGGGAAAATTGGCCACTCTTTTGGCAGCGGGCACAAACCCTCGTCAGTGAGATTGCCAAGGTCTATTATCCCAATGCTCAGCGTCCCCTGCTGCAAATCTATGTGCCCCAAGCCTACCGCCTCTTGCGGGACACGATTGATGATGTGGATCGCTGGCTGGAAACCCTCAACCCAATTTTGTCGCGGGTAACTCTGGGGCAGGCAGTGCGCGCCTATGAACTTTCACGGCAGGTGGCACCCGTTGCGCGTTGGGGCTTTACGGCTTGGAATTGGGCGCAGTGGCTCCTCAATCCAAGTGTGGCGATTACCAAAACCTTTACCCAAGAGCAGCAGCAAAAGGCCAATCAAGCCCTGATTGCTAACTTGGGACTCACCCTGCGGGAACAGGTGCTCAAGGCCTTGGGACTGCGGGCGATCGCCCTCTACAGTGGCAGCCTCACCCAACTGGAATTACCCACCCCGCGCACAGATACAGGCACATTACAGGACATTTTAGAGCAGAGTCTGCCCCTTGCCCGTGCCGAAACTGAGCCTGTGAACGTCTTTCTCGTGGGTCGCACCGGCGCAGGCAAAAGTAGCCTGATCAATAGTTTATTTGCTGCCCCCACCACCCGTGTTTCCCCCTTGCCCAACACAAACGAGATCCGGCAATACCGTTGGCAGCAGGATTTGACCCTGTGGGATACCCCCGGCTACGAAGATATTCGCGGTGCCGATATTCAAGCTCGCCTGCGGGAATTACTGCCGCGCATGGATGTAGTGCTGCTGCTGACCCCAGCGCTGGATCCTGCCCTTGCCCCGGACATCACCGCCCTGCAATTGATTCGCCAAGAGGTGAGGGACTTGCCGATTGTGGTGGCGGTCACCCAAGTGGATCGGCTACGCCCCCTGCGGGAATGGCATCCCCCCTACGACTGGCAACGGGGTACCCGTCCCAAGGAAGTGAGTATTCGCGAGGCGGTGGCCTATCGCCAAGAACAGTTGGGCACCTATACGCCCCATATTTTGCCGATTGTCAACGGCACTGAAGAACGCATGGCTTGGGGACTCGATGCCCTCAGTGATACCCTTGTGAATTTAATTGCCCCCGCCAAGCAGATCCGCATGGCTCGCTGGCTTAGCGATCGCCAGACACGGCTTCACGCTGCTTCTCGCCTCATTGACACCTATTGCCACCGCATCACCACCAGTCAGGGCATTACCGATTTGCTCAAGCGACCAGTGCTCCAGTTTCTTTCGACCATGCTCACGGGGTCTCCCGCCGCTGCATGGCTCCTCGCCGAACAACTGCCCCTAGAACACCTGCCGGTGATTCTTTGTAAATTGCAACTGGCCTATGAACTCTACACGCTGTTGCAAAATGCCAGCGATCGCATCGAGGTACCAACGCGCCCCTTTGATCTGAAAACCTTGGCTCCCTTGCTGCTACAACGTCGTAGCCCCCTCAATCAAGACACTTGGGCAACGGGACACACCCTCGTAGAGTTTTGGACACAGCCTGAGCCACCTCTGACGCTGATGGCGCGCTATGAGGACTATTGGCAGCGCTTTGGTATGGTTCCAGAAAAATAGACGAAGATAAAGAAAGGATAAAAACTGTTCATCTCCTCACCCGCCATGACCTCCTCCAATGCCTCCTCCCCCATGGATCGTGAATCAGTTTGGCATGCTCTGAGTGCTGATGAAGTCATTAGCCGCCTGGGGAGCGATCGCCAACAGGGACTGAGTTCTGCAGAAGTGCAACGGCGACAAGCCCAATATGGCCGCAATGAACTCGTTGACAATGGCCGCCGCCCGCGCTGGCAGATTTTCATTGATCAGTTTCGCAATGTCATGCTGATCATGCTGCTCGTGGTGGCCTTCATCTCTGGCACATTGGAGATTCTCGAATCCCTCGAAGAAAACACCATCCCCTTCCCCAAGGACGCAACTGCAATTCTGGTGGTGGTGATTCTCAATGCCATTCTAGGCTATGTCCAAGAAGCCCGTGCTGAAGAGGCACTCGCTGCGCTGAAAAGTATGGCGGCGCCCAAGGTGCGTGTCCTGCGCGAGGGCAAGGTCATGGAAATTGATTCCCCTGAACTGGTGGTTGGGGACATTTTCTTTTTGGAAGCGGGGGTCAAAGTAGCTGCCGATGGTCGCCTCCTTGAAGCGGTCAACCTGCAAATCCGCGAGGCAGCACTCACCGGTGAAGCAGAAGCCGCCAGTAAAAATGCTGCGCAAATCTTGCCCCTTGATACGGAACTGGGCGATCGCGCCAATCTAGTCTTTGCGGGCACAGAGGTTAACCAAGGGCGAGGGATCGCCGTCGTCACCGCGATCGGCATGGACACTGAACTAGGGAAAATTGCCGCTGCCCTGCAAGGGGTGGAGCAGGAACCCACACCCCTGCAAAAACGGATGACCGAGCTGGGCAATCGCCTAGTCGCCATTGCGTTGGTGCTGGTGAGCATTGTCGTGATTGCTGGGAGTCTCTACGATCCCTCACTGCTGCCGCATCTCATTGAAGTCTCCCTCAGTATGGCGGTGGCCGTGGTTCCCGAAGGCTTGCCCGCCGTGATTACCGTCACCCTTGCATTGGGAACACAACGGATGGTGAAACGCCATGCCCTGATTCGGCGGCTGCCGGCCGTGGAGACACTGGGGAGTGTGACAACGATCTGCTCGGATAAAACGGGTACCCTCACCCAAAACAAAATGGTGGTGCAGGCAGTGGCTACTACCTCCTATCGCGCCAAGGTGAGCGGCAATGGCTATGAACCCAAGGGCGACTTTTACGACGCCAATACCGACGATGCCTCAGCATTGTACGAACGGCACCTACTGCTACTGGCAGGGGCACTGTGTAATGATGCCTTGCTCAAACAACACGCAGCCGAATGGGTGATTCTCGGCGACCCGACCGAAGGCTCTCTCCTGCCCTTGGCCGCTAAGGGGGGCATTGATCTGAAAGCATTGCAGGAAACGGCGGAGCGGGTCGCGGAGTTTCCCTTTGATGCCGATCGCAAGCGGATGAGTACGTTCTACCGCAGTGAGTCCGTTCCTGCGATTGCCGCCAAGGAACCCTACTGGATGATTACCAAAGGGTCACCGGAACTGACTTTGGAACGCTGTCAATGGCGGCAGGTGGGGCACGACATTCAACCCCTAACACTGGCCGATCGCCAAGAGATTCTCGCCGAAAACGATCGCTTTGCCGCTCAAGGGCTGCGGGTCTTGGGCATTGCCCATCGCTACTGGTCAGCGCTGCCACCAGCGGAGAGTGTAGATACCAGTGAGCAGGATTTGATCTGGTTGGGGCTAGTGGGCATTCTTGATCCCCCTCGTCCAGAGGTACTGGCGGCCGTCGCCACCTGTCGCACTGCTGGGATTCGCCCGATTATGATTACGGGGGATCATCAACTGACGGCACAGGCGATCGCCAGTCAAATTGGTATCTGTCAGTGGGGCGATCAGGCGCTAACCGGTCGAGACCTCGAAAAAATGAGTCCCGCAGAACTGGATGCAGCAACCCTGACCGTCAATGTCTATGCGCGGGTGTCTCCAGAACATAAACTGCGGATTGTGAAATCCTTGCAACGTCACGGTGAAATTGTGGCCATGACTGGGGATGGTGTGAATGATGCCCCTGCCCTCAAACAGGCCGACATTGGCGTAGCCATGGGGATTACGGGGACGGATGTCACCAAGGAAGCCAGCGATATGGTGCTCTTGGATGATAACTTTGCCACCATTGTCGCCGCTACCGAGGAAGGGCGAGTGATCTACAGCAATATTCGTCGCTTTATTAAATACATTCTCGGCTCCAACATTGGTGAGGTGATCACGATTGCCTGCTCACCCCTACTGGGACTAGGAGGTGTGCCTCTAACGCCCTTGCAAATCCTCTGGATGAACTTGGTGACGGATGGTCTGCCTGCCCTTGCCCTTGCTGTTGAGCCGGGGGATCCCGATGTCATGAAGCGTCCTCCGGTTAAACCCAATGAAAGTATTTTTAGCCGTGGCTTGGGTTCCTATATGATTCGTGTCGGTTTGATCTTGGCGATCGTCGGCATCTCCCTGATGGTATGGGCCTACAGCTACACCGCTGAACATCTGGAAGGAGGACTCGATCCAAGACGTTGGACAACCATGGTTTTTACCACCCTCTGTCTCGCTCAAATGGGTCATGCCCTTGCCGCCCGTTCCAGTACACGGCTGACGCTTGAAATGAGCCCCACCTCCAACCTTTTTGTTTGGGGATCAGTCATTTTGACAACGATTCTGCAACTCCTGCTGATCTACGCCTCCCCTTTGCGACGGTTCTTTGGTACCTATCTGCTCTCGGGAACTGAGCTAGCCGTGTGCATCGGCTTCAGCACACTGGTGTTTGTCTGGATTGAATTGGAAAAGCTCGTGCTCCACTGGTTGCATAAAGGGCATGAATTACAACTCCTAGATTAATTTTGTTAACTAATTTCGTAATATCCGCTATTGCTTACCCCCTGAATTAGGGGCTAACGTTTTGAGAACCTAGACAAAAGAGAGAGGCTCTGATATTTTGCAACTGAAAGTATTTTACAGACAAGCTATGATTTCTGTACTTGGACTCCTGGACACCAATCTTGCCGAACTGCAAGCAAGAGTGCTTCTTGCCCAAGCTTTTTCCCCTGAGCGCCTCATCGAAGAAATTCAACCCCCTCCCCTGCCCCCTCGTGAGCCAAAGATTACAATTCCTGAGGGTCAAGAGATCCGGCCACCGACCGATTCCGATCAAATTCGCTTCCTTCTAAAAGACATCATTATTAGTGGCTCAACTGTCTATTCCCCCGAAGCACTTAAAGCGTTATACGCAGATCAGCTCAATCGCAACGTGACTCTTGCTGACATTTATACCATTGCCCAAAAAATCAGCGAGCACTACCGCCGCTCAGGCTATCTTCTAATCCGTGTCCTTGTACCTGCCCAAGAAGTTACCGAAGGCATTGTTCGTCTCAAAGTTGTCGAAGGCTATGTCGAGGAAGTACGGTTTGAAGGTTCCGCGGGAACGATCAAGCCATTACAGCCCTATGCTGATCGTATTCAATCCTCTCGCCCTCTCAGAACTAAAGTTCTCGAGCGTAACCTACTATTGATGAGCGATTTGGCCGGCTACAAAGTGAGTGGACGCTTTGAAGCTGGTAACCAGCCCGGCGCAACTATTCTGACGATTACTGCCAAGAAGGATTCCTTTCAACCCTTCTTTACACTCAACAATTGGTATGCCGACAGTGTTGGTCCTATTCGTCTTCAGGCAGGGGCTTACTTTAATTCTCTGCTCAACAGAGGTGAGCAATTTATTCTGAGTAGTACAACCGTTCCTTTCGATTTCAACGAACTCAAAAGTGGTCGCTTCGATGTAAACATTCCCTTAGACGCCAATAGTCTCAAATTTGTAGGCAGTTTCAGTTATGCTGAAAGTGAGCCTGGAGATAACCTTGCCCCCTTCAGGATCAAAAGCAACAGTTGGCTGGGCAGCATAGGCTTTTCCTATTACCCCATTCGCTCAAGGAAACTCAACCTGCTCACAAGTGCTTCTTTTGATGCCCTCAATAGCACGGTTAGTACCACATTTTTAGGGCCACAAGTTCTCCTCAGTCAGGATCGAGTTCGTGTTTTCCGTACATCGAGTCAGGTCACTTATACAAGCCGGGTTGGGTTCACTAGTGCCTCTATACAGCTCTCTCAAGGCATTGCAGGTTTGGGGGCGCGTCTGAGCGGAACTCCCACTTTACCTCTTTCTCGCTTCAATGCTACCCCTGCAGCCTTCAAAGCAAATTTGGACTTTACACAGATTTTCTTTCTCCCTAAAAATTGGTCAGTCAGCCTAACAGGTGCAGCCCAAGCAGCAGCCGCTCCCCTTGTTGCCTCTGAGCAATTTGGAATTGGTGGCTTCAACTCTGGCTCTGCCTATGTTCAATCCGCCATTTTAGGAGATGATGGCTACGCTCTACGTCTTGAGCTACAATATACCCGTTCCTATAAATTTCGTAAAACAAGCTTCACTAGCCAGCCCTATGCCTTTGTAGACTATGGCCAGACCTTTCTTAAAAGACCGACGATTGCTGAGCCTAGCAGTCAGGAGGCCTTGTCAACGGGCTTGGGTTTGCGACAGCTCATCAACCCTAGCCTACAACTTCGCCTAGAGCTAGCCTTTCCCCTAACGAGAATTGAACCCGCCTTTGAACGGAGCCCGCGTCTATTCTTTCAAGTTCAGGGCATATTCTAGCTTTTAGGGGATACTACGGTCTTACATTGTGGGCAAGAGAACTGGGCAGCGCAGGGACTCTGAGGTAGGGAAGCAGCCATCAACTGGTGTTCTTAGGGATTCAGTTGCATGGAGCAGAAAGGAAAACCGAGTCACGAAGCCGAAACATGGTTCTGCTGCTTCCCTAGAATCAATGACTAGGTCAGCCTAAATACTTATTGAGTTTATAGTCAAGGATGTTCTAAAATCTAGAATTGAATTCTGCTACTGTACCTACCTTCTTAAACCATTCTGCAACCCTCCAAAGGCTGTTGAGGTTGAACCTATGAAAAGGATATTCAGTGTGTTCCTAAATGGTATCACCCTTACCCTGTCGAGTATTTTCCTAACAAGTCTCAATCCTCGGATAGCTGAGGCACTGCCACAAAACCCAACAGTGAGTGAGGGGCAAGTCTCTTTTCAGCAGAGTACCCCCCATCAGCTTCATATTCTGCAAAGCAGTCATAAAGCCATCATTAACTGGGAGGGCTTCAGCATTGGAGCCAATGAAGGGGTATTCTTTGTCCAGCCGGGCGCAACAGCAGCCGCACTCAACCGAGTGACAGGGCTAACCCCCTCAAGTATTGCCGGTCAACTAAACGCCAACGGTCGCATCTTTCTAATCAATCCCAACGGCATCGTCTTTTTACCCAGTGCCCAAGTTAATGTGGGCAGCCTTATTGCAAGTACCCTTGACATTAAAGATCAAGACTTTTTGCAGGACAATTTCCGCTTTTACAACCTCTCCAATAGGCCGCCGGCTGCTATTACCAACCAAGGGCGCATCACTGCCCAGGAGGGAGGTGTGGTGTCCCTAATTGCGCCAGCAGTTCAAAACACAGGGTTCATTTCAGCACGTTTGGGTCAAGTTGCCCTAGTGAGCGGCACTGGTGTTACCCTAGACTTCACAGGAGATGGGTTGCTCAGCGTCAGGGTAGATAGTGATCTATCTCAGCAAGTAACGGATATCTATGGTCGCCCACTTTCTAGTCTGATTGATCAGCAGGGGCACATTAGCGCGGGGCATGTTATCCTTTCTGCCAGTGCTGCTCAGCGCATCATGGATCGGGTGATGAACGTTGATGGCATCATCGAAGCGCGTGCAGTTGAGAATCGTCAAGGGCGGATTATCTTAGCAGGCGGCCCCACAGGCGAAGTGAATATTAGCGGACGCCTAGATGCAGATGGTATTTACGGCGGTCAAATTACCGTAACAGGTCAAGATATTCATCTTCAGAACACTGCCCATCTATCGGCCAATGGCAACCTAGGCGGCGGGCAGATTTTTATTGGCGGCAGTCCTCAAGGGCAAGGTCCTCTGCCCAATGCCAGAAACACCTTCATTGACGCAGGGGCACGCCTAGAAGCTAATGCGCTAACCCAAGGGAATGGGGGTACTGTCATTGCTTGGGCAGATGAAGCCACCCACTTTCACGGCCACATTAGTGCCCGCGGGGGCAGCCTTAGTGGTAATGGCGGCTTTGCCGAAGTTTCAGCACGCAATAACCTATACGTCACAGGCTTTGCCGATCTCAGGGCGCCCAACGGTTCCTTTGGTACCCTTCTCCTTGATCCCGGCTCGATTACCATTCAAAATGGCCCCGGCTCTAACACTGGCCCTAACACCTTTGATGATGCACATATCGTTGGTCAACTTGGGTCGGCTAACTTGACCATCAGCACGGCAGCTGCAACTAGTGGTGGCCCGGAGACAATTACTGTTCAAAGCGGTACAAACATTACATGGGGTCAGAATACTACTCTAACGCTACAGGCAGGCCGTAACATTGTCATTCAGCCCGGTGTAATAATCCAAAATACGAGCGGGGGTGGCATCACACTAGAAGCCGATGGTAATACTACTGCTCCAGCTAATTTTAGCGGTATCTCCATTCAGGGAACGGCGGCTCAACCCACGCGACTAGAAACAAACTTAGGTAACATTACCCTCACGGGTAAGGGAGGTACCTCAGGTAATAACTACGGTATTCAACTAACAGGTCGTGCCACGCTGCAAAGTAACAGTGGCCAAATTACCCTCGACGGTACTGGCGGTACGGGAGGTGTAGGTAAGGGTATCCTCATTGAAGGAACGGCGACTCAACCCACGCTACTAAAAACAGACTCAGGTAACATTAGCCTCACGGGTAAGGGAGGTACCTCAGGTAGTAATAACTACGGTATTCAACTAACAGGTCATGCCACGCTGCAAAGTAACAGTGGCCAAATTACCCTCAACGGTACTGGCGGTACGGGAGGTAGTAATAACTATGGTGTTTATCTCAGCCGGGGTGCTCGCATTGAAAATAGCACAGGAAATATCACAATTACCGGTACTGCTCCTGGGGGTAGCGGCCAAAACAACGATGGTGTTTTCATTACAACAACTCCACGCAGCGGTAGCAGCGGTGACAATCCCAATACTCTGCCTCCACCTCCTCAGAGGCGCCAAACAAAAATCACTAACCACGATGGAAACATAACCATTACAGGCTATGCCAACGGCAGCAGTGCAACGGATGACGGAATTGCTCACTGGAATGCTTTAGTTCAAACCACAGGAATCGGCAACATCACTTACACGGGTTATTCAGGTACAGGGTCAAATAACGGAAGCAAAGACGGTCTTGAGTTACAGCGTCATTTAACCGACAACTTCTCTGCTGAAATCTCGGCAGCGGGTTCAGGCCATATTACCCTAAAGGGCGTTTTGCGGGGTGGTAACTCAACCGATAATGCAATTAAGTTTGGTGAGACTTCGTCTTCGAGTAACCCTAATAATGCCTTTATAGTGACCAGCAATACGGGCAACATCTGCCTAATCGGTGAACATACTGCTACTGTCAGCACCACCCTAGATTGGATGAGTATTCCTACAGCAGGTGTTACTCCAACGATTCAAAGTACGAATGGTGGCAACATTATTCTTGTGGGTGACAGGCTTAATCTAAGCAATTCCACTACATTAAGTAGCAATGGGGGTATCTTGGTCGTCCAGCCCTTTACACCGGGTCGTGATATTGATATTGCTGGGACAGCGCCCGATACGACTCATCTTGCCCTAAGCAACGCCGAATTTGGTCTAACGACTGGTTTTAGTCATGTCATCTTTGGCCATGAAAATGGCACAGGAACAGTTACCATCAACTCTCCCACTCCCATTACTCGAAATCAACACCTTACCCTTCGAGGGGGCAGCATTCAACTGAATTCACCAATTAACTTATTAGGAGGAAACACGCTAGCACTTTTCAGTAATGGGGGCTCTGTCACTCAAACATCTCCCTTCACAGCAAGTGGCTTAATTTTGGGTGGCAGCGGCAGTTTTATCCTGAATCAACCTTCAAACGACGTCAATACAATCGCAACCGCGAGTTCAACTGGCGCCATCACATACCGAGATCAGAATGATCTGACGGTTGGGAATCTGAGCATTCCTTTTGTTACAACATATCCTAACTGCTGCACTGCCAGCACAACATTCTTAACTGCTAATGGTATTACCACCAACAACGCTGATGTCATCCTCCGTACCGTCGGTCCCCTCACCCTAGGCGCCAGCAGCAACCTTGGCAGCGGCAACCTAACCCTGATCAGTAATGGTGGGGTCACTCAGACGGCAACAGGCAGCATCACCGCCGCCGGACTGGGTCTGCAGGGCAGTGGCACCTTTGACCTGAACAATGCCAACAATGATGTGGACATCTTGGCGGCCAACGTCAATGGTGGCGTCAGCTTCAAAGACAGTGATGACCTGACCATTGGCGGGCCTGTCACCAGCACGGTGGGCAGCGATACAGCAACAACCGCAGCTGGCCTTACCACCACCAACAACGATGCCATCATCGAGAGCGGGAACACCCTCACCCTAGGCGCCAGCAGCAACCTTGGCAGCGGCAACCTAACCCTGATCAGCGGTGGGGGGGTCAGTCAAACGCCAGCGGGCAGCATCACCGCCGCCGGACTGGGTCTGCAGGGCAGTGGCACCTTTGACCTGAACAATGCCAGCAATGATGTGAACACCTTGGCGGCCAACGTCAATGGTGGCGTCAGCTTCAAAGACAGTGATGACCTGACCATTGGCGGGCCTGTCACCAGCACGGTGGGCAGCGATACAGCAACAACCGCAGCTGGCCTTACCACCACCAACAACGATGCCATCATCGAGAGCGGGAACACCCTCACCCTAGCCGCCAGCAGCAACCTTGGCAGCGGCAACCTAACCCTGATCAGTAATGGTGGGGTCACTCAGACAGCAACAGGCAGCATCACCGCCGCCGGACTGGGTCTGCAGGGCAGTGGCACCTTTGACCTGAACAATGCCCCTGTTGCCGTAACGTTGTTTGCTGCACAGGTAAATGGTAGCCTGCTTTACAATGGTCTAAACTCGGTTAATATTGGTACAGTAACTAGCACTGTTGGTAGTGATATTGTAACAACTACCGGCCTTAGTGCCCCCAATCTACCCGGTGGCGGCAATCAGCCTCCTAGTGGTGGGAATCAGCCTCCCAGTGCCCCCAATCTACCCGGTGGCGGCAATCAGCCTCCTAGTGGTGGGAATCAGCCTCCTAGTGGTGGGAATCAGCCTCCTAGTGCCCCCAATCTACCCGGTGACGGCAATCAGCCTCCTAGTGGTGGGAATCAGCCTCTTAATGGTGACCAAGGTGCTTCTAAAGCAACCTTAGGGGGGCAACGTGGTGGTGTGACCATAGCAGGAACAACCAGTGCAAGCTGTTCTTCTAATAGGGAGGGATTTACAGAAGAGGATCAAAAAGGTAAATCGAAGTCTCGTCTTGTACTCATCAATAGCCAACAAACAGCTGTTGATCCGCTAACGCAGCTGACAGTATATGAAAATGAGGAGTGGACAGACGAGGGTCAATGCGTAAACCTTGAGCTAAAGACTGATTCTTTGCAGTAACTATTACCCTTAGTGCTGTAAGTCCCCCCTCCTTTAGGGGGGATATCTTTTGCAAATACACGGGACATTGGTATGGTATCAACATGGCAACGCTCACTAAGACCCTCAAGCTTCTGTTCCTTGGGCTCAACCGGTCAAAGGCGGAGCTGTTTACACGTCTTGAGCGGCTCAACACCCACGTTGCCAATTCGATGTTTCTACCGACGACGATCGCCCCCGCCGCAATAGGGCGTCCCGGATCCGCTGCGCCTCGATCCATTGAGCGGGAGGCAAGGAGTGCGTTTCGAGATATTGCCAAAGCCCAATCCGCTGAGTCGTGAGTTGACCCGCACCGAAGCAGAAATGGCCTACTTTCGTGGGGGCAATTCCACCGTGCGCGATCTGTTTAGCCGTGCTCAGCAGTTAGCTCAACCTGCCAGCTTGACAGCAGCTGCACCCACCACCGCCAATGTTGCCAGCTTAGCCACCCATCGAGCCGCAGTACAACTCTTGAAGGCCAGTCGCCACCTGATGCGAGCGGAACGCGGTTTCTAAAAGCCCATGACCTTGGCTACGGTTTGCTCAGTGGGTTCAATGTGGCGGTGGAAGCGATCGCTCTGTTGCTTGAGCGCTGTTTCTGGATCCTTGAGACCATTGCCCGTCAGTACACAAACCACCGTGGCACCACTGGGCACCTGATCGGCCAATTTCAAGAGACCCGCCACAGAAGCCGCACTAGCAGGTTCACAGAAGATACCTTCCTCAGAAGCCAGCAGGCAATAGGCATTGAGGATTTCCTCATCGGTGACGGCATTAAAGGCACCTTGACTGGCTTCTTTGACAGCGATCGCCCGTTGCCAGTTGGCAGGATTACCAATACGAATGGCCGTCGCAATCGTTTCCGGATGGGTGACAATCTCACCCTTGACAAGGGGGGCAGATCCCGCTGCTTGAAAGCCCATCATGCGCGGCAGGCGATCGCAACGATTTTGCTCACGATACTGGCAAAAGCCCATCCAATAGGCGGTAATGTTTCCTGCATTACCCATAGGGATACACAGCCAATCGGGGGCATTGCCCAAGCTATCCACCACCTCAAAGGCAGCGGTTTTCTGTCCTTCTAGCCGATAGGGATTGACGGAATTGACCAGCGTCACGGGGTAAGTTTCCGCCATTAGGCGCACAATCTCTAGGGCTTTATCAAAGTTGCCCTCAATGGCAATGACTTCGGCACCATACAGGAGGGCTTGGGCGAGTTTCCCTTGGGCAACATAGCCTTCGGGCACCAAGACATAGGCGCGCAGTCCCGCTCGGCGGGCATAGGCGGCAGCAGCGGCTGAGGTATTGCCTGTGCTGGCACAGATCACGGCTTCGGCTCCCGCTTCCTTGGCCTTGGAAATGGCCATCGTCATGCCGCGATCTTTGAAGCTCCCCGTCGGGTTGAGGCCATCGTACTTGACATAAACCGAGACGTTGCGGCCAATCCGTGCAGCAATTTGAGGCACGGGAATCAGTGGTGTATTGCCTTCATAGAGCGTAACTACTGGAGTGCGATCGCTCACGGGCAAAAAGTCACGGTAGGCGTGAATCAGGCCATGCCAAGCAGGACGGATGGGGGGAGCAGAGAGTGTTACAGGCACAGGTACGCAGTCAAGAAATATGAATAAATTTGAGGCTGAGGATAGAGCGCAGCCACACAGTACGATAATTTTAGCGATCAGGGGTTGCACTTGCCAATTGCCGCCCTAGGGGAGAGCTACACAATGCGCTTAATTTTGATCCGCCATGGTGAGGCTGTGGGTAATGCCTCAGGTGTCATGTTAGGACGGCAAGATGTGCCCCTCACAGAACGGGGACGGCAGCAAGCCCTTGCCCTGCGGGAAAAACTCCCACCGCCGAATGCCATTTACACGAGTCCGCTGCAACGCTGCCACGATACGGCGATGCTCATGAATCCTCGTCCTGACCTAAAGGTTCAAGAGTTGGCGGAGTTAATTGAAATTGATCAGGGCATTTTCACAGGACTCACGTGGGCGCAGGCGCAGGCGCAGCATCCCGATCTCTGTGAAAAACTTGAAGAGAGTGACTACCTGATTCCCGTACCAGAGGCAGAGTCAATGGCCATGGCCTGGCAGCGGGCAAAACAGGCTTGGAAACAACTCCGACGCCACAGGGATGAGCAGTGTGTTTGGTGTATTAGTCATGGCGGCTTTTTGCAGTGCCTGATTAGTGTTGTGTTGGGGAGCGATCGCCTGTGGGGGATGGAAATTCCCCCCGCTGCTTGGTTTGACTTTTCAGTACGAGTGGATTTAGATGGCCGCTTTGAGGCAGAAAATATCCGCTGGTGGCGCATCAATGCCTTTAATCAGTGCTCCTAGACGGCCAGCTCAGGCTAAGGTTGTTAACAAACCGCAATTTGCTCGATTGGCATCAAGATCTGCGAGCGGCGGAGGGTCGCGATCTTGGGGTTGGCACAGTTAGCTGCGGAATCCTGACCCAGCAATGGTCTTCAAATTCGTTGCCTAAGCGAAAGCGTTGAAAGGTTCCTTGGCTGCTCTGACGATCAATCCAGATGGGCAGGCTAATGAGACCTCGATTGTCTTTAATGAGCCAGCGGATCGAGCCATCGTTGTCCCGATAGGGGCGTACACCATTGACCAGTGCCCACGACTCCCCCAAACTCAGGCCACCAAAGCGGGAAATTTGCTGGGGTGTGGTGAGGGCGATCGCCAGCCGATCAACCAGCTTCAGTGGTGCATTTTCCTCACTCGAATCAACTTTGACAACCACTTGCACATCTGTGAGCAGTTCATGGTGATTCGGCTTGGAGAATTTACTCGTGGAATAGGTGCCGAGGCGATTCTTACTGAACTTGTGATGCCGCTGTTTGCGTAAAATTCGCGAAATGGGCGGGTCAGCACCAACGATACCAATGGCCAGTTTGACACCCCAATGTTGATCCAAATTCTCTTCACCGATCAGGGAAAGGAGCATGCCATAGATCGTGGAGGGGGGTGGATAGCGGTAGGTCTCCTTAAAGTCACGGGCAAAGCTGCGGGGAAAACTGGTACAGGGACAATCAATGTAAAGTTGCATTAGACAGGTACCTCAAGCTTGAGTTGTTGCTTTAATTGTTCTTTGGCGTGAGCGATCGCTTCTTTGACCCCGCGATAGACCTGAACCCCTAACGCCTTTAACTGCTGACCATAGGGGGTATCGGCAATCTCACCGCCAACGATTAGCTCATCAGCCTTCACATCCCCCACTTCCACTAGTCGCACTAGCCGCGGGCAGCCCACCGATTCGCCAATGCGCTTAAACACGTCCATAATCCAAGGACTCGGATCATCGGTTATCCGAAGCACAATGGACTCTGGACGAAAGTCGTACAAAAAGCGGGCATGGTTACCGCCCACATGACGGACAGCGCCAATAGCATCCAAGGCGAGTAGTGCCCGTTCCGGTTTCTTAAGACTTTCTGGCGTGAGGGCGATCGTGTACTGATAGGCAGTGCAGTGCACCTCTGTACTGTGAATCGAGGTTTTGCCCTTTTCCCCCCCTTTCGAGCCAAAGGCAATATCCCCCCAATAGGGATCCAGACTCATAGCGCGACTAATTTCTAGGGCACCACGCCGTTTGGTCGTGGCATCTTCATTATCCTTCCCCTTTTTGGCGTCCATGTAGCCAAACAAGTCATCATCAATATATTTCTCAGCACTGAACTTTTCATCTTTGAAGCTATATCGATCGGTTTCAGGGTTAAATGTACGGTTGGTCTCTTTTTCGTAATGGTTTTGAAAATACTCCCGCAATCCCCAACGGATCGCTTCTGCACTCACAGTAGTGTATTGATCATTGCCACGGGTGATTTTTTGCAAAGTTGAGAGGGTGCTGCCATCCCCTTCCCCGCGGTTGTTGGCTGCGACAGCAGTGGTCGTTACAATTGTTGCAAAAAGATGTTTCGTCATTGTTATTTCTCCTGAATTAGAGACAGAAACTATTCATCGGCGAAGGAAAACATTTCATCTTCTGTGACATCCCCTTCAGCCATTGATTCCAAGGGGATATCGACACCGTTGAGAGAGTCTCCTCTCTTACTGCGGTAGGTAGCGATCGCCAGCAGTACCAGATCTCTTGCTCGCCGCCAGTTTTCCTCACGGTGAATCCAGTGAACAATTTGCGGGCCCTTATCGCGAGCGGCCTTGCTGCGAAACTGGCTTAGGAAATCCACCAATGCAGTAGCAAATTCCTGTTGCGTACTCGGACGTTGGAATCGGTAGATAACCTTATCGGTCACTTGCCCATAGTCTAATTGGCGACCTTGCTTTTGAGCCTGTTTGAATTGCCCAGACAGGTATACGCTAAAGGCACCTTGGACCACCTCAAACAGCACTCGCTCATCAGGATTCAAGTATTCAGTCATTTTTACCAACCCTTCACGTTCATAGGCCTTATTACGTTTGTAAAACTCAAAGAAACCTGCATACCAAGGCTGACCTCCAATTAAATTGTCACAAATCCAAGGCAGTGCTTTAGAAAGAGCTAACCAAGTTTCACCATTCTCCTTTTGTCGCACGTGCGCAGGAAAAACTTGGCGAGCGACTTCATACAATTCGAGGACTTCATCCGTAACCTCTACGCGATACACCGCCTGTTTCAGGTAAGCTTGCTGGGCATCCCAGACTTGCTTCCCCAACTGGTAAACCTCGCAGTAGTGCCCGCCAAACTGCTGACTCTCTTCTATTGCCTTCTCTTGCAGTAGAAAGTGCAAAGCAGATTCACCAGCGCCACTGCTACGAAAGTCTCGATAGGTGCACCCCGACATCGCCCGACGGCGCTTAACCCAGTGCTTTAGATTTTGAACTTCAGGAATCACCAGTGCTGAGCGGGCAGAGAGCTTGCCACCAACAGTTTGGGGAGGAAGTTGGTAGTAGCCACAGGCAAGGGGCAAAAAAAGCAACGCCAGAAAGCCCTGCGGCGATTCTTGATAGGGACCATTGACAAAACATTCCACCAGTCCGGGCAGATGATTTCCCTTCAGGGGAATTTCTTTTTTGAAGGCTCCCTTATTGTTAAAGGCCTCCTTGATGTCGCTGGTGTAATAACAGCTCTCTAGGGGCTTCACCTCAATCGAGATCTCTGGTTGATCCGGCTCAATTAAGAACGTGCAAGTGACAGAAGTGTTGCTGAGTTTGCGCTGCGTATTGTGCTGGAGGAATGTGGTGAGTACCCCTTGGGTAAACGTGTATTGCCCCTGTGCATCAAGCTTGAGGGCAGGAACCTCTAGATAGCCTTGGTGATTAATCTGATAGGTTTGCTTTAGCAGCCATGTCACAACCTTTTGATCACTGTCTTTCCATGTCAACTCAACTGCTTCATCAGTAATGTTCCACGCCAATGGAGCATCATTGCGTTGGTTCTCCAGTTCAGATAAGGCTAGAGCCAATCCTGCAACCCCTGCGCGATGGGGGAGGAGGAAATTAGGGTCAAAAAGGGACAGGGTAAACTGACTCAAAGCTCACTCACCTCCTACTTAGGTTCAACAGCACCCAGTTCTGGGCAATAGCGCCACTGCTCTCTAGGGGCAATGAGATAACCGCTCTTATGGCGCTGCCAACCTTTGATGTTCTTAGTAGGGAGGGGAAGGGTGTAGCGCGGCAATTCACTCGACTTCAGTGGGGCAATTTTTTCCAGCTCTTGTTCGAGGAGTGCAGTAATGGTATAGCCTGCTTCACGCAAGGGAGCAGAGTAGGTTTGCCAGCGACCGTCTAGCCAGATGCAGTGCTCCTTTGGCTTGGTGTTAATATTCACTTGCTTGAGCCAGTCTGACAGTTGCCTTTGACTCACATCTTGTTTTTTGAAGGCGCGTGCCAGTGCCCAGCCTGCCTCTAAGTCCCCTTGCTTATAGGGAAAACCAACGTTTTCGTCAGGGTAAAAGAGAGCATCACAGGAATGACCACAGTATTGGCGATTTAGTCGCCCCAATCGCTGAATTAGCCCTGCGGGATCCGCCACTTGAGTCACAAGGAGGGTTGCAGATAGATCCAAAGACATTTCTGCCACTTGGGTCGTAATTGCTAGAACAGCTTGATCTTGCTGGAAAGCCTCCACCACGGCACGATGGTGTTTCACCCGATCTTCATAGCGAAAGCGACTGTGATAAAGGAGAGGCGTCAAGCCCCTCTTTTTTGCCTCTTGGTAGATGGCGATCGCTGTATCGACCTGATTGCAAACCCACAGAACTCTACCGCCCTGGTCAAGTTCTTGCTGAACCCGCTCCCAATCTGGCTGTGCTAGCTCATGGAAACGATAGCGGGGCAGGTCTTCTAGCGTTTGAGGGCCTTGAATTATTGCAATTTCCTCTGCCACTGCCTGCTGAATCGCCGCCACCTGCGCCGGTAGAAATGAGGCAGACATCAGCAAAATCGGCGCTTTAACAACCTTGAGAAATCGCAGTAAGGCACCAAAGAGAGCATCGTCATAGCAATGAACTTCATCAAAGACGAAAGCAGCCTTGGCAAGAGCTGGAAAGCAGTACAGGGGACGGCGATGACATTGCAGGAGTCCCAAAACGGTATCCACAGTGCAAACATTGACCTTTGCCCCCCAAGCCTTGAAGGCTTCTAATTTCTGAGCGGCCTCATTAACCGCTCCATCACCATTGTCTTCTTCTTCTCCTGTGCAAGCCAACTCCAAATCAACAGCCGACCGAGAGTGCAACAGCTCTGACTCTACTTGGTTATGAACATAGCCCAGAAAGCCCTCAGTGCTGGTGCCGGTTGTTGGATAGCAGAAAAATAACTTGCGTCCAATGCCGTGGCGGAGCGCCCAATTATAAGCCCCCAAGGTTTTGCCGGTACCGCAACCTGCCCGTGCCAATGTTACCCGTTTCGACTTGTCTTTAAGATCAATCTGAAATGGGCGTAGTGGATATTCCCCCCGACGCGCATCAATGACCTTTTGTAAATCAGCTTCCGTGAGGGTATTCTCTAGCTCTGATCGAATCCACTCCTGAATATTCGTTGAAACCTGCGCCGAGGCAGAACCAATGGCATCTGCTGCAATCAGTAGCGCTTTAACAACGGCAAGAAACGCTAGATCTGGTTCCCATTCGATGAAAGCATTCAAGACTTCGTCACGCTTATCTTTGATTGTTTTAATATCCCATCGCGATGAGAACGCAAAAGGAGGAATGATTTTGATTTGAGGCAGCCCTAGGGTTCTCACCCCATAGCGAAGCAGCTTGTGGAAGGAAGGATGATGGACATACCAGTACAGGTAAGGGTCGCCACTGCCCTCGCGGATCTCCCCCAGTGCACCGGTGTTTCGCCCCTGCTGACCGCCTAATTTGAGGTGATGTCCTCCTGCTGCGGCGATCGCTGTCATCAAGTCAGCGTTGGGGCATTGGCCAAGCCAGTTTTGGAACTCCCACGCCAGCAAGACAGACCCCACTTCATGACGGATTAGTTGTGGGTATTGCAAGGGGTTCTGTTGAGGCTGCACGGATGGATTTGAAGCCCTGAGCGGGTACCTTACCACCCCTTGAAATTGGTGATTGGCCTTGCCCCAGTCGTGTAAATAGGCTGCCAGCCGTGCCGTTGCCCTCAGGGTGTTAAATTCACAGGTTAGCCCAAATTGCTCGATCAGGCGATCGCCCAAGCAATCCACGAGGCTGGTGACTGATTTCACAACAGCGGCAGTATGACCCACAAGATGGTAAGCTCCTTGCCAATCTGCTGCTCCCGGAACCGAAGATTTGGCTAATAAGATATCAGGTTCCAGTTTTGGTGGTGTAGAACTAGGCGGCATCCGGTTCCTCCTTGACCGGGTAAAACCAGCCGCAGCCAAAATGTCTTCGTCCTCCTAATCCATGCCACTGCAACCTTAGAGAATCTTCAGGAGTTAAATCTTCAACAATCACACGGTAGCCTACGACTTTTTTGCCTTTCACTTGAATCGTGCGCCGTGCTAAATCACCATTCGGATCAGAAGGAATAAATACCTTTCCCTGAATGCCTAAATGAGTTAGGCCTTTTTGACAAGATTCCAAAAAATAGCGGGGCACTTCTAGGTGATCAATTGCTTCTAATTTGAAAGTGACTAGGCGAGCTGCGAGGGTTCCTGAAGGCTCTGGCAATGTAATTCGAGGTTGCACAAGGCGAATCAGATGCCCCTGAATATCCAACACTTGGTTCTGGAAAAAGCGATACCACGTCTGCACTTGATCTGTAGGACAGCGAAGGCAAAAGCGTGAAGCACGATTTAGATAAATCATTCCCTCACCGTTAGGAATTCCAGCAATACTACTAAGGCGAAGATCACTTGGTATATCTGAAGGTAGATCTGGCCGCCCCAATTGTTGCAACTGTTTTTTAATAGCAGAGTACAATGCATAGCCATGATCTGCTGGCAGTGTTCTTCCACGCAAGCTGTAATGGATTTCAAGAAAGTGATTGTGGCTAGTCATAACGCTATCTTATTATCCCCGCCTAATCTGAATGCTTTCCCTCAACTATGGGTCTCTGGAGCACTGCCAAGGGTAGCCACTGTCTAGTTTCAAGAATCATGCTAATGGATGGCTTATAGTTGTCAACTTACAAAAATTTTAACTTCTACTGTAGGTAACCACAAGGAGCAAAAAAGCTTTTGGATACAAATTTTTATTTTTATTCAAGAAAGTTAACCAACCACTGGGCTAGCCCACAGCGCTAGGAGTAGAGGCAGTATTAATCACTATTAATCTTGTCCACAACGTCCTCTGGCAAAAGTGCTCAACGCCTTACGGCATCAAAGGTAGAGGCACGCGCGCCAAATTGAGAAAAGCTTACAACCCAAAAGTGCTCAACGCCTTACGGCATCAAAGGTAGAGGCACGAATAAGAATGCTCATAAGTAAAAAACTTAGGTTGTGCTCAACGCCTTACGGCATCAAAGGTAGAGGCACGCGCGCCAAATTGAGAAAAGCTTACAACCCAAAAGTGCTCAACGCCTTACGGCATCAAAGGTAGAGGCACAGTAGGAGGTTAATCATGAGTATCCAAACTTTAGAGTGCTCAACGCCTTACGGCATCAAAGGTAGAGGCACCAGCTGGTTATTTTGAGGAAACTTATTTACTACCAGTGCTCAACGCCTTACGGCATCAAAGGTAGAGGCACCTTAAAAGCAACCTTAATGGTCGGCTGCCAAGCTTGCGGGTGCTCAACGCCTTACGGCATCAAAGGTAGAGGCACCTGATTATAGAGGTGTTGTTGAATTATACGCTAGTGCTCAACGCCTTACGGCATCAAAGGTAGAGGCACAAGCCAACTGCGGCAAAGCCAACTGCGGCAAAGCGTGCTCAACGCCTTACGGCATCAAAGGTAGAGGCACATAGTAATTTACAGGGAAGCAAAAGTTATTGATGTTGTGCTCAACGCCTTACGGCATCAAAGGTAGAGGCACTTATTGATGGGTCTAAGTATGTACATAATTGGGTGCTCAACGCCTTACGGCATCAAAGGTAGAGGCACTTTGCCAATTTCAGCGCTCTTTTGTCCTCTGGGAAGTGCTCAACGCCTTACGGCATCAAAGGTAGAGGCACCAGGGTATTGACTTAGAAGAGGCTTGGCGCCTTGACGTGCTCAACGCCTTACGGCATCAAAGGTAGAGGCACCTTGCTTGGGTATTATCTGCTTTAGCGTCGTTTATTGTGCTCAACGCCTTACGGCATCAAAGGTAGAGGCACAGGAGCCTCTCCTGTTCCCCCTTACTTAAAAGAGCCTGTGCTCAACGCCTTACGGCATCAAAGGTAGAGGCACAAGTCGAGATAAGCCCGAGAGGGGTGTACATCCGTTTGTGCTCAACGCCTTACGGCATCAAAGGTAGAGGCACTGCCCTTAAAAATCGTATCTCGCATTGTTAGATTGTGCTCAACGCCTTACGGCATCAAAGGTAGAGGCACGAGGTTTCCCGGGGTGTGTATCTCGGTGAAACTGTGTGCTCAACGCCTTACGGCATCAAAGGTAGAGGCACATAGACCTAGTGCGTTCAAAAGCCTCCGCCAACTGTGCTCAACGCCTTACGGCATCAAAGGTAGAGGCACGCCTCAGCCCTTGCCCCTCAGCCCCTCAGCCCTCATGTGCTCAACGCCTTACGGCATCAAAGGTAGAGGCACGTATAGACATAAAAGGTCTATCTGGCTGTTTCCGTCAGTGCTCAACGCCTTACGGCATCAAAGGTAGAGGCACCCGAAGCGCCCACCGAAGCGCCCACCGAAGCGCCGTGCTCAACGCCTTACGGCATCAAAGGTAGAGGCACAGCGGCGCCCTAGAAATGCCTCTATGACTAGCTTAGCACAGTCACTTTTCAAGCACCTCAGGCACTTCGTTTTTTTGTGACTGTAAAATTTTTAGCCTCGGTCAGTATTCAGTTGTCGATCCCGCTCTGGGGAATAGGTTCAGAGATTTTCAAGCACCTCTAAATCTAACAAAAACTCTCAAACCTAGTCAAGGGGCTGTATTTGAATATCAGTGCGTTCGGAGAATATTTGAGTCCAGAGGTGCTTGCATGCTAAAAGATTTTGAAGTTCTGCTCCGACATTGGCCATGTCCCCGCTCGGTTGCAAGCGCATACCCGCTCAACGCATTGGCTGCACAACCCTACGATTAGGAGACTGTCTTCCTTGGTGAGGATTTTTTCCAGTTGCCAGCGCAGCTTTTCCCGCTCCCGTGGCGTGAGACGACAGCGAAAAATCGAGAACTGTAATCGTTCACCATAGCCCTCTAACTGCTTATAAGCCTGTCGCCAGCGCTTGGGGTCGCGGATGTCGTAGCAGATGAGGTACCAATTTTTGGATTCACCCATAGGTCAACGCAAAATGAGTTTGCCAAATAGACCTGCTTCCCCACACCATTCCTTTTCAAGCAAACGCACTTCCAGCTCCAAGAGTCGCCGATAAGTGAGCGAGTAGTTGGTTACTGGGTGCTTCCACGTTTCACCTTTGCGGGCTTCATAGAGTTCAATGAACTTGCGGCGGCCATAGTCACTCAGCCATACGTGATCTCGGCGTACCTCAAAGCATTGGTCAAGGTTCCACTGCATACGGTTAATCGAACCAATAACGACCATATCCACAAGGGGGACGCGGAAAATTTCCATCAAGTCCAACGCAAGGGGTGGTGCTTGGGTACGCGGCTGATGATAGAAGCCAAAGGCGGGTTCAAGACCAACCGTAAGAATGGCATTCATTACGTCTTTGAGCAGCATGCCATAGCCAAAACTGAGCAGCGCATTAAAACGATCTTTCGGGGGGCGGCGATTGCGACCGTTGAAGCGCAGCTCCTTCGGGACTTGATCCCCTAGAAGATAGGGCAATCCCGAAAAATACAGGGCAGCGAGATTGCCTTCAATGCCGCGTAGAGCCTCTCGGGAATTGGCGTGGGAGATGCTGCTAATGAGCCGATCCATTTGCGTAGTGGTCTCTTGCAATGCAGGCAGAGCATCTTGGCGATTCCGCTGTCCTCGGAGTAACAGGCGACGCTGACTTTGTCCGCGACAATTCACCAGTAACTGGGCAAGACGTAAACATTGGTCTGGGTTCGTCAGGGCTTGATATTGACGAATACGCCGTTGAATACTGCCCTTGCGGTTGTCAATGCTGCCGATATAGCGCCCACCACTGCTGATGAAGTGAACACCGACATCCTCATAGGCACAGAGATGAATGGCTGGGGTGGTAATTTGGGCAAATTTGTGGATAACAACTTGACCCACCTGCTGAATGGGCAGCTTTTGCTCAGGTTCATCGTCAATGGCAATCCGTAGCTGCTCGCCAGCTCGCCTGATTACCGATTTGCCAGCCGTGACATGGATAATCTCACGCTCGTCATCTCGCGGAAATAACCGCAGGGGTAAATGCTCAGGATCTCGGGCGAGGCGGGCTTCTTCAGGCAGGCAAACAGGTGCCAAGGAGCAGTTGAGACAGAGTTTTTCATTGCTACAGACAGGGGGACGTTCTAGGGAAGCACGCAGTTGACGCGCTTGCTCGATTGTGTCCCGCACCAGTTGGCGGCCTGCCTCATCTACAGGAACCCGTACAGTGATGTTATCGCGGTGATAGTGAATGCGGCCTTCGGGGACAGTGACGCCGAGAACGGTTTCTAGTAAACAGGCATAGGCCAGAATTTGTACCCTGTCGCTGTGCCAAGCTTGGGGCTGCTGCTGGCGATCGCGATAAGAACGGCCAATTTTGTGCTCGTAGGGAATCAAATGCCCCTCCAAGGTACGCAGTGCATCAACCCGCCCTCGTAAGCCAAGGGCTACACTTTCCAGATTAAATTCCTGCCAGTCTTCCCGTTCTAGTTTTTGTAGCTCAGCGTGGAGCCGCCGCCCCGCAAAGACGGATTCATTTTGGGTATAAAGCTCCTCAACTTCTTCGAGATAAAATAGCCGCCGACAGTAGGCAAAAGCACGCAGAGAGCTAACGCGCAGTGTTTCCGTTTCAGCGCAGGCAACGGTCTGTTCCATGATTGATATCTCCAGTGCGAAGATTCCACTGGTTTATCCATTGGCCTTAGGGAGAAAATGCAAGGCAAAAGTCAGGAAGAATTTCCTCTCCTGAAAGCGTTGTTGGCAGAGACACGCTCTCTGGTGTTTGCTGGGGGCGATAAATTTCTGCCATTTGTTGCTGGGGGACAATCAACCAGCCAAGGCGGCAACCATTGTCCATGTATTCCTGCATTTTTGCCCTTAAATGGGACAAGTCATCACTAGCAGATGCGAGTTCAATCACAAAATCGGGGCAAAGAGGCACAAAGCCTTGGCGTTCCTCTGGGGTTAGGCGCTGCCAATGTTCCTTGGTAATCCATGCAACATCGGGTGAGCGAATGGCGCCATTGGGCAGGCGAAATCCCGTTGAGGAGTCAAAGACCTCACCTAGTTGAGTTTGGCGATTCCAAAGACTAATGTCAGCCGTGAGGGCGGCATTGTAGCGACCCGTTTCGCCGCCTGTAGGGGGCATAACAACCAATTCTCCCGCAGCAGTTAATTCAAACCGTAGATTAGGATTGGCTTTGATAATCTCTGCGAATTGCTCTTCAGTGAACTGAAGGGTTTTGGGTAGATACACGGGGGGAGCATGGTGCATAGCTATTGCTCCTCAAAGATCTAACGGTTTTTCCACCATTCAAAACTACGTTTCCATTCTCGCGATCGCGGGGGTAATTCCTGCAATGATGCTGCCACGTGGTTAAAGACCTGCTCCACCACGGGTAAGGGCACCCGATCTTCGGCTTCAAAGAGAATAGCCAGCCGCTGCCCCCCTTGGAGATGCATCAAATATAACTCTTGGTGAATCGGTCGGGGGGTTGGATAATAAAACAGTTCACCACGGACTCGCCGTCCCAAAATTCGCCGCTCAATGCGTGCGGGGGCTGCTGAGAGAGGACCCCCCACTTGGGTAAACCGTAGCCAACTGCGCAACTCCTGATCGGAAAGTTCCCCCAGTACCTCACTTGTTTTGGGTAGGCTAATCAGGCTCACCATTAACTCGTGCTCCCCCGGTACGGCATTGGCGGGATAGACCACAGCAACGCCATTTTCACCAAAAGAAGTGGGTGGCGAAAATTGTAGGGGTGTTTCAAAGGATAAGCCTAGGAGTTGATAGCGTTGGGGGACAGGGGCAGCAGCCTGAATCGTCACTTCACTCGCCCGACCTATGAGCAGGGGAAAAGCGCCCAAAAGGGTCAGACTACAACCAAGGGTCAGCAGCAAACGCATAACGGCCTCACACTAGGGGGATGACTGGTATTGTTGACGATAGGCCATGTATAGACCTTCTAGGAAGTCCTCGGCACTGAGGGCAGGCCAGTTGGCGGGATAGGTGGGCAGCAACAGGGGTTCTAATTGCTGGCGCAGCTCTTGAGCCGCTTGATAACGACCGACAGGACTCAGGCGATCGCGATTGTTGAGGTAATTGCGTACTAGGAGATAGTGTTCGGGAGTCATCTGTTCCCAATGGGCGAGCGATCGCAACTCCTGCACCCAAGCCGCCTGTGGTTGCTGACCGGTTGTAGCTTTAGGTGCCAACCGCGTCGCCTGTTCATCTTGAATCACAAGGGTACCCGCCACCCTATCTCCCAAACGTTTTTCTGATCGAGATAACGCCACTAGGAGTGCCCCTATACCAAAAAAAGCAAAATCAATGGGTTGCAGCAGACTGCGCAGGGTCGCTTCCCGCAGACCAATGGGGCGGCCATTATCTTGAACAACGCGAATTTCTGCATAGCGCTTGCCGGGGGTTTGTCCCTGCCAGTAGGTTTCAAAGAAGATGTAATAGCCGTTGTAGAAGGCAAACATCACCAATAGGTAAATGCCCAAACTCCAAGCCTCAATACTTTGGCCACTAGCGGGTAGCACCTCAATCAGCCACGGGTAAAGGGCATAGAAGTAGATGTACCCTGCCGCCAGCGAAAAAAGCACAAGTGCCGTGTAGAGAATCACCTGATCAATCAGCCAAGCCAAAACGCGGCTGCCAATTCCTGCTAGGGCAAAGTCCAACTCGATGCTTTCCGGTGTGCGTAGTGTGACCCGCCGCAACCAGCGCAGGGGATTCACTGCTTCAGGGCGGACTTGAAACGCTGCTCCTTCATTGCGGACTCGCAGATCCCAATACAGAACTGCCTTGATCCCTTGCCAGAGGGGCAGGAGCAAAACCCCTACAAAGAGGCCAGCAACGGGAAGAATCACCACGCTGTTGATAATACTGCCAAGGAGATTGGCGGGAATCGTTGCAAGGGAAGCAACAAAAAATACCGTTAGGGTATGCCATGCCTGTCCCTGCGTTAGTTGCCAACTGCGCCGAACGGATTTGAGGGGCGTACAGTCGGGTTCAAGGGCTAAGACCACATCAACAAGGGAGAGCCGCGCCATAAAGTAGCTAATCACCAACAGCGCAAGGAGCACTAGCAACAGGATACTGAGCAGAAAAGTTAAAAAGAAGAGACTTCTTGCGGGTTCCGTTTGGATATTCTGCTCGAGGAATTGCACTAAGGGGGATGCCACCAAATAAATTAAGTAGCCGATCGCCCCCAAGACCCCATACACCAAGAGCAAAATGACACCGACCATCAGAGTGGCCAGCAAATAATTCAGCATCTTGGGAAAAATAAAGCTGCGGGCTGCCGATTCTGATTCCTCAAGGGCCGTCAGGACAGCGTAAATACGGCGAGAAAGCAGCGCACCACTGGCCATTAGCCGTGTCCAACCAAAGAGATAAAAGGGCAAAGCTACGAGGACACTAATGCCTGTGAGCCAGAGAAAGGGGGCAACATTATCCATCGCCCCAGCAAGAATCCCCCCAACAATCAGTGCTACGGCCACGATCAGCACGGCGGTAATGGTGAGCAGAAAAAACCACGCATGGGCAAAAAGGCTCAAAAGAAAGTAGCGATTGCCCTGATGACGGTACAGCTGCAAAGCAATCGTGACTACATTGCCGCTAGAGAGAGAATGGGGAAGCCGTCCTCGCCGCCGAAAAGGCCACATTCGCGATACCCAACCAATTGGAGATCGAAATGATCCTAGCGTTTGCGCCCATTGGTTCCTGCGCCACCTTTGTAAAATTTGTTAACATTAGAACAATTTAATCCTTCGTTCATCACTGTTTTCGTTCTGTTTTCGATGGCTGAGGTGCGGGCATTGACCCCTCGGGGCAGCTTAGGTATTGATTGCGTTTTGGCCAGTTCAAGGAGCACGTATGGCACTGTACGCAGAACTACATCGGCATTTGGGTGGCTCAGTTGTACCGCGTATTCTTTGGCGGTATTTTCAGCGGAACGATCGCGCCCTTGCAGATCGCTTTCCTGACTATGAGGAATTTGAAACCTTTTATACGCGCCCCCGCCAATCCCTTGAAGAATACCTCGAACTCCACACCCTAGTGGAGAGTGTGCAAACGCCGCAAACTTTGCCCTATTTCATCTTTCGCTTGATTCGCGGCGCCTATATTTTTGAAAACTTGGCCTATCTAGAGCTGCGCTATACCCCCTATCTGCGCACGGATCCGCAGCGATCCCAGAGCGATCGCATTGAGCAGATGGCCGACATTGTTAAAACGGTGGGTCTGGCTTGCCAAGTACCAGAATACCCGATTGTCACGAGCCAAATTCTCTGTATGCACACGCGGCTACCCTATGCGGTGAACCGTGCCATTGTTGATCTGGCGGCGAGTTTTCCGCAGTTTGTCTGTGGCATTGACTTGGCCGGGGGCGATAGCGTCTATGGCGATCGCATGGCGGAATTTATTGAACTCTATGCCTATGCCCGCGATCGCGGTCTTAAAACCACTGGCCACCTCTACGAAACGGTGAATGGCTGCTATCCCGAATTGCTACCCTACCTGCAACGCATTGGTCATGGCATTCAAATTCCCCTGCGCTATCCAGAGCTGCTCAAGGAAGTGGCGGCAGCCGGTCAATGCCTCGAAGTGTGCCCCACCACCTATTTTCAAACGGGTACCCTTGAGAGCTACGCGCAATTACGCCTCGTCTTTGAACGCTGTTTTGAAGCGGGGGTAGACGTGGCCATCTGTACCGACAACGCGGGTCTGCACAACGTGCGGCTGCCCTTTGAGTACGAAAACTTGCTCACCCACGACATCCTCAACTTCAAGGAGTTACAAGCCTGTCAGGAAGCCGCCTTTCGCCATGCCTTTGCTTGGCCCCATGCGCAACCGCCGACCCTACTGTTGAGTAACCTGCTTCAGGGCAATTCCCCCCAAAATGCACTTGCAGGCTGCGCAATCCAGTAAGATAGACCTATGAGCAAGATTGAACGCATTACCGGTCGTGGCCTTCCTCTGCGGGGCAACGATATCGATACGGATCGCATTATTCCCGCACGGTTTCTCCGCTGTGTCACTTTTGATGGCCTTGGGGAACACGTTTTTGCTGACGATCGCCAGTCGGGGCAACACCCTTTTGACCTGCCTCAGTACCAAGGGGCACGGATTCTGGTGGTGAATGCCAATTTTGGCTGTGGCTCTAGCCGCGAACACGCCCCCCAAGCGATCGCCCGTTGGGGAATTCAAGCAATTGTCAGCGAAAGCTTTGCCGAGATCTTTGCCGGAAACTGCTTGGCAATGGGGGTTCCCTGTCTGACGGCAGCTCCAGAACAGGTACAAGCACTGCAAACTCTCTTAGAAGATCAGCCCACTACGGAACTGACCCTAGACTTACAGGCGCTGACCTTGACAGCAGGCGATCAAGTGATTCCCTTAACCATGGCGGAAAGTACGCGGCAAATGCTCCTTTCGGGTCAATGGGATGCCTGTGGTCAACTGTTGGCCAATCAGGACAAAATTCACGACGTGGCAGCGCGGCTGCCCTATGTGCGGTGGGCAGTTAGTTAACCCGTCGCAGTAGCCAAAGCCAAGCCCCAAAGAGCCAACGCCAGCCTTGCCAGCGGCGCGATCGCCCCAATGCAATCACCTCTGGTAGATCAAACAGCTGGTACACTGCCTCTGCCCGTTGCCACTGCCGTCGCCGCAAAAATCGCCACGTTCCCGCCAAGATAAACTGGTGAAAAAAGTCACACTGGCACTGCCGCAGTTCCGCTGGTGAGAGAATCGATAAATTCGCAGCGGCGGCAAAAATATTCCCTAGGGTAGCCAAGGTCTGGGCTTGAAACATCCCCATTGTCAGGGCTTGATCGTGGATCGTGTAGGCAGCAGTGGCGCGGGGAACCGTGTAAACCCCCTTCTGGGCAAAGAAGCGTAGCCATTGGTAGAGGTCTGTGGCTTCGCTGTAGGCGGGATCAAAATAGCCCACCTCGTCGAGGAGCGATCGCCGCCAGATCAAGGCGGGAAATCGCACAAACGAGGAATGACGCAGCAATTGCCTAAGGGCTTGAGCTGGGGAGAGCCATGTTTGCTGCCGGGGTATCTGCCGTCGCAAACAGCGTTGATGCGAATCCACCAAATGCACGCCAAAGAGAAAGACATCAAACTGGCTACCATATTGGATGAGGGTTTCCAGAATCGTTGTGATCCCTTGGGGCAACAGGTAATCATCATCGTGCAACAGCAGGATAAACTCCCCAGCGGCCTGCGCTAAACTGGCATTCCAATTGGCCACCATTCCTAAGCGTTGCCCATTGTGCTGGTAGTGCCAGCGGCCTGACCATCCAGCCAGTAAATCCTCTACTGCTGTGGGGGTGGCAGAATCATCGATAATAATGACTTCCACCGGATCGTGGCTCTCAGGGGGCAAGGCTGCGACAACTGAGCGAACCGCTTGTGCCAATCCTTGGGGACGGTTATAGGCCGGAATGCAAATGCTCAATAGGGGTGCTTGTGCCATTGTTGGGAACCTGCACAGGGTGCTGCATAATCCATCGGGGTGGTGCGTTAAGTGAAGGGACTGTAGGGCACTGTTTTCGGAGCGATTGCTATGACCTCTGCCACCGTCGATCGCCAACGTTTGCAAGCGGCTTTGGCTTCCCTCAACCTTAGTTTAGAGGCAGAACTCACTCAATATCGCTGCCATCGCATGGTACAAGCCCATTCCCCCTTTGCAGCGCCGCCGGTTCCCGAGTCTGCAACTTCCCCAGAACCGAGTGTCACCCCTGCTGCCGCAGAAACAGCTTCCCAAACCGTTCCTCCCGTTGTCAATTCTTTGACCCCCACCCCTGAGACAGCAGCAGCCACCGATGAACGCACCAATGAAGAACTGGCTGATCCATTTTTCGAGTTTGATCCCATAGATTTAGCAGAACTCTTGCCCCAGTCCTATGCCAGCGATCCCCCTGCCCCGCAAACGCCAACCCGAACAAAGCGCCCCTTTGCCTCTACCCGCGAGCTGCTCAAGCAGGCCCGAAAAAACCAACAGCGGCCTTGGTTCCAACGGCGTGAAAGCAATAGTCAACATCTGGTGCAACGCTGGTTAATTGTGGTTGGCATTCTGGCCGGCTTTAGTGGCGCAGCCCTCTGGTGGTTCAACCGCCGACCTGCCCCCGTTGCCACTGAATCACCTGCAACGCCAACAGCAGCATCACCCACGCCCCCCGTCGGCCCTGATATGACTGCGCGGGAATTTCCCGATGTCAATCGCAGCACCCTTGCCCAATTGGAACCTGCGGCGAGTCCATCAACCAGTGCCTCACCCACCCCTACGGCCAGCCCAACCCCGGCTGAACCTGAACATACGACGCAGCTTTTTGTGGAAAAAATGCCCAATGGTCGCTACTATGTGCTGGCTCCCTACAAGGAACCTGCGGACTTAGAAAAAGTCCAAGCTGTGGTGCCTGATGCCTTTTTGGTGGGCAACGGCGACCAAACCAAGATTCAACTGGGGATGTTTGTCGATGAGGCCTCGGCTCAAGCGATGGTCAATCAGTTACGCGATCGCCTCTAGGGGATGAGCCAGCGATCGCTGGCATTGCCGTATTGCTCCTGCCACTGCGACCAAGTGAGATTTTCCCCCTCTAGGCGAAAGGGATAGGCCGCTTCACTCCACCAGTGGTTATCCTGCAATTTCAGCGTTTGCAAGAAGGGTTCCCCCTTGAGGGTGGTCAGGAGTTGCTCTTGGCGGCTACCAATCCAATTCCCCTCTAGGTACCAATCTTGAGAGGTCATCGTGACTTCCTCACCCGTTTCGGGTAGGGTGATGGTTCGAGGCGAAGGATCGCGGACGCCAATTTGTGCCCCTTGGTTTTCCCAAATCCAGTTGTGGCGCAGGGTAACATGGGCAGCCGCCCAGCCAAAAATGCCGGGGGTTTGTAGATAGTTCGGGGCAATGCTGTAGTTATAGGCAATTAAGGAATCTTCAATGGTCACTGGACCTGTGCTCGCCTCGAGGAAAAGACCGACAACGGCATTGCCGAGAAATTGCGATCGCCGAATCTCAACGTTTTGATTATCAGTATCAAGCCACAGACCGGCCGCTTGATTCTCAATCGCGCGGTAGCGATCGAAGACGGCGCGGCGCAAATGAAAGTACTTATCCCCCGCATCCCAATCGTAAAAGCCTGCCCATGCCCCCCGCCAATTATTCCCTTGAACGAGCACCTGCTGCACTGTGAAGTCCCGCAAATGAACCCCCGCCATGCCCCGCCAGCCATTTTGCAGAAACTGTGTTCGTTCCACCCGCAGGCGATCGCTCTGATGACTTTCGAGGCCGCCCCAATTATTGCCCCAAAAAGTACAGTCTTTAACCTCAATGTCATGGCTGCGTTCAATGCGCACCGCTTGGCTAAATGTGCCGCCATAGTGCTCAAAGCGTAGGCCCACCAAACTGATAAAACCACTGTCTAAGATGCGTAAGGCCTCACGGTGAACGGCTACTTCCAATTCACTGGGTGAGATGCCCACAGACAGAGCCACATACAGTTGTTGCTCCGTATCATCCACGTAGAAATCATCCCCCTGCAATTCCCTAAATGAAAGTCGCTGCCGCAGGGGAGTATCCCGCCACCACACCAGTTCGCCCCGCTGCGCTACGAGGGGTAACTCAATGCCATAGTTTGTCCACGGGTTACCCGAAAAGCCCCAAGCCAGTGTCCAAGGGTGACGGTAAATGGTGAACCTAGGGGTGCTGGAGACTTCTTGCCAATCTGACCATTGTTGACTGCCCCGCACAATCACGCGTTCGCCCGCCTGAGCCACCAGTCGCAGGGGCATCTGCCGATGATGAATCGTTCCCAATGCCTCCCGATAAATGCCGCCATGAATGTAAATGTCGCTGGGGCGATCGTGCGCCTGTGCCCACGCCAAAGCAGCAGCAATCGTACGGAAAGGGGTTACGGCATCGCTGGCTTGTGGATCGGCTGGATTGACTTCTAGGGTGAGGGGTGAGGCTGGAATGGCCGCAATTCTTGGTTGCCCCATCAAGCACAAAACAATCACAAGTAGAATGAGCAGCGCGTGTGGCCACTTCATCGCCGCAGTGGACGGGCTAAATAGGGCACCCAGAGGGCGATCGCAGCCACAAAGATCAAGAGCAAGCCAAGGGGCATCTCAATGGATTGCCAAAACAAAAATCGCAGCGACACCGCTTTTGCATTCTGTACCGAAAAGAGGGCGATCGCCCCGCTGCTGATCATCCAGAGTAAAAAGAGCAAAAAGCGGCGCATTTACTTCCCTTCCGCTTGGCGAATCATCTCCTCCGTCTTATGGTAGCGGTTATAGACAGAAAACCCCGTAAACATGCCCTTAAGAAAGTCATTCAGTTGCTCGCGGGTACTGGCACTGGCCGTACTCAAAGGTGCCGGCAAAAAGCGATCGCCAAAACCAACAAAGACCAAACCAACCACCAGCACAGGCAAAATCAAGTCTTTGACACGCATAGGGCAAACCTCCACAGGATGATGGCGGAATCAAGAGGACGCGCTAACAGGGAGAACAGATAACTAATAGTTTCTAATGTGCCGCAGGATTGTAAATAATTTTCAGCCTATGCAAAAGAGCGCGATCGCGGTTACAAAGCGTCTATAGCAAGAATTGTCAACAAAAATGTCAATAAACATAAACCGTGAAAATACCCATGAAATCTCTGGGAAGGTTGTTGCTACTATAGTAGGCAAGCCATCCAGACCCTAACGCGCCCTATGGTCAACACATCGTCATCTTCTTCTCGGAAAGCACTTACCGTGCGCGGCAGAGCCGCTAGCCCCACAGAACGAGCCATTGTTGCCTCCGGTTACGCCAGTATCGATCAGGTGCGGGAAGCCATGAACACCGCCCGCAAAACGGGCAAGTCCCTCGTAACCGTGTTGCAGGAGATTACGGGCACCACCATGCCCCCCGATGTGTTACGCCAGTACCACAAGCAACAGCTTTTTGAACTCAAAGTGATCTACGGGGTTGATTGCCTCGATCCCGAACTCAATCGTTTCCCCACCGAGCAAATCGAGGAACTGATCAACACGATTGTACCGATTGACACCTGCCGCACCTACCAAGTCATCCCCATTGCCAAGCACCTCGACGCTGATCCCCCCTATCTGCTCGTGGCGATGGTGGATCCAGATAACCTCCAAGCCATTGACAACCTCACCCGCTTACTCCGCGCCCACAACCTCACCCTCAAGCGAATGGTGATCACCCTAGAGGATTACCAACGCCTCATTGACCCGATTCTCAATAAACAGGTAGCTGAAACCACCGCTAGCAAAAATGCCCCGGCTGAGATCGGTGACATCAACATCGAAGAAGACATCGAAGCCATGGGCAGCCTCGAAGAGCTGGAAGGGGAGCAGGAGGTTGACCTTGCTGAGGCGCTGAAAGGTGCAGAAGATGCGCCGATTATTGCCCTTGTCAACAAAATTTTGGCCAAAGCCCTCACCGAAGGCGTTTCCGACATTCACATCGAACCTCAAGAGGAATACCTGCGGATTCGTTTCCGCAAAGATGGGGTGCTTCACCAAGCCTTTGATCCACTGCCGAAGAAAATCGTGCCAGCCGTCGTTTCCCGCTTCAAAATCTTGGCTGACCTTGATATTGCTGAGCGGCGTGCCCCCCAAGATGGTCGTATCCGCAAAATGTTCCAAGGGCGACGGGTGGACTTCCGAGTGAATACCCTCCCCAGCCGCTGGGGCGAAAAAGTCGTACTGCGGATTCTCGATAACTCCGCCACCCAACTCGGTCTCGACAAGCTGATTACTGACCCTGAGAGCCTTGCTATTGTGCGGGAGATGACCAAGCGCCCCTTTGGCCTCATCCTCGTTACAGGTCCCACTGGTTCAGGGAAAACCACCACGCTTTACTCTGCGCTGGCGGAGTGTAATAGTCCCGGTGTCAACATCAGTACAGCGGAAGACCCGATTGAATACACGCTCCCCGGCCTAACGCAGGTACAGGTTATTCGCGAAAAAGGCATGGACTTTGCCTCAATTTTGCGAGCCTTTCTCCGCCAAGACCCCGATGTAATTCTGGTGGGCGAAACCCGTGACAAAGAAACCGCAAAAACCGCCATTGAAGCGGCTTTGACGGGGCACTTGGTCTTGACAACCCTGCACACTAACGATGCCCCCAGTGCAATTGCCCGCCTCTCGGAAATGGGCATTGAACCCTTTATGGTTTCCGCCTCCCTCATTGGGGTTGTTGCCCAACGGCTGATGCGGCGGGTATGCAGTGAGTGTCGGATTCCCTATACACCCACCCGTGAGGAACTGGCGCGCTTTGGCTTGTCTGCCTCCAAGGATGTCAACCTCACCCTCTACAAAGCCAATAAACTGACACCCGAGCAAATTCAAGCGGCTAAGGCAACTGGCCAACCCATTTGCAGTAAATGTGGTGGTTTGGGCTACAAAGGACGGGTCGGCGTCTACGAAATTATGCGGATCACCGAGCGACTGCAACGGCTGATTACCGAAGGTGCCCCCACCGAGCAAATCAAGGAGGCGGCCGTCGAAGAGGGCATGAAAACCCTGCTTGCCTATAGCTTGGGGTTAGTCAAGGAAGGACTCACCACCCTCGAAGAAGTGGAGCGCGTCACCTTTACGGACACTGGACTAGAGGCAGAACTCAAGGCCAAACGTAAGAGTTCTTTAACCTGCCGTACCTGCGGTGCCGAGGCGCAGCCCGAATGGTTAGAATGCCCCTATTGCATGACACCCCGCTTTGTGGATTAACAAGATTATTAATGTCAGTGATGAACTTTCGTGTTGTTGACCAAACTGCTTAGACGAGGAACACCCTATGGAGCTAATGATTGAAGACCTAATGGAGCAAGTGGTGGCCAATGGTGGCTCCGATTTGCATATCTCCGCTGGCTTACCCCCCTACATTCGCATTAGCGGCAAATTAACCCCGACCGACTACGAACCCCTCACCCCAGAGCAATGCCAGCGCCTGATTTTCAGCATGCTCAACAATACCCAACGCAAGCACCTAGAGCAAAACTGGGAGTTGGACTGCTCCTATGGTGTACGTGGCCTCGCCCGGTTCCGCGTCAATGTGTATAAAGACCGGGGAACCTATGCTGCTTGCTTGCGAGCACTCAGTTCCAAAATTCCCACGTTTGAGCAGTTGGGATTGCCCAATGTTGTCCGCGAAATGAGTGAGCGGCCACGGGGCTTGATTCTGGTGACTGGGCCGACAGGATCAGGGAAAACCACAACCTTGGCGGCGATGATTGACTTGATCAACAAAACCCGCGCTGAGCATATCCTGACGATTGAAGACCCCATTGAGTTTGTCTATGAACCCATCAAGAGCCTGATCCACCAACGGCAGGTGGGGGAAGATACCAAGAGCTTTGCCAATGCTCTGCGGGCAGCGCTGCGGGAAGACCCCGATATTATCCTTGTGGGTGAGATGCGGGACTTGGAAACAATTCAGCTTGCCATCTCAGCGGCAGAAACCGGTCACTTGGTCTTTGGTACCTTGCACACCAGTTCAGCTGCCCAAACCGTTGACCGTATGGTGGATGTGTTCCCGCCAGAGCAGCAGCAGCAAATTCGCGTCCAGTTGTCCAACTCGTTAGTGGCGGTCTTTAGCCAAACGCTGGTTCCTAAGAAAAATCCCAAGCCCGGTGAATTTGGGCGGATTATGGCGCAAGAAATTATGGTGGTGACCCCTGCTATCTCCAACCTGATTCGCGAAGGCAAAACCTCGCAGATTTATTCGGCAATTCAAACGGGCGGCAAGCTGGGGATGCAGACCCTTGAAAAAGTCTTGGCCGATTATTATCGTGCGGGCATCATCACCTATGAAGCAGCAATGGCCAAGTCCTCGCGTCAGGACGAGTTGCAACGTCTGATTGGTACGGGTACACCTGCGGCAGCAGCACGCTAGTTAGCAATTATTGATAAAAAGAAGGGGTATTGAGTCATGGCAACCTATGAAGTGCGGATCCGGGATGCCCAAGGCAAATACAAGACCGTCCGCGAGCGAGCTTCGACACCACGGGAAGCACGCATGGCTTTGCAATTGCAAGGGGTACAGGTTCTAGAGGTCAAGGAGGCCAAAAAACTCACCCTCAAGTCCGACCTCGACCTCACTTTCCTCTCCAAAATTACGGTGAAAGATCGAGCGATCTTTGCGCGGCAGTTTGCGGCACTGGTGAATGCAGGTGTGGCCTTGGTGCGTGGGATTGGTGTTTTGGCAGATCAATGCACCAACCCGAAATTAAAAAAAATCCTCATGGCCGTCAACAATGACATTCAACAGGGGAGCAGCCTTGCTGATGCCATGCGTCCCCATCCTGAGGCCTTTGATAACCTGTTTGTGGCTATGATCCAAGCGGGGGAAACGGGGGGGGTGCTCGATGAGGTGCTCAACCGTCTCTCGAAGTTACTGGAGGATCAAGCCCGCCTCAATAACCAAATCAAGTCCGCCCTGACCTATCCCGTGGTGGTGGGCCTGCTGGCGGTGGGCATCTTCTTGGGGATGGTGATTTTCCTGATCCCTGTGTTTGAGGGTATTTTCAAACAGTTGGGGGGGGAATTGCCGCCCTTTACCGCCATGATGGTGGCGCTTAGTGAATTCCTGCGCACGCCGCAGTATATGGCATTGTTGATTATCTGTGTGGTGGGCTTGGTATTGGGGATTCGCTTTTATTACAAGACTCCGGCTGGCCGGCTGATGATTGATGGCTTGCTGTTGAAGCTACCCCTCTTTGGTGATTTGGTGGAAAAAACAGCGGTGGCACGGTTCTGCCGCACATTTGGTTCGCTGTCCCGTTCAGGGGTACCGATTTTGCGTTCCCTTGAAATTGTCAGTGCCACAGCGGGGAACCAAGTGATCTCCAATGCCATTGACCGAGCGGCACAGGAAGTGCAGAAGGGAGGAATGCTCAGCCTTGCCCTGCAACAGGAACGGGTCTTTCCAGTGCTGGCGACCCAGATGATTAACGTGGGCGAAGAGACAGGGGAACTGGATAAGATGCTGATGAAGGTGGCCGACTTCTATGAAGATGAAGTGGAACAGGCGGTGAAGTCCCTAACAAGTGTGATGGAACCCTTGATGATTGCGGTGCTAGGGGGTATGGTAGGGTCAATTCTGGTGGCGATGTACCTGCCCATGTTCAAGATCTTCGATCTGGTCAAGTAAGCCTTGCCATGGCACATCTGTCCCCGTCGCGAACCCACTACGACATTCTCGAGGTGGCACCCACGGCCTCGTTGGCGGAGATTCGCCGTGCCTATCGAGAAAAGAGTAAGCTCTACCATCCTGATACGACGACGTTGCCGGTGGCGATCGCTCGTGAGGAGTTTCATCGCCTCAATGAGGCCTATGCAGTGCTGACCAATCCAGAGCAGCGGCAGTGGTATGACTTGCAATTACGCCTGCGGGCACAGTCAAAACAGTCAGGCACGATGGGGATAGGTGCCTCTTCTCGCTCTCAGGGGTCTGTTCGCTCTACTGCCGTGCCACCCGACGATCGCCCCCTCTCGCCGGGGGAGCTATTTGCTCTGTTTATCTTGGGGGTCACGTTTGTCGGCTGTCTGGTTCTGGCGGTAATTGTCGGTTTGTCCCAACAGGGGCAAGAATGGATCTTGCAAATTGTCAGTCGCATCTCAGAACTTGGATGAACACTCTGCCTAATCCCCAAACCCCCCTCTACAACCATGCCCTGCCGCAAATTGAAGCATGGCTACAGCAAAAGGGCTGTGTGCGGGACGAAACGGATATCCACTGTTGGGAGTTAGAGTATCCCCAGTGGTCAGCTCGGATTTGCTTGGATATTGAGGAGCTACAGGTGGTCTATCACGATCGCCTTGAGGGCAGTGTGATTCAGCGCTCTTTTAAGTACTCCTGCCCCCGTGCCGAGGTGGAGGAAGCCATTTTTGCGGGGCCTTAAATGCCCACGGCCATCATAATCGGCATTGCAGGGGCTGCTTCTTGGGTGGCTTGATTCTTGATCCGCTTCAGGCCAAAAATCCAGAGGATTTGATCTTCGATGGCTGCTGCTTGCTCTTTTGCCCCTGCTTTCAACAGGAGTTGATGGGTCATCATCAGCTTCTCAATTTCAGCCACTTGGGTGCAGACTTCTTCCTCATCTAAATAAAGGCTCTCGAGCACCGCATTCAAGTCTGCTTCGGGATCAGCGACTAAGCAAGCCCCTTCCACCACCACGGATTTGAGCTGCCCTTGGTATTGCCGCAACAGACGGCGAATTGTGTAGGCAGTAACGGGCAATAATTTTGTCATGTTGTGTTCCCCCAATTACTTATGTCAGCATCTATTAATTTCCCGCTGTCCACTTCCACCCATGGGCAAATTTTGTGGGGGATCAACAGGGGATATAGCTGCTCGTTAAGGATTGATTTACTGTACGTTATTATTCTATGAACTTCGCAACTTGGGGATCATGCGTAATTCCACGTAAAAGGGCTTTTAGATGTGATTTAGATCACGGAAACCATGACGTTATCGGCACTTGGGAATATTGTAAATTTACGTTAAGAAATTATAAGTATTAAGAAATATAAATCTACCAAAATTCGCCGCAGTGCTCCGTCTATACCGCAAAGCAGTTAGGTAGTGGTGAGGCGGCGGGCGACCGGAGGGAGCAGTCACTCAATCTCAGATTGTTGCTGGATATATTGAGCTAGCACCGAAAATCGGGCGCGACTAATATAGCTATTTCGAAAGGGAGTGAGATATTTTCAAGAGGGATAGGCTATACTCAAAGCGTCATGAATGTTACTCAAGAATATGAGCTATAGCTTGGACTGACGAGAGCGGGTTGTCTCCTATATCAAGCAAGGTGGCAAAATCAGTGAAGCAACTCAAATCTTTCAGGTGAGCCGCGCCACTATCCATCGCTGGCTGAAGCGAGACGACTTAGCGCCCACGGTTGTCCCCCGTCGTCCTTGGAAGCTGGATTGGGCGGCCTTAGCAGCGGATGTTGCTACCCATTCCGATGATCGTTTAATCGACCGTGCCCAGCGATTTGGCGTCCAAGTTTCCACCATTAGTTATGCCCTCGCCCAGATGAGCATCACCCGCAAAAAAAACAGATGCGTTACCAAGAACGGTGTGAGGCAGAGCGACAAGCGTATTGACACATGGGTAGAGAGCCATGGGGAGGAAACGGTGGTGTCTATCGATGAGAGGGGGTTTGACTCTCGAGTGGAGTGTGAGTATGGGTGGTCAGCGCGAGGCCAACGAATTGATGGAGAGCGAGCGGGGAAGCGTCAGAAAAGAGAGAGTTGAGTCGCAGGACGGTATAGATACCAGAAAGACACCAATTCATCCAAAAGGGGCGATTCAGGCAGTGGTGAAAGCGGCGGGTCACGAGGTGTTATTTTTACCGAAATACTCTCCTGATTTGAATGTGATTGAGCACGACTTTAGTGCGCTGAAGCGAGCGCGGATGTATGCAGGGTCAAACAGTTCGATTGATGAGGTGATTCGCAAGTATTGTGCTGGATGATATCTCATTCCTTATTGGAATAGCTATACAACTTCAGTTGAATTTCATCAAAACCACCATTCAGTGACCTTCATAAACGCTCAGAACGCCGACTGTCCGAGTGGGGATACTGCAACAGACGAATGCCAGAGCAGCAGAAAGCGTGAAGCCAACGGTAGAAGCACTCGGAGACTGGGGATTTTGCTGATTCCACGCGGCGGGCAGCCGTCTACGAGCAGAGTTAGAGACCCTATTAGGTGAGGGATTTGCAGGGGTACTCCTCTCGGATGACTTCAGTGTGTACAACGGTGATGAGGTGAAAGGGCAACAGAAATGTCTGGCGCATCTGAGGCGAACTTCAAAAAGGTGGGCAAGCTCAAACAGGGGCATCGAATGGGCATTCGGCTTTATGGGTGAAGTGCAAGCAGCGATTGAGTAGTGGCTGCCGCAAGTTGGGCATGAGGCGGGTTTATTGTTGCGCTCTCTACTCCTGCTGTCGCAACCACGTCCACCAGCGATTCAGGGGGGCATAGAGCAAGGGTGCCCAAAGACTACTCATAATGGCTGAACTAAGCGCGACTTGCCGATGGTGCTGCCAAATCTCCTCGAGGGGAAAGCCACTGCCAAGGCTCATTTGCATTGCCATGACCGTTTGCTGAAGAATGGCCATTGCAAAGGTAATCAAAGCAACCGAAATAAAATCCTCAGAAACAAAGCGCTGCTTTTGCATCAGGGCGGTCAGCCCTCCCACCAAAGCTAAGCTGACTGCGTGGCTAGGATGAGCACTGACCAAGCCATCTTGAATCCAGCCAAGGGCAATACCCGCCAGTACCCCTTGCCACCACGATCGCTTGACACTCCACACCACCACCCAGATTAAAAACCAGTCGGGCACCAATAGATGCAGGTTGGGTAAGTGAATAAAGCTCAGCAGGGCACAGAGTCCCACAGAGCTAATAATAATCAACCAGTTGAGGCTAGTTCGGCGTAAACGTGTCTGTCGGTTCAGCATAGGGAATGACGGTGACCCACTCAAGGCGATCAATCGGTGCGCCCAGAATAACAGTGGCATGGGGGCGGGTGGGATCGCTCAGTTCTACCGATTGCACCTCACCAATGGGAATGCCCGCTGGATAGAGACTACTCAAGGCTGAGGTATAGAGGACATCCTTGGGCTGTACCTTCGGGTCTTTCTCTAAAAACTCGACAATCACCTGCTGGTTGAGTTGTCCCCGCAGAATCCCCATCTGCCGCGTCCGACCCACCACAACCCCCACTCGACTGGCGGGATCCGTGAGCAACATCACCCGACTGGTATTGGGGGTAATGCTGGTAATGCGCCCGACAAGGCCACCGTTGCCCACCACGACTGAACCGATGGTGAGACCCTGACGACTGCCTTCCCCCAAGAGGAGCGATCGCCACCACTGATCGGAACTGCGACCAATCACCGGCACAACGCGGCCATTGAAATTGGCCAGCATCGGTGCATTCAGCATTTGCCGCAACCGCTGGTTTTCCGCTTGGACGGCGGCCAGTTGCTGCTCCAGTTGCCACGTACGGGCTTGAATCAAGGCTTGCTGATCGTCCACTGTGCCTTGAAAGGGCAAACTAAGAAGGCGGTACAGTTCACGAATTGCTGCCCCATTGGTCTCACGCAAAATCCAAGCACTTGTGAGTACCAAAGCAACAAGGACTAAGCCACCGGCATATCGTCCCCACCAGCGCAGCAGAAAAGCCATAGCTGCTGATCCTTAACCAATCACTGCCGATTGTGTGGAAAAGACACGAGCGAGGTCTTTGAAGTTTTCCAGTACCCGACCGGTACCCATGACCACACACCGCAGGGGATCCGCTGCTACATGAACGACAATGCCCGTTTCATGGCTAATCAGAGTATCGAGACCCCGTAGCAGAGCACCGCCGCCAGCCAGCATAATCCCGCGATCCACAATGTCTGCGGCTAGTTCTGGGGGCGTCCGCTCAAGGGTACGCTTGATGGCTTCAATAATCGCCGAGAGGGGCTCGGCCATGCTTTCGCGAATTTCTTCTGCTTTGACCGTAACTGTGCGTGGTAGGCCAGAGAGTTGGTGCAGTCCGCGCACTTCCATGGCTTCGGAGTCATAGCTGTCATTGGGGTAGGCAGAGCCAATGCGAATCTTGATCTCCTCAGCCGTGCGTTCACCAATAATCAGGTTGTGTACTTTTTTCAAATACTGGACGATCGCCTCAGAAATTTCATCGCCAGCAACGCGGACGGATTCACTCAAAACGGTGCCCTGCAAACTGAGAACCGCCACTTCAGTCGTGCCACCACCAATGTCCACAATCATGTTGCCCGTCGGTTCTTCCACGGGTAAACCCGCACCAAAGGCGGCGGCAACGGGTTCATCAATCAAATACACTTCCCGCGCCCCAGCACCCCGCGCAGCATCCTCAATGGCACGGCGTTCGACACCGGTCACGCCACTAGGAATCCCAATCACCACACGGGGGGCAAACAAATTCTTACCGCCGTGCACTTGGCGCATAAAGTGCTTGAGCATCAGTTCCGCACGTTCAAAATCCGCAATCACACCATCCCGCAGGGGACGCACGGCCACCACATTGCCCGGTGTCCGCCCCAGCATTCGCTTTGCCTCAACGCCAACGGCAAGGGGTTGTTTGGTATTTTGGTCAATAGCAACAACAGAGGGTTCCTCTAAAACCACCCCCCGCCCAGACACATAAACTAGGGTGTTGGCTGTGCCCAAGTCAATGCCGATGTCTCGTGATAGCCGACTAAATACTCCCACGATGGTGTACCCCTTCTTTGAATCCTGTTGGTTGTAACAGTGCTGTTACCAAAAAACGTGATGGCAAGATTGTATTACGTTTTGTTTGGAAAATCTCGGTGGGTTCTCCCTCGGTCGAGATTGTTTGATAAAGGGATAACTCCTCATTATCTTGGCTCATGATTTCTTGACTCATGACCCACCGCAGGCTATTGATTGACAGCATCCTCTTCGTCAGGGTCACTCAAGGCCATGCCATTGGCTTCGCGCCGCAGGGTTTGCCGCTGCTGCTGCGTGACTTCGATACCGACGGCGATCGCTTCCTTGAGCCGTTCTAAGGTGGCTTGCCAGCGTTCTTGGGTGGTTTCTGAGAGGCGATCGCGATGTTGCTCAAAACTCGCAGTAATGTCTTCGAGCAGTTCGGGCAGGGCATCAGCGGATTTGCGCAGGAGTTGTCGGGTTTCCTTGCCAGAGCGGGGAGCCATCAACAGCCCCACGACTGTCCCGATCGCGCTCCCTAGGAGCAGTCCCCCCCAAAAAGCACCACCGCCACCCTGTTGCTGACTCATCGCTTTCTCCTTTGCAGGCGGATACCATGTCGCCCTATCCAGCTTATCAAGGTTAAAAACAGACGAACATTGCGCTGTTGCCGCCGCCATTTGGGCAATTGCGATCGCAAGCCCGACACCCCCCGCTGGCCAATGATAATCACCTCAGGGGCACCGCCTAAGACCCCGTGGGTACTCCGCTCCGCATCTAGTAGCGCACGGGACACCCCCCGCAGAATCTGGCGCAGCTTGACCAACTGCCATGCCAACCACAGGGCAATTAGCGCAATCAGGCAATTGCAGCCAATCACAATCCAGACCATTCGTGGCATAGGGGGCATCGAAGTTTACGATTGTTGGTTTATCTTTTCATAGATTGCCATAGTGGAGGGCGATGTGCGGGTGAGGTCGTTAATTCGATTTCCTTCAGCGCGATCGCCCCTCGCTAGCACCCAGTTGCCACTGCTGCATCCAAGACCGCCACATACTTAATAAGAATAGGGTTGTACTCCCTAGTTTACTGTGGAGATTGGAGAGCGGGGTTGCTGGCTGGAATTGCAAATTATGGTTAAATCACTCCCAAAACGAAAGCAGCGGCGAGGCATACGGCCTTGGCTGGTGTCGCTGTTGTTGGCGGCACTGATGGTTGGCGGTGGGCTGTTCAGTTGGTACCATTGGCGATCGCCTTCGCCCCTTTACACGCTGACTGTTGAAGCGCCGCCCCAAAGTCCGCAAGAGTTAAAGCAATGGGCAGAGTCTGCGGATCCCCTCAAGCGCGATCGCGCCCGCTATCTTCTGGCCGTAGAAAGCCTGAGTCAACAGCAACCCCAAGCTGCCCTGCAGTGGCTCCAAGATCTTGAGCAGACTTACCGTCCCATGGCCGCACCCATTCTCCTGCTGCGAGCGGAGGCCTATCGGCAACGGGGAGATAACCGCAAGGCGAAGGAAACGTGGGAACAGTTGCTACGGGAGTATGGCAGTGAACCTGAAGCGGCAGTGGCACTCCTGAGCCTCAATCAACCGCAAAAGGCGATCGAACGCTTTCCACAGCATCCTGCCGTCGTCAACTATGTGGCGCAACAGTTAGAGAAAAATCCCGATCAAGTGCCCTACCTGAAGCTGGTGGCACGCCACGGCCTCTTTCTTAAGGCATACGGCACCTACCTTGAAATTTTGCGGCAGCGCTACGCCGATCAACTGACGCCCGCCGATTGGGAAGCGATCGCCTTTGGCTATTGGGAGAAAATGCAGTATGCTCGGGCAGCAGCGGCCTATGCCAAGGCACCACCAACCCCTTTGAATCTCTATCGGGTGGGCCGGGGACGCCAACTGAGTGAGGACACCTCTGGGGCGATCGCCGCCTATCAAGCCCTGATCAACCGCTTTCCCCAAAGTTCCGAAGCAGCCCTTGCCCAACTGCGCCTTGCCCGTTTAGTCAAAACACCGGCGGAGCGTCTCCCTTTGCTGGCCAAGTGTCTTCAGTTAGCGAGGCAAAATCAAGCACCCGCGATCGCTGCCGATGCCCTTCTGGCACAGTACCAAGCTCATCAGGAACTAGGCAACACCAAGGGGGCACAACAAAGCCAACAACAACTCTTCAAGACCTATCCCCAAAGCAGCGCCGCAGCGGAACTGCGCTGGCAACTGGCCCAAGGGGCTGCCCAAAAACGGCAGTGGTCTCAGGCACAACAGTGGGTTAGCGAAATTCTCAGATTGAACCCTGAGAGTGAGCTGGCACCGCGAGCCGCCTTTTGGCAAGGAAAATGGCAAGGGGAAGCAGGACAACCCCAAGGGCAGCGCCAAACCTGGCAATGGCTTACGGAGCGCTATCCCCACACCTACTATGCTTGGCGAGCCGCCAGTCTGCTCAAGAAACCCGTGGGCACCTTTACAACCCTGCGACAACAGCGACCCTCAGTGGCGAGCGATCGCAAGCCCCTCCTTCCCTTGGCCACGGGGAGTGCCACCCTACGCGAACTGTACCTGCTGCGGCAATTTCAGGAGGCTTGGCAGCGCTGGCAGTGGGAATTCCACAATCGGGTGACACCGACAGCGGCAGAACAACTCACTGATGGCCTGATTCGCCTTGGCGTTGGGGAATACCTCGATGGCATCTTTATGCTGCAAAACTTGTTTACGCGCTCAGCCAGTGAACCGGAGGTGGCAACGTTCTTTGCGCCCATTCGCCGCGATGTCCGCTTCTGGTATGCCCTTTACCCCCTGCCCTACTGGGAATTAGTGGAAAAGTGGTCCCTAGCTCGCAACTTAAATCCTCTATTGGTGATGGCCTTGATTCGCCAAGAATCTCGCTTTGAAAAGCAGATCCGCTCAGTGGTGGGGGCAACGGGGTTGATGCAGTTGATGCCAGAGACGGCTGCTTGGATTGCCGAAAAGTTGAACCTAGAGAGCTATTCCCTTGTGGATCCAGAGGACAATATCCGCTTGGGCACATGGTACGTTGACTACACCCACAATCAGTACAATCAAAACACGCTCTTAGCCTTGGCCAGTTACAATGCCGGGCCGGGAAATGTCAATCAGTGGTTGCAGCGTTTTGATATGACCGATAGCGATCGCTTTGTGGAATCGATTCCCTTTCCTGAGACCTATGGCTATGTCAAGAGTGTCTTGGAGAACTACTGGAACTACTGGCAACTGTATGCCCAGCCCTAGGAAAAATCGTCTATTCTCATAAAAAGGCAGGGGACTGCGTCATGGATCAAGATATTCCTGTTGCGGAGCGGCTACAACCAATCACTCAGGGCAAAGTAGAACCTCGGCGAGGGGGGTGGGCGATCGCCAGCACCCTTGTCCTTGTGGGCCTAATGGGCGTGGGAGCTGTGTGGTTCCTCAATCGTCCCACGGAATCGCCAACGGCTACGGAAACGGAGCCAACGCTAACGCCAACAGAAAATCTGCTGGGACATCTGCCCTATGAAGAGGCGCCCCTCTCAGAACTTGAACCGGTGAGTGCCGATGGCCAAATTAAATTACGGCGAGCCGCAGCAGAACGGTTCCGGGCGATGGTCGCCGCTGCGCAGCAGGAGGGGGTGGTGTTGATGCCCCTCTCTGGATTTCGCTCCAAACAGGATCAGGACTATCTTTTTTTTGAGGTCAAGGAGCAACGGGCACAACGGGCAAGTGAGCGGGCATTGGTGAGTGCGCCCCCCGGCTATAGCGAACACCATACGGGCTATGCCATTGATATTGGCGATGGCGCCCGGCCAGACACCCATCTCAAGGAGACTTTTGAGGACACCCCCGCCTTTCGCTGGCTGGAAAAAAATGCAGCGCGTTTTAGTTTTGAACTGTCCTTTCCCCGTCATAACCCGCAGGGGGTGAGTTATGAGCCTTGGCACTGGCGATTCGTTGGCGATCGCCACAGTTTGCAAACCTTCTACAGAGCACGACAACTCACACCGAGGGATCAGCCATGAGGGGATTTGCCCATCGCGCGGTTTTAGTGACAGGCGGCACAGGCGGACTCGGTCAAGGGGTAGTGCCGGTTCTCCTCAGTCAAGGCTATACGCTGACGGTGCCCTACATTGATGCGGCTGCCCGAGACGCCCTCGAAAAGCAATTGGCGGCAGCGGAGTTGGCCAACGTGCGGTTTGTGGCAGCGGATTTGAACAATGAAAGTGAAGTGGCCGCTCTCGTGGAGCGCATGCCGCAATTGGATGCCGTGGTTCACCTTGTCGGTGGCTTTAGCATGGGCGCAACGGCACAATTTGCCCTCAGTGATTGGCAGCAGAGTTTTCGCCTCAATGTCGAGACCACCTTCTTGGTTTGTAAGCACGCCCTCAAACGTATGCAGACTCAGCAATATGGGCGCATTGTCACCATTGGCTCACGGGGTGCAGTTGAACCAGCGGCTGAACTGGCTGCCTATTGTGCTGCTAAAGCCGCAGTCGTGGCCTTCACGCGGGCGATCGCTGCCGAAACCAAAGGCAAAAACATTACCGCCAATGTCATCCTTCCCAGCATTATCGATACCCCTGCCAATCGGGCAGCGATGGGCGAAGCGCAAGCGGTCAATTGGGTGAGTCCTCGGGCGATCGGTGACCTGATTGCCTATCTCATTTCCGAGGGAGCGGCTGCGATCAGTGGTGCCGTGATTCCCATCTATGGCAATGCCTAGAGCGAGTTGCCATGTTCTTTATCATTTTGCTCATTCTTCTTTGTACGGTTACCCATCTCTTTACGGAGGTGCTAGTTTTAACTCCCCTAGAGGTGTTGCGCTCCATTCATATTCCTGCAATTGTCCTTTGGGGCGGCCTGATCCTACTCTTGGCATGGATCATGGGCGATTAGCGCCCGACACCTGAACGACCGTTTGGCTAAATTCGGCAATTTGGGCAGCCGCCACTTCTAAACAGGGGCGATCGCGCACGAGGGCAAAGCGCACATACCCCTCTCCCCCTTGACCAAAGCCAGAGCCTGGAGCGGCGGCAATCCCTGTTGCCTTAACAAGGGCTTGGCAAAATCCCAGGGAATCCCGCTGCCAAGGGTCAGGGAGTTTTGCCCACACGTACATTGTCGCTGGCGGGAGGGGCACCGGCCAGCCATGGTCGCAAAGCGCTTGGACAAAGGTATCACGCCGCTGGCGAAAGATCTGCCGCGTTTGCTGGACACAGGTTTGATCTCCCGTGAGGGCGGCAATCGCACCCCGCAGGATGCCAGCGTATTGGTTAAAATCAATCACCGATTTAATTTGGCGCAGGGCAGCAATAATGTCGGCACGGCCAATGGCAAAGCCAATGCGAAACCCACCCATGTTGTAGGACTTAGACAGGCTATAGAATTCAATGCCCACTTGGCGATCGCGATCCACTTCAAAGATCGAGGGTGCCCGCTCCGCATCAAAGACGAGATCAATGTAGGGAAAATCATGCACCAGTAAAATCCCGTGGCGATCGCAAAACTCAACTGCTGTCTTGAAAAAGTCCAAGGGCGCAACCGCCGTGGTGGGATTGTGGGGATAGCTGAGAATGAGAAGTTTGGCCTGCTCTCGCACCGGCAACGGAATGGCCTCTAAATCCGGCAAAAAGTGATTTTCTGCCCGCAAGCGCAAGGGATACAGTTGTCCCCCCGCAAGATACACCCCCCCCGCATGGGAGGGATACCCCGGATCAAGCACTAGCGCATACTCTTGGGGATTCATCACTGCAAGGGGCAAGTGCGCCGTCCCCTCCTGTGAACCAATCAGCGTCAGCACTTCCCGCTCGGGATCTACCCTGAGGCCAAAGCGGCGTTCAAACCAAGTGGCCACTGCCTGTCGAAAGGCCGCTGTACTGGCAAAGAGTTGATAGCCGTAGGTACTGGCATCACGCACCGAGGCTTCAATGGCTGCAAGAATATGATCCGCTACCGGTAGATCTGCAGACCCCAAGGAGAGATCAACAATTGGCTGTCCCGTGGCCGCCACCGCCGCCTTCGCCCGATCCATGGCGTCAAAGACATTGCCTTGGAAATACCGCAGGCGATCGGCCAGCTTCATGCTGCCACCTCCACCTCACTGGAGAGCAAGGCCTCGACAAATTCAAAACTGGAAAAGGGGCGCAGATCCTTAATGCCCTCGCCCGCACCAATGAAGCGAATCGGTAGTCCCAATTCCTGCACTACCGCCAAGGCCACTCCCCCTTTGGCCGTCCCGTCCAGCTTGGTTAAGATCACGCCAGTGAGTTGCGCCGCTTCTGCAAACACCTGTGCTTGGCGCAAGCCATTTTGGCCGAGGGTGGCATCGAGAACCAGTAGCGATTCAATTTGAGCATCACCCGCTTTTTTATCAATGATGCGACGGATTTTCTTGAGTTCCTCCATCAGGTTGGCCTTGTTTTGCAAGCGGCCAGCGGTATCCACTAGCAACAATTCTGTGCCTCGGGCTTGGGCAGCGCCAATGGCATCAAAGACCACAGCAGCAGGATCGGTATTTTTGCCGGGGTTGGCAATCACCTCGACATCGGAGCGCTGTCCCCAAATTTTCACCTGCTCCGTGGCAGCTGCCCGAAAGGTATCTGCCGCTGCAATCAGACAGCGATAGCCTGACTGGGTGGCAATGTGGGCCAGTTTACCAATGGTGGTGGTTTTGCCAACGCCGTTGACACCGGCAATCAACCAGATATTCAGCGTGCCTTTTTTCGGAGCAAAGTCGCGGCGGTAGCCGGCTTCAAAGGGGCGATCGAGAATGTCCCGCAGAATTTCCTTCAGGTAGGCGATCGCCTGATCGGCAGGGAGTGTTTCTTGGCGAATTTTTGTTTGCAGCGCCGCAATAATCTGATCCGTGGCCTTGACCCCCACATCCGACTGCAACAGCAGCATCTCAATTTCTTCGACGGCATCCCGACTTAAGGGGCCTTGGCCGACGATCGCCCGCAGTTGATGTACTAGGCCACGACGGGTTTTGCCCAGACCTTGGCGCAGACGTTGCAACCAAGTAATTTCCTCAATATCCACCTCCTCTGGGCGCCGGCCTTGGGCGGCAAGCACCTCCGCCGACCACAAAAAGCCCTCATCAAGGACAAGGGAGGAGTCTGGTTCTACCGACTCAGCTTCCACAACGGGCTGGACAGGGGCAGGTTCAGCAACAGCGGTCTCTTCAGACTCGATAGAGACGGGAACGGGGGCATCATCGGCAGGCGGTGTTTCTTGAGTTTCTTCAGCGGTTTCAATGGTTTCAATCGTCGCGGCACTCTCCGATTGCTGTCGCGCTTGAATCGACTGGAGTGCCGTTTTTGCCCAGTTGAGGATGCCGGGGGAAGCAGTGGATTCAGTTGTAGATTGCGGGGATTCTGCGGATGGCGCTGCCGTTGGGGTTTCTGCAGGGGGCGATGGCTCCTCACCACTGCCACCAAACTTGCGTCGAAACCAATTAAAAACCATGGCCTATCCTCTGTGCGACTGAACTTGCCTATTTCCCAGAATAGCCTTGATTTTCGTGTAAAAAGGCTTGCAGGCGATCGCCCACCGTGCGACTCAAAGCTGGATGACACACCACTAGGGGCGGCCAATGCTGCACATCGGCGCGATTGTAGCGGGGCAACTCACCATTGGCATAGGTAAAGGCTCCCCCCGCCTCCTGCATGATCAAATCCGGTGCCGCTAAATCCCAGTCCTTCGGAGCACTGCGCCCTGTGAGATTGACGTACAGATCTGCATCCCCTTGGCAAATACTCGCCGTTTTACAGCCCATACTCCCCATCGGAATTTGCTGTACGCATCCTAGGGTTCTTAAAAAGGCCTGTAGGCGCTCTCCGCCGTGGCTCCGACTCATCACCACCCGCAACGACTGCCCCTCAGTGGGGGGTTGTACCCGCAGTCGCGTCGCACCTTGGCGCGTCTCTCGATAGGCACCTGCGCCGGCAATGGCAGTGTAGATCACCTCCTGCTCTGGCCAGACGACAGCGGCTAAACAAGGGCGATGTTCATGGACAAGGGCAACGTGAATCGCATACTCCCCCGTTTGCTGCAAAAAGTCGTAGGTGCCATCGAGGGGGTCAATGATCCACTGGTAGGGCTGGGGCAAGGGCTGCCCTGGGGTGTAGGTCTCTTCGGTTAAATAACCAAACTGCGTCGGCGGAAAATGAGCTTGGAGGGCGTGGCGCAAAAAGCAATCAACCGTTTCATCGGCAAGGGTGACAGGATCACCGCCTTTGTCCTGCACCGCTAGATCCTGCACCTGACGGTAAAACTGGCGCAGTTGCTCAAGGGCTTGCCAAAGAAGCGGGCGCAGGGTGGCAAGGGTATTCTCAAGATCAAGGGCGGGGGACATCTAGGCTGCCTCAAGGGAAAGACCACGGGGAATCGCGGCAATTAGCGTGCGAGTATAGTCGTGCTGTGGCTGTTGGTAAACGGTTTCCGCGTCACCCATTTCCACAATTTCGCCATTGTACATAACCATGAGGCGATCGCTCATGAATTTCACCACACTGAGATCGTGGGAAATGAAGAGGTAGGTCAGTTGAAACTCCCGCTGGAGTTCTTTGAGCAAATTCAGGACTTGCGCCTGCACCGACACATCCAAGGCCGACACTGACTCATCACAAACGACAAACTCAGGATTCAAGGCCAAGGCACGGGCAATACAAATTCGCTGCCGCTGCCCCCCGGAAAATTCATGGGGATAGCGATTCTGGGCTTGGGGGTCAATGCCCACCCGTTCAAGGAGATAGGCCACCCGCTCTTGGTGTTGCCGTCGCGACTGATGACGGCGGTGAATCCGCAGGGGTTCTGCCACCAACTCGCCAATGGTCATGCGGGGATCTAGGGAACTATAGGGGTCTTGGAAAATGAGTTGCATCCGTTGCCGCAGGGGACGCAATTGGCGAGGCGATAAATGGCTGATGTCGCGATCGCCAAAGATAATTTTTCCCTGTGCGGGTTCTAGGAGGCGCAAGAGGGTCCGTCCCAGTGTTGTTTTGCCACAGCCCGATTCCCCCACCAAGCCAAGGGTCTCCCCGGCGCGAATCGTAAACGAGACATCCCTGACGGCAGTGACAAAGCGCTGCTTGCCCGCCACGGGATACTTGACCCAGAGATGTTCAACCCGCACCAAGGGGGGTTGGCTCGCCAAATGCGCCAAGCGTTCCTGCTGCTGCGCTGCGGAAATCACTTCTAATCGCGGGGGCGTGGCCGCTAGAAAATCCGCCACTGTTGGCAGAATCGCCAGACGCTGATCCAAGCGGGGACGACAAGCCAGTAGCCCCTTGGTATACGGATGTTGGGGGTGACGAAAGACCTGCTGAACTGTCCCCGATTCAACAATTTGCCCTTGGTACATGACAACGACCTGATCCGCCAATTCCGCAATCAGATTCAAATCATGGCTGACAAAAATCAATGAGAGAGGGTACTGCTGCTGCAACTCCCGCAACAGCCGTAGGATCGCCGCTTGGACAGTGACATCGAGGGCAGTGGTGGGTTCATCGGCAATTAAAAGCGCTGGCGAAGCGGCCATGGCCATGGCAATCATGACCCGCTGAATTTGTCCCCCAGAGAGTTGGTGCGGATAGCGACGGAGAAACCGCTTTTTCTCCTCCAGGGGGGCTGCCGCTTTGAGAAGATGCACCTGCTCAAGGAGAGCGATCGCCCGCTGTTGACATTGCCCTTGGGGCAGTCGTTGCTGCGGATCAATGGCCTCTGCCAGTTGAAAGCCAATGGAATAGACCGGATTGAGAGAACTCATCGGTTCTTGGAAGACCATACTGATTTGGCGACCCCGAATCTGTTGCATTTGGCGGGGGGGGCAGCGCAGCAAGTCAATGGCCTCCCCCTCTGGCTCTGGCTGAAACCACGCTTCGCCGTGGCTGATCTGTCCCGGCGGCAGGAGTAACTGCAAAAGTGCCAAACAGGTCACCGACTTCCCTGACCCCGACTCACCGACAATGCCAAGGGTCTGACCCCGCTCCAAGCGAAAGGAAATGCCATCCACTGCCCGTAGGGTTTGATCGGCTTGGCGAAAGTCAACGGTAAGTGCTTCCACACGCAAAAGGGGTGATGACATCACAGGGCAAACCAACTCGGAATAATCCTAGAATAGAGGCGATTCTGACACTTAGGCATGGAGTTGATCTTTTTTGGGGTTGGCCTGCTGTTGGGGCTAATGGTCTGGTTCTGGCAGTGGCAGCAAGTGCGACACGCTTTGGAGACGCTCCTTGAGCAGTACGCGGCTCGCCCCTTCAAATCCTCACCGTGGCAACGCTTGCGAACCCTACTCAGCCAACAGCTTCAGGAACAAGAACGCTGCCGTCAGAAAATGCTGCGCTGTCAAACGCTCCTTGAATATGCCCCCATTGCCTATTTGGAGGTGGATGAGGCCAATTGCGTGGTCTGCTGTAACGAAGCGGCGCGATCGCTCCTTGGTTTGGTGCATCCCGAAGGCCGCCTTGTTTTGGAACTGGTGCGCTCCTATGAATTGGACTGTCTCATCCAAGAGGTGCGCCAAGAGGAAACGATGCGGGAGCAGGAATGGCTCTATGCCTACCTCACACCGACGGGGCAAACCAAGCGCAAACCCCTGCGGGCACGGGGACTCTGCCTTGGCGAGGGGCATGTGGGTGTATTTATTGAGGACTGCGAAGAGGTGGTGCGGCTGCGGGATGAGCGCGATCGCTGGGCAGCGGATGTCGCCCATGAACTGAAAACCCCCTTGACCTCCCTGCGCTTGGTGACTGAAACCCTACAACAACGGGTGCCGGAGTCCTTACGGGATTGGGTCGATCGCCTCCTTGAGGAAATTATTCGCCTCAGCCTCCTTGTTCAAGAACTCCTAGAGTTAAACCGCCTGAGTCACACTCCCGCCGATAGCCTTGAGCGGCATCCCCTTGACCTTGTCCAACTCATTGATACTGCGTGGCAATCCCTCGCCCCCCTCGCTGCGGCTAAAAACATTCACCACGAGTACACAGGCCCAGAGCAATTTTCCTACTGCGGCAATGAATCGCAACTGTTTCGGCTCCTGGTCAATCTTTACGACAACGCCATTAAATACGGCCCTGTGGGTGGTCAAGTGCTGACGCGGCTGCTGAGCGATCGCGAGGGGGGCTATCTGTGTCTCGAAGTCATTGATACGGGCAGTGGCTTTCCCCCCAAGGACTTACCCTATGTGTTTGAACGCTTTTATCGGGCACAGGCACGGCGGCATCGCTTTGTGATTCCTACGGATAGTGAAGGACGGATGCCCCCCGTCGGTAGTGGTAGTGGCCTAGGATTAGCCATTGCTCGCCAAATTGTTGAATGCCATGGCGGCTATATGCAGGCGGCGAATCATCCCGACTATGGCGGCGCATGGCTGCGTATTTATCTGCCTCTGACTTCGCTATAGTTCCTTGGCGACCCAGCGATCGCGCCCAAGGGTCTTCGCCTCGTAGAGACACTGATCCGCCAGATGCAACAACATGGCTGGCTCATGCTCTGGAGTGGGCAGCGTCGTTGCAATCCCAAAGCTGGCCGTTAGCTTTGGCCCAACGGTACTTTTAGCATGGGTGATATTAGCCTCCGCCAGCGCTGCCTGAATCTTCTCAACAATATGGATAGCTCCCCTTTGGTCGGTACTGGGCAGCAGCAGGGCAAACTCTTCCCCACCAAAGCGCGCGGCCAAATCCCCTGCCCGCTGTAGATGGCTTTCTAAAATTTCTGCTACCTGCTTGAGAATTTGATCGCCCTGCAAATGGCCGTAGTGATCGTTGTAGGCTTTGAAGCAATCAATATCCAGCATCACTAAACTTAACGGTTGTTGCTCCCGCTGACAGCGTCGCCATTCCTTTGCAAAGAGTTCATCAAAGCAGCGGCGATTGCCAATATCCGTTAGACTGTCAATGTACACCATCTGCTGCAGATTGGCATTGGCGGCTTCCAACGCGGCATACATCTCCGCCTGCTGCAGTGCCACTGTTAGGGGTTCAGCAATCCGTTGCAGTAGGAACAACTCCTCCCGCTGCCAGAGGCGAGGGCCACGACACTGGTGGGCAATTAGGAGTCCCCACAGGTTATGCCCTTGCAGCAGGGGCACTACTAGATTCGCCTGAACTTGCAAGCTACTTAGGAGCTCACGATAGCAATCCTGTAATTGCGCTTGATTGACATCGCTAATGGTCACAGTGCGTCCTTCTAGAAACCGCTGCGCTGTCTCTTTACTAAAACAGGGATCGTGAATCACTTGACCTAGGATTGAATACTGCGGCGAGGTGGTGGCTTCCACTTCCACAACGCCACTGCCATCGGCTAAAAAGCGGTAAATCAGCACGCGATCGCTCAGAAGCAGTTGTTGAATACTGGTAACTGCCCGCTGCAAAATGTCCTCTAAGCGAATCGACTGGCGAATGTCCTGAATGATTGTGCTGACAATCATTTCCCGCTCTAGGGCAGTTTTTAGCCGCTCTTCTGTGCGCTGTTGCTCCGACACATCTAACAGCACCCCATGGAGCATGTGACTCTGGGGATCTAGCTGCCCGCGATCGCTCAACCAGCGGAAACAACCATCGCGGTGTTGAATGCGATAGGTGGTACTGTAGGCACGCTGCTGCCGAATTGCCTGTTCAATATCCCGTTCCGCCAAGGCCAAATCCGGCGCTGGGATAATCTGGCGCAGATCCGGTAAATCTTGGGGAAAGTAACCCGTGAGGTGATAAATCTGATCGCTAACATAGCTAAACCGCCACAGGCGATCGCGATCGCGCCGATAGATCGCAACGGGCAAATGACTAATCAGAGTGTTATAGCGCTGTTCGCTCTCCGTAATCGCCACCGTAATCGCCTGTTGCCGTGACAGTTGCCAGCGCAGTTCCGCCGTGGCCTTATTGAGCTCTTGGGTTAGCACCTGAATCACCCCTTGAGCTTCCGTAATGTCAATGGCCGCCAAAAGATTACTTTGGGTCACAATCCCCACCATTTGACCATCATCGTCCACAACCACCACCCGCCGCACTTGGTGCTCCTTGAGGAAATGATTCACCTGCCACAAACTTTGATTGGGCTTCACGGTCAGCACGGGCTGAGACATAATACTGCCAACGGTTCCTGTGAGCACTCCCCCTTGGCCCTGCAGTGCCTCAAAAATATCCTTTTCCGTAATAATGCCGCGCGGCAGCACACCCGAGGCGGATGTCTCAGGAACCACTAAACTGGTGACCCCCCGTTCGGTCATCAGGACAGCGGCCTCCTGTAGCGAAGCTTCCGCTGCAATGGTGGCCACATCGGGTACCATCACCTCCGCCACCCGTTTAATTCGCAGGAGATCCACAGGGCGCAGGCTCTCCCGAAAGGCTTGGCGGGTCAGCAGTCCTTCAACCCGTCCCGATTCATTGACCACGGCAAGGGCATCCACGCCCAAGTAGCGAAAACGCCCTAAAATCGCCAGTGGATCATCCAGATCACTGAGGCGCAGGCAATAATCCGATGGCAGCATGATCTGGGCAGCCGTGATCGCCTGTGGCGAGTAACCCTTACCAAGGGCACGGATCACTTCCCGTTGGGTGATCAAGCCCCGAAACTGTCCCTGCTCTTCGACGACTAAACCCAATCCTTGGTTGCTTTGTAATCCTTGGAGAATCTCATTGAAGGAGCCCCTTGGAGCGATCGTCACTAACTGAGCCTGTACCAAGGCTTGCAAATTTAAGCCTGAATTCAATTGCTCCATAGTGCCCCTCTTTCGCCAAGATATACTGTTAAAGTGATGTCTAAAGTTGCGTCTACCGTTTTTAATTGTTCTGATAAATAAAAATAACACTTACAAAAGTTTGTATCACTAATTGTGATCCTTTTTACCGCGGATTAATTATTCTAATTCTATCTTGATAGTTCGTGGCAACATCAGGGATGTTGACAGGGCTGAATAAGCCCTTGTCTAAAATATGGGATGTGAGTCTCTTCTGTAGGGGCTTTCACCGTTTTGAGTGTGTTCGCTCCATCGCCAAAGAGCTGTCACTGGGATATTCCGCTGTTGCCGGAGAAAAGCTAGGATAGGGAATTGAATGTATTCTATTCGCTGCTGCTATGGACTAGCGAATTACTGGATCAGAGACGTTGTGCGTACCTGCTGCGGGTGATTGTGACTGCGGCAGCCCCCTCAGGATTGAAGCGATGAATCCACCTGCACCTAATCTCATTTGCCCAGAGTGTGGCACTGCAAATTCCATTCACCAAGTTGAGTGTTGCCACTGTCAGGTGCCACTCCTGAAACGCTACTTGTGGGCGATCGGTTCTGGTTTGGATCCCTACAGGGTGGGTGAACTGTTGGGCGATCGCTATCTAGTGCAAGGTAAACACTTGCTCTTAGACCTATTGCCGGGGGAGCCAGCGCCCAGTGTGGACAACACCTCCCAGCTCTACCGTCCCTATCTGCGCCTCTTTCCCAAGCGTCCCCATGTCCCGGAATTATTTGGCGCCCTTTCCCTCCCTGAAGGTGAACTGTTGCTCCTTGAGCATGCCCCCGTCAGTTGCATTGACATTGCCGATGCCCAAATTGCCCCCGGTCTCACCCATGCCGCTCCCCTCACCACCATCTGGGAGAAAGCCAATTTAGTGCGCCGCCTCAACTGGTTATGGCAAATCATCTCCCTTTGGCCAGCCTTGGTGGCAGAAAATGTGGCTCTCACACTGCTCAATCCCCAGCTTTTGCGAGCCGAGGGATCCCTTGTGCGGCTGCTGCAACTGCAAGCAGGCCATAATCCCACCTTGGCTGACCTTGGCAAATTCTGGCAAACCCATTTCAGCTTTGCTGATCAAGGGGAAAACTTTCAGCAGGCCTTCACGATCCTGTGTCAACACATGCAGGATCCTCAGCAAACCACCCCTGAATCTATTCGCGCAACCCTAGAGACGCTGTTTCAACAGGCCCTCGACAGCCTTGGCTATGAGTACCACTACGATATTGCTAGCCGCTCCGACCAAGGGCCTAGTCGGACTCGCAATGAGGACAAGTGTTTTCCAGAGCGGGATCTCACGAGCCAATCACAGGTGTTCGCCCTCGTGTGTGATGGCGTCGGGGGGCATGAAGGGGGCGATGTCGCTTCCGGTTTGGCCATTGACATTCTTGAGGAGACGCTAACCCCCCTCAAGCTGCTGGAGATGTCCCCTGCTACAGTTGAACAGGCGATTCAAACCGCTATTCGCCGCACCAATGATGCAATCAATCAACGCAATGATACGGAGCAGCGCCACGAACGCCAGCGCATGGGAACCACAGTTGTCGGTGCCCTGATTGAACACGCCCATCTTTACCTTGCCCACATTGGCGATAGCCGCGCCTACTGGATCAACCGCTGGGGCTGCTACCAGCTCACCCTCGATGACGATGTGGCCAGCCGTGATGTGCGCTTGGGGATGAGTACCTACCATCAAGCCCTTGAGCTGCCCTATGGTGGTTCCTTGGTGCAAGCGTTGGGGATGGCACCCTCCCAGCATCTGCACCCCACAGTAGAACGCTTTTTACTGGATGAAGAGGGAATTCTTTTGCTGTGTTCCGACGGCCTCAGTGATTTTAATCGTGTCGAAACCTACTGGCCACAGTACCTCCTGCCTGTGCTCCAAGGTCAGCTTGCCCTCACTGCTGCGGCCGAACAACTCATTGATCTTGCCAATCGCCTCAATGGCCATGACAATGTGACGGTGGTGCTCATTCACTGTCGGGTGAAGAATGCAGCGGGTGTCATTGACTTGGACTACAGCGATATTGTTTGTCAAGGGGAGTTGCCAGAGGTGACAGACATTACAATGGGCTACGTCCCCCCACCCGATCCAGCGGATCTCGACCTGACGGTTTCCCAGATTGTGGAACCCCCTCAACCCCAACCTAAACCGCCGCCAGCCCAAAGGTCTCGTTTCCAAGCGTGGCTGCTACTGCTGGTGGCTGTGGGCGTTGCCACCGCTGCCCTTGGCTTTCTGGCTGTGATGACTTCTATGAATCGCTCTGTGGTAGAGCCATCCCCCTCACCGTTGACCCCACCCCAATAATGCCGAGTTCTGACGATTTTTCCCTCGACGCCTACGACTATCACCTGCCGCCGGAACGGATTGCCCAACAGCCCGTTTCTCCCCGCGATCATTCCCGCCTGATGGTGGTGGCACAGGAGACTGCTACCGATCACCACTTCTATGAGCTACCGCAACTGTTGCAACCGGGGGATTTGCTAATACTCAATGATACACGGGTGATTCCGGCACGGCTGAGGGGTCAAAAAGTGGGCGGCTCTGGCCGTACCGTTGAGGTGTTTCTTCTCGAAGAATTGAGCGATCGCCAGTGGCTAGCCCTTGTCAAACCGGGACGAAAATTGCGCCCTGGAGCCGTGATTCAAATCGGCACACTGCAAGCAACGGTACAGGCCATTGATGAGGAGACCCGAGGCCGGGTGATTGAATTTGACCTGCCGCCGGGCGATCGCCTGTGGTCCTATCTTGATCACCTAGGGGAAGTGCCCTTACCTCCCTACATTGACAACCCCATTGAAGATACTGAACAATACCAAACCGTCTATGCTCGCCGTCCCGGTGCTGTGGCTGCGCCAACCGCTGGCTTGCACTTTACCCCCGAACTCTTGAGTAAGTTGGCCTATCACGGCATTGATCATTGTTTTTTGACGCTCCACGTGGGCATTGGCACCTTTCGTCCTGTGGAGGCCAGCGATATTCGCCATCACCATCTCCACGAAGAATGGATTGAGGTACCAGCTGCTACCGTCGAGCGGATTCAGGCCGCCAAAGCTGACGGAGGACGGATTATTGCCGTCGGTACCACTGTTATTCGCTCCCTAGAAACGGCAGCCCAATCCGGCACCCTTCAGCCCTTTTGTGGCAAGAGTGATCTCTATATCTATCCGGGGTATCAGCCCAAGATAGTCGAGGGCTTCATTACCAACTTTCATCTGCCCCGCTCTAGTTTGATGATGCTCGTCAGTGCCTTTATTGGCCGCGAACGGTTGCTTCAGTTGTACCAACAGGCCATCGATCGCCAGTACCGCTTCTATTCCTTTGGCGATGCCATGCTCATTTTGCCCAGCGCTTGCCACAATACCGTTTGAGTGTGCTATCTTAAAGCCAGTTGTTTTGCAAACTACCGTTCAGGGAGATGGAGGTGATGCCCATGGCAGATAGTAGTAAACGCTTGGGTCGTCGTTTTGGAGTAGCTCAGCTCTAGGGAAGAGTTGTTCTCCATCTGTTGATTTGAAATCACACCTAGGAGGCCACTTCTCCTAGCAGTTGATACCCACGATAACCACCAGACCGCTCCTAAGGCCTTCCTTGGGGGCGGATGGCTTTTTAGGGGCATGTTGGGGGCGTCTGAGCGATAGTGTAGTTTTGTGACTAGGCATTAAAAAACATTTCAGATGCTGGGTGGCGAATGGGGTAGCGATCTATAGTAGGGGCAACCGGAACGTCGCCATTATTGGCCAGAGAAGACAAATTGAGAGTGAACAACGACTAATGATGGTGGACTCTGGAACTGTTGCGTTCTGAGAGCAGCCATGGCCGTTCAATTCTTACCCCAAAAAACACGGCAAAAAACGCCGCGCTTGCATCCCATTAGTGGTCCCAAGCTACTGCTAGTCGTGCTGTTGAACCTCTTTATTGCCGGCTATGTCTTTTGGGCCTACCGCACTGCCCATGAGCATCAGCTTCCGACCCAACGCAATCCGATCTTCCGGAACCTGCGTTCTCGCTAGACTTGCCCTAGGCAGATTGTGACGATAGAATGAGGGATTGCTGTCTTTTTTTCAATGGGCATGAAATCCTATCTCGCTGCCGCAGTACAAATGACGAGCCAACCGAATCTTGAGGCAAATCTGGCGCAGGCAGAAGAATTGATTGAATTGGCGGTGAGACGGGGAGCAGAACTCATTGGGTTGCCAGAAAACTTTTCTTTTCTCGGTGACGATCGCGAGAAGGTCGCCCAAGCGGCAACAATCGCTGAGCGGACTGAGGCTTTTTTGAAACGCATGGCGCAGCGATTTCAGATTACCTTAGTGGGGGGTGGCTACCCAGTACCAGCAACTGCAGGCAAAGTCTATAACACAGCAGTCCTCATTGGTCCTAGCGGAGAAGAATTGAGCCGTTACCAAAAGGTACATTTATTTGATGTCGATTTGCCCGATGGCAATATCTACCACGAATCGGGCACAGTGCTAGCGGGACGGCAGTTGCCCTCTGTCTATCCCAGTAAGGAACTGGGGAATATCGGCTTGTCGGTGTGCTACGACGTTCGCTTTCCAGAACTTTACCGCGCGCTCTCCCAAGCGGGGGCAACGGTGCTGTTTGTGCCGGCGGCCTTTACCGCCTTCACGGGTAAAGATCACTGGCAAGTTCTCCTACAAGCGCGGGCGATTGAAAATACCTGCTACGTGATTGCACCGGCTCAGACGGGAATTCACTATGCGCGGCGGCAAACCCATGGCCATGCCATGATTGTGGACCCTTGGGGAACCATTTTGGCGGATGCCGGCGATCGCCCCGGCCTCGCCATTGCGGCCATTGAACCCAGCCGCCTCGAACAGGTGCGCCAGCAAATGCCCTGCCTGCAACATCGCGTCTTTTTCTAGGTTTTGGGCAAATTCTGCAATAAATCGTAACATGGCATACAGCCGGGGGAAGTTTCCTACGCTATCGTAGAACCATAGGTGAATCCTTGCCCTCACTCCAAACCCACTAGGAGAGTATCTATGGATAGCGTTACGGTTCCCAATCCGCAAGCCTCCGCCGAGGTTTGGAACTCCCTGAAGCGGGCGATCGCCCACAGTTCGGGTTTTCAGCGTTGGCTCAGTGAAAAGCAGGCCAGTGTTGTCGTTGAGCAGCCCACGGATCTCGATGCTTGCGTTACCGCTTACCTGCGTCAGGCTCTCGAAACCCTTGCCTATTAAAAATTGGTAAGAATTGTAAGCCTTGCCCTTCTACGAGCAGCATTCTGACTCCTGAGGTCACAGATTACCCTCACGGTGCATTCCTTGGGGGGGTTGATATTCGAGGTTGGGGCAACCCTATCCTTTGGCGTTCCCTTGGTTATAGTGGTAAAGTGCCAGCCCCCAAGGTGCATATGATTGAAGGCCCGTGGATCCATAAGTTTATTGTCTCCAATGGGATTCGCCTCCACTATGTCACCCAAGGAGAAGGGGAGTTAGTGCTGCTGCTCCATGGCTTTCCCGAGTTTTGGTACTCTTGGCGACATCAAATTCCTGTCTTGGCGGAAAAGCACAAAGTCGTTGCCCTAGATTTGCGCGGCTATAATCTCAGCGATAAACCCCAAGATACCGCTAGCTATGTTCTTGACGAGTTAATTCTCGACATTGTTGGTGTCATTGACGGCCTTGGCTATCGGCGCTGTCATTTGGTGGGGCATGATTGGGGAGGGATGGTGGCTTGGGGCGTGGCCTATGCGGTGCCGCAGCGGATTCAAACCCTGAGTGTGCTAGCCTGTCCCCATCCTGCTAAGTTTCAACTGTTGAGTTTCGAGCAATGGTTGCGCAGTAGCTATATGCTGCTGTTTCAACTGCCGTGGCTGCCGGAGCTGCTCTTGGAGTGGGGGGGCTATGGAGCGATCGCCCAAATCTTTCGCTGGGCAGCGGTGAACCAGCAGGCAATTCGGGCGGTGGACATTGCCCGCTATCAGGATGCGGCCGCCCAACGGGGTGCCCTATCGGGAATGCTCAACTACTACCGTGCCGGGTTGCAAAGTCTCTGGAGTCGGGAGTGGGGCGTCCTAGATGTACCAACCTTGATGCTCTGGGGGCGCCAAGACCCCACCTTGGGTATGGAACTCACCTACGGCACGGAAGCCTACGTCAAGGAACTGAAAATTCAATACTTGGACTACTGTGGCCACTTTGTGCAGCAGGAGCAACCCGATTTGGTCAATGAGTATTTGCTAGAGTGGCTAGAGACCGTTTCTGCTGCCCTAAATTAGACCTAAACCAACCTAAATTAAACGCCGCAACTGTGTAATTTGGTCAGCGATCGCCAGCAGCGATTCCGGCATTTCAGGTCCCGTCAAGATCACATCCAGCGTCCGCGGACGATTCTCTAAAAAGTTCAATACCTCCGCTTCACTCAGCACCCCCAGTTGAATGGCCACACTCACCTCATCTAAGACCACCAGACGATACTCCCCCCTTTGCACCGTCGTTTGCAGATGCTGCCATAGCTCACGTACTGCCGCCTTTTCTTGAGGAGTCAGGGTGTCCGTTTCTCCTAAACAGCGTTGCAGCGCCGGTCGCCACCACGTGAGATGCTGTCCCAACTGAATCGGGTGTTCAATCCCCGTTTGAATTCCCCCCTTGAGCAATTGAACAATGATGACGCTGCTGCCTTGAGCAGCTACCCGCAACGCTTGCGCCATGACCGTGGTGAAAAAGTGCCGCTGCCGACAGGTAAACACCTGCACCACTCCCTCAATACCATAGGTTAGGGGCAAGCCTGCCTCAGAAACGGAAACCGCGAGTTGTGCCACCATCGTGTTCCTGTCCAGTTAAAAAGGAGAACGACCCCCTAGGGGTTATACATCTAGTGTAGTGCGCAATGATTTAACCCTAGTGAACACTAGATATACGTGGTCGTCAAGGGGTCAGAAAATTGAGTTATCTTAAAACAATGTGACTGTTACTGAGGATGCCCCCATGCCAGCGACACAGGCTCTTGATGCTGAGGCGCTCTTTCGCGCTGCCTACGAAAATCGTTACACATGGGATGAGAATTTTCCCGGCTTTACGGCCAAGGTCACGCTCATTGAGGGCGATCGCACGTACCACGGGCAGGTAAAAGTGAGCCGCGACTACGCCGTTGAAGTGAGTGGCATAGAAGACGAACAAGTTCGCGAATCCCTCTACAACCAATTGCGGGATGTGATTGTCCACCGCAAGCGCAACCGTTTTGAAGAGGCCCACGGCAAAAACACCTTCCAAACTGGGGAAACCGACGCCAGTGGGGCAGTGGAAATCCTCGTTAGCGGTGACGCCATGGGGTCGAACTACAAGGTGCGGGACAATCAAATTGTCTATGTCAGCCGTGTCATGGGGCGAGTTGCCTTTGCCATTACCCACCGTGAAGCCCTTGATACCGGTGCAGGCTACATTTCCACCAACTATGTGGCTGTCTTCCGCAATCCGCAAACCAACGAAGTGCTGCGGCAAATGGAGTTTGAGGATACCTATGTGCCCGTCGGCAATTACTACCTGATGAGCCGGCAGGTGGTGCGCACCCATGAAAATGGCCAAACCAGCACCGTGGAAATTCGTTTTGATGACCTGCAACTCCTAGACGACTAAGCGTGGAAATTACATTTCTAGGCACCAGTTCTGGGGTACCCACCCGCACCCGCAATGTTTCCAGTGTGGCTCTGCGGCTGCCTCAGCGCAAGGAAATTTGGCTCTTTGACTGCGGTGAGGCCACCCAGCACCAATTGCTGCGCAGTGACCTGCGAACCAGTCAGATCCGCCGCATTTTCATTACCCACATGCACGGCGATCACATCTTTGGCCTGATGGGCTTGCTTGCCAGTTGTGGCCTTGCGGGAACCGTGAGTCAAATTGATGTCTATGGCCCGCCGACATTGGATCGCTACATTGCCAGTTGTTTGCGCTGGTCTGTGATGCGGCTTCCCTACAAGTTGCAGGTGCATACCGTCGAGCCGGGGGAAGTCTTTAGTGATGGCGAGTTTACGGTGACCTGTCGGCTGCTGCATCATCGAGTACCTGCCTTTGGCTACCGCGTCACTGAGAGCGATCGCCCCGGTCGCTTTCATGTGGAAAAAGCCCAAGCCTTGGGAATTCCCTTTGGGCCACTGTATGGTCAACTCAAGCAGGGCAAAACGATCACCCTCGCAGATGGCCGCACCTTTGATGGCCGCGACTTCTGTGATCCACCGCAGCGGGGGCGCAGTATGGTTTATTGCACCGATACAGTCTTTTGTGAAAGCGCGGTTGAGTTAGCCCAGCAGGCGGATGTCCTCATCCACGAGGCGACATTTTCCCATCAGGAGGCGGATCTGGCTTTTGCACGGCTGCATTCTACATCCACGATGGCGGCTCAGGTGGCGACCTTTGCCCAAGTGAAATTGCTCTTCCTCACCCACTTTAGTGCCCGCTACGCCCCCGGCAATCCCGTGCAGGTGGAGGATCTGCTTGCGGAAGCACAAGCCATTTTCCCCAATACTCGTCTGGCGCGTGATTTCCTGCGCTATGAGATTCCCCGCAATGGCGTGATGTCCAAGGAAGTCTCCTGCAGCAATCCAGAAGTACTGGCAACGCCCAGTGTAGACAAAGGGGAGCCAACAGCAGATCAGGTGGCGCAGAAAAATACCCCCGCGATCGCCATCAACCGTGCCACGCGCCAGCAGATGCGGCAGAAACTGGGAATTGACGCTGCTACAGCCAATGCGATTTTGGAGCGGCGGCGGCAGCAAAAGTTTACCTGCCTAGAGGAACTCGAACGCCTGTATCCGCAGGTGGCATGGGACACCCTCAACGTGGAGTTCTAAAGAGCAACTATTTTCAGTCTCAAATAGGAACTTGTGATTGAGATCAACGTCTTTGTGTGCTGTTGATCACAGTTAAGCTTTGTGAAGCACTGGCATAGTTGAGACCATACACGCAAATTGCAAGGGGATTGATGTATGACGCTGCTGGAGCTAATCCGCCGTATTCAGGCGACTCGGATCGTAACCCCTGCTCAAGAGCGGCAGATCAATGAATTATTGTGGCAGCGTTCCCTGAGCGCCACGGAATATCAAGCAATGCAGGAGCTGGTTACGGGGATTATTGCGGGGGAAATTCAAGTCATCTCTCAGATTCAGCGGTTTGGCAGCAAAAAGGAGCTAGGGAATAATCGGTTACAATTGGCTTAAGGGACTGGGTTTTATGACAGTTCCGCCATTGGTTTTTGGGAGCTGCTCCTGCCCATGCAACTGTATTTCGACTATGGTGCAACAACCCCCTGTCGAGCAGAGGCTATTGCAGCGATGGTGGCGGCCTATGAACAGCAGTGGGGTAATCCATCGAGTATTCACGAGTGGGGGCAACGTGCAGCGATCGCCCTTGAGCAGGCACGGATGCAGGTGGCAGCACTGATTCATGCCCAAGCGGATGAAATCATTTTTACCTCTGGGGGCACAGAAGCGGATAATCTTGCCCTGTGGGGAATTTGCCAACGCTATCGCCAACCTCAGCATCTGATTATTTCGGCGGTCGAGCATTCGGCGGTGGCCAAACCGGCGGCTGCCCTTGAAGCTCAAGGCTGGCAAGTGACCCGCTTAGCGGTGAATCCCTGGGGAGAGGTGGAACCCGCCCAACTACGGCAGGCCCTGCAACCGAACACGGTCTTGGTCTCGATCATCTACGGCCAAAGTGAGGTGGGCACGCTGCAACCCATTGCTGAACTCGCAGCCATTTGCCAAGAGGCGGGGGTGCTTTTCCATACGGATGCGGTTCAAGTGGCGGGACGAGTTCCCTTGGATGTGCAACGGCTAGGGGTGGATTTACTCTCGCTGTCCAGTCATAAAATTTATGGCCCTCAGGGAGCGGGGGCGCTCTATGTGCGATCGGGGGTACCCCTAGAACCGCTCTTGCGTGGCGGGGGACAAGAACTGGGCCTCAGGGCGGGAACCCAAGCAGTGCCGACCTTGGTGGGTTTTGGGGTGGCAGCGGAATGGGCCGCCACTGAACTAGCGACAGAACCGATGCGCCTTGCTCAACTGCGCGATCGCCTGTGGCAGCAGTTGCAGGATCATCCCCAAGTGGAACGAACAGGGCATCCATGGCAGCGGTTGCCCCATCATTTGAGTTTGATCGTGCGCGATCGCCACGGCCAGCCCTTGAATGGCAAAACCTTTGTACGGCAACTCAACCTTGCGGGCATTGGCATTAGTGCGGGATCCGCCTGTCAAAGTGGTCAAACCCAACCCAGTCCCACCCTCTTGGCCATGGGCTACGATCCTGAAACCGCCAAAGCGGGAATACGCATTACCTTGGGGCGAGAGACCACCGCTGCCGATGTCGATTGGCTGGCCATAGTGCTGCGGCAATATCTTGCAGAGGCGATCGCCCCCCCCTTAGCGGTATCTCTTTCCTAGGGTGTATCCATGGTGTGGGCGGCATTATCTGCACAGGGGACTTGGGCACTGGCCAGCTATGGCGTGGTTGCCACCCTGATTCTGCTGTGGACGATTCTGCGATCGCTACAACACCCCTCGCAAAAAGCCGCCCTCGAAGCCGAAGTCGTGCGACTGCAAGATCACTGCAATCAACTCCAGCACCAACTTCAGGCAATAGCCGCCGAAAATCAACAATTGCGAGCAGGCAGCGATTACTGGCAACAGCAACACCAAGCCCTCAATGCTCAACTCACCACCCTAGAAACCACCTATCACCAACTGGAGATGAACCTTCAACGTCTCGAACAGGAGCGCGATCGCCTGCAACAGGCACTGCAACAGCCCGCCGACTGGTGGCAGGAAATGACGAAAAACTATCAAAGTTGGTGGGAAAGCCTGCCCTTTCTTCCCCATGAGGATACCAGCAGCAAGTCCTAGGACAAGCGATTAATCGGCAATGGTGGATAGAAGAGGTAGCCTTGGCCATAGCGACAACCGAGGTCGATTAATTGGGCGGCTTGGGTTGCTGTCTCCACCCCCTCTGCCACCACATCTAAGCGCAGGCTTTTACCGAGGGCAATCACGGCACCAATAATTTCTTGGGCCGCTTGGCTCTGCTCTAAGCTCTGGACAAAGGAGCGATCGATTTTCAGGGCGTGGATCGGCAACTGATGCAACCGACTCAGGGAGGAATAGCCCGTGCCAAAGTCATCAATGTTGAGGGCAACTCCCAGTTGTTGCAGTTCCTCGGCCACCTGCAATGTGGCTTCAAGGTTGCGGATCATGGTCGTTTCCGTAATCTCCAGATGCAACAGATGAGGGGGCAATTGGGCACGGCGCAGCGCCGCCAAAATATCACTGACAAAGTTGGCATCCACCAGTTGTTGAGGCGAGATATTAATGCCCAAGGTCATGGTCTGGCGACGGCTGTCCTGTTGCCGCCACTGGCTGAATTCCTGCATCGCCCGTTCAAAGACCTGTCGGCCAAGGCTAACAATGAGACCGGCTTGCTCCGCAAGGGCAATAAATTCGGCGGCAGGAATTTCACCCTTTTCAGGATCAAACCAACGACTCAGCGCCTCAAGACCCACGATCGCCCCGCTCTCCAGTTCAACAATGGGCTGAAAATAGACCTGTAGCTCACTGTTGGCGATCGCCTGATGCAGTTGACTCTCCAGCGTAAAGCAACTCTGGGCTTGGGTGTGCATTTGCGGGTCAAAAATCCGATACTGCCCCAGCCCCTGTTTTTTCGCTTGGTACATGGCAATATCGGCATCCCGCAACAGGGTAGTGGCCGAGGTGTCGGCGCGATCGCTAAAGGTGACGCCAATGCTGGCACTGAGACTTAACAGATGGCCATCAATGACCAAGGGCTCCTGAATCACCCGCTCTAGATCGGCAACCCGTGCTTCTACCTGAGCCACCATTTGCTCAGGATCCAGATCTTCACACAGCACCACAAACTCATCGCCACTCAGGTGAGCCAAGGTATCCCCCTCCGGCACCACACTTTGCATCCGCTGGGCAAGGGTAATCAGCACCTGATCTCCTGCTTGGTGTCCCAAGCTATCGTTAACCCGCTTAAAGCGATCAATATCAATAAAAACAACCGCAAAGGGGCGATCGCGATGGCGTTGATACTGCCGCCAGCAATGCTGCAATCGGTCTTGGAGCAGGGTGCGGTTCGGCAGTCCCGTTAGGGCATCGTGGAGGGCATCGTGAATTAAGCGATCCTCCATTTCCTTGCGGGGGGTAATATCGCGCCCCACACATTGATACTCCACACAGCGGCCATGGTGATCAAAAAAAGCACGGGTTGTCCATTCAAACCAAGCAAAACGTCCTTCACCAAAAGTCACGCCACATTCAATCGTGCTGATGGGCTGCGTGGGGGTGAGGGCTTGCAGATGCTGCTGGAAGCGTTGCTGCGTCAGCGGATCAAAGGGATGCTGGAGCACATCCCCCAGATCACAATTGATGCCCGCAGCAGCAAGATAGCGAAAGAAAGCGGGATTGCCAAAGGTGAGATGTCCCTCAGGGGTACAGCGATAGAGCAATTCTGTCTGTGCCTCCAGCACACGCCGATAGCGTTCCTTTTCCTGATGGAGGGCACTGACCAATTCGGCACGGTTGATGCCAAAGCCCAGTTGTTCGGCCAGTTGGCGGATCAGCTCCACCTCGTCAATCGCCCAAGGTCGAGGAGAAGAGCAGTGGTGGCACAGGAGTAATCCCCAGAGACGTTCCTCCTCAATAATCGGTACCACTAAGAGGGCACGCACCTGCAATTGGTTGAGAAAGTCGCGATGACACTGGGTTATTTCAGCGGTGTTAATATCAGCAACCGCCAGTACCCGCCCCTGAAGATAGGCTTCGGCAGACTCACGGTGGAAACAGGGGTCATAGAAGGTGCGGTGCATGAGAGAAAACTGCGGTGCCGCCACCGATTCAGCCACCACCTCACCCCGGCCATCGGCATAGAACTGGAAAATGAGGGTGCGATCGACCCCCAGCAGTTGACGCACTTCCTCAAGGGCGGTTTTAAGAACCGTTTCCAGATCAAGGGAACGGCGAATTTTCAAGGTTAGCCGATGCAGGAGTTCCGCTTGGGTTTGCCGTCGCTGTAACGAAGTAGTGGAGTCCACCTGAAGCGTAATATTCTGGAAGAAAACCGCAAGGCCTCGGCCAGTGGGAAAAGCCCGTACCGCAAACCATTGGTTCAGCCCCTCATAGAAGGCTTCAAATTGGACGGGAGTTTGCTCTGCCATTGCCCGCCGACTTTGGCTTTCAAAAATTGAGTTGCGGGCATCGGGAAAGAGATCCCAGAGGTTTTTCCCCAGCATCTCTGAGGCAGATTTCCCCACTAGACGGCAAAAATTTCCGTTGACATAGATAACTGTGAAGTCGCGATCCACTTCAAAAAAGTGATCCGACATGCTCTCCAAAATATCAGTCACTTGGTTGTAGGCCGCTTGCAGGCGATCGCTAAATTGGCGCTGTTCCGTGACATCCCGTGCAGCACCATAGATGCGCCCTTGACTGAGCAGGCCTTGCCATTCGTACCAGCGATAGTCTCTCCCTTGGGTGCGCAGGCGAATTGTGTGGTTACTGATTTGCTCCCCAGCAAGGAGACGTTGCTGCATCTCCCGATGGCGGGGGCGATCGCCGGGGTGGAGAAATTCCTCAAACTTTGCCCCTGCCAACCGATTCAGGTCATAGCCCAAGCAGGTATGCCAGTGTTGATTCACCCGCCGCAGCCGTCCCTCACTATCGGCAATCATAAATAGCTCTAGGGAGGAGCCAAAGAAATACTCTAATTCAGCCGTTTTTTGGGCAATTTCTGCTTGCAGACGCATGCGATCGCTAATGTCCCGCTGCACACCAAAGTGGCCAATGATTTCCTTATTTTGGTTGTAGAGACACACATAATTCCCCTCAACCCAAAAGGAGCTACCATCGCGGCGGTGCAGTTCAATTTCAATGTGAAAATAGCCCAGATCAAAGAGTGCTCGCCACAGCCGTTTGGCGAGTTCCAGATCATCCTTAAAGCAAATGCGCGGCGTCAGGCCAATCAGCTCCTGCGGCGGTAATTGATACTGCTGGGCAAAGGCACTGTTGACACGCGTAATCCGCTGATGATCAAGGACATACTCCAAGATTTCCTCTTTGTTGACCGTGTCATCCCAGCGAATGGGCTGATCCAACATCATGAAGAAGCAGGCCTCAAGGGATTGTTGAAAAAAGGCTTCCAGTAGTTCTTGCTTGGCTTGTAGCTCTAGCTCGAGTTGACGGCGACGGGTAATATCCCGCGATGTGGAGACTAAAAATAAAACATTTCCCCCTGCATCACAAATGGGGTGCGTGAGGGTTTCCAACCAAACATATCCGCCATGCTTTTTGCGGATGCGATAGGTTTCTATCACATTCACACTGCCTTGCAGGGCGAGGGCATGGGCACCACTGCGAATGCGCTCTGCATCCTCAGGATGAAATAATGTGTAGGGACTCTTACCAATCAGTTCTCCAGGAGAATAGCCTAAAAGGGTTTTGCTGGAGGGAGTCACATATAAATAGTTGCCATCCGGTTCGTGCAGGCAAATGAGATCATCGGTGTAGTTGACCAATAATTCAGTAAAGTGCTCAAATTCATCTATAATCATTCGCTAGAATCCACAATTTTTATCACGCATTAAGATACTTCTGGACGTTTTACACTATAAAACTTTAAGTAATGATTAACAATTTTAGCGAATGACAGCCCTTTCCTGAAATATCAGCGACATAACGGGAGTGCGGTGCTCTGCCATCGGGGCTTTTACCGGGGTGAGGGTGTTCGATCGCTGTGAAAAGGGCGATACGACCAGAAATGCCCCACTGCAATGCCCTAGCTGTTCATATGATCCTTGACAAAGACTTGCTCACCCCCTAAAATGCCTATTGGCAGTTGGAAGATTTCCTAGGCTGCTGGCATTTGTCTATTTTTGGAGATTTTCTTAATGGAGTCTAGTAGGAGTCACTGTAATGCTGCTTCTGGTGACCCCATCTCCGCTAATGAAGATCCCTGCCATAGGTGGAGCCTCTCTCCCCTAAGGATCGCCGAGGTGAATTCAGACTTGTCTGCTGCCTAATGGCTTGAACTTCTGGTTCATCTCCGCGCGTTCCAAGGCAGTCGATCTGCAAATGGAGATGGATCACGAAGCAAATTGGTCAATAGGTCTCAGTCTCGTATCTACCTGAGTCTGCCTAAGGTTGGCTGGCTCAAATCTGTTTGTTGTTGAGAGCGATCGCCCGTAGTCAAGCGTTTTTATTGAACGACTACTTTTCATCGCTCAAGTTGTTGCGTGGCAAAACCATTAGCAACGGAGAGTTTCTATGTTTGAAGTTTGTTTGTTCAGCATGATGGCCGAAATGCTGGGAATTACCCTTTCGGAAGTGCTGGGTGTTGCCCTTGGCCACCTGATGATTACGGTCATGAGCCAAGCGATCGCCCACTTGGGAGAGTTCTCACCCTTTGAGTTGTCTCGTTAAACCCTAAAACATCCTATTGTCGTTTCTCAATGGAGCTTAGAACCATGATAACCCACGATGCAAAGCAGGCATTTCTGTGCCCCTATACCCTTTACCGTGGGCACGTCACCCTAGACGCGCTGACCTTTGATGCCTACCTGCAGAAATTTGCTCAACGAGCAGGGTTTATTGCTGCTCTCCATACGAGTGGGAAACTTTCTACATCCGAAGCCTACAACCAGTTGGCTGATCTCTGGCATCAATTGAGCGAAGCCTATGCCCCTGTCTCACCCACCCTAAATTGTCAACCATAGAAGGAGCAATGCGATGGTAATCAATCCCCTCGATGATCTGCTGACCTATCCGCAGGGTCTCGGTGCTGCCAAGCGGACAGCCAACCAACTGACGATTCCTGAGCTAGTGCGCGCCCTGCGCCAAATTGACCCCCATAAGCGGGTATTGGCCTTTCGCCTCCTCGAAAAAGACAAGGCGATCGCAGTCTTTGAAGCCCTGACTCCCGATGAGCAGGCAACCCTCATTGAAGGGATGACGGATCCTGAGATTCTGCATTTTCTAGAAGCCCTTGAGGCCGATCAACGGGTGCGTCTCTTTGAGGAATTACCTGCCAAGGTCACCAAACGGTTGCTCAGCCAGTTAAGCTCAGAATCCCGCGACGCCGTGAACCTGCTGTTGGGCTATCCTGAGGGCACAATTGGTCGGCGCATGAATCTGCGCTACTTGGCGCTGCGGCAAGACTTGACCGTGGAGCAGGCGATCGCCGCTATCCGTGAGAGTTCCTTGGATATTAATGACCTGAGCATTATTTTTGTCATTGATGAACAGCGCTTTTATCGTGGCTTTGTGCAGCCGATCCAGTTGATGAAAGCAAATCCCCACCAGCCGCTTCAAGATTTGGTGCAAGGACAGGAACTGGCGATCGCTGTGACCGCGCCGGAACTATCCGCAGCCAAACTCCTCAAGGAATACGATGTCCCTGCTATTCCTGTGGTGGATCAAGAGGGGCGACTGGTGGGCGATATCACCTTTGATGATGTGATTGACCTGATTGAGGAGGAGGCAACGAGCACCATTTTGGCGCAAGCAGGTGTGGGCAACTTGCTCAACCGCGATCAAGCTTGGAGTGAACGACTGGTGCGCGGTCCCATTCGCTATGCAGTGCAACTGCGGATTATCTGCCTGATCATTACCCTCATTGGCGGTATGATTGTTGGCGGCGTGATTCAGTACTTTGAGGAAGTTCTGGAAGCCGTCGTTGCCGTAGCCATTTTCATTCCTGTGGTCATGGACATGGGAGGCAATGTCGGTACCCAATCCACCACTGTCTTTGCCCGTGGTCTTGCTTGGCAGCACATTGATATTCGTCGCTATGGCGGTTATCTCTTTCGCGAGTTTCGCATTGGTGCGATCATGGGTCTTATCTTGGGAACTGCTGGCGGCTTGATTGCCTTCTTCTGGCAAGGGCTACCCAACGACATTCCCCAACTGGGACTGGCTGTAGGGATTTCACTTTTTGTTGTAATTACCTTCGCGGCGATCTTAGGGGCATTGCTTCCTTGGGTGTTGCTGAAGTTGGGCTTTGACCACGGGCCAGCGGCGGATCCCTTTATCACAACCATCAAGGACTTTACAGGGCTGTTGCTCTACTTCTATCTGGTGAGTGTCTTCCTAGGGCTGTCGTTTTAACCGATGTCAACGAGTGATTTTATTGTCCGTTTGGTAGCAGCCTTTTGTCTTGGGGCAGCCCTCGGCTTGGAGCGACAATGGCGGCAACGCATGGCCGGTCTGCGCACAAATACCCTCGTGGCAACGGGGGCAGCACTATTTGTCATGCTCTCGGCTTTGACGCCGGGGGAAGCGAGTCCAACGCGGATTGCCGCCCAAATTGTCTCTGGTATTGGGTTTCTCGGCGGGGGCGTGATCCTGCGGGAAGGCCTCTCAGTACGGGGTTTGAATACGGCCGCTACTCTCTGGTGTGCAGCGGCGGTGGGGGCACTGTGTGGTTCGGGATTACTCTATCAGGCAACCTTAGGAGCAGTGGCAGTGCTCGTGGCCAATCTGCTCTTGCGTCCCCTCGGCTATCGCATCAATCAGCAGCCCCTCAAGGGCACCGAAGTGGAGTTGTGCTATCGCTGTGATATTGTCTGCCGTGCTGAGGCAGAGGCTCATTTGCGGGCACTGCTGTTGCAGTCATTAGCGGGCAGTCGGCTGAAGTTGCGATCGCTCCTCAGCGAGGATATTGAAGACACCCCCGATCGCGTCCATATTGAAGCAGAACTCCTCAGTCAAGAGCGCAATGATGACTTTGTAGAAGGGCTAGTGAGCCGCTTGAGTTTAGAACCCAGTGTTCTTTCGGCGCGCTGGCGCATTACAGAGCAGGAGTATGGTTGATTTCTCTAGGGATAGAGGCGCATATTCAGACGAGCCGTGGTGCCCGCTTGCGGACATTGCAGACGCGGCGTATAAGTACCGCCAACTCGCCACACGGAAATATAGCGATTATCCCGTACCCATTGAATGGTTACTTCGCCACTACAGCCAAAATTACCGCCAAGATCGCGATCGCTAAAAAAGCCGCGCACGAAGCCATTGCCGCTTGCCGTGACGTTAATGGTGCCCTCATAAACTCGTCCATTGACTTTGGTGGTGTAGGGCAAGATGTCTCCCGGCAAGGGGCTAAGCTGGTAGCCGTAAATTTCAGTCAGCCCGCTATCAGAAACTAGCGTCTCAGCAGCAGCAGGCAAAATAGAGGCCATACCCAGAACCACTGCCCCCAGCAAGCCCTGTAACATTTTCATAGACAGCCTCCTTTTGGAAAGATTGGAAACATAAACCGCTCCTCCCCTTGTCTCTATTGTCATTGTCTAGGAGGATAATTTCATACTTTAGGGAATGTGACAGGGCTGATAAAGAACTTGATATCTATTAAGCAGGACATCAAAGAAATGCCCGCACATCTGTAACTTCACCCGTAATAGCTGCGGCGGCCACCATCGCTGGACTCATGAGGAGTGTCCGTCCCGCTGCTGATCCTTGGCGTCCTTTGAAGTTGCGATTGGAAGATGAGGCACTGATCTGACGCCCTTGCAGCTTGTCGGGATTCATGGCGAGGCACATCGAGCAACCAGGATTGCGCCATTCAAACCCTGCGGCTTGGAAAATGACATCGAGACCCTCCGCTTCGGCTTGCGCTTTCACCCGTTCTGAACCGGGAACCACAAAGGCTTTGACACCGGGTTTGACTTTGCGCCCTTCGACAACTTTGGCAGCCTGCCGCAGATCACTAATGCGACCATTGGTGCAACTGCCAATAAAGCAGACATCAATCTTGGTGCCTTGAATGGGCTGCCCCGGTTGCAGATCCATGTAGGCATAGGCTTCAGCGGCGATCGCCCGTTCTGCCTCGGGCAAACTCTCTAGGGTGGGCAAGGTCTCATCCACCGCAACGCTTTGGCCGGGGGTAATGCCCCAAGTGACCGTCGGTGCAATATCTGCAGCTGCAAATGTGACAACATCATCGTATTCAGCATCGGCATCACTGACGAGCGATCGCCACCACACCAGCGCCTCATCCCAAGCCTTGCCTTGGGGAGCAAAGGGGCGGCCTCGTAAATAGGCAAAGGTGGTTTCATCGGGGTTGACATAACCGCAGCGGGCTCCCCCTTCAATGGCCATATTGCAGACGGTCATCCGCTCTTCCATTGAGAGCTGGGCAAAGGTACTGCCAGCAAACTCATAGGCATAGCCAACACCGCCTTTAACACCAAGGTGGCGAATAATGTGGAGGATGAGATCCTTGGCATAGACCCCAGAGCCAAGGGAGCCATTCACTTCTACTTTGCGAACCTTGAGCTTATTGAGGGCGAGGGTCTGAGTCGCCAACACATCCCGCACTTGACTGGTGCCAATCCCAAAGGCGATCGCCCCAAAGGCACCGTGGGTAGAGGTGTGGCTATCCCCGCAGGCGATCGTCATCCCCGGTTGCGTTAACCCCTGCTCGGGAGCAATCACATGGACAATGCCCTGACGACCGGAGCCAATCCCAAAGAAAGGAATATGGTGAGCACGGCAATTCGCCTCAAGGGCTTGCAGCATCTCTTCGGCAAGGGCATCTTGGAGAGGACGCGCCAGCGTATCTGTCGGCACAATATGATCCACCGTCGCCACGGTTCGCTGCGGATACAGCACCGCCAATCCCCGCTCCCGCAGCATGGCAAAGGCTTGGGGACTCGTCACTTCGTGAATCAGGTGCAGGCCAATAAAGAGCTGCGTTTGCCCTGAGGGCAGTGTCGCCACCGTGTGCTGTTCCCAAACCTTATCAAAGAGTGTGCCGCGACTCATAGACTCGTGAAAAAATCCAGCCTATCAATTATAGGCAAAAGGAAGAGATTCAGTACAGTGATTATACAAGGCAACTATCCGTTTTCAGTCGCATCACGGCCATGTTGCAGCTTGGTTTATGATGTTTAACTTTATGAAAAAAGCTTTAATCGCTATGATTAAGCCAAAACTCGCGAACCTTTGTAAAGTATTTCAACCGCCCTTCAATTTTGCTAATTTCACGGGGATAGAATTCAGCTAATGCATCACACAACTCAAGCATCCACTGCTTACGGGAGTAGCCACGGTTAATCGTTAAAACATTAGAGTTCGCAATCTGAATTTGCCCCCAACCCAAAGGGCCAATTGTTAAGCAGTCCCACCCCAAAAACTCGATTGGCAGAAATTGAACATTTTCAATACCGATACGAGTTCTTTGAGCCTCATAGGCAATCAGCAAAATTGCAAAAACATTTTCATCTGATTGATAGAAACGAGTGAGGCGTTCTACAGAAATTAAATTGGGCATATTAAACTGTGTACTCAATCTGTGGGTTTTCACGTCAATGACATAGTAAAATCCTTGATCATCCTTGAAAGCGAGATCAGCCATGGCTCTACGGGCAAAATGTGCTGAATAGTTTTTACAAATCTCTTCACCAAGAACCGCCTGTAGATGATTGGCAAGAATTTGCTGAACAGCATCGCCAACAGCTCTTGGGCTATTGATTGTCACAGCAGACAAGAAATCTTCCTGTGAGTTTAAGAGTTCTTTGATGTTTTCTTCGATTTGACCAATCTGATCACCATAGAAAATATGTCTTTTTTCCATTGATTCTTATGTTTCCTCTAGGGAAAAAGCTCTGGTTGGTGAAATAGTTTTTCGCACTGATACTGCTTTTGCGTAAAACGTCCTTGCTCACTTAATGTGTTTCTTTCCCAAAACACGCCATCAGCATAGCCCTGAATCGAAGCATCTACTTCAGCCATTTCAAGGCGCTTCTCCGCTAGGCAAGCATAAGTCTCATCCAGTTCAACCCCCAAAAAACGCCTACCGAGCTTCTTGGCAACGACAGAGCTTGTTCCGGAGCCGAGGAACGGATCAAAAATAATGTCATCTGGATTGGAGCTAGCTAAAATGACCTTAGCCAGTAGTTTCTCGGGCTTTTGGGTGGGATGATCTGTATTTTCTGGCATTGACCAAAAGGGCACAGTTAAGTCTGTCCACAGGTTAGAAGGATGCGTTAGGCGGTAATTTCCTTCTTCCGTGGCTTCCCAATCTTTGGGATGTCCATTGACTCTATAGGGAGCGATGACTTTACGCTTGAGCTTAACAGCCTCAACATTAAAGGTGTACTCATTAGAAACAGTGCAGAACCATATATCCTCGGAGGCATTTTTCCAATTCTTGCTTGCTCCTCGTCCTTTCTCGCGCTCCCATGTAATTCGGTTGCGGATTTGAAAACGGTCTTTAATGACTTCAAATACAGCAGTTGAGGATTCCCAATCAGAGCAAATGTAAATAGATGCAGTTGGTTTTAGAATTTTTTCAAGACTCGACAAGCAAGACTCTAGCCAGTTAATGTAATCCTCTAAACTTTTTTTCTTGAAGCTAATTGAGTTAAATACTTTGTTCAGGTTGTAAGGTGGATCAATAAACAGCAAATCAACAAATTGACTTGGGAGAAACTTGATGACCTCAAAGATATCTTGATGGATGGTGCGGTTAATGATTTCTGATAAGCTCACAGGATGACTCAACCGTAGGAGTCGCTGTCGATACTTCGCTTGTTCTTGCTCGGTCAACGTAATTGTTCTATTTCTGGGGGCGCGTTCTTTGCTGTGAACCATATCGCTTTATCAAAACTTGATTACTGGTTTGAATCACATCCCCTGAGTGGCTAAGCATAACTCAATGTTAGCCTAATAGCCAAGCCATCACCTGTTGACCAAGGCAAGTCCCATTGAGGCGATCAATCTCACGAACGCCCGTGGGGCTAGTGACATTCACTTCTGTCAAATAGCCACCAATGACATCAATCCCCACAAAGTACAGGCCATCGCGCCGTAGGGCAGGGGCTAAAGTTTGACAAATCTGGCGATCGCGCTCGGTAATTTCCACTGCTGCCACGCGTCCGCCGGTGGCCATATTGCCCCGAAATTCATCCCCTGTGGGAATCCGATTCACAGCACCAATGGGTTCCCCATTGAGGAGAATGATTCGTTTATCGCCTTCCTTGGCCGCGGGTAGGTACTCCTGCACCATCACCGGTAGCTGTCCCCACTGAGTACTCATTTCAATCATGGAATTGAGGTTGCGATCGCCCGCCTGCAAAAAGAGAATGCCTTCTCCGGCTTTGCCCCCCAAGGGCTTGAGAACGGCCATGCCCTGCTGCTGCACAAATTCCCGAATGCGCTGCTTATCTCCTGTGACAATGGTCTTGGGAGTCACACTCGTAAATTGCAGGGCATACATCTTTTCATTGGCATGGCGCAACCCTGCGGGCGAGTTGAGGACAAGGGTGGTCTGGGGATCGATTAAATCAAGACAGTACGTGGCATAGAGGTAGGCGGTATTCACGGGGGGATCCTTGCGCATCCACACCGCTCGAAAGGTGTTGAGGGGTCGCCATTCCACTGCCCCCGTCTGAAACCAAGGTTGGGGAATCTGCCACTGGCTGGCCACTAGTTGCACGGGCGATAACTGGATCGGGGTGAGCGCTGCCCATACCTGACCTTCGCGGATCAGCAGTTGGGAAATTTCCGTTACCCACACCTGTGCGCCTGCCGCTTGCGCTGCTTCCATCAAGGCCACACTGGTATCGTGGCCGGGGTCAAGGCGGGCGATCGGGTCAATAATAAAGGCAATATCCACCGTCATTAAGCTGCCGCTTGCAACAGAGCGTCCAATTTCCCTTGTGCCTCTAGGGCATAAAGATCATCGCAGCCGCCAATGTGTTCGTTGTTAATAAAAATTTGCGGGAGCGATCGCCGGCCATGGGCACGTTGAGCCATTGCAGCACGAGCCGCTTCATCGCCATCAATGACGTACTCGGTAAATTTTACTCCTTTGCGGGTTAACAGCTGCTTTGCCCGAATACAAAAAGGACAACGAGACCACGTATAAATTTCCACGTTGGCCACGGCTTTACCTCGTTACAAAAATTCACTTTGATTCCAGCCTAGCAAAAAGGGAGAAGAGACACACCCCCTCTCCCTAATGTCCTGTCCTACAACTCCCTACAAATAATTGGGATCTTGGACATTGCGAATTTTGCAGGCTTCAGCAATGCCGTACTGCGGTCGCAAAAAGCGATCCATCTGAGCCACAAAGAAACGCCGGTTGGCCATGAGATGCTCCGGATTGGGATCATCTAAGGGGTAGTAGAAGGCGGCACGGGTTGCTTGCAAAACAGCGGAGGTTACCGTGTACATCGCATGCTGGAAGGCAATTCCCAACTGCACCAAAATATCATCCTCGCCGCGACAGTGCTGGTGGAAGTAATCCTTCAGGTACTGGGGTAGGAAGTGATACATGTCCTGATGCAGCAGTGTGGGGGGAATCCCCGCCGTCCCCACCGGGAATTTATCGGCAAAGAGAATGCCATAGTGGAAGTCCACCTGATCAGTGGGCACCTGATTGGCTTGGGCATTGTAGGACTTCGTTCCCCGGAAGGGCGCCGTGCGGTAAAAGACCGCTTCCACATAGGGGAAGGCTGCTTCATAGAGCCACATAAAGCCCTTTTCCTTGGGCACAAGGACATGCACCTCGCCATCAATATAGACGTGGTGGTAAATCGGGCGACCGGCAATGGCAAAAATTCCATTGACCAAGAAGTTCATGGCATCCTTGACGCTGGTAATGCTGCCCTCGTCATAGCGATCGCTCATCTCGAAGAAGACGGGTGCCATCACTTCCCAAAATAGCCCCAGCACGTTCATGTAGGTGGCTTGGCGAGCCTGCTCCAAGAAGAGGTCGGGAAAGAGCTTGTACAGCCCGAGCATCAGCGGGTTGCCTTTGAAGTAGGCGCGGATTGCCCTATCGGCGGCGGCTTTGTACTCTTCAGAGTCAAGGTAGATATCCAGCTGCCCCCCCATGCGATGCCACATCATTGAGCGCGCCAAGCTTTCGGAAAACTCCATGTTGATGCGGTCGTGCCAAAGGTGGTGGAGCAGACGCGGCATTTTCCCTGTTTCCCCCTTTGCAATAAATTCCATCAATTCGGGGTGGGCATGGGCAGGGCCACGCCAAATCCGCAGATCCGCTGTATCCCCAGCATAGTGATTGGCCAACTCAAAGTAGTCCTTGGTTGGAAAATACTTGAAGAAGGGAAAAGGATGGATAAATACCCGCTCACCGAGGTACAGCAAATTCCGCCAGTAAAAGTCCATCGGAATGGCGTAGGCCTTGTACATACCGATGATCTTCATCAGGTTCACTGGCGTGTCGGGAATGAGGGCACCCCCCGCCTCAAGGCGGTAAATAATGTCGGCGAGGGGGTGATCCAGTGGGGGCAGTTTTGCCGAACTGGGACGCTCAATTGTTTCAACCATGGTTTCCTCTCTGAGCTATAGGGGTAAACTGGCAACGGTTTCGGTGGCAGTGGGGATGGCGGCAACCAGCTGCGCACTGGTGGTTTCACTCCAACGCACCAGCCATGTTGGTTGGATGCCCAGAACCAGAATCAGCAGTGTCAGTACCATAGCGGGGAACTTCTCTGACCAAACCACCCGTGGGTAGTAGGCAGTGGCATTGTCAAGACGACCAAAGCAGGTGCGGTTAATCAAAATTACAAAATAAACAGCCGTGAGGCCGGTGCCCACCACCGCAATTAGAGTTGGCATCGGGAAGGTACCATAGCTGCCTTGGAAGATTAAAAATTCCGCCACAAACCCCACTAATCCTGGAATACCGGCACTGGCCATCCCCCCCAAAATGAGGAGAGCACTGGTGGTCGGTAACCCCCGCAGAGGATTGAGCAAGCCATTGAGCACATTGAGTTCGCGGGTGCCAACTTTCGTTTCAATGACGCCAACCAAATAGAATAGCAATGCCAAAATCAGGCCATGGCTAATCATTTGGGCAATGGCGCCGACGACGCTGAGGTGGGTATGGGCTGCTGCCGCCAACAATACGTAGCTCATGTGACCAATGGAGCTATAGGCCACCATGCGTTTAATGTCCTTTTGGGCGATCGCAGCCAGTGCTCCATAGCTAATGCCAAGAGCCGCCACAAGGGCCAGCAGGCCAGAAAACTGCCCCCAAGCCTCTGGAAAACAGCCTAAGGCAAACCGCACTAGGCCATAGGCACCCAGCTTAGCTAGGATCCCCCCAAGGAGAATGGCGGTTGGCATTGAGGCTTCCACATAGGCATCGGGCAACCAACTGTGAAGGGGCACCAAGGGCATTTTGATGCCAAAACCTAGGATCAACAGCAGCAGCAGAATCCCTTGGGTCGTCGGTGCCAAGCCAGCAACCTGAATATCTTGATAGTCAAAGCTAGGAGCGTGGGTGAGCCAGCCCATCCCCAAAAAGGCAGCTAGCACGAGAATTCCTGAGACTGCCGTATAGATCAGAAACTTGATCGCTGCCTGCTCGCGACGCTGCCCGCCCCAGATCAAAATCAACAGGTAAAAGGGCACCAACTCAACTTCGTAAAAGAGAATGAACAGCAGCAGATTTTGTGCTGCGAACGCCCCGGTAATTCCCGCATTGGCCAAAAGAACAAGGGCATAGAAGAGCCGATGGCCACTTTTTTCACCCGTGAACACAACCACAAGGGTTAAGAACGTTCCCAAGACAATCAGCGGGAGGGACAACCCATCCACACCAAGGGAATAGTTCAATCCCAAGGGCGACAGCCACGGCACAAATTCCGTAAATTGTAGTGCGGTCTGCTGGACATCAAACTGCGTCAGCATCCAGAGGGACAGGGCAAAGGTGACACCAGCGCTCACCAAAGCAACCGAACGCAAGGCTCGTTCTGGCAGCAGCGGCATCAGCAGCGCACCGATGACAGGCAAAACAATTAACAGCGTCAGCATAGGGCAAGAACCTCAAGGAATGGAGCACTAAGCCAGCAGTGGCCAACAAATGGCAATCACCAGAAGGGCGACCCCCATCAAAATGGTGAGGATATAGGCTTGGGATTGACCCGTTGTACTGTACTTCAGGCGATCGCCCCCCAACAGGGTTGCCCCGCCAAAGGCATTGCCAGTGCCATCCACAAACGTGCGATCAAACCAAGCAGTCATGCGGGAAATCATATCCACTGCTCCCACCACGGTGGCTTTGTAGAGCTTCGGCGTATAGAAATCGTAGGCCAGCAGATCCTGTACCGACGGTAGGGGAAACTGCACCGGCTTGGGAATGGCTTGGCCGAGATAGACCCATGCGGCTGCACCCCAGCCCAAGATAGCGGTTACCGTCAGGGCAGCTGCTGTGGTTAAGGAAGGATCTGTCCAAATCACCCAATCAAAGCGCCCCATGAGAATGGGCAAGTGCAGCACCAGACCCAGATCAACGGTCATCGGCAAAATCATCGGCCAAAAGACCTCGGGCGATCGCGCCGTCATTGGTTTGACCTCACCGCCCCAAATCAGGCAGAACGTGCGACCAAGACTAAAGGCAGCAAACGCATTCATCAATAGAAGCACCACCCCCACCCAAGGCAGTTGGGCAAAGGCCGTATCCAGCAATTCTGCCTGTGGGAAAAAGCTGGCCAAGGGGGGAACCGCCAGCAACCCTGCAGAACCAACGAGAAACGAAATACCGGAAATGGGGCGCCGCGACCACAGCCCGCCCAATAGGCGCAGATCTTGGGTAATGCTATTCCAAATAATGCTGCCAATGCTCATCATCAGCAGTGCCATGGCCACGCCGTAGGTGAGGATAAAGACAAAGGCTAAGCCCGGCTCCTTGAGACCAACGGCAATAAACACCCAGCCCATGTAGGCACTCACCAAATAGGAGAGGGCGCGTTTAATGTCCACTTGGGCAATGGCAATCAGGGTTCCTCCCAAGGCAGTGACGCTACCAATGACCAGCAAACCTGTTAGAGCGACAGAGGAAAGGCTCAGCACCGGCGTCAGCTTCACCAGCACCCATGCCCCCGTGCCCACAACAATGGCATTCCGCAGAATAGAGGCAGGCACAGGGCCTTCCATGGCCTCATCCAACCACAGATGCAATGGGAATTGGGCACATTTCCCCATTGGCCCAGCAATCAGCGCCAAACAAATTAGGGTAATGAGGGTGGGATCCACCTGAGCCGTAGCTGCCCAAGCCGCTAAATCGTCGTAGTTCCAAGAGCCAGCAAGGGGATAAATCGCCAACACCCCCATCAGCAGCACCAAGTCTCCCACCCGCTTGGTGAGGAAGGCATCGCGGGCACCGGTCACCACCAGCGGTTGGTTAAACCAGAAGCCAATGAGCAAATAGGTCGCTAGGGTCAGAATTTCGAGCATGACATAGTTAAAAAACAGAGAATCCAGCAGCACCAGCGCCCCCATCCCCCCCTCAAACAGAGCCAATAGGGCAAAAAAGCGCGCCCAGCCCCAATCCATCTCCATGTAGCCGATGGCAAAGATCTGAGCCATGAGGTTCAAACCCGTAATCAGCATCAGGGCGGTGGTGGTCAAGATGGAAATTTCCACCGGAATGTCAAAGTGCAGACCCGCCACATCCAGCCACGTCCAGTGCAAAGACTGCGGCGGTTGGTTGGCGATCGCCACCGTGGCCAACAGTGCATGAACAAAGGAGAACAACGTGAGCAAGAGATTCAAATAGCCCGCTGGACGAGGTCCCGTTTTCCGGGTGATCCCCGGTGACCAAATCAAGGACAGCACCATTCCCGCCAGCGAGTAAAAGGGAATGAGCCATACTGTGTCCGCAAATGATTGCAACATAAACCCCGCTTATGCCTATGGACAAGACTAATTAGATTTAATCTTATCTATGAATGGCACCAGACCTTCCAGGGCTAAGTGCAAAGTTGCATCAATATCTCTTATCGCCCAGATAAAAGGCAACTATGAAGGATTGAGCATTGTTTAGGATAGCTATAAACGCTTAGGGGGAAATTTGAAAGGTCACCCGTGCGGTGTAGCCCACATAACAGAAATTGCCTTCACCCCAGTCTTGATCAGCGTCTAATTCAACGCGCACTTGGCTTTGACGCGGATAGTTCTCGGGAATCGGGATCACCTGATCGTCGCCGGGGTTGAGGCGACCCAAGCCAGAGCGAATGTTGGTGACTGTGCCCCAAACCACCTTGCCTTTGCTGCCATAGAGTTCAATTTTGGCCTTGGTACCGGGGTGGATTAGCCGCAGGGACTGTTCCTCTACAAACACATCAATCCAGCGCCGTTGACAATCCAATAACTGCAAAATTTGATCCCCTTTGCCGAGAAACATCCCCGGACGGGCATCCACCCGCCAGACATAGCCGGCAATGGGAGCCGTTACCTTCACCACCTTGCGCTGAGCAACCTCCTGCCAGGCTTGGGCAACCTGTCGCTGTTGAGCCGCAATTTCCCGTTTCAGCCCTTGGACGATCGCCTGCTGTTCGCTAATCTGAATTTTTAGCTCCTGAAGCCGCAGGCGGGGGTCATAGTTGCTGCGAGTGTTGCGCAGGGTCAGTCCCAATTCAGCGGCACGGGCATCGGCCTTGAGCGCCTCTACCCTATCAGCGGCAGCCTCCACTTCCCGTTGGCGAGCAGCCACTTGCGCTTGGCTTTGCTGCAATTCCGTTAGAGCCGCATCTGCTTGGGCTTGGGGTACCGCTCCCTGCTGTGCCAATCGACTAAAGCGGCCGTAGTTAATTTTTGCCAATCGATAGCGTGCCTTGGCATCGGCCAGATTCGCTTTAGCAGCCCCTAGTTCCGCTTGGGCAGCCGCCACTTGGCGATTGGTTTGTTTTACCTCAAGCAGCTGTTGATGGCGTTCATCCCCTTGGGCAGAGGCGAGGAGTCCCTGCAACTGAGCCAGTTTTGCCTGAGCGGCTTCTAGTTCACCCTGCCGCCGTTCCAGCCATTTTTCAACTTCCTTGAGGTTGCCTTGGCTAAGGTAGGCATTTTCTAGCACGGCTAGGGGCGTCTCCTCCGCTGGCTTGATAAATTGCCCCACCTTTGCCCTCAGTTGCTGGAGGGTTCCTTCCTCCGGAGCCCGCACATTGACAATGACGCCATTAATGACCGCATCACGACTGCGCACGGTTGTTAAATGGCGGTAGAGAAACAAGCCTGCAAAGGCAAGGATGCCACACCCGGCTGCGAACACTAACAAATTGGCAAGGAGCGATCGCCGTAGCTTCAGTTGCTGAGTCGGTACAACCTGATTTTTAATCTCCGTCAAAGGGGAGACTTGGCTTAAACTAGATGCAGAATCTGAAGCTGGCTTTTTCATAGAAAACTCACAACAAGTCAATTAAAGTGAATAAAATCGCCCAGCTATTTTGCATAATTGACAGGTAAAAGCTTTGTGCTAAAAACGCCTCATGTTTCCCTCACAATTGAACCTTAAAGAGTCTTGAATATTTTTTTACTAGCTTCATCTAAACATACTCACTAACCTTTTGTTATCCGTACAACTACTGAAGCTGACAGACATCCAATCTTGGATTACCACAGGTTTTCAGAGCCTTAGCCCGCCCCAAAAGTATGGATAGAGTACGTATGATAAAAGTATCCGTGGCAGACCCCTATGACCCACCTTCCAGACGTTGACAAACAAGCATGGCTAATTGTGCGCTCCCAAGGTACGGTGGTCGGCAAGTATCACCTCGCAGGAAAGGCGTTCTGGAAAATTGGCCGCGCCAGCGACTGTGACATTATTATTCACGACCCCTATATTTCCCGACATCAGGCAACCATTGAACTACGCCCTCGGGGCAATGCTCTGGTGTACCTGATCCGTGACAACAATAGTCGCAATGGCACATTAATTAACGGTACACCCCTGTCGGAGGAGCGAGTCTTATACCATGGAGACCTTATTATGATGGGGGATACGGATCTCGCGTTTCACTATACAAGTCCGACCCCGTCTGTCCCGCCTAATGTGTTGCAGTGCTCTTGAGAACCAACCTGTCACCCCTCGATGAATTTTTGTGGGCCATTTTAGGCCTCCTGCTGACAGTGGCTGGAACCTTCATGGAGGCGGCGATCGCCCTCCCCAACCTCCTCAATGAGGAAGGGCAATTTGTTTTGCCCAGTTCATGGGCCGCCGTTCCCGTGTATGGGTTACCCGTCTCCTATCAAGTTGCGGCGGTTCTTCTAGTGGGCTGCATGGGGGGACGGCAAGCCGCCGCCCTCTCTCAGGTGGCTTATCTGATTCTGGGTCTCAGCGGGTTTCAGGTGTTTTCCCAAGGGGGAGGTCTGGACTACTGGCGTGAACCGACATTCGGTTACCTCTTGGGTTTTGTGCCGGGGGCTTGGGTCTGTGGTTGGCTGGCTTTTCGCCCCCAAAAGCGAGTGAGTTTAGAATGGCTTGCTTTGAGTGGCCTAGGGGGACTGGTGCTCATTCATGTCTGCGGTGCCCTCTACCTCAGTGGTCTGGCTCTTGCAGGGCAGTTGAGTCAACCCTTGGTGGAGCTACTAGAGCAGTATTCGCTTTTTGCCTTGCCAGGGCAGTTGGTGATTGTCTGCTTGGTGGCAGCGATCGCGCGGGTATTGCGCTTGATTTTGCTGTATTAAAGCTAAACCATTAAAATTTGCCTTCAATTAAACCTTCGGCCTCTAGGGCGATCGCTCGCAGGCGGTCTAGGATCTGCGGATCCGGTGCTTGCCACAGTTGACGCTGGGCAGCTTCGAGGAGTCGCTCCGCCATGTCCCGCAGTGCCCAAGGATTATGCTGCGCCACAAAGGCTTGCATTTCGCTATCAAGCAAATAGGTCTGAGTAATGCCTGTAAACACATAATCGGGCACACAGCGAGCCGTAGCGGCATAGCCAAAGAGATAATCCACTGTGGCGGCCATTTCAAAGGCACCTTTGTAGCCATGGCGCTTGATGCCGGCTAGCCATTTGGGATTAATGACGCGGGAGCGATAGACTCGCAGCAGTTCCTCTTGGAGGGTGCGAATTTTTGGCTGCTCTGGCCGTGAGTGATCGCCAAAGTAAACCGTGGGCTGCTGCCCCGATCGCGATCGCACGGCAACGGTCAAGCCCCCCTGAAACTGGTAATAATCATCGGAGTCCAATAGATCATGCTCGCGGTTGTCTTGGTTTTGCAGCACCACTTGCAATTGACTCAGCCGCTGCTCTAGGGCTTCCGCTGCATTGTGGCTGTGGGCTTCGCCGGTGTAGGCATAGCTACTCCAGTGAATATAGGCGCGGGCAAGATCGTCATCCCCCTGCCAGTTTTGGGCTTCGATCAGTCCTTGGAGTCCCGCCCCATAGGCACCGGGCTTGGAACCAAAGATGCGAAAGCGTGCCCGTTCCTGAGCTTGATTCAGGGAGAGACCCTGCTGTTGCCAATAGGCCGTTTCTTTGGCCACTTGGGCTGCCAAGGGATTTTGATCCGCGGGTTCATCCAACTGGCTCACCCGCTGCACCGCTTCATCAAAAAGAGCAATCAGGTTGGGAAAGGCATCGCGGAAAAAGCCAGAAATCCGCAGCATGACATCCACACGCGGTCGTCCCAACAGCGACAGGGGAATCACCTCCAAATCCACCACCCGCCGCGAGGCGCCCTCCCAGACAGGACGAACCCCCAACAGGGCAAGGGCTTGGGCAATATCGTCGCCCCCGGTGCGCATGGTTGCGGTGCCCCATACCGAAAGACCTAGGGTACGGGGAAATTCTCCCTGCTCTTGACAATAGCGTTCGATGAGGGCTGCCGCCGATCGCTCCGCCAATGCCCAAGCAGCTTCCGTCGGTACCGCTCGCAAATCCACTGCATAGAAATTCCGTCCGGTGGGTAGGACATCCGGACGACCACGACTGGGGGCACCGGCAGCGCCACTGGGAACATAGCCGCCATTGAGGCCATGGAGAAAGTGGTCAATTTCTTGGCGGGTCTGTTGCAGGGCAGGGTAGAGCACCGTACGAATCCAATCCAGTACCTGCTGAGTTGCACGGCCACAGGGGAGATCAGGGGTGCCCTTCAGTAAGTCCTCCACCAGTTTTGCCGCGGTTTCCTCGAGGGCATGCTGCCACTCACCAACGGAACGGTATCTAGGTACAGGACTTGGATCGGTTGGGTTAGCGGTCAGGGGATCTAAATCAACCCCTTGATCCTTTGCTAAGGCACGAGTGAGACCCATGTGCTGGCCACTGGGACTGCGGGCGATCGCCACCATCAGATCTCGCAACTGCCGTCCCTGAGGGCATTGGCCAAGAATATGCAGGCCATCGCGAATCTGGGCATCCCGCAGATCACAGAGGTAGCCATCGGTGCGCGCTAGCCACGCCGTCCAGGTTTCCTCAGGATTGGGGGCACCAATTTCTTGATCGAGATCGAGTTCTTTGACGAGGGCTTCAATCTGCTGCCGCAGCACACTCAAACGGGGGCGATCGAACTGCTCAGCGGCGTAGTATTCCTCAATGTAGTGGCTGAGGGTCTCTAGACCACCGTACAGCTCAGCACGGGTGAGGGGGGGAGTCAGATGATCCAAAATCACTGCTTGAGCACGGCGTTTGGCTTGGGCACCTTCACCGGGATCGTTGACAATGAAGGGGTAAAAGTGGGGGACAGGGCCAAGGGCAATTTCGGGAAAACAGGTGTCACTGAGGGCAATGCCTTTGCCAGGGAGCCATTCTAGATTGCCGTGCTTGCCGACATGGACAATCGCATCCACCCCAAAAACATGGCGCAGCCAAAAGTAAAAGGCGAGATACGCTGGGGTGGGTTCCAAATCGGGGGCATGGTAATTCAAACTGGGGTCGCGATCGTAGCCCCGACTGGGTTGGACACCGACAAAAATGTTGCCCCAACAGTCACCAGCAATGGGGAGGTCTGTGGTGGGCGACGGCCAGCGTTCGTTAATGGCCGCCTGTACTGCCCTTGGTAGGTTCTGAAAATAGTGCTGGTAGGCCTCAAGGGGAAGGGTGTAGCGGGGCTGCCGCCAGTGATTGCCTTCGGGGTCGTTGGTGCGGTAGCGGCTGAGGTGGTGGATCAGGGCATCGCCATCCTTGGGCAACGGGTCAGTACCAAGATCATAGCCAGCCTGCTGCAATGCCTTCAGGAGTGCTACCGTACTGTTGGGGGTGTCGAGACCGACGCCATTGGCAAGACGACCATCGCGGCAGGGATAGTTGGCTAAAATCAGGGCAATGCGGCGCTCATGGGGGGCTTTGTGGCGCAGTTTCAGCCAGTTGGCTGCCAGATCACTGACCCAGTGCAGGCGATCGCCCGCCGGGGCATAGGTGGTCACGGTGGTTTCCACATCTGTTTGAATTTGCGACACCGCCTTAAAGGACACCGCACGGGTAATGATGCGGCCATCCACCTCCGGCAGGACGACGTGCATGGCAAGGTCGCGGGGCGTCAGTCCTTGGGGATGGTGTTGCCAAGTCTCGTGGGTGTTGCTGCTGAGAATGACCTGTAGCACGGGGACATCCAATTGCTGCCAAAAGTTGACCTCCTTGGGCTTGGCGATCGCGAACCCCGTCGTATTGAGAATCAATTCCACCTTGCCCCGCCATGCCGCCAGCAGTTCCCGTTGAATGTCTAGATCTTGCAGCGAGGAGACAAACAGGGGGACAGGTGCCAATTGCCGCTGCAGCAAGGCCTGAGCGAGGGCATCCATCACCGCCGTATTGCCCGCTAAGTAATGGGCACGGTAAAAGAGAATCCCCACCTGCGGCCAGTCGCTGGCTATCTGCCCCGCAATCGGATAGCTGCCCCAGCGGGGAATCCTTTGGGGGGGTGGGGGGGGCTGACCCCAACCGCAACCGTAGTGGCCAATGAACTCTAGGGCACGCTGAATATTTTCCTGTCCGCCCTCGCGGAAGTATTGCCAGAGGCGATCAACTTGGGCCAGCGGCCAACTGGAGAGGCTCATGAGTTCTAAGTCGGGGCGATCGTCCCCCGGCAATAAGATCAACTGCCCACCGCGATCGCTGACCATTTGCTGCGCCACCTCTAGGCCATAGCTCCAATAGCCCCGTCCCCCCAAAAGGCGAATCACGACCACGTCGGCCTTGGCTAGGACGCGATCGCCATAGTCATCAATGGCTGCTGCTGCTTGTAAATGCAGTAAATTCGCCAAGCGTAGAGGGGGAAAGTTCTCGGGTAGCTGCTTGTAGGCTTGAGCCAGCAGGGCAATATCCGTATCCGCTGCCGTTAAAATAATAACGGGAGCACTGCTTTGCTGTAGAAATGCAACATCGCTGTTATCTGTGGCAACAGTCAGATCATTTAATGTAAGAATTCGATGCATGCGTTGACAACAATCATTAAAGAAACTGGTGGGTTTTCCCCCCTGTCCCCCTTGAGCCGCTACAACAGAAATTAATGGGAAAAGCCTCTAGCGATCGCAACCCGCATGGCAATGCCACTTTCTGTGATGAACCGATCAAGGATTGAACTTCAAAAACTATGCGCCAGCCCGTCTTTGATCGAATTTTACCAGCATTTTTCTACGAGCGAATCGCCACAGTCCTGCTCGCAGAAGCTAGCCATCGCGGCGCAACTGTCCTTACCCGTGAAGAGGTGATAGCGTCTGCCGATGCCCCTTTTCTCGTCGTCGTGGCAGAGACCTTTGCGCTGCTGTTGCAGGCAGAAACCGTACCGCAGATGAGTGCCTATCGGGTGAAAATCCTCACTGAGCCGGTGGCGATCGCTCGCTTTCTGCGCAAAATTCGCAGCCAGACACCCCTAGGCCAGCGTTCCCTGATCCGCTCAGTTTTGCAGCAGTTGATTCCCTTGACCGCCAAAGACCAAACGTTGCCCGCCGACTTGGCCCTTTCGCTGATGAATGTGCTCAGCGAAGACATGGCTCAGCAGTGTCAAAATTGTGCCCCCCTTGTCACTGCTGCCTTGAGCGAACGACAGGCCAAAGAGCGCCTGCTGCATCAGGTCACCACCCAAATTCGCCAAAGTCTGGAGCTACCAGAACTGTTGAAGATGGCAGTGGATCGGATTCGCGAATTTTTAGGTGCCGATCGGCTACTGGTGGGACAGTTTTACAATTCTACTGGTCAATTGCAGGGGCAAATTGCCTACGAATCTTGCCGCCATGGCGGAATTCCGTCGGTTCTTGGGCTCTGGGATGACTGCTGGCAGTGGTCTGCCCTACCCAGCAGTAGCTATCAGCGTCTCAGTCGTGGCCAAACCATCACAGTCAGTGACATTGACGAATTTTATCAAGAGGTTCCCTGCCTACAGGCCTTTGCCGTCCGCTGGCAGATCAAGGCCTGGCTAATTGTGCCAATCATTGTTCAAGAAAAACTTTGGGGAGTGCTCATTGCCCACCAGTGCGATCGCCCCCGCCAATGGCAACCCCAAGAAGTTGAGTTTTTGACCCATTTGAGTCAACACCTGAGTATTGCCATTTACCAAGCGCAACTCTACAGCGAGCTGCAACAGCAAAAGGCTACCCTTGAACAGCGCGTGAATGAACGCACCCAAGCCCTGCGGGAAGCCCTGAGTGCCATGGAAGCCGCCCATCGGATTAAGAATGACTTTTTGGCCACCATGAGTCATGAGTTGCGCACGCCCCTCACCTGTGTGATTGGGGTTTCGGCCACCCTCTTGCGCTGGCCCCTCGGTCCGCTAACGGAAAAACAGCGGGAGTATTTGGAAATTATCCATGAGAGTGGCACGCACCTGCTGGAGTTAATTAACAGCATTCTTGATCTCTCCCAAGCGGAATTGGGGCGATCGCGGCTGCATTACAGTGCCTTTTCGATTCGACAACTCTGTACCGACTGCCTCGAAGTGGTCAAATCCCAAGCCCAGCGCCATCAAATTCACTTGCAGCATCAACTGATGATCCCGCCAAGTCGCGATCGCTTTTGGGGAGACTACCGCCGCATCCAGCAAATTCTCATTAACCTGCTCAGTAATGCCATTAAGTTCACGCCTGCGATGGGGGAAGTGATTCTGCGGGCATGGTGGAAAGAGGATGAACTGATTTTCCAAGTGCAGGACAATGGCATCGGCATCCCTGCGCACCTGCAACCCTTGCTCTTTCAGAAGTTTCAGCAGTTGGATAGCTCCTTTGGCCGTGCCTATACCGGCGCTGGTCTCGGCTTAGCCCTCACCAAGCAATGGGTGGATCTGCACAATGGCTGGATTGAAGTTGAGTCCACTGAAGGCAAAGGCAGCACCTTCACCGTTGGCTTACCTGCAACCTCTACGGACACCCTCTTGGAGCCGACCAAAGTCAAATTGGATGTGCCGCCCCTCGCCACAACGGATGTACTGGTCGAACCGGAGGGGCGAATTGTGCTTGTGAGTGAAGAGGAAGCCACAGCCACCCTCATCTGCTCGATTTTAACCACAGCGGGTTACCAAGTGATTTGGCTCGTCGATGGTGAAGTGGAACGGTTGCTAGCCCTGACGCCCATTGCCGTTCTTTTGGCAGAACCCTTTAGCTCTGGGGATTTGCAGGAGCTTGTAGATCAATTGCGACAACGCTGTACCCCTGAGCAACTGAAGATTTTTATTTTGGGATCAGAGCGCCCTTATCGGGGGGCCGATCGCCACATTTCTCTGCCCATTCATCCAGAAAGTTTTCTGCAACAGGTAACGATGGGGCTAACTTCCCTTGCGATCCCTGCCCAGTAGGGAAAAGGCTTGATCCACTTGACGGTAGAGTTCTTGAAGACCACTTGTATTCCAAAGAACGGTGTCTGCTCGTCGAATTTTCTCTTCTAGGGGAAGTTGACTGGCTAGGCGCAGGGCGGCGGCACTTTCAGAGAGACCATCCCGCTGCTGAAGGCGAGCTAACTGCTGTGCAGGTGTGGTGGCAACGACCCAAATCTGATCCACTAACCCTTCGAGGTGGGCTTCGAACAATAGGGGAATCACGAGGGTCAGCAGGGGCTGATCACATGCTTGAATGGCTTGCTGCATCTGGGCAATAACCCAAGGGTGAATTTGCGCTTCTAGCCAGTGGCGCTCTTGGGGTTGGGCAAAGACAATTTCCCCTAAACGGGAGCGATCGAGGCTGCCATCATCACGGCAAATCTCAACACCATAGCGATCGAGAATCGCTTGATAAATGGGCGTTCCGACGGCAACCGCCTGCCGCGCTAACTGGTCGGCATCGACAATAGGCACACCATACTGCTGCTGCAAATAGGCAGCCACCACCGATTTACCGCAGGCAATTCCCCCCGTGATACCGAGGCGAAGCGGTCTAGACACCCCCTTGGAGCCGCACCGCTGGCTGCATTAAGCGCACCCGTGCCCCAATATCCGCTGGCACAGTGGGGAGCATTTGTTGATAGGTCACTGTCTGACCGGGACCGACAGTTGCCGGTTCTGGCGTCGCTGCACCCGTTTGTAGAATTTGGCCATTAGGCCCCACGACCTCATAGTTAACGGATTGAATCGTTACCGGTTGGCGGTTATTGTTCGTCACGGTACCGGTCACCACTGAAGAGCCTGGTAACTTCAGTACAGGTTGAAGCTGCGGCTGCCCCACACGGATATTGCGTAGGAGCTGTTGTTCCAGCACTTTGGGATCGACTTCTTGGGGCGTCTCTGATGGTGTTGGCGTAGAAGCGGCTGCCGTTGCGCCAGAAAGGTTGAGCAAATGATTCCAGTAGCGTTGATTGCGTCCCCACTCATAGGGAGAGTTGCCAATAATCACAATGTCGCCCGCAGCCCGCTGTGCCAAGGCAGGGAGGGGGGCGATCGCTCCAAGAAGCACAATACTGGTTAGCCAAAGGGGAAATGGCGATCGAGTTATCTTTAGCATGGCGCACGCTCCTGTCAATGCAGCCTACTCTCCATCCTACTGCAACTTGATGTGGGGTTTGGGGTCAGCCAACCGCCCTCAATATCGGCACAGGGGCAGCTATCGCAACAGCGGCATATTAACAATTTGGGGATCAATACCGGCACTCTTGAGCACATCTTGCCACTGCTGTTTGATGGCAGCGTCATTGGGATTGCTTTGCTGCAACTCCACAAGGGTTGCCAAGGTATCGTTCCAGAGTTGACTGGTGGCCAAAAGGGGCAGGCGATCAGCCGGAGGCATGGTGGTAATTACCTGGGCAAGGTTGCTGTCCAGCTCAGCCCGCTCAATCCAGCCCGTCACAAAGGGATTGGCATCGGGTTCATTGGACTTACAGGTGAGGGAGAAGATCCACTGGTATTTTTGCCCCGGTTGTAGCTTCGCCTTACTGGCATCCACTGTCACAGGTAAAATGCCGGCTTTACCATTCAGGGGCACTTGTTGGGTGAGGAGCAGATCGCCAGCTTCTGAGAGCAGCATCAGTTCCGCCGATTTGGCCGTGCTTTGGGGAACAAAGAAAAAGAGACTGGGATTGGCCGCAGCGGTCATCCCCAAGTTGTTATCGGGCACAAGAGCAACAATTTTTGTCAGAGAGCCTTGGGTACATTCCCCAAAGCGGGTGGCGCCTGCGATCCGTTGCCCTGGCATGCCGCGATTTGAGGGTACAAAGGTGAGACGATTACTCGATTGGGCAGCGTAGCGATCGCGAGCAATATAGGCCTCGACATTACTAATCGCTGTGAGGGCATAGCGGTTACCGGGGCGCAGACTGAGGGCACGGCGGAAATTCACCAAGGCGGATGGATAGTCGCGTTTGGCGGTGAGTTGATACCCCCGCTGCATGTAGCGATCGAACTCACTGGCTTCGCTAGGGGAAGTTTGGCCAACAGCAGGTAACGATGGCAAAATAACTGGCAGGGCACCCATCCCCATTGCCAAGGTACCGACAAGCAGCCACGAAAGGCCAAAACGGTGGGTAGACATAGCACTTACCTACTGAACATGCTAACTATCTTTAAGGTACTATCGGAAAGAAAACCCGATTGTGATCAGGCTTGCACATCCCCTGTGATTTCCGTAAAAGAGCAGCAAACGAGCAATCATTCCTCCCTTGCGCCGATCACGCTTCCCTTGGTGGAGATGTTCTCAGCGATTCAAGGGGAAGGCGCTAATGTGGGGTGTCGGCAAATTTTTATTCGCTTGGCGGGTTGTGATCTCCGCTGCACCTATTGTGACAGTGCCCACACATGGTTTGTTCCCGCCCATGCCCTAATTGAAGCACAAGCGGGCGATCGCTACTTTCAAACCGTACCCAATCCCGTCACTGCCGCCCATATTCTCGAAGCCGTACAGCAGCTCAATACTCCCCCCATCCACGACAGTATTAGTCTCACCGGCGGCGAACCGCTGCTCCATGCTGCAACACTGGCACTATTTTTGCCCCTCCTCAAAGCCCATAGCTCCCTGCCCCTCTACCTTGAAACTGGCGGACACCATCCAGAAGCACTGGAGCAAATTCTTCCCTATCTCGATAGTGTCGGCATGGACATTAAGCTCCCCAGCGTCAGTGGTGAGTGCCATTGGTCAGCCCATGAAGCCTTTTTGCGCCTGTGCGATCGCGCCCCTGTCGAGGTCTTTTGCAAAGTGATTATTTCCCAAACAACGGATCCTGCTGATTTAGACCGCCTCGCTACCCTTGTGGCCAGCGTCAATCCCCATATCCCGGTCTTTCTCCAACCTGTAACGCCCGTAGGTACCGGTCGCTGTACCCCCCCACCCACCCCGGAACAACTCCTCAGGTGGCAAGCGCAATTGAAGGCACAGCTGACCCAAGTGCGCGTCGTCCCCCAAACCCATAAATATCTCGGCCAGCGCTAGGGGTATTTTTTAATTACTTTTTAATCAAAATGTACGCACGGACATAATTGGGGATGCGACGGGCAGCCGCTTGGTAGGTAGCACGGTCTGGAAAAATTCCCGCTAGAAAGTCCAACTGATAGAGATTGGGCATAAAGGCTCCCCCCGTATCGGCAATCACGCCGAGGCGCAGTTTAGGCTGACCGCCTTGGGTATCTTCAACCACAATGACTCGCCCAAGACCGATATTCCAGACATCCCCCGCAAAGGTCACCTCAGGTTGGGTATTGATTTTGTTTTCAATGGTGCTGCCATAGCCCTTAAGGAAAGGGACTTCACGAAAATACCAGTAGCGTCGCTGCTCGTAGGGATCAACCCCCTTGACGAAGGGAATATCATTATTGCGATCCACATTGAAAAAGGCTTCAGTGCCATCGGTAAATTGCACCAGAATCGTCCCCTGCATCAGGGCATCCTCAAGCCCTCTCCTCGTCAAGTAGGCCAAAGGCTTCACCCGTCCATAGAGGGAGCCACCCGGTTCAAAAATCCCTTCCAGTACCTGTTGCTTTGTCAGTTGCTTATAAAATAAGTCCTCGGGTTGATCGGGAACACGGGGCGGCAGAGCATAAAGCGCCGTATTGTACGTCTCTGTGCGGGTGCGTGATCCGCGATGGGTAAATACCGCATAGTTGGTGAGGCGCAATTCCTTAGTTTGATGCGGATTGCGGGGGTTGTGGGGCAGCCATTGAATGACGCGAAAGTGCCGATTAATAAATGCGGGGTCTTGCAAACGAATTGGGCGCTTGCGACTAATATCCTCCGTGAGCGTCGCAATCATAAAGTCTAGGGTGTCGAGGACTTGGGGCAGCGTCACCCCCTGAATCGCCAGAATGCCCTCCCGCTGGGTAATCGGGTCTGTTTCCCTAAAGTCTTGAAAATACTGGCGAGTGCTACGCAACACTTGCAGCAGCTTCATCGGGGCGGTGCTAATGCGGTGGGCGGGCAGGGGGCGATCGCGAAACAGGTTCCGCCCATCCACTTGAAACTGGGGCTGGCCAAACTCATCCAGCACGGTGTACAGGGGAGATACAGCCACAGGGGACGTTGTAACCGTTGCAGATGCTTCTACTGGTGCTGAGGGAACCGTTGCCGCTTGACAGCCCACTGCCAAAAACATCAGACTCAGACAACTTGCCGCACTCAGCCAATAGAAACGCATAAGCAGACCTTGAACATGTTTAGCCTGCACTCCCTAATCCTCGCATCGCAGGTGGGGGTTAAGGCGCGGCAATGTAGGGAAGCGGAGTGGCCAATCGATTCATCATCCTAACCTTATGTGGAAAACTCCACAAGGGATGCTGCTCTCACACCTATACGATAGACCTGCGATTCAAAGTCGGTAACAGTACCAGTGGCGGTGAGGGCTTGGATAAACTCTTCGCGGCGACGCGGATTGACATAGAGCTGACCAGCAATGTCAGTGATGTGAGCCTGTAGATCCGCTGGGGAGTCATAAGCGTAGATGCGAGCCAAGGCGGGGTTGACTTTGAGGTAATGACCATTGGGACTAGATTGCAAGATCCCCTCTGTGGCATTTTCAAAAATACTGCGGTACTGGCTCTCGGCAAGGCGGAGCGATCGCTCGATCTCTTGGCGCTCTAGCACATTGGTAAATACTTGACCCATCACTTGCAGCAGTGGTAGGAGGGTCTCTAGGTGGGAATGAGCCTGACGTACAAAGTCTAATCCCAAAAAGCCGATCAACTCCTCACCGCGATTGAGGGCAACCACAAGGAGGGACTGAATTTGCTGGACGTCTAGACCTTGGCGATCAGGGGAATCCTTGGGCAGGTTTTGGATGCAAGGCCAGATGACATGATCCTGGCTCTGAATTTCTTCGAAAAAACGGGGATAGTCTTGAGTCACAATCCCCTGAAGCTGTTCCTGCTGAGGTTCAATGCCGGGGGCGCACCATTCGTAGGTATTGGAAAAGCTCCCTTGGGTACCGGGGTCACGTTCAAAGAGGTAAGCGCGATCGGCCTCCGTCATTTCCCCCAAAAGACCCAGCACCTTATGGATGGCCTGGGGAATCTCCGTCAGGGGGTCGAAAAAGGTTAGCAGTGCTCCATCCTGAAGCAGTGAAGCTACGGAGAGGTGATTCCCCAAAAGCTGCTGGCCAATGCTGTTGGCGCTAATGACTTGATATTGGGGTGGGCGGGTGGCAGAAACACCAATCAGTAGTAGCCCTTGGGCACTGTAGTTAAAAAAAATCTCCAACAGGCGATCGGCCATGGAGAGGGAGGAAGCGGCCAGTGTCTGGCCTTGCAGAGGAGAGGGCTGAACCACGGCCAATGTTTCTAAATTTTATTTCTTAATCCATCTACTCTAAACGATTCTGGCCAAGATGAACTGCTAAATGGAAAACACTTTATGCCACACCAAATGCCACACCAAAACGATGCCGCCTGTGGCTGTAAGGGTGATCAGGTAGAGGGAACGGCTGAGCCGCAGAGCTGCAATAATCGTGCCTTGATCAATGGGGTGCAGCGGTTCTCCTAAAAAGGGTTTCACTTTCACCGTGCCGCGATAGATATTCGTACCCCCCAGCCGTACGCCAAAAGCGGCTGCATAGGCACACTCACTCCAACCGGAATTGGGACTGGGATCCTTGGGCGCATCCTGGCAACACCACTGCCATACCCGCTGCCACTGCCTAGAGCAAAGGGCAACTAGAAAGACGAGCCACCGACAGGGCAACCACGTGAGCACATCATCGGTTTTGGCAGCAAACCATCCCCAGTGGGTGTAGGGTGGCTCGCGATAGCCAATCATTGAGTCCAAGGTACTGGCAGCTTTGTAGGCCATGACGAGGGGCAAGGGGGTTAGTTGCGGAACGATAAGGGTGGCGATCGCCCCATAAAACAGCGGTGCCATCATGCCATCAGTCGTATTCTCACTCACCGTTTCCAGAACCGCCCGCAGAATCTCAGGCGCCTCTAAGTGGGCAGTCTCGCGACCCACATACTTAGCCAAGGACTGGCGTGCCCCCTCAAGATTGCTAGCCGCCAAAGGTGCCAATACCTCTGCCGCTGCATCCCGCAGACTACGACCCGCAAAGCCACTGGCGGTGCCCACGACTGCAATCCCCCAACCGAGGAGGGGCGAAATCGTCATTCCCAGTGCCACCACCCCCCAACTGATGAGGGCAGAACCTAGGATTAAGCTCAGTGTCAGCAGCGCCCCCCCCAACCGCTGTCCCCAAACTGGCCAGCCTTGGCCATAGTTGAACCCGTTGCTAAGGGATTGAATATAGGCTCCCATCCAGCGCACGGGATGCGGCCAGCCCCACGGATCCCCAAGGCCAAAGTCAAGGAGGGCAGCAGCCAGAAGAATCGTGTAGGCAATGAAGGCGCAAGACACAGGAACGATCAACGGGGGCGATCGCTCATTTTAGAACCTTAGCGCCACCCCACCCGGTCCATAATCCGCAGAGCGTCGGCATTGTTGCGGCCAAACACTGCAGCATTGACATTTTGGCCACGGAAGTTGCCAAAGCGCCGCACAACCGGATGCAAGGGTACCCCGGAGCGCACGGGATATTCAAAGTTGGCCATGGCAAACATCTCCTGCGCCTTGGGACTCACTAAGTATTCGAGAAAACGAATGGCCCCTTGCCGATTGGGGGCACCCGCCACCACGCCACCACCGCAGATATTCACGTGGGCACCGCGATCGCGCTGATTCGGGAAGAACAAACCAACCTTCTCAGCAACTGCGCGGTCTTCTGCTTTATCTGAGGCCATTAATCGAGCGAGGTAGTAATGATTTGTAATTGCAATACCTCCAACACCCGCTGCACAAGCGCGAATTTGTGCGGTGTCATTTCCCTCTGGGGGTCGGGCAAAGTTGGCAACCAATCCCCGCACCCACTCTTCTGTTCTTTGAGAACCATGAATCGCCAGCAGTGAGCCTACCAAGGATTGGTTATAGACATGGCTGGAGCTGCGTGTGAGAATCTGCCGCCGCCACCTAGGATTAGCTAAGTCTTCGTAGGTGGACAGTTGATTGGGATTGACGCTGGATTTGTTGTAGATTAGAACGCGTACGCGCCGCGAGAGGCCAAACCAGTGACCTTGGGGTTCCCGCAGGTTGGCTGGCACCACGCTGTTGAGTACCCTTGACTGAATCGGCTGCAAAAGACCGGCCTGCTGGGCTCGCCACAAGCGACCAGCATCCACCGTAATCAACACATCGGCAGGACTCCGACTGCCCTCACTGCGAATCCGTTCAATTAGGGCATCGGCCTCAGCTTCAATGAGATTGACCCGAATGCCAGTTTGCTCGGTGAAACCGTTGTAGAGGGCTTTGTCGGTATCGTAGTGCCGTGCTGAATAGACATTGATCACACCCCCTGCCTGCCGCTGTTGAGCATTGCTCGATTCTGCTTTTTGGTTCCAGAGGTGGTGGGCGACATAGGCCGTTGCCCCAGCGCCCATGCCCAAGAGTACACGGCGACCGACTTTCTGCATAGTTGAGAATTTCTCCTAAATGCAATCTGAGAAATATTCTAGGACGATGGCTTTGTTTTTGCAATTTAGTTGCAATAAGTTAAGTCTTTGCTGTACCACCACTGGCGATCGCTAGGGGATAACTCCACCCAATAGAGCGTAATCACCATCATTGCCCCCGTTTCGAGGTGGCGCACCCAATAGCTGGGATGCCGTTTTGTGGCACTGTCGAGAACAAGCCGCCGACCAATGCGCCGCCAACTGGGTTCTTTGCTGCGCCAAGCAATGCGGCAACAGGGCCACGGTAACTGCTCGCGGTCAAAAAGGCGACAACAGGCACCCATGACCTCATAGCTGAATGAATAGCCGGGACTGTAGAATTGAGTCCCACTCGCCAAGACAGGTGGCTGTTCTATGGTTGAATCTGAGCCAATCAAGGGGATGCGCTAACGTGCAGGCCAGCTTTCCAGTGTATCAGGAATCCCCCCTAGGGTTCTTGGGCGGCAATCAAAAGGGCACAGCAGCTAAAGCCAATGACGAGGGGGAGCAAAGACTGCAGCCAGCCACTCAAGCCCGTGGTGACTAGGGCGATCGCCAGTGCCAACATCTGTAGGCGGCGTTGCTGCGGGGATGGGGCAGCCGGCAGGTCAATGAATTGCAAGCCATCGGTGGGCAAAGGTAAGGGCATCACGCCGCCAGGGGGAAACGCCCAATACTGGTACTGCTCAATAAAGAGATCTGTCCACCCATGTTCTTGGCACCAAGCCACTGCGGACTGATAGGAGTATTTGAGTAATTGCAACGAAGGATGACGATCCATAGGGGCACTGGTCAGGGCAAGACAATGAACATCTCTATTGAGAACATAACAGAACTGGGAAATCGGTTTGGAACCCTTGTAGTAACTCTTAATCCTTTTGCTTGGGAGAAAATTAAGATTCCCGAAAGAGGTCAGCAGATATACTGAAAGATAGATAGAGTTGTGTCAGAAAGCACAACGGTTCCTACACCACCGTTCGTTGCAGCCGAGTGATGTAAAGAAGTGTTTATTTATGTTTTGCAGTGAGGGGTATTGTTAAGCCATCAATTCATGGTTTTCAAGAATCACTAAATTTCCCGCAAATCCCCATGAAATCTGGCTTTGCCATGAGTCCAACCGAATCATGAATTCCCTTAAAATCATCTAGGAGGCAGTTATGTTGCTGGAGGCACCGACTGTACCGGTTTCACCGGTTGCCTTGCTCCATAGCTTGTTAGAACTGCGGCAGGAAATTACTAAAGAGGGGGAAGCCCGTTTTCAACAGTGGCAATCAAAAATTAAGCGATCCGAATTTATACCTAGTGCCCGCAATCTTGCCTACTATTTGGCCTTGCGCTGGCGGGATCTACGGGCAATTCAAATGGCCTTGATGCCTTGGGGGTTATCGTCCTTAGGACGGATCGAGTCGCGGGTGCTCCCCAATTTGGATGCGGTGATCAATACTTTGGGCGCCCTGTGCCATACCCATGAGTCACTGCCCCCCCGCCCACCCTTAGATGCCTTTTTTGCGGGCGATCGCCAACTGCGCCGCCAGACGGAAGAACTCTTTGGATCCATTCGCGGCAAACGCCATGGGCGCATCATGGTGACCCTGCCCCCTGAGGCGGCGACTGACCCCCAATGGAGCATTACCCTGCTGCGCAAGGGCATGAACTGTGCCCGCATCAACTGTGCCCACGATGACCCTGCCACTTGGGAAGCGATGATTGAGCACCTGCAAGCGGCAAGCCACATTACGGGTCAACCCTGCAAAATTCTCATGGACTTGGGGGGGCCAAAACCCCGCATTGCCGACATTTTTCCGGAAACGGTGCGCGTCCACGGCGGCGATCGCCTGCGGCTGACAACGGAAATTTGCCCTGATGGTGGAGAAATACCGCAATTCACCTGCTCCTTGCCAGAAATTTTGCCGCAATTGGCGGTGGGGCAGCGGGTTTGGATTGATGATGGCCACATTGGCGGTCGCATTGTCAGCAAAGATGAGCAAGGGGTGGAACTGACTATCACCCACTGCAAAGAAGGACAGCGGTTGAAAGTGGCCAAAGGCTTGAACTTCCCCGACAGTGATTTGCGCCTGTGTCCTCTGACCGAAAGCGATCGCGAGCATCTGGCCTTTGCTTGCCGCCATGCCGACATCATTGGCTACTCCTACGTCCAGTCCGCCGAGGATATTGCCCTACTGCAACGGGAACTGGAGCATTGTTGTGGCGATCGCGCCGACCAGATGGGCATCATTGCCAAAATTGAGACCCCGAAAGCAATTCGAGCACTGCCAGAACTGATCATCCAAGCGGCGGGTCGGCAACCCTTTGGCGTCATGATTGCCCGAGGTGATCTCGCGGTTGAAATTGGCTACCAACGCTTGGCAGAAATGCAGGAGGAAATCCTCTGGCTCTGTGAAGCCGCCCATGTGCCCGTGGTTTGGGCCACCCAAGTCCTTGAAAACTTGGTGAAAAAAGGCGTGCCCTCCCGTGCAGAAATCACGGATGCGGCGATGGCGGAGCGAGCGGAGTGTGTCATGCTCAACAAAGGCCCCTATGTGGGACTGGCAGTAGATATCCTCGATGATGTCCTTGCCCGCATGGAAGCCCACCAGCAGAAGAAAACACCGCAACTGCGGGCACTGCACTCGTGGCACCCCTACGAGACAATTGTGCGCCAATAAACCTCTAGTTAGCCTTCAGAGAGGATGCTGGGGCGAATTTTATCCCCGTCCCGCAGGGGCCGACCCGAACGGACGACATAGCGATCGCCGGCATTCAAACCACTGAGGATTTCCACTTTGCCCTCCCGCCGTTGGCCTAGGGTGACCTGCCGCTCCTGCACGCGATCGCCAACCACCACAAAAACGCTGCCTTGCCGTGAGGATAGTTGCCCCTCCTCAAAACCACTGAGGGCGGATTGCGGAATCATCAAACGCGGCGCATTCGCTCCTTGGAAGGCCACCCGTGCCAGTAAACCACTGCCCAGGCGTTCATCGGCATTGTCAATCACAACTTCCACAGGAATCAGACGGGCAGCGGCGGCGGCAGGTGAAATTCGCGTAATCCGTCCTTCATAGGTGCGGTTGGGCACGGCATCAAACGTCACTGTTGCCCCTTGGCCGGGAGCTAATCTCGCTAATTCCCGTTCCGAGACTTCCACAACAACTTTGAGTTGACGAATATCGCCAAGGCGAAGAACTTCTCCCCCCGGTTGCAGTAGGTTGCCCACTTCTGTCAGTCGCTCTAGCACCACGCCATTGAGGGGCGATCGCAGGAGGGCTTGATTCAACCGTGCCCGTGCCTGTTGGACAAAGGCGATTTGGGCTTGCACCCGACCTTGGGCAACGGCCACCCCCTGTTGGGCGGTCACCACCTCTGCTTCACGAGACCGCAGTACCTGCCGTGCTGTTTGCGCCGTTGTGCGTGCCTGTTCCGCTGCTTGTGCTGAGACGGCACCATCCCGCAGCAGGGTTTCAAGGCGGCGGGCGTCACTTTCCGCCTGTTGGAGGGTAAGACGGGCTTCTTCGACGGCTGTACGGGCGCGATTGACGGCGGCTTGGGCTTGGATCACCTCGTTGCGACGGGCAGCCAGTTCTGCCTCTGCTGCAAAGACGGCATTTTTGAGGACAACGGGATCCACCTCCGCCAACAGTTGCCCCGCTTGCACGCGATCGCCCACATCTACACTCAGGTGAAGAACTTGTCCCTCCACCTGCGATCGCACCATCACTTCACGGTAGGGGTGAGTGGTACCTGTCAGGGTTGAGCCTGTTTCCAGCCGTTCCAAGCGTGCCACCGCCACATCAGCAGTAACCCCTTCACTCTCCGGACGCGCGACTGCCGGTGATTCTAAGCGATTTATTGCCGACTGGCATCCCCCCAAGAGCACCGCGATCGCGATCGCCCCCAGCCATTGTTGTTTCGCCATCATCTGTCTATTTATCTTCCCAACTGCTGCCGATAGCCTATCACACCGTCCCCAACTGCATCAGTAACACCTCCCAGACAAGGCGAGGCTGAACGTACTGCTGCAAATACTGACGGGCACGCTCCAATTGCTGAAGCATAGACACCTTCTGCGGGAACGATCCCCCTTGCCAAATTTGCTGCTGCATTAGACCGAGGAGCCAGAGCTGTCGTTCCACATCAAGGGATTGGCTAATATCTCGTGCCAATTCCAAAGCAGTTTGTAAAGGGAGGGGTGTGGTCAGTTGTTTGCCGAGGTGGCGGAACGGCTCAGGAATCTCTCGCCATGTTTGCCACGCTTGCAGAACTGCTCCTGGGGAGCCAGCTCCTAGGTCAAAGAGGGCGGGGCTAACCTCCTGCCAAAATTCAGGGGGGGCGACCTGTCGCAGGACCTGTTCGAGATCGGAACGGTTGAGGGGATAGAAGGGAATTTTCTGACAACGGGAAACTATCGTATTCAAGAGTGCTGACGGACTGGGAGCAATGAGAATCAACGTGGCACGCCCCGGTTCTTCGAGGGTTTTTAGCAGGGCATTGGCGGCGGCTTCGTTCATGGTTTCAGCTTGGGTCAAGACCACTAGCGATCGCGACGCACGCATCGGCGGTTGGCTGAGGTGACGGCTAAGTTGGCGAATTTGCTCTAGACGAATCTGGGGGGCACTGCGGGGAATCTCCTTCTCAGCGGCGAGGAGTTGGCGACGGGTGTAGAGCGTCCCTTGGACACTGTAGGTGGGTTCAATCCAGAGGACATCCGGGTGGTTGCTGAGATCACTGGCCTCGTTGAGAATTGCTTGCAGAAAACAGCGGGCAGTGAGGGCACGGCCTACCCCTTCAGGTCCAATAAAGAGATAGGCGGGGGCGAGTCGCTGGCGATCGAGGGCATGGGTCAGGAGTTGCACAGCGGTTGGTTGACCAATGACAGAGCGAAACCAATTCATGGTTTGGGGAAATGGGCTGCAACATAGGCAATGGCACTGGGGCGATCGCTGACAAGGCCATCAAGCATTGCCGATCGCAGGGCAAGGAGAATTTGCCGTAACTGCGGTCCGCGAGGATAGCCCAACTGTTGCAGATCATGGCCATTTAGGGGCGGCTTTTGCAATCGCCAATGCCAGAGATACTCCCGCAATAGGGCGACATCCCCTAAATCGGCTGCGCTACCTTTTGCCTGCTGTACTGCGGCCAAAAGCACAATGACGGGTAAGGGGTGACGCTCTAAAAATTCACAGTAGCGACTGCGCTGTTGCTGGCTCTGCCGCAATCTCTGCCACTCCTGTTGGCATTGAGGAAAAGTGTCCAGCCACTCACAGATGTGCTCCCCCAGTTGCAGTTGACGGGCGATCGCCCCCGCCGTGGGGACAGTCACAATCAAGGCCAAGAGTTCTAGCTCCCACAGGGGAAAGGTTTGCCACTCTTGCCGCTCAGGCACTTCTGGCCACCACTCCCAAACCAATTTCAAGCGCACCTTGGCCGCCTGATCAAACCTCACTTGGCGATCTAAACACTCAAGGGCACCCAATTCCGCCAGCAGGGTCAAGGCACGCTCACCGCCAAAGTGTTCCGTTGGCGCAAGGGGCAGTTCAAGGATGTGGCGCAGTTCATTGCGCAGCCGACTTTGCAGGGAAGGCCGTTTTGAGGTGGGGCGATCGCGGGTGGCAAAGACACCGCTGGTGAGGGCATATTCAATGTACTGGCGGGTTTGCGGCTCTAGGTCAAAGCCAAGGCGCACAGCAAAGCGCACGGCTCGAAAAATCCGCGTCGGGTCTTCAATAAAGCTATTGGGGTGGAGCACCCGAATCAGTCGCCGCTGCAAATCCTCCCGTCCGCCAAAAAAATCAAGGACTTCCCCATGGCGCGGTGGTGTTAGGCGCATGGCTAGGGCATTGATGGTAAAATCGCGGCGGTAGAGATCTTGGCGAATCGAACTGGCAGCCACTTCCGGATGCGCGGCTGGATAGGGATAAAACTCACTGCGGGCGGTGGCAATATCCACAGCAAACCCGGCTAAGGGCAAGGCCTTCGGCCAGTGAAGTGCAGCGGTTTGAAACTGACCGTAGATCTGTAAATCGGTCTCTGGGTAGAGGTCATGGAGCGCTTGTGCCAAATGCACGCCAGCAGCTTCCTCCTGTTGCACCCCATCCACCACCAAATCAAACTCCCGTGTCGGTAAATGGTGATTTCCTTGGGCGATCGCCAGCAGTAGATCCCGCACTGCGCCACCCACAAGGTATAGTTGCCAGCCGCGTTCCTTGGCGATCGCTGCCGCCCGTTGTAGTAGTGTCCACAGTTGCTCCGGCAGCCGTTGTTGCAGTGCCTCGTAAAGATTTAGGGTTGGCAAGGGGCAGACCGTTTCCGTTTCGCGGCTGAGGGCATAGAGGTGGCGCAGCACATCGGTACGGGTGACAATTCCCACAAGATCACCTTGCTTATTCACCACTGGTAATCGCCCAATATCGTACTGCACCATTAGGGCTTGAATCTCTGGCAGTGGCGTTGTCGGGGAAACCGTGCGCACCGGTGCTTTCATGTATCCTTTGACCGGGGCATGGGCAAAGCCGTGGTGCAGCGCTACATCCAAATCTCGCCGTGAAATAATCCCCTGAAGTTCCCCTGCAGCACTCACCACCGACAGACCAGAGTGGCCATAGCGCAGCAAGACGCGGTGGGCATCGGCAATGGGGGTTTCTGGACGTACTGTTCGTACGGGTGAGGACATGAGTTCTGCCGCTGTTGGCGGATGGGGAATCTGTGCTTGAAGCGCTGTAAATATCTCTTTGAGCACCGCCTCTGGCTGGTCTGTGGTCATCGTCACTGCGGCGGCTTGGGCATGGCCACCCCCGCCAAGGGGAGCCAGCAAATGGGCAACATTGACATTGGGAATTTGGCTGCGGGCAATAATGGCGAGATGATGTTGGCGATAGCTATGCCCAAGGAGAATGGCATCGCATTCACTGAGATCCGCCAATTGGGTGATTAACCGCGAGAGGCCGGGGAGATACTCCGCCGTATGCAGCAGCACCCAGCCCAGCCGATAGCCCTGATAAACTACTTGCTGGAGATTTGCCCATGCTTGGCGTAGATAAGGTTGCAGGTCTGCACTCAAGCCAGCCTCGGAATAGGTGGCGATCGCCCGCTGATTGGCACCTTGGCTCAACAGCCATGCCAAGGCCTGCACATCCCGCACCGTGGTTTGCTCAAAGGTCAAGGAACCCGTATCGGCGTGAATCCCTAGGGCAAGAACCGTTGCTTCTGTGGGTGTGAGGCGAACCTCTGCGGTCTGCAACTGCTCGCAAATGATAGTACTGGTGGCTCCAACGGGTTCTAACCATTGCTGCTGGGAGACAATATCCCCCGTCATCTCCAAATGGTGATCGTACAGGCCAATTTGGACTTGGGGTTGATCCAGCCATCCTGCGGCTTGCCCCAACTGGCGACGCCACTGCGTATCCACCACCCAAATCTGGCGCAATTGACTGGGGTCAACGGCTCTTGCTTCAATGAGGGGATATTCATCGCGATGGTAGGCCAAAAACTCCCCCACCTTGGGATGGGTTCCCCCAGTCAAGACAATTTTGGTTCCCGGATAAAGGCGTGTGACACCGACGGCTGCCCCAAGGGTGTCAAAATCAGCAATTTGATGACAAAGGACAACATCCATCAAAGATTCCGCAAGGGGATTGCAATCATAGCGTAGCTTAATGGCCTAGGCAATAAATGAGTACAAAAATTAGTGTTAAGTATTTTAGTACAGGAAGGGAATCAGTTTCTTCACCCTTTGCCGATACGTGGCATAGTCCTTAAACTTGGCCAACAGCCACTGTTCCTCCTGAGCGGCCTTGTGGTCAAAGAAGATAAAGAGGGCGATCGCCCCCAGCCCGTGGGAAAGACTCATTTGCCATACACCATAGGCCAAGGCCAAAAAGATCACACTGCTATAGATCGGATGGCGCACCCAACCATAAACCCCCGTGGTCACTAACTGACTGTCCTCTTTGGGATGGGGTAGGGGCGTCAAGTTGTTCCCTAGGTGAAACAAGCCAGCCATGCCTAGACCAAGGCCAATCAGACCCAAGCCAAGGGTCAATCCTAGGCGCACCACCAAGGGCAGGCTAACCACTCGGACCACTGGCAAGAGAATAAAGCCGATACTGAGTACCGTTTGGCCAATGACCCAAAATTCTCCCCGTTGATTGCGCCACCAGTCTTTGCTGAAGCCCCACTCTTGCAGTTTATTCACCTTGGTTGCCGCTGTTGGTGGATATCTTCAATTCTAGCGATCGCGCGCTCATTCCACAGGGGGCAACAATTTTGTGGCTTTCGCACTGGCCTTTTTCGCCTTCGTCTGGCCACTTCCCAGTTTACCCAAGGATTCTTGGAGTGTGCCCATCGGGCAAATCGCGCACCATGCCCGCTGATTAAAGATCACCCCCAAGAGAATCGCAACAATGGAGGTGACGACGCACATATTGACAAAGAGGCCACCTACCGCCACCCAGTTGCCCCATGCCAATGTCATGCGAAGGGCAAAAACCGTCATGATGAAGCTAAACACCGCCCAGCGAAAACTTTGTTTTTTGAATAGTTTGGGATAGGGACGGTGGGGACTAAAGTGATAAAGCACAATGTCTAGGAACGCGCCACGCGGGCAGAGGTTGCCACACCAATAGCGGCTACGAAAATAGGCCAGCGCAGGAATACCCAGCATCATGGCCAGCATGAGGTACCCCAGCCACGGATACCAGAGGCCACCGATCGCAATTAGAAAAAATAGCCAAATCATTGCCCACTGACTGGGCTTGCCCCTCAACGATCGCTTCATAACCTGCCTAGTCTTATAGTCTTATATGACTATAGAGTTATTTAATAGAAAAAATCAAGGCCTAGATGCAGTGTCTTTATGACTCTTTACGTTGCTCAGGGGAATAGCTAGCCGTGCCGCTCTAGGGCCAATTGCACCAAGCGATGGACTAATTCTGGAAAGGGTACACCACTTGCCGCCCACAGTTGGGGGTACATACTCAGGGCGGTAAACCCCGGTAGGGTATTCACTTCATTAATCAGGATTTCGCCAGTGCTGGGTACATAGAAAAAATCAAAGCGGGCAAGGCCAGCGGCATCAAGGGCTTGAAAGGCCTGTAGGGACATCGTGCGGATCTGCTCACTCACCGCTGGGGGAATCTCCGCAGGAATATGGAGTTGAGCGCGGCCATCGGTGTATTTGGTTTCGTAGTCATAGAACTCGCTGCTGTAGGTAATCTCCCCCACCACCGAAGCTTGGGGTTTATCATTGCCGAGCACCGCGCACTCTAGCTCACGGGCAACCACACCCGCTTCCACAATGATGCGGCGATCCAGTTCGGCAGCGGCCTCAAGGGCAGTTGTCAGTTGTTGGCGATTTTTGGCCTTGGAGATGCCCACTGAGGAGCCAAGGTTGGCAGGTTTGACAAAGCAGGGATAGCCCAATTCAGTTTCAATGCGATCGCACAAATGGTTGTAACGACAGGGATCCGACCACAGGTCACTGCGCTGCAGGGCTACGTAGCGCACTTGGGGTAAGCCCACAGCCCCAAAGACCGTTTTCATCAAGATTTTGTCCATCCCAATGGCCGAGGCAGCCACCCCCGAACCCACGTAGGGGCGTTGCATCAATTGCAGCAGGCCTTGCATCGTACCATCTTCACCATTGGGGCCGTGGAGAATCGGGAACCAAACATCAATGGTTTCGGCAACCGCAGGAAACTGCCACAGGGAGTCCTCTGGTGCTGCGCCCTCGGGGATGCCAACGCGGTCTGTGGAGCGCCAGCGACCGTCTTTTTGGATGTAGATCGGAATCACGTCATAGCGATCGCGATTGTCGCCCTCGGTAAAGGCTTGGGCGATCGCTGCCGCCGAGACCACCGAAACTTCATGCTCCCGTGAGCGACCGCCAAACAATAGCCCGACCCGCAGACGACCCATAGGACAAACCCGTGTGAATGTGACGGTTTCTTGGTACGATTTTCAAGGATTATACAAAGTTTGGGAGTTGCTATGGACGTGGGGCAAAAAGTGCGCGTCTGTCGAATTCGCGATCGCGTCGCCCAAGACATCATTCAAAAACTCGGCCAAGTGGGTCAAATTACTGGTTTTAAGATGACCGATGGCAGTGGGGTTGGCGTCATTGTCACCTTCGACGATCGCTCCAGCACTTGGTTTTTTGAGGACGAAATTGAAGTCGTCGGCTAATTCCTGCCCTGCCGCCTTTTTCACAGCAACTGAGCGGGGTCAATAAGACCTCAGATTTGGATCCCACTGAATCCGATAGAAAAAGGCTGCATTAGTGGTACGTTGTATTGTGGTGCGCTTGCACCAAACGCTGCATTCCACTTTCAGTCTCGATCGTTGTGCCCCTTGGGGAGCGATCGCCCTCTGAAAAAACGCAAATGAATTTACCTAGACAGTAGGCAAACGTCCATGGTCATATCAGCAGAACGAACCAATGTAGGCTTTATTACTCAGGTCATTGGCCCTGTCGTTGACATTGAATTTCCCAGCGGCAAAATGCCCGCCATTTACAACGCCCTGCGGATTCAAGGCAAAAACGAGGCCGGCTTAGACGTGGCTGTAACCTGTGAAGTGCAACAACTCCTTGGCGATAACCGCGTCCGTGCCGTTGCCATGAGCAGCACCGATGGCTTAGTGCGGGGAATGGAAGCCGTAGATACCGGTGCCCCCATCAGCGTGCCCGTAGGGACAGCCACCCTTGGTCGCATCTTCAACGTGCTGGGTGAACCCGTGGACGAAAAAGGCGCTGTCAGTGCCACTGAAACCCTGCCCATTCACCGTCCTGCTCCCAGCTTTACGCAACTGGAAACCAAGCCCTCGGTGTTTGAAACGGGCATCAAGGTGATTGACCTGCTCACCCCCTATCGCCGTGGCGGTAAAATTGGCCTCTTTGGCGGTGCGGGCGTCGGCAAGACCGTGATCATGATGGAGCTGATCAACAACATTGCCACCCAACACGGTGGAGTGTCGGTGTTTGCTGGCGTGGGCGAACGTACCCGCGAAGGCAATGACCTCTACAACGAAATGATTGAATCGGGCGTGATCGACAAAAACGATCCCAGCAAATCTAAAATCGCCCTTGTGTACGGTCAAATGAACGAACCCCCCGGCGCACGGATGCGTGTGGGTCTGTCGGGGCTGACGATGGCCGAATACTTCCGCGATGTCAACAAGCAGGATGTGCTGCTGTTTATTGATAACATTTTCCGCTTTGTGCAAGCCGGTTCTGAGGTGTCGGCGCTACTCGGTCGGATGCCCTCTGCGGTGGGATATCAGCCCACCCTCGGTACCGATGTGGGTGCCCTACAAGAGCGGATTACCTCGACCACGGAAGGTTCGATTACTTCGATTCAAGCGGTCTATGTGCCTGCGGACGACCTGACTGACCCTGCTCCGGCCACGACCTTTGCCCACTTGGATGGGACAACGGTGCTCTCCCGTGGTCTAGCTGCAAAAGGGATTTACCCCGCTGTGGATCCCCTTGGCTCCACCTCCAACATGTTGCAGCCGGACATTGTGGGTCAGGAGCACTATCAAACAGCACGGGCGGTGCAAGCGACCCTTCAGCGCTACAAAGAGCTGCAGGACATTATTGCCATTTTGGGTCTCGATGAACTCTCTGAGGAAGACCGCCTAACCGTGGCGCGGGCACGCAAAATTGAGCGCTTCCTGTCTCAGCCCTTCTTTGTGGCGGAAGTGTTCACCGGTGCCCCCGGCAAATACGTCACCCTCGAAGAAACCATCAAAGGCTTCCAGATGATCCTCAGCGGTGAGCTGGATGATCTGCCCGAACAAGCCTTCTACATGGTGGGCAATATCGAAGAAGCCAAAGCTAAGGCTGAAAAACTCAAAGCCTAGGTTTCACAGGTGTCCATACAGGGTGGGGCAACCCGCCCTTTGATCATTGAGTGGCAAGGGAAGCGTTATGGTGATGACCGTCCGGGTAATTGCACCCGATAAAACCGTTTGGGATGCCCCCGCTGAGGAAGTGATTTTGCCCAGCACAACGGGGCAATTGGGTATTCTCTCAAATCATGCCCCTCTCTTAACCGCCTTGGAAACGGGCGTGATGCGGGTGCGCCAAGACCGCGAATGGGTGGCGATCGCCCTCATGGGGGGCTTTGCCGAAGTTGAAAACAACGAAGTGACCATTCTTGTCAACGGTGCTGAGCGCGGGGACACAATTGACCTCGAAAAAGCCAAGGCCGAATTTGCTGAAGCACAGGCCGCCCTCGTTAAAGCCGAACAGGGGGAATCTAAACAGGCCAAAATTCAAGCTACCCAAGCCTTTCGTCGTGCCCGTGCTCGCTTGCAGGCCGCAGGGGGCGTGGTCGAGATTTAGGTTCTTTCCCTGATTTGCTGAACTGCAATTGCTCCCCCTAGGGGGAGTTTTTTGTTTAACTGGCTTCCTCCGTTTGCTGCCGCAGGTAGGCTTGGATAAAGGGATCGAGGTCACCATCCATGACCTCTTGAATGGCTGTCGTTTCCACCTCCGTGCGCAGGTCTTTGACCAGTTGATAGGGATGGAAGACATAGTTGCGAATTTGGTTGCCCCAAGCCGCTTCAACAGCATCACCGCGAATATCAGCAATTTCTTTGGCCTTTTGTTCTTGGGCAATGACTAATAGCTTGGCCTTGAGAATGGCAAGGGCTTTTTCCTTGTTTTGTAGTTGCGATCGCTCCTGCGTACAGCGGACGGCTAAGCCCGTTGGCTTATGGACAATGCGCACGGCTGTTTCCACCTTGTTGACGTTTTGTCCTCCCTTGCCGCCACTGCGAGAGGTGGTAATTTCTAAGTCGCTTTCGGGAATCTCTACCGTAACGGATTGATCCAGTTCGGGCATCACATCCACGCCGGCAAAGCTGGTTTGCCGTTTACCATTGGCATTAAAGGGAGAAATGCGCACCAGCCGATGGGTGCCCTTTTCAGAGCGCAGATAACCGTAGGCATAGCGCCCCCGAATTTCTAGGGTGGCTGACTTAATGCCCGCCTCCTCCCCCTCCGATAACTCGGCCAGATGGGTTTGGTAACCATGGCGCTCCGCCCAGCGGGTGTACATTCGCAGCAACATTTCTGCCCAATCCTGAGCATCAGTCCCGCCAGCACCAGCATTGATCGTGAGAATGGCGTTGTTTTTGTCGTAGGGGCCACTGAGGAGTTGTTCCAGTTCCCATCGACTCAACTGGGCGTCTAAATCCTTGAGCAGCGTAGTCGCCTCTGTCACCAGCCCTTCATCCGGTTCTAGCTCCAGCAGTTCCAGTGCCGTTTCCACGTGTTCAATCGTTTTTTGCCACTGCTGAAGTTGGTTGAGGGCGTCTTTGGCTTCGGTCAACTGTTGGAGTGTGACTTGGGCGATCGCTTGATCATTCCAGAAGTCTGGCTGAGCGGCGGTGTGCTCAAGGTCGTGAACCTTAGCGCTTAATGCTGCTGGGTCAAAGATAGTCCTGGGTATGACCCAGGCGATCGCGCAACAAAGAAAAATCGCGTTTGAGGGTACTTAAATCAATCATTCTACGATGCAAAAGAGAGGAATTCTGTTGATATTTTACCAAAGGCTTGCCCGCTTCCTCACTGTAGTGTCGGGCATTTCTAGGCTAGCTGCGGGGTTGAGTGACCGAATGTTAAGCTTCTTGCCCTTGCCCTGAGTCCCTTCCAAGTGTCACCATGATCGGTAGGTGAACTCTGGGGAATCTAACCTATGGCCATCAAGAACCCGCCCGAAGTACCCCGTAATCGCTGGATTGGTAATCTGCTTCTTTTCGTGGGGTTGGGATTTCTCCTATTGAACCTACTTTTCCCCCGACTTTTTGCCCCCCGTCCACCTCAGGTTCCCTACAGTATGTTTATCCATCAGGTGCAAGAGGGGAAAGTGGCGCGTGCCTATGTCAGCCAAAATGAAATTCTCTACCAATTAAAGCCAGAGGGAGATAAACCGCCCCAAGTACTAGCGACAACGCCAATCTTTGATCTGGAGCTACCGAAACTCCTACAGGAAAAAGGTGTTGAGTTTGCCGCTGCCCCCCCACCGCGCAACAGTTGGTTGTTGAATGTCCTTGGTTGGGTCATTCCGCCGATTGTGTTTGTGCTCATCTTTCAATTCTTTGCCAGTCGCCAAGCGGGCGGTGGTCCTCAGGGGGTTCTCTCCATCAGCAAAAGCCGCGCTAAGGTCTATGTCGAGGGTGCCAACACGGGGATTCGCTTTGATGATGTGGCTGGGGTTGAGGAAGCTAAGGCGGAGCTGGTCGAAATTGTTGATTTTCTGAAAAATCCCCAACGCTATATTCAAATTGGTGCCCGCATTCCCAAGGGGGTGCTGCTGGTGGGGCCACCGGGAACAGGGAAAACCCTGCTGGCCAAAGCTGTTGCTGGCGAAGCCAATGTCCCCTTCTTCTCCATTTCGGGTTCGGAGTTTGTCGAGCTATTTGTGGGTGTCGGGTCGGCCCGCGTACGGGATCTCTTTGAGCAGGCGAAAAAGCAAGCCCCCTGTATTGTCTTTATTGATGAGTTAGATGCCATTGGTAAGTCCCGTTCCAGTGCCGGTTTTTATGGCGGTAACGATGAGCGGGAGCAAACCCTCAACCAACTGCTCACGGAAATGGATGGCTTTGATGCCACGGGGGCAACGGTCATTGTCCTTGCGGCAACCAACCGCCCCGAAACCCTTGATCCGGCATTGCTGCGCCCTGGACGCTTTGACCGCCAAGTCTTGGTCGATCGCCCCGATTTGAGTGGTCGGGAGGCAATTTTGAAAATTCATGCCAAAAAGGTGAAACTGGCCCCTGAAGTGGATCTACACGCAATCGCTGCCCGTACACCGGGGTTTGCTGGCGCAGACTTGGCCAACCTAGTCAATGAAGCAGCCCTACTGGCGGCGCGCAATCAACGGGAAGTGGTGACGCAGCAGGACTTTGCTGAAGCCATTGAACGCATCGTGGCTGGCCTTGAGAAAAAAAGCCGTGTCCTCAACGACAAGGAGAAGAAAATTGTTGCCTACCACGAAGTCGGTCATGCCCTTGTCGGCTGTGCGCTGCCAGGCAGTGGTCGGGTAGAGAAAATCTCGATTGTGCCCCGTGGCATGGCGGCTCTTGGTTACACATTGCAGTTGCCGACGGAGGATCGCTTCCTCCTTGATGAGCAAGAATTGCGCGCCCAAATTGCCACGTTGCTAGGGGGGCGATCGGCAGAGGAAATTGTCTTTGGCACGATCACAACTGGAGCCGCGAACGATCTACAACGGGCCACAGATTTGGCAGAGCGGATGGTGCGCAGCTACGGCATGAGCAAAGTCCTTGGTCCTCTTGCCTTTGAGCAACAACAGGCGAGCTTTTTGACGAACAATGGCATGATGCTACGGGCAGTCAGTGAGGAAACCGCTCAAGCCATCGATCGCGAAGTCAAAGAAATTGTCGAGTCAGCTCACCAGCAGGCGCTCAGTATTCTTAAGGAGAACCGTGACCTTCTCGAAGCGATCGCCCAAAAACTCTTGGAAAAAGAAGTGATTGAGGGCGAAGAACTCCACGAACTACTGAGCCAAGTAAAAACCCCAACCGCTGCCTAACCAAGGGAGCTGCAAAACCGCCAAAAAAAAGACCAGCGGATTACTGGTCATTCAGTCCAATGTTTTTGTCTCAGAAGAGAAGTCAAGGCGTACACAAAGCGGTGAGGGCGATCAAAAAGCTGCACTGCCTTAGCTCCCCTTCTTCTTCCATGATAATGTAGCCAGAGTCACAAAAATTCACATATAAAATCTTTAGGCATTTCTACTCAAACCCATAACCGCAGGTAATCAGTTTAGCGGCCACCGACGGTAATGGCATTGACTTTAATGTGGGGTTGACCAACGGTGACGTAGATACTACCGCTAATCGAGCCACAAAAACCGGGGGCAAGGGCGAGATCGTTGGCAGACATTGAAATTCGCTGCATGATTTCCTTGGCTTCGCCAATCAGTGTGGCTCCCTTGAGGGGCTGTTTGATTTGGCCATGTTCAATCCAGTAGGCTTCCTCAACGGCAAAGTTAAATTGCCCCGTGGCACCGACACTGCCACCCCCCATGCGTTTGCAGTAAATGCCGCGATCAATGGAGGCAATTAAGTCCTCAACACGGTATTCACCGGGGGCAATGTAGGTATTGCGCATCCGCGAAGCGGCAGCATAGGTATAACTTTGGCGGCGGCCACTGCCCGTGCGAGGGTGCCCTGTGCGCATCGAACCCGCGCGATCGCTCAGGAAATTCTTAAGGATGCCATTTTCAATCAGCAACGTGCGCTGCGCCGGCATCCCTTCATCGTCCATATCAATACTGCCAAAGGCACCGCTGGTAATTCCCTCATCCCAAGCGGTCAAGTTTTCATGGGCAATTTTTTCGCCTTTTTTATCGGCAAAGGGGGTCGTACCGCGTTCAATTTGAGTGGTTTCCAAGAGGTGACCACAGGCTTCATGGAAGATCACCCCGCCAAATTGGTTGGCCATGATCACCGGGTAAGTACCCGATTCCACATAGTCAGCATAGAGCATTTTGCCCGCCGCTTCGGCAACGGTATCGGCCAAGGTGGTGTAGTCCCACTGGCGCAAAAAGTCTGGATTACTGGTATCGCCATTGCGCTCACCAATGGAGGCGCGGTGCTCGCCATCCGCACAGAGAACAGAGGCCACTGCTGATTGGGTGAGGCGAATATCGCGGCCAAAGGTGCCATCACTGGCGGCCACCATGACCTCTTGCCAATCGCGAAAATAACTGAGGCGGCGGGATTGCAGATGCTGGGTTTTCTGGCGTAGGCGATCGCTGCCCGCCAGCAGAATATCGGCCACTTCAGCAATAGAACTACAGGCGGCTAGCCAGCCTTCCTTGCGGCCTTGGGCATAGTCCCGCAGCAATTCAAGGTGGATTTCAGGCACGTAAGCTTGCGGACTGGGCAAAAGCAGCCCCATTAAGCCAAGGGCTTTTTCAAGGGCGGCGCGCAAGCCGTTGAAGCTGAGATCATTGGTGCTGACATAGCAATCACTGGTACCGCGAAAAACGCGAATACCCGCCCCTAAACTCAAGCGAGGGGAGACACTCGTCAGGCGATCGTCCTCGACAAGAGTACTGAGGTAATGGTTGCGCTCAAGGAAAATCTCGACAAAATCAGCGCCAGCCGCCCGCCCAAGGCCAAGGAGCGTAGCGAGGGGAGATTCCCAAGAGCCATCAAAGCGATCGCCTTCGGGGGAATAGCTAAGGTGGGCAAGATCTGCAGAACGAAGGAGCGTGGCTGGCATTGTTAACAATCACTTAACATATCCCCACTATAGCAAATTCCCCCTTGCAGCCTAGTTTTCAGCTTTGGCTAAAAAGGAGAGGTGGTAAAGGGTATCCTTGGCGGGGTGGGCTTGCACCTCTTGGAGCACCACCGTTCCCTGCCACGGCAAATCGGGGATCGAAAGCTGGATCGGGGTTTTCTGGAGACGGGCATCCCGCACTAAAAATTCGGCGGCATGGGTATCCACCACCAAGGAAATCGAAGACTCAAGCGTCGGGCCGTAGAGGACGGCAGGGGTTTTGCCGTTACGGCGCAGGGCATTGGGTTTAGCATCGGCAGGGCGTAGTTGCCCCTCAATAGCTAAGGAACGAGACATTGCTACAACTCCACTTAAGATAAAACGGGATGGACTTGGGTGCCATCATCCTTGAGGAGTGCCCGTTTCGGACCATGGATCGGATCCTCAACAATGATGGTTTGGCTGCGCTCTGCCCCCAACGAGACAATGGCGATGGGCACAGACATAATTTCAGCCAAAAACTTGAGATAGTTCAATGCCGCCTTGGGCAGATCATCAAGGGAGCGGCAATGACGGGTGGATTGCTGCCACCCCGGCAGGGTTTCATAGATGGGACGACAGCGGGCAAATTTGAGGGCATTGCTGGGGAAGTGTTCGCAGCGCTCACCGTCAATATCATAGGCAACACAGACTTTGATCTCTGGCAGCTCATCGAGGACATCGAGCTTCGTAATTGCTAAGCAATCGAGACCATTGATGCGCACCGCATAACGGCCAATCACGGCATCAAACCAGCCACAGCGGCGGCGCCGTCCAGTTGTGGTACCAAATTCAGCACCGCGATCGCCCAAGAGTTCTCCCACCTCATCCAGTAATTCCGTTGGAAAAGGCCCTTCGCCGACCCGCGTGGTATAGGCTTTGGCCACACCAATGACGCGGTCAATCATCGTTGGACCAATCCCCGCCCCGACACAAGCACCCCCGGCCACAGGGTTTGAGGAGGTGACGTAGGGATAGGTGCCATGGTCAAGGTCTAAAAGAGTACCTTGGGCACCTTCAAAGAGAATGTTGCGCCGCCGGCGGATGGCATCATCCAGCACGAGGGAACCATCGACAATGTGCGATCGCAGGCGCTCACCGTAGGCACAGTACTCTTCAATGATCGGCTGCGGTTCAAGGGGCGCCAGTCCGTAGAGCTTTTCGAGGATCAAATTCTTTTGGGCGATCGCCCACTCCAGCTTGGCGGCCAACTGATCAGCATCCAGCAGATCCAGCATGCGAATCCCCGTGCGCTCCGATTTATCGGCATAGGTGGGGCCAATGCCGCGTCCTGTGGTACCAATGCGCCGTGAGCCACGCCGTTCCTCAGCAGCAATATCCAACTGGCGATGGTAGGGCATCGTCACATGGGCTGTTTCTGCAATCAGCAGATTCTCAGTGCTCACCCCCAACTGTTCCAGTTGTTCGAGTTCCTCAAGGAGCACCTTAGGATCCACCACCGTTCCCGCCCCAATGATGCACTGGGTATCGGGGTAGAGAATCCCTGACGGAATCAGGTGCAATTTTAGGGTCTGGTCTTTGACGACAATCGTGTGACCTGCATTGACACCGCCCTGATAGCGGACTACCACATCGGCAGACTTGCTCAGGAGATCGGTGATTTTACCCTTGCCTTCATCGCCCCACTGGGCACCAACAACGACGACGTTTGCCAAGTGATTTTCTTAACTCGTTAATTAACACAATCGTCTATTGTAACCCTTGGGGCAAATGCACACAAGCGCGCGATCGCAAAAATTTTGCCATTGCCCTGCCCGTCCTAGGGGCGATCGTGCTAGCATAAATAATGCTTTGAATGCCGATGTAGCTCAGTGGTAGAGCACTCGATTCGTAATCGAGCGGTCGTGAGTTCGAATCTCATCATCGGCTTGGCTCACCCATTTCCAATCGTCTGCGAGCAGGAACAGACTGTGTTTGCCTACCTCAGAGGAACTGTTGTTGCCCATCAATCGGAGGGGAGCCATCGCTCTGCCCTCATCCTAGAGGTGAATGGGGTCGGCTATCGCTTACTGGTCCCGTCCCATCTGTTGCGGCAGTACCCACCGAGTGCTGAGGTGGTGCAGATTTTTACCCATCTCAGTGTCCGTGAGGATCAGATGCTCCTCTATGGCTTTGCCTCGGCAGCGGAGCGGGATCTCTTTTTGCGTTTGATCCGTGTCAATGGGGTTGGGCCACAGATGGCGCTATCGTTGCTGGATACCCTACCTTTGCCAGAGCTAGTCCAAGCGATCGTCAGTGGCAATACCCGTCGTCTCAGCCGCGCGCCCGGAGTCGGCAATAAAACCGCTGAGCGCATTGCCTTGGAACTGAAAGCCGCCCTGAGTGCTTGGCGACAGGAAACGGGGTTAACAACGGCTCCCGCTGGCCTGCCCACGGAAGCGATGCGTGAAGAACTGGAGTTGACTCTTTTAGCCTTGGGTTATAGCGATCGCGAGATTGAAGCTGCCCTTACTGCCATCGGCCAAACGAGCACCCTCGCCAAGAATAGCGATCCAGAGGCATGGCTACGGGAAGCCATCACATGGCTAAGTGCCAATACCTAGGCTTTAGGATAAATAGAGACGACACTTAACTCTAGACTGCTATGGGGCAGCCAACCTTCATTGATCTATTTGCTGGCATCGGTGGCATGCGGCTCGGTTTTAGCCAAGCAGGTGGTTGCTGTGTTTTTAGCTCAGAGTGGAATAAGTTTGCCCAAATAACCTACGAAGCAAACTTTGGCGAAGTGCCAGCAGGAGACATTACTCAAATCCCCTCGGAGAGGATTCCTGACCATGACATATTATTAGCGGGCTTTCCCTGTCAGCCCTTTAGCATTGCGGGTGTCAGCAAGCACAATGCCCTAGGAATGAATCATGGTTTTCAGCACCCGACTCAAGGCAATCTATTTTTTGAAATTGCGAGGATCATCAACGATAAACGTCCTAGGGCTTTTTTGCTAGAAAATGTTAAAAATCTTCAAAGCCACGATCGCGGTAGAACCTTTCAAAGGATTCAAGAAATTCTAAATGATTTAGGATACTACATCTATTACCAAGTCATCAATGCTGTTCATTTTGTGCCCCAGCATCGAGAAAGAATTTTTATTGTGGGTTTTAGAGAACCCCTTGAATTTACATTTCCTCAGGTACCAATTCAGCAACATAGAGTTAGGGATATTCTGGAACCGTCAGTAGATGCTAAATATACGTTGAGCAATCATCTGTGGCAGTATTTGCAAAACTATGCTGAAAAGCATCGTGCCCGTGGTAATGGATTTGGCTATGGGCTAGTTGATTTAGAGGGAGTAACCCGAACATTAAGCGCAAGGTATTACAAAGATGGCTCGGAAATCCTCATTCCCCAAGAAAACAAGAATCCCCGCCGCCTGACGCCAAGGGAATGTGCCCGCTTAATGGGGTTTCCCGACTCTTTCAAAATTGTGGTGAGTGATACAAGGGCATACCAGCAGTTTGGCAATTCAGTTGTGGTGCCGCTGGTGAAAGTTATTGCTGATGAGATATTAAAATCCCTAAAGCAGGGAAAATTATTAAAACAAACTAGGCAGCTTACGCTCTTTTAGTTCAGATATGTCATTCAAGGTTTTAAGCAAGCAGGAAAAGAAAGTTTTAAGAAAGATATGTTCAGGCAATAAGTATTACATGAAGCCTATTGTTAAGAGAATTAATCAATGGGTTGCTAGTCAGAAAAACATTAAGGAAGCATGGCTATTAGTGCTTAACCAGTTACACGACATCATACGAGCTTCTCAGATTGATGTGGAAATACTTTTAGATCAAAAGGTTCAACAGGGGAAAATAGAGAATAAAAATCAAGCAATAAAGAGCATTGCTGGCAATGCTTTTTCAAACGCCTTAATTTACATCTTTCTTGTTAACAAGTGTTGCAAAAACATACCTGAATGGATGTTCATAACATCTCAGCTATCAAGTGTTCCAAATTTCAGGCAGTCAATTAATATCAATATCCAAAATGAAGTGCAAAAACCAGATATGGATATTGTGATTTATGCAAATAATAATATTAAGCAAAAACATACACCTGAAAGCTATATCATTTTGTCTCTTAAAACATCCTTAAGGGAAAGGGCGGCTCAAACTTATAAGTGGAAACTCCTAATGGAAGTTGCTCTAAATAGCCCTGAATTATGCGAAAAATATAATATCTCCTATCGATCGTCAGTAGTTCCGATTATTTGCTTTGCAACAACAAACTTTTATAACGAAATTAATAACCCTCAGCAACGCGGAATGTTGAAATTCTTTGATCGGTCTTTTATCGCTAAGGAAATAATAGATTTTACAGAAGATGCGTTTATTTATCCTCTTTCTAACTTAATTCCATTTGCTATAGAAAAGCTGTCAAATCCCTATGTTCAGCTTAGTTTGTTTTAACCCGCAAATAAAAAAGGGGCAGTTTTATGCCCCCTAGTATCAGCAAACTATAGCGAACAATTTGAATCTCTAGGAAAACATCGGCAGGTGAGAATAGATGGCTGTCCACAGCGGACTCCAAGGCCCAAGGTTGAGTACTAGAGTTGCGATCGCCACGGTGCTGCTGAGCCATGTCAGCCATTGGGCGTAGATATTTGCTCCTTGCTTCTGTGTTTGCAGGTGTTCAACAGTTTGCTGAAGCTGCTCAACTTCTTGGTTAAGATCTGTAATCTCATGGCGTAGCCCGTCAATTTCACGATCGCGCTCGCTGACTGTGGCATGACAAGCCGCTAGTTCTGCCTCTTTTTCGCGACAGGTGGCTTCAATCGTGGTCAGAGAAGCGGTCAATGTCGCCGTTTGACTGGCGTATTCTTCTTCGAGGCTGCTACTGCGCTGGTAGGCGGTTTCTAGCTCTTGGCGATAGCGATCGCAATTGTCCCGTAGGGCTTTGTTTTCCGCTTGGCTAGTGTTGAGGGCATGCGTCAATTCCGCCACCTGTTGGCGATAGTCACTAACTTGAGTGTGTAGTTGCTGTTGTTGGTCTTCTAGCTCTTGGCGATAGCGATCGCAATTGTCCCGTAGGGCTTCGTTTTCCGCTTGGCTAGTGTTGAGGGCATGCGTCAATTCCACCACCTGTTGGCGATAGTCACTAACTTGAGTGTGTAGTTGCTGTTGTTGGTCTTCTAGCTCTTGACAGCGGTTTTGCAACCGTTCCACCTCTGAGCGCAATTGCTCAATTTCTTGGCGCTGGCGATCGCGCTCCTGTTCACTACGGCTGACCAGTTCCTTTAGCCCTTCGATGCGCTGGGCTTGTTCGCTGACAATTCGGTGCAGGCGATCGCACTCTTCCTTCAAACGTTGCACAGAACCCTTGTACTGCCGCTGTACCCAAGCCCGCAAAAACGATAGGCCAGAGATGGTAAATCCAATCAGGGCATAGGTGCCCACCAATATATGACCCGTGGCCGACATCTGTAACATATTGAACCCCTGAACTTCAGTTGAATGTCAATGAAAACGCCGCCATCCAGAATACAGCCCTTTTCCCAAGGATGGAACCCGCCCAAAACAGTCAAAGCCGCTGTCGGACAGGCCTCTATCTCTTTATCCTTTGGCGATCGCTCCCCTATGCAGGGGCACAGCGATAACTTTATGGGAATGCATGCAGAAACTTCTATTTCCTAGTCTAGCGAGGGAGAATGACCGCTGGGGCTAGCTTCTTGCCAGCATTGGTACAATAAGGGATGCACTTGAATTTGCAAGGGGAAGACCAATGACCGAGGCACCTGTATTGCCCATTCTATTGATGGGGATTGCGAACTTTTTGCAGATCTACTTAATTGTGCTGCTGATTCGGGTTCTGCTGTCGTGGTTTCCCAATATCAACTGGTACAATCCGCCCTTTTCGATTCTCAGTCAGTTAACGGATCCCTACCTGAATATCTTTCGTGGCCTGATTCCCCCCATCGGTGGCCTTGACTTTTCGCCGATTATTGCCTTCTTCCTCTTGCAATTTATTGTCCAACTCTTATCGGGGTTCTCCAGTAGCGCCACGTTCTTCTAAACCATCACTAGCCTAGGGTGCAATCGCCATGTCAACGCTGCCTGCGTTTCAGGATGAATTTGATGTCATTGTTGTTGGTGCCGGTCACGCCGGCTGTGAAGCGGCCTTGGCAACGGCACGGTTGGGTTGTCGTACCCTCTTGCTGACCCTCAACCTCGATAAAATTGCTTGGCAGCCCTGTAATCCTGCCGTGGGTGGCCCCGCAAAATCGCAACTGGTGCATGAAGTGGATGCCCTTGGGGGCGAAATTGGGCGTGTGACCGATCGCACTTATCTGCAAAAGCGGCTCCTGAATGCCTCACGGGGGCCAGCGGTCTGGGCATTGCGGGCGCAAACCGATAAGCGCGAATACAGCGCCGTCATGAAGCAGGTGGTGGAAAATCAGCCCAACTTGCTCGTGCGCGAAGGCATGGTCACGGATTTAGTCCTTGATGCCAATGACACGGTGATTGGGGTTGAAACCTACTTTGGCGTCGCCTTTCGCTGTCAAGCAGTGATCCTGACAACGGGAACCTTCCTCGGTGGCCGCATTTGGGTGGGAAATAAATCCATGGCCGCTGGTCGGGCTGGCGAATTTGCCGCTGAGGGACTCTCCCAAACCTTAGCACGGCTCGGTTTTGAGGTGGATCGCCTGAAAACAGGAACACCCGCACGGGTAGATCGGCGATCGGTGGACTACAGCAAGATGGAACCGCAACCCCCAGATGAGCAGGTACGCTGGTTTAGCTTTGACCCCACCGCATGGGTGGAAAGACCCCAAATGAACTGCTACTTGACGCGCACCACCGCTGCTACCCACCAACTCATTCGCGAGAATTTGCACCTGACGCCCGTCTATGGCGGTTGGGTGGATGCCAAAGGCCCCCGCTACTGCCCCAGTATTGAGGATAAAATTGTCCGCTTTGCTGACAAAGAAAGCCATCAAATTTTCATTGAACCCGAAGGCCGCGATACACCAGAACTCTATATCCAAGGCTTTTCCACGGGGCTACCGGAACCGCTGCAATTGCAACTGTTGCGCACCCTGCCGGGGCTAGAAAACTGCATCATGCTGCGTCCGGCCTATGCAGTGGAATACGACTACTTGCCGGCAACCCAGTGCTTTCCCACCCTGATGACGAAAAAGATTCAGGGGCTGTTTTGTGCCGGACAAATCAACGGTACCACCGGCTATGAGGAGGCCGCCGCCCAAGGGATTGTGGCCGGGATCAATGCGGCTCGCTTTGTTCAGGGGAAACCGATGATCACCTTCCCACGCCAAGAGAGCTACATCGGCACCCTGATTGATGATCTGTGCACGAAGGAACTGCGGGAACCCTACCGCATGCTCACCAGCCGCTCGGAATATCGCTTGGTGTTGCGATCGGACAATGCTGACCAGCGGCTCACCCCCTTGGGGCACGAGATTGGCTTGGTGAGTGAAGCCCAGTGGCAAGTGTTTCAAGCAAAGCAACAGCGCCTTGCGGCGGAGACCCAACGCCTGCAAATGACGCGCATTAAAGCCCATGAACCCGTGGGCGAAGCGATTGTGGCCGCAACGGGTCAAGCGATTAAGAGTGCCATTGCCCTTGATGAGTTGCTGCGGCGATCGGGGGTACATTACGACCTACTGGATCGCCATGGCCTTGGCAATCCCGATCTGACTCCCCAAGAGAAAGAGGCGGTTGAAATTGCCATTAAATACGCCGGCTACATTGAACGGCAGCAACGGGAAATTGAGCAGATTGCCCGTCAAGACCAGCGTCCGCTCCCTGCGGATTTGGATTACTTTGCCATCCCCACCCTTTCAATGGAAGCACGGGAAAAACTCAGTACCATCCGCCCCCTCACCATTGGTCAAGCCAGCCGTATTGGTGGGGTCAACCCGGCAGATATTAATGCCCTTTTGGTCTATCTCCAAGTGCAACAGCAGCGGCAATCCCTAACGGCGGTGGGGAGCTAGAACCGTGTGGCCGGCTGAACTAGAGTTGTCCTATGTCAGACATCAAGCTCCCCTGTATACTTCTGGCAACCCAGTTGGGGAAGCGAGCAAGCATCTCCCTTGGCCAAAAGCTCCCTTTTTTGCAAAACAAACCCATGATTGCTCTGAACCTGCGTCCCACGATTGAATTAACTGATGAAGCCTTCGAGCAACTTTGCCGTAGTAACCCTGAGCTACGGCTAGAGCGTAGCGCTCAGGGAGAATTGATTGCCATGGCGCCTGCCGGCAGTGAAAGTAGCCGTCAAAACCTCAGTCTCAGTGCCCAGTTATGGCACTGGAACCAACAAACAAAGCTGGGTGTAGCCTTTGACTCCTCCGCTGGTTTTCGTTTACCCAATGGCGCCATTCGCTCCCCTGATGCTGCTTGGATTGAAAAAAGTCGCTGGCAACGCCTCACCCCTGAGCAACGGCGCCGCTTTGCCCCCATCTGTCCTGATTTTGTGTTGGAACTCAAGTCGCCAACCGATGATTTGGCTGCTCTCCAAGTCAAGATGCAGGAGTATGTGGACAATGGTGCCCAACTGGGTTGGTTAGTTGATCCCGAAATGCGACAGGTTTACTGTTATCGATCTGGGCAAGCTGTGCAGGTTTTGGAACATCCCCCTTGTCTTTCAGGAGAGCCCCTGTTGCCTAACTTTGTAATGGATTTCACCTTGATTTGGGATTAGGGATTCTCTATTATAGGACGGCTCTGCCGTTCGTACTGCCCTTCCCCAGCATGAGTGTCGAGGCTTGGCGCGCCCTAGGTCAGTGCCCTGATTCGTGGAGTGGTTTGTCGCTATCGCGGTTACTCTATGGGGGAATTATGGCGCTGGTTTGTGGCGGCTTGGCAATTGCTGCGGCAGGAGCAAGGTTCTCATCTTACGGTTTGTTATCGCCGGGTGTGGCCACGATGACCCGCAATCTTGCTCTTACGGATTATGAGCGGCAACAAATTAAAAAAATCAGTGCGTGGCTGCGGGAGGAAACGAACCCTCTGCAACAGGCGGTGCAATCGGTCAATGCCACAGTCGAGCGTCATATCAGTCGGATGTTGTCCCCTGAACATCTAGCGATTCTGCGTCAGGCGGGCGATCGCCTACTGGCCAATAGTGATCAGGCTTGGCAACACCTGAAACAGCGATTGGGGAACACTCGGGTGCCAGTCGATCATTGGCAGGATCTCAAGGATCAACCCCTAGAGGTGTGCGATCGCCTGCAAGCTAGGGTTGCCGGTGCGGCCTTGACCAACGCTGCCTTGGAAGCCCTGATCACTGCTCCCTTTGACTTTCTGGGCGAACTGGTGGATGTGGGGTTGACTCTGCTATTGGGTCTCAAAACCATTCAAGCGGTGGGCTTGTGCTATGGCTTTGGCAGTGAGACCACAGTTGAACAGCACATCATCTGGGGCACATTGGGGATCAGTTTTGCCGGCACTGCCAAGGAACGTCAGCATCTATTGTTGAGTTTGCTGCATCCTTCTGAGGACAGTGAACGGGGGGCGATCGCCGGCCTCTTGGAAGACAGTGCCTTTGAAGTTTTTACCGACAACACGGTGGAGGCGGTGTTGAGTCGCGCATTAGTGATGTTGAGGGAAGAATTGAGTGGCGAGTTGATCCCCGTGATTGGCACTGCTTTGGGGGTTCTGGAAAGCGAACAATTTGCCCGAGAAGTGGCAACGACCGCGCGATATGTTTATCAGTTGCGTTGGCTACTGCGTGCTCACGGTGGCAGCGGAGTGGATCGTGCTTGCAGTTGATCGCCAATGCGCTGTAGGGCAGCCATAGAGCCAGTGAGGAGGAGGCGATCGCCCGCCATTAGGGGACAGTCCTCCTTGGGTTCCAAGAGCAGCGTTCCCTCTCGCCGCAGGGCACGGATGGTGACGGTCTCAGGCAGATGCAGATCGGCAATGGTGCGATGTTGTTCGCCAATCTCTTTGGGCAACATGATCCAAAGAAATAAGGTTTCCCCTTGGGGCACACCGACACGGCCATTGATCAGGGCTTCACAAGCTGCAAACTCTGCTGGCTGACCAACAATCAGGAGGCGATCGCCCCCCTCAAGACAGGTTTCACCACTGGGATAATCCACCTCAGTACCATCGGCACGGACAATGGCCAACAGAGTCACCCCCGTCAACTGGCGCAGTTGAATTTCCGCAAGACTCATGCCCCGAATGGGGGAATCCTCAGGGACGGTCAGCCAGCGACTATTCATATCCTGAGCTGCTTGCCGCAGGAGACGGGCGGTTCCCTCAGGGGGAGTATCGCCGCGCAAATTGGCGTAGTGGCTGTCGCGCACCTGTTGTACCTGCTGCTGAATGTGGCGTTCACCCATGCCTAGCGTAAAGAATAGATGAGCGGCCAACTCCAGACTGGCTTCAAACTCGGGTTGCACCACCTCCCGTGCCCCCAGTTGATAAAGCAACTCAATGTCGCGATCGCTATTGGCGCGCACAATGACATCCAGTTCCGGGGCAAACTCTAGGGCACGCTTGAGACAGAGGCGGGTACTCATACTATCCGAGAGGGCGATCGCCATACCAAGGGCTTGATCGACGCCTGCTTTGGCCAGAATGGTGGTACTAGCGGCATTGCCGTAAATGTAGGGCAGTTGGGCATCGCGCACTTCGTTAATCACCGTTTCACTTTGCTCAATGACCAACACGGGATAATTTTGTTTTTGGAGGAGTTTCACCACACTCTTGCCGACGCGACCATAGCCACAGACAATCACATGGTTCCGCTGCGGCAACCCCGTTAAATCCATGTCGAGGATTTCATCTTCCTTGAGGATGCGGCGCAGTAGGGGCAGTTCCAACAGCACAGGCACCAGCTTTAACAAAAAGGGCGTCACCAGCAACGTCACTGCTGTCGTGCCGAGGGTGAGCAGATAAACTTGTTGGGACACCAATCCCAAGCCCCGCCCTGCCGTCAGCAGCACAAAGGAAAATTCCCCAATCTGAGCCAGCCCAATCCCCGCCAGTAATGACGTTTTCCACGAATAGCCAAAGAGCTTGACTATGGGGGTGGTGATCAGGAATTTACCCAGAATCACTAGGCTGACCAGTTCAATAATGCGATCCAAGTGCTGCCAGAGAAACACTGGATCAATGAGCATACCAATGGAAGCGAAGAAGAGCGTGGTAAAGACATTGCGGATCGATTCCACGTAATCGAGAGTTTGATCGGCATACTCCACCTCGGAGATCATCAGACCGGCAATAAAGGCACCAATCTCAATCGAAAGCCCCAAATACTGGGTCAGCAGGGCAATTCCCAAACAGAGGGCAACGACGCCTAAAAGGAAAAGCTCACGACTTTCTGTTTTGGCCAGTAGCCGTAGCAGAGGGGGCAGCAACCACATCCCAGCGGCGATCGCCCCCACGGCAATCAAAGCAATGGTCAAGACTGCTTGGCCGAGGGCAAGTCCCAACTCCTCTGGGGGTTTGTTCAGGGCGGGTAAGACGGCAATCATCAAGCCCACCGCCAGATCCTGCACCACCAAGATGCCCAGCATAATTTGCCCTTGGATCGACTCCAGCTCATTGCGATCCATGAGGCTGCGCAGCACCACTGCTGTTGAAGAGAGGGAGAGGACAGCACCGAGGAAAATCCCCTGATTGGGGGAACTTACCCAGCCAACCCCAACGGAAATGAGCGTTGTAACTGCAATGGTCAGGAAAATTTGCAGGGCACTGCCCCCCAAGCTAACCCCTTGAACTTTGCGAATTTCACCGAGGGAGAAGCTCACCCCTAGGGCAAAGAGCAAAAAGGCCACCCCCAGTTGTGCCAAACCTTCCACTTGAGGTACTTCCTTGAGGAGTCCCAAGCCCGTTGGCCCGACCAACATACCGGCCAAAAGGTAGCCCAGCAGGATCGGTTGTCGCAGCAAAGCCGCCAACACACCCCCCACTGCCGCTGCCCCCAGTACCACACTGAGGTCAATGACAAGGCGAAAATCTTCGGTCATGGGATCTCATGCTAGGGCATCAAGGCTAGCATCTGAGCCACAACGGCAAAACTCTCACTGTAGAGGAAGTCTTGTCCCCAGCGCTGAAGTTCCTGACTCAAGAGCACCTCAGCCGTGAGATCACTCAGGGGAGACACATGATAAGTACGGCACATTTGAGCACTGCCCCCGGCCTCCATGCGCATACAGCCACGGGTTTCTGAGCAAATGATTGTACAGCAATCGGCTTGGAGATTGGAGGAGGTGAGTTTGAGGTCAATTAAATCCCCCAGCACGAGGCCAGCATCACCCGTGGGAATGCCTGCTAATTCTGCCTTAATCAACCGTTGATCGGAGGCCACCAGTTCCACGTGATAGACATCATAGTCACCGCACTCGTGGCGGATCTGGCGCGGCTGCCACTGAAGCCGGGAAGCTAACCAGCCAAGGTACATTAAAGCTTGGGCGGGATTGCCCTTTTCGTAGTCAATGACCACCTGATCAATTTCCTGAATGGCCAAACGGCGTTCGGGGGGATCAAAGGCTTCGGCGGCCAGTTCTTGCCATGCCCCCAGACGGCGCCAGTTCAAATCTGCGAGGGGAAGGTTCTGCTCCAGCAAAGGCGCGATCGCCCGCAAGCCCCGCAGCGGATCGAGAAATTCACTGGAATCCACAATCACGCGGCTAAATTGGGGCGCAAGGGTTTGAAACAACTCAAAGTTATTGAACAAGTCCCCCTTCCACCACAAAAAGCGGGGGAGTTCGCGAATGATTAAAGACTGCAACAGGGGTTCCACCCGCTGGAAGGCGCTATGGGTGCCCTTGAGGGTAATGTATTCACAGCAAACGAGGGAACTGCGCATCTTTTTGTTGATCGGGCAGTAGGCCGCCACCTGAGCAGTAATTCCCGTATCTTCGCCAAGGGTAGGACACAGGGCAATCACCCGACAGGGATTTTGGCTGGCGATCGCGTCAGCAATGCCACTACCGCGCATATCCACGGCATAGCGATCGCTCCGAGGGGTTCCCTGAGCATATTCTGCCTGCAAGGCCTGCCGCAGTTGGGGCGTGACTCGACCCGTCAAGGGCAAGTTGTGATTCTTTTCAGCAGCACGAATCGCCGACTGCATGCGGGGGCCAAGAATACCATCAATGGGGCCTGTGTAGTAGCCCAAGGCCGCTAGCAATTGTTGGGTATCATCCGCCTCATAGACAACTAGGGTAAAGGTGGTTGCCCGCACTGCTGCTGGCGCCGTACCATCCCCGCCATGGCTGAGCCAAATTTGCCGCAAACTTTGCTCAATATCATCTAATGAGACATCCACGGGATCTTGGAGCGCTACGAGGGGAGTTGATTCAGTTGCCATACCTAGGTACCTATCTGTGAATGAAGTTCGGCCTTGATTCCCATCTCTTCCCATGATGGATAAAGATCACAGTCGCCGCCACCGCCGACCATCGGCATTAATCATCGCTTCTGCGGCATCGGGATCCCATGTCCCCGCTTCATAGGTGGGAATCGTGTCTGGATCCGTAGGGGCATCCCAAGCACTGAGCACCGGCATCACCACCCGCCAAGCCGCTTCCACCTCATCCGCCCGGGTAAACAGGGTTTGATCCCCGAGCATGCAGTCCAGCAAGAGCCGCGCATAGGCATCCGCCGTTGCCATTCCAAAGGAGGAGCCGTAGCTAAAGTCCATTTCCACCGTGCGCGTGCGCAGATCTGCACCGGGCATCTTTGCCTCAAAGCGCAGGGCAATCCCCTCATTCGGCTGGATACGCATTGTTAGAATATTGGGGTTGGTTTGGCGGGCGGCCGACTGGAAAATCAGCAGGGGCACATCGCGAAACTGAATCGAGATTTCCGTCACTTTTTTTGCCAAGCGTTTACCCGTGCGCAAATAAAAGGGCACCCCCTGCCAGCGCCAGTTATCAATCACCAGTTTGAGTGCCACATAGGTGGGCGTGGTGGAGGTGGGACTCACCCCCGGTTCTTCGCGGTAACCCACCACAGGTTTGCCCTTCATCCAGCCGGCTCGGTATTGGCCGCGGACAGCACAGGCATCGAGATTATCCAAATCTGCTAAACGGGTGGCTTGGAGCACCTTCACCTTTTCGTTGCGCAGACTATCGGCATCGAGGGCATTGGGGGGTTCCATGGCGGTCAAGGCCAATAACTGAAGGATGTGGTTTTGCACCATGTCCCGCAGAGCACCCGAAGTTTCATAGTAGCCCGCGCGGTCTTCAACCCCCACGGTTTCGGCAACGGTAATCTGCACATGATCTACGTACTGGCGGTTCCAGAGGGGTTCAAAAATAGCATTAGCAAAGCGAAACACCATCAGGTTTTGAACGGTTTCTTTGCCGAGGTAGTGGTCAATACGGTAAACCTGCTCCTCTTTGCACACCGACTGCACCACTTCATTGAGGGCTTGGGCAGAGGTGAGATCGCGGCCAAAGGGCTTTTCAATGACGAGGCGATGCTTTTGGGGATCACTCAATAGACCGGCTGCCCCTAGTTGTTGAATCGCTTCAACGAAAAAGTTCGGTGCGACCGCAAGGTAAAAGACGCGATTGCCGCGAGTTTGGCGCTTTTCATCCAGCTCAGCCAGCAGGGTTTTCAGCTTGGTGTAGGCGGCGGGATCATCCATATTGCCAGAGCAGTAAAACAGGCCTTGGGCAAATTCCTGCCACAGGGGTTCCGCCTGAATGCCGCCGCCAAATTCCTCGACCCCTTGGCGCAGGTGCTCGCGAAAATAGTCATCACTCCAGTTACGACGCGCCACACCAACAATCGTAAGTTCTGGGGGCAGACGGCGTTCCAGTTTCAGTTGATAAATGGAGGGAATGAGCTTGCGCTGGGTGAGATCTCCACTGGCACCAAAGATCACTAGAATCAGTGGTTCTGGGGTGCGCTCTTGGCGTAATCCGACCCGCAGGGGATTTTCAAATAGGGTTACCATGGGTTACACCTGTGTCACAGTTGCGTTGGCAGGGGTAGGCTGAATAAAGGATTCCACAAGGGCAACGTTCTCAGGGCTGCCAATAATGAGTGGTGTGCGCATGTGCAGATGATCAGGCACGACATCGAGGAGGGGTTGGGTGCCGGTACTGGCTTTGCCACCGGCCTGTTCCACGAGGAAGGCGATCGGTGCCGCTTCGTAGAGTAGACGCAACTTCCCCGCGGGATTTTTCTGGGTGCCCGGATAGAGAAAGACCCCCCCCTGCATAAGGATGCGGTGAATATCGCCGACAAGGGCACCACTGTAGCGGGCACTGTAGCCGGGCTGGCGATGGACATGGCGGACATAGTTACGAATGGATTCTTCCCATGCCCAGAAGTTGCCTTCGTTGACACTGTAGATGGAGCCACTAGCGGGAATTTGCAGGTTCTCGATCGCCAGAATAAACTCGCCGAGGCTAGGGTCAAGGACAAAAACATGGGTGCCCCTGCCCAGGGAATAGACCAGCATCGTACTAGGGCCATAGAGAATATAGCCCGCGGCAATTTGCTTGTGGCCATCTTGTAGAAGATCAGCAGCGGTGCCGTCTAGATCAGTGCCCTCCTGCTGGCGAATCGCAAAAATGGAGCCTACGTTCAGGTTAATGTCCACATTGGAGGAACCATCGAGGGGATCGTAAAGCAGCGTGTAGCGGCCAATGGGGCAGTTTTCGGGAATGTAGTAGGGCTTTTCCATTTCCTCAGAAGCAAGGCGACACACCAAGCCACTTTGCTTGAAGGCCGCAATAAAGACTTCATTGGCATAGACATCCATTTTTTTGACGTCTTCCCCTTGGATGTTCACTGCCCCTGTAAAGCCCAACACCCCCTCCATGAGACCCGCTCGACTCAAACGGCGAGCAATCAGTTTGCCAGCAAGGGCAATGCGATTCATCAGGGCACTCAGGTCTTGGGCAGCGGCGTCAAAGCTTTGGAGTTGCTGGAGAACGTGGCGAGATAGGGTCAAACAATCGCGATCGAGGGCTTGTTCGTGAGCTGCAAAATCAGTCATAGCCCCTCCCTAGTGAGGATGCATCTAGCCCCGATCCTAAACTGTCTCTTTTCAGAAGTGGTAAGTCTTTAGATCAACTAAAGATTCAGGGAAGCACTGCTAGTACTGATCCGGTGCATGCCGGCAGCAGCAAACTGGGCAAAGGTTGCATTGGCAGTTTCGCTGAAGTCCACGACCCCCGGCACCACCACAGGGGACATACAATCCTCAAGGAGATAGACGCGTTGCGCTAGTTGGGGATCGCGCTGCTGAATTTCACTGAGCAGGTCGGCCACCGTCCAAGCAACACAGTGACTTTTGGCTTGACCGGCAATGATCAGGCGATCGCCCGCCAGCAGATGCTCAATCAAAGCGCTATTCACCGCCACTAAAGGACGCCCTTGGAGGTCATGGCTCACCTCTGGACGCAACACCGAATAATTCTCCGTCAGGGGGTGGCTCCCCTTGAGTTCGATGCGGGTTTGCTGCTGTCGCGCCACAGTATGAAAGAAACAGGCCTCCTCCACAGCAGACACAAGGGCATGGCCAATCCCCCCCAGCATCGAGTGGTAAGGCCAAATCGTCAACGGAAATTTGCCTTTGGCGGCTAACTGGGCAACGTAGTGCCGGGCATAGGCCTGCAAACTCTCTTGATCAGTCATGCCGAGGGAGGTTAGCAGATGGGGATTGGGTTGCCAGCGCCCCCGCTCAACATCGTCAACGGTAATCGTGGTTAGAGGTGGCGGCGGTTCCCCGGTAGCATCTCGCCAAAAGAGGGGATGAAAAATTTGACTGGCGGTATGGGTATCGAGGGTAACGATAATCTCGCTAATGTGGGCAAGGTGGGTGTAGATAAAGCGGCAGAGGCGTTGATTATCCGCAACCGCCCCTTGGACAAATAGCTCAAAGTCGGGTAGGCAAAAGGTGTTTTGCACATCAATGAGCAAAAGGATCGTACGCTGCCGATCCTCAGCGGCAGGGGGAATTTGATACTGCTGTGCCCATTGCCGCGCCTGCACTGCTCGCTCTTGGTAGGGAACGCGCCACACTTGAGCAACCTTAGTGGCATCAAAAAAATCGGGGATAGGCAGTTCTTTGATCGGCGCCATAGGCAAGGGATCCGCTGCAGACCCGCTGCAAAATAGTGTAAAAAGTATTTGTGGATACAATTGTTAATTTTTAATAAAAACCTAGAGTATCAGAAATTCTACGGATGCGCAACAATTGATTACCTCTATAAAGTAGAGTTAGTCAAAGCTTAATCTTGATTGGGAAATTCGCAATGCTGGTGCGTACACTCAAGAGTGTTTTAGAGCAACATATTGCCGGAGTCCCGGGCGTGTTAGCTGTGTTAATTGGCCGCACGACGGATGGAGCAACCATTGCCGAAATTAACTACAGTGGCAATAGCCTTGAAAATGAGTCCTTGAGTTCTTTGGGGGCCTATGCCAGCGATCTGCTGCGAGCCAACAATCGCGTGTGCCAAGTGGTGGATCCGGCCTCGGAGGCAGACTATCTGCTAGCGGGTTCGGCAGAGGTGCGATTGGTCATCAAAGCCTTCAGCAAAACTCCCTACTTTGTTCTCTTTCTCACCAAGGGTAGCACGAACCTGAAGCTGGTCTTTGAGCGGATCAAGGCGATCTTGGCGGATGGCAAGCCCCTCTTGCCGCCTGTCCAAGACAACACCACCTCCGTCGCTCAACTGCTGCTTAGCTATGCCCGTCGCTATGCGCCGGATCCCAACTTTGTGGCGCTGCGGCTGTCGTTGAAAACGGGCTTGCACCGCGAGCGATTGGAAAAAGGCCAGTTGGATGAACGGGAAGTGCGCATTCTCTACAAGGGCGTGGCCGATATCTTGGGTGTGGAACGCCTGCCGGTTGCCCTTCCCTAGGTTGATTTGACTCACCCTTCACCATTTAACAAAAGATTGGCCCTATGTTTGAGCATCTCCGTATCGATCGCCCCCGCAAGCTGGTGGCTTTTTTTGACGAACCAGTGATTTTCCACTGCCACCACTACAACCTATTTCTCCAGCAAACCATTGAAGACCCCGACTGGATTGATGGCGTCAGTATCCTACAGACCTCAGCCCAAGAGATTTTCTATAGCTTGCTCGCCAATGCCTTTAATACGTTGGGAGTGCAAACGCCAGCGGAACGCCTTGCCACCGCCGCCCAGATTTTTAGCTTTTTGGGCTTTGGCCGCCTCAACTTTGAGGTGACAGAAGAAGGGGGTGAGGTGGAATTAACCCACTCCCACTATGCAGAGGGCTGGCTTGGAAAATACGGTGAGCAGGTGAGCCGCACGAAACCCATTGATCACTTGGCGGTGGGTTATGTGGCCGCAGCCCTAGATGCCACCTTTGCGGCGTTGGGTACCTATGTGGCTGAAGAAACCAGTTGTATGGTGGTGACGCGGCAGGATCACTGCATGATCCATGTGACCAAAGCACCGGTGCGCCGCTCCCTAACACCGAGTCCGCAAATGGGCAAGCTCATTGATCAACCGGCGCCCCTGCCGCAGCCAGAAACCAGTGTGGACTACGATGCGGTGAACGAAGCCCTCTGGGGACTGCCCCTGGAAGGGGATGTGAATGGTCAAATTCGTGCCTTTAATGTGCTGCTGACGCGGATGCCTGCCAACTACTACAACCGCATTCAGTACCGTTTCTTGGATGAGCTGCAAAAGGTAGATCCGCAGCTTTTAGAGGTGGGGCAGGCCTTGATCCGTGAATCAGGCCATGTTTGTGTCTTTTACACCTTTGGCAATATCATGGAGTCTTTGGAGTGGGAAACGGTCGTTGGCCCGATGTTAAAAACCGATACCGATTGGATTCACGGGGGGTATGCCGTTGCCAGTAGTTTGGGATGGGGGCGTTGGCAAGCCCTAGAGGTGGTCGGGAATGAATCCTGTCGGGTGGCCATTGATGGCAACTACGAAACCAACTACTTCTTGGCTTCCTATCCCCATACCCTGCAACCGGCCTGTTATTTTGCCCAAGGGGCGGTACCGGCAATGATGAACATTGTCTATAACGGGCGCATTCAACAGAAGCCTGTCCTAGATGAGGCGTTTTACAATCGTCTCTTTCAACGGGGCGGTGTGTTTCAAGGGGCAGAGGTGAAGGCGCGGGAAAAGGGTGATCCCTGGTGTGAATTTTATGCTCAACGCCTATAAGTTAAGTTCTGAGAATGCCAATTCAACTCTCTAAACGGCGGGAATGTGGCGGTACATGGGTGGTTGATGTGGATCTGGGGCGATCGCCCACCAAGGAGGAACTCACTACCCTTGCCCAGCGCCATGGTGGTCGCTGTCGCCAATTTCAACAGTTGGTGTGGCTCGATTTCCCTAGCGGTCGGATTACGGCCTCCCTGCGGCTGTCGCGTCTGACGATTCGCCTTGGGGATAAAGCCCTCGAAGCAGCCATTATTGCGGAGTTGCAGCAGCTTGCTGCGGCCAGCGTGCCGGCCTGTGCAATGGATGCTTAGCAGTAATTATGGCGGGTTGGCTCGGCACGTACGACTTCCTACTGGTTTCAATGACCTTGGGGGCGATGCTGGCCTTGTCACTCTATTTGCCCCTGATGAGTGGCCAACTCTCCCTTGCGAGTCCAGCGTTTTATGCCATGGGTGGCTATATTGCTGCCTTGGTCTCAACCCGTCTTTTTCCTGACCTGAACCCCTATCCCGTGCCCTTGGTGCTGGGGGAAATGGTGTTGGCGGCTGTGGTCTGTGGTGTGGTGGGCTGGGGCTTGGGGGTGCCGGTGCTGCGGTTACGGGGCATTTATTTTGCCATTGCCACGATTGCTTTCTCTGAGGTGCTGCGGGTGTTGGCACTCAATCTGGAGGTGACCGGGGGGGCGATCGGCATCTTTGGCATTCCCCAACCCTTTAGTACACCCTTGGGCTATTTGTGGCTGACGCTGCCCTTGCTGGTCATGGTGGCGATCGCCATCGGTCGCTTGGAACAGACCCGTGCGGGCAAGGCGATGCAGGCCATTCGTGCCGATGAATTGGTGGCGCAGACCCTTGGCATTGATACCACTCGCTACAAGGTTTTGGGTTTTGTCTTGGGGGCAATTCTAGCGGGGGTGGCGGGAGTTTTGGCGGCCCATCTTTTGAATACTTGGAATCCGCGTCAGGGCACGTTTGATATGGGGGTGTTGGCACTGACAGCAGTGCTGGTGGGGGGCAATCGCACGTTTGTGGGGGCGATCGCTGGCGGTATGCTCTTTACAGCTCTGCCTGAACTCCTGCGGGGACTCGCCGATCAACCCTATTTGCCAGTGGCAGTGGCCACTTTTTTCCGCGATGGCCGTCTGATGCTCTATGGGTTGCTGATTATCCTCGGCACACGGTTCTTTCCCCAGGGGTTGTGCCAGCCTCCCAACTGGCGATCGCTCTGGTGCACCCTATTGGGCAACAAAACGAGGAAAATGTAATCAGTCCTCCTGCATTTGGCTGCTTCATGTCCCATCTGCGTTGCCCCATTGAACCCTCTTTCTCCTGCAGCCCATCTCAGCAGCCCTCCAGCGGCGAAACGTCTATTCGTCATGGCTCCATTTGCATCCTTTACATTCAGTGGGCAGGGCGAGCTGCGGAGCTGTTTTTGACCTCTTGGTATCCGATCCTAAAGCTCTGCAACTGATTCCACCCCAGCAAGGACAACTCAGCCTATGACGCCTCCCTTCACCACGGTTTCCCTAACCCTGACCAGTGACCTGACCCAACTGGAGGCTCTCTTGGCATGGTTCAATCAATATCGCCCCACGACGCTGCCCATCGAAGAGTGGTTGAAATTGGAACTCGCCCTTGCCGAGGGGTTTACCAATGCTGTGCGCCATGCCCATCGCGATCGCGCCAGCGATACCCCCATTCGCATTGATCTCTCCCTTGCAGATACTGTGATTGAATTGCGCATTTGGGATCAAGGGGATCCCTTTGATTTGATGGCCAAACTGGCAACACTCCCCAGCCAAATTGCCCTCGATGCCGAAGGGGGACGCGGCCTACGCCTCTTGGCAACCATCATGGATGAATTGGACTATCAGCGCGTGGGCAATACGGGTAACTGTTTGATTCTGCGCAAAACCGTGAAGCCGACTCCCCAATAACCCTATTCCTTGTGGGGGAAAAGGCGGGCTGCCAATTCCTCGTAGGTGGCATCAAAGGGACAGCGATCGCCCATCGCACACTGGCGACAGTATTTGCCATCGCTATAGCGCTCGAGGTTTTGACGGTTAAAAAAGTAGGGCTTGTGGCTAAAGGTACTGGCCACCCACTGCCACGAGAGGTTATTACTGGCCGGATCGCCATCGAGGAGATGCTGCAAAAACCAAGCGGCTCCCGCCTGCCAGCGCACCCGACACCAATGCACCACATAGGCTGCCAACCATAACCGCGCATGGTTATGCAAGTAGCCCATTCGTTGTAGGTCGGCACTAAAGGCATCCATACAGGCCAGTCCCGTTTCCGCTGCGATGAGTGCAGGAGGTAAGTCGGTTTGATAATCGGTTGCTTGCCAACCCGTTTTATAGGGTTCGATGTCCTGCCACAGGCGATCGCCCCAACGGATATAGAGGCGCTGCCAATAGTCTCGCCACGCCAGTTGTTGCAGTAAGGCTTCCGCTTGATAGGGGTGAGACACCACTTCCCGCAGGCGATCGCGCACCGCCGCCAAACTGATCACCCCGTGGCGCAAATAGGCCGAAAGCCCCGTTACTGCCCCCGCCAAAAAGTTGCGACTCTTGCCATACCGTAGAGGCTGTATCTTGGCCAAACGCTCTTGGGCTGCTGCTAAGCCACCACGGGTTTCACTGACCGCGTCATCCTCCCCCACCACATCGGCAAAGACTTGGCGCAGATAGGGCACATAGGCATCACGAGTTCCCGCCATTCGCTCCACAGCAGCAGCCGCGAGCAGGTCTTTAGCAGAATTTGTCATCGGTCTAAGGGCTTAATAAACGTTGCAGGCGATCGCGATTATCCAAGTGTCCCACAAGGCGGCGCACCGGCTGGGGATAGACCCGCACTAAGGTTGGCGTGGCCTGCACTTGATCCTCCTCCGCCAGATCGGGTTGCTTGGTGACATCCACCACTTTGAGCGTATAAGGCACCTTGAGGAAGCGACTCAGCAAGTCATGGAGATTCTTCAGGGCAACTTCCGTGGCATGGGTTTCTCCACGCACATAGAGGCGAAAGACATAGCGATCGGGTTCCGAAGGACGCGGTGCAAAACTGCTCAGGGGGGTGGCTTCCTGCAAATCATAGATCAGTTGGTGCTGCTCCCACAGTTGGGGAAAGCTGCTGCGGTAGGCCTCTAGGGCTTGGACATCGCAGGGATGCTGCGGATCCTGTACCAACTGCCACGGCAATGTGGGCTGATGAGCAGGGGCAAAGAGGGCATTCAATAGGGGACGATGGGGCCATGCCAAGGGATAGACCTCCGCCGCCACTCGCAGGCATTGCTGCTCCTCATCAAACCAGTAATCTACCGCCGCTGTGTAGCAGGGGGATAGAAAAAGGGGCGGCTCCTCCAAATCCAACAGTTGTTGCAGGGCTTGACAAAGCGACTGATGCCAATGCCCCTGTTTTGATGGGTCACGGCAAAAGACCACATCCTCCCCCGGTGTAAAGAGGGCCAACCCCTTGTATAAGACAGGCTTGAGGCCAACCATTGCTCTAGACACGACCCCGTAGAATTTGCGCCATTTCGTTGGGTTTGGGGGAGTTTTCGATGGCGGTTTCCTCATCAATGCGCCCCGCCTCATAGAGTTCGTAGAGGCATTGGTTCATCGTGCACATGCCGTCATACCGACACTGCGGAATAATCGCCTCAATTTCCTCCACTTCACCCCGCAAAATGTAGTCCTTGATGGCATCGGTGTTGATCATGATCTCGTGAATCGCTGCCCGCTTACCATCCGTCGTACGCACAAGGGCTTGGGCAATGACTGCCACCAGCGACTCCGCCACCTGCATCCGCATCGGTCCTTGTTCATCGGGGTTGTAGAGGTTGAGGATCCGCTCAATCGTTTTCACGGCACTGTTGGTGTGCAACGTACCAAAGACCAAGTGACCCGTTTGCGCTGCTTTTAGGGCTGTATTCACTGTCTCGCGATCGCGCATCTCCCCAATCAGAATAATATCGGGGTCTTCCCGCAACGACGCCTTCAGAGCATTGTCAAACTTCAGTGTATGGATACCCACCTCCCGCTGGCGGATCAGGGCACGGCGACTTTGGTGCACAAACTCAATCGGGTCTTCAATGGAGATAATGTGCTTCGGCATTTCGGTATTGATATAGTCCACCATTGCCGCAAGGGTGGTGGATTTCCCAGAACCCGTTGGCCCTGTCACCAGAATCAGACCCTTGTGGTAGTGGCAGAGATCCTTGAAGACCGGCGGCAAATTCAATTGCTCTAGGGTCAGAATCTTCACCGGAATCAAGCGCAGCACCATGGCGGGGCCTTTGAGGGCGACAAAGATGTTGATCCGCACACGGCATAGCCCTTCGTACTGATAGGCACCATCGTATTCAAGGTGGGTGCGAAACTGCTCAATTTGTTGGGGGGTCAGCAGTTCATTCAGCCAGTAGTTAAAGGTTTCCTCATCAGTAACGGGATAGTTGGTAATTTCTAAACGTCCGCGATCGCGAAAGCGCGGCGCTTCGCCAACCCCAACATGAATATCGGAATAGCCGTGCTCAAAAGCCTCCCGCACCAGTTGTTCCATTGTCGGGCCAGAGATCCGCGCGGCTGGTGTGGGCATCGGTTGGGTCGGTACTGCCTGTTGGGGCATTCCCGGCTGCGGCGGCATTGGTCGTGGCGGCATCCCCGGTTGTGGTGGCATGGGTCGAGGCGGCATGCCGGGCTGTGGGGGCATCCCTTGGGGAGGCGGTGGGGGGGCAGCAGGACGGGGAGGCGCCATTCCCGGTTGGGGAGGCAGCGGCGGAACACCCGCCCCCATTGGCGGCCGGGGCGGTGGCATCGGGGGTGAATTGGGAACACGTGGCGGTGGAGGAGGAGGACTTTGGGGATTCGTCATAGGGAAACTCGTGAGAGGGCTAGCAATGGATCAGGTATTTTCAGTGTGCCACTGTTCTTGGAAAAGGAGAGCAGTCGTTAGCGTTATGTTAAAACTTGGCGGCACAGGAACACCCACAGCGGTAACACCGCCACAAAGCTCAGGGTACTCAGAGCAATCACCGCCGGTGGCAGTTCGGTATTGAGTTCGTATTCCTCTGCCAAAATTAGCGCGGCAAAGGCGGTGGGCGTACCAGTCATAATCGCGATCGCCAGCAACGTATCGCCCCGCAAGCCCAAACCATAGGCGATCGCCATCATCGTCAATGGCAGCAACAACGTCTTCACTAACATAGGCAGCAACCCCATACGAAAACTTTGCCAGCCGGGGAGCCGACTCAAACGAATTCCAGTGAGGACAAAGGCAAAGGGAATCACCAAGTGAATATCCATCTCACACAACTTTTCAATCGCCTCGGGAAAGGAAAGATCATGGGTCGCAAAGCCGGCCATGGAGGCCCAAAGGGTCGGCACGGTTGGAATCACCGCCAAGGCGCGCCACCAAGGTTGATCATTGCCCTTACCGTAGTACTGACCGAGAAATGAACCCAATCCATAGGTGCCGAGGGCATTTTGGGTAATGGCATAGAAGGCCGCCCAGGGCAATGCCGTGGCACTCAGGAGAGGAATCGTGACCCCCAAACCGACAAAGCCCGTATTGCCGAGAATGCTGGCAATCAGATAGCTCCCCTGAAAGCGGCGACTTTCTCCTTCGGGAACTGTACTTGTCAGGAAGGGAGGAGTATAGTGGAGCCATTGGGGCTGAAAGTAGCGTTGCTGCCAATAGTAAAGGCCTTGGGCAAGGGTATAGCCGACAATGAGCGCCACAAAGGCCAGCAGCGGTGCCAACCAAATTAACCCCGCGAAGTTGGTTTGCCGCACCAAAGCAAAAATTTGAATGGGCACTCCGACCCAATAGAGGCTGCGCCCCAACCATTGGGGAATCACTGCTGGCAACCAACGGCCACAGATGAACCCCAGACTTGTCCAAATGACTAAGGGACTAGCTGCGCTGAGTGCACCCACCATCGCGATCGCCCTTAACGATTCTCCACTCAATATACTGTGGACATTCCTAAATTCCTAAATACAGGAGTTGAGTCATGGTTTGCCAAAAAGGCTCCGCCCTCAGGTTTGTCGTGCTCCTAGGGGTGGTTTCCCTCTGTGCCGACGCCACCTATGAAGGCGCCCGCAGTCTTACGGGGGTCTATTTAGGAGTATTGGGTGCCAGTGGTACCGTTGTCGGCCTCGTAGCGGGTTTGGGGGAATTCATCGGCTATGGTCTACGCCTTGGGATTGGCTATCTCAGCGATCGTACCCGTGCCTATTGGCGCATTACCACCCTTGGTTATGCCATCAATACCTTAGCTGTGCCCCTCATGGCCTTGACCCATCGTTGGGAAGTCCTAGCGGGATTCATGATTGCTGAGCGCACCGGTAAAGCGATTCGTACACCCCCCCGCGATGTGTTGCTCTCCTACGGTGCTCGCCAAGTGGGTCGCGGCTTTGGCTTTGGTCTCCATGAGGCGATGGATCAAATTGGTGCCGTTGTTGGGCCGCTGATGGTGGCCGGCGTCTTTGCCCGCACCCAGCACTATCAATGGAGTTTTGCCGTCCTCGCCATCCCTGCCCTGATGGGGCTGGTCGTTTTATTGGTGACGCAGCGGCGGTACCCAGAGCCACGGGACTTTGAAACGGTGGTGCAGGATCTGAATACCAAAAGACTACCAACACTGTTTTGGATTTATCTATTGGCCGTGGCCTTTCTGGGCGCCGGTTATGTGGATTTCCCCTTGATTGCTTTTCATTTACAGCAGGGAGACAGTCTGCAAACGAGCCAAATCCCGCTGCTCTACGCCTTGGCGATGGGGGTTGATGCCGTGGCTGCGCTGCTCTTTGGGTACTTACTGGATCGCATTGGCATCATGGCCTTGATCCTTGCGGTTGTGCTGTCGGTAGGCTTTGCTCCCTTGGTCTTCCTCAGTTCTGCGGTGATTTGGGGCATGGTGCTGTGGGGTATTGGCATGGGTGCCCAAGAATCCATTGTGCGGGCGATCGTCGCCAACCTCGTCCCCCCAGAGCGGCGGGGGTCAGCCTATGGCATCTTCAGCACTGGCTATGGCTTAGCGTGGTTTCTCGGCAGTTTCCTCATGGGAGTGCTCTACGATCGCTCCTTGGGGCTGTTGGTATTGGTGTCGGTAGGGCTACAACTGCTAGGGCTGCCACTGCTGTTGTGGATTAGGATCAGGCGTCCTGGGTAGGGGCTGCTTCTTCGGCAAGCGCCTGTAACCGGTAGAGATGGGCATACACCCCATTGCGGGCCAAGAGTTCACTGTGGGTGCCCTGCTCCACCAGTTGTCCCCGTTTGAGCACAAAAATGCGATCCACATGGCGAATCGTGGCTAGGCGGTGGGCAATCATAATGGCGGTTCGATTCACCAACAGGCGGTTCAAGGCCTCCTGAATCATTACCTCTGTACCCACATCCAAATTGGCGGTTGCCTCATCAAGGACAAGGATTTCTGGATTGCGAATCGCTACCCGCGCAAAGGCTAAAAGTTGTCGCTGCCCCGCTGATAGATTCGTGCCCCGCTGCCGCAGGGGAGTGTCATAGCCTTGGGGCAACTGCTCAATGAAGTCGGCAATGTTCATTTCGGCGGCCACCCGCTGAATTTCGGCAAGGGTGTAGTTGTCACCGAGGGCAATGTTGCTTTTCACATCCCCTGAAAAGAGAAAGCTATCCTGCAAAATCACGCCAATGTGCTGCCGCAGTTCTGCTTGGGTAAAGTCGCGGACATTGCGACCACTAACAAGGACTTCACCGCGCGTTGGATCATAGAGGCGACAAAGCAAGCGAATAATTGAACTTTTACCTGCACCCGTAGGACCAACAATCGCCACCTTTTCGCCAGCATGGATCTGAAAGGAAAGTTGCTTGAGGACGTAGTCATCGTCTTTGTAGGCCAGCCAGACATCGCGAAACTCAACGGCAGCGGCTGTATTTTCTGGCTTGGGCAAACGCAAAAAGGTGCGATCGGGATCCTGAATTTCAATCGGTTCTGAGAGCAGATCATGGATGCGCTCAATGGCGGTTAAGCCCGCTTGCACCGTGGTAAATTTCTCCGCCAACTGCCGCAACGGATCAAAAACGCGCTGGGAAAAGAGAATAAACGTGGCCAAAGTGCCAAAGTCAATCGTGCGCTGCTCCACCAAGGCACCGCCCAGCCAGAGAACCCCCGCGATCGCCACAAAGGCAATCCACTCCAACGTTGCTGATACTGCCGAATCGTAGAAAATCGTCCGATCCACCTCTTTGATGTAGCGTTGATTGCGCCGCCGAAACAGTTGGCTATTAAAGGCCTCACGGCGAAACAGTTGCACCACGGTAATGCCAACGATGTTTTCCTGAAGATCGGCATTCAGTAGCGACAGCTCCTCGCGGGATTTGTAGTTGGCCACGCGGTAGCGATGTTGAAAATAGATAATCAGGGCAGTGATCGGCAGTACCAAGGCCAGCAGCAGCGTTGCTAGGAGGCGGTCAATGAAAAACATTGTCAGGATGACCACCAGCATTGAGAAGACATCGCTGAGAACCCCCACGGCGCCAGTGGCAAACACATCCCCCAGAGCATCCACATCACTGGTCAAGCGGGTAATGAGCTTACCGACGGGGGTGCGGTCAAAAAAGCGCGACGATAACCGGAGCACGTGGTCAAATAAGTCATGGCGAATATCGGCAGTAATGTTTTGGCCAATTTTTTGAATCCAGTACCCCTGCACCGCCTGCACCCCAAAGCGCAGCACCACGGTAATCAGCAGTGCAATGCTCAGTAGATCAATCCCTTGGGTCAGGGTCAAAGGTTTCAAAAAGCTATAGGTACTCTCTTCGCCTTTGAGGAAGGCGATCGCCTGACCAATGATGATCGGTTGTAATGCTGCTGCTGCCGCCAAGGGAATCAAGAGCAAGCCACTTCCCACCAGTCCCCAGCGATAGGGCTTGAGGTAAGGAATCAGTCGTTGCAAAAGTTGCCAATCCGTGGAGCGTGTTGCCGCTGTCATGCCCTGCTGAAATTTGTGAACATCCTTTTTCCCAGTCTAGTGGGTGCTTGTAATTGTTTGTAACAATTTACACGCTTTAGGGAGTTGTCATCTGGCCATCCCTTAGCTACACTAAAGGTAGTTCGGGCTATTAATCCCCCGCATAGCCCCACTGAAATCCCCGAAAAGGTAAGTTACGCCGAAAGGGTAACGCACAAATCAAGGATCCTGTAGCCGCCGCTTCAGAAAATGGTATGGATGTCCTTGATGCCGAAGGGATTTTTTCCAAGCTTCTCAACCGCTCTAAACTTAGGGTGTAGGTTAGCTTGGTTGTTGATACGTAGGATAGTCAAGCGATCGCCACCCGCTCCCTATCACTCTTTTGAAATCGCAGTAGGCTAGAACTAGCGGCACCCCGTTCCATTCTATTGATCGGTTTATGAGTGATTCCCGTTTGCTGGATATTGCGCGGCAGGGCGACCCCCGTGCCATTGGTACGCTGCTGAATGCTGTCCTCCTGCCAAAGCGGGTAAAGGCCACTGTGGTACGTCAGGCCGAGGAGTTAATGATCACGCTGCATTCAGAAAAAATACTCAATCAGGGGGCAGCCGTAACCTTGATCCGCACTGCCTTAGAAAAATTGCACTTGCCAGAGATTCAACGGGTTTTCATTGAGTCACGGGTGTTGGGTGTCCCTCTCTGGGAAAGTCATTTTCAGCTCCAAGTCCTGCCACCCACCCAACCCCATCGAGACGTGGTCGAGGATCCATGGGGCACCGAAACGGCAGCGACTGAGCCACCCTCCCCTGAACCCACGCTGCTGGATTTAATGTCTGCTTTTATGACCTCCGAGGTACCTGCCACATCTGAAAGTCAGGATGCTGTGGCGCGATCGCCCGAAGAGAAGGAACACCCGATTCCAGTAGAGAGCACACCTGAATATGGGGATGTAGCTCCTCCCCTAGAGCAAGTCACTGAGAATGGAACAGGGGCAGAACCCATCAGTGAGCCGCAAGAGCGTTTCCTAGATGAGATTCCAGAAATCGATCCTGATGAGGACATTAGTTTGGCAGATTTAGCTGCCGCCTTTGACCCCAACCCACCCTCACCAGAACCCAATACTGACCGTGAAGAATCTCCATCTGAGTCGCCCTCGCTGCAAGAAGAACACATTGAAGCCAGTACCGTTGGGGGGTTCTCAGGGGAATGGGAATTGCCAGTCCTCGAAGTCGCTGCTGAACCACCTCCAGAAGCTTCTGAGTCCATAGAAGAGAGCATTGCAACACCAGAAGCCCAAGACAGTATTGCTGAGATCCCTGAACCAGCACCCGAACTCTCTGAAGCTACCCTAGAGCAACCGACCCTTGAAGCATACGACTTCCCTGAACCGACGACTGAGGATATTGCCGCCCTAGAAGCCTTAGAGGCGGAGATCGACCCCCAGCCCGCCATGACTGCTGAGATGACGGCTGAAGCTGAATCCTCGCCTGAGGGGGCGATCGCCCCAGACGCTGCCTCTGTTGTTGAGGATCCTTGGGCAGTCTCAGACATGTTGCCCACTGCACCCCCAGTTCCTTCAGAATCTTCTGCCCTTCCCCAACACCAAGAAGCCGCCAACTATCCTCCCCTACGGGATCCTTGGTTAGAGGCCGAGCCTGAGCCACCGGTTCAGGCAGATAAGACACAAGAACCCCCACCACCCCCTGAAACCGCCACAGAACCCCCCCAGCCCCCCTCTGAATCCGAGATTTACACCATTCCCACCATTGAAAAAGTCCCCCGCGATCATCAATCAAAGGTGGCAGGTCTTGCCGGCATAGTCATGGGTCTGGGCTTTTGTGCCACGGGATTAGGAACCATCATCGGTCTGCCGATGGTCGTGGGCAGTATGTGGATGCTTGGGGATGAGGAGGTATGGAGTGGCGAGTGTCCCCATTGTCATCACCCGCTGAAAGTTCCGGTCGGTAAGCTGTGGCGCTTTAGTTGTGAAAAGTGTCAAGGGTTGATTGAAATGAAGAATGGCCGCTTCTACGCGCGGCAAACGCCCCCTGCACCCCCCTCGTCTTGAATCTGAATCTAAACAGAACTCTAGATGTCTGACTTAGGTGTCTAAATTCTCTAAATTCAAACTGACCCGACCCCGTTGGCGACGGGCTTCAAGAGCTTGGGCAATGAGATCCAATAGCCCCGGTGCTTCTTCCTGAATCGTCAGCAATAGGCGTTCGCCCATGGCCAGATCCGCGTCGAGCGGCGGAGGCTCGTGTTCAACCAACTCTCGCAGTCGCGGCACTGTATTGTCAACGATTTCCACGAGTGCCCCCAAGCAGCGAAAAAATTGCCGTTCGGTGAGGGTGCTGTCCTCAATGGGGAATTCAATCATGGCACGCACTTCACCCTCATTGGGGTCGTACTCCCACTGCAACATTTTTGTCTGCCACGAAATGCACAGTAGCGTTTGCAAAATGGCATCACGAAACTGGTGGGTTTTAATCCCCGGCAAAAGATTGGGGGCATAGAGCTTAAAAAACTCGCCTCCCTCATCTAGCTCAATGACGACGATAAATCGCTCAAGGTGATCACCGTTGACGCCCGTAATAATTTGGTGGTTGGCCGCATTCAACCGATAGTTCAGTTGGTGCCGTTGGAGATATTGGGCAATTTGGCTGAGGGCGATCGCCATGCCACGGTGATCCTACACTGCTGCCAAGGGTCGGTGGCTAATCGTTGTTCCCAAAATCTCTAAAAATGCCGCCAACCACTGGGGATGGGCAGGCCAAGCGGGCGCCGTGACCAGATTGCCATCCACTACGACTGCATCCACTGCCACACTGGTAAAGTTACCCCCAGCACTCACGACCTCAGGGCCACAGGCCGGATAGGCCGTACAGGTTTTGCCCGCAAGAACGCCTGCTGCCGCCAACAGTTGGAGGCCGTGACAAATGGCTGCAATCGGTTTTTGGGTCTCGCCAAAGTGCTTGGTGATTTCCAGGACCCGTGGATTGAGGCGCAAATACTCTGGGGCACGACCCCCCGGCACCACTAGTGCATCGTAGGTAACGGGGTCAATCTCTGCAAAAGTGGCATTGAGGGTAAAGTTATGTCCCCGCTTTTCACTATAGGTTTGATCCCCCTCAAAATCGTGAACTGCCGTGCGAACAATGTCCCCAGCGACTTTATCAGGGCAGACAGCATGCACGGCATGACCCACCATTTGGAGGGCTTGGAACGGCACCATCACTTCGTAATCTTCCACATAGTCACCCACAAGCATGAGAATCCGTTTGCCGCTCATGATTCGCTGCCTCTTAAACTGACCTGTCTTGATCCTGACATAACTTGTGTTACCGGCAAAAGTTAATCTTAGTAAGGGGAATAATCAGGTGCAGTGTAGTGCTAAAAAGACAGACCTCGGCTGGGGTTTACTTTGTGGGTGCTGGCCCCGGTGATCCAGAATTACTCACCCTCAAGGGACAACGGCTGATCCAAGAGGCCGATGTGATTTTCTATGCCGATTCTCTTGTGCCGACGGGGATTTTGCAGTTTGCACCGCCGAGTGCCACCTGTATTCCCACAGCCGCAATGACTCTTGAAGAAATGATTCCGCTGATGGTTGAAGCAGTCCAAGCGGGTAAAAAAGTGGTACGGTTGCAATCGGGAGATCCGAGCCTCTACAGTGCCATTCACGAGCAGATTGCCCGCCTCACCGAAGCAGGCATTACCGTTGAAGTTGTCCCCGGCATCAGTGCCTATCAATTGGCCGCCGCCCGCCTCAATGCCGAACTCACCCTACCCGAATTGGTACAGACAATTATCCTCACCCGTGCCAGTGGCCGTACACGCGTCCCACCAACAGAAGAATTGGCCAGTCTAGCCGCCCACAAAGCCAGCCTTTGCCTCTACCTGAGTGCGAATTGTGTCCACCGTGCCCAGCGAGATTTGCTTCAGCACTATCCACCCGAAACCCCAGTTGCTGTGGGCTACCGCTTGGGATGGCCCGATGAGCAGTTGTGGCTGGTTCCCTTGGCTGAAATGGCGGCGTTTAGTCAGCAGCAGCGCTTGACGCGCACCACCCTTTACCTGATCAGTCCAGCACTGGCAGTACAACATCAAGGCCATGGCTCATTGCGCTCCTGCCTCTATAGTCCAGAACATCACCATCTATTTCGCCCCCATTAACCTGCGTATAATTGGGATACCTTGTAGGCAAAGGCTGTGGACAACTGGCTAAGCAAAGCACTGATCTTTTTGATTCGCGCTTATCAGCATTGGATTTCGCCCTTATTTTTGCCCACCTGTCGCTATAGGCCCACTTGTTCTGTCTATGCGATTGAGGCGATCGCCCGATTTGGAGCAGTCAAGGGAACCTATTTAGCTATTCGTCGTATTTTGCGCTGCCATCCCTTTGCCGCCGGCGGCTATGACCCTGTACCCGATCCCCACGATGACTCTGTGCCCCCCTCTTCCCCTTGTTAGTGTCCGGGAGAGCCTATCGACCCTCTACGGCATCGGCATAGCGATAAATTTCTATTCCCAATGCTGCGGCAACTGGTCGTTCCCGATCCTCTACCATTGGCGAAATCACGATTTTACGGTCAATTTGGCGTTGGGGGTGACGTGCATAAAAATTCACCTTGCGATCAAAGATATACATCCCTGCCTTGTCAATTGAAGATTTATAGCTATTTCGAAAAAGAATGAGATATTTTCAAGAGGGATAGGCTATACTCAAAGCGTCATGAATGTTACTCAAGAATATGAGCTATGGCTTGAACTGACGAGAGCGGGTTGTCTCCTACATCCAGCAAGGTGGCAAAATCAGTGAAGCAACTCAAATCTTCCAGGTGAGCCGCGCCACTATCCATCGCTGGCTGAAGCGAGAGGACTCAGCCCCCACGGTTGTCCCCCGTCGTCCTTGGAAACTGGATTGGGCGTCTTTAGCAGCCGATGTTGCTGCCCATCCCGATTGATGGAGAGCGAGCGGGGAAGCGTCAGAAAAGAGAGAGTTGAGTCGCAGGACGGTATAGACACCAGAAAGACTTCATCGCCCCAATGCTGTTTTGCGGATACTTGAATGCGTTAGGGTTTGTGAGCTGGCTGAGTCAGTACTGTTTGCCGGCGTTAAAGAGACCGTCGTTGTTGATGATGGATAATGCACCGATTCATCCAAAAGGGGCGATTCAGGCAGTGGTGAAAGCGGCGGGTCACGAGGTGTTATTTTTACCGAAATACTCTCCTGATTTGAATGTGATTGAGCACGACTTCAGTGCGCTGAAGCGAGCGCGGATGTATGCAGGGTCAAACAGTTCGATTGATGAAGTGATTCGCAAGTATTGTGCTGGATGATATCTCATTCCTTATTGGAATAGCTATATGTGGTGAATGGCAAGCCTGCCATCGAGTGGGTGATGGATCGCTATCAAGTCACTGTGGATAAAGACAGCCAAATTCGCAATGACCCCAACGACTGGTCAGCAGATCCCCGCTACATTATTGACTTACTGAAGCGCGTGGTGCGAGTGAGCGTCGAAACGCTCCAGATTGTCCAACAGCTTCCAAAGTTCAAGCTCCTCAGCAAAAAGGCAACTGCCCCCTGATTAGCGCCTAGGCAAAGACTGCCGTGCGATTGCCATACACCAGAATCCGATTTTGCAAATGCAGCCGTACTGCCCGTGCCAAGACCACCCGTTCTAAATCCTTGCCCTTGCGAATCAGATCTGCCACCGTATCGCGATGGCTAATGTGCACAACTGCCTGCTCAATAATCGGTCCTTCATCCAAATCCGCTGTAGCATAGTGGGCCGTGGCACCAATGATTTTTACCCCCCGCTCATAGGCACGGTGGTAAGGATTCGCCCCCGCAAAGGCAGGCAAAAATGAATGGTGAATGTTGATCACTTGGGGAAAGGCCTCAATAAATTCTGGACTGAGTACCTGCATATACTTGGCCAGCACCACCAGATCGATGTTGTAGTCCTTGAGCAGTTGCAGCTGCTTGGCTTCGGCAAGGGGCTTGGTCTCTGGTGTCACGGGGATATAGTGAAAGTCAATGCCAAACTGTTCGGCAATGGGACGTAAATGCTCATGGTTACTGATAATCAGGGGAATTTCCGCAAAGAGATCCCCCGCTCGCTGCCGCAGCAGCAAATCCCACAGGCAATGATCTTGGCGGCTCACCCAAATGGCCAAGCGATAGGGAATATCCGACGCCCGCAACTGCCAGCGCACCCCTTGCCAACTGGCAAAGACTTTTTCCCGCTGTGCATAGTTGATAAATGTGGCAGCAATCTGATCGCGGGGGATTTCAAAGCCCTCTAGTTCCCACTCGAGGCGGGAGAGAAAAATGCCCGCGACAGCATCCGTGTGGTGATCAGCATGAACAATGTTACCGTTGTAGCGATAGACAAACTGCGCCAACTTGGCCACTAACCCCCGCTGATCAGGACAGGAAATGCAGAGGGTCATGGTGGGCATGGACATAGGAATAAAGGGAATAAAGCAAGGCAGAGCAACCTGTATTCTACTACTGCTGAGGACTGGCGGCGCGATTTAACACCTTGGCGAGGTACTGCCCTGTGTAGGATTGGGGCACCAGTGCCACCGCTTCAGGGGTGCCGACGGCAACCACCTCTCCGCCGCGATCGCCCCCCTCTGGTCCAAGGTCAATAATCCAATCGGCACAGCGAATCACATCCAGATTGTGCTCAATCACCAAAATCGAGTTGCCCTTGTCCACGAGACGCTGCAATACATCGAGGAGTTTATGCACATCGTAAAAAGACAGCCCCGTGGTGGGTTCATCAATGAGGTAGAGCGTTTTGCCCGTGGCACGCCGCGACAGTTCAGCCGCCAATTTGAGGCGTTGGGCTTCGCCCCCAGAGAGGGTCGGTGCCGTTTGCCCTAGTTTGAGATAGCCCAAGCCCACATCCACGAGGGTTTGCAGCTTGCTCACTGCCTTGGGGATATTTTCAAAAAAGGCCAGTGCCGTCTCGGCGGTCATATCCAAAACGTCGGCGATCGAGCAGCCTTTGTACTTCACTTGCAGGGTATCGCGATTGTAGCGTGCCCCCTTGCACACTTCACACTGCACATAGACATCGGGCAAAAAGTTCATCTCAATCACATTCACCCCTTGGCCAGCGCAGGCTTCACAGCGTCCGCCCTTGATATTGAAGGAAAATTGCCCTGGTTTATAGCCCCGTGCCTTGGCCTCCACGGTTTGGCTAAAGACCTCACGGATAACATCAAACACCCCAATGTAGGTGGCAGGGTTCGAGCGGGGGGTACGACCAATGGGAGACTGGTCAATGACAATCACCTTGTCAATGGCATTTAAGCCTTCAATCTCGCCAACTCCCTTGGGGAGCGGCACACTGTGACCGAGATGGTGCTGCAGGGCAGGATAGAGGACTTCGTGCATGAGGGTGGATTTCCCCGACCCCGATACCCCCGTCAGACACACCAGCTTACCGAGGGGAATTTCTACGGTGATGTTCTTGAGATTATTGCGAGATACCTGTTTGAGAATCAGGGATTGACCATTCCCCGGCCGGCGATCGCTGGGGGTTTCAATGCGCTTGCGCCCCGACAGATAAGCCCCCGTCAGGGAGTCGGGATGATTGAGAATCGCCTCTAGGCTGCCTTGAGCCACAATCTGGCCGCCGTAGATCCCCGCCCCTGGGCCAATATCAACAATGTGATCGGCAGCGCGGATCGTGTCCTCATCGTGTTCAACCACAATCAGCGTATTCCCCAAGTCCCGCAGGCGAAACAGTGTTTGCAGGAGGCGATCATTATCCCGCTGATGCAAGCCAATACTGGGTTCATCGAGGACATAGAGCACTCCCGTCAGGCCAGAGCCAATTTGAGTGGCCAAGCGAATGCGTTGGGCTTCACCACCAGAGAGGGTGGCCGCACTGCGATCCAGCGTCAGGTAATCTAGCCCCACATCCACGAGAAACTGTAATCGCGCGGTCACTTCCCGCAGAGCCAGCTCCGCAATCTGCTGTTGGCGGGCACTCAGTTGGAGCGATCGCAGCCGTGCTAAACACTCACGAATCGAGACACTGGTGAGATCCGTGAGGCGATATTGCCCCAAGCGCACTGCTAGGGCGGCGGGTTTTAGGCGTTGACCACCACAGGCGGGGCAGGTTTGATTGACTTGGTACTCTTCCAATTTTTGCTTGTAGGCTTCGGAGGTGGTCTCGCGGTACTGCCGCTCTAGAATTGGGATCACCCCTTGGAATTGGCGGTAATAGTCCCGTTTGCGATAGCGGGAATCGGCGGGGATGAGAATTGGGGTATCGGTGCCGTAGAGGATAATTTCCCGTTGCAACTCCGTGAGGCGGTACCACGGTGTATTGATGTCAAAGCCAAAGGCCTCAGCAATGCCACAGAGGAGAGCAAGGTAGTAGTCGTGTTCTTTCTCGGCCCAGGGGGCGATCGCCAGATAGACCGGTAGTTCAGGATTGGGGACAATCAACTCCGGACTAAATTTGCGCAAATAGCCCAAGCCATGGCACTCTGGACAGGCACCGTAGGGGGAGTTAAAGGAAAAGAGCCGCGGCGATAGCTCATCCATCACGGCCCCATGCTCCGGACAGGCAAAATTTTCGGAAAATAGGAGCGTTTGACCCTTAGCCTCACCCTCGCGGGGTACCACACTGACCATTGCCGTACCATTGGCATGGTGCAACGCCGTTCGCAGCGAGTCCGCTAAGCGTTCTTCAATGCCAGGTTTGAGCACAAGGCGATCGACAACAATTTCAATCGTGTGGGCATGGTTTTTATCCAGTTCAATGGCATCACTGAGGTCGCGCACCTCGCCATTAATGCGAACCCGCACAAAACCTTCACTAGCAAGACTCGACAGCAGTTTTTTATGCGTGCCCTTTTTCCCCTTGACAATAGGAGCTAGAACTTGAAAGCGCGTCTGAGGGGGCAACTGCATCACCTGATCCACCATTTCATCAATGGTTTGGGGGCGAATCGAGCGATCGCAATGGGGGCAATGGGGTTCACCCGCACGGCCATAGAGCAGCCGCAGGTAATCATAGATTTCCGTCACCGTGCCCACCGTCGAGCGAGGATTGTGGGAAGTGGACTTTTGATCAATGGAAATCGCTGGACTCAGCCCCTCAATGGCATCCACATCCGGCTTATCCAACTGACCGAGGAATTGCCGTGCATAGGCACTCAGCGACTCCACATAGCGGCGTTGCCCTTCAGCAAAAATCGTGTCAAAGGCCAGAGAGGACTTACCGGAACCAGAAACCCCTGTCATCACAATCAGGCGATCGCGGGGCAGATCGAGGTCAATGTTTTTCAGATTATGCTGCCGTGCACCCCGAACCCGAATTTCACCCGTAGGCACTGGATCGCCCATGCTGCAAACTGCGAATGTTAAAAAACGTTACATTGAGGGTTATTATAGCAACGCGGCCAGACCCGTTTGGCACCATCCAATAAAAAAGCGGGGTGTGGTTTCCCCGCTGTGAGTGTGACTTAGGTTACTTGCGCTGAACCCAGTGAGTTTCAGGGATTCACCGACGGGTTGGGCTTAGTAGTCGAAGTCACCGCCCATGCCGGCACTGGCACCCGCAGGATTGTTGTCCTTGGGTTCGGGTTTGTCAACGATGATGCACTCGGTGGTCAGCACCATACCGGCAATAGAGGCCGCATTTTGCAGAGCCGAGCGGGTGACTTTGGCAGGGTCAACGATACCAGCATCGAACATGTTGACATATTCATCTTTGGCGGCATCATAACCCACATCGAAGGGTTTTTCTTTGACCCGTTCGACAATGATGGCACCGTTTTGACCCGCGTTTTCAGCGATGCGACGCAGGGGAGCGCTAAGGGCACGCTCAACAATGTTGGCACCAATCAGTTCTTCACCCGTCAGGTGCTCAGCCGCCCAGTTGCTCAACTCAGGCGCCAAGTGCACCAAGGTGGTACCGCCACCGGGAACGATCCCCTCTTCAACAGCGGCTTTGGTGGCGTTAATCGCATCTTCCAGACGGAGTTTGCGATCTTTCATTTCGGTTTCAGTGGCAGCACCGACTTTAATCACTGCCACACCACCGGCCAGTTTGGCCAACCGCTCCTGCAGTTTTTCTTTGTCATAGCTGGAGTCGGTTTCTTCGATTTGGCGACGGATTTGCTCGCAGCGAGCTTTGACGGCTTTTTCATTGCCTTCGGCCACAATCGTGGTGTGATCTTTGGTGATGGTGATGCGGCGAGCTTTACCGAGCATATCCAGCTTGGTATTTTCCAGCTTCAGACCGGCATCTTCGGTGATCACTTGACCCGCTGTGAGGACGGCAATATCTTCGAGCATTGCTTTACGGCGATCGCCAAAGCCGGGAGCTTTCACCGCAGCCACATTCAAGACACCGCGCAGACGGTTGACCACGAGGGTCGCCAAGGCTTCTTTCTCGATGTCTTCAGCAATGATCACCAGCGGTTTACCGGCGCGAGCCACTTGTTCGAGGATCGGCACCAGATCTTGCACTAAGGTAATTTTCTTGTCGGTGATCAGCACGAAGGGTTCATCAAGCACCGCTTCCATGCGCTCGGTGTCGGTGGCAAAGTAGGGGGAGATGTAGCCCTTGTCAAAGCGCATCCCCTCAGTGACCTCGAGTTCGGTGGTCATGGATTTGCCTTCTTCGAGGGAGATCACGCCTTCTTTGCCCACCTTGTCCATGGCATCGGCAATCATCCGACCCACTTCTTCATCGTTGCCCGCGGAAATTGCTGCCACTTGGGCAATGGCTTTGGAATCTTCCACCGGACGGGCATGTTCAGCAATTTTTTCCACAAGGAAGTGGGTGGCTTTGTCAATCCCGCGTTTCAGGGCAATGGGGTTAGCACCGGCAGCTACGTTGCGCAGCCCCTCTTTCACCATGGCATGGGCAAGAACCGTTGCCGTAGTCGTACCGTCACCGGCAGCATCATTGGTTTTCGAGGCGGCTTGGCGGATCAGCGCCACACCGGTATTTTCAATGTGATCTTCCAGTTCAATTTCTTTGGCGATCGTCACCCCGTCGTTGACAATTTGGGGGGCGCCAAATTTTTTCTCCAGAACTACGTTCCGTCCTTTAGGACCAAGGGTCACGGCCACGGATTCAGCCAAGATGTCCATCCCTTTTTCGAGGGCACGACGAGCATTTTCGTTGTAGATAATGCGCTTCGCCATAGGTGTTTCCTACCTCAATCGTTCAACAGTGATGAAAAATCGCACAGAAATGTAAGGAGTGTCAGCGACTTAGCCAACAATGGCCAAGATGTCTTTTTCCGAGAGGAGAACGTAGTCTTCGCCCGCCAGTTTCACTTCAGTACCGGCATATTTGGAGTACAGCACTTTGTCCCCCACTTTCACATCCATGGGCTGACGCTTGCCGTCTTCAGTGAGTTTGCCAGGACCGACGGCGGTCACTTCGCCCACTTGGGGTTTTTCACGGGCATTGTCGGGCAGGAGGATGCCCCCTGCGGTACGTTCTTCACTTTCGCTGACTTTGACAAAAATGCGATCGCCCAACGGCTTCACAGTTGAAACGCTTAGAGATACGGCTGCCATAGCGTACTGTTCTCCCAATTGTAAGAGTATGGATTGATAGCACTCACTGCACGGCTCATCGCGCAGTTTTTGGGGGGCAAGAGCATCACTTGCAGTTGTTTAGCACTCTCACCCTTCGAGTGCTAATGTAGCGAGAGACGGTTGGCGATCGCAACTCCTGTTGCAGTACGGTTTTCCGAACGGAACTTTAGCTCTTTAGTCCCGTCGTGGCAATGCCGCGAATCAGTTGCCGCTGACCCAAAATAAACAAAATCATCACCGGCACAGTGGCAATCACCGCCGCCGCCATCATCAACGGCCAATCATTGGTGAACTGCTCCTGAAAACTGGCCAAGGAAAGCTGCACTGTGATCAGTTCTGGCTTAGTGGTAAAGACCAAGGGCTTAAAGAGGTCATTCCACTCCCCAATAAAGGTAAAGATAAAGAGTGTGACCAAGGCCGGTCGGCTCAGGGGCAAGAGAATATGCCAGAGGACTTGCCAGCGATTTGCCCCATCCAAGAGGGCTGCCTCCTCAAGGGCAACGGGCAATGTGAGAAAAAACTGCCGCATCAAAAAGACGCCAAAGCCATTGGCCGCCGTCGGCAAGATCAAGGCGCCATAGGTATTGATCAGATGACCCGCCTTGAGGATGAGGAAAATTGGGATCACCAAAAGTTGAAATGGGATCACTAGGGTTGCCAGCATCAGCAGCAAAATCGTCTGTTGCCCCGGAAACGAAAGTCGCGCAAGGGCGTAACCCGCTAGGGCTGAGGTCACCAACTGGAGCGCCGTTACCGCTAAAGCCACAAACGTTGAGTTGGCAAAGGCCAAGATAAAGTGTCCCTCCTGCCATGCTGCCTGATAGCTCTGCCATGTCCAGCCTTGGGGTGGCAACAATTGGGTAGGTAGGGTTCCCGGTGGCCAGCCCGACGTACAGAGCACCACCAGTAGGGGGCTGAGAACCAGCAACGCCCCCAATGTCAATACTAGGGTCAACCCCAAGGAGTGACCCCTGCCCAAGAGCCGTTTCAGCCCATCCACAACCTTCCGCTCCCCAAACAAAACCCTGCGCCCTTCGGAAAGCCAGCCTCTTGAGAGCTGCATGTCCAATTCTCCCTCATCCCTGCTTTAACTGCCAGTGAGGTACATTCTCCTTCCCCCTTTCATAGAGATTTATCTGCCCCACTCAGGGGGTTGGGAGGGCGCTTGAGGACATCCTTGCAATCAAGATTTTGCTCAAGACGCTATCAAGGGAGCACTATACCACCCTTTGCGTCTCGCAAGAGAGTGTTTGACCACCCTCCTGAGGACTTGCTTATTCAAAGTGCTGCAGGCACAGAGACCGATTCCAAGACAAAGCTTTGAGTTTCCTCCCCAAGTTTGCATAGGAGACAAGCTGTGCCAGTTAGAGAAGTTGCAATTGTCCACCCTTGTGGAGTGTCCAGTAATGACTCATCTGTACAACCCAAATCCTGCTGTTATTTACCGCTGGGTGATGAGTTCTTGCCTTGTTGGTTTAGGATGTGCAACCCTGCACTTAGCTCCTGTAACTGCCCAAATTGCCGTCTATGAAGGGCGGCGTGTCACCGGGGATGTTACCATGACACTTCCCGACGGCAGCACCTACAAAGGGGAATTGCTCAATGGTCGTTTTAATGGCCAAGGTATCCTCACAATGGCCAATGGCAACCGCTATGAAGGGGAATTTCGCAATGGCCGCTACCACGGTCAGGGGGTGCTCACCTATGCCGATGGGGGACGCTACGAAGGGGGGTTTGTGGATGGCATCTTCAATGGCAAGGGCACTCTCCAACTGGCCAATGGTCAACGCTACGAGGGCACGTTTCTCAATGGTCAATACCATGGGGAGGGGGTGCTCACCTTTCCCGACGGTACCCGCTATGAGGGGCAGTTTCTAGCGGGCAAGTATCATGGAACTGGAACGCTCTCCTTCGGAGATGGCACAAGCTATGCCGGACAGTTTCGCAATGGCTTATTTGAAGGACAGGGGGTCTTTACGCTACCGGATGGCTCCCGCATTGTGGCCACATGGCGCAATGGTCGCCGCGAACCCCGCTAATCTGCTTCAATCAGGCTGTGAGTGATCCGCTGACGGCGGCGCTAAGTCCCTACGCCCGCTTTGGGGTGCGCCTTGGCCTTGAACCCATCCAAGCGCTGCTGAGTGCTTTGGGGTCTCCCCAGTTACAGGTGCCCTTGATCCACGTTGCGGGGACAAATGGCAAAGGGTCGGTGTGTGCCTATTTGGATAGTGTTTTGCGGGCGGCGGGCTATCGCACGGGGCGTTATACTTCACCCCATCTGTTGAGTTGGTGTGAGCGCATTTGTGTCGATGGTGAACCCATTGCCCCTGAGGTCTTTTTGACCTTGATTCAACACATTGAAGCGGTACTGCCACAGGTGGCTTATCCCCCCAGTCAGTTTGAAGTGATCACGGCGGCGGCATGGTTGTATTTTGCCCAGCAGCGGGTGGATGTGGCGGTGATAGAGGTGGGCTTGGGGGGGCGCTTGGACGCGACCAATGTATGTCAGCCCCCTTTGGTGAGTGTGATTACCTCCATCGGTTGGGATCATTGGCAGCGGTTGGGCAATACCTTGGGGGCGATCGCTGGCGAAAAAGCAGGTATTCTCAAGCCGGGCGTGCCAGCCGTCATTGGCCCTGTTCCCCCCGAGGCAGAGGCGGTGATTGCGCAGCGTTTGGAAGCTTTGGGGTGCCCAGCGATCTGGCCAGAACCAGCCCAGTGGTGTGCAAAGCGGCCGGGATGGGCGATTTGGAGGGGGATGGAGTACCCCTTGCCCTTGGCTGGAGAAATGCAGTTGGTCAATTCAGCGATCGCGATCGCCACGCTACAACAGTTACAATCTCAAGGCTGGCAGATTTCCCGAGAAGTGATTCAACAGGGAATGGCACAAACCCGCTGGCCGGGACGACTGCAATGGTTACAGTGGCAAGGGCGCAAACTGCTCATTGATGGTGCCCACAATGCTCCTGCCGCCGCCTACCTACGGCAATACGTGGATCAACTGGGCTGGACAGAGGTGACATGGGTGGTGGGGATGCTCGCCAATAAGGATCATGAGGGGATTCTCAAACATCTCCTGCGAGGGGGCGATCGCCTGTGGTTGGTACCCGTACTGGATCACGCTAGCGCTGACTTAGAGGACTTGAAGGCACTTGCCTACACCTGTTGCCCTGAGTTAGGGGAATGCCGTCTTTTTAAGGAGGTGACTGAGGCACTCGATAGGGCAGGCGATCGCTGTGTGGTCTGTGGCTCCCTTTACTTAATTGCTGGCGTTTTGGGAAAGAACTCATAATTGATGTGGGACACTCCCTTTCAAGGAGACACTTATTTCTACGGCACAGAGCCAAACGATTTCCTCAAAGCCCATGCCCATGACTTTGTGCCCCAAGGGCAAATTCTCTCCCTCGTCGAAGGGGAAGGGCGTAATGCCGTCTATCTTGCTCAGCAGGGATATGCCGTCACGGCTGTGAATGCCTAGGACTGGCGAAAGCCCAGCGCCTTGCTCAAGAACGGGGAGTCGCCATTACTACCTATCACTGCGATCTGCGGGATGTTGACCTTGGTGAAAATGCGTGGGATGGGATGATTGCTATTTTTTGCCATCTGCCACCGGAGCGGAACGGTAAAATCAAGGTAATGTTGTCCTATTGCTATGCCGCCGCGACGCACCCGTAGCCAAGTCATTATTCTCGATGCCCTTAGAGCCAGTGGCCGAGCGCTCTCGGCACAGGAACTATTTTTGGAACTACGGCAGCGGCAAACTCCCCTAGGACTGGCAACGGTTTATCGCACCCTCGATAGTCTGCGCATCAATGGTGAGGTGCAAGCACGGGCGTTGCCCAGTGGCGAATTGGTCTATAGCCTCGTGCAGCAGGATCAACACTACCTCACCTGTTTGCACTGTGGGGCATCGATTCAGATTAACTGCTGCCCAGTCCAGCACTTAGAAGCTGAGCTACAACAGTCCTACCATTTTGAGATTTTCTACCATACCCTTGAGTTTTTCGGTCTTTGTGCCAAGTGCCAAGTGACGGTGCAGCGCTAAAAGGGTATTCTGGATCAGACAGGTCTTCAGAAAGGGTGTGATTGAATTTGCCAACTGTACCTGGACACGGGCGATCGCCCAAGGCTGGGAAAATCCCTACCGCGTTCGCTATGCCAGCAATTTAGACGATGGCCCTTGGCATGGCATGCCGCTGGGGGGGTTTGGCGCAGGTTGCATTGGCCGTTCTTCTGCTGGGGATTTTAATTTCTGGCATATTGACGGCGGAGAGCACATTTTTGGCACCCTAGCGGCCTGTCAATTTAGTCTTTTTGAGCAGGGAGAGCAGACACAGGCCTATGCCCTAGGGACTCCCCCTAGCGATGGCCGCCTCAGCACTTGGCAATGGTATCCGGCTGGCAAAGGTATCTACGCTGCCCGCTATCCCCGCAGTTGGTTTGTCTATGAGGGGGTCTTTAAGGCTGAGATCACCTGCGAACAGTTTTCACCGATTCTGCCCCACAACTACCAAGAAACCAGTTACCCCGTGGCAGTGTTTCTGTGGACGTTTAGCAATCCCACGGATCAGCCCCTCACCCTCAGCTTGATGTTCTCGTGGCAAAATACCGTCGGTTGGTTTCGCAATACCACCCCTTCCTCTGCCATTGAAATCCGCGATGATGGCAGCCCCGTCTATACCTACACGCCCCCTTGGGGTCAAAGTGACGGCAATTTTAATGAACTGATTCAAACGGAGTCCTACCAAGGTTGGCGACTGCGCCGTACGCCCCACCCGAACCCACCCCAAGAAGGCGATGGTGAATGGGCAGCATTGGTTCCCACAGGCCTTGGTGAGTTTTTTGGCTGTAGTCGCTGGCAGCCAGAGGGGGATGGGGCACAACTGTGGCAATCATTTTCGGGGGATGGTTCCCTACCAATTGTCAATGATCCAACCCCAGCGGCAGCGGGAGAACAGGTGGCCGCCGCCTTTGCGGTGCGCTTTGCCTTGGCACCTAGGCAAACAAAACAAATTCCCGTGGTCTTGGCGTGGGACTTTCCTGTGACTGAGTTTGGTAAGGGCGTGATCTATTACCGTCGCTACACGGATTTTTGCGATCGCAGTGGCACCAATGCTATCACCCTTGCCGCCCGTGGCCTAGAGCATTACAAGGAATGGCAACAGCAGATTCGCACTTGGCAAGCGCCAATTCTCACCCACCCCGATTGGCCCGACTGGTTCAAGATGGCTCTGTGCAATGAGCTGTACGTCCTCAGTAGTGGTGGAACGCTTTGGAGTACCGCCAGCGATCGCGACCCCGTGGGGCAGTTCGCCGTTCTAGAATGCCTTGACTACCGCTGGTATGAAAGTCTGGATGTGCGGCTCTATGGCTCCTTTGCCCTGCTGCAACTGTGGCCAGAACTGGAAAAATCCGTAATGCGTGCCTTTGCGCGGGCGATTCCCACCGCTGATCCCACCCGGAGAATCATTGGCTACTTCTATCGCGGTGACCCCGAAACCGCCTACAAAGCCCCTCGCAAACTGGCCAATGCTGTACCCCACGATCTCGGTGCGCCCAATGAGCATCCTTGGGAAAGGACGAACTACACTGCTTATCAGGACTGCAATCTTTGGAAGGATTTAGCTTCTGACTTTGTCCTTTTGGTCTATCGCGACTTTTTGTTTACTGGGCAGACGGATCTCGAGTTTGCGCGCGAATGCTGGCCGGCAGTGGTGGCGGCCTTGGCCTATTTGAAACAATTTGATCGCGATGGCGATGGCCTGCCAGAAAATGGCGGTGCCCCGGATCAAACCTACGATGACTGGAAGCTACAGGGGGTCAGTGCCTACTGTGGTGGCTTGTGGTTGGCAGCCCTCGAGGCAGCGATCGCCCTCGGCACGATTCTCCAACAACCGCAGGTGGAGACCTACCGCCAGTGGCTCAAGCAAGCTCGCCCCCGCTACCATCAACTGCTGTGGAATGGCGAGTACTATCGTCTCGATACCGGCAGTGGTTCCGATGTGATCATGGCGGATCAGCTCTGTGGTCAGTTCTATGCCCAACTCTTGGGTTTGGCGGATATTGTGCCCCCAGACTGTTGCGATCGCGCCCTGCGAAAAATCTACGACATCTGTTTTCTCGAATTTCACAATGGCCAGTTGGGTGCCGCCAACGGTTTATTGCCCAATGGTCAACCCGAAAACCCCCACGCTACCCATCCCCTTGAAGTCTGGACAGGGATTAACTTTGGCTTGGCCGCCTTTTTGTGGCTGCGGGGTATGACCCGCGAAGCATGGCATTTAGCCGAGGTGGTGGTACGGCAAATCTACGAGAATGGTCTGCAATTTCGTACACCGGAGGCGATTACGGCCAATGGGACGTTCCGTGCCTGTATGTATCTGCGACCCATGGCCATTTGGGCACTGGCTCTCGTCAGCCGGGGATCACGAGCCACCTAAAAGTTTTGTAATCTATTTTACATTGTTTCAGTTTTCTAGGGTAATTGAAACTGCACTCCCTGCGATCGCCTTATCCGTCTCATCATCACATCTTATCTTTCCTCAATTCCCTCTAAAGGCCATAGGGTGTAGGCTCAAGATCAAGAAACAATAGCTTTTCACTGGTTCTGGAGTACGCACCATGACCCCCTTAGCGCGATCGCTAGCTGCCCATCCCACTAGCTTTGCCACTATTGAGCGCTATTTACAGCAAGAAGAAGTGATTATTTTGCCCATGGCTACCGTCTATAGCTTTGTGGTGAATGGCACCAGCCCAAGGGCAATAGCGAACCTACGCCGTCTCAAACACTTTAGTACAGAGCAACCTCTGGCTATTCTCACGCGGAGCGATCGCGCTGCTGAAGTGGCAGAACTCTCTCGAGATGCTAAAACCATGGTGGATCACTTTCCCTATCCTGTGACCATGATTGTCAAGGGTAAACCCCACCTCGATCCACAAATTATGCAGGGGTTTAACTGTGTTTATCTGGCCTGTCCCGACCAGTTCATTTACGATCTAGTGGGGGCTTTGCCCTTCTTTTTAGTGGCAGCAACGGTCAAGGTGGGAACGGAACTGATTGTCAACTTTGAGGATGCCCAAAAATACTACGGCGAGCAGGTACCGCTGATTGTGGATGGCGGCCGCTGTCGCTATGGGCGGCGGGGCACACTCGTGGACTTTACGCTGGCATACCCAACAATCATGAACTTTGGTCCTGTATCGGTGGATGACTTACGACCCATCTTGCCCCATATTATTTTGCCCTCCCATTTAATGAAGTAGATATAGTTCATTTGAGAAGTAGCCCCTTTGACTCCCCACTATGTACGACCGACCAGAACCTGAAGCGGGAGCTATGATGCAAGATCAGCCGAAATAGACTTAAAGATAGCAGGGAGGGTGTAGTCATCCTTTTGAAGCGGAAATCTTTAGAATGGGGTTACAGGTCATCTCATAATAGCCAGTTTTAATGGAGCGAGAAGAAATTATTGCGCTCATTCAGCGTGAGCTACCGCAGCTTGTGGCTCAAGACCCCAGCTTGAGAGATTTCATCCTGCGCACGGTCTTGGACGTTTCTTTGCCTCGCCGTGAGGCAGATATCAAGTTTGACCGTATCCTCACGGAACTACAGCGCGATCGCGAGGAACAGGCCAAGCGTTGGGAAGAACAGAACCGCAAGTGGCAAGAACAGGATCGCCGCTGGCAAGAACAGGCCAAGCGTTGGGAAGAGCAAGACCGCAAGTGGCAAGAACAGGTTCGACGTTGGGAAGAACAGGATCGCCGCTGGCAAGAGCAGGCCAAGCGTTGGGAAGAGCAAGACCGCAAGTGGCAAGAACAGGTTCGGCGTTGGGAAGAACAGGATCGCCGCTGGCAGGAACAGGCCAAGCGTTGGGAAGAACAGGATCGCAAGTGGCATGAGCAACTTGCAGAGATTCGGCGTCTTGACAAGCGGTTTGACAGTACAATTGGTGCCCTTGGTGCTCGCTGGGGAATTGCTTCAGAAACCAGCTTTCGCAACGCCCTCGCTGGCATTTTGACGGAATCCTTTGGGGTTGAGGTTTTGAACTTAACCCTCTACGACCATGAGGGTGAAGTCTTTGGCCGCCCTGATCAGGTGGAGCTAGACTTGATTATCAAAAATGGCTTAACCATTGCCTGTGAAATCAAATCTTCTATTGATAAGGCAGGGATGTATATTTTTGACCGTAAGGTGAATTTCTATGCGCGGCATCACCAGCGCCAAATTGACCGCAAAATTGTGATTTCGCCAATGGTTGATCCGCGTGCACGACCTGTGGCTGAGGCGCTAGGGATTGAACTCTATAGTTATGCCGACTCAGTGGAGGGCTTGTAATAAACGATAATGCGGGTGAAAATGCCCCACCACTAGGCCAGGCTTGGAGCATTGGAATCCCGCACCTGTATTTACGAGCCCTACAGCATGACTTGGCTGCAGCACGTCTTTATCAGTTTTTGCAGTTCGGGTCAGTTGAGTGGCTGTTGCTCTCTAGGTACCTACAATCAATGCTTCAACCGATGAAACGGAAGCCATCTGTCGGGAATATGCCGCTAAGGATAAACGGATTCGCTACGTGCGACAAGCCCAGAATTTGGGCGCGGCAGCGAATTTCAAGTATGTGCTGGATGAGGCAAGGGGAGAATATTTTATGGGGACAGCGGCAGATGATAAGTGGGATCCAAGATGGATAGAGATTCTTTTGCCTGTCTCTGCTCGCACTCAATGTATCGCCTTTGGCACATTACAAACCATCGATAGCAGTAGCAATCCAATGCCACATCCTGCCAATAGACGAAATTTCAGCTATACAGGATCAATACTCAGTCGAAGATTGAAATACTATCTGGAACCGGCTTTCTTGGGTAAGGCCAACCCTATTTACGGCATACATCCGAGGCATCTTTTATTCTCAGTAGATGTATTTAACATTCTTGTATCAACCAAAACAGCAGCGGACATGCGTTTAATCTATGCGTTGCTCGCACGGGCTGAAATTAGGGGAAACAACGGGGTAGTATTGTATAAGCGCATTCATTCAGACTGCACGAGTAGTGGTGTTCAGACACTTACCACGAATAAAAACTTCGCCTCAAAAATTTGGGATCTCTTTTGCCAATCCTCTGAGGGGTTCAAAATTCAAGAACTAAGAAATTACAGCTCGTTAAGCACAGGTTTTGAACGAGCTATTCTAATTACTTTGTTCCCATTGAGTTTGATATACATTATAGGTGAGAAGTTGAATTTGGCATACATCATACGCGAGAAGATCAGGAATAATCGCCGATTTTTCGCAAAATGAATCCCGCGATCTCAGCACCTGATGCAGAAGTGTTGAAAGATAGTTTGAGAGGCAAGAAAAAAAGAAGAAATGTCGTATTCTTCCCTGAAAATAAGAAAAAATAATCAACTTACTAGGTCATCTTTTGCAACTCTTATCAAGTCCATTCTCAATCGGCTCAGCCCTTGTGACTACCCCGTCCTGCACTCTCAATTATTTTTCAAAATCTGGTTGACCGACATTCTCGACTAAGGGTTAACTAGCATGAGCGCCTTATTTTATCGCTTGAATCATTCATGGGATTACGGTTGACATGTCCACTTTTTCCAAAGCCAATAAAAGTCAGACAACCCGCTTATTTGAGGGGATTTACACTCAACTGATGTCTCAAGCTCAAAAGAGAAATTGTGCTTCAAGTCTGACGCTGTTTCCTATCGATTGAACCATCATTACCCTGACCAGTAAACTCTTTTGAGTGAGAGGAAGTGTTCATTGATTGTACGTATCAAGAATAACATGAGAATGAAGCTCAATCATGAGAAATATCGCGTGGTTCAATTTTTTGACGAGAATCAAGCGGTGTTTCGTATAGCGACAAATCTAAAGCATCTGAGTGATCCTGAATACTTTGGGAAGAAGCTATTGGACGAGTTGCAATATTTGCAACTGGAACTCAGTCGTCGCTGCTCGATAGGGCATTGGAGCCTTGATTGGCCGCCAGAGCTACTGGTCACTTAGAATGTCAAGTTTTGTTGCAGAATTCAACACTTCTGCGTAGTACTCTTATGTGAAACAACTAAGAAATTATATCACTAGTAAGTTGAGACTCGAAATTTTGTAACCTATTTTACATTGTTTCAATTTGTGAAGCTGCGACAATGGTGACCAATGGGCTGCCCGTTTATGATAGGGGATAGCGCGTCAACAGCCACTTCTTTAGATAACCTATGGATAATCTCAGCCAACGTTACCTACGTCTGTGCCAAGCCTATAGCCAACTGGCAGAACGCTATACCAAACTTGATATTGACCACATGACGCTGCGGGAGAAGCTTGTTCCTTTTCTGATGGCGTTCAAATATTACAAACAAATGACAGAGCAGCTCACGGCTGAAAAAGAGGCGATGCAGCGGGAACTCAACGATCTGCGCGATCGCTACCAGTTGCTCGTGAGTCAAAATGGCAATGCCCCCATCAATGAAGAACTGTTCAGTGCCCTTGCTGAAGCAGAGGAGCAGATGGGACTCATTGAAGAAACCCTCAAAGAACAGGACGCTGACCCCGACCCCAACCTCCTTCCCCTTGAAAAGCAATTGCTGGAAGAATATACAAGGGGGAGTGGTGACTTTCAAGCGCTGCTCCCGCAAGCGTTGAGTCACTCCGGGGGGACTACCTAGATGCTCTGGCCAGCCAGTGAAGAATTTGCTGCCCTCTGTCGTGCCCAATTAGAACTTGTTGTCAATAGCTTGGGTGCCTCTTCGCTGGCGGTCTATCTGAGTGAAACGCTCAACGACTCCCCCTCGTGGTCTCCCGTTGCTGTCTATCCAGAGGCAGCAGCAGCCCTGAGCTTACCAATTCCCCCAACACTGCCACCGCCAACCCAAGCAGCAGAGACCCCGTTAAGCTATCGCCCTCAACAGGTCGTTTCGTCCTTGGCCAATCAACTGATCCTGCCCCTGATGTACCAAAATTGGGTCTTGGGGGTACTGGTGGCGCAGCGGCAATACCGTCCTTGGCTAGCGGCAGAGCAGGCACAATTGCAACAGGTGGCGCAAACACTGGCGATCGCCTGCGTCTTGGATCAACGGCAACAATGGCTCAGCCACTCCCCTGCCAACCCACTGGATCAACAGCAACAGCGCTTTGATGACCTGCTCCATCAACTGCGCAATCCCGTGGCCGCCATTCGCACCTTTGTCAAGCTTCTGCTCAAACGGTTGGAACCTGATCACCAAGGGCGCCCTCTCGCCGAAGGCATTGCCAAGGAAACAGAGCGGCTCATGGCATTGTTGGAGGACTATCGCCAACAGCGCAACGAGATTCCCGCCCTCACGGGCAGCCAGCCCCTACCCCTTGCGGGTAAACCCCTCGATCTAGCTGAAACCCTCTCACCGCTGATCACCGCCGCCCAAGCCCGTGCGGAAATGGAGGGCAAAACCTTTGTCGTGGAGAGACCGCCCCAACTGCCGCCCATCTGGCTAGAGGAACGGGTGCTTCAGGAGGTTGTGGGCAATCTGCTGGATAATGCCTTTAAGTACACCCCCAAAGGCGGCACCATTGGTTTGCGCTTGACCCTCACGCCCGCAGTCTTAGAATTAACCGTTTGGGATACCGGCTGTGGGATTCCTTTGGAGGTGCAGTCACGGCTCTTTGAACGGGGCTACCGCGGGATTCAAGCCGACAGTGGGATTGAGGGCAGTGGTCTGGGGTTGGCGATCGCTCAAGATTTGCTGCGTCCCTATGGCCTCAGTCTGCGGGTCACAAGTCCCTACGAGGGCGATCGCGGTACGGCCTTTACACTGACGATTCCCTTGCCAATGAAGGTGGAACGATGAGTGCTCTGAAACAGCGTCTTGCCAAGATCAGCAGTCAGGGGCATCAATTCCTTGTGGTGATCTTTGCCCTACCCCTATTAATTTCAGCCACAACGGGAATCGCCCATCGTCTTGGGCGCAGTTGGTTTGGGCTATCTAAAGACTTTGGGCGAGCAATGATGACCCTTCATGAAGGCCGCTATCTGGGGGAATGGGGCGTGCCGCTCTATGTGTTGGTCATTGGTCTGGGCTTGCTGGGAATCATTGCCACGGGTTTGGCTCTCCTGTGGGGGCGATCGCTCCCGGCGCAGTGGTCAGCACGGCGGCTGCATCATCTTTTGGCTGCCATTGCGGCATTGCCCTTGCTTGTGAGTGCCACGACGGGAATGGCCTATCGCCTTGGCCGCAACTGGTTTGGCCTCTCCAAAGAACAGGCGGCGATTTTCCTGAGCCTACATCAGGGAACCTATTGGGGCGAGGTGGGGCGTCCCTTCTATGTTCTTTTGGTGGGTCTGAGTTTGCTGACACTTCTGGCCACGGGACTCTCGATGCTGACTCTCCTGCGACGGCTGCCCCACTGGCGTCCTAGGGTGACCCCGGAGACCTAGCTGCAAAATGTTACAAACTATGAGCAAGCGTTGCCAAAGGTAAGCGCCTATGGAGTAATAAATACAGCACTTGATCGCGACTGTTATTCCACAAAGGAGTTGTTCATGGCGCTGACCGATACCCAAGTTTACGTTGCCCTTGTGATTGCGCTGCTACCTGCGGTGTTGGCATTTCGGCTGTCCACTGAGTTGTACAAGTAGTTGCACCTGTCATCGCTAACTGGCTGCATAACGTCATTTCTCCAAACTAAAATTTATCAGGCGGTTCCCGATGTTGTCGGTAAGACAAAGGGGTCGCTTTTTTCTTTTTATACTGATAGACAACTCGCCGTTCATGGTTTAGTCATGGTTCACTCTCCTCGAAAAATTCCTGCGATCGCTTGGGAAGCGGGTGCCAAAATTGCAGTGAATCTGATCCTGCTCGCCTTTGCCCTAGGGGCGATCGCCAAGCTGGTGCCCTATCAACTCAGTCAACTGCAAAAGCTCCATGCCCTCGAAGCAGAAGTGGCGCAGCTGGAGGCACGAGTTAAGGAGTTGCAATTGGAACAGGAGCGCGATCGCCAACCCCAAGCACGGCAGCGCATTGCCCAAGAGGAGGCCAATTTAATTGCTGCTAATCAGCGGCGGATCATCTGGGTACAACCTAAAAACCCCAAGCAAGAACCGGACTAAGCCCAGCCTACAACAAGGCCAAGACTAAACCACAGACACCACAGAGGGCAGCACTGAGGGACGCATAAGTCATTTTCCGTTTTTGCCGCTTGTACTGCTGGCTAAGTTGATCCTCAACACTCAGGGAAATGATGAATTTTTGTCCCCGCTTTTGTGGCTTTTGCAGGCGGAGTACCCCCCCCTGATCCGAGGCCATGCCCACCACTGAAACAGGTTGCCCCAAGGGCAGCACCCACTCCTGATAGCGATAACCCAGCGTCGTCGTGCTACCAAAGCGCCAATTCAATGACAAGAACCCCAAGGAAAAGGCAAAGGAATGGGGTTTATCCGCAGGCCGCAGTTCGTCTAAGACCTGCATTGCTTCAATCTCAGCACCGAGGGGGTTTACCTCAATTTCCTCCTGATGATCTCGCAGAAAAAATAGGGTTGACTGCTCATGGCGGCCAATAATTTCCGACTGGCGTTCTCGACGATTGTGGCGATCGCTCCCCTCTTTTTCATACTCGCGGCTGATGATTGTTTTGTAATAAACACAGGGAATACGCTTCACTTCCGAGAGCAAGGGTTGAGACGTGGTGACTTGGCCAACCACCTGCACGTACTCGCGCCAACTGCCGCTACCGATTTCCTGAGCCACCTGTTGCTGGCATTGCTGTAACTCACGAATAGAGCTAGGGTTGGCCACCTTCATTGCCTTTAACTTCAGCCGATAATAGCCCTCAAGGGCAAAGAGAAAGGCCGACCCCGTTAAGCAAAGGTGAGCAATAACCCCCATGACTGGCGCTCAATCCCTCTCTGATGGTTTTAGAGAGAACTGTCTTAACTCAAGGATAATAAACCAATGGTGAGGCCAAAGAGACCATCAACAACGAGCGTACTCAAGACAGCGCCCATAAATCCCCACACAGGCAAAACAGCGGGATAGCCACGACGAATCTGGGATTCAAAGAGGGGCAGCAAACCAATGAGGAGCAAACTCAGGCTCAAGAGAACCCCCCACACTTGGCCACTAAAGGTCTGGGCTTGGGCGATCGCCTGTGCCAGCATCTCCTGAACGGAAATCACATCCCCTTCAAGGTACATGATGGCTCGCCAATGGGGGATCACATCAATCAGGTAAAAGTAGGCATCGGTGACGGCGGTGCCCAGAAAAGAACCCAAAAAAAAGAACACCCCCACCAGTTGCTGCCGCTGCCGTAGGTGCCAGAGCATGAGCGGAATGGGGAGCGCCTCAATGGGCAAGTGCCACAGGGGTTCCCAGCGCAACCATCCCCAGTAGAGCGACCCTGCCCCCCAGCACCAGCTAAATCCATAGAGCATCTCCCCCCAATAGCGGCAGTGGGGTTGGCGTTGGAGATAGAAACTAAGACCTAGAAGCAGCGGCGTCAGAGCCAAACTCAGCCAAGGCTGTGTCCGCACGAGGGGCGCTTCAATAAACACGGGAACCGACACCAAGAAGGCAGCAAAGCTAAAGAGCGACCAAGCTAGCCGCGAGCCAAGGCGCAGCGCAGGAAAAACCGAGGGGGAGGTAAGAGCAGTCAAGGGAATATCAGGAATTGTTAACTTTTATTTCTTTCCTTTAAGGTATCACAGGCTGGAACGTCGTGGTCGGGGCGATCGCCGAGGGGCTTTTGAACGCGCTTTGCGCCGCAGTGTTTCTGATAGATCAATAAAGGCATCCCGCTGCAAAATGGGGTAGGTGCCAATCCAGAGGCGATGGCGGGGCAGGAAAACTTCAGAAATCAGTTCAATCTCTGCCAGATCAGGACGACGGGAGAGAACCAGCATTTCCGCTGCATCGCCGGGGCGAATCCCTCGATGTTGACGCAGTAACTTGGCCTGCACTCTGGTTTCAAAGCCGGTTTTATCACCAATCTCCAGATTCAAGCAGCGTTCACGGTTCTCGATAATCACCAGTTGCCCCTTGTCGTTCACCGTCTCCTCTTTGCCCACCAATTCTTCGGTGACATAGACATCCAAGACGCGCCCGCGCCAAAAACCCCCATAGGGAAACCGCCGATGGCGACGATTGCGAAATGAGGCCAACACTGCCGGTGCCCAGAGCCAATAGAGACCTGCAATCAGACCCAAAACCAGTTGGGTGCTATCCCCTAAAAAATTCAAACCAAAAGCAACAATGGCCACCGCCACCACAGAGAAGGTTAAGCGTCGTAGAAAGTCCTGAAGTTTGCCCCAAACATAGCGATACTGGGAACCCGTGGCCACCAGTGGCACCAATTGACGGACTTTTTCTTGGGTGAGGGGAATGAGCACAACCAGTTAGGGCGTAGGCGTTGTCTCCAGTGTATTCGTGGCGGGACGAGGCGGCTGGCGATCGCGCCACCAAGCAAGGAGGGTACTGGCAATAAAAATACTGGAATAAGCCCCCGTCGTGAAACCAATGATCAGCGCTAGGGCAAAGTAGCGCAGCGTGTCACCGCCAAAGATGAAGATCGTAATCAGGGGCAGTAGGGTCGTTAGGGTGGTATTAATCGAGCGGCCAAGGGTTTGCACAACCGCCTGATCCACCACCTCTTTAATGCCGAGGTCAGGGTTGAGCTTCAGGGTTTCCCGCACGCGATCGTAGATCACCACCGTATCGTTCACAGAAAAACCAATGATCGTGAGCAGCGCCACAATAAAGAGGCTATCAATTTCCACCCCTGCCACGAGTCCCAAAATGGCAAACACCCCCGTGGTCACCAACACATCGTGGACAAGGGCGACAAGGGCAAAACAGGCATAGTCAAACTGAAAACGCAGCGTGAGATAGATCGTAATGCCAATAAACGACACCAAGAGCGCCAGCAACCCCGATCGCAGGATTTCTTCGCCAAGGGTAGGGCCAACGGTCTCAATCTGCGTTTTCTGGGGGTCAAAGTCACCAATTTTCTGCGTGAGGGCAGCACTGAGGCGAGTGCGCTGATCCACATCGAGGGGTACCGTTCGAATACTCACCCCGTACTGATCAATAATTTGCAGGCTGCTGTTGCCTAGGCCTTGCTGATTAAGCACTTGACGCACCGCATCAATATCAATCGGCTGAGAACAGGTCTGCGTAGCGCTACAGGCCAGTTCAAATTGCAGCCGTGTGCCACCGATAAAATCCAAGCCCAAGCGCAGGGGACTCCCTAGGGACACCCAAGAGATGGCCATTGCCACAAGGCCACTGAGAATGACTACTAAGGATAACCCCCACCAGAGCGATCGCTGGCGATTGACACTAAAGCTCATCGAAAGCTCTCCAGTTTTGGACAGAACCAATTGGGCTGACGCAGACTGGGAATGCTAATGGCGTAAAACAAGAACGTGCGACTACAGGTCAGCGCCGTAAACATACTAATGCCGATCCCGATGGCAAGGGTCACGGCAAAACCGCGCACAAACCCTGTCCCCAAGGCAAAGAGGGCAGCACAGGCAATCAAGGTGGTGACATTGCTATCGAGAATACTGGCAAAGGCGCGATCGAACCCCGATTCAACGGAACGGTAGAGGGTTTTGCCTGCCCGTAATTCCTCGCGGGTGCGCTCAAAAATCAGCACATTGGCATCCACCGCCATACCAATACTGAGAATAAAGCCCGCAATCCCCGGCAGTGTCAGCGTCACCCCAAACAGCAGAAACGCCGCGTAGGTAAAGATGGCGTAGAGAATCAGGGCAATATCGGCAATCAATCCCGGCAGGCGGTAGTAGGCCACCATAAAGATCAGCACCAGCACCAAGCCCGCCAAACCGGCATAGAGGCTATCGCGAATGCTATCTTGACCCAGCGAAGCCCCCACCGTGCGGTTTTCCACCACCTCGAGGGGAACGGGCAGCGCCCCCCCTTGTAACTGAATGGCTAAATCATTGGCAGTTTGGGCAGTGAAGCCACCGGAAATCTCTGCACTGCCGCCAACAATCCCTGTTTCTGCATATTCCACCGCCACCGTTGGCGCACTAATCAGGCGATCGTCAAGAAAAATCCCCAGGCTGCGCCCCGTGCCAGCAATCTCCTTGGTCAGTTGGGCAAAAAGTTCAGCCCCTTGGCTGTCAAAACGGACAATCACACTCCAGTTCGGGGATCCCGGGGCGACGGGACTGGCAAAGGCTTCCCTGAGCATTGCGCCTGTCAAATCCGAGGGTGTGAAGAGGCGGGCGATCGCCTGCTGGCTTTTTTCAAGGGATTCACGGTTTTTGGCCAGCTTTGCCTCAATCTCCTTCAGGGCATCAGGATGATTGGCATTTTGAGCCTGCTCCGCCAAGAGTTGCGCCTGTTCCAAGAGCAGTTGCGACTGAAGTTGCCGCTCAATTTGCAATTGGGTCTCTGTGCCCGGCTTCTGGGCGGCAAAGAGCAGTTGTGCCGTCCCCTTGAGAATCCGTTCCGCCTGCTGAGGATCGGTGACCCCCGGCAATTGCACCAAGAGCTTGTCATCCCCAGCAGTTTGCACCACAGCTTCGGCAACACCCAAGCCATCAATCCGCCGTTGCACCACCCCTTGCACTGCCGCCAGCACTTGGGGCGTAATTTGGGGCACCTTATCCGTTGTTTGCACCTGCAACGTCAGTTGGGCACCCCCCCGCAGATCTAAGCCCAGTCGAGCCGGTGTGCGCACAATGACCCACGTGGCGGCCATCAGCAAGACCAAAATGACAATCAGCCAGCCGCGATATTTACCCATGGTTAGACCTGTCCCTGCACCAGCTGCTGCACGGCCGCTACAATTTGGGGCGGTTGCACAATTGTGAGATTCTCTAGGGTACCGTTGTAGGGGGTGGGAATATCTTGGGAGGAAAGGCGGACCACAGGGGCATCCAGTTCGTCAAAGTAGCGTTCCATAATCGAGGCCGAAAGCTCAGCCCCAATGCCACCGGTTTTCATGCACTCTTCGACAATCACCACCCGATGCGTTTTACGAATCGAGGCACCAATTGTCTCAAAGTCCAAAGGCTTTAGGGAAATTAGGTCAATCACTTCGGGGTCGTAGCCCTCTTTTTCAAGGGTTTTCACCGCTTGCAGCACATGGTGGCGCATCCGCGAGTAGGTCAAAATGGTAACATCTTCGCCACTGCGGACAATCTCAGCTTTATTGAGGGGCAGCAGATATTCCTCTTCTGGAATATCCTCCTTGAGGTTGTACAGGAGTACATGCTCAAAGAACAGCACTGGGTTGGGATCACGAATCGCCGATTTGAGCAAGCCCTTGGCGTTGTAGGGGGTTGAGCAGGCAACAATTTTTAATCCGGGGACTGCTTGAAAGTAGGCTTCAAGACGCTGCGAGTGCTCTGCCCCCAATTGCCGGCCAACACCGCCGGGACCGCGAATCACAATCGGAATTTTAAAGTTGCCGCCAGAGGTGTAGCGCAGCATGCCAGCATTGTTGGCGATTTGATTGAAGGCCAAGAGCAAAAAGCCCATGTTCATGCCCTCGACAATGGGACGCAAGCCGGTCATTGCTGCCCCGATCGCCATGCCGGTAAAGCTATTTTCAGCAATGGGGGTATCCAATAGACGCAGTTCACCATACTTTTTGTAGAGGTCTTTGGTGACTTTGTAGGAGCCGCCATAATGTCCCACATCTTCCCCCAGCACAAACACTGTGGGGTCACGCTCCATTTCTTCATCAATGGCAGCACGAAGGGCATTAAACATTAAGGTCTCGGCCATGGTTGCGCGGCATACACTCATTAAGGACTATTTCCTAGGGTAGTTGAAACTGCACCGCTTGCGATCATGCTTATCAGACTCATCATTAAACGCAATCTATTCTCAACTCCCCCTAAAACCTATTGAGCATAGACTAGAGATCAAGGGCGCATTTACTGCCTAATGATTTTCGGAGTACCAAACATGACCACCTTGGCGCGATCGCTCCCCGCTGATACTCGCAGCTTTCAAACCATTCAAACCCACTTGCAGCAGGATCATGTCATTATTCTGCCCATGGCCACGGTCTATAGCTTTGTCGTCAACGGCACGAGTCCAAGGGCGATCGCGAAGCTGCGTCGTCTCAAGCACTTTAGTACGGAACAGCCCTTAGCCATTCTCACCCGGGGCGATCGCGCGGCTGAAGTGGCAGACCTCTCCCAAGAGGCAAAAACCCTGCTGGCTCACTTTCCCTACCCCGTCACTATGATTGTCAAGGGCAAGCCCCACCTAGACCCACAAATTACGCAGGGTTTTGATTGTGTCTATCTCGCTTGTCCCGATCGCTTTATCTACGATCTCGTGGGTGCCTTGCCCTTCTTTTTGGTGGCAGCAACGGTGAAAGTGGGGACGGAACTCATTGTCAGCTTTGAGGACGCCCAAAAATACTATGGCGAGCAAGTGCCGCTGATTGTGGATGGGGGGCGCTGTGCCTATGGACGGCGGGGAACCCTCGTGGACTTCACCCTTGAATACCCAACCATTATGAACTTTGGCCCTGTGTCTGTGGATGACTTGCGACCAATATTGCCCAACATTATTTTGCCGTCACATTTAATGAAATAGATATAATGATTGAGCATTTTCGCGTTAGGGGGGCGTCACTATTTCTCAGCATTGCCAGTCCCTACTGATTACGGGTGTGGATACCGGTGTGGGCAAAACGATGATCACGCGGGCACTGTGGTCTTACGCCCATCGCTATCGTCCCCAAGAACGCTGGGGCATTCTCAAACCAATGCAGAGCGGTACTGCGGTCGAAATCGGAGACGGTGACTACTACTGCCAAACTCTGCCTCTGCAACAAACCGCCAGTGAAGTGTGTCCCCTCAGTTTTGCAGCACCCCTTGCGCCTCCCATTGCCGCTGAGTTGGAACAGCGCACGATTGATTTAGCCCCTGTGTGGCACACCTACCAGCAGCTTCAGCAGCGATTTGATTACCTTTTAGTGGAAGGGATTGGCGGTCTAGGGTCGCCCATGACTTGGGAGTGGACGGTGGCGGACTTGGCAGCCGCTTGGAAGTTGCCCATTGTCTTGGTGGCAACGGTGCGCTTGGGGGCGATCGCCCAAATTGTGGCCAATATTGCCCTTGCACGGCAGTACAAGCTGGACATTCGCGGTCTGATTCTCAACTGTGTCACCCCCTGTAGCGACACGGATATTGTGCAGTGGACACCACCAGAATTTCTCAGCCGTTTTACCCAAGTGCCCGTGCTGGGGGTACTGCCCTGTGGTCAACACTCCAATGAACAGTTGGCGGAAATAGTGGCTGAATGGCCGCTGCATCTGCTTTGGCGTTGAGGACGGCGAGCCGGGAAATTATTTTGAGGCTAATCAAAGCGCATAATAAAAATGATTTAGATTTCATTGACACGTCGATCGCTGCAACTGACCTATGCTAAAGCTCTATGGTGGTGCTAAATCCCGCGCCAGTATTGTTCGCTGGTATTTAGAAGAATTGGGAATTCCCTATGAATTTGTGCTGATGGATCTACAAGCCGGGGAGCAACATCAGCCCGACTTTCTCAAACTCAACCCCATGGGTAAAGTGCCTGTGATTGTTGATGGGGATGTCGTGCTCTGGGAATCGGGGGCGATTTTGCTTTATCTTGCCCAAGTTCACGGTAAATTACCCAAGGATGCGGCTGCCGCTGCCCAAGTTTATCAGTGGGTGCTGTTTGCCAATTCCACCTTGACACAGGCAATGTTTCCGCCTGAAACGCGCGATCGCCAGCTTCCCCCTTTGCTTAAGGGCATTGAAACAACCCTTACAGGGCAATCCTACATTCTCGGCAATGACTTTTCCGTTGCCGATGTCGCCCTCGGGTCAGTGCTGGCCTATCTACAGATGCTCTTTCAGGTGGATTTGAGTCCCTATCCTGCAGTGGCGGACTACGTGGCTCGCTTGCAACAACGGCCTGCATTCCAGAAAGGCTTACTGGGGGCTGGGGTATGAATGTGATCTTTCGTGAGGTCGATCCCTTTGATTTATGGATTTGGGTGGAATTTGCCGCACCGCCTTCATCCGTTGAGCAGCAGTACCTTGAGGAAGTGTTTAACTCGTGGTTTTTCCTCGGGAAGCTGGGGGGATTCAATGCTGAGAATCTCCAAGTCCAGGAAACGGGGTTAGACCTCAGTTACCTAGAGTACGATCGCGCCCAAGCCGACAGTTCGATGATGGCCGTGATGCACAATATGGGCGAGTTTGAATACAACGATCGCTGGGCACGCTGCTGGTTTGACTTGGGCACCAGTGACGCTTTAGCCTTGGATGTCCTGATTAATGCCCTCAATCAATTCAGTGAGGACTATGTACCCTTAAAAACGCTTGTCATTGGCGGTGACAACCCCGAATGGCCGATCGCCACCAGTGAACAGCGGGAAATGATTGAACAATCGGCGTGGAACTAAGTGCGCGGCGTCTTGCCCTCGATGCCCTAGAACGGGTGGCCAAGGGAGCCTATGCCGATGTGGCACTTCATCAGGTGTTGCAGCAGCGGTCTCTCAAGGAAGGCGATCGCGCCCTGATCACTGAACTGGTCTATGGGACTATCCGCCAACAGCGCACCCTAGATACCCTTGTTCAGGGGTTTTGTCAGCAACTGCCGCCCTTGAAGGTACAGTTAGTGTTGCGCCTTGGCCTCTACCAATTGCGCTATCTGGATCGCGTTCCCCCCCATGCTGCCGTGGACACCAGTGTTGAACTGGTCAAAGAGATGGGTTTAGGCGGCTTTGCCAAACTGGTGAATGGGGTCTTGCGCCGTTACAGCCGCTCCACCACCGATCCCCTTGAGGCTCTCATTGCTCCCCTGCCCTTGGTCTCCCAACTGGGATGTCGCTATAGCTTTCCCGATGAGCTGATTGCATCTTGGTTGGAGCGTTTAGGACAAGAGCAATGCATTGCCCTCTGTCAGTGGTTTAATCATCCCCCCCGCCTTGATCTGCGCCTCAATCCATTGCGGACAACGACTAACCAACTGATGGCTGACTTTGAGGCAGCAGGTTATAGCCTGAAACCGATTCCCGACTTGCCCCAAGGACTCGTCCTGCCCCACTGTGGCCAACCCATGCAGTCACTCCCTAGTTATGCCGCAGGCCACTGGTCAGTTCAGGATCGGGCAGCGCAGTGGGTCAGTCATTTGCTGGCTCCGCAGCCCGGTGAAGTTGTGATTGATGCCTGTGCAGCCCCGGGGGGTAAAACCACGCATATTGCTGAGTTGATGGCTGACCAAGGCCGCGTCATTGCCTGCGATCGCACCCCCAGTCGCCTGCGGAAGTTGGCGCAAAATCGCGATCGCCTCGGCCTGAAGAGTATTGAAATTCACACCCTTGATAGTTCAACAGCAGGGGATTTTGCAGCGATGGGCGATCGCGTTCTTTTAGATGTGCCCTGCTCCGGTACAGGTACCCTCCACCGCCATGCCGATAGCCGCTGGCAACCCCTGAGAACACGCTTGGCTGAACTAGTGCCCCTGCAAGCTCAACTCTTAGCCAATGTTTGCCAGTGGGTGAAACCCCAAGGTTTGCTTGTCTATGCCACCTGTAGCCTAGAACCTGCCGAAAATGAAGCCCAGATTCAACACTTTTTAGCTCACCATCCCCAGTGGCACATTGAGCCGCCACCCCCAACCTTTCCCCTCAAAGCTACCCCCGAAGGCTGGATCACCGTGTGGCCGCAACGGCACGATATGGATGGCTTTTTTATGGTGCGGTTGCGACGCGGTAGCTAAGCCCCAAGGCCACCAAAATTAAAAGACCTACCCCCATCAAGCCAGCGATCGGGTTGCCATTGATGCCGGTTAGCCACTCTGGCGCTACCCCCGTATAGCTCACCAATTTGCCCACGTTGACACCAAAATAAGCCCAGACCAAGCCACCGTGGAGTCCCATGGGAAAGCCCAATCGTCCGCCAAAGATCCATTTACTCAAACCAAGAATCCAGCCCAACAGTGCCAAGCCGAAAAACTGCGGCCATGTGGCCAAAATGACCTCCAAGGGATGCAGATAGTGCAACGCGGCAAAGATCAGGCCATTGAGCACCAAGGCAAACCATGGTTGGTACTCTAGCTCTAGCTCCTGCAACAGCCAGCCGCGAAACAGCAATTCCTCAGCAAAGCCCACAGCAACACCGGTGAGGACGCCATCCAACAGCAGCAGATCAAAGCGATGCGGCAGTCCCTGCCACGTTACCCAGCCCAAGAGTCCTTCGATGAGAAATAGCAGGGCAACCAAAAACACCCCCGCCAGCCAGCCCAGCAGGGCATCCCGCCCAAAGTTCCACCCCCCCTTAAGGCCATAAAACACTAGGGGCGATCGCTGTTGGTGTACCCGCCGTCCCCAGACTCGCAGCAAGAGAATAAAGATGAGGTACAACAGCCCCATATTGACAAAGCTGGCAGCACCGCCCTCTCCCCAGAGAAAATAGATGCTCAAACCGATGGGCAGCCACAGCAGCACCAGCGTTAGGGCAAAACTAACGCTGCGAATCCAGAAGGGACGGCGGATCATTTGCCGCCAAAACTGAGCGAAAATTGGCCTATTCAGTCGGTTCAATGGTACTCGTCAGCCCTGCCATTTTCAGGCCTTCACAATAAAATTCGGCATGCTCAAGGGCACAGGTGATCACCAAGGCCACCCCCGTCAGGTGCGCCTCCATCATGATATCCACGGCTTGCGGTTGGGTGAGGCTCGGCACCGTCTTCAGCAATACCTCCACCACATACTCCATGGAATTGACATTGTCATTGTGAAGGAGCACACGATAGCGGGGCGCCAACTTGCGAACGGTTGCTGGTTTTTCAATGGTTTGCACTGACATTGTTGGCCATGCCTCCATTCAGTGGACATTCAGTATCAGGAATTCAGCAAATATGCTTAAGATTTTAGCAAACGGATCAAACTTGACCACTTGCCGATTCCGGACGCAACAGTGGGAAAGCAATCACATCGCGAATACTGGGGGAATCCGTCAGCAACATCACCAAGCGGTCAATACCAATCCCTAGGCCTCCTGTGGGTGGCATTCCATGCTCTAGAGCTGTGAGGAAATCTTCATCAACACTGTGGGCTTCCAAATCCCCAGCCGCTTTGCGCCGTGCCTGTTCCTCCAAGCGTTGCCGTTGATCCAATGGATCCGTTAACTCCGAAAAACTATTGGCGTGTTCGCGACCAACGATAAATAATTCAAATCGCTCCACCAGTCCCGGTTGGCTGCGGTGGGGCTTGGCCAAGGGGGAAATCTCCACAGGATAGTCAAGAACAAAGGTGGGTTGAATCAATGTCGGTTCAACAGTCTGCTCAAACACTTCGTTAAGCACTCGGCCAATCGTGTCACAGGCGTCTAAGTCTTTTACCCCTGCTTTTTGGGCTGCTTTCTTCGCCGCTGCTAGATCGCACAATTGGCGAAAATCAATCCCAGTGGCTTGCAACACTGCATCGTGCATGGTCACCCGTCGCCATGGCGGCGTCAGATCAATCGTTTTCCCTTGATAAGTCATCTTGAGCGTGCCCAACACCTCCATCGCTGCTGTGGTGATGATTGCCTCCGTCAGCGTCATCATATCGTTGTAGTCGGCGTAGGCCTGATAGACCTCAATGGACGTAAATTCAGGGTTGTGCTTGGTTGAGATGCCCTCATTGCGAAAGATGCGCCCCAGTTCATAGACCTTCTCAAAACCACCGACAATCAGGCGCTTCAGGTGCAGTTCTGTGGCAATGCGCAAATAAAGCTGCATCTCCAGCGTGTTGTGATAGGTAATGAAAGGACGAGCCTCGGCTCCCCCGGCTTCCGCCTGTAGCACCGGCGTTTCAATTTCAATAAAGCCTTGTTCATTGAGGTAGCGGCGAATGGCGGCGGTGATCAGTGCTCGCTTGCGGAACGTATCGCGTACGTGGGGGTTGACAATGAGATCCACATAGCGCTGACGATAGCGTTTTTCCACATCCGTGAGGCCGTGCCACTTGTCCGGCAGAGGCAGCAATGACTTCGTGAGCATGGTGTAGGATTCCACCACAACCGAGAGTTCACCCTTTTCTGTGCGCTTGAGGGTGCCCACAGCGCCAAGGATATCGCCGACATCCGTCAGGTGTTTCAAATCGGCAAAGGCGGCTTCCCCCATGCCTTGGCTAATGGTTTGCTTATCGAGGTAAAGCTGAATTGTGCCGCTGTCGTCCTGAAGTGTAAAAAAGGCCAGCTTGCCAAAGACGCGCCGCGCCATAATCCGACCGGCGACACTGACGCGATCGCCCACCGCTTCACCAGCGGCCAAGTGAGCATATTTTTCTTGCAGAACTGCTGCAGTATGGGTGCGCTCCCAACGATAGGCATAGGGGTTCATGCCCTGTGCTTGCAGTGTTTTGGCTTTCTCAATCCGTGTTGCCCGAATTTCGGCTCCCGTTGCCCCCACGTCGGCCATATTGGTAGAAACTCTCCACGATTAGCAAACCTTAACCTTCTCATTGTACGCTCTGGAATCGGTACCAACGCTGCTAAAGGGGAATCGAGTACAGTGGATGCTAGTGCAACCGACAACGTAGAACAAACGGCTATGACCCCTGCGAAGTCCCCTCGCCGTAAAGTGTCTAACCCCATTGACCTCCAGAATCCGCAGTACTACTTCAACCGCTCCCTGAGTTGGCTGGAATTTAATAAGCGGGTACTCCACGAGGCCTATGACCCCCGCACACCGCTCCTAGAGCGGCTGAAATTTATGGCCATTTTCAGTTCCAACTTAGATGAATTTTTCATGGTGCGGGTGGCGGGTTTGAAGCAGCAAGTGGAAAGTGGCATTGTTCAAGGGGGAGCCGATGGCATGCCCCCAGCGGAGCAATTACAAGCAGTGCGGCAATATCTGCTACCAATCGTTACTGAGCAACACCGCTATTTCGACCAAGAATTGCGTGCTCTCTTGGCCAAGGAAGCCATTTTTCTCACCCGCTTTAATGAGTTGACCCCTGAGCAGCAGGCCTACCTCAACGACTACTTCCAAGCGCAAGTTTTTCCGGTGCTCACCCCCTTAGCAGTCGATCCGGCGCACCCCTTTCCCTATATCTCTAGCCTCAGCCTCAACCTTGCGGTTCTGATCCGTGATCCCGAATCTGGCCAAGAGCGACTGGCACGGGTGAAGGTACCGAATCGGTTTCCGCGCTTTGTTGCCCTGCCCCAACATTTGCACTCGCCTCAAGGTGCCCATTGGGTTGGGGTTCCCCTCGAAGAAATGATTGCCCACAACCTTGGGGCTCTCTTTCCGGGCATGGAGATTCAGGCCTACTTTGCCTTTCGCATTACCCGTAGTGCTGATCTTGAACTGGAAACGGACAAGGCGGATGATTTACTGATTGCCATTGAACAGGAAATTCGCAAGCGTCGCTTTGGCTCGGTGGTGCGTCTAGAGGTGCAGCGGGGCATTCCACCGCTTCTGAGGCAAACCCTGATGGAAGAGATGGATCTTGAGGAGATTGATGTCTATGAACTGGATGGTCTGTTGTGCCTCAATGATTTGTTTGCCTTTATGAGCTTGCCCCTGCCCCACTTGAAGGATTCGGAATGGCACCCCCAAGTGCCTCCCCGTTTTCAGCGGGTGGAAGAGCGGGAGTCAATGTTTGACACCACCAGTGAGATTACAACTTTGGGCACCGACTACTGGGAAGCCGTGGCCAATGAACTATTTAGCCTGATTCGGGAGGGAGATATTCTGGTGCACCACCCCTACCATTCCTTTGCGGCAACGGTGCAGCGCTTTATCACCTTGGCGGCCCACGATCCCCAGGTGCTGGCGATTAAAATGACCCTCTATCGCACCTCAGGGGACTCGCCGATTGTCAGTGCCCTGATTAAAGCCGCAGAGAATGGCAAACAGGTGGCGGTCTTGGTGGAACTGAAGGCGCGCTTTGACGAGGAGAACAATATCCTCTGGGCACGGAAGCTGGAAAAAGTGGGCGTCCACGTGGTCTATGGCGTACCGGGTCTCAAGACCCACACAAAAACGGTTTTGGTTGTGCGCCAAGAGGCGGGGCAAATTCGTCGCTATGTCCACATTGGCACGGGCAATTACAATCCCAAAACTGCTGGCCTCTATGAGGACCTAGGGCTGTTTTCCTGCCGTGACGAGTTAGGAGCGGATCTCTCGGAACTCTTTAATGTGCTCACGGGCTATTCCCGCCAACGGGATTATCGCCAGCTTCTCGTTGCCCCGGTCACAATGCGCGATCGCACGCTGCAATTGATTTACCGTGAGATTGAACACGCCCGCAATGGTCACCCCGGCCGAATTATTGCCAAGATGAATGCGATCACAGATACGCAGGTGATTCGTGCCCTCTATGAGGCGTCCCAAGCAGGGGTAGAAATTGATCTAATTATTCGTGGCATGTGCTGTCTGCGGCCGGGGGTACCGGGGGTGAGCGATCGCATTCGGGTGATTAGTATCATTGGCCGCTTTTTGGAGCACTCACGGATTTTTTACTTTGGCAACAATGGCGAGCCAGAGTACTACATTGGCAGTGCCGACTGGCGATCGCGCAACTTAGACCGCCGCGTTGAAGCCATTACCCCCATTCAAGATCCAACCATTCAACTGGAACTCAAAGAGCTGCTGGAAATTATGTTGGCAGACAATCGCCAAGCGTGGGAGCTGCAACCCGATGGCACCTACCAGCAACGACAGCCAGCCTCCGGCGAACCCGAACGCGGTACCCACCGTGTTTTAATGGCACGTACCCTCAAGGAAGTAGAAGCGAGCCGCTAGCTAGCGCCTGCATACCCTTGCGCCATGGCTCGAAAGTCTGGACTGTTTTGCAGGAGTTCTTGGTAGCTCCCGACAGCCGCCACTTGGCCATTGGCCATTAGGTACAGGCGATCGCACGCCATGACAGTGCTGAGGCGGTGGGCAATCATAATAATGGTTTTTGCACCACTAAGGGCTTGAATCGCATCCATCACTCCCGCTTCCGTTTGATTGTCAAGAGCCGCTGTTGCTTCATCCATAATGAGCACTGAGGGGTTGTGGTAAAGGGCGCGGGCAATGCCAATTCGCTGGCGCTGTCCTCCCGAAAGGCGCACCCCCCGTTCACCCACAACGGTATCTAGTCCCTCAGGCAGAGTACGGACAAACGTGGATAACTGAGCCGCTTCTACCGCCGCCCACAAAGCCGTTTCATCAATGGCCTCTGCCGGTAAGCCAAAGGCAATGTTGTGGCGCAGCGTGTCATCGGAAAGATAAATGGTTTGGGGAATATAGCCAATCTGCCGTTGCCATTGGGCAAGGTTGTGGTAAATACTCTCACCATCCACACGAATATCCCCTTGAGAAGGTTCTAGGAGTCCCAAAATTAGATCGACAATCGTGGTTTTCCCTGCCCCTGAAGATCCGACAAAGCCAATCATTTCCCCCTGTTTAATTGTGAGAGAAACCCCACAGAGGGCTGGCCGAGGGGCATTGGGATAGGTGTAGTGCAGATCAATTAGTTCGAGGCGATCGCAAAAAGGCTTGATCGTAACAGGTTCTGGCTGATGAATTTCTAGCGATCGTGCCTCTAAAATGTCATCGTAAATAATATCTACAGAAGCAGAGTAAAAAATGACACTATTCAAACTCACCATCAATCGGCTGGCCGAGGGCAAAAGTCGAAACGCAGCAGCCGCAAATAGAGAAATCAAAGGTAAGACCTGAGCCATTGACCCCTGCTGAATCAGTGTCAGAATGATAATCAGAATAATGACTGTGACCGCAAGGGTTTCAAAATAGGAGCGGGGCAGTTGGTTAATAAAATTCAAGAAGAAGTTGGCCTTGCGATCCTCAATCAGATTTTCTTCATAGACATCGAGAAAGATCTGCTCACGACCCAAAACCTTGACTTCCTTAATACCCCCTAAGCCTTGATTAATACTTTGCACCACTTTTTGGGCGTAGTGAACCCGTTGAGCACCGATTTTTTTCAGTTTTTTACGGAAGAACCTAAAGAAGAGATAAGATAGAATCGCTAGAATTGCAATGACAACTAAGGAAATAAATGGATTACTCAATATAATTACTGTAAAAATAGCAAAAACAATCAAAGATTCTGAAATAATAATTAGCAAAGGTAGTAAGTAGCCATTAAAAATATTAGTGGTTTCATTGTTGGCATTTTGAATGAGTTTTGCTGTATTATTTTGCAAGTGAAAAGTATAGGGCTTAAAGAGATAGCTGCGCAAGAGCATCACTGAAAATTTGCGCTGCTTTTCATTCAAAAACTTAAACTGAAGATAGTTGCTCCCTGCAATAAATAGGTTTTTACAAATAAAGAGGATAGCGAAGCTAATGCTGAGAATGAGCAGCCATTGATACTCTTCCTGTGGGGTTAAGGGGGCTGCACTGTGACGCCAAAACAGAAGATCATTGAGGCGACTGGGCTTTTCAATAACGGCAATAAAGGGTAGCACCAAGCCTACCCCCAAGGCTTCCCAAATACTGCCAATGAGCATCAAGACACCAATGCCTGCCAGTTGCCAGCGATCGCCCCGATCCAATAGTCGCCAAATTTTGCCAAGGGAGCGCAGTGCAGGGTGCTTTAACATTCCGTTTTAGGGGTAACAACGCCTTGATCTTAGGCTACTTATGCCCAAGTCGTGCTTCCCAAATCTGGTGGAATATCTTGCCAGCGACCTTGACCGACCGCCCGAACCGCTTCCCGCAAATCCACTGCTTTGGTATAAAGTGCCTTACCGACGATCACCCCCGATAACCCTTGGGGACTGAGGGCAAAGAGACTGAGAATATCTGTGAGGGAACTCACGCCACCCGATGCAATGACTGGGCGATCGGTTGCCGCCAATAACTGCCGCAGTGCTGGAATATTCGGCCCTTGGAGAGTGCCATCCCGCTGAATATCGGTGTAAACAAACCCTGCTACCCCCATTGTTGCCATTTTTTGGGCAAGATCGGTGGCCAAGATCGTTGAGGTGTCTAGCCAACCCCGCGTTGCCACATAGCCATCGCGAGCATCCAGCCCTACCCAAATGCGTCCGGGGTATTCTGCGGCCAAACTGGCCACTAGCTCTGGATCCTCAAGAGCCACGGTACCCAAAATGGCACGATTGACACCTTGGAGAAAGAGATCAGCCACTGCTTGGCGCGATCGCAAGCCACCCCCCACCTGCACAGGAATTTCAAGGGAGGCGACGATCTTGGCAATCAGATCATAATTTCGCGGTTCGCCCGTTTTGGCTGCATCTAGGTCAACCACATGCAAGCGGGGAGCACCCAACCGCTGCCAGTAGAGGGCAACTTTTAGAGGATCATCATGAAAAACCTTGACCTTACCATAGTCCCCTTGCACTAGGCGCACACATTTGCCGTCAAGTAAATCAATGGCGGGGATAACATCCATTGGCGTCAGAAATCCTTAATTGAAAAATTGAAAATTTGAGCGTAACTCCCATCCTAGCAGTCACAAGGGGTGAAGCGCATCGGAGGATTGCTAACATAGTCCCCTTCGTTCCTGAATTGACAAGAGCCACCCATTGAAGGCCGCGCCCTGTCTAAATTCCTGTGGCGATCGCGTGATTATGCAACAGATTTAATGGGATTCCGTTTGAACATGTCCCCCAGATCCTCGCGCAGCAGGTGGGGAAACCTTCATAGGCGGACAGAAAATTCAGGCTGCATTTCCTCGAGCCTTGGGAATTTGAGTGCTGCTCACCAGTCACGGTAAGCTAACAAACAAAGGATTTGCTTGGGGTACAAGGACATGGCTGTTGCTGCCGCCATTATTCTCTTGTTGTTGAGTGGCTGGGTGAATGACCATCCGTGGGGATGGCTGCTGATTCTTGGTCTAGGGTTGGGCTATTGGTACTGGCGGCGATCGCCCGCTGCGCCAAACCCGGCTCCCCCTCAACCTTCTCTGCATCCTCAATTACTGGAAAAGCAACTGGCAGACACGCGGAGCCTTTTGCAGGAACTTCCCATAGAGCGCCAAGCCTCCCTACAATCAGCCCACAGCCAACTCCAACAGCGGTTAGATAGCCCAACGGTTGAGGTGTGTGTTCTCGGGCAATCGGCCTATGCTCTCAATCGGGTGTACGATGCCGTCGCTACCCTACCCCTCGATAGCTGTACGTTTCAGCAGCAAACATTGGCAACGGTGCCCCAGGCAGACTTAGTGCTTTTGACCGTAACGGGTGCCCTTACCGCCAGTGAGTTTGAGATGCTGCGGGTATTGCAAGCAAGCCATTATCACGTTCTTGTGGTGTGGTATCCAGAAATGGTGCAGGAGCGCGATCGCCCGAAGGGCGCGCTTTGCGATCGCGTGGCAGTGCATTTACAGCAGCAACTGCAACAACTCCAGATTGGACAAGATCAACTCATTCCCTTTACACCCCACAATCCCCAAGAACTCACCTCCGCAGTGCTGCACTGTCTCACCCAACAGCGAGCGAATCTGGTCTTAGCCGGCACCTATCGCCGTGCCCAACAACTCCATCAACAGGCGCAATCCGCCCTCAACCAGTATCGCCAAGAACGAGCCACCCCGATCATTGAACGCTACCAATGGCTGGCAGCGGCGGCAACGGCAGTGAATCCTCTTCCGCTTCTGGATCTCGTCATGGCCGGGGGGCTATTGGTGCGCCTCACGTGGGATCTCGGTCAAATCTACCAACGCTCCTTTCGCTTGGCGGATGCTGAACCCCTTGCCAAGGAGCTATTGCGGCTAATGGTGCAGTTGGGGGCTGTGGAACTGGGCACCCAATCCCTAGGACAGTGGCTCAAGGGCAATTCCCTCACCTATTTGGCAGGGAGCTGTTTACAGGGGGCAACGGCAGCCTATGTGTTGCGCTTGAGTGGCTTGAGTTTGATCCATTACTTTGAGACTGCTCCCCAAGCAAAATCTCTGCCCTTGGTGACTCGATTGCAGCAAAGCCTTCAGTGGGCACAGCAACAGGTGGGACGCTCTCCCTTGCAAACCCTAGGACAGTCTCTTGCCTTGCCGTCGGCCTAGCCAGTAACGCAGGAGTTGAGCGGCAAAAAGCACAACAAATGCGGGATTGTTCAGCAGATAGCGTTGCCAGAGGCGGCGGGGTTCTTGCAGGAGTCGAAAGAGCCACTCCAGACCGATCGCCATCATCCAGCGAGGCGCTTGCGCCACAACGCCACTGTGAAAATTAAAGGCCGCTCCCACACCCACCAAGACAATCGGCAGAAAAGGGCTTTGGCGAGCCATCCACTCCTCCTGCTTGGGACAGCCAAGGCTGACAAAAACCAGATCAGCACCGCTATCAAGAATGCGCTGGCGATCGCTGGCCTCCTCCTCAGGGGTCAAGGGACGAAAGGGAGGCGCGTAGGCACCCACAAACTGCATTTTGGGAAAGCGCTCTCGCAGATTTCGTTGCAGCCGCTCTAACACGAGGGGTGCACTGCCATAGAGGAAAATACGCCAGCCTTCCTCTTGGGCGCGATCGCACAACGCCAGCATCAAATCCGGTCCATAGACCCGCTCTGCTTGCGGAAAGTCCAAGAGCTGTAAGCCCCACACCAAGGGCATGCCGTCAGAGGTCACCAGTTGGGCACCATTCACCACCCGTTGAAAGGGCGATCGCCACACCCCCGTCATCACCACATGAACATTCGCGGCAACCACATAGCCCCCCTTGCCTTGAGCAATCCACTCAGCGATTAGATCACAGGCTTGGTTGTAGGTGGTGACATCAATCCGTGTCCCTAAAATGTGCGCCGACTCCACGCTGGGGCTACTCCGCATGTTTCACTTGATTCCAGCGTAGGACATTGGTTGCAGAACCGAAGTGAACATCCGACAATGCAAAGCAGATGTCATGTTGTGCCCTGCGGAATGAATTTAGAAGAGTGCTATCGCATTCTGGAGTTGCCACAAGGGGCGTCCTTAGCTCAAGTGAAATCCGCCTACCGACGGCTAGCACGACGCTATCATCCCGATGTCAACCCCGGCGATCGCACTGCCCATGAGAAGTTTATTCTCCTCCAACAGGCCTATGAAAAATTAGTACGAGGACTGCCCACCTTTCGGCCTACCCCTGTTAAATCAGAACCCCAATCTCGCCCACCGCAGCCACCGCCGCCTCTCTCTGCCTTTGAGATTGAACTGAAGCACGCTAGCTATCGCCAACTTCAGGAATTTCTCAAATATCGCTGCTATCAACGTGCCATATCCCTTGTGGAAGGGTTGGCCAGTCGGCTGCCTCAAGATGCCGAAGTACGCCAGTGGCAAGCCGTCACCTATCAGTGCTGGGCGAGGCAACTCATTCGCGATCGCCAGCCCCAAGCGGCACGGGAATACCTGCATCGCGCGCTGAAAGCCGATCCGGATAACCGACTCCTTTGGCAAGAAGCAGAAAAGGACTTTCGTACCCTTGATCGCCTCTACGGCAAAGAAATCTAAGTCCAATCCTCCCGTTTATTGCTGCCCAGCTTGTAAACACCGCCGCGAGCGTGAATGGCACGGGTACGCTCAAACAGTTCTTCCTCCGTGAGTTGCCATTTTTCTAGCAGCTCTGCCATTAACTTCTTATTGGTTTCGGCACCGGGGAAGCCATCATAGCGAATCAGCAATCGCCCCAATTCCGCCAAGTTGTAATCACTGATGCCCTCTTGTCCCAAGCGCTCGAGGACTAAGCGATCTTGGGCTTCGCGGGGATGTTCTAGGTTCTGGGAGTTTGTCATTTTACCCTCCAAGATTTATTGATGAAACTTTAACGGCTAGTTTTGCGATAGCGATTCCCCGGCTGCTGCTCGACCCAACCCGTTAGCTCCAAGTGCATTAGTTCTGCCATCACCACCCCTGTTTCCAAGGGTACGCGCTGCACAATGTCATCAAAGGCAACACTATTGCTGCCTTGGCTCAGTTGTTGAATCGCCTCGAGAATCTGTTGCTGGGGGGGCGATAGCGTTGGGGGTGGGGCTGAGAAGGGTGTTGGATCGAGGGGGGGTGTATGCCCCAATTGTTCGAGGAGAGCTTCTTCTCCCAAGATAATCTGTGCCCCTTGATTCACCAGACTCAGGGCACCCTTGGCACGGTGGTTATCGAGATGCCCCGGCAGCACATAGACATCACGACCATACTCGGCAGCATAGCGAGCAGTGATCAGGGCACCGGATTTGTAGGGAGCCTCTGCAATAATCACCGCACGGCACAGACCAGCAATGATGCGGTTGCGACGGGGAAATTGGGGGCGATCGGCACCCACGCCCCTAGGATACTCGCTCAAGAATCCCCCGCGTTCACGAATCTGGTAATAAAGCGAACGATTTTCTGGTGGGTAGATCATATCCACACCCGTGGCTAAGACGGCCAGTGTGGCACCTCCAGCTTCTAAAGAGCCACGATGCGCCGCGCCATCAATGCCTGCGGCCATGCCGGAAACAACAATAAACCCAGCTTGGGCAAGGGCATACCCCAGCTTGTGCGCCCAACGCTGCGCATATTCTGAAGGATCACGGGTGCCGACAATGGCAACAGTTGGTGTGGGTTGACTGAGAATTTCTAAAATGCGAGTCCCGCCATAGTAGAGCAAGGGCGGCGGATCGGGAATTTCGCGCAGCAGTGGTGGATAGCGAGGGTCACTCAGCACCCAATGGTGGGGATTTTGCTGGCAGTGGTGCTCGTAGAGAGCTAGGGGTTGGCACTGCTGACGATAGTGGGCGATCGCCCCTTGGAGTTTGGCACCAATCCCCTCTACTTTTCCTAAGGTTTCTACGGAGGCTTCCCAAGCAGTTTTCAAATCGCCAAAGTGCTGCCAGAGGCGTTTGAGTAACACCGAGCCAAGGCCGGGTACCTGTGACCAACTGTACCAATAGGCAGCATCAGCGGGAACCAAGGGCGCTTAGTAGGCTTCCTGCAACTCGTAGAAGTCAGGGGTGATGTAGTCTTTGCGCAGCGGCCAGCCCACCCAATCCTCGGGCATAAGGATGCGCTTCAAATTTGGGTGCCCCTCATAGACAATGCCAAACATATCGTAGGATTCCCGCTCTTGCCAGTCGGCGGTTTTCCAAATCCAATAGACGGAAGGCACACGGGCATCATCCCGAGGGACAAAGACTTTAATCCGCACCTCTGGGGGGCGATCGGCATTATCACTGAGCTTGATCAGGTGGTATGTGCTCACCAAGTCTTGGCCGGGACCCGAATCATAGGCGGCTTGGCACTGCAAATAGTTAAAGCCGTCGGCATAGAGGGCTTGGCACACCGCCAGCAGGCGATCGCGATCCACTTTGATGATTTCTACGCCAGAGGCATCGGTACCGAGGGATTCCACACTCAGGTTTTGAGACTGGAGAAGGCGGCATACAGGGCCAGCTTCAACAATGGGGGCTTCGGGGGTGTCACTCATGTTCGCTGCTCCAACCTAAAGGCAATCAACTCACTCAAGACCATTCGAGGGCACGTTTGCGCCACGCATAAACTAGAGCCACGACCAGAATGGCAATGAAAATCAAGGCTTCAATAAAGGCCAGTAAGCCCAACTGATGGAAGGCCACCGCCCAAGGATATAAAAAGACCGTTTCCACATCAAAAATGACAAAGACGAGGGCAAACATGTAGTAGCGCACATTGAACTGAATCCACGCGCCACCAATGGGTTCCATCCCCGATTCGTAGGTCGTCAAGCGGATCATCCGCCCGGATTTGGGACGCAATAGCGCAGAGGCAGCTAAAGCCAGTACGGGTACCAGACCACAGATAATCAAAAAGCCAAGAAAATACTCGTAACCACTGAGAACAAACACGGTTGCAGTGTCCCTCGATCTTGGAATTGCTACCATTTTGACACACTCCCCTAGCGATCGCTAGGCTAGGGATCAATAGAAAAAACTAAATTGCCCTATAGCGAATCATTAGCGATGTCCCAACCCACTGTCCTCTGTGCTGGCGAAGTCCTCTTTGACTGTTTAGAAGTGCCCCCTGATCCCCCGCAGTGTTTTCTGGGGGGTGCCCCGGCCAATGTGGCCTGTGGTTTGGTGAAGTTGGGGGTGAGTGCGGCCTTTTTGGGGGCTGTGGGGGACGATGCCTTAGGGGAGCAAGCCTGTGCCGAATTAGCCGCTTTGGGCGTCAATATCGAAGCGGTCGAGCGGGTCGCTGGGGTGCCGACGCGGCAAGTGCGCGTTCAATTGGTGGGGGGCGATCGCCAGTTTGTGGGATTTGCGCCAGCGGGAACTTCTGTCTTTGCCGATATGCAGTTCTCTGGCCAGCAAGTCTCGCCATCGTTCCTAGCTGGGGCACAATTTTTCGTCACCGGCACGCTCGGACTAGCCAGTGAACCCACCGCCACCACCATTGAACATCTAGTCCAGCAACTGCGGCAAAACGGTGCCTTTATTCTCATTGATGCCAACTGGCGACCGATCTTTTGGCGGGATGCGAGTGCTGCTCCTGAACGCATTCGTCCTTTTTTAGCACAGGCGCATTTCCTGAAACTGGCCAAGGAAGAGGCGGAATTATTTTTCTCTGACAGTGATCCCCAAGTTGTCTATCGTGCCCTTTGGGGGACGGCACCTGACCATGCTGTGGTCATTACTGACGGGGATCAAACTATTCACTACTGCTGGCACGGAAATCAAGGGGAATTACAACCACCCGCCATGCCCGTTGTGGATACCACTGGTGCCGGCGATGGCTTTGTTGCGGGTTGGATTGCCCAGTTATTACAGGGCAGCCCGGAAATCTACCGTGACCCCCAATGGCAGGCTGCTTGTTTAGAATTTGCCACGGTGGTGGGGGCGCTCGTGACGACAAAACGGGGGGCGATCGCTGGTCAACCCACCCTTGCTGAGGTCACTCAATGGCTTCGGGATCATCCTCAAAGAAAAATACGGACGCACTCACCGCCCTAGCAGTGGTTGATGGGCTTGTCGCGATCGCTGGCTGATGTTCACGGCTAGGGATGGCTGCCGCCAAGGGACAGGCCCGCCAAAACCCCCGCACCGGCACATTCAGTTTTTCACAGGTACCACCACGCCGCCCTTCGGAATAATAGAAGCGGCAAAAGCGGCAAGTTGTGGGAGTGAGAATTGGGCTGTCCATCGCGGGGATCAACTCCGAAGTAAAATCTTTAGGCTCTCTACCTTCCATCCTATGAAATTGTCCTCAGCGACTTTTGCAGTGATCACAGGGTCAAAGAGGCCTAGGAAGCAGGTTTTAGCGATCCCCAGTGGTCAAAAGTGCTTTTAGATTCTTTTCATACTCCCGCAACACTCCGTAATAATACGGACATCAATTGTAGGAAAAGTGAAAAAAAGGTTACGCCCGCAGACGCAACCCATGGAGATCAGTATATTTTTAAGCCGCAGAGGAAATTAACGCACTGCCGCCGTCGTGGGTGCCTTGGCGGGGATCAAGAACAACTTGATCATTTGCCACACATTCGAGAGATAGAGGGGAAGTTTCTTCAGAAAACCGCCATTTTGCTTGCTAATTTCTGTCAGCTTGGCATTGTTTTCGACACACCGCTCTAACCGCTGATAAAATTCTGGATGATCGACATCGAGAATCACCGGAAAAACACGGCCTGCGGTTTCATTGGTTTTGGCAATCACCTCACGATCATACTCGCGGGCATCCAAGCCAATCGCAGCATAGAACTTCGCCCGTTGCAAATCGTTGAGGTACATTGTGGCAAAGACCGAGAGCAGGAAGAAGCGGCACCACAGTTTTGGTGGCAGCCAGCAGACCATGAAGTAGCGTGCCCATTTCTTACCAGAGAGGGACAGGGGAATTTCCTTAATCTTTTGCCAGAAGGTGCGCGGCCGATCCAGCATTTGCGGCTGGGCACGCATCACGGCGTCAAAGAAGTCACCGTGGCGGTTTTCGTCTTGGCACCAGTTCTCAAAGAAGCGGAAGATGGGGTAGATGCGATGTTCGGGGTGCTTCTCCAGATGGCGATAGATCGTAATGTAGCGCCAGTAACCAATTTTCTCGGAGAGGTAGGTGGCGTAGAAGATGAATTCCGGTTCAAAGTAGGTGTAACTGCGGTGCTGCGTCAAAAAGCCAAGATCCAGCGATAGGTTAAAGTCGGCCATCGCTTTATTCAAGAAGCCAGCGTGGCGGGCTTCATCGCGAGACATCAGGGCAAAGCATTCTGCCAATAGGGGGTTGCGATCCTTGAGCTTGCGGCTGAGTTCTTTGTAGAGGAGAAAGCCAGAAAATTCCGCTGTGCAGGAGCGCTCCAAAAATTCAATAAATAACTGGCGGGTTTCGCCATCAATGTGATCCCAAGACTGTTCAAATTCTGCATCCCGCACAAAGTGGTGGCGGTTGTAGTCGCAGCGGAATTCCTCAAGGATGGCCTGAAGTTCTGCTTTGTTTTCAGTAATGTCCATATTGGCCATCGCTTCAAAGTCAGTGGTATAGAAGCGGGGCGTGAGGATGGTTTCCTTGGCGGGGGCTTTAATGCCCGGCCGCAGTTCTTCAAACTCTGGTTTGGCGACGGTATTAACCATAAAAAGCTGCGTCTCGCTCTTGCTAACGGCACTCATAAAGCATGGTAGCGAAAATCCCCAATGCATTACAGGTCATTACAGAACCGTTACATTCCCCACCAGCGGCTGAGTTGATTGCGCCAGCGATCGCCCCAAGAGGCCGCCCATGTGGGTTGGCGATAACGTTGAATCAACTGTTGCCCCAAGGGAGTGAGGCGATAGCGATCGGTGAGGCCTTGGCCATCCACTTCGCGGCGCAGTAAACCGACGCGGATCAACCAGTCCAACTCTGCTTCTGCTAGGAGCACAGGCAAGGGCGATCGCGTGAATCCCGATTGAAGACCCGCTTCGCCCACAATTTCTAGGAGTGCCACACTCCGCTGCTGCATTGTCTGAAACAAGAGGGGCAAAAAGGGACTACAGCGCAGGGCGCGATCGCCCCGTTCCAAAACCTTCGGAGAATACGCGATCGCCACTGCCGCCAAACCTACAGAGAATTTAAGTGGCTGGTATCAATGAAGGTTGCCCGGTCATTCACTGACGTACCAGGGGCGGGGGGTGTGCGGGGCGATTGAGTTGCGGGAGAGGTTGATGGCGAAGAGGGAGTTTCTGCCTCCTGACGACGGCGATCGGGTAAGACCACGCGCTCCATGATGAACTCAATCGTGCCCTTGCGCAGCCATCCCCGTGCTACCAAAATATCGCCGAGTCTTGCCCCTGTGGCTCGCTGATCGGCTAAGGCAACTTCAATTTGTGCGGGTGTCACCAATTCTGCTTCAACCAGATAGTTCCCCAAGCGTTTCGTGTAGCTGTCATCATGGGGACGCTGGATAAAGGGGGGCTTTTTCGCAGGTGCCTCAGTCTCTGCTGCCACGCCTGGCAGGCTGTCAAAGTCACGTTGATCCCCCGCTAGGGCAACCAAGCATTCTTTGATTTTCATCAGAATTTCCGCTGCTCGCCGGGGTTGATTTTGCTGGGCTGCCTGCTCCAAGAGCCGTGCTTCTGCCTCAATCAGCGTTTGCCGGGATGCCACTGCTGCAACTTGTAAAATGCGTGCCTGCTGCTGAAGGACAGCCATATCTCGTTCAAGAAGGGCTTTTTTGCACTGCTTGAGAACAAGGGATCCCTGCTTCAGCAGAACTTTGTGGGTAGGAGTAGTCATAGACAGCAACAGCGGGGATAAAGAACATGACTTAAAAGAATATTAAAACTTAGCAACTGCCTTTGGCATTGTTTAGGCGATGGGGAACACGCAATCTACTTTTACTATAGCCCTTTGTATTGAACCCATTCCGCTGCAACTGCGTCAAATGTAAAGGTTCTGTAAAGATAGGGTCACTGTTGCTGCCGTAGGACGGTGTTGAAGAGTTCTTTGACTTGTTCCCACGCATCCCGTGCTGCTGCTGCATCGTAGCTATCCCGTTGATCGCAGAAGAAGCCATGATCCGCTGGATAGATGAAGATGTGGTGGCGAATGCCGTGATGGCGCAGCGCCGTTTCAATTTGCTTCACCTGTTCCATGGGAATACTTTGGTCGCGATCGCCAAAGAAGGCATAGAGCGTGCCGCGAATTTTCGGTGTGATTTCAATGGTGGGTAGGCCACCGCCGGGGGTCATGGTTGTCATCCCGGCGCCATAGAATGAGGCCGTGGCTTTAATGTCCGGTAACTGAGCCACCAGATAGGCCACATGACCGCCAAAGCAAAAGCCAATCGTACCAATGGCATCCCCATCCACATTTTCAAGGCCGCGCAGATAGGCAATGGTCGCTTGGGTGTCACTAAGGAGTTCCTCGGCTTTGGTTTGGTTTTTGTACTGCCGCCCCAAATCAATATCAGCGGCGGTGTAGCCCGTTTCAAAGCCGGGGGCAAAGCGTTGGTAAAGGGCGGGGGCGATCGCCACATAGCCTTCGCGGGCAATACGTTCGGTCACATCGCGGATATGGGCATTGACGCCAAAAATTTCCTGAAAGACAATCACTGCCGGATAGCGGCCGGGGGCAACAGGCTCGGCTAAGTAGGCATCAATCAGCAGATCGCCATTGACCACCTTGACCCAACGACTGGTAATCTCCACCATCGTGAACCTCCTAGGCAGGAATGTCGAGGTCTGGAAACGTGCGCTTGAAGTCGCTAATCAATTCATCGAGTTCGGCGAGGGCGGATTCAATGTCAATGGTGAGGGTGCCATGACCGGGGAGTTCCAAGAGCTTTTTGAGGCTCTCCCGTTTCGCCAAAACAACTGCTAGACGTTCCTGTAGGGTGGGTAACTCCATCTTGTACCTCGCTGCAAAGCTCACTATTACTCTACCGTTTCGTTGGCCAGCTTCTTCCCTTTGACAGGTGGCGGGGGCACCAGTTCCACATTGATTTCATTCACAGGGCGCGGCCGCAGTTCCAGAGATTGCGATCGCGGCAGCAAATCAAACACTTCCCGAAACGTGTCATCGAGGGTTTCAAAGGGCACCACACCGATAAATTCCTGCCGCAATTGGCCTTGGCGATCGAAAATCAGGGTTTGCGGCACCCGGCCTTTGTAGTAGTAGCCCGCTTCATTGGCGGAGAACTGCGCCCCAAAGGGTAAGGCATCGACATCAATAGCGATGAAATCGGTGACGCGACCATAGTACCCCTGCAATTGGGAGATGGTTGAGGCAAACTGCTTGCAGTCGCGGCTATCGTTCACATAAAACAGCAGCAATGTGGCGCGATCGCTCTGACGCGATTTCTCTAGGGTGACCTTTGGTGGCACTAAGGAGCCATTGCCAGCGTAAAGAGCAAAGATATTCCCATCGTAGCGATCGTCTTGTAACCCCGCCCAACTCGGCGCTGTCCACAGTCCCCACAGCAGGAGGACAAGTCCTAACCAGCCCCAAACCCGTTTCATTTTTCGCTCCATCACGCTCTGTAAAGACACTATACCGCCACGCCATCCCCCTCCCGTGCATTGTAGAACCAATGCCACCCCTTCTAAGGTAGGAAGAGTGTCTTTATTGCTTTTGCCAATAGCTACAGGGGTGCTCTTTCTGGGGCTTTTTTCGGCGTGATCAGGCGTGATCAAAGGAATGAATCTATACCAACGTTTAGGGATAGTCACGATTTTCAGTACAGTGCTACTGGCCAGTTGTGCGCCCGCCTCGCAAAAGGGCACTCTCCAGCTCTATGCCAATGGTGAAGAGCGCTTGCAAACGGGATGGACAAGCAAAGATGGCTGGAAGCTCGAGTTTGACCATGTCTATTTGACGTTGGGTACGGTGACTGCCTACCAAACCCATCCCCCTTTTGATCCTGAGGCGGGCGATCGCCCCGACAGTGAAGTGACGGTTGTGTTTAGCGATCCTATGACGGTGGATTTGGTGAGTGATCAGCGTCCCCTTGTAGGCAGTGCTGCGGCGGCGGTGGGTCACTTCAATGCCCTGCAGTGGCAGACCCTCGCACCCAGTTTACAACTGGTGGGAACAGCGCAGCGGGGCAATGTCACTCTCCCCTTTGACATTACGTTGGATCAGCCCTTGGCCTTTGTTTGTGGCGACTACATTGGCGATGAACGCAAGGGAATAGTCACAGCGAACAGTTCCGCTGAGCTAGAGATTACGCTCCACTTTGATCATCTTTTTGGTGATGGCGCTGAACCAGCAACGGCGGAGATCAATCGCGACGCGGTAGGCTTTGACCCCTTTGCTGCCCTAGGCACTCCTGAGGGAGTCACGGTTGACTGGACAGGATTACAGCAAAAACTCAGCCCCCAAGAATTTCAAACACTGCTGACAGCTTTGCGGAGTTTGGGTCATGTCGGCGAAGGTCACTGTCGGGAGGTTTCCTCATGAAAACAGTTTTAGCGAGTGTGGCTACCTTAGGACTGATAGTTCCCCAAGCCCTTGCCCATGGGGTTGAGTTGCGCTACAAACCGCAACAGGTGATTCACATTACAGCGCGCTATGACAGTGGCGAACCGATGGCAAATGCTAGGGTACAGGTCTTTGCCCCCGATCGCCCCCAAGAAGCAGCAATAACAGGAACCACCAATACCCAAGGGGAGTTTCAATTTGTGCCCGATCGCCGCGGTCAGTGGCAGGTGCAGGTACGTCAAGGGGGACATGGCGGCCTACTCACGATTCCGATAGCAACCGATGCCCAAGCAACGGCTGAGGTTGCTCTTACCGCCGTCCCAGAACCGCCAAGGACGGTTTCCCTGAGTCAATACACTCCCGCACAAATCACGGTCATGGTCTTGGCAGTGCTCTGGGGTGCCATTGGCACAGCTTGCTTTGCTTGGTCGCGGCGGCGGCTGCCAGTGGAGTCGTAGTCATGCACATCCCCGATGGTTTAGTGCCGCCCCTGTGGTGTGGACTGGGTTATGCCGGTAGCGGTGGTCTCCTGTGGTGGTCTTGCCGCCGTTTGCAGCGGGCAACGGTGGATCCGCTGGCGATCGTGCCGCGATTAGCTCTATTAACCGCTGCCTTTTTTACCGCCTCTGCGGTTTATATCCCGCTGCCTCCCGCCAGTGTGCACCTCATGTTCCTTGGCAGTCTGGGGATTCTTTTGGGGGAAGGGGCAATGATAGCCGTGGTGGCGGGATTATTTCTACAGGCGGTGATGTTTGGTCATGGCGGTCTGACGACCTTGGGTCTCAATGCGCTGATCATGGGGATTCCAGCGCTCCTTGCCGCTGCTGTTTTTCGGGGGCTGTGGCATCGCTGTCCGCCAAGGGGGCGATCGCTCCTCGGGTTTATCCTTGGGGCGGGGGCTGTGCTGTTGGCTGTTCTCTTATTTGGCGCAGTGATTCTCCTGAGCCTGCCAGCACCCTTGGATCAACAGCGGGAATGGCTAGCGATCGCTGCGATTGGGATTGGCCATTTGCCCCTTGCTATGTTGGAGGGAGTGGTCACGGCTTCACTGCTGGTCTTTTTGGCCAAAGTCAAGCCAGAATTCCTGTCCCAAGGCGTATGCTTTTCCCGTGAAAATTCTCCTTACCCTACTGCCGACCCTCGCTGAACTCTACGGATTAATCTTTCTGTGCATGGGCATTGGCTATGGCAGTAGCCGTTTTTTGCCATCAACGACGGGGGCTTGGCTGGCGCAAGGGTTGTTCTGGGTGGGGACGCCCCTAACGGCATTTAGTTTTATTGTTACCACCCCGATTACGGGTCACAGCACGTTGGCTCCGCTATTGGCGTGGCTAGGAATGGGGATCGGCGTCAGCTTGGCGTGGCTGTGGTTACAGCGATATCCCGCTCACACGCGGCAGGAGCAGGGCAGTTTTCTCTTGGCGACCATGGTGGGCAACACGGGTTTTATTGGCTTTCCAATTACTTGGCGACTGCTGGGGCAAGAGCACTTCAGTTGGGCGTTGTTTTTTGATCTGATGGGGACGCTCCTCATTTCCTATAGTGCTGGCATTGGCGTGGCAGCAAGTTTTGGCGATCGCGCCATTTCCATCGCAAAACTGCTGTGGCACATTGGCCGGAATCCAACCCTTTGGTGTGTCGGCATCGGACTGCTGCTACGACAACATCCCCTACCGGCGATCGCCCAACAGGGACTTTTAACCTTGGGGTGGTTAATGGTGATTGCTGGATTGATCTATATGGGCATCTGCCTCGGTGAGGCTCCCCTCAAGCTCCGCTGGGAACGCATCATTCCCTGTCTGACGATTAAGATGCTACTGGTACCGCTCCTGTTGGGTCTCGGATTAACCCTCGTAGGCATCAGCGGCCGGCCCCGTCTAGGGATGGTACTCCAAGCTGGCATGCCCCCCGCCTTTATGACCCTAATTCTGGCGGATGTATATCACTTGGACCGGGCTTTCGCTGCCAGTGTGATTTTAACCAGCCTCTTTGCCTTAATTCTTCTATTGCCCCTGTGGCTGGTGCTCTTTGCCGGGTAGGGGCATTTGATGGCTAATCGTCGGGAGTCAAGCGCAACAGCAGGTAGCCTGCGCCTAAACCAACCAGAACTAGGGTAAACGTAATTACCGCAGTATTGAAAATCTCTTCTGCCATAGGGCGGCCTCAGCTAACAAGAACTCATTGTAACCAATTTGGCTCCTTTGCTTACCACGGCTCCAAAACAGGTTCCCGCAGTAGCTCATGGGTACCACGATTCACGGTCAAGAAGATCCCGCGGGGTGTTTTGGTCAATAGATACGTGTACTCACCATTGACGGCTTCAAAATAGTACCCTTGAGGACTCCAATCCCGCAGGGGCAGCCGAATTGATAGGCGCGGATCCTGCTTGTGTCGTGCCATATAGTAGGCGGGGCGATCGCCCCCACAGATATTCACCCAATAGCTACGAGTCTCCGTGGCCACAAAGGTACTTTCATAGGAGCGACAGGAAAGGGGGCGTGCCAGTGCCGCCAGTGGTGTCATCGTCAATAGGGCAACAGCCGCTAGGGTGGAGCCAACAAACCTCATGGTCATCTCGCCGCAATTTCTCACTCCAGTCTAGCCAAGGAGGCGGGAAAGGGTTTCACCCTCGGTAAGATAGATGATGACGACTGCTGTTTACCTTCAACAGGGATGCAATGACGCTCGCAATCGCCCCCTTTCCGATTACCGCCATTGTTGGTCAAGAAGCCATTAAACTTGCCCTGCTGTTGGCCGCCGTTGATCCCGGTTTGGGGGGGGTGATCATTGCCGGGCGGCGGGGGACTGCCAAATCTGTTCTTGCGCGGGGTATTCATGCCCTATTGCCCCCCATTGAAGTCATTGATCAAGGGGAGATCCCAGTACCGATCATTGCCAACCCCGATCCCCAACGTCCCCAAGACTGGGATAGCCGCTTGCAGGCTTGGCGCCAAAGTCATCCCGATGTCGCTTTGACCACCAAAGTGATTCCAGCCCCCTTTGTGCAAATTCCCCTAGGGGTCACCGAAGATCGCCTCTTGGGAGCCGTGGATGTGAGTCAATCGGTGCAGCGGGGTGAAGCGGTCTTTCAGCCCGGCCTCTTGGCGGCAGCCCACCGCGGCGTGCTCTATGTGGATGAAATCAATCTCTTGGATGAACAATTGGCCAATGTGCTGATGGCCGTGCTGAGTGCTGGGCGCAACCCAATTGAACGGGAGGGGATTAGTCTGGATCACCCCTGTCGTCCCCTGTTGATTGCCACCTTTAATCCCGATGAGGGAGAAGTGCCGCCCCATCTGCTGGACCGGTTTGCGATCGCCCTATCGGCGGATACGGTTCTGGGCTTAGATGAGCGGGTTGCAGCGGTGGATCATGCCACCCAATTTGCTGATTCGCCCCAAGCCTTTTTGCAGCAGTACGATGCTGAGCTAGAGGATCTGCGCACCCAAATTATTCTGGCGCGGGAATGGCTCAAGGAGGTAAAAATTCAACGGCAGCAAATTGCCTATCTGGTCACCGAAGCCCTACGGGGCGGTGTTCAAGGCCATCGAGCAGAACTCTTTGCGGTGCGGGTGGCCAAAGCCCATGCTGCCCTGAATGGCCGCAGTGAAGTGAATGCCGAAGATCTACGCCGCGCTGTTGAACTAGTGATTGTGCCGCGAGCCACGCAACTGGAACCGCCGCCGGAGCAACCACCGCCCCCACCTCCACCACCGCCCCCGCCGGAGAATCAGCAGTCTAACCCCGAAGAAGAACCCGATGAGCCAGAGACGCCACCGGAAGAGCAGCAGGAAACGCCACCCATTCCTGAGGAATTTGTCTTTGAGGCCGATGGCACGGTCTTGGATGAGTCAGTGCTCTACTTTGCCCAACTGACCCAACGCCAAGGGAAATCGGGGAGTCGCAGCCTGATTTACTCCCAAGATCGCGGTCGCTATATCCGCCCCATTTTGCCCCGTGGCCGAGGGGGTCGAATTGCGGTGGATGCCACCCTGCGCAGCGCCGCTCCCTACCAAAAATCCCGTCGCCTACGCCAACCCCAACGCCGCGTCATTGTTGAAAACAGTGATCTGCGAATTAAACGTTTGGTACGCAAAGCGGGTGCCTTGATTATTTTTGTCGTGGATGCCTCTGGCTCCATGGCACTGAACCGCATGAATTCTGCCAAGGGCGCTGTTTTACGCCTATTGACCCAAGCTTATCAAAACCGCGATATGGTGGCGCTGATTCCCTTTCGTGGCGAGCAGGCAGAGGTGCTCCTACCCCCCACCCGATCCATTGAAGCGGCACGGCGACGCCTTGAAACCCTGCCCTGTGGGGGTGGCTCTCCCCTTGCCCACGGCCTGACCCAAGCGGTGCGAGTGGGTTTGAATGCCAAGCAAAGCGGTGAGATTGGTCAAGTGATGATTGTGGCCATTACCGATGGTCGGGGCAATATCCCCCTGAGCCGTTCCCTTGGCGAAACTATTCCGCCGGAGACCAAGCCCGATGTCAAAGCGGAAGTACTGGAAATTGCCGCTAAAATTCAAGCCTTGGGTCTGAAGCTCTTGGTGATTGATACCGAGAATAAGTTTGTCTCCACGGGGATGGGCAAGGAATTGGCCCAGCAAGCAGGGGGTAAGTATTACCATCTGCCCAAGGCCACCGATCAGGCGATCGCCCAAGTGACACAGAATGCCCTGCAATTTTAGCCACCAATAAAAAACTCTCCCCCCAGTTAGAGAGGAGAGAACCTAGCAAACTATTGGGGCAGTAAGCCTACATCATGCCGCCCATGCCCCCCATACCGCCATCCGCAGGAGCTGCCGGTTTCGGTTCTGGTTTTTCGACCACAAGGGCTTCTGTCGTCAGTACCATGCCGGCGATCGAACCAGCATTTTGCAGGGCAGAGCGTACGACTTTGGCAGGGTCAATAATGCCCGCACTAACGAGATCTTCATAGGTGCCCGTTGCAGCATTAAAGCCATAGTTAAAGTCACCGGCACGGACATTCTCGACGACTACGGCTCCTTCGACACCAGCATTGTCAGCAATTTGAGCCACTGGCGCTGCCAAGGCACTGGCAACAATGCGTGCCCCTGTTTGTTCCTCGGGACTGAGGCTAGGCAGCAGGGCATCAATGCGACTGGCCAAGTGAAGCAAGGTCACACCACCGCCGGGCACAATCCCTTCAGCCACTGCCGCTTTGGTGGCATTGAGGGCATCTTCGAGGCGGAGTTTGCGATCCTTCAATTCCGTTTCGGTGGCAGCCCCCACTTTGATCACCGCTACGCCGCCCACGAGCTTGGCAATGCGCTCTTGCAGCTTTTCTTTGTCGTATTCGGAGTCGGTTTCGGCCAACTGCTTCTTGAGCTGCTCGACCCGCTTTTGAATATCGGCTTTATTGCCTTTCTCGGACACAAGGGTGGTGGTGTCTTTGGTCACGGTGACGGAGGCGGCTTCTCCCAGCATGGTGATTTCCACATCATCTAGGGTCAGTCCCACTTCCTCAGAAATGACTTGACCGCCCGTGAGAATGGCAATGTCTTGGAGCATCGCTTTGCGCCGTTCGCCAAAGGCTGGGGCTTTCACGGCAACCACATTGAGGACGCCCCGCAGTTTATTCACCACCAATGTGGCGAGGGCTTCGCCTTCTACATCTTCAGCAATGATCACGAGGGGACGACCACTGCGAGCCACTCTTTCTAGGGTGGGAATCAGGTCTTGGATGCTGGTAATTTTTTTGTCCGTCAACAGCAGATAGGCATTGTTGAGTTGAACAATCATCCGCTCTGGATCGGTGACAAAGTAGGGGGAAATGTAGCCGCGATCAAACTGCATCCCCTCAACAATTTCCATTTCTGTATTCAGGGATTTTGATTCTTCAATGGTGATCACGCCATCTTTGCCGACTTTGGCCATGGCTTCACCAATCATGGCTCCCACTTCGGGGTCATTACCGGCAGAGACGGTGGCCACTTGGGCAATCATATCTCCTTCAACGGGTTTGGCCACTTCGGCAATGCCCTCGACAATGGTTTTGATCGCTTTTTCCATACCGCGCTTGAGGGCAATGGGATTAGCACCGGCAGCCACGTTTTTCAGGCCTTCACGGATCAGGGCTTGGGCAAGGAGGGTGGCAGTGGTTGTGCCATCACCGACGACATCATTGGTTTTGGCGGCCACTTCCCGAATCAGTTGGGCACCAGTATTTTCGTAGGCATCTTCCAGTTCGATTTCCTTGGCGATCGTCACGCCATCGTTAACAATTTGCGGTGCGCCATACTTTTTCTCAAGCACCACGTTGCGCCCTTTGGGGCCAAGGGTAATTTTCACGGCATCGGCAAGGGCATTAATTCCGCGTTCGAGCGATCGCCGGGACTCTTCATGAAATGCGACTAATTTTGCCATGGGTGGCTATCCTTTAGTAACTTGGAGGTCATGATTGAGGAACTGCAAACTTAGCAGGCTTCAAGCCATTGTTTACAGTACTGTGGAAAACCAGCTGAGGGCAATGGCAGAAAATGTAGGGGATTCCGCACTTGCTCGCGTAGACTGACAATAGACTGACAATAGATTAACAAGCTTCGCAGCCATGGCTGGCCGCCACCTCAATCAACAACGCCTACAGGTCTTCTTGTACGTCACCTTAATGCTCGGCATTGCCCTTGCAGCGGCCAAGGAGTATTTTTACTTGAACAATGGCCAAGGGGGGCAAGATTGGCAAATTGGTGCTCCACAGGTGGATGTCATTGCTGCTCAGCCAAAACGCTCCCTTGCGGAAATACGAGCCTTTGCCCTGCAATTGGTGAATCGCGATCGCCAGCTCAATGGACTGCCGCCCCTTGTTGCCGATGAATTACTCACAGAGGCCGCACAACGCCACGCCGAAGATATGCTCAAACGCCAATACTTTAGCCATACCAATCCCGATGGGCAATCCCCAATGGATCGCTTTATCGCCTTGGGGGGACGCGGTGGCGTCGGTGAAAATATCATGGAGCAGAAGGGCACCCCCGGATTGGTGCTCAACTATAAGCTGATTGAGCGGTTCCAAAAAGGCTGGATGTATAGTGAGGGGCACCGCCAAAATATCCTGCGGCCTGAATTTACCCGCTTTGGCTTTGGCATTGCTTTGAACTCAGCTCACGGAGAAGTCTATGCTGTACAGATGTTTGCACTGCCAGCCCAGTAAAGGCAGAGCGTTGCTGCGCGGATAATTTCCAATGTAATCAATGTCAACTTAACCGCATTCGCTATGTTCACTGAAGAGATGTATGTTGTCCTTGAATCTACTGTCAGCGATGAGACCTTTCTCACGCCGATGGAGCTACAGGCCAAGCTGGTGGAGTATTTAACAGGAACCGATGTTTCCCTAACGCCGGATCTACTTGCTTTGCCCGATGTGGAAAGTCGTGCCCACCACCTCATGACAACGGGTTGTGAACTGCAATTACCCAATGGTGGCTACCTTCAGTGGTATGCCGTGCGTTTAGAAAAATAATCGTTACACAGAGTTACGAAACTCCTGCTCGGAAAATTCCGTTCTAATATAGATAAGGCTCTTGGATCAATCAAGGGTTCAGACGATTATTTATTCTTTCGTGGTGTCCAAATCGTCAGGAATAGTAGGGTAACGAGACTGTGGCCGATCGCCGTCGTCAACAAAAGAAAAAACCGCAAATGACCTACAGTTGGCCGTTGGCGGGCACCTACCAAGCCCTTAGCTCGGCATCGGTGGATTTGATCTGGCGCAAAGTGGTGAATTTGGCCGATGTGTCGTGGCATCCCTTGATTTTGCGCACCAATGTGCCCTACGGACTCGTACCCAAGCCGGGGTTTATTTTCCAAGCCATGACGCGTTGGATTCCGTGGCCGATTCAGATTTTTGTCGAACGGGTATCACCGGGAAAACTGTTGAGTATTCGCATTTTGGTCTTGCCGGGGGTAGAGGAACGGGTAACCTATCGTTTAGAATCAACGGTCTGGGGGAGTCAGATTTCCTGCTCAGTGATGTTGCGGGGGTGGCTGGCGCCGCTGATTTGGTCACTGATTCGCGATTCTGCGGCAGGGTTGGCTGCCCGCTTAGCAGTTGCGGCTGAGGAAGATCCCCCCTCTGCTCAGCCCCCCATTGATCCCTGCTTAGGTTTTTAGACGGACAAAAGAAAACTCTATGCTCAGCGATAGCGATCGCGTTCGTGTTCTCAGTGAAGCCCTGCCCTATCTCCAAGCCTTTGCCGGACGCACCTTTGTCGTTAAATACGGCGGTGCCGCCATGAAGGAAGAGCAGCTCAAAGACTCGGTGATTCGCGATATTGTCTTTCTTTCCTATGTGGGGATTCGGCCGGTGGTGGTTCATGGGGGTGGCCCTGAAATCAATGCGTGGTTAACTAAGCTCAACATCGAACCCCAATTCAAAAATGGGCTGCGCGTCACCGATGCCGCGACAATGGATGTGGTGGAGATGGTCTTGGTGGGTCGGGTCAACAAGGAAATTGTCACCCTGATTAATCAGGCGGGCGGTAAAGCGGTGGGGCTGTGCGGCAAAGATGGCAACCTGATTCGTGCCCGTGCCCAAGGAGAAGAGAGCATCGGCTTTGTGGGTGAAGTCCAAGGCGTGGATACCCGCGTGATTACGGCACTAGTGGAGAAGGGGTATATTCCCGTCATCTCCAGTGTGGCTGCCGATGATACTGGGCAAGCCTACAACATCAATGCTGATACTGTTGCTGGCGAGATTGCGGCGGCTTTGGGGGCTGAGAAGCTGATTTTACTGACGGATACCGCAGGCATTTTACGGGATTATCGTGATCCGAGTACTCTCATTTATCGCCTTGATATTGCCGAAGCGCGGCAACTCATTAAAGAGGGGGTTGTCTCTGGCGGGATGATTCCTAAAATCACCTGTTGCGTGCGATCGCTCGCTCAAGGGGTGAAAGCAGCGCACATTATTGATGGCCGGGTGCCCCACGCCCTGTTGCTAGAAATTTTTACCGATTCGGGGATTGGCTCAATGCTCGTGGGTTCCAATGCAGCCTACGATCGCGCCTTCACTGATTGAAACTTTTTGCATGAAGAAGGGCGTCCTAGGGTATGACGAGGATGTCTTAGCGTCAGGGTCTATTACCTATGAAATTCTTCTCTTTAATCTTAATTAGTAGCAGCTTAGCCACTAGCTTGAAACTGCCAGCACGCGCCATTCCCCAACCCTACCCCCCAGTGGCGGTGAATAGTTTTATGGATACCTGCATCGAGCGTGGCCAGCGATCAGCGCCCATTGTGCCCCGTTCAGTGATGAATAACATTTGTCAGTGCTCCATCAACTACATTCAAGAGCGATTGAGCTACACTGATTTTCAAACCCTTGATCCCAATGGCGGTCAACTGCAATCTCCTAGCCAACAGCGGGCACAGCGGGTTCTCGATGAAAGTGTGAACTACTGCATTCGCCAACAACTGGGGGTCTAGGCACTTTTTGACCCTGCTGCGCGTCGGAAAACTTAGCTGGCGATCGCCAACGGCCAAGGCAAGTCTTTGTGCTAGATTGGGCGTAGGCTAAAGGATCGAAAATTTAGGACGAATCATATGGGAATCACACACCGCACGCTCGTTGTCAGTACGACAGTGGTCATGACGGCATTGGTTGCTGTCACGGGTGCGGGTCTGCACTGGTCCCGTAGCCTAGCGGGTTTCCGCCAAAGTCCTAAGGAACTGGTGGATGAAGTATGGCAGGTCATTGACCGTGAATACGTTGATGCCACTTTCAATGGCAATGACTGGCGTGCCGTGCGGCGGGAGTTTCTCTCTCGGAACTACACCAAACCCGAGGATGCTTACAAAGCGGCACGGGAAATGCTCGAGAAGCTCAATGATCCCTACACCCGCTTTATGGATCCGGAGCAGTTTCGCTCCATGCAAATTGAAACCTCTGGTGAACTCACAGGGGTAGGCATCACCATTACCCAGGACGAAAAGACCAAAGAAATCACCGTGGTTTCCCCCATTGAAGGGAGTCCCGCCGCTGAGATGGGTTTAATGGCCAAGGATGTGATCCTGAAAATTGATGGCAAATCCACCAAGGGCATGGATCTCAACCAAGCTGTCAGCATGATCCGTGGCCCGGTGAATACAAAAGTGCGCCTGACGATCCAGCGGGGCGATCAAATCTTGAACTATGAGATCACCCGTGCCCGCATTGAAATTCATCCCGTTCGCCACAGCCTACGCCAAACTCCCCAAGGGCCTGTCGGCTATATTCGCCTTGTCACCTTTAGCTCCAATGCAGCAGCAGAAATGCGCGCCGCCATTCGGGAGTTAGAAAAGCAAGGCGTTGAAGGCTATGTTCTGGATTTACGCTCCAATCCGGGCGGCCTACTCTTTGCTAGTGCTGAAATTGCCCGCATGTTTCTACCGCAGGGCGATATTGTCTCTACGGTCAATCGCCAAGGGGAAGCAGAACGCTTACGTGCCGGTCGCGGCTTCTTGACCAATAAGCCCCTTGTGGTGCTCATTGATGGCGGCTCGGCCAGTGCCAGCGAAATCCTCGCAGGTGCCCTACAGGATAATGGCCGTGCCGTGTTGGTGGGAACGCGCACCTTTGGGAAAGGCTTGGTGCAGTCCGTCCAGCCGGTGGGCGACGGGGCAGGCATTGCAGTGACGATCGCCAAATACTTTACCCCCAGTGGCCGTGATATTAACAAGAAAGGCATTGAACCCGATATTGAAGTCACACTCACGGAGCAGCAGCGGGAACAACTGACGCGCGATGACATTGCCACCGATCGTGATCCTCAATTTACACGGGCCCTTGCGGTTCTCAATGAACGCATCCTAGCAGAGCGACGCAATACCCAATCAGCGCGTCCTCCCCAGACAGCCAATCCTTAAGTTCACTCTGTTAGGTAAGCACCGTGGCCGACCACCGCCGACAAGCCCAGCGGGTATTGTTCTTGGCGCTAGGGGTCAATGTTGCCCTGACGGCCATTAAAGCCATTGTTGGTGTTCTCAGTCACTCATTGAGTTTACAGGCCGATGCCCTGCATAGCTTGACCGATGCCGGGAGTAGCATACTGGGCTTAGTGGCCATGCAGTGGGCTAACCCCCATCCCGATCGCGACCATCCCTACGGTCACCAAAAGTTTGAAGCCCTCGGTGCATTGGGGATTGCCGCCTTTCTGGGCATGGTGTGCTTTGAGATTTTACAAAGTGCGGTTGAGCGCCTGCTGCATAAAAGCAGTGCCGTGACGATCACAGGGGCAGAACTGTGGATTGTGATCCTTGTCCTTGGCATGAATATCGGCCTTACTCTCTATGAACACCACATGGGGCGCAAGCTGAATAATTCCGTGCTCATTGCTGATGCCAAGCATACCCTGAGCGATGTCTGGACAACGATTATTGTTCTTTTGGGGCTGATTGGGGTGTGGACCTTCAACTGGGCCTGGTTGGATGTGGTGTTGGCATTTCCCGTCGCGGCTCTTGTGTTTTGGAGTGCGTGGGAAGTCCTCAAAAGCAACATTCCTTGGCTGGTGGATGAGATGGCGATCGCCCCCGAAGCTATCCATGAGCTAGTGATGACCGTGCCCGGTGTGGTTAATTGCCATGACATTAGCTCGCGGGGAATGGTGGGACGGCAAGTGTTTATTGAGATGCACTTAATTGTCGAGGCGCAAGATATTCCCACGGCCCATGACATTACTGAGCAAATTGAAGCCCTGCTGCAAGACCGCTATGGGCCGGCTCGCATTGTCATCCACGTCGAACCCCACGACTACGAATCCAGTCAGATCAGCTTCTCTTAGGTGATTTTTGCTATTTTTTGAGCATCTGCGCAAAGCAACTGAGGAGTGACCCTGTGGTGTACGACTGCATTGTTGTTGGTTCAGGCCCTGCGGGCGGTGCGGCTGCCTATCACTTGGCTAGGCAAGGCCGGCGGGTGTTGGTTCTGGAAAAGGAAGCTCTGCCCCGCTACAAGCCCTGTGGGGGAGGTGTGTCGCCCCAAGTGCAAGCTTGGTTTGACTTTGACTTTACTCCTGCTATCTCGCTGAAGCTGACGCAAATGGTCTGTACGTGGCAGGGTGGGGAAGCGCAAGTGCTGGAACTGCCCCCAGAGCACGCAGTATGGATGGTGCGCCGCGATGTGTTTGATCATTTTCTGATTCAACAGGCGCAGCAACAGGGGGCGCAGGTAGCGGCTCAAACTCCCGTTACAGGTCTAACGTGGGGGGGCGATCGCTGGCAGGTGCATACGCCCAAGGGGGATTTCACAGCGCAGTATTTGATTGGCTGTGATGGTGCCAAAGGTTCAATGGCCAAGTGGTTGGGCTTCCAACATCGTCAGCAGCGTATAGGAGCAGCCATTGAGGTTGAAGCAGCCATGCCCAATCATTCCCTGAGGACAGCCCACTTTGACTTTGGTCGCGTTCACAATGGCTACATTTGGAACTTTCCTAAACGGGAGGGCTACTCGATTGGTGTGGGCACGTTTTCCCTAAAACGCAAGCAAAATCTGAGGGCGATCGGGGCAGCATATGCTGAAACCTTTGGCGTTGATTTCAGTCAAGTCAAGGTCTATGGCCACCCCCTCTACTGTTGGCAGCGGCACCAGCGCCTGCACACCCAAAATGCCCTCCTTGCCGGGGAAGCGGCCTGTATCGTTGATCCGTTTACTGCCGAAGGCATTCGTCCCTCGCTGTTGACTGGCATGTTGGCCGCCCAAGCCATTGATCGCGCCCTCAATGGTGATCCAGAGGCTCTCGCAGACTATTCCCGTCAAGTCCAACAGGCGTGGGGAGCGGATATGGTCTGGGCAAAACGTCTAGCGACTCTTTTTTATCGGATGCCCCACATGGCCTATGAAGTGGCCATCAAACGTCCTAGCGCCCTGCAACGGATGGGGCAAATTCTCTGCGGTCAGTTGCGTTACCGCGATGCAGCAGCCAATGGCCTGAAATTGTTGGCAGCGGGGTTGAGAGTGCCGACGGTTTTCCGTTAATGCCGATAGGGATGCTCCCTGAGCTGCCTTCTATAATGTTGGTGCAGCCTAACTTTAGGAACACGAGTGGTGAGCAGTCCCATTGAGCAGCGCAAGGCCGAGCACCTCGAGCTTTGTATTCAAGGTGATGTCAGTCATCAAGAAATCACCACCGGTTTCGAGAAGTATCGCTTTCGCCATTGTGCCCTGCCCGAACTGGACTTTGCCGAGATTGATCTGAGCGTCGAGTTTTTGGGCTGGCGACTCGCTGCCCCCCTGCTGATTTCCTCCATGACCGGTGGCACCCCCCAAGCGGGAGACATCAATCGCCGTTTAGCCCGGGTGGCGCAACAAAAGGGAATTGCTATGGGTGTTGGTTCCCAGCGAGTGCTGCTGGAGCATCCAGAGGTGGCGACCACGTTTGCCATTCGTCAAGAGGCACCCACTATCCCCCTCTTAGCCAATCTTGGCGCGGTGCAGTTGAACTATGGCTGTGGCGTCAATGAATGCCAAAAGATTATTGATCTCCTAGAGGCGAATGCCTTGATTTTGCACCTCAATCCCCTACAAGAGGCCGTCCAAACGGGGGGCGATCGCAACTTCAAGGGACTGTTGACGAAAATTGGTGTTCTCTGCCGTGCCCTACCGGTGCCTGTAATTGTGAAGGAAGTGGGCAATGGTATCAGTGCCGACGTGGCCAAGCAACTCGTGGAGGTGGGAGTAGCCGCTATTGACGTGGCGGGGGCAGGGGGAACCTCTTGGGCTAAGGTGGAAGCAGCGCGTGCTCAGGATGGGCGTCAGCAGTACCTCGGAGAGGCCTTTGCCGAATGGGGCATGCCTACGGCGCAGTGTCTGGAGCAAATTCATCCTGCCCTACCAGATACGCCCCTAATTGCCTCCGGCGGACTTCAAAATGGCATTGATGTGGCCAAGGCCCTTGCCCTCGGTGCTAGTCTTGCCGGTTTAGCGCGCCCCTTTTTGCAGGCCGCCCATCAATCAGAGGAGACACTTGCGCAACGCATTGATTTTATCCTTGAGGAATTGAAAACCGTGCTGTTTTGTACCGGCAGTGCCACTCCCCAAGCCCTCTATCAGCGTCGCTGTCTCGAAAGGATCTAGCGGGGGTCTTCAAGGATCGTGCGCAGCCACGGGGGCGGATCCGGAATCGGATTGCCCAATCGCTCCAACAGTGTCCATGCCAAAATATGCACCACTAAGGCATACACCGTGGACTGGAAAAAGACAAGTAGCAGTGCCACGACTTGGATCAGGGTCACCGTTGGCTCCAGCAGCAGGTTGAGGTTGACCAGCACCCAATCAATGAAATTCGTGACCTGCTGATTGAAGTAAATCCAGAGGTTTTCCCCGAGCAGAATGGACACAAGACTAATCTGAAAGAAAAATCCTGCGGTGCCAATTACAGCGCCACTGAGAATCGAGCGTCCCCAGCTCTCTTTTTTTGCCCAACAGCCGCCAAAAATCACCCCCATCATGCCGTGGGGCAAGAGAAATTGCAGACTGCGGGGTGGCCCCATCAACACAGAAAGGAGCAAGGCACTGACAATCGCCGCCATCCAAGCCGCTCGGCGGTTCCAGCGTAAATACACCAAGGCAATGGGAATTGGAAAAAATAGGCGCAAGACTGGACCAATGGGCAAATAAAAGTTAATCACCCACAGCAGGGCAGCGGTACTGGCAAGGAAGGCTGTTTCTGTGATCACCAAGGTGCGCTGAATTTGCGATCGCCCCAAGGCTTGGGACTGCTCAGGGGGCACAATGGCTTCGACGTCGGGAAAATCATCCTCTAGGGAATCCGTTGGGTTCATTGATTGCAGATAACCTTTTTTCTCTACACTCTAGCAAGCTTTACTGCCAGCTCTCAAACTGGATATAGCGCCCTGAAAAATCCTTTGCTGAAAGTTAGAATCGGGGGTAAGGTATTCCTATCAAGCTTACATGTTAATTTATGTGCCGTCTTTATGCCTATATGGGGCGCAAAACGTCCCTTGCCCATGCCTTGGTGGATGCTCCCCATTCCCTGTTGGTGCAAAGTTATCAACCCCGCGAAATGACGGCGGGACGCTTAAATGCCGATGGCTTTGGGGTGGGCTGGTATGCTGCCCGCCAAGATGTGCCCCCCTTTCTTTATCGGCAAACGCTGCCCATGTGGCATGATATTAACTTTACTGAGCATTTAAGCCGCTACATTCAATCTGCCTGTTTTTTGGCCAATGTCCGCAGTGCCACACCGGGTCAACCCGTGCAGATGACGAATACGCAGCCCTTTCGCTGGGGACGCTGGCTGGGGGTGCACAATGGCTTTATCGAGAACTTTCGCCAAACCCTCTACCGCCCTATGCGCGATCGCCTGTCGGATATTTGTTACAACATTGTTGAAGGCTCTACAGACTCTGAGCACCTCTTTGCCCTGTTTTGCAATGAATTGGTGTTGAATCCGCAACTGTCACCGTTGATGGTACTGCGGCAAACACTGCAAATTGTTTTTTCCCTAGCGCAGGCAGCGCGTACCAGTGTCAGTGCCGCCATGATTCTGACTGATGGCGTCTATATTCTCGCCACCCGCTGTGGGCGGGGCACACCACCCCCCACCCTGTACTGGAGTCAGGATGCCGAGAAAATTCAACTCACCTCAGAGCCGGTAGATCAGCAAACGGAGTGGTATCCTTTACCCGAAAATAAACTGCTGTTGATGAGTTTGCAGAGTGAACCAGAGATTTATACCTTCTGAGACCTCAACCCCGTTTAATCCTTGGGATCGCGAAGCCCTTTGGCAAGCCTTTCAGAACCAGCGGCAATTTACACGCCAACTTGTGGCTGAGTTGAGCGAGGCCGTCCTTTGTGCGCAGCCCCATCCCCTCTATAGTCCCGTGGGGTGGCATTTGGGACACATTGGCTACACAGAAGCTTTTTGGCTCTTGCCGGAATCCTCAGGGGTGAGCGATCGCGATCGCTATTGGTATGCCGCCGATGGCCGCCCCAAGGCCGAACGACAGCATCTACCGCCGCGTGGCCAGCTACTTGACTACTTAGCAGAGATTCGCCAAAAGACGGGCGATCGCCTCTACAGTCTTAGCGACGAGCAGTGGCAACGGGAAGTCCGTCTCTGGTGGTGGATTTTGCAGCATGAAGCCCAACACAGTGAAACGATGCAAATGGTGCTGGCGATGCAGGGGATTTTCACCACCTTACCCCCTCTCCTATCGTCGCCTCAGTCTTGGCAACGGATTGCCGCTGGCAGTTATGTCATTGGCAGTGAAGACCTCTTAGCCCTTGATAACGAGCAGCCAGTCCAGAGTGTCGAACTACTTCCTTTTATGATTGATGCGGCACCGCTGACCTGGCGGGAATTTCTCACCTTTGTGGAAGCGGGTGGTTATCAGCGGCGGGAATGGTGGTCCAGCAGTGGTTGGGAATGGCGCGAAGCAGAGGGGATCACAGCACCCTTTTACCCCGTTCCTGAGGATTTGGACTTACCTATGTGGGGACTCAGTTTCTATGAGGCTGAAGCCTATGGCCATTTCCAAGGCAAACGTCTCCCCAGTGAACGGGAATGGGAGATTGCTGCTCAGCAGGGACTCTTGAATCAGGGCTACGTTTGGGAGTGGACGCAAAGTCCCTTTGCCCCCTATCCGGAGTTCCAGAGCTATCCCTACCGGGGGTATTCTGCGCCCTACTTTGATGGCAAGCATTTTGTTCTAAAAGGCGGTAGTCACTGGACGCGCCCCATTCTCAAGCGACCCTCATTTCGCAATTGGTATAGCCGCACCACCCGTGAGGTGTTTGCCGGCGCCCGCTATGTTCAACTAGAAGCACTCCCGATTGAGTCTGAGGCCTAGACTGGGTGAAGTGGGTTAATTTTGTGCCCAAGTTCCCCGTGATCCTGTGATCCTTTTCACGGGCACTCTCCTTAGGCTTCGCCAGAATCAGACTATCAACTATCCTCTTGCGAGGCACCTTATGAGAAACTTCGCTTTTTCCGCTTTGCTTGTCCTAACTGGAACCCTAGCTCACACTGTCACAGCATTGGCACTTCCCACAGCAACGCTGCAAGGTCGCATCTTTTTTGGCGATCAAATGGGCAATGTTGCACCGGCTGCCTGCTCAGCGATTCAAGTTGTTGCTAAACCGCAAAATTTACCGCCCATCAAGGTATTTGCTACTGGTCCTGCCGCTGGTGCTCAGGATGGTCAATGTACCTTTAAGATGACTAATGTGCCAGCAGGTGTTCCCATTGAATTAAGCGCCGTTTACAGCGATTTGCTCTCCTATCCCGAAAAAACGTACCCCAGTCCTGCCGGCAAGTGGCAAAATCCCTTTGTTCTGCGCCCCGCTCAGGTGCATGTCAGGTACATTGAACTTGATGGCAAACCTTAGTTTGTTGGCTATTGAAGCTGAGCAAACGAAGCACCGTTCCTCAGTAAAGAAAGTTTGAACAAGATGACCCCCAAGCGATGAGTGCGACTCAAACTCCCTAAACTAGGGACAAGGGCATAGGGGCGTTTTGATGTCAATTGCTGAGGAATTCCGCCAACTGCAAACGCGACTCTTGGAGTGCTGGGACGGGACAGAAACGTTTATTCCTGAACTACCCAAGGGTCCCGGCGGCATTGAGCGCGATATTGTGGTGGTGCCTTCCCTGAGCTTTCCCCAACCGGAGCTGGCCAAGATCACCGGCTATACCCACTACGAGGAGCGGCAACTCTATACGCTGATCCAGTTGCGGAATCCGCGTACCCGCATGATCTACGTGACGTCCCAGCCGCTGCACCCCAGCATTATTGACTATTATCTGGATTTACTCCCCGGCGTACCCAGTTCCCATGCCCGCGATCGCCTGCTGCTGCTGGCCACCTACGATCGCTCCGATAAACCCTTGACTGCGAAAATTTTAGAGCGGCCTCGCCTTTTGGAGCGTATCCGTCAAGCCCTGCGTCCCAACCAAGCCTACATGGTGTGTTTTAACTCCACCCCTTTGGAGCGGGAACTGGCGGTACGCTTAGGCATTCCCCTCTACTCGACGGATCCCGACCTCCTCTACTGGGGAACCAAGGCGGGCAGTCGGGAACTTTTTGCGGCCGCAGGCATTCCCCATCCGATGGGCAGCGGTTTTTTGCAGGGGGTACCGGAACTGGTGCGGGCGATCGCTCACCTCCAAGAGAAATCTCCTGAACTGCAACGGGTGGTGGTGAAACTCAATGAGGCTTTTTCCGGAGAAGGCAATGCTCTTCTTGATCTGCGCCCACTGCGCCCCCTTGGCAGCCCACACACCCCCGATCATCTACAACGGATTGAAAATAGCCTAGAGGAGATGGTCTTTCAGGCGCCTAATGAAACTTGGCTCTCCTATCGGCAGCGATTTATGGATCTGGGTGGCATTGTCGAAGCCTTTGTGGAAGGGACAGTCAAGCGATCGCCCAGTGTCCAAGGCTGTATTACCCCCAAAGGCAGTGTTGAAATCGTCTCCACCCATGAACAGTTACTCAATGCCCCCACAGGTCAAATTTTCATTGGCTGTGAATTTCCCGCCCATGCCGACTATCGCCAACAACTCCAAGAATTGGGGCAAAAGGTAGGGACGTACTTGGCACAGCAGGGGGTGATCGGCTGTTTTGGTGTGGACGTTGTTGCAACCCAGACAACAGCAGGGTGGGAGCTTTACGCCATTGAAATTAACTTGCGCAAGGGTGGTACTACGCACCCCTTTATGACCTTAAAATTCCTCACCGATGGCCACTATGAGCTAGCCTCTGGACTGTTTTACAGCAAGCACCGCCGTCCCAAGTATTACATTGCCTCCGATAACCTCTGCCAACCCCACTATCGCGGCCTCCTGCCCAATGATCTCTTGGATATGATTGCCCGCTACCATCTCCACTTTGACTCCAGCACCGAAACGGGCACTGTCTTTCACCTCATGGGGGCACTCTCGGAATTTGGTAAGCTGGGACTCGTCAGCATTGGTAACACCCCCGAAGAAGCCCAAGCCATCTACGACCAGACCATTGGCGTTCTCGATGCTGCGGCGCTATAGGTCTCTCATGTGCCCACCCCCTGCATAGACAGGGGTCTGAGAATCTCGCTACAATTGGCAACGTTCACTGTGAAGAGCAGCCTGTAGGGAAAATCCAGTGCAAGTCTGGTGCTGTGCCGCAGCTGTGATGGGGAACCCCCCTCAGCCAGAATGCCTACTTGCTGTGGTTCACTCTGTTTGCCTGCGTCGCACGGGCATGGAGTTTCAACGTGGTTGTTACGCTCAACGATTCCATTCTCAATCCCCTCGTTTTTAGTCTTGATTTACCCCCTCTCCCCCAATCTCGACCGCTTTTACTCGTCGGTCATGGGACGCGCGATCCGGAAGGTCGCCAAGCATTTTTGGACTTTGCCCAAGCCTATTATCAACTGGATCCCTGCCGGCCTGTTTTTCCCTGTTTTCTGGAGTTAACGGAACCCTCGATTTTTGAGGTGCTCAGCCAGTGTGCTGCCGCAGGCCATACAGACTTGTCAGTGCTGCCAGTTTTACTCTTTGCTGCTCGCCACAATAAGTTTGACGTTACCAATGAGTTGGATCGGGCACGGCGGGCGTTTCCGCAATTGCGCTATCACTATGGCCGCCACTATGGCATTGCCCCCGAAATTTTAACCCTGTGGCGATCGCGCCTTGAACGCTTGGACTCACCAGAATTTAATCCCCAAGGCATTGGCCGCGAAGAAACCGTTCTCCTAGTGGTGGGACGCGGCTCCAGTGATCCCGATGCCAATGGCGATGTCTTTAAGCTAGCCCGCATGCTCTGGGAAGGCAGTGGCTACAAAACCGTTGAGGTCTGCTTTATTGGCATTACCCATCCCCGCCTACCCGAAGGATTTGGGCGGGCGAATCTTTACCAGCCCCGCCGCGTCATTGTCCTGCCCCACTTCATGTTTACAGGGGCACTAGTCAAGAAAATCTATACCCTTACCGCAGAAGCCCAAGCCGCCTATCCCAGTGTTGAATACGTGAACCTACCGGAAATTGGCCTGCACCCGCAACTATTTTATCTCACGCGGCAGCGGGAAATTGAAACCCATACGGGGCAGGTGGCCATGAACTGTGAAGCCTGCAAATTCCGCTTGGTGGCAGGCCATAGCCATCATCACCACCATCATCAGGATCATGAGCACCCCTCCCACAGCCATGATCACGGGGGGCATCACCCTCACCACCATCACCATGGATCAACCGTGGACTTGGATCACTTGCCCAGTTACCACCAACGCATTTGGCAAGTTCCCTAGGCATCGCTCCCCAGTGAAAATGTTAGAGTAAATGATGACTGCTACTCTTTCTCAAGCTTAGATAGGGCTTGTCTATGCGTATTAAATATCCTCCCCAGACGGTTGACCGGGTGTTAATTTTTGATACCACCCTGCGGGACGGTGAACAGTCGCCGGGTGCCTCGCTGAATGTGGATGAAAAACTGGCGATCGCCCGTCAACTGGCGCGACTGGGGGTGGATATTATTGAAGCAGGCTTTCCCTTTGCCAGTCCCGGTGACTTTGAGGCGGTGCAGCGGATTGCTGAAACCGTGGGCACCGAAACGGGGCCGGTGATCTGTGGCTTGGCTCGTGCCACCCGCCAAGATATTGAAGCAGCCGCAAAAGCCCTCAAACCCGCCTACTATCCGCGGATTCACACCTTTATTGCCACCTCGGATATCCACCTAGAGTACAAACTGAAGAAAACCCGCGCTGAGGTACTGGAAATTGCCCCCGAAATGGTGGCCTATGCCAAGTCCTTTGTGGATGATGTTGAGTTTTCCCCTGAGGATGCCGGGCGTTCGGATCCTGAGTTTCTCTATCAAGTTTTGGAACGGGTGATTGACGCCGGTGCCACAACAATTAACATTCCCGACACGGTGGGTTACACCACCCCCGCCGAGTTTGGCGCCCTGATCAAAGGCATCAAGGAAAACGTGCCGAATATTGATCGTGCCGTCATTTCAGTCCATGGTCACAACGACTTGGGCTTGGCCGTTGCCAACTTCCTCGAAGCAGTCAAAAATGGGGCACGGCAACTGGAGTGTACGGTTAACGGCATTGGGGAGCGCGCCGGCAATGCTGCCCTTGAGGAATTGGTGATGGCTCTCTATGTGCGGCGGCAGTACTTCAATCCCTTCCTAGGCCGTCCCCCCGAATCGGAAGCACCCCTGACCAATATCAACACCCGCGAAATTTACAAAACCTCCCGCTTGGTCTCCAATCTAACGGGCATGCTGATTCAGCCCAATAAAGCGATCGTCGGTGCCAACGCCTTTGCCCACCAATCAGGCATTCACCAAGATGGCGTCCTCAAGCACAAGCAAACCTATGAAATCATGGACGCCCAGCTCATTGGCCTAGCCGACAATCAAATTGTTTTGGGCAAACTCTCTGGTCGCAATGCCTTTGCCACCCGCCTGCGCGAGCTGGGCTTTGAACTCAGTGAAACGGAACTCAATAAGGCGTTTTTGCGCTTTAAGGAACTGGCCGACAAGAAAAAAGAAATCACTGACTGGGATCTAGAAGCTATTGTTAAAGATGAAACCCAAGCCATTGATGTTCAAGGCTACCAGCTGGAATTTGTGCAGGTCTCCTGTGGCGATCGCGCCCGCCCCACCGCCACCGTAACCATCCGTCTGCCCAGTGGTGAGGAGCTGACAGATGCCGCTATTGGCACAGGCCCTGTGGATGCCGTCTATCGTGCCATTAACCGCGTGGTGCAAATTCCCAATCGCCTCATTGAGTATTCCGTGCAGTCAGTGACCGCGGGAATTGATGCCATCGGCGAGGTGACCATTCGCCTGCAACACGGGGATCGCATTTACTCGGGCCATGCCGCCAATACAGATATTATTGTTGCTTCGGCTCATGCCTATATGAATGCCCTCAATCGTCTCTATCGCGGGCTCCAGCAGCAACGCCTCCACCCCCAGACCGCTGAGGTTCATGGTGGAACCACTCCCTAAGCCCCTTGAGCACCACGGCATCTACCCCTGCCCCATTTGCCGCCATGGCCAAATTGCCCCCATGGTGCTCATGGAAACCCATGCCTGTAACTTTTGCCGCCACATTTTTACCCTTAATCCTGAGCGCCAAACGGCTCGCCTTGAAGATGGGGCGATCGCTTTTCGCTGGCAGTGGACGGGTACAGGCTGGCGATCGCTCCACCGCCCCTCTTCTCAGGTCACCGTTGTTGGCCTTGTGTTAGCTATTTTGCTCATCATTTTACCGCCAACCCTCATCTGGCTAGCCTATGCCCTGTTTCCGCCCCTAGAAGCAGGAGTTTGGCGCTGGCTTCCCCTTCTTTGGACCGGCCTCACCTTAGCTGCCCATGCCCTACTCTTTGGGCCTGTTTTAATGGCTATTTTGTCCCCCGAAAGGGAGATGTGAGACCTTAGACTTAGACAGCGAGGGGTGCCACCGCTGACTCAGCAGCACTGTTCTGATAACCTCTGAAATCTCGGTGGTTGACAGCTACACCATTGACGACAATCCCAAGCAGCTTTTGCTGTAAGCTCAGATCACAAGCCTGCAGTGCCTGAGCAAAAGCTTCGCGTCGCGTTTTCTTTAACCGCACAACCAAGAGCGCCCGCTCCACCGCTGCCAGAACCCGATGCGCCTCGGCAGCAGCCAAGATCGGCGGCACATCCAGAATCACGCAGTCAAAGGTATCCTTAGCGCCCTCCAAGAAATCAAACCACCGCGCAGAACTCAGCAGTATCATCGGCTCTTGCTGAACCTGACCCGCCGTCAGTACCCAGAGTCTTTCCGCACGATTTGCCAAAAGACTGAACCAGTGGGGAAAAGGCATTTCCCCTTGCAACAACTCCCCTAGGCCTGCGACATTGGGAATGCCAAGTCCTTGATGCATGCTGGGCTGATGCAAATTGGCATCCACCAGTAAGACCCGTTTTCCCATCGCCGCTGCTGCAACCGCAAGGTAAATCGCAAGGGTCGTTTGTCCTTCTTTGCCCGCTGTACCCGTTATTGCCAAAGAGCGCGGCAATCCCAACGACTCTAGCTGCGTCAACAGGAAGTAAAAACTTTCCCTAAAAGCAGGTGTGGCACTCGGCAAACGGTGCTGCAATCCCCAGAGCGTCAACGGTGTTTCTAGGCGACTAAAGGCCAATTGATCAAATGTCTTCGTCAGAGGAATCTCGCCAAGAATCGGCAAGGGAGTTTGTTGGCGAATTTGCTCCACTTCTAGGAAACGATCATCCAACCAATCGAGCACTAGAGCTAGAAATAGCCCCGACACTCCCCCCAGCATCAAAGCTATCACCAGTGCCCGTAATAAACGCTGGGTTACCTGATATTCTTCCTTGTTGTCAATATCTGAGAGGACTCGCCATGTGAAGTCTCGTTGCGCAATCTGCAGTTGGAGGGACTGTCGAGTTTGCAGTAATAACCTCAGAGATTCCTGTGCTGCTGCAAAACGTTGCTCAATCTTGCGGTAAGGATTGGCAAGGCGTATTACTCGCGATATCTCTGCCTCGGTGGCCTGAATTTGGTTGCTTAATTCAGCATCCGCCCTCCGCAGCGCTTCAAGCTCAATTCTGGTCTCTATGTACTTCTCGATTAGAGATTCAGAAACGGCACTTTGATAACCAATCAGCGTTTCGGGTTGACGAACTTGATCTTGATTTCTAATCGTAATCTGTCGCGCTTGCTGCCTGGCCTGCTCTAGCAGTAGTCGCTTTTCTTCCTGTAGCACTTGCACCGTCGGTGAGTTTTCATTTACCTTGGCCTGCTCCCCAGCTAGCTTGGTTTCCGTTTCTGTTAATTTTAAGAGCAACTCCTGATAGCTTTGAGAAGCAGCTAGATTGGCGGCAGCAAGTGCTTCAGTAGGAGACAACCTTAACTGTGCTTCGAGGGAGTTAAACGTTGCCTGAGCCGACTCCAGTTTTACTCTATTTTCATTTCTTGCAGAGATCAAATTATCCAAAAGGCTAAGATAAGTTTCAAGATCGCTGCTGCCAGAGGCCGCAGAGTTAAACTGGGAAGCAACTAGGTCAGGTCGTACTACCCGATTCTGAAAGCGAAATTGGTTAAGTTGATCCTCCAGATCATCAATTTGACTCAGGGTCTTCTGAATTTCTTGGTTAACATAGCGCAGATTATCCGCTATTTGATCCTGCTTTTCCTTTTCACTAAATCTTTTTAATTCTTCAACAAGGATTCCTAGGAGTGATTCTATCTTTTCTTTTTCTCTTGCAGAAAATTGGATTTCTATAATCTTTTGACTTGACTGATCTAGTAGTCTATTACCTGAGGTTAGTTTCGCTGGCTGAATTTTCAAGGATCCAATAAAAGATTGATACGAATATTGTTTTGGATCTAGATCAGGATTTGCTACTAAAAATTTCTCATAAATTGGACGCAAAACAATGTCGCTATTGAGTACCTGAACCAAAGTTGCCACATCACCTTTTGTTTCAGCTGACAAAAGGGGCAGGGATATTGGAGCAAGCTGACGGAGTGACTCTAAAGATGTTCCTGGCCGAGCGCCTGAGGATTGGATAGGTTCAACCTGCACCAACACAGAGTGTCGATAGCTTCTCAAAAAGAGGTAAGAGTATCCCAAAAAGCCAATTGAGACTAGTGCACCTGCCAATATGCCAACTGCTGAGCGCCGCTTCAGCCCGCGAAGTACTTGATCAATGGTCACCTTATCAATTGGCTGCGGCTGCCACAAACTTGGCCGAGCGGCTTCAGAGGGCAAAGACAGATGGTTATTTTCACTTGACATAGGGCAAACTCAACTCGTTAGATACCATAGTACTCACGATACCAGTGGACAAATCGCTGTACGCCTATCTCAACAGGAGTTGTGGGTTCGTAGCCTGTGTCTGCCCTAAGTTCGAGCACATCCGCGTAGGTATCGGGGACATCGCCCGGTTGCAGAGGCAGAAGATTTAACTGCGCTTTCTTCCCAAGATAGGTTTCTAAGAGTTCAATATACCGTAGGAGTTCGACGGGGCGGTGGGCACCAATGTTGTAAACACGCCAAGGTGCGAGACTAGTGGCCGGATCAGGATTTTCGCCACTCCATGAAGGGTTGGGTGTGGCAGGTCGATCCAGCACCCGTAGAATCCCCTCGACAATGTCATCAATGTAAGTAAAGTCGCGGCGATGCTTACCATAGTTAAAGACAGGCAACGGTTCATTATTCAAAATGGCTTTCGTAAACTTAAAGAGTGCCATGTCGGGGCGCCCCCATGGGCCATAGACGGTAAAAAAGCGCAGTCCAGTAGTGGGCAGGTCATAGAGGTGGCTGTAGGTATGTGCCATCAGTTCATTGGCTTTCTTGGTGGCCGCATAGAGACTCAAGGGGTGATCAACATTATCGTGAACCGAAAAAGGCAGTTTTTTATTGGCACCATAGACGCTTGAGGTGCTGGCATAGACGAGATGCTCTACCTGATGGTAGCGACAGGCTTCCAAAATGTGGATAAAACCTACAATATTACTGTCAATATAGGCCAAGGGATTCTCAATCGAGTAGCGTACACCCGCTTGCGCTGCTAAGTGGATGACCCGTTGGGGGGTAAAGTCTCTAAAGAGTTGGTTCACCCCTGTACAATCTACGAGGTCAATTTTTCTGAATACAAATTGATCACCTGCCGTGAAAGGGCTGAGTCGCTCAAGGCGAGCTTTCTTAAGGTTGACATCGTAGTAGTTGTTCAGATTATCGAGACCAATCACGCGATCGCCCCGCTTAAGTAGTTCCAGTGCTACTGCATTGCCAATAAACCCAGCAACACCCGTCACCAAAATATCCATCTTGATTCCTCAAATGACAAAAAGTAGCTAAAGGCGGCCGTCCACATCTTCCTTCGATAATACCCACTTCACATCATAAAGAACTCCCGGTGTTTTCAAGAGAGCACGAATGCCAGTACTACCCATTTCATGAAACTGCTGGTGGGCAACAGCAATAATGATTCCGTCCCACTGATGAGATAACTCTTCAATAAGGGAAATTCCATATTCTCTCTTGGCCTGTTGGGGATCTACCCAAGGATCGTAAATATCAACCCCTAGGCCATAACTTTGCAGTTCTTTGATAATGTCAACGACACGTGTGTTGCGTAAATCGGGGCAATTTTCCTTAAAGGTTAGTCCCATAACAAGTACACGAGCATTAGGTAAGTCAATTCCCTTTTTGACGAGTAACTTCAGAAATTGCGCTGCTACATAAAAGCCCATGTTATCGTTGATACGGCGACCAGCCAGAATCAGTTCAGGGTGATAATTGCAAGCTGCTGCTTTGTAAGTTAGATAGTAGGGATCAACACCAATACAGTGGCCACCGACCAATCCCGGACGAAAGGGCAAGAAATTCCATTTTGTGCTTGCAGCAGCTAACACTTCTTCTGTATCAATGCCCAATAGGTGAAAAATAATAGATAGCTCATTCACAAAAGCAATATTAATGTCTCGTTGAATATTTTCAATTACTTTTGCCGCTTCGGCCACTCTAATCGAGCTTGCCTTGTGTGTTCCCGCTGGAATAATTGATGCATATAGGCGATCAACTAAATCAGCAACTTCAGGTGTTGAACCAGAGGTAACTTTTTTAATTGTGGTTAAACGATGATTATGATCCCCCGGATTTATTCGTTCAGGGCTATAACCAACAAAAAAATCTTGATTAAATTTTAGTTTGGATTCCTGCTCAAGGATGGGAACACAAACTTCTTCTGTTACACCCGGATAAACAGTAGATTCGTAGATAACTATAGACTGAGGTGATAAAATCTGACCAACACTCTTGGAAGCTTTTCTTAAAGGTTCAAGATCTGGAACTTTGTAATAATCTATTGGAGTGGGAACAGAAATAATAAAAATATTACATTTTCTTAAATCTTCGAGATAGGTTGTGTACATTAGCAAGGAACACGCTTGCAAATCAGTGTCACTGACTTCTCCTGTTCTGTCATATCCCTGCTTAAGTTCAGCGATACGTTGGCTATTAACATCATAACCAATAGTATAGTACTTCTTGCCAAATTCAACGGCCAAAGGAAGACCAACATAACCTAAGCCAATCACAGCAATCTTAAAAGTATCAGAAAAATTAAGCATCATGCACTCACCTTCGCTAATTTCGGTATCTTTCACTTTTTTGAAAAGAGTTGCAATATCCTAATAAAACTAACATGAACTGAGCAATTTGAGGTATTGAGCATTAATCTTTTTGACATCAAATAAGTCCAAAGCCATTTGATAGCTATGATACCCCATTGAAGGAATCAAACTAGGTTGTTCAATAAATTTCCGCATTGCAGTTATCAAGGCATTCACATCCCGAGGCGGAATAAGGTAACCATTATAGCCGTCAATAACCGTTTCACGGCAGCCTGGCACGTCCGTAGTAATCACTGGTCGACCCATAGCCATTGCTTCTTGCGTACTGCGGGGAACACCCTCACGGTAGGAAGGTAAGACAAACACACTAGTACTGGGTAGATACTCTTTGATATTAACAAAGCCAAACCACTCAACTATACCAAGCTCTGTAAATTCCTTAATTTGTGCTTCAGATAAGCTCCCCGGATTGCTATCTAGTCCACCAATTAACCAAAATCGAACTTGAGGATACAGAGCTTTTAAGTATTTAGATGCCTCTAAAAACTCTAATACTCCTTTTTCAATGAGTAATCTTGCAACTAAAGTAAATGTTAATGGACGAGAAAAAGGCTCGCAATACGACCATTCTTGAAGATTAACGCCTGTCCCTTTAATGATTAAAGTTTTACAAGGATTTAGGCCACATGCTTGAGTAATTTCATGACAGTCATCTTTATTTTGAAAGATAATTTTATCCGCAATAGGTAAGCATATCCTGTATAAAAAAATGAGAATGATCTTCAATTTTTTTGATTTTAATTGATGGTCAGGAGTAAATGCATAACCTAAGCCCGTGAATAATGCAGAGCGGAATTTTATACCAACAAATCTCGAGGCTAGTAATCCCCAAATAATTGGCTTCGAGCTAATAGCCAAGAGACTATCAGCATTAATTTTTTTTATTGTTTTAATAATAGAGAAGAGAGATTTAATTTCTTGACAAGGATTCATACCATTGCGAACAAGGTAAAAATGATGACATATGGCACCTATTTCACTTAGTTTTGAAATTTCTGCTTCTGTATAATCTGGAGCTAAACAATGAACCTCAGCACCTGTATGAATTAATTCTAAAATCAAATCTCTTCTGAAATTAATTAACATCTGAGCATTGTTGCAAAGCAATATCAATGACAACCCATCTAGCTTGGGTATTCCATAGTGATCTTTGATTGCCATCTTAAATAAAAGGATACATGCGATAGGGTAACCACGCGAAAGCATGATCAGCAAATTGCAGCCATACCCATAATACTAAAAAACTGTAACCAAGTACTAGAAGCATCCATCGATAAAATATTTCTCGGCTTTGAGTGAGAAAGAGGTAGGGCAAATTTCCTAGAACATAGATCTGAATAGGTATTAGGTACAGCGCAAGGCGATCGGCAGCAGTTGAAGAACCTGTTAGCAAGAGTGCAAAAGAAAAAATAACTAGCCAAGATAAAGCAAGATAAACTTTTGAAGAAGTTCTAAAGAAATTATGCCCTGTATAGTATTCGATTAAAAAAATAGTTGCAGGTAAGAGATTCATGGATAGTCGAATTAAAGCACCTGAAGATGACATTCCTGCTCCGATATAGCTAACTAAAAATCTATCGCTGATGCTAGTAATTGCAATTGCACCAGATAGAGCTATCAATAATAATGCTGACACAAGTAGAATATTAATTATTTTTCCTGTTTTTAGTGCGTCAAATAAAAACATTAATATCGGCACTAATATCAGAAATATTGCTGTCTTATGAAACAGTAATGCCAAAATAAAAAACAGAATTGAATTTATTTTTTTATTGGATTCTAATGCCATTAACGCTAGTAGCTCTAAAGCGATCGCTCCTGCTTGGCGAGTATAGCCCATTGCTACAACAGTCGTTAAGTATGGGAAAGCAACTGTTAAACCCAAGTAAGGATTTTTCAGTTTTTGACAAAAAGCAAATAAACAGCTTGTGTAAATCACTGCAACACATAAGTTTACAAAATAAATTTCCTGATTAAGGGCAGCAGCAATCTTATTAATCCAGTGATAGGCAGGGTCACCAAGTAGGGCTTCAAAGCCTACCCATGGCTGATATCTAGAAGCTTCTAATATATCTATATACGTCAACCAGTCTCCACCAACTTCAAATCTCAGACCAATAAAAGCGACATAAATACTAAAAAGAAATACCCAATACCACTTCGGCATTTCTATAACCGATGGTGTTAGCGTGAGTAAGAAAACAAAGAAATAGGGAAACATATGCTAGGGCTAGATATTCAGAAACAGCGCTCTAACCATGACTGAAACATTAATACTTCCCATAGTTGTCCTGCCCAGTTGCGTTTTCCTGTTTGATGCTCCTGCCAGTATTGCCAAACAAGGTCAGGGTGTAGGTAGCCCTCCTGCTGAAGACGGGTTGGGTTCAACAAAGTTGCTCCCCAGTCTCGCAGTTCAGAACGCAACCACTGAGCTAGGGGAATACCAAACCCCATTTTAGGGCGTTCAATCAAAGGCGGCGGGACATAGCGATACAAAAGTTTACGGAGTACCTGCTTGCCCTGCCGCTGTCTGATTTTCATGTCAAGGGGGAGTGTCCAAGCAAACTCAACAATTCGATGATCTAGAAAAGGAATACGGGTCTCAAGACTCACTCCCATGGCGGCGCGATCGACCTTGACAAGGATATCATCGGGAAGATATGTCAAAAGATCAAGTGCCATCATATAGGATTCAAAAGGCAGTTGATGGCTCAGTTGGTCAAGCTTTTCTTGGATTAATAATGGTTCTTGACTATTAAGGACGAACTGGGAAGGTAAATCAATCAGTGATAGAAAAGAAAGATAGACTTCTTTGTCAGAGGTCATTTCACAGAGCTTAGCCAGCTTAGCGATTTTATCCCCTATGGTTGTATATCTTAAATTCTGAGGCAGAAAGATACTAAGTCCCCCAAAAAGCTGATCCCATTGTCTAGGGGATAGTTTTTTCAGCAAAGATGCAAGGGTGCGGCGCACTGGTTTCGGCAAGCGTTCTATTTTTCCCAAAATCGCAGGGGTCAAAAGGTACCGCACGTATCCGCCAAATAGTTCATCCCCCCCATCACCGGACAAGGCAACTGTCACCTCTTGGCGCGCAATCATTGACACAAGATGGGTAGGGATTTGAGAGGAATCAGCAAAGGGTTCGTCGTAAAGGTGGGTAAGTTTGGGAATGACATCCCGCGCCTCTTGACCTGTAAGGTAATATTCAGTGTGATCGGTACCCAAGTGTTGGGCAACTGCTTTAGCATATTGGGCTTCGTTATAGGCGTCTTCATAGAAGCCAATGCTAAATGTTTTAACGGACTGGGAAGAAAGGCTTTGCATCAAAGCCACAACTGTTGAGGAATCGACGCCCCCGGACAAAAATGCGCCTAGGGGAACATCTGCTAAGAGCTGCCCTTTGAGACTTTGACACAAAAGACGCTCTAATTCAGTTGCTGCTTCGTCCTCTGTTCCTTGAAAAGGCTGGGCAAGCCCTTTAGCAATAACGCTTTCCAATAACCAATAGGCTTGGGGTGTGCCTTGAGTATTGGGGCTGAGGGCTTCAGCAGGCCACTGGAGATAGGTACCTGCTGGTAACTTCCAGATATGTTCATAGATGCTGTAGGGAGCAGGAATCCAACTGTAGCGGAAATACAGCGCTAAGGCATCGCGATTAATCAAGTTAGCAAAGGCTGGGTAAGCCCGAATCGCTTTGAGTTCTGAGGCAAAAACCAAGGCTCCATTGACCCAACCGTAGTAGAGGGGCTTTTCACCAATGCGATCTCTAGCTAGGGTTAATGTACGAGTCTTGCGATCCCAGAGGGCAAGGGCAAACATGCCAACTAGCTTTTCTAGGGCTGTGGTCACGCCCCAATGGCTAAAAGCCGCCAGTAGCGTCTCGGTATCGGAATGTCCGCGCCAAGGGGGGGCTGCACCAAGCGCTGTTAACTCCTGACGCAGTTCAAGGTGGTTGTAAATTTCACCATTAAAGACGAGGACATAACGGCCACACGCAGAAGCCATCGGCTGATGTCCTGCGGGGGAAAGATCAAGAATTGCTAGACGACGGTGGCCTAGGGCGATACCTGCCGCCTCATCTATCCAGACTCCCTCATCATCAGGGCCGCGATGGGAAAGGGTGCCATTCATCTTGCGGATAGTTGCTGCCCAGTCACCTAAAAAGGCAGCGTTGAGAAAACCAACTAGGCCACACATAAACCTTAGAGGACTCCTTGAGCTTTGGCTACTACAGACTCTAGCAGATGCGCCAATTTGGGTGCTGTCACTTGAAGAGCGTAGTGCTGCTCAACTCGGCGACGGCCTGCAAGACCCATCCTAGTGCGCAAGTCAGTATTTTGAATTAAGGTTTCAAGGGCAGTTGCCCATTCTTCATTTGTAGAAGCTAAAAAGCCATGGACACCATGCTGAACAATATCAAGATTGGCTCCGACAGGAGAAGCAACAACAGGTAACCCGCAAGCCATATACTGAATCAATTTGAGGCCACACTTACCGCGCTCCCAAGGCTCATCGGGAAGGGGCATAATGCCAATATCGCACTGGGCAATGTCTTGAGCTTCTGTTTCTTCTGACCATGGAACAGAGATAACTTCAGTTTTTGGCAAGTGAAGATTATGGGTACCGATCGCGATTAACTGAATTTTATAAATTTGAGATAAACGAGCCAGTACTGAAGCAATATGAAGTAAATACTTTTGGGTTTTAGGTGTACCAATCCAGACAATTTTGAGGCGAGACAGCTCTGTGTTAATTTTATTTTGAACAAAGGTATATTTAGAAAGATCAACAACAGTAGGTAAGACCTCAACCGATCTCGCACCTGTATTGCGGGCATACTCAGCAATATAGTTATTGCCAGCAGTCACTAAAGTCGCTGAATTCATGATGGAGGCAATCTTACTAGAGAGTAATGATTTGATGATTTTGTTTTTGTGCTGGTCATATTGATGGAAAATGGCATCATCATAATCAACAACAATCGGGACGTTCGGAATGAAATAATTCTCGATAAAGAAAGGCATATAAGGAAATATTTCCTTTTCAAGAATAACTAAGTTGTAGTGATTAAGTCTCAATAGCTTAATTAAGCGGTTAAATATACCTTTTAGAGCGTGAATATATTTTCTATAATCTCCAGTATAAAGGTGGTGAAGATATTGCTGATTCAGTAAGGGCAGTATTTCACAATTAAACCCTCTTTCTTTTAAGTAATTAATGTATTGAAAGAAACGATAGCGGCTACTAGCACCATCGCGATCGTATTTAGTCAAAAACAAAACATTCATTATTTTATTCATTTACTAGTTGTTGATAAATATTTTGATAGTCCTTTACGCCTTCTTCAAGAGAGAAATACTTAATGGCTGCTGCACGACATCGTTGGCTCAAGTGTTCGTCTTGTAGTAATTCTAAAATCTCTTCAGCGGCTTTACGCATAGCGGATTCATCAAAACTTCTTAAGATAACCCCAACTTTTTCTTGCTCAATGATCTGAGTCATATCCCCAACTCCATCATTGGTTACACATGGGATGCCACTTGCTAAAAGTTCGCCGAGTTTAGTTGGACAAGATGCTATTTTAGAGAATACTGGCTTGATGAAAAATACACAAAAGTTAATGACACTCATTTTTCTAGAAATTTCTTGTGGGGATGATTCTTCAAGAATCAGGTTTTCTGTATTTATGTTTGAAAAAGCTAATTTTTGTCTAATAAAATCATGTTCACCTTTATTAAGGATATAGAAACGACTATGGGGTTTAATTATATTTATAATTTCAAAAAATTTGATTGTTTCCTCAAATAAATACCAACCCGTAACAGAGCCAATGTAGCCAATTGTTAAATAACCTTCTTTATTGTTTTTAATTCTCTCTTTAGTATTAAAAAGCTCTAAATCAGTACAGGTTCTAATACAGCTAATTGAAATACTTCGTCCTTTTATGTATTTAAAGTTCTGAATTATATCAATTGCTGCCTCAGTGAGAGAAACGGTATGATCTGCATTGAGCAAAAATTGCTTTTCAAACCATTTTGCCAAGTGATAAAGTTGACTGTTTGCAGGCCAAATACCCCCATCAACTCGCTCATCTGCCCAAAAGCCACGCATGTCAAAAATAAATTTAGTGCGTAGTAACTTTTTGAGGACTAAGGCAATTACAGAAGGAACATAGCTGCGAGCATGGACAATTTTAATCCTTCTTGTAACAGCAATAAATAAAGCTACTGTAATTCCTTGAAACAAGTCATAGGTTGTCGCCAGAGCAGAGGGAGATTTATGGTACTTTAAAGGAATCCAATGAATTTGATGGGAATGAATTTGATGGGAGTGAACTTTCTTCTGAATTCTCTGGCGCTCAAGAACATTCTGCCAATCTTTAGCCTTCTCAAAACTAATGAGGTAGATAGTGTAACTATCGCTTAGCTTTTCAAGGTAGCGCAATACTTGGGATTGGCCAAGTGGCTCTAGCAAACCATCATAGGTAATGTAGAGTACATTACTGCTCATGGGGAAACATTACATTAAGATACTGCTGGGCAATCTTTTCAACCGAGAAGTCAGCCGCTCGTTGCTTTAGGAATTCAGGTTCTGGTGCACTCATTAGGGCTTCAGTCATGGCTTTGGCTAAGGCATTGACATCGCCGACAGGAACCAGCGTACCATATTTGCCATCAGCTAGAATCTCACGCGGACCACTCGGACAATCGGTAGAGACAACAGGTAGCCCATAGGATAGTGCTTCTACGATGACATTACCAAATCCCTCATAGTCAGAGGAGAGAACAAATAGATCAGCCGTTTTATAAAATACAGCGGGATTCGGATGAAAGCCCGCAAAGATGACGCGATCGCCAATGCCTAGTTGGTGTGCTAACGCTCTTAGACTCTCTTCCAAATGACCTTTGCCAACTAGCATTAAGCGACTATCTGTAAAGGGTAATTGGGCAAATGCTTTCAAGAGGAGTGCGTGATTTTTTTCTTGTTTTAGATTGCCTACGCTTAGGACTCTGTATTTTTTAGGAACTCCCCACATCTGATCAACTACATTTAGCTCATCTTTACTAGGCTCAATCAGTAAGCGTCCGGGATTGTTGATAACATTAATTTTATTAAGTGAAATCTTTGCAATTTGAGACATATCTTGAGCTACACCTTGTGACACTGCAATACAAGCATCTGCTAAACGGTAGCCAATCATTGTTGAAAGACGAAGCTGTGAGTTGGTTACTATGCCCTTATCTTTGTAATGATTGGTTAGAGTAGTGTGTTCAGAAATCACCACTCTTACATTAGACTGAGCTAATTTTTTAGAAAAGGGAGCAATTACTGTTAATGGCCACATAGCGCTTAAGAGAACAGATGGATTTTTAGCTTTTAAGTACTCAACAAGCTTAAAGACAGATTCAGATATTTTATGTTTATTTAAGGATTGAACTACACATAGAGACTGAACTTCCTGAAGTAGCTCACCTTGTTTTACAAGAAGTAGGAACTCAACTTGATAACCTCGTCTTATAAATTCTCTAGCTAGCCGGAGACGGACATTCTCTACTCCACCACATCGTAAATCGGGTAAAAGTATTGATACCTTCTTAACCATGTTTAACTAATTAATTGTAAAAAAAAACAAATCTTTTATAGCACTTTGCCAACCTGAATAATACTTGTAATGTCCTGATGCTAGTAATTTTATAACGTATCTTATCCTATAAATATGGGGCATTGCTTGAATTTTCAACCTTTTCCTTCTTATTAACTTCTTGACTTTAACTCTAGATATTTCTCGATTAATTTTCTCCCTCATGGAGTCAGTAATTAATGGGGAGTCTATGATTGCAGCTAAGGCATCTAGCTCACTATTGAGTTGATCAAGCTCTAAGCTTGGGTCGCCATTATATTTCAGTTTATGAATAATTAAGTCAAAAGGTGTCTGTTTTTTTATCCGACTGGCTATCCAATTAGAGGTATTTTCTCCATGCCGTCTGTAAAGTTGTAAAACAGAGGGGATTACTTTTTTAACTTCTAATATATTAGATAATCTATTCAGCCAAGTATCATGGGCGTGAAATTTCGGTATTGGCAAGGCAAGATATTTTAAATGCCTTCTAATAGCCATACAGCAACCATATGTAAATTCTTTTTCTGAAAAACCTAGTGATAGTATTTGCCCTAGCTGAGTTAATTTTGTAGAATTTCCATCTGCCAAACAGATTTCAGCATCATTCATGTAGAGTAGATATTCAGTATTTTGCTGAGCAAAGTTGATAATGAATTCTATCTTTTCAGAAAACCATATATCATCCTGATCACTGAGAAATATAATATCCCCAGAAGTTAGTTTTAGCGCATTTTCAAAGTTACGTGCATAACCTAGATTGTGCTCATTTTGATATATTTTTACTTCAAATGGTGCATTCTTAGCAAAATCGTGTAGAATTTGCATTGTACTATCTGTTGAGCAATCATCTGAAACAACTAACTCATCTGGCAGGCGAGTTTGATTTAGGAAGCTATCTAGCTGCTCCTGAAGATACTTCTCGCCATTATAGGTGGCCATTGCAATTGAGATACGCATTGTCATAACTAATCTAGAGTTTTATAGATGTTCTTAATGAATCTCAAGAATCTTACTATGGGATGATCATTGCCCAAAATTGTTCTGATTGATTTTGAAATTGTTAGAGTCATATCTCTATTTTTTAATGAGTAAATTACGAGCTTTACTCTATTGATAATTGAGGTTTCACAAGGTAGCTCAGGCAATCCTTGTATCCATTCTGTTGCGTAGCATTTATCTAAAAAGAGTGTGTCAGCCTTAAAATCTAGTAGCTCATTTGGCGCTTTAGCCTCTCGACCATACATGACATTCATTAATCGTTCTAAATAACTTGCGGGATGATGAAAACTTTGAACTTTATGAGATAGGTGTTCAGTGTCATAGGGAAGTTTACCACTAATAATATGGTCTTTGAGTCGTTGTATGACTACCTCTAAAGAGTCAGACCTTATCTGATCTGCCATAGAATATCCTTGACATGGTAATTTGGGCGCATGTATGGGAATGCCAATAGTCGCAATTTCTGAAATAACTGTACCACCTGTAAAGGGAAAACTATCTAAATATGCATTGTAGAGATAGGCGTTTTTGTATAAATCGTTATAGGGTAAAAACTCTATCAGCTTAACTTTTTCTAAATTTTTTTCAGAGATATATCCTTGCTGCCACCAATCTTCCTTTCCAGATTGGCCAATTATTGTGATTGTGACTTTATGATTCGCACATTCATCGAGAAGTTGGTTGATAAATAGGGGATAATTCCATCCTTGAGCAGGTCTTAGCTTTACTGCTCTAGCTATTGTCATAATGTTAAAACCTTGTTGAGTATTACTCTGGAGTTTATACTTATGCTTTACTTTTTCTAAATGAGAAATATTCAGAGGTATTCCCACTAAGTGATGTGATTGATAGTGCTTCAAAGCTTCTGTCCTATAATAACCGTAGGCACTCACTTCAAGAATACTATTGCAAATTGCATGACCATAATTAAAAACATGATCAGCATGGTTTACAAAGTAGATGTCAAAATAATGCTTTTCTTTTGAAAACCATAGTGAAATTGTTGAATGAATATCGTAATGATGGATATGGGATATGACTTTTCCTTTTGTTACCAATTCAAAGAATTGACGCTGTTTTTCTAAGTGATAGACCTTACATCTAATCTCTTCCAAAAAATTCAAGGTTTGAGGATCAATAGCTCTAGTAACGAGAACAGCAACGTCTTGATTTTGCTTGATTTGTTCTTCAACTGTGGCCGTTAATAAGCGAGTATGCCCACCTGTTACATAGGTTTCTGTAATGACATGGATAAAGTCATGATTGACAATTACAGGCTCAAATCTACTCTTGGAAAGAGAAAGTAGTACATCTTTTTCTAATTCTAAATCTTCAGCAATTGGAACTAAGTTTTGAATGTTATAAGTCGCATAGATTTCTGCAAGCATCGCTTTTTGGTATGGATTTTTTTCTCTAAGAGCTAGCTCTCGAAGACCGTAGGCAAATTCCTTCTTTTTACTTAAAGAACAATGTTCCATATTCTTCAGAGAGATTTAAGTAAAGATATGACGTAGCTAATCTCATTAACTGAATGGTGAGGACTTATCGGTAAGCTTAGCACTTCTTGGGCAAATCGTTCCGCGATCGCGAAGGATTTTTGGCTGACATCGAGATTGGCATAGGCGGCCTGACGGTGAGGGGGAATGGGGTAGTGAATTAGGGTACCAATGCCTGCGGCGTGCAGGTTTTCCTGAAGAGTCTGGCGCTGGGGAGTGCGAATCACAAAGAGATGCCACACTGGCTCTGCCCAAGGGGGAACAAAGGGGAGTATTACGGAAGTTCCTTGTAGTTCTGTGAGGTAGAGTTGGGCTAGTTTTTGGCGGCGCTGGTTCCATTCATCGAGGTACTGCAATTTCACCCGTAGGATCGCGGCCTGTAAAGGATCGAGGCGACTGTTGACCCCTTGCACTTCATTTACATACTTAACCCGTGAGCCATAGTTCCGCAACATACGAATGCGATCGCTCAACTCGGGGTTATTGGTCGTTATAGCCCCCGCATCCCCAAGGGCACCCAAGTTCTTGCCGGGGTAAAAGCTCCATGCGACAGCATCCCCGTGGGCACCAATTCGCTTCCCTTTGTAGCGTGCACCATGGGCCTGAGCAGCGTCTTCGAGTACCCAGAGCTGATAATGGCGAGCAATCTCTAGGATTGGGTCAAGATCAGCCGGTTGACCATAGAGATGGACGGGTAGAATCACTTTGGTGTTGGCAGTGATCGCCGCTTCAATCTTGAGGGGATCAATATTGTAGGTATGGGGATCAGGCTCCACTGGCACAGGAATAGCTCCGCACTGACTGACGGCTAGCCAAGTGGCGATATAGGTGTTGCTGGGAACAATGACTTCGTCTCCATGGGTCACCCCCATTGCCCGCAAAGCAAGCACAAGAGCATCTAAACCATTACCAACACCAATGGCATAATTGGCACCGCAGTAAGCAGCCCATTCAGCTTCAAAGGCTTCTACCTCTGCACCAAGGATGTACCAGCCGGAGTCAAGCACACGGGCAACGGCAGCATCAATTTCCGCTTTGAGTTCGCGGTAGGCCGCCCTCAAGTCAAGAAAGGGAATCGTTGTCATGGCATTGAGCGCTTCTGAGCAAGGGCTAGGAATTCGTCGTAGTTGCGGATGTAATCGCTTTCATCATAGGGGGCAGAGGCTAAAACCATACACACGGCACCCGAGGAGAAGTTATCGAGGTATCCCCACATCATTGGGCAAATATACAGGCCAAAGTAGGAGCGGTTGAGGTGATAACGCTGCTTGCGATCGCCATCATCGAGGACAACATCAAAACTACCAGACATGGCCACCACAAATTGATGCAGCGCCTTGTGGGCATGGGCACCGCGATCGGCACCGCCGGGAACATCATAGAGGTAGAACACCCGCTCGATTTTGAAGGGAATATGACGCTCTCCCTCAATAAAGGTCAGATTACCCCTTGGATCCGTAATTTTGGGGAGTTGAATAATCCGACAGTTATCTATGTGGCCAAGCATAATCAGCTACTGCTCTTTTTTAGCAACAATTACCAATTCAGCGGCAATATCGGGATACCTCTCACCTAGCTTCATAAAGGCACGTAACATCTCTGGCGTCCAACTTTCTTCTAGTTGTCGATCAGAGAGAGGCTTGAGCCAGTAGCCACCAAAAAATTCGATACTCAACCCAGCAAGAGTAAAATCACGCCGAAAGGTTTCTGGTGTATAAATCCGACGATGGCCATGATGAATGTCCTTTTCACTCATAGTTTCCTCGTGTGGAATCAATCCCATCACAACTGCTGCCTGACGATGAATTGAGCGAGCATTGGGAACAGCAGCCAGAATAACACCTGTCTTGGGAACTAGCCAGTTTCGGATCGTACTTAAGATTAGAACTGGATCATCGACATGTTCCAAGACGTGCCCCAAGATAATCACATCATAAAAGCAGGCAGGCTGAAAGTTTTCAATGAGTGAGTTGTATATCTGTAAGTCAGGAAACTGCTGACGCAAATTTTCAGCAAAAATCGTAGAGCCCTCTAATATATCAGGTTTTACTCCATCATTAATTAGTAACTGCGTCATTATTCCTTCCGCAGGGCCTATCTCCAAAATACGATTCAAAGGTTGAGGAAAATACCTCCGAAAAACTTGGTAAGAGTACTCAATCGTTGCTATAGCAGTCGGAAGAGTGTACCAGCTATCAGATGCGACATTGTCAAGGCGATCAATTTCTGTAATAGGTGGTTGGTTGATTTCTTCGTGACTCATCATTAATCTCCTCAAGTTAACGACTAAAGTCAATTATAAATTTTGGCAATTCACTGATATTATCTAGGATTACTACGCTAGTATAGCGTTCTAAGAAATATTTTGATCTTTGTCCACAAGAAACCCCTATAAATCTTACATTTGCTTTCTCAGCAGCTAAGGCATCTGTCTCAGTATCTCCACAGTGACATAGTGGGTTTACTTGAAGCAATAAGTCTGCTTTTTGCTCAGTTGCTTTTTGAGGTGAAACGATATGTACTTGGGAAAATAAATTATGAATTCCATGATTTGTTAGAAAATTAAAGACATTTTCAGGTCGCTGCCGTGCAGTCAAGAGTACTAAACTAAAGCCTATTGAGTTTAGAGTTTCTAGGATAGATTGAGACCATGGGAAAAGTTGATCAAAAGTTATCCAATAAGGTTCTTCTATTAATTCTAGCCATCTAAGAGTAAAAGATTTAATAATTTTTGGATTGACTTCAGGGAAGTAAGACTTTAAGACTTCAACTGTAGAAAGACCAGATCTTTTATGCTCCCAAATAACCTGAAAGTCAATATTATTTATTCCTAGTTCATTAAAAATATATTCTGTGACAGCAGCTTGGCGAGGATAACAATCGATTATTGTTCCATCTAAGTCAATTGCAATTATTTTTGAAACATTCATAACTTACTTATTGTATTTTATCTCAGAGATACGAAATATGTTCACGATAAGAACGTGTTACAAAGCAAGGTTTTTTTATGTCAGTAAAATAATAGGCTGGGTCTTCACCTAAAAAATAGGCAACATGAGCAGATGGAAAGTCTAAACCAAGAGCAATAGACATCGCTGTAGCTCCTCCAATTCTTGGGTTGACATCTATAACATAGTTATCATGACCCCTAACTTGAAAACAAAAGGAACCAAATAACTGAAAAGCTTCTGCAATACTTAGAGCAATTTTTGAATAATTTTCATCATAGAAAATATATCCCTTCGTAGTTATGCCACTCTTAATTTCAACACGTTTTCGACAAAGTGTTTTTACAAAACACTGGTCTGGGATAATAAAGGCATCAATAGTAATTTCTGGCTCATCTATCCACTCTTGAATAATATACTGACGATGACTTGGAAGTATTTTTTTGATCACATACTCTAGCTGATCTTTATCATTAATAATTTCTATGAATTGGCTACCATTTCCATACCTTTCTTTGACGATTGATTTTCCAAAAAAACTCGTATTTTCTGATAGTAAATAAGTTGTGGGACTATTTAGATTAACTGAAGATAGTATTTTACTTGATTCCAACTTGTCAGTACATGATTTTACAGCTTGTGGTGATGCACAAAGTATAGTTATCCCAAACTCTTCAAAAAGCTTTTTTGCAGAAGCAGTCGCACATATTTCCTGATCATGAATTGGATAAAAATAATTAACATTATTAGATTTGAGCAGTTCAACTGTTTGAATTGCAAACTTATCCTCAAAAGCTGAAGGTAGCTGTATGTAGGAATCAGAAATTGATGCGGCTGCAACTAAGTACCTCGGATTTATATCACAAGCGATAATCTTGCATCCTCTTTGACCCCAAGTTTGTTTCAGAGATTGGACGACCGTATATCCAGTCGCTGAGCCACTGGAGCCAACAGCTATAGTAATAGTTCCTTGAGTCACCATTTAATTCCCGAGATAGAATCAAAGCAGACCACTAGCACACGGTTATCATACACTAACATCGCCAAGCTGGATTTTTCTTACTGAATAATCGGAGCGGCGGGATTTGAACCCACGACCCCCACTACCCCAAAGTGGTGCGCTACCAAGCTGCGCTACGCCCCGTTAAGCTTTACCAGTATAACACGAGTTCAGAGAACATCCTAGTCAGTGATGGAAATTTTGCGCAACCACTCCAGAATCTGGGCATTCACCTGCTCAGGTGCTTCATCTTGAGGGCAATGGCCCACCTCTGGCAAGACGACAAACTCCTGCACACAGGGAAATTGAGCTAGCTTCTGCCCTTCATCAATGGGTTCCCAAGGGTCGGCGGCACCCCACAGAAAATAGGTGGGGCAGATAATCTGCGGTAGCAAGTCTTCGGGTAGGGGACCTTGGGAATAGCGGACAAAGGCTAAGAAGACCTCGGCAGCCCCCACGTCTTGGGCAGGGGTGAGTAATATCTCTACCAATTCATCGGTGACGGCGGCAGTGTTGGCATAGGCTTGGTGGAGAATACGGCGCACAGTACGGGGTTGGGCAATTTGGCGGAAAAAGTAGGTGCCAAGGGTGCGATTGCCTAAAAGTTGCTGGAGTAGGCTGGTTCCCCAGCGGCGGTACAAAGGCAGTTGCGATCGCTTGCGATCGTGGAGCTGACGCAAAGAGCAGTTCAGCAGGATCAGTTGACTGACCCATGCAGGCTGGAAAACAGCGGCCTGTAAAGCAACGACGCAGCCAATGGAGTTGCCGATTAAAACCGTGGGCTGACCAATGACCTCGCGGCAAAAGTCTAGAACCAAGGTTGCCCACGTCTCAAATGTATAGGGGATGACCGAGGGAGCGGGTTTGGCGGAGCCACCAAAGCCCAGTAAATCAATGGCATAGACTTGATGGTGAGCCGCAAGGGCAGGGATGTTTTTGCGCCAATGCAAGCTAGAGGCACCAAAGCCGTGAATCAGGAGTAGGGGGATGCCCTGAGTCCCTTGATGCCGATAGAGAATCGGGTAACCGTGCCAATGCCACGTTTGAGCTGGGAGAGAGAAAGTCATTTAGTCGGCTTGCAGAAATTGACGGTAGCGATCGCTCAACTCCTGAACAGCCCGCTCATAGAATTTCTGTCCATGCTCAGGGGTGGCCAAACTGGAATCTGCCCCCATACGACCATCGGGATAACGGCGGCGAAAATCTGCGGCACCGTAGATGGCATGACTGGTGTTGACTTCGGGATTGAGGGGAACGCGTTTAATGGCCTCTGGATAGAGAAATTGGGTCACCGCCACTTCACTGGGGGTGGCATGGGAACCCTCGCGATCGCCATACAATTCCCGCGCCAGCTGCATCACTGAGGAACACATAAACCAGTTGGCCAACTCACAGCGCACCTGATCCGCCTCGGGAATGTGCAAATCGGCTAAGACTGCATAGGTTTCCGCAAAGGCCGCCTTCACTGTCGCGATATTGCCGCCATGACCATTAATGAAAAAGAAGCGTTGAAAGCCTGCCCGTACCAAGCTCACCAAATAGTCGCGAATGACAAGAATCAACGTACTAGGGCGCAAACTAATCGTGCCGGGGAAAGCCGTATGGTGTAAGGCCATGCCCACGGAAATTGTCGGGGCAACAAGGGCATGAGTTGCTTCCCCTACCCCTTTGGCGATCGCCTCGGCACAGAGGGCATCGGTGCCAATGAGACCCATAGGGCCGTGCTGCTCCGTGGAGCCAATGGGAATAATCATCCCCTTGGAAGTGTTGAGATAGGCTTCGACCTCTGGCCAAGTACTCAAGTGTAGTAGGGGCATTCCTGTCTCCTAAATCGCATCCTCAAGAACGGCTCGTGTATTCCGCCATGCCCAAATGCCCGCGATCGCCACCACGCCCCCCATCCCCACCATGACCACTGTGAGGCCAAGGAAATCCGAAAGAATCCCGGCGATCGCCAAAGGCACACTGAGGGCAATATTGACAATGTTATTTTGGAAGCCAAAGACCTTACCCCGCATCGTCGCCGGCGTCCGAACTTGAATGAGGGTCTGCATGGGAATACCAATTAAAGATGCCCCCATTCCCAGCAAAATACTTAAGCCCAGACCCACCCACAGATGATGCACAAAAGCAAAGACCAGTAGGACAGCTGCCATCACCAAAAAGCCAATCAAAGGCAGGGGTCGATGATGCAATTTTTCCCCCCATTGGCCCAAAACCCCCGCCCCTAAAATTAACCCCAGCCCTGCGGCGGCCAAGAGAAAGCCAAACTGATTAGGACGCAGGCCAATTTCTTGGGCTAAACTGACGGCCAACACCGTCAAGGCGGCAAAGACACAATAGAGGATCGTTAACTGGAGCATGGCATTCCCCAAGAGGCGATTTTTGCGCACGTAGTGAAACCCCTCCTGCAAGTCCTGCCATACATTGAGGTGGCGATCGCGCTCATGAACTGCTTCTCGGTAGCGAATCGAGGCTAAAACCAATCCCGCCATAACGTACAGCACACCGACAACGACTTCACGGGCATAGACACCCCCTATGGCCACAGCACCACTCAGCAATGGCTCACCGATGGCAAACCCCACTACGAGTGACCCCATCATTGTTGTGATAAAGAGGGCATTCGCCGAGAGCAGATTTTCCTCCTTCACTAGCAGGGGAATCGCCGCCTGTTCTGCCGGGGCAAAGAATTGCGTAAGAATGGACTCAGAAAAGGCAATCAGGAGCAGCAGCGTAAACCGCTTCGGAATAAAGATCAGAGCAAAAACCAGTAGCCCGCGCAGAATATTGGTAATGCTCATTAGCTCCCGCTTGGGGTAGCGATCCACAAAGGTGCCTGCCGTTGAGCCAAAGAAGACCGCTGGTAGGGTATTGGCAATCATTACGGCTGAGGCCTTAGAGCCGGGCAGTTCATAGCTGGCGTCGTAGGAAACCGCCAGTGTAATTAGAAGGACGAGAAAAATTTTGTCCGCCAGTTGGGAGATGATTTGACCGCCCCATAACTTGAGGAAATTCTTGTTCCGCATCAGAGCAGCAAACCCTTCTGGACGGGGCTTGGGACCAGAACTTACCATTGCTGTTGCTCACTGACCATGAACACAAGTTTCCTCACCGTTACCAAAGATTGGGGCTGGCAGTCTGAATCCAATATACCGTCAGACCCTTGCCGGCGTTTGCCCTGTCTCTGTATCCTTTGAGGTTCGTTTTGGGCATTCTGAGGAGTACAGGTCGCAAAAATCACCAGATAGGAGGAAGTAAAAACACAAAAATACAAAAAATTACCCTTGCCTGTGTAGCATATAACACCCTACCATCTGAGAGTTAATAACCATTTAATTTTCTGCCAATAAGAAATTATCGTTTTAGAAGCAGAACTAAATCATCGTCCCAATCTGGCTTGCCTGGAGGAGCAATTGGGAAATACCAAGGGGGCGATCGCCAGCCTAACGATGGTACTGAAGCACGTCAGTTTATTGCAGACACATTACCCCAGACTTGGCTAGAACTCGGCTTCCCAGCCAACCACCAAAATTATTCGGCATTTATGGAGACGTTAAAAACGGAAATTGCTGGGTCACTCTAGAATAAACTTAAGTCCCCTTGAACTCCACCCATGAGTGAACCCATCACCCAATCTCAACTCGCAGAAGTCTTCGAGACCATGAAGGCCATGCAGTCGCAACTCGCAGAACTCACCCTTGAGGTGAAAGTCGGTCAAGCCGAAATCCGTGAGAAATTTAATACGATTGATCAAAAATTCCAGACTCTGGAGGCCAAGTTTGAAGAGAAACTGAACACGCTGGAAGCAAAATTTGATGAGAAATTCAACACCATAGAAGCCAAAATCGAGGCAGTGCGTTTGGAAGTACAAACCAATCGTGAGCAGTTAGTGGACTTGGGGAAGCGTCAAGGTTCAACGGAAAACCGCCTTTGGGCACTACTAGTGGCGCTCTTTTTGATGGTGGCGGGACTATTGGCCAAGATTACCCTGTTTGACCAAGTCTAAGGATGAGCAGCATGAGTGAACCCGTCACCCAGTCTCAATTCGCAGAAGTTCTCGAGACGATGAAGGCCATGCAGTCGCAACTGGCGGAACTTACCCTTGAGGTGAAAGTGGGTCACGCGGAAATCCGTGAGAAATTCAATACGATTGATCAAAAGTTCCAGATAGTAGATGAGAAATTGAATGCTATAGAAGTCAGATTTGAAGAAAAGTTCAACACACTAGAAGCCAAGTTTGAAGAGAAACTGAACACGCTGGAAGCCAAGTTTGAAGAGAAGCTGAACACGCTAGAAGCAAAATTTGACGAGAAGTTTAACACGATTGACGAGAAGTTTAACACGATTGACGAGAAATTCAACACCATAGAAGCCAAAATTGAGGCAGTGCGCTTGGAAGTGCAAACCAATCGCGAGCAGTTAGTGGACTTAGGGAAGCGTCAAGGTTCAACGGAAAACCGCCTTTGGGCACTACTGGTGGCGCTCTTTTTGATGGTGGCGGGACTATTGGCCAAGATTACCCTGTTTGACCAAGTCTAAGGATGAGCAGCATGAGTGAACCCGTCACCCAATCGCAACTGACAGAAGTCCTCGAGACGATGAAGGCCATGCAGTCGCAACTCGCAGAACTCACCCTTGAGGTGAAAGTGGGTCACGCGGAAATCCGTGAGAAATTTAACACGATTGACCAAAAATTCCAGACTCTGGAGGCCAAGTTTGAAGAGAAACTGAACACGCTGGAAGCCAAGTTTGAAGAGAAGCTGAACACGCTAGAAGCAAAATTTGACGAGAAGTTCAACACGATTGACGAGAAATTCAACACCATAGAAGCCAAAATCGAGGCAGTGCGCTTGGAAGTGCAAACCAATCGTGAGCAGTTAGTGGACTTGGGGAAGCGTCAAGGTTCAACGGAAAACCGCCTTTGGGCACTACTAGTGGCGCTCTTTTTGATGGTGGCGGGACTATTGGCCAAGATTACCCTGTTTGACCAAGTCTAAGGATGAGCAGCATGAGTGAACCCGTCACCCAGTCTCAATTCGCAGAAGTTCTCGAGACGATGAAGGCCATGCAGTCGCAACTCGCAGAACTCACCCTTGAGGTGAAAGTGGGTCACGCGGAAATCCGTGAGAAATTTAACACGATTGACCAAAAATTCCAGACTCTGGAGGCCAAGTTTGAAGAGAAACTGAACACGCTGGAAGCCAAGTTTGAAGAGAAGCTGAACACGCTAGAAGCAAAATTTGACGAGAAGTTCAACACGATTGACGAGAAATTCAACACCATAGAAGCCAAAATCGAGGCAGTGCGCTTGGAAGTGCAAACCAATCGCGAGCAGTTAGTGGACTTAGGGAAGCGTCAAGGTTCAACGGAAAACCGCCTTTGGGCACTACTAGTGGCGCTCTTTTTGATGGTGGCGGGACTATTGGCCAAGATTACCCTGTTTGACCAAGTCTAAGGATGAGCAGCATGAGTGAACCCGTCACCCAATCGCAACTGACAGAAGTCCTCGAGACCATGAAAGCCATGCAGTCGCAACTGGCGGAACTTACCCTTGAGGTGAAAGTCGGTCACGCGGAAATCCGTGAGAAATTCAATACGATTGATCAAAAGTTCCAGATAGTAGATGAGAAATTGAATGCTATAGAAGTCAGATTTGAAGAAAAGTTCAACACACTAGAAGCCAAGTTTGAAGAGAAGCTGAACACGCTGGAAGCAAAATTTGACGAGAAGTTTAACACGATTGACGAGAAATTCAACACTATAGAAGCCAAAATTGAGGCGGTCCGCTTGGAAGTGCAAACCAATCGTGAGCAGTTAGTGGACTTAGGGAAGCGTCAAGGTTCAACGGAAAACCGCCTTTGGGCACTACTAGTGGCGCTCTTTTTGATGGTGGCAGGACTATTGGCCAAGATTACCCTGTTTGACGGAGGCTACTAAAACGCTTGGTCAAAAAAAGAGGGCTGAGGGGAAAGCCCCAACCCAACTCTCTTGAATCAGTTTTAGTTGCACCTAAACAGTTGCCAGTTCCGCTTGACGCCGGAAGTTGAGGCGTTCGTTTTCGCCCACATCCACCAGAATCGTGTCGCCATCGAAGAACTCGCCCCGCAGGATAGCTTTGGCAATCGGGGTTTCCAGTTGTTTCTGGATGGCACGTTTCAGCGGACGGGCACCATAGACGGGGTCGTAACCCACTTCGGCCAAAAAGTCGATCGCCTTCTCTGTGAGGGACAAGGTAATGTGGCGATCGCTCAAGCGTTGCTGCAACCGCTGCACCTGCAATTGAACAATTTGCCGCAATTGATCCTTGCGCAGGCTGTGGAAGATGATAAATTCATCCACGCGGTTGAGGAATTCAGGGCGGAAGTGGCCACGCATCGCCTCCATAACGCGGTTGTACATTTCCCCGTAGCGGCTGTCATCGCCGGCCACATCAAGGATGTACTGAGAACCAATGTTGCTGGTCATGATGATGATGGTGTTCTTGAAGTCCACCGTCCGCCCTTGGGCATCAGTGACACGGCCATCATCGAGAATTTGCAGGAAGATGTTGAAGACATCGGGATGGGCTTTCTCGATCTCATCGAAGAGAACCACGGCATAGGGACGGCGGCGAATGGCTTCTGTGAGTTGACCGCCTTCGTCATAGCCCACATAACCGGGGGGCGCCCCAATTAACCGCGATACGGCGTGTTTCTCCATGTACTCCGACATGTCAATCCGCACCATCGCCTCTTCGGTGTCGAACATGAAGGCCGCTAGGGCTTTGGCCAATTCCGTTTTACCGACACCCGTTGGCCCAAGGAAGATGAAGCTGGCAATGGGACGGTTGGGATCCGCTAGTCCGGCACGGGAGCGCTGAATGGCCTCCGCTACTGCGGTGACGGCCTCATCTTGACCGACAACCCGCTTGTGCAGCTCTTCTTCGAGGTGCAGCAGTTTTTGGGCTTCCGACTCCACCAGTTTGCTGACAGGGATGCCCGTCCACTTGGAGATGATTTCAGCAATGTCGGCCTCGGTCACTTCATCCCGCAGCAGAGAGCGACCCCCCACTTGAATCTCCCGCAGTTTGGCTTCGGCTGCCGCCAGTTGTTTGTGGAGTTCTGTGAGTTTGCCGTACTTCAGTTCAGCGGCGCGGTTGAGGTCGTAGTTGCGCTCCGCTTGCTGGATCTCGATGTTGACTTTTTCGATTTCTTCTTTGATGGCTTGGAGACGGTCAATGACCTCTTTTTCTGCTTGCCACTGGGCATTGAGGCGGCTTTGCTCCTCCTTGAGATCCGCTAGCTCTTTTTCCAGTTTCTCAAGGCGATCGCGCGAAGCTGCCGAGGTTTCTTTTTGCAAGGAGAGCCGCTCCATTTCCAGCTGCAGGATTTTGCGGTCAATCTCATCCAGTTCCTCCGGCTTGGAGGTAATCTCCATTTTCAGTTTCGCGGCGGCTTCATCGACCAAGTCAATGGCTTTATCGGGCAAGAAGCGATCGCTAATGTAGCGGGTTGAGAGCGTAGCTGCTGCCACCAAGGCGGTATCGGAAATTTTCACGCCATGGTGGATCTCATAGCGTTCCTTGAGACCCCGCAAAATCGAGATCGTGTCCTCAACGCTGGGCTGATCCACATAGACCTGCTGGAAGCGCCGCTCTAAGGCTGCATCCTTTTCAATGTACTTGCGGTACTCATCAAGGGTGGTGGCACCAATACAGCGCAGTTCCCCCCGCGCCAACATCGGTTTGAGCAGGTTGCCGGCATCCATCGCCCCTTGGGTTGCCCCGGCACCAACGACAGTGTGGATTTCATCAATAAAGAGGATGATTTGGCCGTTGGAGTCGGTGACCTCCTTGAGAACTGCTTTGAGGCGCTCTTCAAATTCACCGCGATACTTGGCACCGGCAATCAAGGCACCCATGTCGAGAGCAATCAACTGGCGATCGCGCAGGGAATCAGGCACATCCCCCGCCACAATCCGCTGTGCCAAGCCTTCAGCAATGGCGGTTTTACCAACGCCGGGTTCACCAATGAGCACTGGGTTATTTTTGGTACGGCGGGAAAGAATCTGAATCACACGGCGAATTTCATCATCACGGCCAATGACGGGATCCAGTTTCCCTTGACGAGCCAAGAGCGTCAGATCACGGCCATATTTTTCCAGCGCCGCATATTTGCCCTCTGGGTTTTGATCCGTCACTTTTTGGGAGCCGCGAATTTGCTGAATCGCTTCCCGTAGGGCTTTTTCACTCAGGCCGACCTCCTGAAGGAGTTTTTTGCCAAAGCGATCGTCTTGGGCAAAGGCCAATACCAAGTGCTCAATCGAGATAAACTCATCGCCAAACTGTTTGCGTGCCTCTTCGGCGCGATCGAGGAGCTTGTCAAGGCTCTGTCCTAGATAGACGCCACTGGGATTACTGATTTTCGGCTGACGGTTAATGAATTCATCGGTGAGATCGCGAATGCGCTGCACCGAACAGCCAGCTTTTTGGAAAATTTGTGTCGCTAGACCCTCTTGCTCGAGCAGCGATTTCATCAGGTGTTCACTTTCGAGATTCTGGTGCTGTGCCTGCTTGGCTAGATCTGGTGTGCGGGCGATCGCAGCCCATGCTTTTTCGGTAAATTGATTTGGATTGGATGGTTGCATAGCTGACCCTTTGACCCCTTTTTCCAGTTTTTAACTATTTATATTGTATGAATTGCAAGAAAAACGCTTTTTCGGACTTCCCTACTTTAAGGGTAGAATAAACTCCCCAGAATAAGTTCGAAAGAATTAGTGCAAATTAGTTCCAGCGTAGCGTCTAGAGGCGGGGTTGGGGAAAGCCTCTTTGGGAAGAGAGACCGTTTCTCTATAGAATGTAAGGCACTGCAAGTTGGCAACACAAGCTATGACAAACTCCCCTATGACTGAGCGCTCACCGCGTCAAGAGGCGGTTCTGTACTATCCGGTACTGGGATCCCGTCGCCCTAGTAACTACTTTTGGGCAACAGCGGTCTCCATTGGTGGCTTGGGTTTCTTTTTGGCCGGTCTTTCTAGCTATTTGCACCGCAACCTACTGCCCATTGGGAACCCAATTGATTTAGTCTTTATTCCCCAAGGCATTGCCATTGGCTTTTATGGGGTGGCGGCGCTGCTGTTGGCAACGTATCTGTGGCTGGCGATCGCTTGGGATATTGGCGGTGGCTTTAACGAGTTCAACAAAGAAACGGGCTTTGTCCGCATTTTCCGCTGGGGTTTTCCGGGGAAGAATCGCCGCATTGAGGTCAGCTGCCCCATCAGCGATGTCCAATCCGTGAGAATTGTGATTAAAGAAGGGCTAAACCCGAAACGCGCCCTCTACCTTAAAATCAAAGGTCGCGGCGAAGTCCCCCTAACGCGCGTAGGTGCGCCCTTGCCGTTGGCAGAACTCGAAACCCAAGGCGCCACAATCGCCAGCTTTTTGGGTGTCCCCGTTGAGGGACTCTAGCTTTAGTCTTCGTGATCGTCAAAAGGATCCGCTAACTCCTTGGAAGGAGGGCCAAAGGAGAGGTAGATAGAGTAGCCGGTCACGCCAATGCAGATGGCAGCGAGAGCAATGCTAAGAACTGTTGCAGGTTCCATAGAAGCGTTCTAAATGGGAGCAAGATGTGCTTCTATAATATTACGAAACATTAAAACTCTGTTCATCTCGTTCAAAAAAGGGATTTATGGCACGACGGACTTGGCTAGGGGATCTCCTGCGCCCCTTGAACTCTGAATACGGTAAAGTCGCCCCCGGCTGGGGTACCACTCCCTTGATGGCGGTCTTTATGGGGCTGTTCCTTGTCTTTTTGCTGATTATTTTGCAAATCTACAACTCGACACTCATCCTCGATGGTGTTAACGTGAGTTGGAAAGCACTAGGATAACCCATGAACGTTTTTGGTATCGGTCTGCCGGAACTGATTGTGATTCTGGTGGTGGCGCTTTTAATCTTTGGCCCTAAAAAGCTGCCGGAAATTGGTCGCAGCCTTGGCAAAACCAAGCGTGCCTTTGAGGAAGCCTCCCGTGAATTCCAAGATGAAATGAAACGGCAGACCGCTGCCCTCGAACAGGAACAGCAGGCCAAGGCAGAATCGGAATCATCGCGGGAACCCTCTGCTTAGGTGGCATGGTTCTCCAACCCTGTGTGATTGTCGGCCTTGGGAATCCGGGGGCAGAGTATGCGACGACGCGCCACAATATTGGCTTTCGTGTCCTTGACGCCCTTGCCGATCGGTATAAGGTGCAGTTGACCCCGCAGCGGCGCTTCTTGGGAGAGGTGGCAGAGGTTCCGATTCATGGTCAAAAGGTACGCCTCCTCAAACCCACTACCTATATGAATAGTTCGGGGCAATCTCTCCATGCCCTGCTGAATTTTTATAAGCTGCCCCTTGAGCGAACCCTTGTCGTCTATGATGATGCCGATTTGCCCTTGGGGCGGCTGCGCTTGCGCTTGAGTGGCTCGACGGGCGGACACAACGGCATTAAGTCAATTATTCAACACTGTCATTCGCAGCAGTTTCCCCGCCTCAAGGTGGGCATTGCCTTTGGCGATCGCCTGCAGCAACAAACCGGGCCGCGCAATGCTGTGCCCTTTGTTTTGGGACATTTTTCGGCTGCTGAACTCGCCATTTTACCTGCTGTGCTTGACCTTGCCGTGGATGCCATTGAGTTAAGTATTCAGTCTGGGGTGGAGGCAGCGATGAACCACTTCAACGGCAAAAGCATTCCCCTACCGCAATCCTGACTCCCCCACTAGAAGTCTGAGGAAAAAGAAGATCTCAAGTTAGATTAAAAACAGGTGTTTTCGGCGCAGAATCATGGACATTGCTGAAAGTGTGCGCATGGCGATCGCCACCCTCAAGGCCAATCGACTGCGTAGCGGCCTGACGATGCTGGGGATAATTATTGGCAACGCAGCGGTGATTGCCATGGTCGGCGTGGGTCAGGGGGCACAGCGCTATGCCGCCAGTCAGTTTGAATCCCTTGGTCCGAATACGCTTTTTATTGTGCCGGGGACGCCCCAAGCCCGCAACCGCACGTTTAATGTGCCGCAAACCCTTGTCCTTGAGGATGCTAAGGCGATCGCCACCCAAGTGCCCACCGTTAAGGAAGTGGCACCCCAAATTCAAGTGCAACAACGGGTTACCTATCGAGGACGCAACACGAATGTGCTGATTGTGGGGACCACCCCCACCTTTCCTTCAGTGCGCAGTTTTACAGTGGCGCAGGGGCGCTTTATCTCCGATAAGGATGTGGAACGGCATCGCCGCGTCGTCATTTTAGGCTCGGATTTGGCGAGGAAGCTCTTTATTAACGAAAATCCTGTGGGTCAGCAGGTACGGATCAAGAATCTTTCCTTTGAAGTGATTGGCGTCATGGCCGAAAAGGGTGCTTTCCTTGGCAACAATCAGGATGAGGCCGCCTATATTCCCATTACGACGATGTCTTCCCGTATTGTGGGGCAGCGCTCCCCCTATGGGATTTCCCTAACCTTTATCTCGGTATCTGCCCGTGATGAACAGAGCATTGATGCGGCTAAGTTTCAGATTACCAACCTCCTGCGGCTGCGCCATCAAATTGTTGATGAGGACGATTTTACAATTCAAACCCAAAAGGAAGCTCTGCAAATCATTGGCAATATCAGCAATGCCTTGACCTTGATGTTGGCGGCGATCGCCGGCATTTCCCTGCTGGTGGGGGGGATTGGCATTATGAACATTATGCTGGTCTCGGTAACCGAACGCACCCAAGAAATTGGCCTGCGCAAGGCCATTGGTGCCACACAGCGGGATATACTGGCACAGTTTATGATTGAGGCGATGATCCTCTCGGCTCTCGGTGGCCTCATTGGCACGGGAGTGGGCGTAGGTGGTGTGATGCTAGTGGTGATGTTGACCCCCTTGGAGGCTGGGGTTGCTCCCGTTGCTGTGGCTCTTGCTGTGGGCGTTTCGGGCAGTATTGGCCTCTTCTTTGGGGTGGTTCCCGCTCAACGGGCGGCGCGGCTGGATCCGATTGTTGCCTTGCGCAGTGTCTAAAAGTACCCTTGGGAAATTACCGATGGAAACGACAACCCTAGACTGGATTGCTGGCGGCCTTGCGATCGCCATTGTCATTGGTGGCCTGTTGATGATGTTTACCAATCTTTGGACACGGCGATGACCTTGCGGCGAGGCTTGACCTACCTGCTGTTGGTGGCGATCGCGATCGTCATGCTGCTGCCTTTGGTGTGGCTCACCAGTACCGCCTTCAAGTCTGCCAATGAAGATATTTTTGCCTTTCCGCCCCGCTGGCTGCCGGCCGAACCAACCTGGGCGAATTTTGTTACGGTTTGGCAAACGAATCCCTTTGGCCAGTACCTGTTCAACAGTACACTGGTGGCAGTCTTAACGGTGGCCTGCAATCTCCTGACCTCGGCCTTAGCCGCCTATCCCTTGGCACGGCTGTCCTTTCGCGGACGTGAGGTGATCTTTACGGCCATTTTGGCCACGATCATGATTCCCTTTCAAATCATCATGATTCCCCTGTTTATTTTGGCGGTGCAGTTGGGGCTGCGGAATACCTATCTGGGAATGATTCTGCCGAGTTTGGCCTCTGCCTTTGGCATTTTTCTGTTGCGACAGGCCTTTATGGCGGTGCCCAAGGAACTAGAGGAAGCGGCTCGCCTCGATGGCTGCTCAGAATTGGGGCTGTGGTGGTTTGTGATGCTGCCGGCCATTCGCCCTGCCCTTGTTACCCTTGGCATTTTTGTGTTTATTGGTGCTTGGAGTGATTTTCTCTGGCCCCTGTTGGTCTTGGATCAGCCAGAACTTTATACCCTGCCCATTGGCGTGGTCACCTTGGCGGGGACGTTTTCTTTGGATTGGCGACTCATTGCCGCTGGCTCGGTGATTTCAATTGTGCCCGTGTTCATTGTGTTTATTTTCTTGCAACGATATATCATTCCCTCCCAAACCACTGCTGGCCTGAAGGGCTAGCTTCCTAGGCCGCGATAGCGAATTGGCTGGCGGTGGGCATATTGGCGAAAGAAGGTTTTAATTTCCGCTGCTCGGCCAAGGGCAATCAGGGTATCCCCCGGCCCTAGGGGCAAGGTTAAGGGGGGATGGGTCACCAAGGCACCGTTCTGATGGCGGAGAGCAACAATAATAAAGCGGCCTCGGCCTTTCGCTTCCACATCGGCGATCGCTAGCCCCACCAGCGAGGACTCCAAGGGCAGCGTAAACTCCTCAATCTGAAGATCGAGCTGGCTGAGTAGCTCAATCAAGTGACTGCGCTCATCCTTTTCCTCAAGAAAATCCAAGACTGTCGGGCGAGTAATGAGCTGCACCATGCGTTGGGCACTGATACTCGAGGGCAAGACCACATGATCGGCACCGGCAAAACGCAGTTTGGACTCTGTGGCTGGCAATTCACCATAGGCCAAAATTTGTAAGTTGGGATTGAGGCGACGGGCAATCAGGGTGATAAAGACATTACTGGCATCATCGGCCAAAACCGCCACTACAGTGCGAGCGCGATCCACCCCCACCGCCAACAGCTCATTTTCATCCATGAGATCGTCACCGCGATAGAAAAGGTGCCCTGACTGCTGGGCAAGCCGTAGTCGCTGCCGCTGGTTGTCAATCACGACAAAGGGGATTTGGGCAGCAGCCAAGTTCATCGCTAAGGTGCGACCAAGGGGACCATAGCCGCAAATGATGACGTGATCCTTAAGGTCAGCGAGATGAGCGGGGGTTGTCATTGGGAGTGGCGGGAGCGGGCAGTATATTTGCGAATGAGCTTGGGGGTATCTTGAGCATGCCCCAATAGAATCAATGTATCGCCCACTTCCACAAGGGGATTGGCGCGGGTCGGGAATAATTGGCCATCACTTTTGCGCAGGCCAACAATAATAAATGCCCCTTGGCCGCGTACCTCAAGTCCTGTCAAGCGCGTACCCACGTAGGGGTAATCGGCAGTAATCTCCAGTTCCTCAAGGTGAGCATCAATGTGGCTCAAGAGGTCGTTGAGGGTCTCGCGATCGCCCGTTTGCTCAAGAAAGTCAATGCGTGGCCGCCGAATCAGGTTAGTCATTTGAATGGCACCAATTTTTGTCGGCAAGACTACGTGATCCGCTCCTGCCATACGTAGCTTTGCTTCTGTGCTTGCCAAATTCGCCCGCGCCACAATCAGCAGGCTCGGATTCAGGGAGCGCGCTGTCAGCGTAATAAAGACATTGATCGTGTCATTGGGCAGCACCGTCGCTAGGGCGATCGCCCGCTCGATCCCCACCACGCGCAGCGTTTCTTCCTCCGCCGCACTCCCCAAATAGGCCAAATAGCCCAACTGTATCGCTAGATCAATGCGCTGTTCATTGACATCCAAAATCACAAAGGGGGTTTTTAATGCCGATAATTCCTGAGCCATTACCTGACCAATGCGGCCAAAGCCACAGACAATGACATGGCGGTTGAGTTTGTTGATGTCGCGGCTCGCCCGCTGAATATCCAGTAGGCGTTTGATCTCCCCTTCGGTAAACAGTTGCACCACCGCACCGATGGTATAAACCGTTGCTGCACTGCCGGCCACAATGATCAGCATGTTAAAGAAGCGTTGCGCCGGCGTAATCAGGGGTCGCACTTCACTGTAGCCAATGCCAAAGACGGTGATCACGTACATGTAGAGGGCATCGAGCCAGTTCCAGCCAAAACTGGTGTAGCCCACCACCGCCACCAACATGATCAGAACAAAGAGGGTGATGCCAATAATAAAACGGTTGAGGGCAGGGGTCGCAGGTAACCGTCGCATGGCTTTAATACTTGCGCTCTTGGGGGGGAAACATGGTGATGGTGACGGGCAGATAGTCAATCCTCATGCCGTCGCTGTGGTAGGTGGCTAGGGTGTGGCGTAGGAAGTTGACATCATCCCGCTGCGGATAGTCTTCACGGAAGTGGGCACCACGACTCTCTTGGCGAGCAAGGGCGCTGCTCAAAATCACTTCCGCAACCACGAGGATATTTGCTAACTCAAACGCCTCTAACAGCTCTGTGTTCCAGTAGCGCTGGCGATCGTCGAGACGAATCCGCGCATAGGCTGCTTTCAGCCGCTGCAATTCTTCCAAACCTCTCTGCATCAGAGCCGCGGTGCGAAATACGCCACAGTATTGGGTCATACAATCTTGAACCTGCTGCCGTAGTTGGGCAATGCGTAAATCCCCCGCTTGACTAAAGAGGTGCTGAATCTGTTGCTCCGCTGCCTGTAGATACGGCTGGGGGTCAAATTGGGGTTGGGGCAAGCTCGGTAAATCTTGGGCGATCGCCCCACCGGTACGGCGGCCATAGACCACACATTCTAGGAGGGAATTACTCCCCAAGCGATTGGCACCATGCACCGAGACACAGGCACATTCACCAGCGGCATAAAACCCGGTCACCAGTTCCGTGGCATTGGCACGCACCTGACCATTGACATTGACCGGAATCCCCCCCATTGAATAGTGCACCGTCGGACGTACAGGAATCGGCTCCACCACAGCATCTACCCCCGCCAAGCGATGGGCTTCCTCCCAACAGAAGGGAATGCGACTCATGATTGTTTCGCGACCCAAGTGGCGGACATCGAGATAAACAAAAGGCCCGCCGGCTGAGCCATCACTGTGGCTGCCGCGCCCTTCGCGAATTTCGATGGCGATCGCCCGCGAGGTAATATCACGGGGAGCCAGTTCCATGCGACTGGGGGCATAGCGTGCCATAAAGCGTTCCCCCTCGGCATTGACCAAATAAGCCCCTTCACCGCGCACCGCCTCAGAAATCAAAACCCCCGCTGGATACAACCCCGTGGGGTGAAATTGGACAAACTCCATATCCTCAAGGGGCAAGCCTGCCCGTGCCGTCATCGCTAAGCCATCCCCCGTGGAGGCAAAATCATTAGAGGTGGTATTAAAGACGCGACCATAGCCCCCTGTGGCAAAAAGAATGGCAGGTGCCCGCAGAATGTCCAGTTGACCCGTTTCAATGTGGTAGGCAACGACCCCCTTGGCCTGCTGATCCTCGACAATCAGCCGCAGCACATACCACTCACTAAAAAAGGTGACGTTGTATTTCAGGAGATTGCAGTAGAGTTCGTGGAGAATGGCATGACCAGTTTTGTCGGCTGCATAGCAAGTGCGCTGGTGCGTGTGACCACCAAAGGGACGTTGGGCAATGCGGCCATCGGGCAGGCGAGAGAAGAGCACCCCCAAATGCTCAAGGTCAATCACCACATCGGGCGCTTCCTGGGCAAGAATGGCGACGGCATCCTGATCCGCAAGAAAGTCTGACCCCTTGACGGTATCAAAGGCATGGCTTTCCCAAGAGTCTTCGCTGTCGACATTTTTCAGCGTAGCGGCAATGCCCCCTTGGGCAGCAACGGAATGGGAACGAATGGGATGGGTTTTGGACACAAGGGCAATCGGGGTCTCTGGGGCTAGGCGGCAAATTTCCAAAGCAGCACGACAGCCTGCTAAGCCACCACCGACAATCACAACGCCAAAGTCTTGCATCGTCCGTTTGTCCAGCATCTTTTCCTATACTAAGTTGGCGCTTAAGAGAGCGGCGGCGGCAGCAAAGATGAAACAAAGATAAAAACAGTAGCAAAATGATCTTGCGAGCCTCACGCTGAATCGTTAGAGTGGCAGTACAGTTCTTTTGGGGGCACAGCGGTTTCGATGCTTTTGTGCGTGTTCTCTCTCTGTGAAAAGGACTGTAATTTTATGGGAGGCAGCTGTCCTTGAGTGCATTTTTTCTTCACTATGGGGATTGTGGGGTGCGCCATTGGTGCGATCGCGATCGCGCAGCGGTCATGCACCTCATTGCTAATGTCCTCAGTGAGTTTGGCCTTTCTTGGCAACCCGAAGGCGCCGATGCCGATGTGGTTCACGTTGAAGATTACTACCACCGCCGGGGCGGACAATTTTGGGTGGTGGAGCGAGCCTCGGAAGTTGTGGGCACGATCGCCTTCTATCCCATTCAGCGGGGCGAAGCGGCTGTCGAAATTCGCAAAATGTATCTCCATCCCCGCGTACGCGGCCAAGGCCTAGGGACATTTCTCCTGCACCATCTGGAGGTAGCCATTGCAGCGGCCGGCTACCGCAAAATCTGGATTGAAACGGCCTCAATCATGACTACAGCCGTCCATTTGTACGAAAAGGCGGGCTATCAGCCGGCGACGGGTGTGGAAACGCAGCGTTGCGATCGCGTCTATGTCAAGGATCTAGTGCCCCATGGCATGGCTTCGATGGCTTCTGCCCCCTGCTAGTTTGATTGTCCTGGTGGTTTCACCTGCCGCCTTCGGTCTCTGCCGCCAAGACTTGGCTCGTGCCCTGCAACAGGAAATTCAAAATCCCCAATGGCAACGGGGTCAATGGGGCATGGTGGTGCGGGATTTAACCACGGGGGATCTTCTCTACGACTACCAAGGGGAAAAGCTCTTTCTGGTGGCCTCGAATGTCAAGCTAACGACAGTGGCTGCCGCCTTAGACTATTGGGGAGCTAATCATTTCTTTGAGACCACCCTCAGCGCGCGATCGCCCGACAGGACAACCCTGCGTCTTCAGGGCAGTTTTGACCCCAGTTTCAGCAGCCAAGACCTGCAACAAATGGCACTCCGCCTTAGCCAACAGGGCATTCGCCAGATTCCAATCTTGGAAATCGGCGGTGTAACTCCTGTGAGGATGGAACCCACATGGGCGATCGAAGACCTGACGATGGGCTATGCAGCGGTAGTGACGCGCTTTAGTCTCAATCAAAATGCCCTGAACCTAGAGGTCATACCACAACAGTTGGGGCAACCCTTAGCACTACGGCAGCCGCAGACTCATTTTCGAGTGGTCAATGAGACCCGCACCGTGACCCCCTCTGAGCCAGAATTTCTGGAAAGTGAGGTGCGCGGCCAGCAGATCATTGTGCGGGGTCAACTCCACATTGGCAGTGAACCGGCAAAACTGCGCATTCCTCTCAGTGAGTCGATCCCCTATCTTCAACAACAGGTGCAGCGGGCCTTTGCCCAAGCCGGTATTCAAGTGCAGCAAATTCGCCTTGTGGAAACAGCAGAGCCGTTACCCAATGTGTTGGTGCGCCATGCCTCACCCCCCCTAGAAGCGTTAATTTTGCCGGTTCTCCAAGAGAGTGACAATTTCTATGCAGAAATGCTCCTTACGGCTCTGGAGGCAGCACAACCCGGCTATCGCCAACGCTATCTAGAGCGCATCGGTGTCCAAGCAGCGGTTTTAGTAGATGGTTCGGGACTCTCGCGGCAAAATTGGCTGACGCCCAATGGTTTAGTCACGCTGCTGCAACATATAACGCAAACAAAGGATGCCTCGCTGTGGCGGCGATCGCTCCCCCTTGCCGGACGATCCGGCACCCTGCGACAGCGCTTTCGTGATACAGCGGCTCAGGATCGTGTCTGGGCGAAAACCGGCACATTGCGGGGGGTGGTTGCCCTAGCGGGCTACGTGGAACCGTTGCAGGATCGCCCTTTCGTCTTTAGTCTTGTGGTCAATCAAGGGGGGGAGGCCACGGCTCAACTCCGTGCTGGTTTGGATCGCATAGTTGTTTTGCTGGCGCAATCGCAGAACTGTCCTCACCGCCCATAGAAAAACCCCACATCCATTCAGTAGCTCGAACTACAGCCCGAGACAGGTTCAAAACTGCGAGAGCGGGAGAGGATCGCGTACCCGTCACGTGTCTCATATTCTAAAAAAGGGTTGTATTTATTGATTCTGCTAATACCAGCTCTTTGTAACATTGAGCTTAATAAATAGGTCTTAAACGAGGCAATTGTCTATCCTAAAACTGAAGTCATCCCAGTAGGAGACCTTCATGGCTCGCCCGCTCGTCCTCACAATTACAGAAAGCTCTGAAGAACTGCAGCGGCGCCTACAACATGAAACCAATGCCCGACAGCAGGAACGCTTGCAGATGCTCTACTGGCTGAAGCAAGGACTTGTCCACAGCTGCCCACAAATTGCCCAATTGCTCCATTGCAACGAGTCCAGCATTACTCGCTGGCTGAACGCCTATCGCCAAGGAGGACTCCAGCAGTTATTGGCAGTCAAGACGCCCCCGGAGCCGCATCCCCCCAACAGTGATGGCACAGTTGCAGGAACGCCTACAAGACCCCAGCGGGTTTGACAGTTACAAGGCTATTGTGCAGTGGCTACGACAGGAGCATCAGCTTGAGGTCGCCTACCCGACGGTGCATCGCATTGTGCGCAATGTTGTGCCTGTGTTTGCCTTCGAGGTCAATCCCATGGAGCGGTTGTGGCAACATCTGCGAGCAGCATGAGTATGGCAGTCCTTCGAAACCCTAGAAGCCGTGCGTCAAAACCTGCAAGCTGTATTGTTACAACTGATGGCGGCAGTGATTCGTTCTTTGACGGGCTGGTTCATTCTCATTTAATCCACTTCCCCGAAGAGAAGCAAGAGTACCTTGAATATAGCCTCTCCCAGAGCGGATTGCAACCCCCTGTTCCGAGGGATCCCTTGCGAGGGGGGTGAAATTATTTTCTACAAGACCACTGAAAATACTCAAATCCTCTCCTAGAGAGACTCCGGTGGATTCCACGAGAGAATGGGCTTGGCGGCAATTTGCTGAATCTGTCGGACGCGGCTCAAACCCTGTGCAAAGGGCTGTAGGTGACATTAAGGGAGGAATTAATTTCTTTTTAACCTTGGTATATTTTGGGGCTGATAGAAAACGTTAATTTTCTTTGCAAGGTGTTGGGTTCTGTAGTCTGGATCGCATGGGTAAGGGAAAGCGAGAGGCTATGATGATTGTCAAATTGCTTCTGAGTTCGGGTTATGACACTGTACATCGGCAACCTCTCCTATGAGGCGACAGAAAACGATCTTCGCGAAGTTTTTGAAAAATATGGTGCTATTCGCCGGATTGTGTTGCCGGTGGATCGAGAAACAGGCAAACGGCGTGGCTTTGCTTTTGTCGAACTGGTGGATGAAACTCAGGAGGCCGCTGCCATTGATGATCTCGACGGTGCAACATGGCTAGGACGGGTGCTCAAGGTCAACAAGGCGAAGCCAAAACAAGCAGGGGGGCAGTCAAACCCTGCCTTCTAAGGGCATACTGGTAGGGAAGTGCTGTTCACTCTTCCTGCTATGCCTCGACGTTCGCCATCCCCACCGCGTCCGCGTCCCCAAACTCGTCGGCCTCCCCAGCCAGAATCGAAGTCACCAGTGAATACCCGCACTCTGGCGGTGTTGGGAGGGGTCTTTATTATTGGCGTTGGTGTGGGTGTCACCTTTAGCAAAACCACCACCCTCAATCCTGATAACGTGGCTTCAACGCAGTTTATTGATCAGGCGGCGCCCAATCCCGATATTTGCGTGCAATTTGGTGCGAGCGCGATCGCGGTGGATACGCGGATTTTTGTCACTTTTAACCCCTTTTCGGTCTTTGTTTCCCAACCGGTGATGCAACCGGGCTGTGTGCTGCGTGCCAATAACGTTGCCCTGCTAGAACAGCGACAACTCATTACCGGTGAGCAATTGCGCAGTTGTCGGCAGCGGCTGAATACCTTTGGCTATGTGGGCAACCTTGAAGCCAATCCTGAAATCAGCTGTGTTTATCAGAGCACAACAGATAAAAACCTCTTCCTCAAACTCTCAGGCTTGGGTAATGGTGCTGCGGGTGAAACCGGTAATTTCTAGGGCGCAACAATGAAGGCGAGGAAGTGGCCACGGCTGCGCTGGCGTGCAAGTCAGGGCATACAACGCTTGGGCACAGCCTTTCTCTTGGCGGGTCAAGTCACCTATCATTTGCTGCGGGGGCGGATTCCGCTGCGCAACTCGATCGAGCAAATGGCCTTGGTGGGGCCTGCCTCCCTCAGTGTTGCCCTAATTACAGCGGCCTTTGTGGGCATGGTGTTTACGATTCAGGTCGCCCGTGAATTTATTACCTTTGGTGCCACCTCTGCGGTGGGTGGGGTGCTGGCGATCGCCCTAGCGCGGGAACTGGGGCCGGTGCTGACAGCGGTGGTACTCGCCGGGCGAGTTGGCTCTGCCTTTGCGGCTGAAATTGGCACCATGAAAGTCACTGAGCAAATTGACGCCCTCTATATGCTGGGCACGGATCCGGTGGATTATCTGGTGGTGCCACGGTTTATTGCCTGTGTGTTGATGTTGCCGATTCTCAATATCTTGGCATTGGTAACAGGGCTGTGGGGTGGGCTAGTGATTGCCGATTATCTCTACGGCATTCCCCGTGGGGTCTATATTGAGTCCATTCAGAACTTTCTGCAAACTTGGGATCTGTGGAGTTCAATTATCAAGTCAGGCATTTTTGGCGGTGTGGTGGCCATCATTGGCTGCAATTGGGGCATTACAACTACAGGGGGCGCCAAGGGGGTCGGTCAATCCACTACGGCGGCTGTGGTGATCTCGCTATTGGCGATCTTTATTCTCAACTTTTTCCTGTCTTGGGCCCTCTTTGGCGGCAGCAGTAGCCTCGTACCCACGTTTTAGAGGGCTAGTCTGTGGAACTGCGGGTGGGGGAAGGTTGGCGGGTGGGCTGGCGCAATGATCAATTCTATGCCGCTCTGGTGGGCGCTGAGGATTGGGCCACGGAACTTACTGCAGTAGAATTCAAGGCATTTGTGGATTTATTTCGCCAACTCCACGGGCAGCTTTTGGCGATCGCCCCCGAATTGATGGCAGAGGAAATGATTACCCTCAGTGGCGGCAACGATGCTGTGCATTTGGAATTGGAGGGCTATCCCCATGCCTATAGCCTGCATCTGATTGTGTTGGGCGATCGCCGGGTTGAGGGGACATGGCCTGCCCCTGTGCCCCCAGACTTTCTCCTTGCCTGCTGTGAGTTGCAGCACAGGATTGCGGAGAGGCAAAGTTTAGAATAGAAGACATCCTTCTCGGTTGCGATCGCCCCTATGACCTCTGTCAAATCCTCGAAGGTCAGCCCCGCTTTGGCGGCACTGGTTAACACCATTAAGCAACTGCAACAGCAAGAGCAAATTGGTGGACTCATTGCTCCCTTGGTGAGCTTTGTCCAAGAAATCCTCGGCATGTCCTTTGCTTGGTTGGGACTATACAATGAAGCCGCCAAACAACTCATTGGCCAAGGGGGAACCACGCCCGTTGGCGATCATCCTTTTCTGAAGCAGAAACTGACCCTTGCCGCCGGTAGTCTTCTCGATCAGGTGTTGATCAACCGCAAGCCGATTAGTTTGCCCAGTCTCAAGGAGGAACCCCGCCTAGGCGAGTTACGAGAAGCCGCCACCCGTTTGGGCATTCAAGGCACGGCCATCTATCCCATTGTCCGCCATCGTCAACCCCTCGGCATTCTCATGATCGGTTCTACCACTTGGGGCGATACCCTGCGGGGCGATGATTTGGCCCACATGAGCTTACTGGTGAGTGCCCTTGGGGCGGAATTGGAACGCTTGACCGCGGCAAAACCAGCCCCTGAAACCAAGCAAGCGGCGGCGCCCACAATGACGAGTAATGATCCAGTGCGCCATCTCCTCCAAGAGGCCAGCCGTGCCCCTAGCTTGGGTCAACGCATTGAAGCCCTGTTGCTGGCAGTGCACCAATTCTGTCAACCTCAACGTACCAGCCTCTTTTGGCGAGATTTGGAGCAACCCCTCTATCGGCGGCGCAGTTACACCGTTGGTAAACCCCAGAGCCGCGAGAGCCAGCGGCAACCCTTAGCGATTACACAGCAGGAGTTAGCAGGTTGTTATACTGCCCTTGCCAGCGGCCAAACCGTGAGTGTCAGCGATAGTCAAAGTGTGGTCAGTGCTACCGCACCCTTACGGTTAATGCAAATGCTGAATTGCCGTGCCCTTGTGGCAACCCCGATTCTGGTGGGCACGGATGTCGTGGGCTTTCTCACATTCGAGCGCAGTGAGCCTTACCCTTGGAATGACAATGAAAAGAAACTCCTCCAAGTCACCGCAGAGCTATTGGCCTTGGCAGCCCCCACTGAACGCCTTGAACACCTCTTGGCACAGACCCAGCAGGCCCAAAGCTTGGTGAGTGAGTTGGCGCAAGCCATCTGTGATGAACAGGACTGGAAGCAAGTGCTCCACCATGCGGGCGAAAGGTTAGCGGCAGATTTAGGGGCACAGTGGGTCTTTTTGTTAAGCTACAACTCCCTGACCCAAGTCTTTGATGTCCTGTTTCAGTATCCGGCGCCCCGGGGGCGCGATCGCCATCCGCCCTTCCCGCCCTTACAAAAAATGGATTGGCAACTTCTGGAAACGGCAACCACAGCCATTGCCCTTGAGGACTGTAGCCATGAACTGCGCCTCTACTCTTGGAAAGAGGTTCTCGACAAGCTGCATATCCAGTCCCTTGTGGCAGCAACCACCACCCCCGGCCATTCTTTGGAAGCACTGCTGTTAGTGGGGCGCACTGAACCAACGGCTTGGGGCAAAAGTCAGCAAACCCTTGTACAGGAGGTGGCGCGTACCCTTGGCCTCATTAGCCATCAGTGGCAACTGCAAAACACCAATACGCAGCAGGAGCAAGTGCGATCGGCGATGCTGGCGGGGTTAACGGCACTGCAACGCACCCAAAACTTGGAGCGCATTGAACTGACGGGCTTGCAGCAGCTCATGAACTTAATGCAGGTACCCCTTGTGGCCTTAGTGACTTGGCGACCCGGTCAGACGGTTGGCTCGATTGTCGCGCCGCCCCCTAGCCATCCCAAATTTGCGATTCGCAACGACGCGGAAATTGCCATCTATGAGGATCCGCTGATCCACAGTGCCCTGATGGCCTCCCAAGCCGATGTCACCAGTAATCCCTACACTTGGTTGATTCAAACCACAGCAGCAGAACTAGATCCGCGTACGCGGGAATGGCTCTCAGGGCCAGACATTGGTCAAATTTTGGCGATCGCCCTACGCACTGATCCCGAATACGAACCTTCAGGGGTTCTCATTGTCGCTGATCGTCGCGATCGCCAGTGGTCAACCTTGCACCTAGAGGCCTTCATTACCCTTGTCAACCATTTGGCTTGGGCACACCGCAGTACTTCCCTCATTCAAATGCTCACCCAAGGTTGGCAAACCCTTGAAACCCTCAACTGGTACAAGCACCGTCGCCTTGAACAGGTCTATGGTCAACTTGCGAGTCTCTGCCATCAGCTGATGCAATCGGTTCAGCAACACCCTGAGGCGGCTCCCCTGCTGCGGCGGTTGGGCACGCTCCTGCAAACCCAGTTGGAATCCCTCCATCCCCTCTTGAGCCATGAGGTATGGCAACTGGACAAAACGACTGACACAGCAGGCCTAGCGGTGCTCCTCAAGCGAGTGATGGATCGCATCGAAAATTGGAAGCAGCGCAAACAACTGTGGATTCAAGTTCACAATCAACCTGTCCTCACCCTCAATGGTGACATTAGCAAGCTGGAGTTAATCCTTTATGAGTTGTTGCTTTTTGCCTGCCAGCGATCGCCCTCCCAAGGCCGCATTGACATCTGGTGCCAACAAATTGAAGGCATGGGTCAGGGGGGCAAAATGCAGTCTTGGCTGGAACTGTCAATCACCGACAATGGGGAAATAGAGCCACAGTTACTCATTAAACTGCACCAACTCGAACATCTCGACTGGCTTGCTCCCTCCAGCCTTGATCAGCCCCCCGGACGACACCTCAAAGTCTGCTTTAACCTGTGTCAACGCCTAGGCTATAACCTCGATATGTATAAATTAGAGGATGGCCGCTTCCTGAGTCGTCTGCTCATTCCCCTGAATAGTGGCGACACGGGTACCTTTGAATTGCAATCCTCACAGCCGCGCCAATGACCCCAAGCACGATCGCCCTTCTTGGCCTCCCGAACACGGGTAAATCCACATTTTTCAATCGCATTGCCGCTGCCCGTGCCCATGTAGGCAACTGGCCGGGGATTACGGTGGATCTAATAGAAGCAGAGATCTCCCTCAATGGGGAAATGGTTAAACTGGTGGATTTGCCGGGCATCTACGATCTGGCGGGGACGGCTGCCGATGAAACCCTTGTGCGTGAGTTTTTCCAACGGGTGCCGGTGCGGCTGGTGTTGGTGATTCTCAATGCCAGTCAGATTCAGCATCAATTGCGCTTAGCCCTGCAGGTGAAGGCTTGGGGACTACCAATGGTGGTGCTCCTGAATATGGCCGATGAAGCGCGGCAACTGGGGATTCAGATTGATACCGAGAAATTGAGCGATCGCCTTGGGGTGCCGGTGGTGGCCCTCAGTGCCAAATATGGTGGCGGCTATTGGGAGGCCTATGAAACAATTTGCCATGCCCTCAAAGAGGCACCCGTTCCCCAAGCCCCGCTCTTCAAGCCAACGTTGCCAGAAATTGAACCGGGGGCGATCGCGCCCCTATTGGCGGGCACCGTTACTTTCCCCAGTCGCACCGTTCGCAGACTAACAGAACAGTTGGATCACTGGTTGCTACACCCTTTGTGGGGACTGCCCCTCTTTTTTGCGGGGCTATACCTTGTCTTTCAAGTGGTATGGGTGCTAGGGCTGGGGGTTCAAGGCTGGCTCAGTGATGCGTTTGAGACCTTTCAGGGACAGGTGCTGGCGCCATTCCTCGCGGGGCTGCCCCCCTTGCTCAGCAGTTTGCTCATTGAGGGCATCTATGGCGGTATGACCACGGTGGCAGCGTTTGTGCCCTTAGTCACCATCTTCTTTATTGTGATGGCGATCGTTGAGGATAGTGGCTACCTTGCCCGTGCCGCCTACCTGATGGATGGCCTGATGGCACGCTTGGGTTTAGATGGACGCAGTTTCGTCCTCAGCTTGATGGGCTTTGGCTGCAATGTCCCCGCCCTGATGGCCACCCGCATTATTCGCTCGCCGGGGCTGCGGCTACTGACGATGCTGATCATTCCCTTTTCCCTCTGCTCAGCGCGGCTACAGGTGTTTGTCTTTCTCATTGCCTGTTTGTTTCCCCCGCAGTGGGGGGCAGTCGTCCTGCTGTCTCTCTATGGCTGGAGTATTCTGGCGGCCTTGCTCACTGCCCTCTGTTTTCAGGGCTATTTCCCGAATACGGATCCCTTTTTGCTGGAGTTGCCCCCCTATCGCTGGCCGACGGGGCGACAGGTGATTCTGCGGGCCTGGGGCGAGGTGCGGCATTTTCTCTCGCGAGCCACGGGCTTCATTATGATAGGTGTCTTGGTGGTGTGGGCATTGACCCATTTACCCCTGAACGCAACGCCCTCAAGTCCAGAAACGTGGGCGGGTCAACTGGGGATAGCGCTACAGCCGCTTTTGGCACCGGTGGGCATTACACCTGCCCTGACGATCGCCCTGATTGTCGGCTTTGTGGCCAAGGAGATTGTGATTGGTGCGTTGGCGGTGATCTATCACCTTTCCGGTACCTCGTTACAGCAGGCGATCGCCCGAGATTTAACGCCCCTACAGGCCTACAGCTTTATGCTTTTTACTCTCCTGTACACCCCCTGCTTGAGCACCCTTGCCACCCTCTGGAGTGAATCGAAACGCGGGCAGTTTACGATTTTTGCGACCCTCTATGCCTTGGTGATGGCGTGGGTGGTGAGTGGCAGTGTCTATCAACTGGGGCACTGGTGGGGATGGGGCTAATGGCCACCCTTTGCGGCATTGGCGTAGGGCCGGGGGATCCTGAACTCATTACCCTCAAGGGTTGGCGACGCCTACAGCACGCAAGGGTGATTGCCTTTCCGGCGGGACTACAGGGACGGCGCGGCATTGCCGAGGAGATCATTTCCCCCTACAAAGACCCCCAGCAAATGTATCTGCCCCTCGAATTCCCCTATGTTCTTGCAGAAGATGTCTTAGAACAAGCATGGCAAAAGGCGGCAGAGCAAGTCTATGCCTATCTCGCTCAAGGCATTGATGTGGTCTTTGTCTCTGAGGGGGATGTCAGTTTCTACAGTACGTTTTCCTATCTGGCGGCAGCCGTCCAGAGCCTTGACCCCCATATTGCGATTGAAGTGATTCCGGGAATTTGCTCGCCTTTGGCCGCAGCGGCTAGCTTAGGGGTGCCCCTGACCTTGGGGAGCGATCGCCTAGCGATTTTGCCAGCAATGTACCACGGGGATGACCTCGAGCGGGTGTGGGCATGGGCGGAGGTGGTGGTTTTAATGAAGGTGCGATCGGTCTATGGCCACGTCTGGCATTGGCTCAAGGAACACCACCTCTTGGAACAGGCGGCAGTGGTGAGCTGGGCAACAACCCCTCAACAGCAAATCTACACCCCCCTGACGAACTATCCAGAGTTAACCCTGCCCTACTTTTCGCTGCTCATTGTTTGGCAGCGGCGCCCCATCTTGCAGAATTTCGCGAGTGCTGAAGTCAATCCTATGTACAACAGTACCCAATGATTCTTTATCGGTGCTACGGGGGTGGGCGTCTCCTCACGATAGATCAAGTGGTGTGAATTCTCTTAGCGTGTCTCTGTACCTTCATTTGCATTAGTAGCCGTTTGTTCCACTAAACGAAAGTGCGATATCGTTAAATAAGACTTAACAATCTAGCTTTGGTGTTCATGTCAATCCTAGATGTCCACTCAAATAGTCCTGTAACTGTTGGGCATGGTCGTGGGCGAGATCGGCTAAGGGGAGGTCACTGAGGGGAAAGGCTTGTACTGCACGCACTTCCTTGACATCCAAAACCTGCGGCTCACCGACAACGCGGGCAGCGATCGCGATACACACGGCATGAACACGGGGATCTCGCTTTGGGTCAGAGTAAACCCCCACTAAGCCTTCAAAGCTCTTGAGGCGCAATCCTGTTTCTTCCGCGAGTTCGCGAGCGCCGGTATCGAGAATCGTTTCTCCCCAATCCATCATGCCCCCCGGCAGCGACCATTGACCCGTATCGCGGCGTTGGATCAAAATCAGGCGATCGCCCGCTGTCAAGGCAATCACCGACACCGCCACAAAGGGATGCCGCCAAAATCGCTTTAGGAAAAAACGGACAACTCGCCAAAACCAATTCACGCTTGTAGCTGCTCCAGATCCGCCAGCACTTGCGCCACATGGGCATCGGGCTTCACCCGCCGATAAATAGCCGCAATTTTGCCCGTGGGATCGATGAGAAATGTATCCCGATAAACACCGAGATATTCCTTGCCCATGAACTTTTTCGGGCCATAGCTACCGTAGGCTTGGGCAACGCTGGTGTCCACATCGGCCAGCAGGCGAAAGGGCAAGTTAAGCTTTTGCTGAAATTTGGCGTGGGAGGCGACACTATCGGGGCTAATGCCTAGGATAACGACGTTGCGATCGCCCAAGGTGGCACTGACATCGCGGTAAGCACAGGCTTCTTTGGTGCAGCCGGGGGTATTGTCACGGGGATAAAAGTAGAGAATCACCCACTGACCTTGAAAGTCAGCCAAACGCACCCGCTCACCCGTAGCATCCGCCAGTTCAAAGGAAGGGGCGATCGCCCCAACGGTCAGGGACATTTCTGAGCAATTTCCAATGGTTGGCCATATCTATCTTCCCCCAGTTTGGCTCCTGCTGTGGTGGCCAAGGGGTGTAGCCTTTAGCCCTCAGAGATAAAGAGGCGAATGAACAGGTACAGCATGAGCTGGCGATAACGATAGAGCAGGAAGGCGATCGCCGGTGTCAGAACCACAAAAAAGCCGTAGAGGCCAACCACCGTTGCTAAATCAGTGTGCAGAAAATCGCGAGCCAAGCGAACAAAATCGTGATCAATGCCCCCTTTGCCCATCAGGTACATCTCTCGAAACACAGGATTAAACTGCAACTGCCAAGCAAAGCGCATATTAAAAAACACAATGAAAAACCCCACCATACCGTAGAGGGGACGTTCAATGGGATAGCGGCAGCCCCAACCACTGAGGGCACGGTAGAGAAAAATGACGGCAAAAATGAGTTCAAAGCCATGCCCCATCGCTACAAAGAGCATTTCATGGACTGGACTAAAGGCCACAAGGGTATAAAGCAGCGTAAAGACCCCAAGGCAAATAAGGGTCAGCCGATTGTGACGGTAGAAATAGGCCAAGGCCAGCAATCCCGTATAAATGAGCAGGATGATGCCGCCCGCGCGATCGCCATGGAGAGTGACGCCACCACCGTAGCGAAAATCAAAGGCGGGAACCGCTGGATAGCCAAAGAGCCACGCCATTACTGCATGACCCATTTCGTGGACAAGGGTAATCAGCGGACTGAGCAAAAACATCACCTGCTCTGACGTAAGAAGAAGGAGTGATAGACCCAACCCCGCCACGATCACTTGCCAATCTTTAGTGCTGAGGGGTTGGACAGGAATGCCAAACTCTTCCTTGCGAGGAGGAGAAGGGAGGGAGAGAGTCTGACGTAGATGCTCCCCCTTGGCAAGGCGTTGTAACTCATGGCGACTGGTGAGATCAAGCGCCGCTTCCCAGAGTTCATAGCTGTCTTGGCAAGCCGTGATCAGGATGCTGCTGTGGGCATAGCTTGGCCAGTGGATCAGTTCGCGAGCGAGTAGTGTGAGCACAATTGCAGCCGGGACACTCGTTGGACACTGCAGGCGCAACAAGAGACATTCGCGCCGCTGGCTCGCTGTGACCCCTATCCCCTTGGGGGCAAGTGCCGCTTCTAGGAGGGCTTGAATGGCCTCGAGATCTCCTGTGGCAGCCGCTGGGCGCAGGGAGGAGCGGGTCATGATCTACTCCGATTCCAGTCGGCGTAACCATTCGCGATCGATGGCTTCCGATTGGGCGAGTTCCTGCTCCACTAAATCTTGATCGGAGCGATAGATGACATCCTGTTCACGGATTTGCCGCTGCTGGGCATAGGCTTGAGCTGCCCGTACTTTGGCACGCAACTGCGGTGTGGGATTGGCCAGAATATTGGCGTAGTGGTAGCGGCGGGCATTGCGATCGCGAATGCGTTGATTTTGCCACAGTAACCAGTAGTACCGCCCCAAGGGAATACCCAAAAAGCCAATACCATAGCCCAGCAAAATCCAAAAGATGGAGGCCACAAAGGCCACCAGCCCCCCCAGTTCTTGGGCGATCGCCCCATCTCCCAAGAGGTACCACAGCATCAGCGCCCCGATCAGATTGACACAGCCCAAGCCAATGGCCACCATAATTTGCCAAGCGGGTGCCCGACTAAAGCGCCAGAGCTGTTCTTCCAAGATGGGGGGAAGCGTCTGCCGTTGACCTTTGCGAGTTTGAGCCGTCGTTTGTAACTCAGGAAAGCAATAGATAATCTGCCCTGTCTCTGTGACTTCGGGGCGACCGTTAAAGTGGGTGAGCACCGGCAGCATATACCACTCATCATCCCCCGGATCTGTTTCTAAATCGAGATAGGGGGCAATTTGCTCTGCCGTGACTGCCCCGCCATTGTTGCGGATCACTTGGCCAATGAGTTGCCAGCGGCGTTCTTCGAGGTCGGCATTGGGATTGCCATCGCCAAAGAGAAAAGAATAGACCCCCTCAAAGAAGTTCATTTCCTCGTCATTGTCCTGTGACCGGGGGCGCGATCGCTGGGGAGAAGGATCGCCAAAGAAATACCAAAAGTCGGGAAAGACCCAAACATTGATGCCACCGCCCCCCCAAGAGCCGCCTTGGCCGCGATCCTCACCATCTCGCCCTTGACTAGAAAGGGCAATCAAAATGATGGCGATCGCTAGAAAAATCAGAACTATCGAAACAATGAGAAAAATGCCAAAGGAAATGCGAATCAGATAGAAAACAACACCCCAAACCCGCTGCGCCACCGCCCGCAGTCGCAGTTGCCAGTATTTTGCTTGCAGGATACTGCGAAAATTTCTTGGGAAGACGTAGGCAATATCGCCACTTTCGGCCACTTGTAGCGTGCCGCCAACATCGGCAGCTAAGGCCATTAATCCTTTTTCAGCCGTTTGCAGTGGTAATCCCACCGTACCCGCCACATCCCCTGCGGTCACTCGGTACCCCAGTGTTTCTACAGCTTGCATTAGGCGGCGATCGACCGTCATGTTTGCCTCCCTTTTCGGCAAAAGGCCTCCTGTTCCACCCTAACGTTTTCCTACGGGTCTTGGCGAGACAAAAAAGAACCCACCCCAAGGGCAGGTTCACAGCACGGATCAGTCTGAGACAGAGGGGCGATTAGCCCACCGCTTCAAAATACACTTTGGATTTGACAGGGTCAGGGTTCATCGTTTTGTCGCCGGGTTGCCAGCCCGCAGGGCAGACTTCGTCGGGGTGAGCTTGGACGTATTGAATCGCTTGTAGCACCCGCAGGGTCTCATCAACGTTGCGGCCAAAGGCCAAGTTATTGATCGTTGCGTGTTGGATGATCCCTTCTTTGTCAATGATGAAGAGACCCCGCAGTGCCACCCCTTCCTCGGTCAGCACGTTGTAGGCGGTGCTGATTTCTTTTTTCAGGTCAGACACGAGGGGATATTTGAGATCGCCCACACCACCAGCTTTGCGATCCATTTGCGTCCACGCCAAGTGGGAGAACTGGCTATCCACAGACACGCCGAGAATTTCGGTGTTTAGTTTGGCGAATTCATCGTAGCGATCGCTAAAAGCAACAATTTCTGTGGGGCAAACAAACGTGAAATCCAAAGGATAGAAGAACAAAACAACGTATTTACCGCGATAGTCCGAGAGCTTGACGGTTTTGAACTCTTGGTCATAAACAGCAACCGCTTCAAAATCAGGGGCGGGCTGACCCACGCGCAGACAGTGAGACATAGCAAACCTCGTACTTTTAGCAACGACCAATTAACAGGGCTGTTCACATTTTTTAACAGCTATGCTTACTATATCATACTCATAACGGTTTTGATTATGAAATAGCCGATCGCTGCCACCGTTGCTCAAGGAAGCGGGAGAGCCGTGACAGAGGAAAACAGAGGGCAAAGTAGAACATCGCACCCAAGACATAGATAAAGAGCTTCCGCTGCGGATCGGTCATGGGATTGGCAAAGGTGCTCGTCATATTGCTCGTCATATTTTGCAGTTCGGGCACGCCAATCACCACCAAGAGGGCGCAGTCCTGCATCAGCGTAATGAAGTTATTGGTAAAGGGAGGCAGGATAATCAAAATAGCTTGGGGCAGGATAATCCGCCATAGAGTTTGCCGACCCGAGAGGCCAAGGCTGAGGCTGGCTCCCGTTTGTCCCTTGGGAACCCCCTCTAGGCCACTGCGAAAGACCTTACTCAAATAGGCACCATAGTTAAAGCCCAAGCCAAGAATGCCGTAGAAAATGTAGTTAAAAAGTGGCGACACCAAGCGGTTGCTTTGCAGCACGCTCATGACATCAAAGGCAATTTGCCGAGGATCAAAACCCCATTGACTCAAGAGCCCACCAATGCCAAAGCCCCACACCAGCAGTTGCACCAAGGTTGGGGTACCGCGCACAAATTCAATGTAAACTGTACTCAGCTAGCGCAATGGCGGGACAGGATACAACCTCGCCCAGGTGGCGATCGCCCCCAAAATCACGGCCAAGAGCAAACTAAAGACTGAGATCAAATAGGCACACCAAAAAGATGCCATTGAGCCATTTTGCCCAAGGAGGAATAAACGGTGCCACCTGCTGCATGCTTAGAAAACCGCAATTTTTCTCAGGATGATGGTACCACCCCATTTATTGGTGAACCATTGACCCCACCACCCTCAGAAAAGTAGGCCAAAAATTCCTGATTGCCCGCAGGCCCTAAAATCGGCGAAGGAGTCACACCGTGGCACTGCCACCCCAACGCTTCGGCGGCGGCAATCACCTGATCCACGGCTTCTTGACGCGCCTTGGCATCGCGCACCACACCATGTTTGCCGAGGCGATCGCGCCCCACCTCAAACTGTGGCTTAATTAGCGCAATCAAGTCTCGCGGCGGCAGCAGTAATTCCCATAGGGCGGGTAAAACTTTAGTCAGGGAAATAAAAGAGACATCCACCACGCCGAGATCGGGGCGGGGCGCATCGTCAGTGTAGAGATCAGTGGGGGTTAAATAGCGCAGGTTGGTGCGTTCCCTGAGGATAACGCGCGGGTCTTGGCGCAGTTTCCAATCCACTTGGCCATAGCCGACATCAATGCCATAGACCCGTTTGGCGCCCGCTTGCAACAGACAATCCGTAAAGCCGCCCGTGGAAATACCGCCATCTAAACACACGCGATCGCGCACCACCACAGGAAAGACCCCTAGGGCATGGGCAAGTTTTTCACCCCCCCGCGAAACATAGGCGGCTTTTGCCTTCACTTGAATCGTGGCATCCACTGCCACCAGCGTGCCCGGCTTATCAATGGGGACATGGTTTACCTGCACTTCCCCAGCGCGAATCCAACGTTGTGCCTGTTGGCGGCTCTCACACAGGTGCCGCTCCACCAGAAGACTATCCAAGCGTTGCTTTCGGGGACTCATTGATCTTTTGGTGCTTTCTGCAGGGGGGCAAAGGCAAAGAGCTGGTTGACATCAAGGATTAACCCGCGCAACTGGGGTTGGGCAAAGAGGGTGGTTTCACTCTGCCACAGGGGCAAAAAGGCCACGGCCTCGGCATTGAGTTCCTGAAGCTGACGCAATAGTACCCCACGGCGTTGGGGATTAGCCTCACGGCGACTGGCAACAATGAGATCATTGGCCTCAGGGCTATAGAAAAACGACCCCCACGCCGCACTGGCACCACTTTCACAGCCTGTTTCCACAGAACCATGCTCGCAACTCAGGAAAGGTTCAAGGTAATTGTCAGCATCGTAAAAATCACCATACCAATCGAGCAAGACCAAGGGGTAAGCCCCACTGTCTAAATTGCGGTAGATCGTAGCCGAGTCAGCGCTGTCCAATTGCACCTGCACGCGATCGCCCAAATCCCGCTCTAGTGAAGCTTTAAGAACCGTTGCCGCCAGCACATTACTGGGAACATTGGCACGGTACCAGAGATTGATGACGAGGGGTTGCTGCGCTGAAATAGAGGTCTTGGCTAGCCAGTGAGCTATTTGAGCGGCGTCTCCATCTCCATAGCGATCGCGAAAAATCGGCTCACTCTCAGGAAATAAACTCGGCACCAGCGAGTACAGGGGTTCTGCTTCCCCCAAAAAGACCCGTTCCGCGAGGCGTTGACGATTGACACTGGCCGCCAAAACCTGCCGCGCTGCCAATTGATCCCAAGGGGGTTGGCGCAAATTAATGCTTAGGACAGTGACAGCGTTACCTGCCCCGGTAATGACCTGCCAGTGCTTTGTTGCCGCTTGAGTCTTGAGGGCGCGAATTTGATTGGGATCGAGCGCACCGATCGCCACATCCACTGCCCCCGTGCGAAAGGCATTGTAGAGATTAGCGCTACTGGAAAAGATTTGCAGGCGAATCCCCGTATTTTGGGGCTTGGTTCCCCAATAGTCGGCAAAGGGTTCAAGGCGTATCCCATCGGTACCGTAGGCCGCTAAACGGTAAGGGCCTGTGCCCACAAATTGCGTCGGCAAAAAGCGATCGCCCGCTGCACCATAGGCTGTCGGCGAAACGGCACACAAGCCACTAAAGGCCAGTAAATGGGGAAAAGCCACAAAGGGTTCCTTGAGGCGAATTTCCAGTAAGTCCTCCGCGATCGCCTGAATTTCTTTAACGCGCCCGGCCAAGAGGGAGGCGGGTTGGCCACCACTATTCATAAATCGCTCAAGGGAAAAGGCCATGGCGGCTGCATTAAACGGTGTGCCATCGTGGAAGCGAACCCCCCGCCGCAGGGGAATGCGGTAAGTCAGGCCATCCTCGCTCACTTCAGGTAGCGCTGTGGCCAGTTGGGGAATGAGGTCTTTGCCTTCGTAGGTATAGAGGCGATCGCCCAAATTCAATAGCAGCAGTCCCGCCAAATTTTCGTAGGCATCAGCGGGGTCTAGGGTGCGCAGGCGAGCCGTGGTACCAATGACAATACTGTCATCCCCTGGGCGAGGCTCATCACCGCCACAGGCAACCAGCAGCAGGCTCAACAACAGTACCAGACATCCCCACAGTAGCCGTCGTGTCACGGATACACCCGCTCGGTACATCATCCACTAGAATAAAGGGCGAGCGATGGGACTCGAACCCACGAATGGTGGAACCACAATCCACTGCCTTAACCGCTTGGCTACGCTCGCCATGCTTCCTGAGCTAGTCCTCTAGCATAGCATAGAGAACTCTCTTATGAAAGTGCCTCTCCTTTCCCAAGTCATGGCACGCCCTCTTTGGTGGGGCGGTGGCGCCTTCTTGCTCTTGGGGATCATTGCGGCGGTTCTGACGAATCCCACCCCTGCCGACTATCAACGCCGCGCCGCAGCGGAAATCAATACCTTCCTTTTGACTCAAGTGTGTCCAGAGATCATCAATCGCGATAGCGCGATCGCCATGGTGGCTTTAGAAGTCTGCGATCAACTGGAATCCCGCCCAGCAGAAGACATTGAACGCTACATCGCCTACAACACCCAATCCTATAACCTTGGCGTTGCCACCCTCTTTGTGACAGAGTTGCCCATTGACACCGTCTGGAGCCTCGGCCTCTTTGGTCAAATTATTCCCCTCAGACTGTAAGCTTCCTCTCTCCCTGATTTCAGCAGCAGGTGCAAAATGCAAATACCCATTTCCCCAGACCTCTGCTTGGCAGCAGGGTTGCTTTTAGAACCAGTGGCGTTCGCCAGCTAGTGAGCCTTCGGCAGGGGGCGGGAAAGACTATGCCAAAATATATCAACAACCGCAGAAACCAGTAAAACGTAATTACCATGATTGGGAAAACCCTTGGCGGGCGCTACAAATTGATTCGAGTTTTAGGGGCTGGGAACTTTGGCCAAACGTTTCTCGCTGAGGATATTCACCGTCCCATTCGTGCCAAGTGTGTGGTTAAGTACCTGCGCCCCGCCCGTACGGATGCGGCCTTTCTCCCTTTGGCGCGATCGCTCTTTCAGCGGGAGGCACAAATTCTAGAGCGGCTGGGCAGTCACGAGCAAATCCCCCGCCTCCTTGCCTACTTTGAGGAAGACAACGAATTTTACCTTGTCCAAGACTTCATTGAGGGTCAAGTCCTACGGCACGAATTGTTGCCGGGCTGTGCGTGGTCAGAGGCACGGGTGATGGCGTTGCTCCAAGATGCCCTGCGGGTTTTGGCCTTTGTGCATCAATGTGGTGTTATCCACCGCGATATTAAACCCGATAATCTGATTCGTCGCCAATCGGATCACCGCTTAGTGCTCATTGATTTTGGGGCAGTGAAGGAGATGGGGGTCTCCATTGGTGGCGGTACCTTGGTGGGAGAGACCAATCCACAGACAATTGCCATTGGCACACCAGGGTATATGGCCCCAGAGCAAGCCCAAGGGCGTCCGCGTCCGGCCAGCGATCTCTATGCCTTGGGGATGGTGGCGGTACAGGCATTGACGGGGTTGAGTCCTCTGCAACTCACCCAAGACCCCTACGGTTGTTGGTGTTGGCAAGCTGCTGAACCAGTCAGCGATCGCCTAGTGCAGTTTGTCAATAAACTAATTCACCCTTCTCCCTACGAGCGCTTTACCACGGCTACCGATGCCCTTGCCAGCCTGCAACAGGTGGAGGTGCCCAAATCCTTTTGGTTTCGCCTTGGCAAATTTCTCAAAACTCCTGTTCAAGACCTCTGGCGATCGCCCGAAGGGCGCGCTGCGCGATTGCCAAAGGCAGGTGGGGGTGCTTCTACAGTGCCGCCCCGTCCACTACCCGCTGTTTCCACGCTGCCGCCACAAGTCACCGAACCGAAACCAGTGTCCTCTCCAGCGGCAGCCACCGCCGCCCTTTCCAACCAAGGTCGCCATGTTTTTATCAGTCACTCCAGTGACGGCACCGATTTGCAGTTGGCCAGTGCCCTCCAAGAGGTGTTGCAAAAAGCGGGTCACCAACCCTTTATGGCCAGCCAAAGTATCCGCCTTGGGGAGGCATGGGCACAGCGGATTGATCAGGAGCTAAAGCGGTGTGATTTCTTTGTTCTGTTGCTCTCACAAACGGCGGCGCAAAGTGAAATGGTGCTTGAGGAAGTCCGCACGGTCAAACAGTTGCAAGCCCAACGGGGCGATCGCCGTCCCTTTATCTTGCCTGTGCGGGTCAATTTCCCCCTTGATATGCCCTTGAACTATGAGTTGCGGGGCTACCTGCATCGCCTACAACAGCGCTTCTGGCGATCGCCAGCGGACACCGACACCCTGCTGCAAGAGATTCTCGACTTGGTGAATGCGACCACTGCCCCTGTAGCCACCAGTAGCGATGCTGCCCAAGAAACCATTGCTGAATCTGCGCAAATTGGCACATTGGTGGGTGATGGTGCGCCTGTTCCCGTGGCTGAGCCAGAACTCCCAGAAGGGCAGGTGGAAGTGGCCTCGGCATTTTATATTGAGCGGCCACCCATTGAGCAACGCTGTCGCGAAACCCTCTTGCAACCCGGCTCCCTCATTCGCATCAAAGCCCCCCGCCAAATGGGCAAAACCTCACTCATGGCACGGCTGCTGTACCGCGCCACCCAAGAGGGTTATGGCACTGTTCCCCTCAGTTTCCAACTGGCAGATGCCCAAGTCTTCAGTGATTTAGAAAAACTCCTGCGCTGGCTCTGTGCCAGTGTCGGGCGGCGATTAGGGCTAGAAAACCGCCTCAATGAGTATTGGGATGACATTTTTGGCAGTAAATACAACTGCACTACCTATTTTGAGGAGTATCTCTTACCCAATTGCCAAAAAGCGGGGACACAGTTTGAGGGTCGTCCCCTTGTCTTGGGTCTTGATGAAGTGGATCGGGTGTTTGAGTATCCGGAAGTGGCCAGTGACTTCTTTGGCCTGTTGCGGGCATGGCATGAAGAGGGCAAAAACCGCGATATTTGGCGCAATCTCCGTCTAATTGTGGTTCATGGTACGGAGGTCTATATTCCCCTAGACATTAATCAGTCCCCCTTTAACGTTGGCTTAGCCATTGATCTGCCGGAATTTAACCAAGAACAAATTGCTGAGTTGTGTCGCCTCCATGGCCTGAGTCTGTCAGAGGAGCAGCTTCAAGACCTGCAGCACTTGGTGGGAGGTCATCCCTATCTGATTCGTCTGAGCCTCTATCACCTCGCCCGCCAAGACCTGACATGGCAGGCGTTAATAGCCAATGCGGCCTCAGAAACGGGGTTGTATCGGGATCACCTGCGGCGACAGTGGTGGCATCTCCAGCAGCAGGCAGACCTAGTGCCTGCCTTTAAGGAGATTCTGCAAGCGGACAACGGCAATATGGTTGATAGCACCGTTGGCTTTAAGCTCCACAGTTTGGGACTGATTACCCTAGAGGGAAATTTAGCTAAGGTGCGCTGTGATCTTTACCGCCGCTATTTTGGCGATCGCCTGCACTAGTGGACTGAATCATTGGCAGGACAGGCAGCGGTTGTGCGAGCAACAACTCCCTTGCTAAGCTAAAGGTAGAGGGGTTCGGTTATCCGCCAATGACTCTCACCAGTCTCGGAACTGTATCCCGCTGCCCAGTTATCCTTCGCGGGTTATGCCGTCTATGACGTTAATGTACGTTGCGCCTCAATGGCAAACCCTAGCATTTCCCTCAACGCTTTTTCTCCAACCCATCCTAGACATTCTACTCAGTGATCTTCCCCCCCAGTACAAAGATGAAATTAGGCTAGGCCTCCAAGAAGCCCTCGTCAATGCGGCTCGCCACGGCAATCAACTCAATCCTGAAAAGCTGGTTTTTGTGCGTTATACCTTCTTCCCCGATCAATGCTGGTGGGTGATTACGGATCAGGGGGACGGTTTCTCTCCTCCTAGTAATGTTTCTGAGACTGCTGATGAGTTATTGCCAGCCGCCGACTGTGAATGTGGTCGGGGCTTATTTTTGATCTATGCCATCTTTGATGAGGTCTATTGGAACCCGAAAGGAACCGAATTAAGTCTGTGTAAGTACCTCACCTAAGCGGATTACGAACCTTTGAGCTAGAGGGGAATGACATCAACCCAGTGACGATACTGTGGCTCCCGTCCTTCAACGATCGCCTGTAATTGTTTTTGCAGTTGGCGTGTCAGGGGGCGATCGCTCGGCAGCGTGTAGGTCTCAATGCGACTGACGGGCACAATTCGCGCAGCCGTACCCGTTAAAAAGACCTCATCGGCAATCAAAAGTTCCGTACGATCCACAGGCCGCTCAATCACCTTGACACCCGCCGCCTGCGCTAGCTCAATGACACTGCGGCGGGTAATGCCCTCAAGAATGTCTTGATCCACACTGGGGGTGATGAGTTGACCATCCCGCACCAGAAACAAATTCATTCCTGAGGCTTCGCAGACTTTCCCTTGGTCATTGAGGAGAATCGCCTCATCAAAGCCAGAGGAAACAGCCTCTGTTTTTGCCAGTGCCGAGACAATATAGGAAGTGGTCAACTTGCCCCGTAGGGGAAACGAGCGATCGCACTGCCGCTGCCATGAACTAATGCGACAGGTAACGCCGGCGGCTGACAGGTAATCGCCAAGGGGCATGCCGTAAATAAGAAAATCCTTCTCAATGTCATGGAGCCGTGGTGCAATGCCCAGCCCAGAGGTATAGACCAAAGGGCGAATATAGAAGGGCACGCTAGGTTGGTTTTTTTGCACCCATGCAACAATTTTCGACTTAATCTCGCTGGTGGGCAATTCATAGCCGAGATAGTGGGCACTGCGACTCAGGCGACGACAGTGATCCTCCAGACGAAAGAGGAGAATTTCCCTAGCGTTGGCCGGATTAGGGAGACCGCGCAAGCCTCCTAGGGCCGCTGTTCCGTAGTGAAGGGCATGGGTGGCCACGGAAATTTTGGCCTCTGCAAAGGGCACAAACTGACCGTTAAGATAGGCGTAGGGGAGAAAGTCACTCATGCGTCAATGGGAAGCGTTGACAAAGAACAGATGCAACCAAAGATCAGCTGCAGTCTCAATAGTCTAACATTTTGGCTTAACGCTCAAAAAACTAGGGCAACGGCTCCTCTGAGGTGATCTCTTCAATGCTAGACACCTGTAGGACTAGACGAAAAGGGCGATTCATCCGCTGTTGGATAAACTCTTCCATGAGTGCCACCTGTTTTGGGGTGACCGGCTCGCGGGCACGCACATTCACCCGAATCACGGGTGGGTTACTGACCCAATTCGTTTCCATACCTAACAGATCGAGGCGTTGAAATGTCAGCGTTCCTCGAGTCAGTGCCTCTCGTACTTGCTGTTGCAACCGCACTTGTTCAATGAGCCGACTGAAGCTAATGGCGAGGGGAATCACCAACAGAGCGGTGAGGGCAGCGGCAATGGTGAGGGGACGGCGCCCTTGATGCAAAGGGATATAGCCAACAATGACAAAAACTACCATGCAGGCCAGCGTAATTCCTAGCAGGTTTGTGAAATATAGCAGCGTTGCCCCCACACTCAGACTCGTATTCAACTGCGCTATCCCAAGGCCAACTGTGCAAACGGGCGGCATGAGCGCAACGGCGATCGCTGTCCCCGCCAAGGTGTTTGAAACACGGGGTTCCGCCACCGCATAGGCACTCACGGCACCTGCGGCCACCGCAATGCCCAAGTCCAGCAGATTGGGTTGGGAGCGGGCCATGATCTCACTGCCATAGACCTCAAGACCCACCATGACACCAATTGTCCAAGACATGCCAATGGCCATGAGGGTGCCGACAATCAAGGCAATCGCTGCCTCACGAAACATCTTGAAGTCGCCAATGAGAGCGGCTAAGGCCAATCCGCGAATCGGCAGCATCAGCGGTGCAATCACCATCGCCCCAATAATCACAGCGGCACTGTTGGCGAGCAAACCAAATGTGGCGATCGCGCAGGAAGTAACAATCAAGACCACATAGGGAACATTCAAATGGGATTCAGCATACAGTATCCGAATCAATTGATTGAGGCTTTCTGGCGTACGGCGGTGATAGCGGAAGGCTTGAACCTGATGCAACCAATGGGCAAGGAGTTCTTTCATGGACAACCTTGTACAGTCACTTATACGCAAGGGGTTAGATCAATGCTACAGGAACTGCCATTGATTAAACGTTGCTGCTTGGCCAACTGGATTGCCCGCTTCATCCAAAACCGTCCAAATCCAAGCATTTTCAATGCGAAACCGCCGCCCAGAACGAGAAATACGAACACCACTGTAGTTGTTGGCATAGCCTTGGCGGGCTGCTTGGGCAAGGAGGGTTGCTCGTTCAGTTTGAGCCATGGGTTCCGCCGTCAGCCGCGAAGGAAGCTGCACCAATTCCGGCCAAGAGAGTTCCCACAGGGTGAGAGCGGCTTGGTTGCCATAGTTGAGGATGGGATCGGCCTCATACCCATGGGAGAGAACGGGCTGTGACCAGTGAAACAACTGCTGTGCTAGGCTCAAGTCATCCCCAGCCGGAGCAGCTAGGAGCGATCGCCCCGTCCAGTGCTGAAAACTGGCGCAAATGCGTCGTGCCTGCTGGACTGCCGGTGGCTGCAACCAAGGCTCCATCACTTAGGCCGTGGTCAATACACGACTGGCAGCGGCCACCCCGGCACCGGGACTAAAGTTGGTGTATCCCAATTCGCCAAGCACCGCTTCTAGGGCACTGACTGCGGCTAAAATATCGCGATCGCTGACAAAGCCCAAGTGACCCACTCGGAAAATTTGCCCCTTGAGGTGATCTTGACCACCCGCTAGGGCAATGTCAAAGCGTTTTTTCATTAGGCTGCGAATCTTTTCGGCCTCCACTCCTTGGGGTGCCACCGCCGTAATCGCGGGACTGGCACAGTGATCCGCCGCATAAAGGGGCAAGTTGAGTGCCTTCATGGCGGCGCGGGTGGCCTGCATCAAGCGCTGGTGACGGGCAAAGATATTCTCTAAGCCCTCCGCTTGCATCATCTCCAGTGCGGTCTTCAGGGCAAAGAAGAGATTCACCGGTGGCGTAAAGGGGGTTGTGTTCTTGGCAGCGTCCTTGCGGTATTTCCCCAAGTCAAGATAGAACTTTGGCAACGTGGCTGTCTTGTAGGCTTCCCAAGCCTTGGCACTGACGCTGACAAACGCCAAGCCCGGCGGGATCATATACCCCTTCTGGGAACCGGAACCGACAACATCTAACCCCCACTCGTCAATGGGCACACTCACAGCGCCCAGACTGGTCACGGCATCCACAATGATCAGGGCTTGGCCGTGGGCTTTGACGTGGCGGTTGATTGCCTCTAAGTCGTTGATCACGCCCGTTGAGGTCTCACTGTGGGTAATGATCACCGCTTTGATGGTTTTGGCCGTGTCTGCCTCGAGGGCGGCTTTGAAGTCATCGGGGTTGAGGGGTTGTCCCCAAGGCGCCGTAATGCGCTCCGTTTTCAGGCCATAGGCATCGCACACCTCTGCCCAGCGATCGCCAAACTTACCATTACAGCCTACGAGCACGCGATCGCCCGCGCTGAGAAAGTTAATGATCCCGGCCTCCATTGCCCCTGTGCCACTGGCCGCCAAAATCAGCACATCATTCGTGGTTTGATGCAGCCATTTCAACCCTGACGTCACCGCCGCCATGATCTCGCTAAAGTCACCGCTGCGATGGCCAATGGGATGTTTGCTGAGGGACAGAAGAACCGACTCCGGTACCGGCGTAGGCCCCGGAATCATTAACATCGATTTATCTTGCATCGTGAGTTGCGAACCAATCCTTAAAATGAAACGACTAAGCCCAGTGAGCGGCCATGTGCTCTGCCAAGTCCAGAACCCGCTGGCTATAGCCCCACTCGTTATCGTACCAAGCCACCACTTTCACTAGATTGCCCCCCATCACCATCGTGAGGGACGCATCCAAAATCGAGGAGGCGTTGTGACCCCGATAGTCCGAAGACACCAGCTCCAATTCACTGTAGTGGATAATCCCCTTCATTGTGGTTTCCGAGGCTTCCTTGATCACTTGGTTCACCTGCTCAGCAATGGTGGGTTTTTCCACTTGAGCAACAAAATCAACCACAGAGACATTGGGGGTGGGTACCCGCAGGGCAATCCCGTTCAGCTTACCTTGCAACTCGGGAATCACCAATCCGACTGCCTTAGCAGCCCCCGTAGAGGTGGGCACAATGTTCATCGCTGCTGCCCGTGCCCGCCGCAGATCGCGGTGACTGGCATCGAGTAAGCGTTGATCCCCCGTGTAGCTGTGGGTCGTCGTCATCATCCCCTGCTGAATGCCAAAGGTTTCATGGAGCACTTTGACAATGGGGGCTAAGCAGTTGGTGGTGCAACTGGCATTGCTGACGATATCTTCACTGGGATTGTAGGTGTGGTGATTCACTCCCACCACGTATGTCGGAATATTGCCTTTACCGGGTGCTGTAATCAAGACTTTTTTCGCACCAGCACTCAGGTGCTTGCTGGCACCTTCACGGCTGGTAAAAACCCCGGTGGCTTCAATAACGAGATCAATTCCCCACGAACTCCAAGGCAGATTTTCGGGGTTGCGATCAGAGACACATTTGACCGCATGGCCACCAGCATAGATGCAGTCGTCGTCAGCACTGATTTCGGCATCTTGGAAAATGCCTAGCATCGAGTCATACTTCAGCAAATGGGCATTGGTGCGGGGATCGGAGGTATCGTTGATGCCTACAATCTCTAGCTTGCTATTGGCTTTCCGCTGTAACCAGCAACGCATGAAGTTCCGACCGATGCGCCCAAAACCATTGATAGCGACTCTAACCACCTGATCCCTTCCTCTGTTTACTAACTCATTGCCAGAAATGATCTAGGAAACATTCTAAGGGGGAATGGTCATTTTATTGCGTTTTTTTTAACGATGCACAAGACGAGTCTCCGCAAGGGGTGCTGACAATGCCGCCTCGAGGGGGGCACGGCCAAATCGCTCCTCCAGTAGATCCATGACCGTGCGGCCAAAGTCATTGGGATTGAGTCGCCAAGCCGCTAGGCACACTTCGCCAAAGACGGATCCCATGGGTTCTGGGTTCCAGAGGAGTTTCTTGGCCGTCCAAGGCATCAGGCTCATGGGGTTGTAGCCGGGGCGCAAAATGCCGTGTTCAAGGGCATATGCCTCAAGATGGGTGTGGGGTTGCAGACCAATAAAGAAAATGGCTGGCTCCACCTTGTCAGCGCCAAAGATGCCTTCTAGTTCACGGTGGTAGGCAATGGTCTGGGCAATCGTTTCAGGGCGTTCGTCAATGACATTGAAGGAGTAGTTCACAGAGACAAGGGCGTTGAAGCCGGCGGCTTTCAAATCGCGGCAGTTTTGCAGCACGGTGCGCAGGTTATAGCCCATGCGCATTTTTCGCACCAATTCTTGGGAGCCACTGGTAATGCCGATTTCAAAGTAATTCATCCCCGTTTGCACCATCAGGTCACACAGTTCGGGGGTGAGGTTGTCAGCACGAATGTAGGCTGCCCAGTGAATATCATTCATGCCTGCTTTCAGGATTTCCCGCAGCAGGGCGATCGCGTCGGGGATAAATTTGCGGGCGGGGATAAACTGGGCATCGGTAAACCAAAAGTTGCGCACACCGCGATTGTAGAGCTGGCGCATTTCGGCGACGACTTCTTCAGCAGGGTTGATGCGCACCTGTTTGCCTTCAACCACGGTATAGACGCAGTAGCAGCAGTTGTGGGGACAGCCACGCTTGGTTTGCACGCCAATATAAAAGTCACCCCCCTGAAGGTAGTATTCAAATTCGGGCCAGATCGTCTCAATGTAGTTGTAGTTGCAGGCGGTTTTTTCGATGGGGGTTGGCCATTCGTGGATCAGGCGATCGCGGGGCTTTTCCACACCCGCAATGTAGCAACGCTCCCCGGCAATTGGCTGGTTCGTTAGGACTTTGTGCAGCAGCGTTTCCCCTTCACCAACGGAAACAATGGTGCCTTTGGGCAATTGAGACCCCAATTGTTCATAAAAAACACTGACGGCACCGCCACCGACAATGGTCGTGACTTGCGGATGGTGACGCTTGGCATGGTGGAGTCCCAAACGGATTAAATTGAGGTTTCGCCAGAGTTCACCATAGTAGGCACTCATCACCCGCAGACCCCCGATCGCCCCCCGTAGCTTCACCAAGGGATTGCGGGCGTAATAGACCTCAAAGGCATGTTGCAGTGGATTGCCGCCCCGTCCCCCCACAGGGGCATAGATTTGAATATCCCGCCAAGAAAAAACCAGATGCGTGGGTTCAAAGTCATCAATCACTTGGGCAAGGGCACGACGAAAATCCAAGGGCGGTACCGTCCCCAGATCAAAAATCCGCTGCTCGATGCTTGGCAGTTGCTTGTGGATGTAGTCAGCCAGATAAACCACGCCAATGGGAAAAATGGGATTGCAGGGGAGACGGACGTAAAGGACACGCGGGGACATAGGCTAGCCCAAGATCTATGGAAACGCTAAATTCTTAATAAATCTCTATCGCTGTTTAGGTTTTAACACATTTACGCCTTTCCAACAGGGGATCACCGGAACTCAAGGAAAGGATGAACTGTCCATCCTGTAGTTGAGTTTACAACTGGATCGAATTGGCAATGTTAGGCTAACAAGGGTAAAGACACGTCCCTATAAGAAACCATTACTTCCTATGCCGCAAATCTTTGATCCCGTCCCTAGCGATAGTTGCGATCGCATCCTCTGCTGTTATGTCAACGCCACTAGCAGAATTCAGGTGGTGCGCATTACTAATATTCCCAATTGGTATTTTGAGCGAGTCGTTTTTCCAGGACAACGGCTTTTCTTTGAATCACCGCCAGCGGGACAACTGGAGGTTCACAGCGGCACCATGGCTAGTGCCCTTCTTGCCGATACGATTCCCTGTTGTAAGCTGCAAGTGCAAGAAAGGGCAGATCATGTTTTTGTCCATGATGGCAACCCCCAGCCTTGGCTACAGTGGTATGATGAGTCCGCTGCAGCAACGGAAAAAGTGATGCTCCATTGAGTCAACCCAATAGTTATCGCCCCTACACCATTGCAGTTTTGGCCAGTAGTTTAGATGGCCGCCTTGCTCGTGCCGATGCTTTGGGTCAGCGCATTGCCTCGGCCTATGACTTTCAGCACCTTGAGCAGCAGGTGGCACAGGTGGATGCGGTACTCTTTGGGGCGACAACATTGCGTTTGGGGGGGACAGCGATGCGCCTTCAGTCTCCCCATCTGATTGCTGAGCGTGAGCACCAAGGGCGATCGCCCCAACCGCTGCAAATTGTCTGCTCTGCCCGTGGTGAATTAGACTTCAATCTTCCCTTCTTTCGCCAGCCCATTTCGCGCGCTTTGCTGACCACCGAGAAAGGCGCCAGCCGCTGGCAAGGATCCACTGCCTTTGATCACTGTTGGTCTGCTGGGGTGGCGGAGATTGACTGGCCACAGGCGTTTAGGCACATTCAAGGGGCTGGTGTACAAACCTTGGCCGTGTTGGGAGGAGGACAGCTTTTCGCCTCCCTGTTGCAGATGGCTGCCATTGACGAATTGTGGTTGACCCTCTGCCCCCTCCTCCTAGGGTCGGTAGCGCCTAGCCTCTATCCAGAGGAGATTGCCTTCTCAGGGAGGTTGACGCTCCTGAATGTCTTGCCCGTGGGCAATGAGGTTTATCTGCACTACCGCCTTAATTATGCTTGACTCATTGCGAGTAACCCTCAATCACCACTGAGTCTAATTAGTTCTCAGTCAGCACTAATCTGCATCTCCAAGGGTGAGGCAAGGATGCAATCACAGTAATTGAGCACTGGTGGCCGATGCCAACCCCACGTAACACCAATGCTGCCCGCTGCCCCCCCCTGCTGTGCCATGAGGCCATCACTATCGGCATCGCCAATAACCACGGTTTGATCGGGTCGCACCCCAAGGCGATCGCACACCCTCAGGAGTACCTGCGGATCGGGCTTCGTGGGTGGCTCATCTCCCCCCTGCCAGCATTGGAAAAAGGGCTTCAGGTGATAGGTGTCTAAAAAAGCCTCGATTTCCGACCTGCGATCGCCAGAAATAATCGCCAAGGCACAGTTCATTCCATGCAACTGTTGTACCAATTCAATCACCCTCGGCAGGGGAGGAGTTAACGCTGCTTTGGTTGTAAATTTTAGCTCTGCTGCTTCAAAGGCGGCACTCACCAGCTCTAGGGCGGCAATCCATGAAACCCCTTGGCTGGCAACAAGGGCTGCTGCGGCAATCAGATTCTCCTGCCGTGTTCCTACAGCTTGCAATCCCCCTGCATCCAAGTGCTCCCCCCTTACACCAAAGGCTTGGAGCAACAATTGCTTGAGATTGGGGAAATGATCAGCAACTGCCGCAGCGCGGGCGATCGCCAGCTCTTTCAAGTACTCAGCAACATCTGCGAGGGTGCCATCCTTATCAAACACCACCGCTGCCACAGGTTCAAAAGCGTGTCCGCGACAGGAGAGCCGTACCATTCAGAAAACCTCTGGGTAGTAGGATCATAAAGAATAAAAAAGATAGAGGACGTTGCCCCCTTGCTTATCGTTATTGATAACTACGACAGCTTCACCTACAACCTTGTGCAGTACCTAGGAGAGCTAGCGCAGGAGTTCCCAGTTGCTGCGGATCTGCGCGTCTTTCGCAACGACAAGATCACCCTCGATGAGATCGCTGCCCTCGCCCCTGCGGGTATTGTGATTTCTCCTGGTCCGGGTCGCCCTGCGGACGCTGGAATTTCTAAAGCCCTGATCCGCACCTATGCTGGCACACTACCCATCTTGGGGGTTTGCTTGGGACATCAAGCAATTGGTGAAGTTTTTGGCGGCACGGTGACGCTCGCACCAACCCTCATGCACGGCAAAACGTCAGAAATTTACCACAGTGGTGTGGGGGTGTTCCAAGACTTGCCCCAACCCTTTACCGCAACCCGCTACCACAGCCTTGTTATTGATCGTGACAGTTGCCCTGATCTATTGGAAATTACGGCTTGGACAGAGGATGGCCTGATTATGGGGGTGCGCCACCGCCACTATCCGACGCTGGAAGGGGTGCAATTCCATCCGGAGAGCATTCTCACCACCTGCGGCAAAGACCTGCTACGGAACTTTTTGCGACGGCTGTCCAGTCCATCATTGTGAGCCAGCCACTTTTCGGTACACTGAGCTGGAAATAGGAGTGTGGGGAGAGAAAATGGAACGGCGGCAGTTCTTGCGTTGGGCACAAATTGGGGCGATCGCCAGCCTGAGTGGACACTGGGCAGCCCATGCCCAAGGGGGGGGTCTCTCTCTGCAATGGTTTGGCCACACCTGCTTTCTCTTCACCGGCAGTGGTCAGCGGGTACTGGTGAATCCCTTCCGTCCCATTGGTTGCACCAAAGGATTGCGGCCTCCCCGTGTCACTGCGGATATTGTCATGATTAGCAGTCGCCTCCTGGACGAGGGTTACATCGAAGGCTTACCCGGTCGGCCTAAACTGCTTTTTCAACCCGGTTCCTATAAAGTCAATGGTTTGAGTATTCAGGGCATCCGCACCAGTCATGATCGCGTCGGTGGCTTGCGCTTTGGCGTCAACGTGGTTTGGCGCTGGCAGCAGGGGGGCATCAATCTTTTGCATATGGGCGGCATTGCCATGCCGATCACGATTGAACAACGCATTCTCATGGGACGGCCTGATGTGATGATTGTGCCAGTGGGAGGAAGTGACAAAGCCTATAGGGCTGAGGAGGCCAAGGCAGCCATTGAAGTTTTGCAACCCCGTTTGGTCATTCCTTCCCACTATCGCACGGCAGCGGCTGACCCCAATAATTGTGATCTGACGGGGCTAGAGGACTTTTTGAAAGTTATGGAGGGAACCCCGGTTCGCCGCAGTGGGGGTGCCTCCCTCAGTCTATCGGCAGCCAATCTGCCCCAAAATACCACTATCCAAGTCCTCAGTATTTGATGAGGAAAACGGCTATATTGTGTGTCAATGTTTCCCGTAGAACGAGTTGAGGAAACGCCATGATTCAGGTCGAACACCTGACCAAGGTTTACGGTACAACCGTCGCGCTGCGGGATGTCAGCTTTTCAGCGGCCAGTGGTGAGATTCTCGGTCTCCTTGGCCCCAATGGCGCAGGCAAAACCACCACAATGCGGATTTTGGCGGGGTATCTACCGGCAACGAGTGGCACAGCATCTATTGCAGGCTATGAAGTCCACACGAATCCGATGGCGGTGCGGCAGCGCATTGGCTATCTGCCAGAAAATCCCCCCCTCTATACGGAAATGACGGTGGCGGGCTATTTGCACTTTGTGGCTCGCATCAAGGGCGTCAGTGCGGGCGATCGCCCCCAGCGGGTGGAATATGCCCTCAAAAGCTGCGGCCTCTGGGATCGGCAACGCACCATTATTCGCAAACTCTCGAAGGGTTATCGGCAGCGGGTCGGCATTGCCCAAGCGATCGTTCATGATCCGCCAGCCATCATTCTGGATGAACCCACGGTGGGTCTCGATCCGCGGCAAATTATTGAGGTGCGCAACCTGATTAAAAACTTGGCGGGGCAGCATACAGTGATCCTTTCTACCCATATTTTGGCGGAAGTGAGCATGACCTGCGATCGCGCCGTGATTATCAATAAAGGCGAAGTGGCGGGCATTGGCCAACTGGATGAACTGCTGCAACGCCTCAGCAGTAGCTACACCTATGACCTCGAACTCGTGGGCGATCGCGCCGCTATTGAATCCCTCCTCCAACAGTTGCCTGCTCTGCAACAGATCACATGGGGCAATAGCACTCCCCAAGGGCGACAGCAACTTCAGGTCAGCAGTCCTTCAGAAATCGGTGCCGATCTCGCCAGTCTCCTTGTCCAAAATGGGGTGCAACTCTTTGAAATGCGCCGCTCCCGTGCCAACCTAGAGGAGGTGTTCTTGAAGCTAACGACCGATGAACCCACCGCAGAACCCAGCGATACCACCGAAGAAGCCCGTGCTTAGCGTTTCCCTCCACGGGCTGAGTGTCCTCCTTGCCAACATTCTTGCCATCTATCGCCGCGAACTCCAGAGTTACTTTAGTGCCCCCTTCTACTATGTGATTGCCGGGGTGTTCTGGCTGCTCAGCGGCCTGTTTTTCCTCGTTGTGATGACGACAATTATTAGCCAAGTGGCTCAGCAGGATTTGCTGCAACAACAGTTTGGGGCGCCGAGCCAAGCCATTGACGTTCCCAAGCTCATCCTCGAAAGTTTCCTTGGACTCCTCGGCTCCATTTCCCAAGTCATTTTGCCCATGCTCTCGATGGGACTGTACACCGAAGAACGCAAACGCGGCACCCTCGAACTTTTGGCCACCTCACCGATTACGAACTGGTGTGTGGCAACGGGTAAACTCTTGGCAGTGCTCACGTTTTATACCACGCTGTTGCTGCCCGTGATTGTCTATCAGTTTGTGGCGCTCCAGCAGAGTACGCCCCCCCTCTCCCCTTGGCTAATTCTGGCGGGCAATGGCGGATTGATTCTTTTAGCAGCAGCCATTCTCTCCTTGGGGATGTTTCTCTCATCGTTGACGGATAGCACGATCTTGGCGGCCATTTTGGGATTTGCGGTGTTGCTGATTCTTTGGGTGCTGGATGTCTTGGCTAAAAATACTGGCGGGAATCTCAGTGATATCCTCACCTACCTCTCACCCCTAGAGCACTTTACCAACCTGACACGGGGAATTTTTCGCAGCAGTAGTCTTGTTGTCTTTGGTAGTTATATTTTCCTCGGCATCTTCCTCACGGCACAGTCCATTGATGCCTTTCGTTACCAGCGCAATTAGGGGGTACCGGTCATGAAACGCTTTGCCCTAGGCTCACCCGAACGATTGACCACGGTATTGCTGTGGGCGGCGCCACTTTTGATCATTGCTGGCTTGAGTGCTGGCATCGTCACCAATCGCTGGAATTGGTTACCCTTGAGCCTTTTAGCTTTGGGGGGGATTGCCCTACTGCTGTGGCTGATCCAGCAAAGTCGCGTCTCCACAGGGTTTTGGGGGCGGCGTTCTACCCAAACCAGTACCAATGCCCTCCTGACTGTGATTGCGGTGATTGCTCTATTGGGCATCGTCAATTTTTTGGCCGATCGCTACAGTGTTGAAATCGATCTCACCGAAAACCGTGCCTTTACCCTAGCGGCAGAAACCCGTGATGTTCTGCAAACTTTGGATCAGCCGGTGCGGGTATTGGTGTTTGATGCCAATGCTGCCAGTCGCGATCGCCTGTTGTTGGAACAGTACCGCCGTCAGGCCAGCAACCAGTTTTCATTTGAGTTCATTGACCCCCAAGAGCAACCCGCCCTTGCTAAAAAGTACAACGTGACTCAAGTGGGGCAAGTGATTGTTGTGGCGGGCGAGAAAACGCAGCGCATTGATGAAGACCTTTCCGAAAGTAACCTCACCCCTGCCCTGATTCGGGTGACGAGCGATCGCACGATCCGTGCCTATTTCACTACGGGGCACAATGAACTTCCCCTCACAGGTGGCTCCGCCAGTCTCAGTGAAGTGGCTAAACTCCTCGAACAGCGAGATGTGGAACTCCTGCCCCTGAATTTGCTGGAGAAGGGCAAAATTCCTGAGGATGCGAATGTCATTGTGGTCGCTGGACCGCGGCAACCCTTTTTGCGTCTGGAGCAGGATCTGCTCAAGGCGTACCTGAATCGGGGTGGTAGCCTTTTGCTAATGCTCGATGTCGATGTCAACGCCGGTCTGGATGATTTACTGAAAAACTGGGGACTCACCCTCGATAATCGCTGGGTGATTGACGGCTCTGGTGTGGGTCAACAGGTGGGACTCGGTCCCGATACGATTATTGTCACCACCTATGGCAATCACCCGATTACTCAACGCTTTGCCCAAGGTCCGAGTGTCTTTCCCCGCGCGCAAGCCATTCGCATTGATCCTGTGAAGGATGATGACATTGTGGAAATTGCCCTCTCGGGCCCGCAAACTTGGGCGGAAACCGACTGGCAGTCGGGCAACCTTGAATTCACTGAAGGTGTCGATACCAAAGGGCCGCTGCCGATTGGTGTAGCGATTACCCGTCAGTTGAGTGATAACCCACCGAAGGAAGCCCGCTTGGTGGTCTTTGGGGATTCGGAATTCGCCACCGATGGCGTGATTGCCTACCAAGGGATTAATAGTGATCTCTTTGTCAATTCCGTGCTCTGGTTGGGCGATCGCGACCAAAAGGCACTCTCGATTCGGCCGCGCGAAACCACCAATCGCCGCCTGCAACTCAATGTCACCACCAGTCGTTGGCTAGAGATTATCAGTGTCTTTCTGTTGCCCCTTGTCGGGTTTGGCTCAGCCGTTTTTGTCTGGTGGCGGCGCCGCTAACTCTTCACTGGCGATCGCGCGTGACCACCCCTGATCCCTGAGAAATCATTAACAAAATATAAAATTCAGACACAACCCTTTACATTTTCCTGAGAGATTGGTTAATATAAGGTTACATTCCGTTGCACAACGCCAGCGGGTGCGCCTGAGGCCTCTCAGGGACTCGATTTGGGAGTGTAAACGGTTTGTAACATTCATTCATCTTGTTCAACAGGACTTATCACTATGACGACTGTTTTACAACGTCGCGAGCAACTGAACCTGTGGGAGCAATTTTGTAGCTGGGTTACCAGCACCAACAACCGCCTCTATGTGGGCTGGTTCGGTGTGTTGATGATCCCCACTCTGCTCGCTGCTACCATCTGCTTCGTGATTGCTTTCATCGCTGCTCCCCCTGTGGACATCGATGGCATTCGTGAGCCTGTCGCTGGCTCCTTGCTCTATGGCAACAACATCATCACGGGTGCAGTGGTGCCCACCAGCAACGCCATTGGCTTGCACTTCTACCCCATCTGGGAAGCTGCTTCCCTTGATGAGTGGCTTTACAACGGTGGCCCTTACCAGCTGATTATCTTCCACTTCTTGATCGGTGTCTTCTGCTACATGGGTCGTGAGTGGGAACTCAGCTACCGCCTCGGTATGCGGCCTTGGATCTGTGTGGCCTACTCCGCTCCTGTGGCTGCCGCTACCGCTGTGTTCTTGATCTACCCCATTGGTCAAGGCAGCTTCTCTGACGGGATGCCCCTCGGTATCTCTGGTACCTTTAACTTCATGCTGGTGTTCCAAGCGGAGCACAACATCCTGATGCACCCCTTCCACCAACTGGGTGTGGCCGGTGTCTTTGGTGGTGCTCTGTTCTCCGCCATGCACGGTTCTCTGGTGACCTCCAGCTTGATCCGTGAAACCACCGAAACCGAGTCTCAAAACTACGGTTACAAATTCGGTCAAGAGGAAGAAACCTACAACATTGTGGCTGCCCACGGTTACTTTGGTCGCTTGATCTTCCAATACGCCAGCTTCAACAACAGCCGTGCGCTGCACTTCTTCCTCGCCGCTTGGCCGGTGATCGGTATCTGGTTCACCGCTCTGGGTATCAGCACGATGGCCTTCAACCTCAACGGTTTTAACTTCAACCACTCCGTTGTCGATGCTCAAGGCAACGTGATCAACACTTGGGCTGACATCATCAACCGTGCCAACTTGGGTATGGAAGTGATGCACGAGCGTAATGCTCACAACTTCCCCCTCGACTTGGCCAGCGCTGAGTCTGCTCCTGTGGCCATGATTGCTCCTAGCATCAACGGCTAATTCCTAGAGCAACGCTAACTAGCGTTTAGTTAAAGGAACCGCCTCTTCATCGGGGGCGGTCTTTTTTTATGATGATGGTCAAAGGGTAGAGACTTTGTTAATGAATGGTTGGACATCCCTCTTGGCAGTGGCAGTGCCTCTTGTGGTGCAAGCAGCAACACCAGCTCCAGAGATCATTACGCGGGCGATCGCGATCGCTGCCGAGCAGTTTGGTGAGGAACCAGAGCAAATTAGCGTGGTTCAAGTTCAGCCCAAAGTTTGGTCTGATGGCTGTTTGGGCTTGGGGGGATTGCGGGTGGATTGTGCTGAGCGTTTAACCCCCGGTTGGGAAATTACCCTGACAAATCCCAAGGCGCCTTACCCCCAGCAGTGGGTCTATCGCAGCAATCACAGTGGTTCCCTGATTCTTTGGGATGCCGCTGGCAGTCGGATGATCGGCACCCTCATTCAGCGCCCCCAACGCCTGAGTCCAGAGGAGTTGCCGCCCCCCCTTCCTGAGGGCGTGAGTTTTCGCGTGATTCGGCAAAGTGATGCCTCTGGGAGCCGTCTACCCGTAACGACAACGACACTGCTTTATAACGATGGTCGGATTGTGCAGCAAACCACCAATGCTCGCGGGGAAACCCTCAGCCGCACCCTACGCACAGTGACACCTGCTCAAGTCAGTCAATTTAATCAATGGTTGAGCGATCGCCGGTTTGAGCGCTTCAATGGCTTTGACTTTGTACCTACACCCCTAGAGCGACCGGTGCCTATTCATCTCGTCTCGACCCCCACCGCAACGGTGCGCTTTGCTGAAGCCAATGAATACCGCCTTGCCTCTGATTTGGTCGCTGTTTTGCGGGCATGGGAGTTATTGGTTGCCAAAGGTCGGCTGCCTGACCAGATTTCATCACAAACCAGTTAAGAAAACAATGACTAGAGCCGCATACATTCATCTGCCCTTTTGTCGGCGCCGCTGCTTCTACTGTGACTTTCCGATTACGGTAGTGGGAGATTCTCCGACGCTGGCAGAGTCACTTATCCAAGAGTATGTGGCTGCACTCTGTCAAGAAATTGCCCACACCCCTGCTGAGCCGCCACCACTCCAAACGATTTTTTTTGGGGGGGGAACACCGTCTCTAGTCCCGCCTCAATACATTGGCCAACTGCTGGAAGCCCTCGATCGCCAAATAGGCATTGCCCAAGGGGCAGAAATTTCCATGGAAATGGATCCGGGGACATTTGACTTAAAACAATTGCAGGCCTATCTCAGGGTAGGGGTGAATCGCGTCAGCTTGGGTGTACAGGCCTTTGACAATGAGCTATTGCAAGTGTGTGGCCGTAGTCACGATGTGACCGATGTTGAGCGTGCAGTGGCTCTGATTCACGAGGTTGGGGTGGAAAATTGGAGCATGGATCTCATTTTGGGGCTACCGAATCAATCCCTGCAACGTTGGCAACGCTCCCTAGAGCAAGCGATCGCCCTCAACCCTACCCATCTATCCATCTACGACCTGATCATTGAGCCAAAAACCGTCTTCAGCAAACGCTATCAACCCGAAGCAGCCCCCCTACCCACCCAAGAACAGGCCGCCGCTGCCTATCGCCTTGGCCACGAAATCTTAACCGCAGCGGGCTACGATCACTACGAAATTTCCAATTATGCCCGACCGGGGTTTGCCTGTCGTCACAATCAAGTGTATTGGCGCAATCAACCCTACTATGGCTTTGGCATGGGCGCCACCAGTTATCTCGGGCATCGTCGCCTCAGCCGTCCGCGTACCCGCCGTGAATACTATCAATGGCTGCAAAGTTTACCCGAGAGCCTCAATCAAGTCAGTCCAGATGCCCAGTGGGATCGCTGGTTGGAAACCCTGATGCTGGGCTTGCGCCTCAGGGATGGCCTCTCTTTAACTGCTCTGGCGGATGAATTTCCGATGTCGTGGGTTGAAGCCCTACAAGCAGCAGCGGCAAACATGTCTCCAGAGATGCTTTCTTTGACGGGCGATCGCCTGCACTTGACCCAGCCAGAAGGATTTCTGATGGCCAATACCGTCATTGTCACTCTTTGGGAGGCGATGGAGAGATCGGTTTTCCACCAACAGCAAGGGCAACCCCTACCGATACACTAGAGGTTGTCTGACCAAGAATACACTCACGGGAAGCATCATGTTGGAACAGGGAACCATTTCAATCCATACTGAGAACATTTTTCCAATCATTAAAAAGTGGCTCTACTCCGATCATGAGATTTTCCTGCGGGAACTGGTCTCCAATGCGGTAGATGCAATCCAAAAACTGCGGATGGTGGCACGTTCTGGGGAATATAGCGGCGATGTGGATCACCCGGAAGTGACGATCACGATTGACAAAGAAAACAAAAAGCTGGCGATCGCCGACAACGGCATTGGCATGACCGCCGAGGAAGTCAAAAAATACATTACCCAAGTGGCCTTTTCCAGTGCCGAAGAATTCGTTCAAAAGTACAAAGGGGAAGGGGAAGACGCAATCATTGGTCACTTTGGCCTTGGCTTTTACTCCGCCTTCATGGTCTCAGAACGGGTGGAAATTGATACCCTCTCCTACCGCGAAGGTGCTGTCCCCGTGCATTGGACCTGTGATGGTTCCACTGAATTTACCCTCTCCGATGGTCAGCGCACCAGTGTTGGGACAACCGTCACCCTAACCCTGCAAGAGGGTGAGTTGGAGTACCTAGAACCCGGCCGCATTCGTGAATTGGTGCGCAAATACTGTGACTTTTTGCCGGTGCCAATTAAGCTAGAGGGTGAGCAAATTAATAAACAAATTGCCCCTTGGAAGAGTTCTCCCAATAGCCTCAGCAAAGAAGACTATCTCGAGTTTTACCGCTATCTCTATCCCTTTCAAGAAGACCCGCTGCTTTGGGTTCACCTCAATACCGACTATCCCTTTGTGGTCAATGGCATTCTCTACTTTCCCAAACTGCGCCCCGATATTGATGTCAGCAAGGGGCAAATTAAGCTCTACTGCAACCAAGTCTTTGTCAGCGATAACTGCGAAGAGGTGATCCCGCGCTTTTTGCTGCCTTTGCGGGGGGTCATTGACAGCAGCGACATTCCCCTGAATGTGTCCCGCAGTTTCCTGCAAAACGATCGCACGGTGCGCAAAATTGCCGACTACATTGCCAAAAAGGTGGGCGATCGCCTGAAGGAGCTATACCGCGAAGACCCGGCGGCCTACGTACGCTCGTGGCAAGACTTGGGCACCTTTGTCAAATTCGGTTCCATCAACGATGAGAAGTTCAAAAAGCAGGTGGAAGATATTCTCATCTACCGCACCACGGCCGAACTCATCTCCAAAGAGAGCGAGGATGTCTGGGCCAGTGAGGGGGGCATCCAAGTGGATGGCAAAACCTACACCACCCTCAAGGAGTACCTCGAGCGCAACCAAGAGCGCCAAGGCAAGCGCGTCTATTACTGCACCGATGAGGTGAACCAAGCCACCTACGTGCAACTGCTTAAAAGCCAAGGGATTGAAGTTCTGTTTATGGACAGTTTCATTGATACCCACTTTGTGCCGTGGCTGGAGCAAAATTACCGCGATGTCAAGTTTCTGCGGGTGGACGCTGAACTGGATGAAACCCTGATTGACAAGAGCAAAGAGAGCGAAATCATTGACCCAGCTACCAACAAAACCCGCAGTGAGCAGATCAAGGCGCTCTTTGAATCTGTGCTGAAAAAGCCGAAACTGACCATTCGCACCGAGGCCCTCAAGGCCGATGCCCCCCCGGCAATGATCCTGTTGCCCGAAACCAGTCGGCGGATGCAGGAGATGATGGCGATGATGCAGCAGCAACCCAATGCGCAGTTGCCAGAGGAGCATATCTTGGTTGTCAATACCGCCCATCCCTTGGTGCAAAATCTCCTCAGCCTCAACCAAGGCACGATTATTCAAACCAGCGGCACCTCAGAAACGGGTGCATTGGTCGAAAAGCTGTGTCAGTATATCTACGATTTGGCTCTATTGTCACAGCGGGGCTTTGATGCCAATGGTATGCAGCAATTTACAGAGCGTGCCAGTCAAGTTCTGACCCAACTGACCACTATGGCCACGCGCTAACGTTTGCAAACGCGGGAGGTAACGCATGATTATTACGGTAGGCCTATTGGCGGGGGCGATCGCCCTACTGGCGTGGGGACTGTACCGCAACCTGCCCTACGGCAAGCTGGGGATTGTGGCTTGGCTGCAAACCCTTGTCCTGATGCTCCCTTGGCTAGTGGTTTTTGGCAGCCTCAGCTTTGGGATTGTGATTAACTTTGCTGCCGTGCTCTTTGGGCTGGTGTTCTCGATTGTGGCCTATGTTGCCCTTGGCCGTTGGTTGCGATCGCTGGCGGCCACCGCCGAATTGCCCCTACCCTCTGCTCCCTCTGGCCGTTCGGAACTAGAGCAAGCCACCACAGAGCAGACGACCCCAGCCCAGCCTACTGCACGACCCAGCCTTCCCGCCGAAGACCTACAAGCCATTCAAAGTATCTTTAGCGTGGATACCTACTTCGCCACCGACTACATTCCCTACAAAGGGGGCGTGATCTGCCCGGGGAATCTGCGGGGAGAGGCCAAAGTGGTGCATCAGCAACTCACTGAACGCCTACAGGCCGCCTTGCCCGATCGCTATCGCCTTTTTATGGTGGCCAATGGGGAGGGCAAGCCGATGGTCGTGATTTTACCAATGACGACCGAACCAATTCGCTCGGGCAATCTTCAGAAGCTGGCAGCGGTTTTCTTGGCGGTGGCCACCCTTGGAACCTGTCTCGAGACCAGTGCCATCCTGCAGGGGTTTAGCTTACTGGGAAATCCAACCACTGGCCTCTTCCAGCGATCGCTCCCCTTTGCCTTGGGTCTCTTTGGCATTGCCGCTATACGGGAAGGGGGTCACTGGCTAATGGCCAAACGCTATCGGGCACGCTTGGGGCCGCCCATCTTTTTACCCGCGTGGCAGTTGGGGACTTTTGGAGCCATGACCCGCATTGAATCCTTCCTTGCCAATCGCAGTCAACTCTTTGACATTGGTGCAGCAGGGGCGATCGCGGCTGGTAGTGTTTCGCTGCTGCTGTTGGCCATTGGCCTTGTTCTCTCGCCCACGAGTCAGGGGTTAGAGGTGCCGACCCTCTTTTTCCAAGGCTCGATTTTGGTGGGGACGATCGCCAAGCTCTTTTTGGGGCAGCAGTTGCAAAGTGAAGTGGTGGTGGTGCATCCCTTTGTGATTTTGGGCTGGCTGGGCTTGATCATGACGGCCTTGAACTTGATGCCCGCAGGACAACTGGATGGGGGGCGGATTATTCAAGCCATTTACGGTACCAAAACCGCCAAACGACTGACGATTATTACCCTTGTGGTCTTGGGCTTGGTGGCGATCGTCAACCCCTTGGCCTTGTATTGGGCGTTGGTGATTCTGCTGTTGCAGCGGGATATGGATCAGCCCAGTCTCGATGAGATCACCGAACCCGATGATACCCGTGCTGGTCTTGGTCTGCTGCTGTTGTTCCTGATGGCCGCTACCTTGATCCCGATGGCGCCGGGGCTAGCGGGTCGCTTGGGAATTGGAGGCTAAATGCCCGACTCACTGCGGCAAATTTTGACGGCAGTTGCCCAAGGACAACTGAGCGTAGAGACCGCCTATCGCCAACTGCAACACCTGTCCTACGAACCCATTGGCGATTTTGCACGCATTGATCACCAAAGGCAGCAGCGCACCGGCTTTCCAGAGGTGATTTGGGGACCCGGCAAAACCCCGCAGCAGATTGTCGAGATTTTGCAGCGGATGCGTCCCCACTATCCCTGTGTGATGGCCACGCGCATTTCCTCCGAGGTGTTTGAGGCGCTGCGATCGCGCGTTGGTGGACTGCACTATTTTGAAAAGGCACGGATTTGCAGTACAGCCCCCATTTTGCCGCCGCAGTTTCCCCTGCCGGTGGGCTTGGTCTGTGCCGGCACAGCGGATCTACCCGTGGCCGAAGAGGCAGCAGTGACGTTGCAACTGTCAGGATTTGGGGTTGAGCGATTTTGGGATGTGGGGGTGGCGGGAATTCATCGGCTGTTGAGTGTGCGCGATCGCCTAGAGGAGATGGCCCTGCTCATTGTGGTTGCGGGCATGGAGGGGGCACTGCCCAGTGTGGTGGCGGGGCTAGTCTCGGTACCCGTGATTGCTGTACCCACCAGTATTGGCTATGGCGCGAATTTTGGCGGTTTGGCAGCGCTACTGACAATGCTCAACTCCTGTGCCCCCGGCATTGGTGTCGTCAATATTGACAATGGCTTTGGGGCGGCAATGCTGGCGGCCAAGATCTTGCGATCGCTCAGTCAACGGTTATAATGGTTATTTGTTCTTAACGTGTGATTGATCATCAGGTGACCTGTGGCTAACATCAAATCTGCCGCTAAACGTGCCCAAATTGCTGAGCGCAACCGTCTTCGCAACAAAGCCTATCGCTCGGCAGTGCGGACGCTGATTAAAAACTACTTGACGGCTATTAGTCAGTATGCTGCCGATCCCACTCCGGAAAAACTGGCGGAAGTCCAGCAGCGACTCAACTTGGCCTTTAGCAAAATTGACAAAGCGGTTAAGCGCGGTGTGCTCCATCGCAACACCGGTGCCCGTCGTAAAGCGCGGCTGACCCGTATCCTCAACAAAACGCTGCAACCGGCTGCCTAATCCCCATGTTGGTGGATACCCACGTCCATCTCAACTTTCCAGAGTACGCATCCGATCTGGACTCAGTGGCTGAACGCTGGCGATCGGCGGGAGTGGTGCGGCTGGTTCACTCCTGCGTTGAACCCAGTGAATTTCCCACCATTCAGAGCCTTGCCGCGCAGTTTCCCGAACTCTTTATGGCAGTGGGTCTCCATCCCCTAGATACAGAGCAGTGGCAGCCGGATCTCAAGGAAAAAATTGCCCGCCTTGCCGCCAGTGAACCCAAGGTGGTGGCCATTGGCGAAACAGGTTTAGATTTTTACAAAGCCACGAATCGCGAAGAACAGGAAGCGGCCTTTTGGGCACAGTTGGAGGTTGCCCACAGCTTGAATCTGCCAGTGATTATCCACTGTCGGGAGGCAGCCGCTGCCGCGCGGGATCTACTTCAACAGTTTGTGCGCGATCGCGGGCCGGTGCAAGGAGTGATGCACTGCTGGGGCGGTACCCCCGAAGAAACGGAGTGGTTTCTCGATCTGGGTCTTTTTATCAGCTTTAGCGGCACCGTCACGTTTAAGAACGCCAAACAAATCCATGCCTCGGCACAAATGGTTCCCAGCGATCGCCTACTGGTGGAAACGGATTGCCCCTTCCTTGCCCCTGTGCCCAAACGCGGCGAAAAACGCAATGAACCCAGCTATGTGCGCTTTGTGGCTGAAGCCGTCGCCCGTCTGCGACAATGTGACCTCTTGGAATTAGAACAGCAAACCACCCTCAACGCCTGTCAGCTCTTTCGCCTCCCCCTGCCCCCAGAAGTTGCCGCATAAATTGCTCAGGCATTGGGAAGTTTACTGAATTGAATCAACGTTAAAAAATCTAGCGCATTTGCGAGCCTAGCCGTTTCAGCATCCTAGGATGGGGCTGTAGGCTAAAGACGATAGTTTAGGATGTGTCCCGATTAGTAAGTAGGCAATTCGTGGATTCTTGATCAACGCCGTTAGCACTTTGATCTATATGATCTCGGTTGATTTTCTTGATACTCATGCTGACTTGACGAGGATACTGTATGGTTAGCTCTCCTCCCCGTCCCACCGAACTCACCGCTGATATTCATGCTTTTGGTTCTGCTCGCGCCACGATTCAAGGACAGCCCTTGAGTGATAGTGAAGTTGAGGCCATGGATGCCTTCTTCCGTGCCTGTAACTATCTGGCCGTGGGCATGATCTATTTGCTCGATAACCCCCTACTCAAGGAACCCCTCAAGCCTGAACACATCAAAAAACGCCTCCTTGGTCACTGGGGATCGAGTCCGGGTCTGTCCTTTTGCTACCTTCACCTCAATCGCATTATTAAAAAGTACCAACAGGAGGTGATTTTCCTAGCGGGTCCCGGTCATGGGGCACCGGGGGTTTTGGCACCTGTTTACCTTGAAGGCAGTTACACCGAGATTTACCACAACATTAGTGAGGATGCCCACGGCCTCAAAAAATTTTTCAAGCAGTTCTCCTTCCCCGGTGGCATTGGCAGCCACTGCACCCCAGAAACGCCCGGCTCGATACACGAAGGGGGAGAATTGGGCTATGTCCTCTCCCATGCCTGTGGTGCTGCCTTTGACAATCCTGATTTAATTGTGGCGGCAGTGGTTGGCGATGGGGAAGCAGAAACGGGGCCTTTGGCCACCTCATGGCACATCAATAAATTCCTCAACCCGGCGCGCGATGGGGCAGTCTTGCCGATTCTCAACTTGAATGGCTACAAGATTAACAATCCGACGATTCTGGCACGCATTCCCCATCAAGATTTGGAAAACTTCTTCCGCGGTTTAGGGTATGAACCCTGCTTTGTGGAAGGTTCCGATCGCCCCTCAATGCACCAAGCAATGGCCGCCACCCTCGATTACTGCGTGACTAAAATTAAGGAGATTCAACGGGCGGCTCGGCAAGAGGGCGTTACCACCTTACCCCGTTGGCCGATGATTGTGCTGCGTACCCCCAAAGGGTGGACAGGCCCCGCGGAAGTGAATGGCCACAAAGTGGAAGGCTTCTGGCGAGCACACCAAGTGCCCATGGCCGATGTCCACACCAACCCTGAAAACCTTAAGCTCCTTGAAAATTGGCTGCGCAGCTACCGCCCCGAAGAACTCTTTGATGAGAATGGCACATTTCGTCCTGAACTCAAAGCCTTGGCGCCAACCGGCAACTACCGTATGGGCATGAATCCCCACGCCAATGGTGGGCTATTGCGCAAGGATTTGAAAATGCCCGACTTTCGGCAGTACGGCATTACGTTTGAGAAACCCGCCCAAATTGAGGTGGAAAATACCCGTCCCCTTGGAGTCTTCCTGCGGGATGTGATGCGCAATAACATGACCAATTTCCGTGTCTTTGGTCCCGATGAAAATACCTCGAATAAGCTCAATGCCATTTACGAGGTCAGCAAGAAATTCTGGATTGCGGAATACTTTGAGGAGGACGCCGATGGCGGTGAATTGTCCCCTAATGGTCGCGTCATTGAAATGCTCAGCGAGCACACCATGGAGGGGATGCTGGAGGGCTATCTGCTGACGGGTCGCCATGGCTTCTTCTCCACCTACGAGTCCTTTGTCCATGTCATTGACTCGATGTTTAACCAACATGCCAAATGGTTGAGCATCTGCAATGAACTCTCGTGGCGGGCGGATGTGGCCTCGTTGAACTTGCTGATTACGTCCACGGTGTGGCGGCAGGATCACAATGGCTTCACCCACCAGGATCCGGGATTTTTGGATATTGTCTGCAACAAGAGTGCAAAGGTTACGCGCATTTACTTACCGCCTGATGTCAACTCACTGCTGTCGGTGGCGGATCACTGCCTGCGGAGCAAAAACTATGTGAATGTGATTGTCTCCGACAAGCAGTTGCACTTGCAGTACCTGACGATGGATCAGGCGATTATTCACTGCACGAAGGGGCTAGGCATTTGGGATTGGGCCAGCAATGATCAAGGCTGTGAACCCGATCTGGTGATGGCCAGTGCCGGGGACATTCCCACCCAAGAGGCGTTGGCGGCGATCGCCCTCCTGCGGCAGGAGTTTCCAGAGCTGAAGATTCGCTATATCAATGTGGTGGATCTCTTTAAGCTGCAACCGGAAACCGAACACCCCCACGGCCTGAGCGATCGCGACTTTGATAGTCTCTTTACCCTCGATCGCCCGATTATCTTTAACTTCCATGGTTATCCGTGGTTGATCCACCGTCTCACGTACCGCCGTCACAATCACCGTAATTTGCACGTGCGCGGCTACAAAGAAAAGGGCAACATCAACACCCCCCTTGAGTTGGCCATCAATAATGAGATTGATCGCTTTAGTCTTGCCATTGATGCCATTGATCGCCTCCCCGGTCTTCAAGTGGCGGGTGCCCATGCCAAGGAAAAATTCCGCAACATGCAAATTGAAGCCCGCAACTACGCCTACGAGTACGGTGTGGACAAGCCGGAGTTTAGCCACTGGACTTGGCCATTTTAGCTTGATCCTCTAGGTTGATGCTCTGCCCCTCTCTTCGCTTATCGGCAAGGGAGGGGTTCTTCTTGGCGCACGGGCACTTGGTGCTGATGGAGATAGTCCTTGATCTGGGCGATCGTCAGTTGGCCATAGTGTAGGAGCGAAGCCAACAGTGCCGCCTCTGCTTTCCCTTCCACAAGAGCCGCGCGAATATGCTCACAGGTACCCGCCCCCCCAGAGGCAATCACAGGAATCTCCACCCGCTCAGCGATCGCCCGCGTCAATTCGAGGTCGTAGCCCGCCTGTGTCCCATCGGCATCCATACTGGTCACCAGCAGTTCGCCCGCACCCCGTTTAGCCATTTCCACCGCCCATTCAATCGCATCTAGCCCCGTAGCTTCCCGTCCGCCGCGCACATAGACTTGCCAACGGGGGTTTTTAGGATCCCAATGGGGTTCGCGCCGCGCATCAATGGCGACAACAATACATTGGGCACCAAAGCGATCGCTAGCCTGATTCACGAGATCGGGTTGCCGCACTGCCGCCGAATTCAGGCTGACTTTATCTGCCCCGGCGCGCAACAGGTCTTTGATCATCGTCAGGGACTGAATCCCGCCCCCCACCGTCAGGGGAATGAACACCTGATCCGCGGTGCGATAGACGACATCAATAATAATGTTCCGCTCTTCATGGGTGGCCGTAATATCGAGAAACACCAGCTCATCCGCACCCGCTGCATTGTAGGCTTGCGCCAGTTCGACCGGATCGCCGGCATCGCGCAGGTTGACAAAGTTCACGCCCTTGACGACGCGACCCGCCTTCACATCCAAACAGGGCAAAATTCGTTTGGCAAGCATTTAGCCTCCTTGGGACTACTGCACAGTGACACGGCGACCCCCGCCACTGACAAAGATAATGGCGCGACCCTCCGCCATCGGTTCCCAACCGACATCAAAGCCACTGCGCCAAGCCACTGCACGGGCTGCCCGGAAACAATCAAAGCTATCGGGACGCACAAAAAAGACAAGGGAATAGCGGCTGGGGGAGAGGCGATCAATGGTACGCCGAAAGTTGGACGCGGGTTTTTCCAGCGTGCTAAAGGATTCGCCACCGCTGCGATCGCGGGGTTCAAAAAGGGTTTGCAAAATTGGTTGCCCTTGGCTGTGCACCAGACTCAGGCGCACATCGTAGTAGCGGGTACGGTGGTGAAAGGACTCTAGTTGTTGCTGAATTTGGCGGGGATCTGCAAAGGGATTTTCTGTAATGCGCCGCAGGTGGCGATCAATGGCCTCACTGACTTGATCCTCCTCAAGGGGCAGGGCACGATTTTCACGACACTCAAAGAAATAGACCTGCTTGCGGGTTTCGCGGGCAATGGGCGTGCGCACAAGAGCAGGAGACACCGCTGCTGTCAAGCTGGCAAAGAGGCAGACAAAGATCATCACCCCCACGGTATTGGTGAGGACATCGAGGAACGAGTCGAGATTTTGACTGGGGGCTTGGACTTGGGGACGGCAGCGCGATCGCTTCATGAAGCGGCAGTACAGAGACTTCTTCTAGGGTATCGGAATTCTTGACCTCTGGTCTTAGCGCATCTGATAGAGTGGCAATACAGTGGCAATTAGCATAGATCACTCATCAACTCCTCGCAACTTATGGCAATGCTAAAAACGCGCCCCCCTCGTCCCCTCACCTACCAAGCCTACGATCGTGTGGTTGGCAAACAGGGGCGGGTCTTGGTATTGCTCTCGATCATGACCGTATTTTTGCTGGGGGGCATTGGGAGTCGCTTGGCCTACCTGCAAATTGTCGAGGGCGATCGCAACCGCCAGATGGCCGATGAAAACCGTATTCGCCTGATTCCCAAACCGCCGGAGCGGGGGAAGATTTTGGATCGCAAAGGGCGGATCCTCGCGGGAAATAAGTTCTCCTACTCGGTATTTCTCTGGCCCCTTGCGGCGAAAAAGCCCGAATGGCCGCAGACGGTGAACATTCTCTCGCGGGTGCTCAATATCCCTGCCAGTGAGATCGAAGCGCGAGTCAAGCAAGCAGGGGTGAATTCTCCTTCGTTGATTCGCATTGCCCAAGGGATTAGCCAAGCCCAAATCATTGCCCTTGAAGAACACCGCAATTTCTTGACAGGGGTGGAAATTGACCGCGAAGCCCTGCGCTTTTACCCCCATGGCGAAACGGCGGCTCACATCATTGGCTACATCGGCGAACTGAATGAGGAGGAACTAGCGGCTCGTCGAGATCAGGGCTACCGCCTTGGCGATGTCATGGGCAAAATGGGTGTCGAAGCCACCTACGAAAACGTACTGCGGGGGACATGGGGTGGTCAGCAGGTGGAGGTGGATGGTCAAGGCAAAGTGATCCGCATTTTGGGTCAAAAGGTAGCCCGACCGGGAAATGACATCACGCTGTCAGTGGATTTGGACTTGCAAAAAGCGGCGGAAGCAGCCCTAGGGAGTCGGCCGGGGGCGATCGTGGCCATGGATCCCCGTGATGGAGCGATTCTGGCTCTGGCCAGTTACCCTGCCTTTGATCCCAATTGGTTTGCCCGCCGCATGACCCAAGCCCAGTGGGAGGAGCTGCAACGGCGGCAGTTTCCCTTTGTCAACCGTGCCCTTCAGGGGTTTCCTCCCGCGAGTACCTTCAAAATCGTGACAACGGTGGCCGGCTTGGAGTCAGGGAAGTTTAGCCCCGATACCGTACTGATGACCTATCCTGCCCTCTACACAGAGGGCTTTGCCTTCCACGATTGGAACCGGGCGGGCTTTGGCCCTCTCGGCTTTGCCGGTGCCATGGCATGGAGTAGTAACACCTTTTTTGGTCAAGTGGCGCGCCGCATTGGACCTGAAACCCTGATTCATTGGGCGCATCGCTTTGGAATGGGGTCTAAAACCGGCATTGACTTACCCGGTGAAGCTCCCGGATTTGTGCCAACCCCCCAGTGGAAGCAAGAAACCTTTGGCGAGGGGTGGTACGACGGCGATTCCTTGATTACCGCCATTGGTCAAGGGGCTTTGCAGGTGAGTCCGCTTCAAGCCGCGGTCATGTTTGCAGTGCCTGCCAATGGGGGCTATAAAGTGCGGCCGCACCTAATTGCTTCCGACAATCCCCATCGCTGGCGGCAATCCTTGAACCTAAAGCCCTCTACCATTCAAGTGCTGCGTCAAGGCCTACGGCAGGTGGTGACCAGTGGTACAGGGGCTGCCCTAAATGTTCCTGAGGTGGCGATCGCCGGCAAAAGTGGTACCGGGGAAGACCCACCTCGCCCTAACCACACTTGGTTTGGTGCCTATGCCCCTGCAGACAAACCGGAAATTGTGGTCGTTGCCTTTGCCGAAAACTCTGGTGGTGGGGGTGGGTCTGTGGCAGGTCCGATGGTGCTCAAAGTGATTCAGACCTATATGAAAATTCGCGATCGCTAGCCCCTTGCGGCCAAGCAGATTGTCATTCCCCAAGGTTGCGCCTAGAATTTGAAGGAATGCGTGTGATGGGATGAATCATGATGGAGCAGCGGGTTATTGCCCTTGGGCTGACAATAGGTCTCTTGACAACCGCCTTGGGGACTCGCCAGAGTGTTGCTGAAACGATTCCTGCTGAACCAGAAGCGGCTGCACCGATCCTTGTCAATCCTGTTCAACCGGTGGACAGTGAGCCTCTTGTTTTTTCCACAGAACCCGTGGATCCGCCCCCTGGCAGTGAACCCCTCGAAAACCTTAAGCCCGCCCGCTCCATCCCCGTGGTGATCCAAGAGCGCTCCACAGGCTGTCAAGCGATCGTTAGCGAGGGCGTTCCCCCCAACATTTGCCAAGCCCAAGGTGCTCCACAACCCCTAGTGACCCCCACGGCTACATCACCTTCTGCTCCAGCTTCTCATCGCCCCTTGGTGGCTGCAAACCCAAGAAATTTTGTGCCATCTGCCCAAACGGCTGCGCCGACCTATGTACGCCAGCCCTTTCCGGGACCGAATCCCTTGCGTTGGCTAAAGGTCAACAATGGCCAAATGCTCTTTCCCTTGCCGTTTCCGGTGCCCATTACCTCAACTTTTGGCTGGCGCATCCATCCCATTTTTGGCGATCGCCGCTTCCATTCGGGAACGGATTTGGGCGCCCCTGAAGGCACACCCGTGTTGGCGGTTTTTGATGGTCGCGTGGTTGAGTCCAACTGGCTAGGGGGCTATGGCCTCACCGTCATTTTGCAACACCCGCCAGAGCAGCACCAAACCCTCTATGCCCACCTCTCACAGCGCTTTGTCAATCCCGGTCAATGGGTGAAGCAGGGGGATGTCATTGGCCTCGTGGGTAGTACGGGCAACTCCACTGGTCCGCACCTGCATTTTGAGATCCATGAGATGACGGCTCAGGGGTTGATTCCTGTTGCCCCCGAAGCGCGGTTAGAATTGGCCTTAGCACAGTTAAAGCAGGCGATCGCCCAAGCGCGTCAGCAATCGAATCGCAGTTAGTAGGATACCGATGGTTATTGCGACTTCCCCTCACACCGATAATCCCCTCTTGCGGGGCGATGGTTTTCCCCCCTTTGATCAGATTGAGGTGAGCCATGTTGAGCCAGCCGTGCGCCAACTCTTGCAGGAACTCACCCAAGAATTAGAGACCCTCGAGCAATCCTTCACGCCCACGTGGGAAGGGCTAGTGGAACCCCTCGAACGTTTGAGCGATCGCCTCGGTTGGACATGGGGCATTGTCAGTCATCTCACCGGCGTCAAAAATAGTCCCGAATTGCGTCAAGCCTACGAAGCCGTTCAACCCCAAGTAGTGGAGTTTTACACCCGTTTGGGTCAATCGCGCCCCCTCTATGAAGGCTTTAAGGCACTGGCTGCCAGTCCAGACTTTCAGAGCTATCCCCCTGCGCGCAAACGCATTGTTGAGGCCGCCATTCGTAACGCCGAACACAGTGGCGTCAGTTTGACAGGAGCCGCCAAAGAGCGCTTCAACACCATTCAACTGGAATTGGCGGAGCTATCTACCCAGTTTTCCAACAATCTTTTGGATGCCACCAAGGCCTTTCGCCTCAAGCTCACCCAACCCGATGAAGTGGCTGGACTTCCCCCCAGCTTGCTGGCGCTGGCTGCCCAAACCGCTCGCCAAGATGGCATTGAGACCGCCACCCCCGAAACAGGGCCATGGCACATTACCCTCGACTTCCCCAGCTTTGGTCCCTTTATGCAGCACAGCCAACGGCGGGATTTGCGGGAGCAGGTCTATCGCGCCTACATTTCCCGTGCCAGCAGTGGGGAGTGGGATAACCGTCCCATTCTTGAGCGCATCCTTGCCCTGCGGATCGAAGAGGCACAGCTTTTGGGATTCAACACCTATGCTGAACTCAGCCTTGCCAGCAAAATGGCCGATAGTGTGGCCAGTGTGGAAAAGCTCCTCGAGGAACTGCGGCAAGTCAGCTATCGTGCGGCGGCGCAAGAACTGGAAGAACTGAAAGCCTTTGCTGCTGCCCAAGGGGCACCTGAAGCCACCGATCTGCAGCACTGGGATATTCCCTATTGGGCTGAACGGCAGCGGGAAGCCCGCTTTGACTTCAACGATGAGGAACTGCGTCCCTATTTTCCTTTGCCCCAAGTGCTGGAGGGCTTATTTGGGCTAGTGAAGCGACTGTTTGGGGTGACGGTGGTGCCTGCGGATGGTCAAGTACCCGTTTGGCATCCTGATGTGCGCTTTTTTGCCATCCTCGATGAAAATCATCTGACGATCGCCCACTTTTATCTTGACCCCTACAGCCGTCCTGCCGAAAAACGCGGTGGGGCATGGATGGACGATTGCCTTGGCCGTGCCAAATATCGCATTCAGGGGGAATGGCGCACCCGCTTACCCGTGGCCTACTTGGTGTGCAATCAAACCCCCCCAGTGGATGGTAAGCCCAGCCTGATGACCTTTAGCGAAGTGGAAACCCTCTTCCATGAGTTTGGGCATGGTTTGCACCACATGCTGACGCGGGTGGATGAAACGGGGGCAGCGGGCATCAACAATGTGGAGTGGGATGCCGTCGAACTTCCCAGTCAATTTATGGAAAATTGGTGCTACCATCGGCCGACACTCTTTGGCATGGCACGCCACTATGAAACGGGGGAACCGCTGCCAGAACACTACTATGAAAAACTGGTTGCCGCCCGCACCTATCGCGCAGGCAGTGCTCTATTGCGGCAGTTGCACTTTAGTTTGTTAGATTTAGAACTGCACCATCGCTATCAATCGGGGCAAGGAGAAACCCCCCAACAAGTGCGCGATCGCCTAGCGCAGACCACAACAATCTTGCCCCCCCTGCCAGAAGATGCCTTTCTCTGTAGCTTTAGCCACATTTTTGCCGGTGGCTACGCAGCGGGTTACTACAGCTATTTGTGGGCAGAAGTTCTCAGTGCCGATGCCTTTGCTGCCTTTGAGGAAGCAGGCCTAGACAACGAGCAAGCCATTGCTGAAATGGGACGACGCTATCGCGAAACCGTGCTTGCCCTTGGCGGCAGCCAACCCCCGATGGAGATCTTCAAAGCCTTCCGCGGCCGTGAACCGATCACTGAGCCTCTCCTACGGCACCGAGGATTGTTGTCGAACACTTAGTTTGCCACTTACGGAGCCTTTGGCAGGCGATCGCCCCGCGTTTGATCCAGCCACTCAAAAATCCGATCCAACTGCTCCAAGGTAATCAATCCATACTGCCAAAGAATAATCGGCAACGATCCCCGTTGCTGTTGCCATTGCCGCACCGCCATTGCAATGCTCTCTGGTGGCAGTGCCAGTTCCTGTTCGAGATAGTGCAGTAGCTGAGAAGAGTAGGGCATCGTAGGTGAGGAGTGGCTGATGAAACAGGGATATAAGGTTTAGGTATTTAGACTTGCAGTATAGCAATGGGATTCTCAGGATAGGGTGAGTTTAACAAAAGCTGCATATTGTCTGAGAAGACGGCAGCGCTGATTGCAATGTTTCGCAGCATACCCTTAAGATAATTAAAAAAGATGCCCTATTTGTAAATTTTTATTACGATGCTTCAGCAATTGCGGCGCTTGTTTTACCAAGTTGGTTTAGGGATGGTGCTGGTTAGCCTCTGCTGGTTGGGGGCGATCGCCCCTGCCCACAGCTTCAACAATCCAGAGTTGTTGCCCGCGGAGCCAACCAATGTCGTTGACTTAGCGCAGATTCTGACACCCGTTCAAAAGGAACGGCTTGACAGCGAACTGGCAGAGTTTGAAGCACAGACGGGCTGGAAGTTGCGCGTCCTCACCCAGTACGATCGCACCCCCGGCCTCGCAGTGCGGGATTTTTGGGACTTAGACGATCGCAGTATTCTGCTGGTGGCCGATACGCGCGGTGGCAATCTTTTGAACTTCAATGTTGGCGACACCGCCTACCGAGTGCTCCAGCGCACCTTTTGGGTTGAATTGCAAACCCGCTTTGGCAATCAGTACTTTGTCCGAGACAACGGCGAAGACCAAGCGATCCTGCAATCTCTCCAAGCCATTGAAACCTGCCTTGCCCAAGGGGGCTGCCGCGCTGTCCCAGGATTACCTCAAGAGCAATGGCTGCTCACCCTTGCCACCTCCATCTTTGGCGGCATCATTTTGGGCTTTGTGGCGCGTCCCCGCCGTGCGGATCAAAAAGTGGCTTGGACGTGGATTCTTCTTTTTTCACCGCTGTGGGGCATGCTTTTCTTTGCCTTTGGTTTAGGGCCAGTGGTGGTGCGCACCCAAGAATGGCTACCGGTCTTGCGCAATGTGGCTGGTTTTGCCTTGGGTGCCATTGTTGCCTTTTTAATTCCTGCCCCCAGTGAGCCGCCGCCCGTTCTAGAAGAGTAGGCGCCGTCAGGCTCTCAATTGGAAAATCGCGTAGGATTGAGGTTAACGACATTAGCTCTCTTTGCTTTCTTTGGGTTACCCGTCCTGTGCGATGAACAGTAGCCACCCTTCTTCTCGCCACATTGTCGGCATTGTCAAAGGCCCCGGTGATAGCGGTAGCGAGTATGTTTTTATTACTGCCGATGCACAGCCAGTGCGCATTGGTGAATTTGTCTATTATGAGTTGAGCCATTCCCCAAGTGTGGCCTCAAACTCCCATGCTGCTGCGGTTCACCAAGTCTTGGGCAAGATTACTGGCTGCCGTCTGATTGAGCATCTACCGGATCGGATGTTTGCTGATCACGAACTGAATCCCGGTGCGGTGGCTGCCCTGATTGGTTTTACCTGTGAACCGGCGGAACTCTACGAAATAACCGTAGAAGTGATGGGGGAATTTCATGAGGTCTTTGGCTTTAATAATTTGCGGCGGCTTCCCCTGCCGGGTGCCAAGGTCTATTTAGCGGAAGATGAACTGCTGCGGCGGGTTCTCAACAAGAAAAAGCCAGAGGAGGTGGGGGCTGCCCATATCGGTTCACTGTTGTTGCGGCAGGAGGGTGCTGTGCCCATTGCCCTCGATGTCAAGGAACTGGTGAGTACGCATGTGGCCATCCTTGCCGGCACAGGTTCCGGGAAATCCTATACCGCAGGGGTTTTGGTGGAGGAATTGCTTTTACCGAAAAATCGCGCCGCAGTGCTGATCCTCGACCCCCATGGTGAATACCACACGCTGGCGCAGCTGAGGGGACACCCCGCTTTTCAAGGGGCGGATGGCTATCAACCTCAGGTGAAAATTATTACGCCCCAAGAGGTCAAAATTCGTGTTTCTTCCCTAGAGTTTCACGATATTCTGACGCTGCTCCCCCCGATGAGCGATCGCCAGCAGGCCATTCTCAAAAAAGCCCACGATGCAGTACGCCGCCTCTATCCCAATGGCCATTGGAGTACGCGGGACTTAATTACCGAAGTCTATGCTGTGGATCGCGTTAAGGATGAAGAGGGCAATGTCAAGCAGGGCTCCTCTGCCGATGCCTTGGCTTGGAAGCTAGAAAAAATGCAGCGCTCTGACTATTTCCATGCCAATGAGCATTTGCCCCCTTGCGAGTTGTTTGCCCCCGGCCAAGTCACCATCCTGCAAATGAATGAGATTCCCCTTGAGGAGCAGCAGGTGATTGCCACGGCAATTTTGCGCCAAACCAACCATGCCCGCATGAATACCCAAAAAGACCGCGTCTTTGAGGGGGATGAGCAGTACCTCCCCTACCCGGTGTTTATCTTAATTGAGGAGGCGCACCGCTTTGCCCCTGCCCATGAACCTTCCCAATGTAAGCAGGTACTGCGCACGATTCTCAGTGAGGGTCGTAAATTTGGCCTTGGGGTAGGACTGATTACTCAGCGTCCTGGCAAACTGGATAGCGATGTGCTCTCCCAGTGTATGAGCCAGTTTATGCTGCGGATTGTCAACCCTGTCGATCAAGAGAGCCTCAAGCATGGGGTGGAGGCCGCTGGCCGAGATTTGCTCAAAGAACTGCCTGCCCTCAGCAAGGGGCAAGTGATTATTGCGGGTGCCTGTGTGAATACGCCTGTCCTCTGTCGGGTGCGGCAACGCTTAACAACTCATGGGGGTGACACGCTGGATGCTCCTGACCTGTGGCAAAAGTATTTTGCCCAACACAAACAGTTGGATCGCATGGTGGCGATGGCAGGCCCGGCACCCCGTCCTAAACCGCGAACCATTGGCCGGCGATCGCTCGAATAATTAGCCGTTGTCAAATCCAAAAAAATGCGCTAGCTTAGGAGTAGCTCTATTCAAGGGGCTGAAACGGCTTCGACGTCCTAGTGAAAGTTGGGCTGTGATGCAGGTCGAGAGTGGGCTATCTCTCGTTAATCCAGAGTCCAAACCAAAAGTAACTGCGAACAACATCGTTCCTTTCGCTCGTAAAGCTGCTGCGGTAGCCTAAGACCTCTAAACAGGTTCGAGCACTCGTTGTCCGACTCCGTTAAGGGCAGCGGGTTAACCCCAACGGATGCGCTAGGCAGTTCTCTCTGGTGGGCTGTTTAGCAAAGACTCTACCAGAGCATCCTACTGTTCGGGATAAGGAACAGTTCCCGCCTGAGGGTCAGAAAGGCTAAACCTGTGAAGGAGCAGTCGATGAATAGCTAGGGCGGACACGGGTTCGACTCCCGTCAGCTCCATCATCTTCCATGCAAAAAGTTCAAAATGCCTTGGGCGATCGCCCGTGCCATCTGCGTCCGCCACGCAGGATTCTTGAAGTTTGCGGCATCCTCTGCGCCCGTGACAAACCCTGTCTCGACAAGGGCAGAATCCATTGACGTATTGCGAATCACATAGAATCGTGCCGCCCTCACCCCGCGATCGCGAATGTTCAAGGAATTGAGAATACTATTGTGAATGGCAGATGCCAAACGACTGGAGCGTCCGGGGGCAAAGTAGGTTTCTAAACCATTGACATCGGGGCGAGCCAGACTAATAGCATTGGCGTGAATACTCACAAAGGCATTTGCCCGTGCCCGTTCCGCAATGGCGACCCGAGGAGCCAAGTCTAAGTCAATGTCTGTAGTGCGGGTCAGAATCACCTGTACCCCCTGCTGCTGCAAAAATTGGGAAACTTGCAGGCTGATATCGAGAACAATATCCTTTTCACGAATGCCGCCAATACCAATGGCACCGGGATCGCGTCCGCCATGTCCGGGATCAATGACCACCACAAACCGGCCGCGGGGGACGGGCTGATTGGGGGGCTGAGGGGTTGCTGTGGGGGGAACATCAATTGGGGTGGGCGTACTGCTCGGAGGGTCATTTGCTCCCTGAATTTGCACCACAAACGCTTCAGCTGACAGGGGACGAGGGCCAAGGATGCGAAAGTTGGGCGCTGGGGTGAGCAGAATCGAGACGGTTTGGTTATCCTCTTGACGAAATTCAATGTTGCTTAAGGGACTACCGGTAACTAGGCGGGGTTCGCGCAGATTACTGTCCAACTGTGCTTGCCGTAGGCGAATGCGATAGCGATTGCCTTCCCAGCCCACGTTATAGAAAACGGTGCGATCGCCTTGAATCAGCAACTCTCGTCCCCCCAAGTCAACGCGCTGAATCGTTGTGACAGGAGTTTGAGCACTGGCCGCAGGAATCACACTAGGGCGTTGGGACGGTGGCGGAGGTGGGGGTGTAATGGCCGTGGTTGAAGGCACAATCACAAAGCCATCATGACGGGGCATCACTTGCCAATCGGCATCTTGAGGGTCAATGTCGAGGGTAATTTGGACTTGGCGATTGCTCTGAGTCCGTACCTCTGCCCGGACGCGATCCCGACCAAAGCGGCGCAGTTCCAAGCGCCGAGGACTAAAGTTGCGAATCAATTCACTATTGCTGAGGAGAATTTCAATGCGATCCCGACGGGGGCGGCGCAGGGTGTAACTGCCTTCGGGTAAGGGGCGATCGGCTAGCACTAGAAAACCTGTGGCATCTGCTCGCCAACTTCGCACTTGCAGCGGCCCTGTGGGCGTTACGGGAGGAGCAGAAGGAGGAGACGGTGGGGGTGGCGGCGGTAGCGAAACTGTTTGCTGCTGGGGGGTAGGCAGTTGCACCAACCAGTTATTAGCCGTGACTCCCCGAAAGCGCACCTGCTGCGGGTCAATTGTAAAACCGTCCGCATATTCCACCACAATCCGCGTCGTTTGGGGGTCAAACTGAGCAACCCGCACTTGGCGAATGGCACCACTGTAGTTTTGACTGATCTGGGGGCTACCGAGAACGACACCCGGCAAGTCAATGACAAGGCGGGTCGGGTTATAGACTAACTCAGCACGGGGCTGAACAGCACGCTCCGTGCGAATTTCCAGTTGATTGGTGGCAGGGTTAAGTCGCCACAATTGTAGACGGCTGGCTGAAGCAGGCTGAGCCATGACCAGTGCAGCGGCAGGTGCCCATAGCAAACTCACTACAGCTCGAAATTGCCAAGAACGCCACGGTTGATCCATTCACGCTTCCTCCACCAGCGATGCACAATACCCTGCCAAGTTGGCTAGCCAAGCCGCTCGCTCAAACGTGCTCAGCATACTTGATCGGGGACAGGTATGTGAACTGGCACACCCTGCGATTTAGTTTTGCGCGATCGCCCTTCATCAGATTCAAATTTCAGCCGAGTTGCTTCAAGCTCACTTAGACGCCCACCGCACTCAATAAGTTCGCCGATTGCATGATCTAGCCCGTTTTGCCGTAGCTTTGCCCTAGGAAATATCTGCGGAATCCTCAATGCCCAGTGGCCGTACCCACGATCGCCTGACTTGGATCGGCATGCCCCTTGTGGGCTTCACCGCCAGTGCCCTCACCCGTGACTGGATCTGGGGGGCAATTGCCAGCAGTAGCTTTGGTATTGGCGGCTTTCTCCTCAGTCCAGACCTCGATACCCCCTCTTTACCCTACTACCGTTGGGGCTGGCTGCGGGCAATATGGCTACCCTACCAAAAAGCCTTTCACCATCGCTCCTTTTGGACCCATGGCCCAGTGGTGGGCACGCTGATTCGGTTGCTCTATCTCAGCTTTTGGTTGGGGTTAGGATTGGGTCTGGTGGCCGGGGTCGCCGCATTCACAGGCCACCTTTCCCTTGTGCAGGAATGGCTACATCGTTGGCAGGGAATTGACTGGCGCTGGGGAGTTGCGATCGCCCTTGGGCTAGAGCTATCGGCACTGCTTCATGTCACAAGCGATCTGGTGGTTTCTCGGTGGCGACGCTGGCACCGCTAATGGTGGTGCGTAGGGCAAGGCGGCGCACTAATGGAGCGATCGAGCCAACCCACTGCCTGTTGCAGATGCGCCAGTGCCTCAGCATCATTTTCCTTGAGGAGATAGACAAGGGCGGCAGCCACTTGTTCGAGGGCGCGGGCACGGCGATTGCCCTTGAGGCGATGCCAATCTTGGGGAGCAATCCTAACTGCATCAAGGAGGGCAGTGGCTAGTTCTTCTGCACGGAGAGTCGTTTGCACCATGACTTAAACTTGATCTAAAGGGAGAACTATCCTCTAGTTTAAGCAGTGGGCAACTGCCCCTAAGGCCACAGGCACTGGAACTTTACCCTTGAATCATAGCGTCTAAGGTAGAGGCAGGTGCATCCCGCCAAGGAGAGATCGTGATGGTAGCAAAAGTCACCCGCTCCCGCCCCGCCTTGATTTTGCTGGCGGTTATTGGCCTTGCCTCGGCTGGTACAGCGGCATGGCTAACCTTGAGTCCCCCCCGGCAGGGAGATCCGGTTCCTAATCCGGCGGAAGTTGCCCAGCAGCAGGAAACTCAAATTTTTTGGGTCAAGAATGAAGGGGATAGCCTCGTTTTGGTGCCCTCTACGGTACGGATCAATACCCCGGCAACGCGGCCAGAACTCTTTATTCAATCTCGTCTGGAGCGACTTTTGGCGGGTCCTGCCAATCAAGATGTCACCACCAGCATTCCGGAAAATACCCGTGTCAATCGTGTAGAAGTCAAAGCCGATGGCATCCATGTGGATCTCTCTCCAGACTTTACCAAAGGGGGGGGAAGTGCTTCGATGCAAGCACGTCTAGGACAGGTACTGTACACAGCAACAGTGAATGATCCCAATGCGCCAGTTTGGATTTCCATTGGGGGTGAACCCCTGCGCGTCCTAGGGGGTGAGGGGCTAGAGGTGACGCAACCGATGACCCGGCAAGACTTTCAAACGGCCTTTGCCCTCCGCACCCAGTAGTGCCAAGCAAGTCCAAGAAGAATGAGACCACACCCCGACAGCCACACTTGGACTTCGACCCAAAAAGCCAGCCCTAGACAACCGATTAAACCTGCAATCGCAAGCCAGCGGGGAAATTGTGGCTCCTTCAGTTGCAGTGTGGCAAGGTTGGTAATGGCGTAGTAAATCAGCACGCTAAAGGCACTAAAAGACCACGTAGTTTTTACATTGCCAATCAGGATCAAGAGGGCAATCCCCCCACTCACCGCTAGAACGGCAGCAACAGGTTGTTTTCCTTGGGCTGGAATCTGAGCCAAAATTGCCGGTAAATCTCGCCGTCGCGCCATTGCCAACACCACACGGGAGAGGCCGAGCAACAGATTGAGCAGAATCCCGACCATGGCCGCGATCGCCCCCAGCGTAATCAGAGGCGGCAGCCAAGAGACACCCAATTCACTGGCGACAATCTCTAAAGAGGCAGCCGTAGTCAACTTCCCAGAGCCATGACTCCCCAGAACAATCAAGACAACACTGAAGTAGAGCAGGACAACAATACCACTGGCTAGGGCAATGGCTCGTGGAATGGTTCGCCGAGGAGTCTTGACCTCCTCCGCCAGCACAGCAATACGGGCATAGCCAGCATAGGCGACAAAAAGCAGTGCCGTTGCTTGGAGAAGATTCTTGAGCGAGAGTGGTTGCGATGCTGCCGACCAAAGTAGCCCTCCCTGTTGTTGGACGTGGCCAATGCCAACAAAGAGCAACAAACTGGTGAACGTGACTAGGAGAATCCCCAGATTCACTTGCGCCGATCGCCGGATGCCCAAAAGCACCACACAGATCAAGACCGCCAGTAGCCCCAGAGCAGCCATGATTTGCCAGCGCCCGCTATTGTCCTCTAGGCCGAGCCATTGGAAGAGATAAGCCATACAGCCAAGGGCAGCAGTGGCTGCAGAAGCCGATTTGGCCAGTAAAAACATCCACCCCGCTGTAAAGCCGAAAGGGGGAGAAAGATAGCGATACCCATACTCGTAGGTGCCCCCACTCACAGGATGGGAGGCCGCCAATTGGGCACTACTGAGGCCATTACACAGCGCGATCGCCGCGGCAAGGATCAAGGCTATCAACACCCAAGAACCAGCAAGGTCGGTGGCGATGCCTAAACTGACAAACAGCCCCGTACCAATCATGGAACCTAGACCCGTTAAAATGGCGCCCCACAGTCCTAGTTCGCGTTTGAGCATGGAGTTTCGTTCGAGAACTGCAGAACGCCTTCTAGCCTAGAGGATAGGGACGGCGATCGCTATAATTGGAGCAATTCTTAGCACGCGCGCAGGTATTAGGATCATGGCCAGTCCAGAACCTCCTAGCAACCAACCCGACGATCTCCTAGAAAACATCATTACTGATTTGGGTGAGTTGGACGAGCCTCCTGCACAGGATATTGATCTCAACTCTCTGACGGCTGAATTGGAGTCGCTCACCCTGACCGCAGAACAGCGGGCGATCGCCCAAAACCAAGCCCTACAGGAGCAAATTAGGCAGCTCACCGCAGAACTGGAAAACGTTCAACAGCAGCGAGATCAACTGAGCCAAGACCTTGTCCGCCTCCAAGAAGAAAATGCCACCTTGAGCGGCCTGCGGCAAAATCTTGAACAGGAACTGGCACAGGCGCTCATTCAGCAAGACGAACTTCAGCAGCAACTGGTGACACTGCAACTGCAAGCCTCCCAGATTCAGGAACTGCAAAGTCAAGTGGCAACCCTGCAATTCCAAGTCTCACAAATTCAAGAACTTCAAGATCAACTTGCCTCGCTGCAAACAGAAAAAACAGCTCTCGAACAGCAACTTCAGGCGGTATTGGCTGCTTCACCCCCCGCTTCTTTGGAGGATACCGCCCTTCTCGGTAATCCCCCAGACGCCGGCCTTGCCCAACAACTGGCGGAGATAACGCGGCAACTCACCCAAGTGGAAAGGGAGCGCGATCGCCTGCAAGAGGAACTTGCCCAGGCGCAAAATGAATTGCACGGTCTGCAGCACGATTTAGAGGTGCTGCGCAACCAATCCTCAACCGTTGTTTCCACTGAACTCACCCTTGCTGCCCAGGAAAATCACCGCCTGAAGCGACAACGGTGGCGGCGTGACACCGTGCTTTGGATCAGTGGCATTGCGGCAACGGTGGTTTCTGCTTTGAGCGTCAGCTTAAATCTGCCGCAGCCCATTGGCCGCATCATTCCCCCTGTCGCCGCTTTGGCAGTTCCTGTGATTACAACGCTGGTTGGTAGGGGTGGGTCAAGTGAAAAGACTGCTTAGGCGATCCCCCTCTGGGCTAAAATCTTAGGGCAGGGACGCTTTGCTTAGGAGTTTAGATTACCGTGCCCAATCTCAAAGCTATTCGCGATCGCATCAAAACGATTAAAGATACCCGCAAAATTACCGAAGCTATGCGCCTCGTGGCGGCAGCAAAAGTTCGCCGTGCCCAAGAGCAGGTTATGGCGAGCCGTCCCTTTGCCGATCGCTTAGCTCAGGTGCTCTATGGCTTGCAAACCCGACTACGCTTTGAGGATGCCAATTTACCGCTATTGGCCAAGCGTCCTGTGAAGACGGTGGCGCTGCTGGTGGTGACGGGCGATCGCGGGTTGTGCGGCGGTTACAATACCAACGTTATTCGCCGTGCCAAGGAGCGTACCCAAGAACTCGAAGCCGAGGGCGTCAAGTATATTCTGGTGATTGTTGGTCGCAAGGCAGCCCAATACTTCCAGCGCCGTAATTATCCCATTGATGCCGTGTACTCTGGCCTAGAGCAAATCCCCTCTGCCAGTGAAGCGGGTCAAATTGCCAGTGAACTGCTCTCCCTCTTTCTTTCGGAAACGGTGGATCGGGTGGAACTCATCTACACCAAGTTTGTCTCCCTCATTAGTTCAAAGCCCGTTGTCCAAACCCTGCTCCCCCTCGATCCCCAAGGGCTAGAGGCGCCCGATGATGAGATTTTTCGGCTGACGACGCGGGGTTCACATCTGGAAGTTAACCGCGAGAAAGTCACCTCAACCTTGCCCGCTTTGCCCTCCGATATGATTTTTGAGCAGGATCCCGTGCAAATTCTCGATGCCCTGCTGCCCCTGTACTTGAATAACCAGTTACTACGGGCACTGCAAGAAGCCGCCGCCTCGGAATTGGCAGCGCGGATGACGGCAATGAATAACGCGAGCGATAATGCTCAAGCGCTGATTGGAACCCTCACCCTCTCCTACAACAAAGCGCGTCAAGCTGCCATTACCCAAGAGATTCTCGAAGTGGTGGCGGGTGCTGAGGCTCTGCGCTAGGAGTTGACCTCTGAAGCTGCTTTTTGTTTCCACTTCGGTTGGCCCTCTGGGTACAGGAAAAGGGGGCGGTGTTGAATTGACGATCCTCAATATGGCTCAGGCCTTGGGCGATCGCCAGCATACCATTCACATCCTTGCCCCCGAGGGTTCCCACTTGCCAGTGGCGGCAACCATTGAACCAGTAGCGGGTGCCCTTCAAGTGCCAGCGCAGCATCAAACCCGCGATCAACCGATTACACTGCCCCCCAATAGTGTGTTAGCCAATATGTGGGCACGGGTGCGGCAGCTTCAACAGGAATTTGATGTCATTGTCAACTTTGCCTACGACTGGCTGCCCTTTTACCTGACGCCTTTTCTCAGCCGTCCTGTGGGGCATCTGGTGAGCATGGCCTCAGTTTCCGATGTCATGGATCAGGCGATCGCCCGTGTCATTGATGACTATCCGGAAACCATTAGTGTCTATACCCGTACCCAAGCCGCCACCTTCCCTTTTGGCGATCGCTGCGTGTGTTTGGGCAGTGGTCTGGATCTGTCCCTCTATGACTTTTGTGCAGAGCCAGAGGATGCCCTGTGCTGGCTGGGGCGCATTGCTCCTGAAAAGGGTCTCGAAGATGCTGTCGCTGCCGTCAATGTCACCCGTACCCCTTTGAAAATCATGGGGCAACTGCAAGATATAGACTATTGGCAGCGCATTCAAGCAGATTACCCCAACGCCCCCATTGAATATCTGGGCTTTTTGCCAACACGGGAAATGCAAGCACAGCTGCGGCGCTGTCGCGCTTTGTTGCTGACCTCCCGCTGGGTCGAAGCCTTTGGCAACGTTGTCATCGAAAGCCTTGCCTGTGGCGTTCCCGTCATTGCCTACGATCGCGGTGGGCCGAGTGAAATTGTCCGTGATGGTCAAACCGGGTTTCTCATTACCCCGGATTCTGTCGAGGCCTTAATTGCTGCCATTGGCAAGATTGATCAAATTGATCGGGCGGCCTGTCGGCAGCAGGCGGAACAGGAGTATAGCTTAGCTGTTTATGGGGATAGGGTGGAGCAATGGCTACAACGGGTAGCAGCTTCCTCTCTGCCCTAAACCAGCAAATGTTGCATGGCAAATTCCGTACTCCCCTATACAATAGGCAAGGTGCTAGTGGAGATGACACCTGAATGGGCTGGGTTCTGTTCCAAGGGACAAAGCGAGGACACTCACCCTTGCTCATTTCCTTTATGATGGCCACGATCGCCAGTGCGAGCCTAGGGTTCTGGTTTTTGCGGAGCCTATCCCCGACACCGATTGCTCTTTCAGAGCCAATTCCTTTACCTGACCCAATTCAACTTGAACGACCTCTGCCTCGGCCGATTTTGGATGGCCGCGATCCCCTATTAGCAACTGTCCCCAACAAAGTCCCCCAACCACCAGCGGCTGCCTCTACCCACGCCAAGGCAATCTTGCCCACAGTGCCCCCTCCTGCCCTGCAACCCGTGCCTCCGAGCCAAGGCCCTGCCCCTCAAGTGCGGGTGGCGATCGCCCGCGATCAAAGTCAACTGACCGTTGGCACCGCTGTCGCCACGGCTGTTACGAATGATCAACAGCAGGTGATGACCCAGCTTGCCCCTAGCCAAGGGGTCGTGGTCACAGCCCGCGATGGCTTTTTGCTCTGGAATGGCCAACCCCTTGCCCCCTCCCTCTGGATTCGCCCCAGCAATCAACTTGCGTTTGTTGGCGATAAATGGTATCGCGGTGTGGTGCGCCTCATTGCTCAGGGAAACACGGTTACAGCCGTCAATCAAGTGGACTTGGAACAATACCTCGTGAGTGTGGTGGGTTCAGAGGTCTATCCCGACTGGCCAATGGAAACCCTCAAAGCCCAAGCGATCGCTGCCCGTTCCTATGCCCTTGCCCAAATGTTTCAACCCGCCAGCCGCTTTTTTGATCTGGGGAACGACGAGCGTTGGCAGGTGTATCGTGGGATTGAAACCGAGTGGAACACCACTCAAGCGGCAGTCCAAGCCACGCGGGGCATTGTCCTCACCAAAAGTGGACGAGTGATGGTTTCGATGTATGCAGCAACCGACGACATTGTGCGCGATGTCTTTGGCGGGCGTGGAATGAGTCAGACGGGTGCCTATGAACTGGGCAAGCGCGGCTACAACTACCTGCAAATTTTAGGCACCTACTATCCGGGGGCGGGTCTATCGCAACTGCAAACCCAATAACTCTTTGGAGGCCAAGTCCATGAAATCTCCTCTTTTAGCGACTGCCCTTGCTTTGACAACGGTGGTCTGCCTTCAATACAGTGGGCGAGCAGATTCGCCCTTGACCTCCACCCCCTTCTACGAAGCCTATACCGATGTGCCCATGGTGATGCGAGCCAAGCGCAGTGGCCGCCTTGATCTGAAAATGTCGGAGTGGCTCTCTTCGCCGCAGGTTCCCACAGATCACAAAGCTGCCCTGATCAATGCCCTCGGCTGGGATTTCAACGGCAAAGCCAATGGTCAAGCCTACCGCGCCTATCTTGCCCTAAGACAGGGTACGACCCCTGAAAATATCCCGCTGGAAAGCCTTACCGCCGATGACTTAATGGCCCTAGGGTATCTCACAGCAATGGACAACTACTTTCAACCACAGCGGGGGATGTCTTTTCTCAATATGGCACAGGAACGTGACCCCGAAAGCTATGCGATCGCCATGGTACGCGGCCTTGTGGAAGCACAAACCCTCTTTGATGTCAGTTGGTGTCAAGTCTGGCAAGCGCTGAATCGCGTGGATGAAAATCCGCAACTGAAGCGGGATTTACGCCCGAAGGCACGGGAGATTATCCTCAAATACATGCGCTTATACCGTCGGGATTGCTAAGTTTCAGGTTATGGGGTGTATCGAAGAGTTCATTGCAAGAACGACTCAACAAAAAGGCCACCTTGCCTTTGCCAAGGGGTGGGAAAAACTGGCGATTGATAAGTGGAGGATGAATGAGTATCAAGCAGTGATCTCAGCCCTCAACCATGCCTTAGCAATGGATCCTACCATGGCAAGATGTTGGTACCTGTTGGGCATGATCAGTGGTGTTGATAGTGATTTACAACAGGCACTAGCAGCCTACGAAAAAGCGATTGAACTGAGACCTGACTGGCAAATTGGCATTGACTTTCTCAAGTGTACGAGGTACTTGATTTACGTTTATAAAGATGTAGAAGAGCTACAGGATTGCCGTCAAAAAATCAGAGAATCCGTTGCCGAGTTCTATCAAACGTTTCAGAGTTTCTCTTTAGATAAGAAACAATATCTCTCGAAGTGGCTGGGGAATGTGAATACATTTTTACTGCCCTATCAAGGGAAAGAAACCCGCGATGTCCAACAACAGTATGGGCAGATGATCTACGAAATCATGACCAGTGTGATTCCAGCCGCCAAAGAACGCCCCCCAATGCCACCAGTGAAGGCCAATGAACCTCTACGGATTGGGTTTGTTTCAGGGCACTTTCGTGGGCATACGGTTTGGAAGTTGCTGCTCCACGGCTGGCTTAAACATCTTGATAAAACACAATTTCAGCTTTATGGCTACTACGTGCGAGATGATGGCGATCGCTGTACGGAGCAAGCAAAAACCTACTGCCATCGCTTTGTCATGGGCACCAAATCACCCGCAGAATGGTTTGAGCAGATTCGTGCCGATCAATTACATCTAGTGATTTTCCCCGAACTGGGCATGGATCTGGAACTGATCAAGATTGCCGCTCTGAAATTAGCGCCGATTCAATGTATGTCTTGGGGGCATCCCGACACCTCTGGCTTACCCACAATTGATTATTTCCTCAGTAGTGAGTTGATGGAACCGCCCGATGGCGAAACGCATTACACAGAAAAGCTGATCAGGCTAAAAAATTTGGGGATTGCCTTTAGTCCGCTACCCCCCGACCCGCGATCGCCCATTACGCGGGAGGAATTCGGCCTCAAAAGCGATGCCGTTATCTACGGTTGCCTGCAAAGTGTCTTCAAGTATCTCCCCCAGTTTGACGACATCTATCCCGAAATTGCCGCAGCAGTGGGGAATTGCCAATTTGTCTTTATAAGCCACCTTATGACCAAAAACAGCCGCCAGCGGTTTGAAGGACGTCTAGAACGAGCTTTTGCTGCCAAAAACCTTGACTATAGGGCGTACTGCTTCTTCTGCCGACCCTTAAACTTCTATGGTTTTACCTCAATGCTGCATTGTCTCGATGTTTTCCTAGACAGCCTTGAATGGTCAGGGGGGAATTCTACCCTTGAAGCCCTCTACTATGCCCAAGTCCCTATGGTGACCACACCAGGACGCTTTATGCGGGGGCGGCATACCGCTGGTATTCTCACACTCCTAGAGCTACCGGAATTAATTGCACCAGATGTTTCTGCCTATATTCAAAAAGCCATTGAACTGGGTCAAAGTGCTGAGTATCGCCAATTTATCCGCGAAAAAATCCAAAACAATCTGCCGAAGGTGTTCGAGGATCAAGCCGGGGTACGCTCCCTTGAAGACTTTATGCGCGCTGCGGTGCAGGAGTTTGCCACCTCTGGCCGCCTCCTATAACCAATTGGAGTTCTAGATTCAGAAGCGGCTCAAGAAGCCCTTGGCATCCCTTGCAAGGCGGTAACAATCGCGAAGATTAAAAATAGGGCACCACCGCCCAAGGTCAATGTCCGTTCGGAGATGCGTCCAGCCATCAGGCCGCCGCCTAGAACCGCGATCGCGGCACAAATCCCGTGGCCAACAATGGCACCAAGGGCAACGCCCAAGGCATGGCTCGCGGCAGCAAGGGTAATCGTTGCAATTTGGGTGCGATCGCCCCATTCAGCAATGAAGGTGAGACTAAAGGCCTCCACAAAAGTCACCCAAGCAGGGTTACTGCCCCAACGGCTGAGATTGGCTTCCGCCTTTTCAACGGTTTCCACTGCCGCTTCACACTCATCCTCACAGGGGCTATCCCCCATTCGCCAGCCTTGAATTAGCATCTTGAGACCAAAAACAGTGAAGAGCAAAATCGCCGCATAGAAGGTGAACTCTTGCGGTAAAAGTTGAAAGACCTTGCCCACGGCCACTGAAAGCAGTGTCATCACAATTAAAGCCGCCCATACTCCAAGGAAGACCCACCGCTTGCTGTGACGGGTCGCCAAAATCATGGCAATAAAGAAGGTCTTGTCTCCCAGCTCAGAAATCGTGATGAGGGTCAGCCCCGCAGTAAAAGCCGTTAGCATGGAAAAGAATTCAAACTTTACCATGCCTTAAATTAGCACGCTGCCATGACGACACCGAAGAATTTCACCGCCCTTTTGAATCAGGTGGATTTACCCCTTGATTGGCTTGGGCTGCGTTACGTTGAGGAGATTGTCACGACTCGCAGTGCTCGGGATGGACATCCTGAAATGAACCAGCGATCGCGCCAGCGGGGTGTCATGGTTGAGGTGCTCGTCGATGGTCAATTTGCCTATACAGCAACCCCAAATTTGCAACCCAGTGCTATCCATCGGGCGATTCAGCAGGCCTATCAACAGGCGAAAACCGCTGCCCATTGGCGAGTCTTTAACTTTACGCCAGCGGCACGGGGCAAGGGCAAGGGACACTATCGATCGCCCCAGCAGCAACCTTTTGACCAACTTTCAGCCGCTGAGTTGAATCACCTCCTCAAGGACATTTGCCATTGCCTCAAAGTCAGTGACGACATTGTGCAAACCCGTGCCTTTGTGCAAACTGTAGAGACCACCACTCAGTGGTTGACCAGTGATGGCAGTCAAATTGAACAGCAATTTTATCAAGTGCTCACCGATATGAGCGCCACGGCTCAGGGGGCAGGGGTAGTGCAGCAGCGAACCGATCATGGTTGGTTAGCGCGGTGCTATCAAGGGGGGCTAGAGTGGCTGACGGCTGATCAATTGAGCGATCGCGCCCGCCACATTGGCGAGCAGGCCGTTGAACTCCTCAGTGCCCAAGAGTGCCCAGAAACAACGACAACACTGGTACTCGCCCCCGATCAAATGATGCTGCAAATCCACGAGAGCATTGGTCATCCCCTAGAGCTAGACCGCATTTTGGGGGATGAGCGCAACTATGCCGGCAGCAGCTTTATTCGCCTTGAGGACTTTGGGCAGCGGCAGTACGGCTCCCCCCTCTTGAACGTCACGTTTGATCCGACCGTTGCCGGTGAACTGGCCAGCTATGCCTTTGATGATTTGGGGGTGGCGGCTGAACGCATCTATCTCATCAAGGAAGGACGCCTCCTGCGCGGTCTGGGCAGCCTTGAAAGTCAGCAGCGAGCGGGTGTCCTTGGTGTTGCCAATGCCCGTGCCTGTTCTTGGAATCGTCCCCCCATTGACCGGATGGCGAACCTGAATATTGAGCCAGGGACACAGTCCTTTGCCGAGATCATTGGCAACATTGAGTCGGGGGTGTACATGGAGTCCAATCGTTCTTGGTCAATCGATGACTACCGTCTCAAATTTCAGTTTGGCTGTGAATATGCCAAGCGCATTGAAAATGGCCGCCTGACCCGCACCCTGCGCAATCCCAACTATCGCGGTACCACCCCTGAATTTTGGCATAGCCTCATTGCGGTGGGAGATGCCTCCACCTTCGGTATTTTTGGTACACCGTTTTGTGGTAAAGGCGAACCCAATCAAGCCATTCGGGTGGGTCACGCTTCACCGGTGTGTGCCTTTGCCAATATCCAAGTTTTTGGCGGGGGTTGAATCAATGGGCGAGGTCAGACTCGAACTGACATGGGGTATTCCCGCTACATTTTGAGTGGTTATCCCCTCGCAATTCAGTTTTTGACAGAGCAGTGCATATTCCCTCTACTATACCCAAAACGTACCATACTCACTCATCCCAAAAAAAAACTGTGCCCCCCTATGGGTTCGGCAAACTAAAAAAACGATCAGCAAGCACAACTGACCCAGTAAGAAGGTAAGCATCCTCTCCCAGCCGAGAAACTCAGTATCGGTAATAGCGCATAAAATCCTCGGCAGTGCAGGGTACTGGATCACGGCTCAGACTCCCCTTGAGTGCCCATGCTGACCCTATAGGTGGGGCGGTGTTAAGACGTGTTAGAACGAGCCAAATCCCCCCCTCGTCAGTTCTTTAGGAAGAAGGGTAGGGCAGGGGCTTCGCGGCACCAAATCGCTCTAGCAAGCAGAAAGGAAAAACCGCTAGCACCATCTCTCACCTTGGCAAGAGTCTTGATATTTATTCTTAAGCGAGAAAATGAGACTCGCGTGAGATGGTAAAGCCATCACGTCATTCATACCCATCGCAATAAAGATCCCATTCGGATCCATTCCCGGAAAAGTTTTGGGTAAAAAGCACTTTTGAGGGGTCATAAGAGTCATTAGGGTCATCCAGTCGGCGCAAGGCTTGAGAAATCGAGGTTTCTATTATGACCCCTTGGCAAAATTCCTCTTTTTTTGGGGGGTCATGATGGGCGTTGGGGTCATCTCCCAATGACCCGTCACCCACCTTGCCGTTATAGGGGTCATCAGAGGGGTCATCGCCAGAAGTGCTTGATTTGTCTGGCTTTTGAGTACTATATGACCCATATGACCCATATGACCCGTATTGATCAAAATTTTGAATAAAGGGAGAGCACTGTTTATCCGTTTGCTCAGAACTACCATGGCTGTTAAGTTGTTGCGGTTCCGTCTTCACCCATTTCTTGCCGCGCATCCCATGCCGCCGCTCCCAGCCAAGCTGATGCAGGATTGCGGCAATTCGCCGCTGTTTATACTGTTCTCGCTGTGACATCTCTACGCCCAGCACGTCTGAAAAAATTTCTGCCATGGTTGTTTCTGAGCGCGCCGCGAGGAAGTTGGCAATCGGCTCCTGCCAAGGATCTTCGTTTTCGTGTCGGCTGGTCAAGTCCGAAACAGCTTGCTGTTCTGACGAAGACAACCACCAAGCAAAACCGGATTTGTAAAGAGCGACTGCTTCTGCCCAAATTTGGTCTCTCTCGGCTTCTACCCTCTCTAGGGGGATGGGGGCGCGCACCGGAACTATCCAAAAACGGCGATTTCCAGTCGGGTCATCGAGGAATTGAAGATGATTGGTTGTCCCAACCACCACGAAGTGGCGTTCTAGGGTTTCAAAGACCCGGCCGTAGGGGCGACGAATCCGATCTCGGCAAGTCGAAAGCAAAGCTTTGAGCGTTCCTCGCTGTTGCTTAGTGGCGAACATCTGTTCCGCTTCCTGGAATTCGACTATCCAAGAAGCGTGTAACTGTAACCGCGAATCCTTATCGCCCAACGATTCCAAGTCCAGCGAGTCATCAAACCATGCCGCACTGGCCAAAGCGCGCCAAAAGGAAGATTTACGGCATCCTTGGGGACCGCACAAGATTAGGATGGTGTCCACCTTAACTCCAGGCTCGTAGGCGCGCGCCACAGCTCCCACCAATGTTTTGATGACAAGTAAACGCAGCACGCTGTTGTCGCAACCTAGATATGTCTCAATTCGCCGATGCAAGGATTCTAGGGGATGGGGGTTTGACCGATAGGATAGCCAAACCCTCTCTAAGTAATCCCGTACTGGAGAGTAAGCGTGCTCTTTGGCTAGCTTTGTAGTAATACTGGCGATGTCTTCCTTGCTGGACTTCAGCCTGATTGCATGGTCAATGGCAAACAGGAGCTTAGCTTCGCCGACTTCTATCTGCTGACCATCCAGTTCCACTTCCTTGGTCAGCAGATTGTAGCGCAGTCGGTCTCCAAACCGATTTTTTAGCAGTTCATAGTCCAGTAATTCCCTGGGCTTGTCTTCCGCAGGGGTATTGGTAGGCGCAAACCCCTTCCGTCGGCTCTCTGTCGACCTGAGAATCAATTGTTTTATTTCATCCTTTGGCAGTCCCCGCTCAGCAAGAATACCAATCCAGTCAGCGATATCGAGGCCGCCATTCTTGGGAATAGAGAGGCCTCTCGCGAAGGCAACATCAAGGTACAGCCAGCGTGCTTCAGGATAATCTTGGGCGACGGCTTCTGCGTACTTGAAGCCCGTTTCATCCCAATCCGGACATATAACTAGCGCTTTGTCGTCAAACAGATTGCGGTACTGGTGGGACCTGTATTGGCCAGAGCCGCCAATAGTCGTCGTTGCAGCAATGCCTATATCCCATAAGCTGTCAGCGCAAGCTTCACCTTCCACCCAAAATACGGGGCACCCTCGGGATTGGGCGGATATGCACTCTGTATAGCGGTAGGGCAGCGCAAACGTTAACGTTTCTGCGGGGGATTTCCCCTTTATTAAGGACTCTTGCCAGATTCGCTTTGGGCGGCTATCCCCGAAGTCTTGGCGGTGCACGCGAACAATCTTTTGGTTTTGGCTGTCATGATAGTCCCAATACCGCTTTCCCGCTGGACGACAAGGCTTTTGCCAATCTTCTTTTACCCTGATAAACTTGCCCCATAGTGGATTATAGGACGAACCGATAAACTTCCAGCCGTTAACTTCTTCCCATAAACGGAGAGAATCAGAGTAGGTGTGGCAAAGAACAAGCTGTTTGTCAACGGTAACGCGGCAATCCCCATCTTTGGTTCGCCCACACACAGGACAAGGATTCGTCTTGGAAGATGGAATAAATTTTCTATGCATCAGAATCTCCTCTTTTCATGGCTTCATAAATTTCTTCCGCAGAGTAACGGGACTGCAAGAAAAGCAGAACGTCTCGATCAGTGCGTTTCAAGAGTTCAGCTACTAGAGCCATAAGTCTTGGGTTGGGTCTTGGCTTGGTAGCCCAGACTCGTTTTGCCTCGTCGATTGGGAAAGAATAATCAGGATCGCAAAGAGCAAAATCTACCTGCGAAAACGGTCTAATCCCGCCAGTGAAATAGAAAAGCTCTGAGACTCGCGCTACATAAGGAGAAAGCTGCCAGTACCCATCCGAAAAGTAGGGCACTGGGGGGAACAATTCGCAGTGACCGACATGAATCGGTTCACCGTTGAACCATAACTCGGCTAGATTATGATCAAAATCCAGTATGATTTTGGCTTGCATTCTTTCCACCCCTTTACAAAATTAGATTGGCGACACTTTGGTTAATGTGTCGCTCTTTTTTAGTGCAGCTATCTAGAGTCTTCCTCTAGAAGATTCGGGATAATATCAGCTTGGCAGCCCACAAACTTCGCATAATGTCGGGTCACCATCTCAAGACTTTTGTGGCCAGCTAATTCAGCCGCAGCAGGTAATCCATGCTCTTTGGCCACATGGGATAGAACAGTATGGCGACATTGATAGGGGTATCGGTAGGGAATCCCCAGCCCCTCTAAAACCCTACGCCACGCCTTCCTAAAGGAATTGACGTCAAGCAATCCGCCCCGCCTGCCGGGAAACACATAGGGACTATCGCTTGTCTCCTTTAGCCCCTTCAGCATTGCTTCCATGGCGGCAGTCAGATACAGAAAACGGATTTCTCCGGTTTTCGTCTCCTTGAGAACGAGTCTAGACGAGGTTGGGGATTGACTCAGATTGCGGCTGGCGGTTTGCTCAATAACAATTAACCGGTTCTCCCAAAGAACTTTATCCCAAGTGAGAGCAACAGCTTCTCCCAGCCGTGTTCCATAGGTAAATAGGAATTTCACGAAAGGGAGATAGTAGGAGTGCTTTGTATTGGCGGTTTTTGAGCAAAAAGTATCCTCGCTAAACGCCTTAACAATTGCTTGTACTTCTGCTCTACTGAACGGCTTGATCCGCGATTGCCCTCTTTTGCATCGCAGCTTAACGGAGCCCCAAGGATTCTCCCCGGAAACTAAGCCAGTCGCTATGCCCCAATCCACGCAACGCCGAATCATCGTGAGACGGGAGCGAGCAGTGCTAGCAGACCATTCAGCAGATTTTCTGAGAAACCATGCCGTTTCATTCCACAATGACTTTCCGGGGATAGCTGCTCTTGTCCAGTGGTAGTGGTTGTGTCGTACCGCCGGCTCTAGGTTTAGGGTTTCTACCCACCTATCCCAAAGCCCTTGCAAGGTTATCTTTGGCTGAGCAGGGGAACTCTTAACCAGAAGACTGTGGCGCAGGGAATAACTCTTTAGATCGGGATTCAGGGTGCCGTTCAGCACGTCATTTTGGAGCTTTCGATGCAATCGAACTGCCGTAGCGTAGTCCCTAGTGCCAAAGTAAACAGCATGGCGCTTGCCAGCGATAGTGAACCGACACCGGTAGCACCCCTTAAAGTTTTCCAGCGTAAGTTTCATAGAAAAGAAGGCCATTCACTGCAAAAACAAGGAATTGACCACTTCTCTGTCATGCCTTTCCCTAATCGTTTCCGGCGTCGGATAATCGCTGGATACCCTGACAATACCCAAGCACCTATCCAGAACCGCCAAATGCGCTCGCCTTGGCCAACCTTTTCAGAGTTAGGGGCTTTGGAAACCCGCTACCAGACTAGGTTTTCAGAAATGGGCGAGGTCAGACTCGAACTGACATGGGGTATTCCCGCTACATTTTGAGTGTAGTGCGTCTACCATTTCGCCACTCGCCCTCAGACTTATTACTATACCATGCTTTAGGACGACTGAGTCATCTCCAGAGCGTGACAAGCGCGATCCACAAGGGTCTGTAGGGCAGGCAGTTGCTCGGTGTGTTCTGAGTAGTACAAATTGGCATTGCCGCGATCGGTGTCCTCCCAAAACTTGGGCTGAGCCTGGCGCAGGCGATCGCAATTTTGCTGAAAGAGACGCTTAAACCCCGCCAAGCCGAGAACCGCTGCATCCTCCACCATATCCTCAACAATCCGCTGCGCAAACTGAGGTTGCTGCCGTGCCAAGTAAAAGAGGGCGAGTCCCATTTGTAGGAGGCGAACCCCTGTACTTTTGCCATAGGGGCGATCGCCATTTTGGGGTTGACGCAGTTCCGGTGGATTATCTAGGCGAAGCATTTCCTCCAAGAGTTCCAGTTGCAGTCGCTCCTCCCACTGCTGCTCGTTCACCAAGATTAAGACCTTCTTTAGCTCAGCGGCAAAGACATCAACAATGAAATACAGTGCAGGACTATTCTGTGCTAACTCATAGACTTCATTCCCGTAGGCACGTAGATAATTCACACACTTTTGGGTGAGCTGGGGGCGCTGGTAATGCACCAGACTCTCAATAAACCGCCGATAGTGAAAGGCCAAGTTATAGAGATTGCGTGCCTCGTTGTAACGACTGCCGTGTTTAATGGCAAAGCGCATCATTGTATTAAAGCGAATAATGATTAGGTCCAGCAAAATGTCATCCCCCATACTGAGAATGCGGTGGGCGATCGCGCACATCTCAGAGCCACACAGCGACGCGAGAGGAAACTGCTCCTCCTCCAAAAAGCGCACATAGGCATTGCCGAGGAGCCGAAAACACTTTTGCTCATAGAAGGTATGGTTCTCTTCAATCTGGCTAAATTGGTCAAACATCGTCTTGAAGGCAATATCCCCCATCACCGCCCCACTGAGGCGAAAGAAATAGGCTGGATAATCGGGCTTGCAACTGATGTAGTGCTGAAGCAGTTCACTGACTGCACCAATAATCTCGGCCTGCGCTCCCCGAAACGCCACATAGGCCAGCAAATCATCCAATTGGTTCAATCCCGCGATCAGGTGAGCCTGACTACGACGCAAAAACTGCGGTTGATAGGACACCCCATCCTTGAGAACAATGCCCAGTTGACTCATGTAGTGATACTGGCGGCGGTAAATTTGCTGAGCCACACTTTCTGGCTGGATGGACTTGAGGATGTAGAAGATGTAGGGTAGGGCCGTCAAAATTGCCAAGGGCAAGAGGCCGTATAAATTCAACAGGATGCTGCCGACAGGATGCCGTCCCAAGTCCTGCAAAACCTTGATGTAGAAGATATGGGCACCCCCCAAAACCAGACACCAGACATAGATCAGGCTCGTCCAGTCCTGCATGTACAGTTCAGTAATTTTGGGGATATTTTGCGCCGCAATGGAAATCACAATGATTAACGTACCGAGGGTGAGGCCGATGACCGAGAGCCACACCTCTGGGGCAAAGCCAGTATCAAAGGTACCAGCAACCAAGCCAGCAAAGAACCTTGGGGCAGTTGCTTTTAGATGAGCGAGGACAAGATTAGCACTGCTATCCAAGAGGGCAAGGGCAGCCAGACTCAGACCAAAAGCCACGAGCGATCGCGGCAGATGGGGAGTGGTCAAGAACCAGCGGTGGAGTTTCTTCAGCATCTATCCGTTTGAGTCAAGGGTCTCCGCTCCCGACTATGACACACCCGCGCGCAAATTTCCTGTCGCCCCTTTGATCTCTCTGGGAATTCATGCTAGGATAGTGTTCCTGACTTGGGCTTGTAGCTTAGTGGATTAGAGCGGCTGACTACGGATCAGCAGGTCGGGGGTTCGAGTCCCTCCAAGCCCGTTGAGTAAAGCTGAATAAAACTATAGAGCTATTATTTTTTATTCAAATCAAAAAGGGTGACCGTAGCCACCCTCTATCACGTTACTTATCGTTGCTCAGCGATCGCAGAGTGCCTAGACCACCACGGTTTTCTGAGTCACTTGTTTCAGTTCACCTTTGGCATATTTGGCAGCATAGTCATCAAGGCTGAGTTGCTTAATTTTGCTGGCATTGCCGGCGGTACCAAATTGCTGATAGCGTTCAGCACACACTTTTTGCATGTATTTAATGGAGGGCTTGAGGAAGTGACGGGGGTCAAATTCCTTGGGTGCCAAGGCGAGAGCTTCACGCACCGCAGCGGTAATGGCCAAGCGGTTGTCGGTGTCAATGTTCACTTTGCGGACACCGCTTTTGATGCCTTTTTGGATCTCTTCCACAGGCACGCCGTAGGTTTCAGGAATTGTGCCACCGTACTGGTTGATGATGTCAATTAATTCTTGGGGCACTGAGCTAGAACCGTGCATCACCAAGTGGGTGTTGGGCAAACGACGGTGGATTTCTTCCACGCGGCTGATGGCGAGGATTTCACCCGTGGGTTTGCGGCTAAATTTATAGGCACCGTGGCTGGTACCAATGGCCACTGCAAGGGCATCCACTTGGGTACGCTCCACGAAGTCCACAGCTTGATCGGGGTCAGTGAGCAGCATTGAGTGATCGAGGGCACCTTCAAACCCATGACCATCTTCGGCTTCCCCTTTACCGGTTTCCAAGGAACCAAGGCAGCCGAGTTCCCCTTCCACGGAAACACCAATGGAGTGCGCGACTTTTACCACTTCGCTGGTGACGGCCACGTTGTACTCATAGCTGGCGGGAGTTTTGGCATCCGCTTCAAGGGAGCCATCCATCATCACACTGGTAAAGCCGTTGCGAATGGCGGAGTAGCAGGTGGCAGGCTCGTTACCATGGTCTTGGTGCATGACAATGGGGATGTGGGGGTAGGTTTCCACCGCAGCCAAAATCAGGTGACGCAGGAAGTTTTCCCCAGCATATTTACGGGCACCCCGCGATGCTTGCAAAATCACGGGACTGTCGGTTTCATGGGCCGCCTGCATGATGGCTTGGATTTGCTCCATGTTGTTGACGTTGAAGGCGGGAATGCCGTAACCATTTTCGGCTGCGTGATCGAGCAGCAAGCGCATGGGTACGAGTGCCATAGGGTTATGTCCTCCTTAGTAGAGCGGATGTATCGCTTCGTTAACCTTACCGATAATCTTAGGCTATGTTTGCTCGTTTATGTTACAGGGGAGCGATCGCTGGCCTATTGAGAATACAGTCCTTTTCTATAGATCAGCCGTACCCAAAGAGGGTGAGGTTCAAAAAATCTCCCGTACGGGAACTTCAATGCCGTTAATCATGGGTACGGCAATGCCCCGCGAGACATGGAAGTAGATCCAATCCTCTAAGAGTTCGGAGAGATGCTCGCGGCATTCAAGCACTGTCTTGCCATGGGCCTTGACCCCCTCAAGGTCTGGAATTTCACCGTAAATCAGGCCATCCTCTGCATTGAAGTGATAGATAGCCCGCTCAAGAGCCGCATTCATATAGTCCGACAGCGACATCCCTAGGGCTGGCCTCCTGAAAGGTAGGCAGCAACAGCAGCAGCGGTTCGATTGCCATGTTCAACACGATCGCCCAAGGCGACACCCTCAGCATAGTTACTACACAGGAACAGGCCGGGGGTTTGACTGAGGGCATGGGTCACCTGCTGCCACTGCTCAGGGTAGCCGACAATATATTGGGGAATCGCCCGTCGCCAAACTTTCATACCGAGTAAGCGTGCCTTGGCTGCGGGTAAATCAAGGAGGCGGCTCAAATCCTGCTGCACCTGCTGGACAATGGTTTCTTCGCTGAGGCTTGCCAAATCAGGATCCGTGGCACCGCCAATAAAACTCGTAAAGACTTGCCAACCGGCGGGAGTGCGTTGGGGAAAGAGACAGGACGACCAAATAGTGCCAAGGGTGCGGATGCCCTGACCGCGAGGAATGAGTACCCCAAAGCCGGGGCGGACACTGCGCCCGAGTCCAGCGGGGTAGGCCAAGACCACACAGGCCACGGTGGGATAGGGGATGGTAGCCAAAACACGGGCGATCGCTGGCTGAAAAGGTGCTACCAACTCTGCGGTTTGATAGGCGGGCGTTGCCAAGACCACACTGCGGGCGTGCCACGTTTGCTCACCACTGCGCAGCAGGTAGCCACCCTTGGATTCTGGGGCAATTTCCTGAACCGGGGTTTGCAGGTGAATCGGTGCCTTCAATTGTTGGGCGATCGCCCGAGGTAGCACAGCCAAGCCTTCCTTAAAGGAGCCAAGTTCCCCCGGTCGCATCTGCACACCCGTAGGCGGCTTCGGTTTAGGGGCTTGTTGACGCCGTAGGCGCAGGGCACCGGCAATGAGGCCACCCCCGAGTTTTTCCAGTTGGACAATACGACGAAAAGCAGCAGCGGCACTCAGTTGTTGTGGATCACCCGCATAAACCCCAGAGACAAAGGGCGCCACCAGCCGTTCAGCCACCTCTTGCCCCAAATGGCGACGGAAAAATGAATGAACTGATTCATCGCCACTGCCCAGATAGGGGGGGACAAACCCCAAGGCACCAAGGGCTGCCCGCACTTTTCCCCAAGGACTGAGGAGATTTGAGGTGGCTAAGGCAAGGGGACGGGTGGGTTCTAGGGGGTAGAGGTGCCCCCGCCAGTAGATGTAGCGCGGTAGGTGGCGATCGCCCCGAATGAGTTCCGACTGCAAGCCCAGCTCAGCAATGAGTTGTAACAGGGCAGGGGTCGGTGCAAAGCTATTGGGACCCAGTTCCCAGACAAAGCCCTCCGCTGCTTGTGTCGTAATATTCCCCCCAAGGCGATCGCTGGCCTCTAGGACAACCACACTGTACTGGGGGGCGCTTTGCTGCAACCGCCAAGCCAGACTCAGGCCACTGAGGCCACCACCCACAATTGCGACATCTACCTCACTCACCCGTTTTGCTACCCTCCAACGTGTTTAGGATCGCTTGAACAACGAGTCGAGATAGACCCGTGCCGTGCGGCGATCGCATTCTCCATTTTGCAGCAAAAAGAGGGACAGTGCGGCCACAAAGACGCGATCCTGATCCCAATCGGGATGCCGCTCGAGGTAGTATTTTAGGGTCTCGTGTAGCTCCTCTGGAATCTCGGCAAGAATACTAATCGTGGCTTGAGCGTTCATACCGTGAGTTACCTCAATAAAACCAAGACAAAATTGCAGGCGCCATCAGCTCGCCCTGGGTAAACCTGTGGAAAACTCCCATAAAAGTTCTGACCAAATCCCCAGACCCCTGACTCAGAGCGGGATTTAGCCCTACATTCACAAGGTTTCAGAGCAAGTGAATCTCTATCCGTGGAACTCCATTGTCTGGGTTGTCCTAGGGTCTGTCAATCCTTGTTTTCACCCATCTTGGCGATCGCAATCCACGACAGAATCAGCGTTTCCGGACTTTTGACGCTCCTTGCGTTTTCCCCAAGGCTCCAGCAGCAGTTATCCCCAGAAATCTCTTGAAATCCGATCACACCGTCAAGGCCTGTGGAAAACTTTGCCCCAATCTGTGGAAAACCTTGGGAAAATTGGGGAATTTTTGGGGAAAGTTAGGGGAAAATTAAGGTTCTATTAAGGTTCGCTTCAGAGAAAATAAAAGCAGCAAAAGTCAGGGATTCATGACTTTATTAACTTTTGCGGGATTCGCGGAGCGATAAGTCCTGCCCTGTACCCGATGGCCTGAGAGGTCATAGACGGGCTTCAGGGGGCGGCCAGTCATCATCTTCAGGGGGAGTATGTTCTGGATTTTCGATGGTTGTCCCCTCTGACGTTGCCTCATCCTCAATATCACTACTTTCCGGAATATCCCCTAGGAGATCGGCGGCAGCGGTGCGCGATTCTGGCACTGGAGGCAGCGTTTCTGTCGGTTCAGCATCGGGAGCAGATTCAGAGACTAGAGGCGGTTCAACCACTCCTTCAGAGGTCGCCGTCGGTTCTGGAGTCTCAACCACTGTTTCAGGAGGGGCTGGTTCTGCCACTGGCTCAGGAGTGGCCGTGGGTTCTGGGCCATCAACGACTGTCTCAGGGGGCGTCACTGCTGCCGTTTCAGGAGGGGCTGGTTCTGCCACTGCCTCAGGAGTCACCGTGGATTCTGGAGTCTCAATTGCCGTTTCAGGAGATGCGTGCTCTTCTGGTGCTTCGGCGGTCACTGTGGGTTCTAGAGCGTCAACTGTTGTCTCGGGAGGGGCTGGTTCTTCTGAAGCAGTAACCGTTGCTGGTTCTGACTCCTCTGGGGTACTGGCAGTGGGCGGCTGCAGCGTTTCAACACTAGGCGTTTCTGGGGGAGTCATTTCGGCAACCCCTTCGGACGGCAGATCAGCCGGTGTGTCTGTAGGAGTGTCTGCGGTGGGGCTGGCTGTTGTTTCTGCGACTGGCACTGGTTCAGCAGATTCTTCTGGGACGGTGGCTGCTTCCTCAGTGGCTGGGGTGGGTTGTTCGGCAACGGTACTGGGGGTGCTGGTTTCCCCTGTCCACAAATCTTCTTTAATGTCGCCAGTATCCATCGGCGGTGGTGGGGTATCCACAGGAAGCTGGGGGCGATCCGGCTGTTTCTGGAGGCGATCGCGCAAGCTACTGATGAAGCCTTGCAGTTGCTCACCGATTTTTGCAAAGGTACCTTCGGGCAGCAGAGACTGGATTTTTTGCCAGAGGGCTTGAGCTTTTTGGGTGTCGGTGCGATCGCCCGGGTAGGTGAGTTGCCAGCGATAGCTGAGGGTCTGCCAACCCAACCAGAGAATTAAGGCCACTGCGGCTGCTGTTCCTAGGAGCAATCCACCGCCAATGCGATCGCCATAGATCCACAGAGTCAGGGCAAAGAATAATCCCGCGCCACTGGCCACCAGATCAAACCTACGGTACAGTTCCGGCAGAAAGAACCCCAACAGATACAAGCCTAAACTGGCGATCGCCATACTCCAAGCCAGCAAGTTCGTCAGCATTCCCAGTCCTCAGAAAGATAACGGCACACCGACAAGGCGGTATCAACCTTCTACCTTACACCGCACTGAATTTGTCTCTGCTAGAGTTTATTCTTTGTCGAACTGCTGATCCCCAAGGAAGAGGGTGCCACGGGCTGAATAAACTGTTTGCAAAAAATTTTTGGCTCAGGGTGACATATTTGCCTTGGATCTGCCAGTATTAGCCCATGAGGATTGAGGGTGACCTGCTATGATGAGCCTAAGAATTTATGCCTATTGATACTAATCTATTGATATTAATTAATTATTGATTCAACGTATTTCTTTTTGGTGGAGCAAAGGAGTTGTTTGTGGCAAATCAGCCAGTGATGGAGTTTAGTGAGCGTCCATTCCACTTCATTGGCATTGGTGGTATTGGTATGTCAGCCCTTGCCTACATTCTCGCCAAGCAGGGCTTTAGGGTGTCTGGATCCGATTTGCGTCCCAACCGCTTGACTGAGCAACTGGCTGAGTTAGGCGTGCAGATCTTTATTGGTCAGAGTGCGGCCAACCTTGAAACGTATCCCTTTGCCCCGCTGCCTCAAGTCATCTGCTCCACCGCCATTCGTAGCGATAACCCTGAATATCAAGCGGCTCAACGGTTAGGCTGTCCCATTTTTCACCGTTCCGATGTGCTGGCGGCACTGATGCACCGTAGCCAAAGTATTGCCGTTGCCGGTACCCACGGTAAGACAACCACCAGCAGCATGATTGCCTATTTGCTGTTGCAGGCCGGGCTGGATCCAACGATTATTGTCGGGGGTGAAGTGGCGGCGTGGCAGGGCAACGCCCGCGTGGGTCAAAGTCCTTGCCTTGTTGCTGAAGCCGATGAGTCCGATGGCTCCCTGCGCAAATTCCATCCCCATATTGGCGTCATTACGAATATCGAACTCGACCACCCTGATTATTACAATTCCCTTGAAGAGGTGGTGGCCACGTTTCAGCAGTTTGCCAATCAGGCAGACATTGTGATTGGCTGTGCCGATTGTCCAAATATTCGCGATCGCCTGCATCATCCGCGCCTGTTGACCTATAGCCTGCAGCGACAAGCGGCGGTGGACTACTGTGTGGATCATATTCAATACACCTCTGAGGGCACCACGGCACGGGTTTGGGAGCGGGGCACCTCCCTTGGCATTCTACAACTGAGTGTCTTAGGTGCCCACAATCTCCAAAATGCTCTGGCAGTGATTGCTGTGGGACGTTATCTTGGCATTGACTTTGCCACCATTGCTGCTGCTTTATTGGAGTTTCGCGGTGCCCGCCGCCGCTTTGAAGAACGGGGACAGGTGAATGGGATTCGCTTTATTGATGACTATGCCCACCACCCCAGCGAAATTAGTGCAACCCTAGAGGCAGCCCGCCTGCAAGTGGGGACGCAAGCTCCTTGGCAACGGGTCGTGGCCGTGTTTCAACCCCATCGCTATAGCCGCACCCAAACCTTTCTCGAGGCCTTTGGCCAGTGCTTCACCGCAGCGGATCACGTGATCTTGACGGATATCTATAGTGCGGGTGAACCCAATCCCGGCACAATTAGTGGTGCCGATGTGGCTACCTGTGCCCGGCAGTATCATGCTGCAGTGGATTATTGCCCCACCTTTGAAGCGGTACAAACTCGCTTGGCGCATCTGCTGCAACCGGGGGATCTGGTGATCTTTCTTGGGGCTGGCAACCTCAATCAACTGATTCCGTCTGTAATGGCGGATCAAGAACAATTAAGTGTCTCTTCCCTCACTGAGGCGATCGCCCTATGACCTTGTCCTGCTTGCCCCAAACCCAGTGCCCTCTGCAACGCCACATCTCCCTTGCCGAGTTTACGACCCTGAATGTGGGTGGCTGTGCTGAATGGTTTGTGGAACCGCGTACGATTACTGAATTGCAGGCAGCCTACATTTGGGCGCAGGAACAGGAACTGCCAATTACGGTTTTGGGGGCAGGCTCTAATCTGCTGGTGAGCGATCGCGGTGTGGCGGGTCTCGTGATCGCCACCAAGCATCTGCGCTATCTCAACAGTGATCTAGAAACTGGACAACTGACGGTGGGTGCGGGGTATCCCTTACCCAAGTTGGCTCACTATGCTGCAAAACTGGGCTGGCGTGGTCTGGAGTGGATTGTTGGCATTCCCGGTACGGTGGGGGGGGCGGTGGTCATGAATGCCGGTGCCCATGGTGGCTGTACAGCGGAGCGACTCGTGTCAGCGGTGATTTTGGAACCCGACGGCACATTGGCGGTGGTGGCGGCACGGGAGTTGGGCTATGGCTACCGTACCTCTTGTCTTCAAAACAGCCAGCGATTGGTGCTGCAGGCCACATGGCAGCTGGAACCGGGACATGACCCAGCCCAGGTGAAAGCAGACACCCAAAAACACCTGAGCGATCGCCTGCGGACGCAGCCCTACGATTTCCCCAGCTGTGGCAGTGTCTTCCGCAATCCCCAAGAGCGAACAGCGGGTTGGTTAATTGAGCAAACGGGCTTGAAGGGCTACCAGATTGGCCGCGCCCAAGTTTCTGAAAAACACGCCAACTTTATCCTCAACTGTGGCGGCGCAACAGCGATGGATGTCTATCGCTTGATTCGCCATGTACAAGCTGCTGTTGCGGATCGCTGGTCCGTGTGGTTGCAGCCGGAAGTGAAGCTGATTGGTGACTTTGCCTAGTTGCTATGGCCATTACCCTCTGTATGATTGTACGGGATGAGGCGGCACGCTTACCCCAATGCCTTGCCAGTGTGGTTGGTGTGGTGAATGAGGCGGTGATTGTGGATACGGGGTCACAGGATGAAACGGTGGCGATCGCCCGCCAGTGGGGAGCACGGGTCTATGAAGTTCCTTGGCAAGAGGATTTTGCTGCCGCTCGCAACATTGCCCTGCAATATGTCACTACCGAGTGGGTACTGGTTCTCGATGCGGATGAAACGCTGACACCGTCATTTGCCGCCGTACTGCCTGAGATCTGCCGACAACCGAATTGGCTGGTGGTGATATTGCTGCGGCAGGAATTGGGCGTTGTGCCCCCCTATACTTATGTGTCGCGCCTCTTTCGTCACCATCCCGACCTCTTTTTTCAGCGTCCGTACCACGAAACGATTGATGACAGCGTTCTTGCCCTGCAGCAGCGGGAACCCCATTGGCAAATTGGTCAAGTTAACCGTGTGGCCCTTGTGCACAGTGGCTACCTTGGTTCCCAGCGACAACAAAAGCAGGAACGGGCGGAGCGGATCATGCGCCGCCACCTTGAGCAGCACCCTGAGGATGCCTACCTGTGGAGTAAATTGGCAGGGGTGTATCTGGCTAAAGGAGCTTGGCAGCAGGCTCAGCACTGTCTGGAGCAGGGGCTAAAGGTCAAAAGCGTCCCCCCCGCCGTTGCCTACGAACTCCACTATCAACGGGGCAATCTCTACGCCGAACGCGGTGAGTGGCCGGCAGCAATCCAAGCCTATGAAACCGCCCTCAGAACCCCCACCCCTGAGGTGATGCATCTGGCAACCTATCTGCGGCTGGCGGAGGCTCAAAAGCAATTGAAACGCTGGGGCGATGCCCTTGCCACCTACGATCGCCTGCAAGCCGTGGATCCCACCTGTGCCTTAGCCTATCAAAATCAGGGAGCCCTGCTGCTGCGTTTAGGACAACTCAGACCGGCCCTTGACAAACTGCGGCAAGCCATTCATTTACTGCAGGCTCAAAATCCCCAAGAAGCGCAACGCCTCAGCCAAGAACTGCAAGCCATGGGACTGCTGTAGCTTACCACTGGGCGGCAATCGGCATCCGCCAACCGGAACCAAAGGCGCGATCGGTCACTTTCAACCCCGGTGCCGCCTGCTGACGTTTGAATTCTGCCCGTTGAACCATGCGGCGCACCCGCTGCACTAAGTCTAGATCATATCCGGCAGCGGCAATTTCCTGATCTGACTGGTGGCGATCGATCATTCGTACCAAAATGCCATCGAGAATGTCGTAGGGCGGTAGGCTATCCTGATCCGTTTGGCCGGGTTTGAGTTCGGCACTGGGGGCTTTGGTGAGAATGGGGGGGGGAATGACAACGGCACCAGCGATCGCCAGATCGGGAATCGGATGCCCTTGGGCGGCCTGCTGATTCAGCCAATGGCAGAGTTCATAGACACGGGTTTTGGGCACATCGGCAATGGCTGCAAGGCCACCATTCATATCGCCGTAGAGGGTGCAGTAGCCCACCGCTAGTTCAGATTTATTACCCGTGGAAATAAGCAAGTGGCCAAACTTGTTGGCGATCGCCATCAGCAGCGTACCGCGAATACGGGCTTGGATATTTTCCTCGGCAACTCCACTGGGGGTACCAGCAAATAGAGGCGCCAGCACCTCACTGTAGGTCTGCATCAGGGGCGCAATCGGTAAGATCTGCGTGGCAATGCCCAGATTTGCGGCCAATTCCTTCGCATCGGTTATCGAGTGATCGGAACTGTAGGGAGAGGGCATCAACACCCCCAGCACCTGTTGGTTGCCCAAGGCTGCCGTCGCGATCGCTGCCACCAAGGCGGAATCAATCCCCCCACTGAGGCCAATGACCACTTGTTGAAAGCCACATTTGCGGACATAGTCGCGCACCCCTAAAACCAAGGCTTGCCAAATTTCCTCAGGTTCGCCCGTGGCTGCAGGGGCGATCGCCGTTGGTTCGAGGTCTCCCTTTTCCCAGCGCACGGCTAGGTAGTCCTCACGAAACCCCTTGGCTTGGCTAACGATCTCACCCTGACGATTCACCGCTAAGCTGCTGCCATCAAAAATCAAATCATCATTGCCTCCCACCTGATTGGCGTAGATTAAGGGACAGCCATATTGGCGAGCCGTATGTTCAATCAACGCCTGCCGTAACTTCGGTTTGCCAACACAGTAGGGCGATGCCGAAAGATTCACAATCAGATCTGCTCCCTGGGCCACCAATTCAGCAACGGGATTGCGCTGGTAGTACCGCTCTCCCCAAAACTGCTCATTGTTCCAGAGGTCTTCACAGATGGTGACGCCAATTTTGAGTTGATCGCTGGCCGTCGTCAGCGTAAAGAGATTCTCCGTACCGCCGGGGGCAAAATAGCGAGATTCATCAAAGACATCATAGGTGGGCAATAACTGCTTCGCAAAGGCCTGCTGCACCTGTCCCCCCTTCAGCAGGGCTGCGCCATTGTAGAGGGGCTTTTCGCCCTTGACGCCAGCGGCGGGATTGGCTAGCACTGTGCCCACTAAAACCGCCACATCAGCCGGTAAGGCAGCGGCAAGGCGGTGCAGTTCTGCTTGAATCGCTTCAACAAAGTAGCGGTTGAGGAGCAGATCCTTGGGGGGGTAGCCACAGAGGGCGAGTTCAGAGGTGATCAGCAGATCCAGAGGGTGCTGGCTGCGGATCTCTTGGACTGCGGTGAGAATTGCTTGGGCATTGGCTTTGAGACTGCCGACGGTGGGGTTGAGCTGCGCAATCCACAGATGCACGGCCATAGGAACTCCTCAAAAAGTTTAGACAAAAACTAGGGGTTTATCCTTCAGCGGCGCAAAGGCCTCGCGATCGAAACGGTAGAGGGTTGCCGGTCGGCCCGCGCCGCGGATCACTTTTTGGTGCGTATCCTGCAAAATGCCGAGTTTCAAAAGCCGTGAGCGGAAATTGGAGTAGTCGGAGAAGTTGGCTCCCAAAACGGTGCTGTAAAACTGATAGAGATCATTGAGGGTGAAGTACTCTGGCAGCACATCAAAGGCAACGGGGCTGTACTCCAGCTTATTGCAGAGGCGGCGGTGACCATAGGCCAAGATTTTGCTATGGTCAAAGGCCAGTTCTGGACAGGTACTTAGGGCAAACCACTGCACGGGACATTCGCCGGCGGCAATCAGTTCCGCATCAGCAAAGCGCACCAAGGCAAAGTAACTCACAGAAAGATAGCGCTTGCCATAGGTGCCCTCGCGGGGATCTCGCGCCGGTTCGCCAAAGGTGTACAGTTGCTCCAGATAGAGGTTACGGACGCGAATTTTTTCCGCTAGGGTGCGATAGGCAGCGGCTTCAAGGGATTCCCCCTGCCGCACGAGGGTACCGGGGAGGCTCCAATACCCGGCAAAGGGCACCTGTTGTCGCTGAACCAGTAGCACAAGAAGGCGATTTTGATCCGTATCCACAGAGAAAATAACGTTGTCCACGCCAACAACAAATTCCGCAAGGGGTAAAGGGGAGGCGCTCATGGCTGGGAGTAGAGTCCTTGCTGCTGAATGTACTGGGCGATCGCCGGCAGGAGTTGTTGTTCATCCCGCTGTTGCCGATAGGTCGTCGAGGAGACCGCCGGCCCCCGATAGTCAGCCAGTTCCACTTGGGGACATAGTGGCTGCACGGCTTGCCAGTCCTTGGGGTCAATGACAACACCGGGACGCTGCAAGACCAACAGTTGCACCTGTGCAAGCAGTTTCTCCGCCTGATACCACTGCGGCAGTTTAGCGAGAACATCACTGCCCACCACTAGGGTAAGGGGTTCATTCGGCCACTGCTGCTTTACCTGCTCCACGGAATGGATGGTGTAGGGGTGGCTGAGTTCGGGGTGATGCTCCACATTGGCACGGTTGAGGCTGCGCACCAAGAGATTGAGCATGGCTTGGCGATAGGGTAGGGGGGTTTGCTGCCCTTTGAAGGGATTATCGGCTGCCCACACTAGGACGCGGTCATAGCGATCGCTCAACCACTGGAGAATATCCCCGTGGGCGGCGGTGGGTGGATCAGCGCTGGTACCAAAAAGGGCAATCGTCATGGATGCTGTCGCAACTGTTGAATCAGGGCTTCCAAGGCAGGGGAATAGACCACGGGCTGGGTGACATCGAGGAGCGTCTCTGGCAATTCTGCCAAACTGGCGCGGTGGCGATCGCGAATTGTCGCCAAGGACTCCGGGGGAGAGAGGGGGCGCCCTGCCTTCATGACGGGTTCGAGGAGCGGTCTGCCCCAAACATTTTCCTCGCTGGCAAGGGCAAGGCAATCCCCACTGGGACGGCGATAAATTTGTTTGCGTCCGGGTAGGGTCATTTTGCCACTGGAGACCTTCATCACCCCCTGACCATTGATCTCGACTAGCTTATAGACCCCGTTGACAGGATCCCCCGTTACCAGCTTCGTGCCAATGCCATAGGCATCAATACAGGCACCGGCTGCTCGCAGGCGGCGAATTTCCCCCTCATCGAGATCCCCACTGGCAATAATTTTCGCTTGGGGCAGGAGCTGGCGAATTTTCTGGGAGAGGCTAAGGAGATCCCCTGAATCAATGCGAACAGCCTTGACAACAATTTCCCCGGCCGCTTGGCGATCGGCAAGGGTGGCAACGGCAGCGAGGGTGTCGTAGGTATCGACCAACAGTGCGCCTTCGGGACAGTAGCGCAGGAAAACCGTAAAGGCATCCTGTTCTGTACCAGCAAGGGTGGCGATCGCCATCACCAGAGAATGCGCCATCGTGCCTGTGGGGGAAACCCCCAACTGCTGTGCTGCTAAGACATTCGAGGTGGCTGTAAATCCGGCGGCGAGGGCTGAGCGTGCTGCCCATAGGGAAGCTTGGGGACTAAAAGCACGCCGTGTGCCGAATTCCAGCAGATCTACCTCTTCTCCCACCAACTGTCGCAACCGTGAAGCGCGGGTAGCCACAAGGGTTTGGTAGTTCACGATATTGAGCAGACAGGTTTCTAGCCACTGGGCTTGCCAGAGGGGGGCTTCAATCCGCAGCAGGGGTTCTTGGGCAAACACCACTGTCCCTTCCGGAACCGCCCAGACATCCCCACGAAACTCACTGTGGCTCAACAAGTCCCAAAATGCTGCAGGTGCCCGCTCAAAAACCGCTAGACTTTTCAAGTAATCAATTTGCTGCGGGGTGAATTGCACTTGTTGTAGGTATTCCAGTACCTGAGCCAACCCCATGGCCACCAAATACGTATATCCTCGGGGTAGTCGCCGCACACTGAGTTCAAAGCTAGCGGGTGTCCAAGCCAAATCCTCACCTGCGTAGGTGGCCACCATTGTCAGTTGGTAGAGGTCCGTCAGCAAACTGTAATCACTGGCGGCCAAGGTGAAACCTGTCATGGCTTTGAGAGGTGAAGGATGTTTTATTTATAGTAATTTTTACCATAATTGTCAAGGCAATCCCATATCGCTGTGTAATCCGCAAGAGTGTTCAGTAGGCGAGCCGATCGCCAGCGTTCGACGCCAAAGCCAAGGGCACGACAGGGTTGCCACGTTTCAAAGCACTGAAAAATTGCCGTGCGGGCGATCGCCCCTTCGAGGGCAGAGGAAAAGACCAGCCGTTGCGGTTCTAAACCTTGACGCAACAGGACACTCAAGCGTTCTGGAGAGCCAAACAGCGCTGGCTTAATCACAAAGCGTCCCGGCCAGCCGCGCTCTAACCAACGCTGCAATTCTCTTGCACTCACTACGCTCTCATCGAGGGCGATCGCGGTTGTCACCGTCTGAGACAGCCTCAATAGGGCTTGCCATTGGTCAGGGGGTAGCGGTTGCTCCACATACTCAATTTTGCCGTTCCCATGGCGATCGAGCCAAGCAAACCACCGCTCTGCAGTGGCCAAATCCCAACCCCCATTGGCATCAAGGCGTAATTTAGCCCCCTGAGGCAGGGCTGCCAGTAAGGTCGTGAGGATTCCTTGCTCCTCCTCTGGGGACAGGACACCGACTTTCCACTTGAAGGTGGTTTGCCCCCGCTGCCAAGGCTGCTGCCACTGCTCAAGGGCGGCTCGACCACTGCCTAAAAGGGCGCAGATTGGCCAAGGGTGAATCCTATAGGGCAATTGCCCGACACTTTGCCATGCGGTGGCAAAACCAAACTGGGCGGCGGGTAAGTCCTCAGGAATTGCGGCAATGATCTCTGGGCTGAGGTGACAAGGCAGTTGCTGACACAGGGCAATAGCGGCACTGAGGGTTTCGCTGCCCCAGCCGGGAAGGGGGGCAATTTCACCGTAGCCCACTTGACCTTGTTCATCTTCAAGGCGTAGATAAATTCCTGAGCGCGATCGCCAGACCCCCTGCGCCGTTGCCAAGGGTTCTCGAAGGAGTTCCTCATACACCCGCCATTGCCAGCGCATCCGTGCAGGCCGCTAAACCCGTTCAAGCGTTGCCTCGAGCAAATGTTTGAGCTTATGGCTGTTGTGAATCCCACTCAGCAGCGTGTAGTGATTAGCATCCAGTTGCCAGTAGTGCTCGAAGCCTGTACAGCGGTTGGCATCCCCCAGCAAAATAAACTGCTGCACGATCGCATGGGGCGTAATCCATCCCTCTCCCTCCAGCCGACCCAAGAGACTATGTTGGAGCACATAGGTAAACACCTGCTCATCCACTTCCAACTTCCCCCGCGACTGCAACACTAATTCTGGCTTAACTTGATCGGGAAAGGTGATCTTGGCGGCCATTGAAAACCAGTCATCTTGGCCGTAGGAGACGAGAATCCTCCCCGTCACCGGAATCGGCTCCTGATTTGCCTCTAACCACATTCCCTTGAGCAGCCACCGCCCCCCATCAACTAAAAACGTATGATTCACGTTTCTCATATCCCCAATGGCTGTCCTGATTGTAGCCTTCCCCAATTTTCAGTGCTAGAGAGCAGCAGCAATTTTTGGAAGTCTCTCTGGCCGCAGGGGGCGATCGCTATGATTAAAGGAATAGTCAAAGAATATCTTTGCTGCCCTTCCCTAGAAACTGAACTTCCATGCAGCGTCCTTGGCAATCCTGTTCTGCTCACCCTGCCCCCTTAGAGTTTATCGAGCAAGTCAAGAGCCTCCACCCCGATGCGGGGGCAATCACTGCCCAGTTGCTTTGGCAGCGGGGCTATCGCGATCTTCATCGGCAAGTGCCCGCTTTTTTAAATTGGCGACACTACCAACCTGCCTCTCCCTTTGAGTTTCCAGAAATGCAAGCTGCCCTAGCCCGTTTGCAGAAAGCCCTAAACAATCAAGAAAACATTGCCATTTGGGGAGACTTTGACACCGATGGGGTCACGGCCACCGCCGTTCTCTGGGAAGGGCTAAAACCCCTTTTGGGGGCGCAATTGGTGGACTTTTATATTCCCAATCGCCAGCACGACTCCCATGGTCTCTCGCGCCATGGCCTTGAGGAGCTTCAAAAAAAGGGGGTCTCCCTGATCATTACCTGTGATACGGGCTGTACCAACGGTGCTGAAATTGCCCTTGCCCGTCAGTTGGGGATGGAGGTGATTGTTACCGATCACCACACCCTTGAACCCGCTTCCTTGGGGGCTGTGGCGCTGATCAATCCGCGGCAGTTGCCTTTGGAGCATCCGCTGCGCCATTTATCCGGGGTCGGCGTCGCCTACAAATTTTTGGAAGCCGTTTATGCAACGTGGCCAGAGAAAACCCAGGGGTATGCCCTCGAAAACCTCCTTGATTTGGTGGCCATTGGCCTGATTGCCGACTTGGTTGAATTGAGGGATGAGTGCCGCTACCTTGCCCAGCGCGGCTTGGAACAACTCGGCAAGCGTCAGACCCTCCGCCCGGGGATTGCTGTCCTTTTGCAGGGCGCGTCCAAAGACACGGCTCGGCAACGGCAGATTAGTTTTACCGTCGCACCCCGCCTCAATGCTGTCAGTCGTGTAAAGGGAGATGTGCGGCCTTTGATTACGCTGTTGACTACCCAAGATTGGCGCCAAGCGCGGCAGTTGGCACAGCACATTGAAAAAGTGAATGCAGAACGGCAGCGACGCCAAAAAGAGATTGCTCAGATGGCCCATGCCAAGGTGGCTCAGTTGGACCTCTCAGCATCACGGGTGATTCTCCTCACCGATGACAGTTGGCCCTTGAGTCTTTTGGGGCTGGTGGCAAATGAGATCGTGAAAACCTATGGCCGCCCGGCAATTTTGCTTCAGACCAATCCAGAAACGGGCATGGCCGCAGGTTCAGCGCGCTCCGATGGCTTTGTGGATCTCTATGAGGCACTCCACAGTCAACGGCACTTATTTGAGGGATTTGGCGGGCATCCCTATGCAGTGGGCTTTCGGCTGAAGGTGGCGCATATTCCCCTTTTGGAAGCCGCCCTCAACCAATTCTTGGCACAAAAAGAGGGCACGGCGATCGCGACACCAAAACCCTTGAGGATTGACTTGGAAGTGAGCTTGGATCAACTCAATGAGCGATTGCTCAAGGAACTAGAAGTGCTGGCTCCCTTTGATTCTACTCACCATCCTCTCCCCCGCTTGCTGGTGCGAAATGTGAAACTTACTGACCTCAAAGATAACCAGAACAGGGGGAATCAGAACATCAGAAAATACGTCTCAATGCTGCTCCGCGATCCCCAAGGGAAGTCCTCCTTTCCTGCCAAGTGGTGGGATCATCAAGTGGCGGATTGTCCCAAAGAACGCTGTGATCTGGTGATTGAGCTAGAGCAGTGGCAAAAGTCCCTATCAGCCATCATTAAAGAGCTGCGACCCAGTGCAACCAATGTCATCCAATCGGCCTCTTTTCAGTCCCTCATGGATTATCGCGATCGCCCCCACGAGGCAAGCGGCAAGGGTCTGCGCGTCGAAACTTGCCCGACATCACGGGAAAGCTGGCGCCAGTGGATTCAGCGAGCGAAAAGGGAACAGCAACCTTTAATTCTGGCCTACTCTCTCCCTCCAGAGCAGGACGCCCTAAAAGTCTGGCAGGCATTTTTGACGTTATGCCAACAGGCCAGTCAGCAGGGAACATCTTTACAACGCGAGGAGTTGCGGGAACACCTTGGCATTGAAATGGCCACCTTGAACTATGCCCTCAATGTGCTGGAGACACTGGGGGTTCAAGTTATGCAGAGCGGAGAAGAGTTTTGGTGTGAGTGGCCACCTGAAGTGAAATCTTCCCGCCATACGGCAGTGGCCTTAGAGACCTTCACAGCAGCGATCGCCGAGGAAAATTTCCGTCGTCGCTATTTCGCCGCCGCCCCCCTCCCAGCGCTTCAGGAAACACACTAAAAACTGGCTACAACTTTTTTCAGCAGGGAACCTGAGGAACACACACGAGCCGACAGGGGAAACACACAAAGGCGGGAACACACAGGCAATCAACGTTGATTGAGAGAAGAAGAGCGATCGCTCTAAGGAGAGCCTCAGTCTGGTTACACACAACGTGCCTCGGTGCAATGCCTGCAACCGTACTTTTATGCTCCCACGGCTGCCTTTGGCTGCCCACCGTGTTTCCACTCAATTTTTTGAGTCTCAGCAGCGCAGAAATCTTTGCCAAAATCCCGTAAAACCACGGATGCCTAGACGTACATCGCCTCCATGAGGGCATCGCTCATCGTGACGTTGGTGGCCACACTTTGAATATCGTCGAGAGCTTCAAGGGCATCCATCAACTTGAGGACGCGCCGCGCGGTATCTTCATCGGTGATTTCTACCGTATTCATTGAGACCCAGCGGCTTTCGGTGTCGAGAACAGTGTAGCCGTGTTCTTTCAGGGTTTCGCTGACGGTTTCTAGGGCAGGCACGGGACAGCGCACCTCAGCTACATCCCCTAGCATTTCATAGGTTTCCACATCAGCCGCTAGGAGTGCCTCAAGGAAGGCTTCCTCATCTGTAGGGGCGGTAACAGTAACAATGCCCCACTGCTCAAACATCCAGCCCACACAGCCGGTTTCGCCGAGGTTGCCCCCTTGCTTATTGAAGGCTGCCCGCAGATCCGCTGCCGTGCGATTGCGATTATCCGTGAGGGCCTCAATCAAAAACGCCACACCCCCCGGCCCATAGCCTTCGTAGCGAATTTCCTCTAGGGGGGCATCACTCTCAAGCGTACCCGTCCCTTTGGCGATCGCCCGCTCAATATTTTCACTGGGAATCCCCGCGGCTTTTGCCTTCTCAATCGCACTGCGCAGTTGAAAGTTGCCCGCTGGATCCCCTCCCCCATGCCGCGCCGCGATAATAATCGCTCGCGATAGCCGCGCAAAGGTCTTGCCCTTTTGGGCATCCACCCGCGCCTTTTGCCGTTTAATGTTTGCCCACTTACTGTGACCTGCCATAGGGGAAACACATGCCAAAAGTCAAGAAGAACCCCGCTGAAATCAACGGGGCAAGTCAACAGGGTTATTTTGATCGAAGCTATCTTTAACGGAAACCGACAGCGGCTTGCCAAACAAAGGCCAAGGCCAAAAAGAGCACAGGAATTACCGGCAGCACATCCACGAGGGGATCAAAAATGGCGTAGGCTTCCGGGAGTTTAGCAACCAAAACTAAAGCATCAATCATGGTGTTTTCCTAAAAGAATTCAGCGATCGCAAGAGAACTGAAAAAATAGTACCATAGCCACTGCGGCAACGGGATCGCCATGCCAGACATTCTCCCTTTATCCGAAACAGACCTGCATGACTTTTGGATGCAACAGGCGATCGCCCTCGCAGCACAGGCAGGAGCTGCCGATGAAGTGCCCGTAGGCGCGGTGATTGTCAGTGCGGAGAATGAACTCATTGCCACGGGGGAAAATCGCCGCCAGCGAGATCATGACCCCACTGCCCATGCGGAAATCATTGCCCTCCGCCGCGCGGGTCAACGTCTAGGTACGTGGTATTTAACGGGCTGCCGCCTCTATGTGACCCTAGAACCCTGCCCGATGTGTGCCGCTGCCATTGTTCAAGCCCGCATTCACACCCTCATCTACGGGACGACCGATCCAAAAGCTGGGGCCATTGATTCAGTGCTGCAACTTCCGCAAAGCCCAGCGGTGTTCCACCGGATTCAGGTGATTAGCGGGGTTCAGGCGGCGGCCTGTCGGCAGCAGTTGCAAACGTGGTTTCGCCAGCACCGTCAGAGAGAACGGCAATAATGCCCGCATCCCCCACTCGCTCCCGTAGGGTTTGGATGGTGTCACCCAGTAGGGGGTGTCGCCAGTGGGGGGCGATCGCTGCAAGGGGCACAAGGACAAAGGGTCGCTCGGCCAAGCGGGGATGGGGCAGGGTGAGTTCGGCAGTGGTCATGACGCGATCGCCATAGAGCAGCAGATCCAGATCAAGCGTGCGGGATCCCCAATGCTCTTGCCGTTGGCGACCAAACTGCGTCTCAATCCTTTGCAGCGTTTGCAGAAGTGCCCAAGGGGAAAGTTGCGTTCGGGCAATCAGACAGCCATTCCAGTAGTCCGGTTGCGGGGGGCCTATCGGGGTCGTGCGATACCACGGCGAGCAGGCTAAGACATGAATCCCCGGCGTTTGGGCAAGCACTTGGACGGCTGAGCGCAGTTGTAGCAATGGCTCACCAAGGTTGCTTCCGAGGGCGATCGCCACGAGGGGGGGGTCAGACGGGGATATACTTAAGTCAGTGCATTCTGCCATTGTGCCTGTGTAGAGTGCCTGCCACTCCTCCTGTTATACCTGCACTGTTCACCTATTGCCGAAATTGTTGTGGATCTCCAGACTCTCTTTCACACTGCAACCCCCGTCATTGGTGTTGTCCACCTCCTGCCCTTACCCACCTCTGCCCGTTGGGGGGGGAGCCTGAAGGCCGTTATTGACCGCGCAGAACAGGAAGCCACAGCCCTCGCCTCAGGGGGCGCCAATGCCATTATTGTTGAGAATTTCTTTGATGCTCCCTTCACCAAAGATCGGGTGGATGCCGCCGTCGTCAGTGCCATGACCTTGGTGGTGCAGCGGTTAAAGAATCTGGTGGCCTTGCCCATTGGCCTGAATGTGCTGCGCAATGATGCCTTCAGTGGTCTGGCGATCGCTGCCTGTACCGGGGCACAATTTATCCGCGTTAATGTGCTCACTGGGGTAATGGCGACAGATCAAGGCATTATTGAAGGCCAAGCCCATCAACTCCTGCGCTACCGCCGCGAACTGGGGCAAGACATCAAAATTTTTGCCGATGTGATGGTAAAGCACGCCCAGCCGCTCCACAGTCCGAACCTCGCCACTGCGGTACGGGACACCTTTGAACGGGGACTCGCCGATGGGGTGATTCTCTCCGGTTGGGCAACGGGACATCCGCCCACTGAGGAAGATCTATCCGTGGCCGCCAGTGCCGCCAAGGGACAACCCCTCTTTATTGGCAGTGGTGCCTCTTGGGACAATGTGGAGCAATTAGTGCCCTACGTCAACGGCGTCATTGTTGCCAGTTCTCTGAAGCGCAATGGCCAGATTGAACAACCCATTGACCCCATTCGTGTCAGCCGTTTTGTCGAAGCATGGCAGCGAGCCCACCACAAGATTCAGGAACTCAATCGCGCCAATGGCAACTGCCGGGGGTCGATCAATGAACCCCTGCCAGCCATGGTTGTGCACGGCCAAAAATGAGATCAGGCGATCGCTCCTGTTAACTGCGGAACGTAGTGTCCAAGACCATTGAGGTTGAGGCGATAGCTGCGGGGATGGGCAATCAAGTAGGCCGTGCTGCTAAAAATTTGCTCTAACTCCACAAGGCCATTTTCCTTGAGGGTGCGCCCCGTTGACACCAAATCCACAATCGCCTCTGCCATACCCGTAATCGGCCCCAGTTCCACTGAACCATAGAGTGGCACTATATCCACGGGCAAATCCAACTGCTGGAAAAAGGCATCGGCACAGCGGACAAACTTTGAGGCGACGCGGCAATGGGGGGGCAAATCGCGGGCACTGCGGTAGGGGCTAGAGGCTTTGACGGCCACCGATAGCCGACACTGACCAAAACCGAGATCCGCTAGCTTGGCCACGTGGGGATTTTTTTCCCGCAGCACATCGTAGCCCACAATGCCCAACTGCGCTTGACCATACTGCACATAAACCGGGACATCTTGGGCACGTACCAAAAGGGCGCGGGCACGGCCATCCTGAGAAAGCACCTGAAGTTGGCGATTTCCCGGCTCGAGGAGCGCTTCAAAATTTAAGCCCACCCGTTGGAAGTAGGCAATACTATCTTTGAGTAGGGCACCTTTGGGTAGGGCGATCGTTAGCATGGCCTAAACACTCTGAATCTGCAAATAGGTTGCCCCATCACTGAGGGCTTCGATCTGCGGTGGCGCATCACTCTCAATCCAAGCAATATAGGGAATCTGGCGATCGCGGGCATAGGCGCGGATTTGTTCTGGCGTCAGATCTAGAAGTGCCAACTCCACCCGCGTCGAGCCATCCAAGCGTAGGGTTTGGGCATGGTGGAGGGCAGCAGCGAGGGCGTTGCTTGTGCGGGGAACCACCAGCCATTGACTACGGGGAGCTAAGAGGGCGGCTGGGGGAATGGCGATCGCCTGCAGGAGCGCCTCGACATTAAAGACAAAACCAATCCCCGGCACCGTGGCACCGTCCGGATGGTAAATACTGAGCAGTTGATCATAGCGCCCCCCTTGAGCCACCAACCGCAGTTCCGTTTCCGTGGGAATTAAGACCTCAAAGATAATCCCCGTGTAGTAATCAAAGGACTGCACAAGGCTGAGATCAAGGGTAATCGCCAAAGACTCAGCCACCAAGCCCAACAACTGTTGCAATTCCCCAAAGCGATCGGCCACCCCTGCCACGTCAGACCACTGCGCTAAGCGTTCCCCCACTTCCCTTGGAGTGCCCCGCAGATCAAAGAGGGCAAGGGCGCGATCGCGCCAAGGGGTAGGGAGAGCCTGCAAACTCACGCGGTCTAAATTAGCCAAGCACTGGCGCACCGTTTTTTGCAGCTCCGCTGGAAAGGGACTGAGCAACTGTTGCGTCAGGTGGGCATCCCCCACCAAGAGATAGGCCTCCTCAACCGCTAGTGCCCCAAGGCACTCCTGCACCAGCCAGAGAATTTCTGCATCCGCCGCTAAACCTGTTGCCCCCAGTAGCTCCACTCCCGCTTGGAAAAATTCCTGCTGGTTGCCCAACTCTGCCACGGTTGTCCGCCGAAAGACATTGGTTTTGTAATAGAGCCGTTGGGGCAGTTGCCTGCCTGCCATACGAGTCACAGCAGCGCGAGCGATCGAAGCCGTTAATTCTGGCCGCAATCCCAAGGGTTCATCACCGCTTCCTTGGACTTGAATGACTGTTTCTGGATGAACGGTTCCCCCTGCCGTCAATGTGGCCAAGGTCTCGATCGTCGGCGTAATAATTTCTTGATACCCCCAGCTTTGAAAGACGCGCTCCAAGCGCTGCTCTAGCCACCGTTGCCGTGCCACATCAAGGGGCAAAATATCGCGGGCACCACAGGCAGGTTGATACACCATAGTGAATTATTTTTTCCCAAAAAGACCAAAGAAGGAGGATTTCTTTTTCTCCGGTTTTGGCGGCTCAGTATTTTTTTGCTGTTGCTGGGCTTTGCGCTCCCTCTTGCTAATTGCTTCGAGTCCCTGTATGGCCGTCACCTCTTGAGGATTGAGCTTCAGGGCTTGATTAAAGTGAATTTTGGCCATACTGAGGGAGCCTTGTTGCAGATACACCTTGCCTAGGAGAGCATTGCAGCGGGCACTGCGGGGGTCAATTTTCAGGGCATCCTTCAATTCTTTGATGGCTTCCAGATAAATGCCTTTATTAAAGAGTTCCTCTGCCCGTCGGAAGTATTGCTCTGTAAATTGCTCTGTTTTGGGAGCCTCTGTCGGCGGTGTCGTCCCTGTGGCGGCTGCTGGTGTGGCACGCACTTGGGTTTCATCTGATTTGGGTGGGGGTGCAGGCGTAGAAACCGTGGCTGTGGTTGCCTTGCCGCCTGCCGATCGCCACAGATAAATCAAATTGAGTTCACTAATTTGTTCGCTAATTTTCAGGGCATTGTTTAAGTCTTTGTACTGATCTTGGGCAAGGGTATTGAGCGCCTTTTGATAGGCTTCTTCAACATTGGCAGCGTTAAAGACTTCCTGTGCCAAATCAAAGGTGGGCGTTGGCACAATATTGGCCGTTAGCAGTTGCTTTTCAAGCAAGCGCAAAATGACTTGATATTCTTCCCGCTCTTTTTCTTGGGAAAGCACCTCATAGGCAGGATTCACAAACTTGGAGAGCAAATCACTGGCCATTTTTTTGCCCGATTCATCATCACGGCTGTCGGGGTGCAGTGTCTTGGCAATTTTGAGATACCGCTTGCGAATTTCCCCGGGTGCTGCCGACAATGGAATCCCTAGGGCAGCATGGAGATCCCGTTTGGAGTTAAAGCGACCCAGACCGTGATTGATCTCGAAGGGCATAATCAGTGAAACCGCAGGGGCAGAACATCATTAGATTATACCTGCTGATAGAGGGGGTTGGTGGCCAAACAATTGGGTACCTTCATGGCTCCGCCACGCTAGCGCGAAAGGGCAGCTTTGAATCTCTGAAATGCCCCAGAGTACCGCATTTTGGTGGTTTTTAGGGAAAGCGGACGATGGGACTCGAACCCACGACGTTCAGCTTGGGAAGCTGACATTCTACCACTGAATTACGTCCGCAGTCTTGCAGTCTATAATTTTAGCACGAACTGTCCGGCTGGCGATGGTGTTCGACTGTAATAACGGTATGCACATTGCCACGGGGGGCAAAGTCCCCTTTGATTTTCATGTAGAGGGGGTCGCAGGCGGCCACGAGATCATCGAGGACTTGATTCACCGCTTCTTCGTGGGAAATGTAGCGATCGCGATAGCTGTTGATGTAAAGCTTAATCGCTTTTAGTTCCACCACCTTTTCATGGGGAATATAGCTAACGTAAAGCGTGGCAAAGTCAGGATAGCCAGAAAATGGACACTTACAGGTAAACTCCGGCAGGGTAATCTCAATGGTGTATTGCCGACCGGGACGTGGATTGGGAAATGTAATCAGTTGCCCTTCTTGAATGGCGCGTTCGCCGTACTTCATTTCTGATACTTGCATTGTTTGGTTCCAACAGCTTGAGAACGACTCAGAGATTCTCTTTAGACCATAAGTAAAGTTTATCAAGATTTAAGTTCCTAGCCCCTCGACACCAACGTTGCAGGGTGAGAATAGGGTAGAGAGGTTGTTGAGGCGAGAGTGCCATGGAACGTTATCAGCCAAATGGAACCCCTCTCTCAGAGGCCGATAAAGCAGAACTAGCCCAACTCAAACAACTGCTAGAGCGAGCGATCGCCGACGGCGTATTGACTGCCGACGAAATGGCGCAAATCAAGCGACAAATTCGCGCCGATGGCAAAGTCACCTATGAAGAGCTAGAGCTTTACCGCCAGTTTGTGGAGGAGAAAATCCACCAAGGGCTTTTGGTGCGGGAAATTCGCTAACGCCCTAGACTTTGTAGGGGATGTTGGTGTCCTGAAAGGAGTGGGCTGGATTCAGACCCATCAAGATCACGGTGTCAATGACATGGATAATACCGTTCTCCGCTTCAATATCAGCGGCAAGGACAGTGGCGTTTTTGACTTCCAAGGGATGATCGCCATGAATCGGAATAGTGGAACCTTCGAGGGAAGTGACAATTTCCATCTTTTTCAGGTCGGCGGCTTTGTAGGCACCGGCAACCACATGGTATTTGAGAATCCGCGCTAACTGGGGAGGATTTTGCACAAGGGAGGTAATGGTGCCATCGGGCAACTTGGCAAAGGCATCATCATTGGGGGCAAACACCGTAAAAGGCCCCGGCGATTGCAGGGCTTCCACCAGATTGGCCACCTTGACAGCAGTCACTAGTGTGGAAAAGCCGCGAGTATTCACTGCAATATCAACAATGGTTGCCATAAAAGCGTGCCCCACAACTGCGATGAAAATGCACAACAATGGTTTGCGATCGCCCCATTCATCAAGAGGATGGGGACTGTAACAAACGCTAGAATTAGCATACTGAACCCACGTCCTAGGCGCTAGCGATCGCTGGCGTCAGCCAGATAGGGAAATTTAATCATGGCAATCGCGTCGGTTAATCCCACAACCGCTGAGGTCTTAAAAACTTTTTCCCCCTTAGGGGCTGAGGAAGTGGAGAGGGCGATTGCCCAAGGGGCGACGACCTTTGAGACCTATCGTCTGACAGCCTTTGAGCAGCGTGCCCAGTGGCTAGAAAACACAGCAAATCTCCTGCAACAGCAGCGGGATGCGCTTGCTCGCCTCATGACCCTTGAGATGGGTAAACCAATGACAGAGGCGCGGGCTGAAATTGACAAATGTGCGTGGGTGTGTCGTTACTATGCCGAGCAGGGGACAGCTTTCCTGCGGCCTGAATTAATTCCCACAGAGGCAAGCTACAGCGCGATTCATTACCAGCCCCTTGGCATTATTTTGGCCGTGATGCCGTGGAATTTTCCCTTTTGGCAGGTGTTTCGCTTTGCGGCTCCGGCCTTGATGGCGGGGAATGTGGTTCTGCTCAAGCATGCTTCTAATGTGCCTCAGTGCGCGCTGGCGATCGCCCAGCTCTTGAGGGAAGCGGGCTTTCCTGCGGGGGTCTTTCAAACCCTGCTGATTCCCGGCAGTGCCATTGCTGATCTGGTGGCGGATCCGCGTATTAAGGCAGCGACTCTCACGGGCAGCGAAGCAGCGGGCAAAAGTTTAGCCCAAGCAGCAGGTCAGCACCTCAAGAAAACCGTTCTGGAACTGGGGGGAAGTGATCCCTTTATTGTCATGCCCAGTGCCAATATCCCTCAGGCGATCGCCACCGCTGTCCAAGCCCGCATGATTAACAATGGCCAATCCTGCATTGCGGCTAAACGCTTTATTGTCCATGAGGCTGTCTATGACACCTTTGCCGAGGGCATGAAAGCTGCCTTCGAGACGTGGGTAATTGGCGATCCCTTGGAACCCACCACACAACTGGGGCCTCTTGCTACTGCCGCCATCCGTGATGAACTCCACGCCCAGGTTGAACTTGCCCTTGCCCATGGTGCCAAGGTCTTTTACCGCCGCAACCTTGATCTGCCGAGCCATTGTCAGCAGGGGTATTTCTTTGCGCCGACGATGTTGGCAGAGGTCACTCCAGATAACCCCGTGTTTCATCAGGAGCTATTTGGACCTGTGGCGATGCTCTTTCGGGTACCGTCCCTAACTGGGGCAATCGAACTGGCCAATGCCACACCCTTTGGTTTAGGCGCCAGTGCTTGGACACAGGAGAGCGATGAAGCGAAGATCCTCGTGCGGGATCTCGAAGCGGGTGCTGTCTTCATTAACGCGATGGTCAAGTCGGATCCACGTTTGCCCTTTGGCGGGATCAAGACCTCTGGCTATGGCCGTGAACTGGGACGGGCAGGACTGTTGGAGTTTGTCAATATTAAAACAGTGTGCCGCTACGGCGATACCTAACTGAGGGCATAAAATTTCCATTCGCGATCGCCCTTGAGTTCTAAAACGTACTTGTGGTACTGCATCAGGCTCTCACGGTGGCCAACACTAATGTAGTTGCGGGTGGTGCGCTGAATGTGCTCATAGACCCGTTTTTCGTTGGCTAAGTCTAGGGCGCTGGTGGCTTCATCCAAAATGGCGTAGGGGCGGTGATTCAGCAGCAGGCGGGCGATCGCCAGTCGTTGTTGTTCCCCAAGCGACAGCACATCATCCCACGCTAATTCCACATCCAGACCACCGACGCGATCCGGCAAATGTGCCAAGTTGACTTCGTTAAGGGCGTGCAAAAGCACATCGTCTGGGGTTTGGCGATCGCCACTGGGGTAGAGCAGTTGGGTGCGCAACGTACCCAGCACCATATAGGGGCGTTGGGGCAAAAAGAGCACTTCATCTACGGGGGGACGAATAATACGGCCACTGCCACTTTGCCAGAGTCCAGCGATCGCCCGCAGGAGCGAACTTTTACCCACCCCACTCGGCCCCATAATCACCACACTTTCCCCCGCCTCAAGGGCAAATGTGACATCTTCCACCAGCCGCCGTGCTAAGTTCGGTGTATCCACAGCCACGTGTTCTAGGGCAATGTAGGACTTCTCCACCAATTGAATTTGGGATTGGGGGGGCACTGGGGGCGTTGTCAAAACCTCATCAAACTCTGCCAAACGCTCAATACCCGCAATAAAGCCCGTGAGGTTCGTAAACTGGTTCACAATGATTGAGAGTGCCCCCAGCACCTGCGAGAAAGCAAAGCTGGCTTGGCTAATAGCACCAAAGTCAATCTCACCAGCAAAGTAGCGGGGAGCAACCACAGCTGCTGGCACAATCACCACAAAGTAGTTGTAGGCCGTGGTGAAAAACTCCAGATTGCGCTGCCAACCAATCAAGAGGTTAAAGTTCCGCAGCACCTCGAGAAAGCGCTGACGCACCTGCACCGACTCTTGGCCTTCACCGCGATAAAAGGCAATGGACTCGGCATTATCGCGCACATGAACCAAGCCATAACGAAAATCGGCTTCGCGCCGCAGTTGGTTAAAGTTCAGCCAAATCAGGCGTTGTCCAATCAAAACGGTCACAATCGTACCGACAATGGCATAGCCAACCAAGGTCAGCGTTAGGGTTTGGGAGATACTCCAGAGAATGCCACTAAAGGCAATGAGGTCAATAATTTCGCCCAGAATGATCAGTAGAAACTGGAGTGAGGTTTGGGTAAAGGAGCGGATATCCTCGGTGATCCGTTGATCAGGGTTATCAATCTCGCCTTGGTTTTCGATGGTGTAGTAGGCTCGATTCTGGAAATAGCGATCCAAAAAATGACGGGTGAGCCAATCCCGCCAGCGCAACCCTAGATATTCGCGCACGTAGCGATAAATGACGACAATCGGCGTCCCCACCACAAAAACGCCAGCATACACCAAGAGGAATCGCCAGTAGGTTTCAGCATTTTTCTCCGCCAGTGCCGTCTGGAAGAAGCGCCCGACAAAGCTAATGATCACGTTGAGGCCACTCACGGAGAGGGAAAGCATCAGCAGTAACCCCAAGAGTGCCCACGCTTGCCACCGAGGCAGCAGGGGTTGCCGCAGCAGCGCAAAGACGCCCAAGGGGAGAATCACCGTCCCCAGCAGAATACTACGGCTGAGGGGCTGTGCCCACAGGGATTGAATCATCTCCATGAGACCGCCGGCAATTTGTCCCATCAGTTCGGGGGCAAGGGCATTGAGGCCAAAGGTGATAGCTGCTGTCAGGCCAAAGAGAACACCAAACATGAGGGCAATGACCAGAAAAAGCAGCAGGATAAAGATCACACTGCTGCCCCAGCGATCGCGGGGAAAGAAATAGGGTTGGGCAATCCGCAGAAACTGCCCCCAAACACGGAGATTAAAGCGATGGGTCGGCTGCGACATTGGCTTGTTCCTCGACAGTGGCAAGGGGCTACAGGCCTACTATTGTAGTGGGGGCAGCTACAGAGGAGAACGGATGCGCCATAAAAAAACGGCACCCACCACATCTCATATCTCACCGTGGCTCTATTGGGGGTTATGGCCAATTCATCGCCTATTTTTGCCCCTTTACTTTTCGCGGATTACGATTGTCGGTCGCGAGCAGTTGCCCAAGGAGGGTCATTTCTTGCTTGCCCCCAAGCACTGTAGCCGTTGGGATCCGGTGATTTTGCCCTTGGTGTGGCCTTATCCGCTACGCTTTATGACCAATGCGATCGAGTTTGGCGGGGTGCAGGGCTGGTTTATCCGTCGTCTGGGTGCCTTTGCTGTGAACCTCAACCGTCCTCAGCCCAGTAGTTTGCGCCATGTGCTGGAGATTCTCAATGCAGGTCAGCCCCTAGTGATCTTTCCCGAGGGTGGGATTGTGCCGGATCAGGTAGTACGTCCCCTGAAGCCCGGTCTTGCCCGTCTTGTCTTGCAGGCCGATCGCCCCCTGCCGATTTTTCCCGTTGGCATTGCCTACGATCCACAGCCGCAGTTTCGTGCGCGGGTAGCCCTTTGGATTGGAGCGCCCCTGTGGACGCCCGCTGAGCGCGAGGGCAACCTCAAACAACAGGCACAGGAATTGACCCAGCAACTGGAAGCAGCCTTACATGCAGCCGTGCTTGAGGCCCGCAAATGTGCGGGATCGCAGGGCGAGTAGAGCTACTTTGTCACTAATCACACAATTGGCCTAGATCAAGAGAATTTTGTAGAATAAAGACAAGATTGAACAAGTCCTCAAAAGCCTCAATCTTGATATTTTCCAAGCTTTGAGCGAGCGATCGCCCACCAATAGGGGTGTACTTAAAGACTCTTTATTAAGTTAGGCAACGTTGCGAAACAACCACCAATCCTAAAAGTTAATTAAGACAGCAGGCAAATTGTGCTTCTGCTTTTATGCTGAAATTATAGTTTTACCAAGCGCAGCACTGTACTGCTCTTTTCCCAAGAATGGAGCACGTTCAAAATGGCTAGCTACATAACAGATGTACCCCCTAGGCCGTAGGCAAGACGTAGAGAGGAATTGAAAACAGAGTTTTTGTTAACTGGGATACTTTCTTAAGCGATTAAAATTTTAGCAAATTTTTTAGAAAGTTCTCTTTAAATCCATAAACGCTATCTCAAGCAATCTGTTGTCACCGAGGTTTCAATGATGGTTTCCATACTCCCTGAAAAACAACCCGAAAAACAAAAGGTGACAGGTTACATTCACTCCGTTGAGACCTGTGGCACGGTAGATGGCCCCGGCATTCGCTATGTGATTTTTACCCAAGGGTGTCCACTGCGCTGTCTGTACTGCCACAATCCCGACTGCCGCGAACCCCATCAGGGCAAGCTCGTAACCGTGGATGAACTGATTGCCGATATTCAGCATTACCAATCCTATCTGCGCCAAGGGGGCGTAACGGTTAGTGGCGGCGAACCACTGATGCAGCCGGAGTTTGTGCGTGAAATTTTTGAGCGCTGCCACGAATTAGGATTGCACACCGCCCTAGATACGTCGGGCTATGTGGTCTTGGAGGCGGCTAAACCGGTTGTGGCGGCAACGGATCTGGTTCTGCTGGACATTAAATCCTTTCTGCCGGAGACCTATCGGCGGGTCACCAGTGTCACGATTACCCCCACCTTGGAGTTGGCCAAGTACCTAGATGAGATCCACAAACCGACGTGGATCCGCTTTGTCTTGGTACCGGGGCTGACGGATGATCCCGAAAATATCCGGGGATTGGCGCAATTTGTGGCGGGTCTGCGTAACGTGGAGAAAGTGGAGGTGTTGCCCTTTCACAAAATGGGGGAATACAAATGGCAGCAATTAGGGTTGCCCTATGAACTGTTTGATACGCCGGCAGCGAGTCCCAAAGATGTCCAACGGGCGATCGCCCTTTTCCGTGAATATGATCTCAACGTTCAATAACTTGCCCATTTAAGAAATTTCTTTCCTCAGGAGTCGCCCATGACTGCCCAAGCCTTAACTCATTCTCAACCCGTTCAAACCATTGCCGATCTCGAAGCACTCATTGAGCGTGTCCAAAGGGCACAAACCCAGTATGCTCAGTTTACCCAAGAGCAGGTGGATCACATTTTCCACCAAGCGGCCATGGCGGCCAACCAAGCGCGGATTCCCCTTGCCAAACAAGCCGTTGCCGAAACGGGCATGGGGGTTGTCGAAGATAAAGTCATTAAAAATCACTTTGCCTCGGAATATATCTACAACAAGTACAAACATGAGAAAACCTGCGGCGTAATTGAGGATGATCCCATTTTTGGCATCCAAAAAATTGCTGAACCCGTGGGAATCATTGCCGGTGTGGTGCCGGTGACGAACCCAACTTCGACGACCATCTTTAAGGCCTTGATTGCCCTGAAAACTCGCAATGGCATTATCTTTTCGCCCCATCCCCGAGCAAAGGTCTGTACGGTGGCCGCAGCCAAGGTGGTGTTGGATGCAGCAGTCGCCGCTGGCGCACCCCGCGATATTATTGGCTGGATTGATGAGCCAACCATTGAACTCTCCCAAGTCCTGATGCAGCATCCCCAAATTAAATTGATTTTGGCCACGGGTGGGCTAGGCATGGTGAAGGCCGCCTATTCCTCTGGTCATCCGGCGATCGGGGTCGGGGCGGGCAATACCCCGGTGCTCATTGATGCCACAGCCGATATTCCCACAGCGGTGAGTTCGATTCTCCTCAGTAAATCCTTTGACAATGGCATGATCTGTGCCTCGGAGCAGGCGGTGATTGTCGTTGATGAGATCTATGACGCGGTCAAAGCCGAGTTTCAACGGCGGGGGGGCTACATTCTCTCCCCTGAGGAACGGCAGCGGGTGGCACAACTGCTCCTGAAGGATGGTCGCCTCAATCCTGCGATTGTCGGTCAATCAGCAGCCACTATTGCTGCAATGGCCAATATCCAAGTGCCGCCAGAAACGCGGGTACTCATTGGTGAAGTGAGTGAAGTGGGGTCGCAGGAGCCATTTTCCTATGAGAAACTCTGTCCCGTCTTGGCCTTGTATCGGGCACCCCAGTTCCATAAAGGGGTGGAAATTGCCGCACAGTTGGTGAATTTTGGCGGCATGGGGCACACCTCTGTGCTCTACACCGATCCCCGCAACCAAGATGACATTGCCTACTTCAAATACCGCATGCAGACGGCACGGGTTTTGATTAACACCCCTTCTTCCCAAGGGGCGATCGGGGATTTGTACAACTTCAAGTTGGATCCCTCGCTGACCTTGGGGTGTGGGACGTGGGGCGGTAATGTCACGTCGGAAAATGTCGGTCCCCATCACCTGTTGAATATCAAAACGGTGAGCGATCGCCGCGAAAATATGCTCTGGTTCCGCGTGCCGCCGAAAATTTACTTCAAACCCGGCTGCCTACCCATTGCCTTGCGAGAGCTAGAAGGGAAAAAACGCGCCTTCTTGGTTACCGATAAACCCCTCTTTGACTTGGGGATCACTGACCCGATTGTGCACACCCTCGAAGAACTGGGCATCAAGCACGACATCTTCCATGAAGTGGAGCCAGACCCGACCCTGAGTACGGTGAATCGCGGCCTAGAACTGCTGCGAGACTATCAGCCCGATGTGATTATTGCCGTGGGGGGTGGCTCACCCATGGATGCGGCCAAGGTGATGTGGCTGTTGTATGAGCATCCAGAGGTGGAGTTTGACGGCTTGGCCATGCGCTTCATGGATATTCGCAAGCGGGTGTATCAACTGCCCCCCTTGGGTCAAAAAGCCATGATGGTGGCAATTCCCACGACCTCGGGGACGGGTTCCGAAGTGACGCCCTTTGCAGTGGTTACCGACGATCGCGTGGGGATTAAATACCCCTTGGCGGACTATGCCCTCACGCCCACCATGGCGATTGTGGATCCCGACTTGGTGCTGCACATGCCCAAGAAACTCACGGCCTATGGCGGCATTGATGCCCTAACCCATGCCTTGGAGTCCTATGTATCGGTGCTCTCGACGGAGTTTACTGAGGGACTGGCATTAGAGGCAATCAAACTGCTGTTTACGTACTTACCCCGTGCCTATCGCTTGGGGGCGGCTGACCCAGAAGCTCGCGAGAAAGTTCACTATGCCGCCACGATCGCCGGCATGGCCTTTGCCAATGCTTTCTTGGGGGTCTGCCACTCGATGGCCCACAAACTTGGCTCCACCTTCCATTTGCCCCACGGCCTTGCCAATGCGCTGATGATTTGCCATGTCATCCGCTATAACGCCACGGATGCCCCCCTGAAACAGGCAATCTTTCCACAGTACAAGTATCCGCAAGCCAAGGAACGCTATGCCCAAATTGCCGACTTTCTTGAATTGGGTGGTAGCACTCCAGAGGAAAAAGTGGCGCGCCTGATTGCCGCTATTGAAGACCTGAAGGCGCAGTTAGAGATTCCAGCCACCATTAAGGAAGCCCTCAACAGTGAGGATCAAGCCTTCTATGAACAGGTGCAAAGCATGGCCGAACTGGCCTTCGACGATCAGTGCACGGGGGCAAATCCTCGCTATCCGCTGATTCAAGACCTGAAGGAGTTGTATATCCTTGCCTATATGGGGTGTCGGCGGGATGCGGCAGCCTACCATCCGGCAGAAGCAGCTTCTGAATGAAGTGGCGTTATATTCCCCCCTTTGGGGCGCCGGGAAAAGTGCAAATGGCGGTGGATCGGTGGTTGTGGCAGTCTAGCGATCGCCCCTGTCTGCGGTTTTACACTTGGTCACCGCCCGCCATCTCCCTTGGCTACAGTCAGCGGCAAATTCCAGAGCACTGGCAACATCTGCCCTGGCAGGGGCAAGCCATCGAACTGGTGCAGCGACCCACGGGGGGGCGGGCTGTTTTGCACCAAGGGGATCTCACCTACAGTCTAGTGGTGTGGGGGTTGGGGCAACGGCGGCGACAGGTTTATACCGATCTGTGTCAATTCCTGAGGGTGGGGTTTGAGCGCCTAGGGTGGCCTCTGCAGTTGGGACAAGACCCCTATTCCTCTCAAGCGCCGATCAATTGCTTTGCCCAAGCCACCGTGGCCGATTTGGTTTTACCTACGGGCGAGAAAGTCATTGGTAGTGCCCAAGCTTGGCGGGGCGATCGCGTCCTGCAGCATGGTTCAATTGTCCTGACCCCTGACCTCGATCTATGGCAGCAGGTATTTGGCAGTGTTCCCCATCGGCAGTCCCTTCCCCCTTTAGAGGTGGTGCAAACGGCTCTCTTGGACGCCTTTGAGGCGCAGTGGCAAGTGAAACTGACCCCGGAACCCTTGAGCGATCGCGAGTGGCAAGAGATTAATGCAGAAATTAACAAAGTATCAAACTAGGGCTGTGGCTTCCCCCTCTAGGCTATGATTGGCTTGTTGTCTTGGGGATTCACATGGCACGCTGGCTGACTGCGCTTATTTTAACCCTGACGCTTCTCATTACCGGTTGCGCCCCTACCCCGCCCTCTCCCTATGAGCAGGTGCAACAGGAAAGCACTCAGCGCAATGCACCACCGGCAGTGAGTCGTGAAGCCACCCAAGGCAGTGAATTTAATCGCTTCTTTCCGCCCGAGGGGAATGGCTTTGAGCGCATCTATGTCCAAGAGAAAAAGGGCTTTGCCGAGGCTAAGCTGAAAAAAGAGGGCAAAGAACTAGCGATGCTGGCCATTTCCGATACGATTAGCACCCCTGAGGCTGCCGCCAAGTTTCAAAACAGTACGATGCAGATTGCTGGCTATCCAGCAGTAGAGGTGGGAACCACACAAACGGCCATTCTGGTGGCCAACCGCTATCAGGTGAAGGTACTCTCCCGTGATCCCAGTTTTACCGCCAGCGATCGCCGCGAATGGATTGAAAAATTTGATCTTGCTGGTTTAGCCCAACTTGCCCCCTAAGGAGACCACCGTGAGCGCAGCTATCTATAAAATTGTTGATCAACTCCCCACTGGGGGCATCACCGTTATGGCCCTCAAGTCCTTGGATTTCATCATTCCCGGCCAGTGGCAAAATATCGTTGGTTTTGATAACACGATCCGCCATGTAACTGGAGAAACGGATCCTGCCTTGATCCGCCAAATTGGCGATCGCGCCGTGCGGCTCTTTAATGACAAATCCCAAGGCTATCAGCGGGCACTGTGGCTCTATCAAACCGTGGACAACACCGATGCTCTCCTAGGAGCGGCTGCCCTTGCCAACAAAGTGGGCGAGAAAATTTCCTTCCTCGGCTTCTTGGATAAAATGACACCCAAGCCAGAGCGGGCGCAGTCCATTGATCTCAGCATTAAGCTGATTGTGGAAATTCTGGCCTTTTGTCAAATCAATGGCATTCCCGGTGACAGCCTCGGCGACTTCCTGCGTGCCCTTGCCGACTACAGTGGTGAATCCCTGATGCGGATGGCCGCCCTCATCTGCTTTGATGGCCTGATTCCCCTAGGGCCTGACTTTCTTCTCAAATGCTTGGGCACACTGCAAAGCTTGCAACCCAATGATCTACAGGAAAACCCCACCTTCAAAGCAATTGGCAGTGTCGTGCCGGGGGGCAATCCCAGCGGTCAATTGGGCTTTATTGTCGAAAGTTTTAATGCCGTGCAGGGGTGGATGCATCAATTTGTCAGCAGCCACGAGTTAACGCCGCAAAAGGTGATCAATAGTCTGCAAAGCTTTATTGAACTCTCGAAGGATAACCTCGACTACTTGGGAGCCTTTTTGGACATGAGCACCAACTACTACTACCATACGGGCGTTCAGACCCTAGCTCGTCGCCTGATTGAGCGAGCAGTTGCTGAGATTTAAGGGAGCTGACACCCTTGGTTTAGGACATTTCCAGCATGCGTTGGATGGGTTTGAGCGCCGCAAGGCGGATGTCTTCTGGTAGTTCAATCTGGGGCTGGCGATCGCGCATACACAAATAGAGTTTTTCTAGGGTATTCAGGCGCATAAAGGGGCACTCATTACAATTGCAGGTCTGATCCTGAGGGGGCGCAGGGATAAAAGTTTTCTCTGGGTTGCGCCGCTGCATCTGGTGGAGAATCCCTGGCTCGGTGACAACGATAAAGGTATCGTGATCTTGGCGTTGGCTATAGTTGAGCAAAGCCGTTGTCGAACCAATAAAATCGGCATGGCGGAGTACGGCTTCTTCGCATTCGGGGTGGGCAATCACCTGGGCCGTGGGGTAGGCGGCCTTGAGTTCGAGGATGCGTCGCTCGGAGAAGGTTTCATGGACAATGCAACTGCCGTCCCACAGCACCATCTGCCGTCCGGTTTGTGCCATGACATAGCGACCAAGGTTGCGATCGGGGGCAAAAATCAGGGGCTGATCCGCAGGCAACTGCTGCACAATTTTCACTGCATTAGAACTGGTGCAAATAATGTCACTCAGGGCTTTAATTTCGGCAGTGCAGTTAATGTAGGAAATCACCCAATGGTCAGGATACTGCGCCTTAAAAGCAGCAAAGGCGTCCGCAGGACAACTGTCTGCCAAAGAACAGCCCGCCGCCAAATCCGGCAGCAACACCAGCTTATCGGGGTTGAGAATCTTGGCGGTTTCGGCCATGAAATGCACCCCAGCAAAAACAATGACATCGGCATTGGTACTGGCGGCCTGCCGCGACAGCCCAAGGGAATCACCAATGTAATCGGCCACATCTTGAATGGCGGGGTCTTGGTAGTAGTGGGCTAGAATCACTGCATTCAGTTCCCGCTTCAGGTCTTGGATGGCCGCAATTAAATCCAACGGCAGGGACGGTTGGGGGGCAGCGAGAGTCGCAAACACAGGCAGTGGGTTCCTTTCGCAATTGGTAACGAGTCTCTCTATTATAGTGATTTTCACCAAAATAGGAATCCCTTAGGCATCATTGGCGAGCAGTTGCTGCACAAGGGCACGGGCACCATAGCTGACACCGGCCGTACCTTCCCCCGGATGCACGGAATCTCCCACTAACCACAGGTGAGGAATCGGGGTGCGGGTGGCCAAGCCAAAGGGGCCAAAGGTGCTCAGGCGTTGACTAATGCCCCCGACAATGCCATCTAGCCGCGCGGTATAGCGCCAGAAGGTGCGGGGGGTCGCCGCTTCACAGTGAACAATGTGCTCAGGCCGCAGATCAAAGAATTCCCCGAGGTGTTCAAGAGCTGTTTGGGTGTATTGCGCCTTGGTGGCGGCATAGTCTAAGTCGGGCTGACGCCAAAAATTCGGTTCAGTAAAGCTGGAGGCAATCAGGGTACGATAGCCTCTGGGGGCACGCCCATCCTGCGGCTGACTCACAGAGACAAACAGGGAGTTATTTTCGCCAATCGGCCCTTCCGCATCGTAGAGAAACTGCAAGTGGAGTGGACAACTTTCGGGAATGGCGGCCTCTTTAACGCCAAGGTAAATCACAAAGGCACCGGCGGCCGGCGGCAGTGTTTTGAGGCGGCGGGCATAGCCAGTGGGAATGGCATCGCCAAGGAGTTGGGGCAGGTTTTGGGCAGGGACATTGGCCACAATGTGATCCGCTGCAACGCGGTGCAAGGTTTTTGTTTTCAGGTTCTCCACTTGGACAGCGACGGCACGCCCCCGCTCGACTTCAATGTGACGCACCAAATGCCGGGTGTAAATTTGACCGCCATCGCGCTGCAAGGCATTGGCGAGTAAATCACTGAGCACCTGCATGCTGCCGTGGAGATGGTAGAGGCCGTGGGGGTCTTGGGACAGACAGAGGGCGGTGGCGGCATAGAGGAGTGCGGTTTCACTGGCATCTACTTGGGAGTAGAGCTTGAGTTGAAGATCCAGAAATTGCCGCAGCCGGCGATCGCCCCCGACACCGCAAAGACGCATCCAATCGGTCACCGTCATCAGGCTAAAGGGCAACGTGAGAAGCGTCTCCGGACGCAGGGCTTGCACCAATTGCCACAGATCAAAGCCATTGCGCGGGGGTAAAATGGGCTGCCGCTGCTGAAATCGCCAACTAATGGCAAAGAGGTGTTCAAGGCCTTGCCAAAACCGCTCACTGTGGGGAAAGTGGCGTTGACGTTCCAGTTGCCAGCGATCGCGATCGCGCCAAACATTGATGGGCGTCATTTCCTGCGGCAGATACACCGCACAGGCAGGATCGCAGGGGGTTGCTGCTGGCAGAGGCATCTCCAATTCAGCAAAAATCGCCGCGTGAATTCCCCCCGGCTCAAGGCCAGCCACTTGGGTGGCGCCAACATCAAAGGTAAAGCCCCGCCGCTGAAATGTGGAGGCACAGCCCCCCAGTTGGGCTGCCTGCTCAAACAGCTGAACCCGATAGCCCCGTCGTGCCAACAATGCCGCTGTGGTCAGACCCCCAATGCCGCCGCCAATGACGACCACCTGCTTTGCCATTTGTATAGTTATGTAAATTACCTGTATCTAGCACTTTAACGACGTTGAGCCAGTGCTGACAAGGAAAACGGCAAGCAACTAGCGCCGCCGCAACTGAAGCTGCTCATAGACCTGCCGCAGGGACACCCCATGATAGGCAAGGGCAACTAGCGTGTGGTAAAACAAGTCCGCTACCTCACTGGCGATCGCCTCGGGGTCATCGTCTTTGCAGGCCATCACCACTTCTACGGTTTCTTCGCCCAGCTTCTTGAGAATTTTATTATCACCGGCTGTGAACAGGCTGGAAGTGTAGGACTGTAGCTGCGGAAAGTCGCGCCGTTGACAGACCACGTTATACACTTGCGAAAGGGTATCTGCTGGTGGGTCTTCTACCCGTTGTCCGGCCTCCCCATGGCGGTGGAAACAACTGCGCTGCCCCGTGTGGCAAGCGACTTGGCCCACTTGCTCTACTGTTAACAACAGGGCATCACTATCGCAGTCGTAGCGGATACTTTTGACCCACTGGACATGGCCAGAGGTTTCGCCCTTGGGCCACAGTTCTTGGCGCGAACGACTCCAAAACCACGTACGACCGGTTTCAAGGGTTTTCTGTAGCGATTCCCGATTCATCCACGCCAGCATCAACACGGTGCCGTCCAAATAGTCTTGGACAATTGCTGGCACTAAACCCCGTTCATCGTAGCGAATCTCATCGAGGGGGAGGCTAAGGGTAGTGACAGGCATGAATCGTTCGCAGGTCTCAAGAGGGTGACCCGGAGATCACGCCTACCGCAAGCATCCCGTATTGCTGCTTCCTTCCGGACCTGACAAGGTTGAGGCGTTGCGATCGCATGATTCCGAGCCAACTTGTATCCTAGCACACCCCATCGAGGTACATAAATCGCCCTATTAGGAATCTTTATCTCTCGTTTCTTAAAGAAAGTTTATATTAAAGAGGTAACAGCGTAAGATTTGGTAATGCCTATGACCCTTGCTGCACTGATGGTGACGCAGGCTGAGACTCTCCGTGGTCTCTTTCGGATGTTGACGGCAACCAGTTGTCCCTATCGCTATAACTTTCATCTCCATACCATCTGCTCCGATGGGCAACTGACACCGCAGCAAGTGGCGCAACAGGCAATGATCCATGGCCTCAAGGGATTTGCCATTACCGATCACCATGCCCTAGAGGGCTATTTTCAGGCTCGAACCTACGTAGAAGCCTATCCAGGAACGGATCGCCCCCAAGTTTACACGGGCATTGAAATTACGGCTCAACTCTTGGGTACTGAGGTGCATATTCTGGGCTATGGCTTTGACCCCTATGCGCCGATCCTGCATCTCTATACAATGGGCACTGCCCCCCAAGGGGACTTGGCACAGGCAGAACGGGTGATTGCCGCACTCCATGAAGCAGGAGGCTTGGCGATTTTGGCACACCCGGCGCGCTATCGTTTGCCTGCTGAACAATTGATTCCTGCAGCTGTGGCGCGGGGGATTGATGGGGTGGAAACCTACTACTGTTACAGCAATCCCGATGTGTGGGAACCCACCCCTGAAACAACCGCCCTTGTGCATGCTTTGGCCGTTGAACACCAGTTGCTGGAGACCTGCGGCACGGATACCCATGGCCAAGATATCTTGGTGCGGCGATGACCGTGACTGAAATCCTGATCACCTTAGGGGCGATCGCCATCAGTTGGTTCGTGCTCCGCTGGCTGATCACTGTCCTCAAGGTCACTCTCGGTACGGCGATTAAAATTGCCCTGATTGTTTTCCTGTTGCAACTCTTTTTTGGTATTGGTCCCGATCGCCTGTGGGAGCAAGCACAGTTTCTATGGTCACAGGTGGCGAGTTATTTGCCGATGCCTTCTTTGCCCTCCTCGCAATAATGATAGGTTTCTGCGCCGGTTGAGCTTTGGCGGGCGTCTTTTGTCAGATCGGCCAGAATCCAGTAAACTGACCGGCATCAAGCCCCTTTGCCCCAAGGTCATGACTCAAACAGCATGGTTAGAACTTGTCAAATCCGTCAGTGAGCAGGGGGTTCAGCTACCCGCCAGCGGCCTCAAAATTGGCCGTGCCCCCGATAATGACATTGTCCTCAATGATCTTTCCGTCTCCCGCTACCACGCTTTCTTGGAGTGGCAAGAAGGGAAAGTTCACCTCGTAGATCTCGGCAGTAAAGCGGGCACCCATCTCAATGGCCAACCGGTTGTGCCCAATACCCCCATTCCCCTTGAAGATGGCGACTTGATAACGCTGGGCAACTCTGCTGTGCGCTTTCGCCTCATCTGGCACTACCACGACTATCAACCCCGTACCACTGAGGTCAGCAAAGAGACTGAAGTCCCTGTGATTGAAGTGCGCACCAAAACATGGCAGCAACGCTGGGGGCTACAGGAGCAAACGACGCTTTTAGGCACCCATCCCGCCTGCGATGTGGTGGTGGATACCCCTGAACTTTTGCCCTGCCACTTGAAATTACGCTTTGCGGATCAGCATTTGCAGGTGGTAGATCTCAGTGACCCGCAGCCAGCAATGAATGTGCATTTGGGAATCGGGGAGAGTTATGCCCTGATGGAATTTGTGACGCTGACCTATGTGGGGCAGGAGTTGCCCGATCGCATTGACACAGAGCGTCATGCCGTTGTCTTTAGCCCCGCGACGGAGTTGAGCACAGCAACAGTACTGGCGATTCCTGAGGCCGATGCGACATCCACTGTCCCCGTGAAGACGATTTCGCTGGTGGGATACAACACGTTCACGATTGGCCGCGATCCAAGCAATGATCTGGTGATTGAGCATCCAACGGTGTCCCGTCACCACGCCAAAATTGAGCGCCGCAATGGCGATTTCCTGCTCACGGATCTGGGGTCGAGTAATGGCACGTTTGTCAATGGCCGCGAGGTAGAAGAACCCACACTGCTGCGGGTGGGGGACAGTATTCGCATTGGTAGCGATCGCCTTGTCCTCAATGTTGATGAAACCCTGACCCAATATGCCGAATCGGGTCACATGCGCCTAGATGCCATCAACCTCAGTAAGGTGGTGGGCAAGGGAACGCAAATTCTCCACGATATTTCGCTATCGATCATGCCCAAGGAGTTTGTGGCCATCTTGGGGCCTAGTGGTAGCGGCAAGTCAACGCTCCTCGATGCCCTCAATGGACTGCGGCCAGCAACAACGGGCACGGTACTGGTCAATGGCACAAATTTCTACCGCAACTATCAGGCCTTTCAAGCGCAATTGGGCTATGTACCGCAGAAGAATATCATCCACGAGGAACTGACGATCGCCCAAGCCTTGGAATACGCGGCAAAACTACGCATGCCTCCCGATACAACCCCAGCGGAACGCCAACAGCGGGTGACCGAGGTGTTAACAGAATTGGGACTGAACCATCGTCGCGATGTGCCCATTTCCCGCCTCAGTGGCGGTCAGCAGCGGCGGGTGTGTATTGGTGCCGAATTGCTCACGCAACCCAGTCTCTTCTTCCTCGATGAGGCCACCTCTGGCTTAGATCCGGGCACGGAAGCCGACCTGATGTTTTTGCTGCGGCAGTTGGCGGATCAGGGGCGAACGATTCTGATCATTACCCACGCCACCCAAAATATTCGGGAGTGTGATCTGGTGATCTATCTAGCGGAGGGCGGCCGGCTGGCCTACTTTGGTCCTCCTGATCAACTGCTGCCCTATTTCCGAGCTACCTTTGGCGATCGCTTTAGTGGCATTAAGCTCGAGGATTTTTCTGGCATCTATCGTGCCCTAGACAAAGAGAAAAACCCCAATGCCCCCACTTCGGCAGAACTAGAGGAAGCCTACCGGCGATCGCGCCTCTATCAGGAATATGTGGTCGGGCGACAGCAGGTGCTAGCTCACATGCCCGATGAAAGTCAACGGCGCACCAAGGGCAAATCCCGTCGCAGCAGTGAACCCAAGTCGAAAATCTCCCCTTGGCAACAATTTCTCATTCTCACCCGCCGCAATCTCACAATTCTTGGCCAAGATCGCAGTAACCTGCTGCTGACCCTCTTAATAGCCCCCCTCTTGGGGAGTTTGAGTTTTGTTTCTTGGCAGCGGGATCTCTTTAATCCGGAAACGGGGAATGCGGGTCAAGCCCTGACGATGATTTTTGTCACCAGTCTGATTGCCGTCATGATTGGCGCAATGACAACGATGCGGGAATTGGTTAAGGAGGTGGAGGTTTATCGGCGGGAGCGGATGATTGGCCTGCGGCTGTTGCCCTACATTGGCTCCAAGGGGGCGATCGCCCTTGGGCTAGCTCTTTATCAAGCGGCCACTTACCTTGCGGTGACAAAGCTGGCGGTGGATTTACCGGGAGATTGGGGGGTTACTTTTGCCATGTACGTCACCCTTGCCCTTGCCATTTTTGGCGGTATGGCGATGGGTCTTTTAGTCTCTGCCTTTGCCCCTAGCCAGAACATTGTGCCGCTGCTGGTGCTGATGTTTTTAGTGCCCCAAATTATCTTTAGTGGCGGGATTCAGCCCGTTTCTTCCTTCGGGTTACCGGGGCAGATTATTAACCATCTGACGGTCATTAAGTGGCCCTTTGAGGCGATGGTCAAGCTCACAGGCATCGGGGATGACATTGCCAATGACCCCTGTTGGCGCGAACCAGAGGAGGAACGGGAAAAAATGACCGAGGAGATGCAGCGGGATTTTTGTCTGTGCTATGGTCCCGGTCTCTTTAAGACCTGTAACTTCCCCGGTATCCGCGCCAAGTATGTCCCCGAAGTGGATGAACCCGCACCGCCGCGGCCAGAGTCTCCGGGCGATCCCCCCAATGATCCAGCAGCGCTCCAAGACTATCTGCAACGGCTGCAAGCCTATCAGGCAGCCATGGATGAGTGGGAACTAAAATATTCTGAGTGGAACCGCCAACGCAGTCGTGCCATCAATGAAGCCCAAGGCATTATCAGCCGCTTCCAACGAGATCAAGGCTACATGTTTACCGTAGATGTGCAACGCCATTGGCGCGATCAAAGCATTCTCATCTTGGCAATGCTAGTGGCTTTGCCCTTCTGCCAAAAACGCCGTGACTTTAGCCGTTGATACGCTGCCATTTTCAGGGGTGGGGTTTTAGACCAATTTTTTGAATAATGGAAAAGTTATCCCCCGCCGTTTCCTGTCCCCATGCCTTCTGCCAATCTCTTACTCATTGATGGTCATTCCTTGGCCTTTCGTGCCTACTACGCCTTTAGTAAGGGGCGAGAGGGGGGGTTGCGTACCTCCACGGGGATTCCCACTAGTGTGTGTTTTGGCTTTCTTAAGACGCTGCTGGAGATTCTGGAGCAGCAGCAGCCGGATCATGTGGCCATTGCTTTTGACTTGGGGGAGCCGACATTTCGCCACACAGCCGACGAAAACTACAAGGCGGGGCGGGCAGAAACGCCCGAGGACTTTATTACCGATATTGCCAATTTGCAGGCGTTGCTGCGGGCACTGCGTCTACCCCTGTTGAGTCAGCCGGGCTATGAAGCCGATGATGTGATTGGTACGGTGGCCCATCGCTTGCGACCCCAAGGATGGCGGGTGTCCATTGTCAGTGGCGATCGCGACCTCTTTCAATTGATTGATCGCGAAGGTCAAGTACAGGTCTTGTATCTGGGGAATACCCTTGGCCAACGCAAGCAGGGTCTGGAGGTCTTTGATGCCCTCAAGGTCAAGGAAAAAATGGGGGTTTGGCCCGAGCAAATTGTGGACTATAAAGCCCTCTGTGGCGATGCCAGCGATCGCATTCCCGGTATTAAGGGGATTGGCCCAAAAACAGCGGTGCAGTTACTCAATCAGTACCCCACGCTAGAGGAAATCTACGCCCACATTAATGAGATTACGCCCCCTAGCCTAAGAACGAAGCTGATCAATGGGGAGGCCGATGCCCGCCATTCCCGCACCCTAGCTCAAATTATCCTCGATGTCCCCTTGGAACTGCCCCTAGAGGAACTGCATCTGAGTCCCTTTGAGTGGCTAACGCTGGATCAGCTATTGGATCACTTGGAATTTCGTGCCCTGCGGATGCAACTTCAGGACTGGCACCTCCGCTTGGGGGGGACACTGCCGGATGTAGAGAGCAATCCCGATGAAACGTGGTTTTTTGCGCCGACGGATACCCCTGACCCCTTGAATGTGCAACTCATTGAGACGCCAGAGCAACTGCAATGGCTGATCGCCCAGTTAGAAACCTGTACCGATGCGAACCATCCCGTGGCTTGGGACACGGAAACCACGGCCTTGAACCCCCGCGATGCTGCCTTGGTGGGCTTGGGCTGCTGTTGGGGCGCAGCGCCTGATCAGGTGGCCTATCTACCGTTGGGGCACAAAGAGGGGCAGAACCTACCCCTACCAGAGACCCTCGCCGCTTTGCGACCGATTCTTGAGGGCGATCGCTACCCCAAAGTCTTGCAAAATGCCAAGTTTGACCGCTTGGTGCTGCGGTTTCAGGGGATTCAATTACAGGGTGTCGTATTTGACACGATGCTGGCGAGCTATGTGATTAATCCCGAAGCCAGTCACAACCTCAAGGATCTGTGTCAACGCTATCTGCCCCTTCAAGCCCAAACCTACCGTAGTCTGGTGGGCAAAGATCAAACCCTTGCGGATCTCCCCCCTGCGGTGGTAGCGCAATACTGTGGCCTCGATGTCTATACCACCTATCTTCTCAAGGACAAACTAGAGGCCGACTTGCCCCCCCGCCTGCGCCAACTCCTCCTAGAGGTGGAATTGCCCCTCGAACCCATTCTGGCGGAAATGGAAGCCACGGGGATTCGCATTGACAGTGACTATTTGCGGCAACTCTCCCAAGAACTCGAACAGCAACTGGCAGCACTGCAACAACAAGCATGGGATGCCGTGGGACAACCCTTTAACTTGGCCTCCCCCAAGCAACTGAGTGAACTGCTCTTTGGCATTTTGGGGTTAGATACGAAAAAGACCCATAAAACAAAACTGGGCTACTCCACCGATGCCGCAACCCTCGAAAAACTGCGGGGAGATCATCCTGTGATTGAACTCATTTTGAACCATCGCACCCTCGCCAAGCTCAAATCCACCTATGTGGATGTGTTGCCAACCTTGGTGCGTCCGGACACAGGCCGTGTACATACGGAATTCAACCAAGCGGTGACCGCTACGGGGCGCCTTTCCTCCTCTAATCCCAATCTGCAAAATATCCCCATTCGCACCGAGTTTAGTCGGCAAATTCGCCGCGCCTTTATTCCCGAGCCGGGCTGGTTGCTGGTGGCAGCGGACTATTCCCAAATTGAGTTGCGCATCCTTGCTCATCTGAGTCAAGAGCCGGCCCTACTAGAGGCCTACCAAAAAGGGGAGGATGTCCATCATCTCACAGCTCAGTTTCTCTTAGAAAAAACCGACATTAGTTCCAGCGAGCGACGCTTGGGCAAAATTATTAACTTTGGCGTCATTTACGGGATGGGAGCACAGCGGTTTGCCCGTGAGGCCGGGGTGAGTGTGGCCGATGCTAAGGTGTTTATTCAGCGGTTTTACGATCGCTATCCACGCGTCTTTGACTATTTGCGGCAAATGGAACGGCTTGCCCTCAGCCAAGGCTATGTGGAAACCATTTTGGGACGGCGGCGCTATTTTGAATTTCAGAGTTCTGAACTGCAAGCCCTGCGGCGCAAGCCTTTAGAGGCGCTAGCCGATGTCGATCCCAGTAAACTAAAAATGAGCAATTACGAGCGGGGACTATTGCGGGCGGCAGCCAATGCCCCGATTCAAGGTTCCAGTGCCGATATTATTAAGTGTGCGATGGTGAAACTGGCTCCCCTACTTTCCCCTGAAGAAGTCCGCCTGCTGCTCCAAGTCCACGATGAATTGGTGTTGGAGATGACCCCTGAAGCGTGGGAACAACTGCAAACTACAATTCCCGAAGTCATGAGTACAGCAGTACCCCTGAGTGTGCCCCTTGCGGTGGACATTTACGCGGCGGCCAACTGGCTGGAGGCCAACTAGGTTTGTTGATGCGGCAGCAACGCCACTGGCAAGTTTATTTCTGGCAAATTCTCCTCTGCCTTGTTTTGGGGGCGATCGCCCTCTCCTTGCCGGCCGACGCCCAAACGATTCGCCCCTACATTGACCGTGCCATGGATCAAATCAGTGAATTCTATCTTGACAATGGGATGCACTTCATTGTCATGGAGCAACACCAAGCCCCGATAGTGTCATTTCTCACCTACGTGGATGTGGGGGGCGTTGATGAACCGGAAGGCCAGACCGGTGTGGCGCACTATCTGGAACACTTGGCCTTTAAGGGCACCCGCCGCATTGGGACGACGGATTATGCCGCTGAAAAAGAAAAACTTGCCCAACTGGATCGCCTCTTTGAGCAACTGCAAGCCACGACGGATGAGCGGCAACGTCAGGCATTGATTACAGAATTTGCCGCTGTGCAGCAGGCTGCCGATCGCTATGTGATTCGCAATCAATATGGCCAAATTGTCCAGCAGGCCGGGGGCGTGGGTCTCAATGCAACCACATCTGCCGATGCCACCCGTTACTTCTACAGTTTTCCCGCCAACAAATTGGAACTGTGGATGTCCCTAGAGTCGGAACGCTTTTTGGAACCCGTCTTTCGCGACTTCTATCAAGAAAAGGAAGTCATCCTTGAGGAGCGGCGGCTACGCACTGAAAATTCCCCCACTGGCCAACTCTTTGAGGCCTTTTTGGCCACCAGCTTTCGTCAGCATCCCTACCGCCGACCCGTCATTGGCTACCGTGAGGATATTCAAAACCTGCGCCGCGCCGATGTGGAACGGTTTTTTCGCCAGTATTACACACCTGACAAAATGACCATGGTGCTTGTCGGAGATGTTGATCCCCAGAAGGTGAAGGAATTGGCCAAGGTTTATTTTAGTCGCTATCCCAAGGGCACGGGCAAAACCACAGCCATTCCCCCCGAACCGCCGCAAACGGAACCTCGGCAGATTACCCTCGAATTGGCCAGTCAACCCCTCTATATTGAAGCCTATCCCTGTCCACCTTTGAGGGATCCCGCGTACCTCACCTATGAAATTTTGACACGTCTCCTCAGTGGCGGTCGCACCTCCCGTCTCTACCGTTCCCTTGTCCTAGAGCAAAAATTAGCCCTCAACGTGCAAGCCTACGTGGGGTTTCCCGGTAATAAATACCCCAATCGCTTTCTCATCTACGGGGCACCAGCACCGGGTCAAACGACGGCTGCCCTTGCGGCAGGTATTGCCCAAGAACTCAAGGCACTGCAAACAACACCCGTGACGGCGGCAGAGCTGGATCGGGTAAAAGCGCAACTGCGGATGGAACTGCTGCAAAACCTAATGTCCAATGAGGGGATGGCCAAACTCTTGGCGGAGTATGCTGTAAAAGGCGGCGGCTGGCAGCAACTCTTTGCCCGTTTAGAGGCCATTAATGACATTACCCCTGCGGACATTCAGCGGGTGGCTCAATCCCTGCAACCCCAGCAGCGGACAGTGGCGCAAATTCAAACCCGTTCATGAAGACCCTTTGGATGGAATGGTTGGGGGCGATCGCCTTCTATACCTGTTTGCCCATTCCCCCTAACTGCCCCATGCAATTGGCGGGAGCTGCCAAGTGGTGTCCTTGGGTCGGGCTATTGCTGGCCGTACTCCTTTGGGGAACCCACCAGTTGCTGGCATTTTTGCACGTTCCCCCCCTCGTGGCCAGTGTCTTGGTTGTGGCACTTTGGCTAGGATTAACTGGGGGATTGCACTTGGATGGTGCCATGGACACGGCCGATGGTTTAGCCGTCAGGGATCAACAACGGCGCCTTGAGGTGATGGCGGACAGCCGCACGGGTGCCTTTGGCGTCATGGCAGGACTCGTCATTTTGCTCTTAAAAGTAGCGGCCTTGAGCAGTTTAGAGAGGGGTCAGGTCTTGGTGTGGGTATTGGTGATCGGGCGCCTTGCTCAGGTGTGGGCGATCGCCCGCTATCCCTATTTGAAACCCCAAGGCACGGGTCAGATCCATAAAGCCAGTTGTGCCTTTCCCCGCGATTTTTGGCCGAGTGGTTTACTGGTGCTATTACTCAGCTTCCTGCTACCGCTTCCCTTCGGACAATTGCTTTTTGGTTTGCTCCTCATCCCCTTGATCCCGGCATGGTTTCAGTGGCAGTTGGGCGGTCACACGGGGGATACCTATGGTGCGGTTGTTGAGTGGACAGAAGCCTTGATGTTGGTTGCCTTCACGGTGGCATCGACCAGTTGATCCGGCAGCGCCACGGCCACGGTGATGATCCCCAAGACCTTGTAGCCAGCCCCCCGTAATACTGCGGCTGCAGTTCGTGCCGTTGTCCCCGTGGTATAAATGTCATCGCACAAAAGGAGCCAGCGCCGTCGCTGCAGCCCCTGCCCTAGGCGAAAGGCATTCTCAAGATTGGCTTGGCGTTCTGTGAGTGAAAGCTGAAACATGGACTGGGTTGCTCTTTGGCGGATTAGTCCCACTGGGGCAAGGGGTAGCTCAAGGGCACGGCAAAACCCCTCAGCAATGAGCGCTGCTTGATTAAAGCCGCGGCTCTGCAATTTATGGCGATGGAGGGGAATAGGCACAATCTGCAACGGGAGGCGTTGGGCGATCTTCGCTTCCAACCAACTCAGGGCTAACCATTGGCCAAAGAGGGTACCTAGTTCGGGGTGATTGTTGTATTTCATGGTGGCGATCGCCCGCTTGAGGTCTTGCTGATAATACCCCCAGGGAAAAAGGGGGAGACTGCCCCGCCAGTAGCGTTGGCGTTGGCGCACTTCCCATGACCTCAGCCGCCGTTCACAATCCCTACAGATCGTTTGGGGACTGGCTCGACCACAACAGGGACAGGGCTGCTGAAATAGGAAGGAGGCTAGCGATCGCCACACCAGCACACCCCCTAGGTGCTAACAGTAGGCACTAATATCTTCATGGCACTCATCCGCCAAATAGCAGAGGGCACGGTAGCGCAACAGCATGAGCTCCTCGTAAAGGGGATTGAGGTGGCACAAAGGCGGAATGTGAATATGCCATTTTGCAACCACAATATCGCGTTCAAAGGGACACTGGGCGGGGATCAAGCGGCATAGACGATGCGCTAGCTGGCGATCGTGCACTTCTAGATGCTCTAGCCACTGCCGGACAGGCCACAAAATTGTGCGGAGCATGCGTTGCCCCAACGTCAAAATTGTCATCAACTCAACACCTCAACTCAATCATTGAAGTTGGCAGCGAAAGCTCCCCTTCCTCAACTGTTTAAGAAGGCAATTTCAGTTACTTAAAACCCTTTCTTGAGAAGGGGAAATGTGTCGCTGCATTCGATGGGAAAAAAGTCGTTGCGATTCTGATTTAACAGCTCTTAGCGAGGGGCGAAATCCCAGAAAAATCTCAATGAAAATCGCATCACGATAGACAATCTCCTTGTTTCACAGGGATTTAGTAGTAATGGATACATTATTGAATTTAATGATGACTCTGTACCCATCCCTATTTTAGTGACTCCTGTTGAAGTTGACGATGGGGTTTTCCGAAAAGTTGCCCCTAAGCAACCGTTTTCTTCTCTATCAGTTGTCTGTACTATCAGTTGTCCGTATAGGGTCGCGCAACTGCCCCCAAGACTTTGGCAGTGCCCTTGCCATTTGCCAGCAGAGACCCCTGCGGCTTGCGAGGGGGTAATTATTTTATTCCTTAAAAAGAGAAAAGAACTGAGTAGCGCGCCTCCCCCTTCTAAGGTAATCTGCAATTAGAGTTTGGCATTGGGGAGCACTGGCATGTTCAAGAACATATTGATTCCAACCGATCTCCATGATGGTCTCCCCAAACTGACCCACTACCTTGAGGCACTGCAAACAGCCGGTGCTCGCAAGTTGATCTTCTTCCATGCCCGCCCCATTGACGAGGATGGCGATAAGCCTCGGCTGCGGGAAAAAAAGCTGCAACAGGCACGCGAATTACTCAAAATCGACGCCGCAAAAGTTCCAGCGGATCTTAAAGCAGAAGTGATCATCGAAAACCGCCGCCCCGCCGATGCCATTCTGGACACCGTTGAAAAACATCAAATTGACTTGGTGCTGGCCAGCCGTCCCATTCGCAATCTCTTGGACGAGAAGCTCTTCGGCAGTACAACCATTGAGGTGCTGCAACGGATTAAAGTGCCAGTGATGATTATGCGCCCGCAACTGTTGTGGGTGATGACAACCGCAGAACTGAATCTCCGCTGTCAAAATCTCTTTCGCCACCTACTAGTGCCCTACGACCACAGCCCCTCTGCCCAACACCTTGTTCAAAAACTGCGGGAAGGCGTGCAAAAGCGCGATCAAACGAGCATTGCTGCACTGACCTTCTGCTGGATTATCAGCGATGCCGGCAAAGGGGAACTGGGCGTTGGCGAGCAACGTCCGAAGGCTGAAAAAATTCTTGCCGAGCTAAAGCAAGAATTCACTGGCTATGGCCTGAGCATTGAAACCGAGATTCGCTTTGGTAGTCCGGTGGTCGAAGCACAATTGGCAGCCCACGATCGCGACATCTATGGGATTGCCGTTTCCTCTGGTTCCGTCGGTAAAATTTGGGAATTATCAATCCCTAGCTTTGCCGGGGAGATCATTCGTCGTTGCGTCTTTCCCGTGATCTATTTCCCGCCCGCTGGTCGCTCATTAAAATAAAGATGGGGCAGCAGAACTACCCCAAAGGCATTTCAATTAGGCACTAAAAGTAAAACTTAGCTAATCGTCACTTGGCGGGGTTCCTCAGGCGCGGCGGCCTTTGCTGCTTTTTGCTCCATCATTTCTGAGCGGGCTTCGGCAACCAAGTCTTGGAAAGACTCACTGGCTTCAGCGACAGCCGTCTGTGCCTTTTCATAGGCTTCAAACGCCCACATCAAGCCTGATTTTGCCGCATTGCGAGCTTGCTCTGCCAAGTTGTGACCGGTCATTGAGTCAACGGCACCCACAACGGGGGCAACAGCAACAGCACCCACCCCAAGGGCAAGCACGGTAAGTGGTTCTAAACCAAGTAACAGGGCTTCAAACTCCATTCTGCGGCATCCTCCAAAGGAAAAGCAATGATGAGCACATCGCACCCATGATAGCAAAGGTGCAGGGAGGGCAACGTCCCCACTGGCTTAATCGCTCCACTGAGATTCTTATGCAGGGCTGAGCCAAAAGATTAGCAGAGCTTGAGGGCAGTACTGGGAACCTCATCCCAAGAGGCCACCGTACGCAGACGCACTTGCCAACCGGCGGCTTTTTGTTCTGTTGTTAAGTTTTTCTCAAAAGACTGCACACACTCCCTCGCCTGAGCTTCATCACGACAGGCAATACAGGCATAAAGCAGGCCAGAGGGATCAATTTGCTCGCTTACCCAAATCCTCATCGCTCACTCCTTGGCGCAGTTTGCCGATTTCACAGAACTATCTCCAGCCTAGGCGAAATACACCGAGACCGTCAGCCCTTCTTAACAGCACTTTAACAACTCAGCCAATGCTGCCAGCAATTGCGCAATGTGCTCAGGGGTGTGATCGGCTCTTAGGGTGATGCGCAGCCGACTAAAGGGCACGGTCGGTGGCCGTACCGCCGCCACCCAACATCCAGCCTCTTGTAATTTCTGACCCCATTGGAGAACAGTGGCTGGATCGGGAGCAGGCAAGCAAAAGATGGGGGTCGGTAGCGGACGGGGCAAAACGGGGCAACCCAATTCTTGCAGTCCTTCTTCGAGTTGTTGAATGCGCTCCTCAAGGGCTTGGCGTAGGGAAGGCTCTGTTTGTAGTTGCTCAAGGGCAGCAAGGGCAGCAGCAGTGTCCGCTGGTGAAAGTCCAGTGCTATAGATCCATGTGCTGGCACGGTGTTGCAGATAGGAGATCAGAGCTTGGGAGCCAGCAATGTATCCCCCTAAACTGCCAAGGGCTTTGCTGAGGGTACCCATTTGAATGACGGTCGGACTCGATTGCCCCAAGGCGACTAAGGTACCGGCACCGTTGGTTCCCAAGACCCCTGTGCCGTGGGCATCGTCCACTAGCACCATGGCTGTGTAGGTCTCGGCTAGCGCCAATATCTCCTCTAGGGGGGCGACATCCCCATCCATACTGAAGACACCATCCGTGAGGATCAGACAACGGCGGTATTGGCAGCGATGGGTTTCTAGGAGTTGGACAAGGGCAGCGACAGCGTTGTGGGGGTATTCATAGAACGTCGCATGACTGAGACGGGCACCTTTTTTGAGACAAGCATGGTTGTAGGCATCCCCAAGCACCAAGTCCCGTTGATCCACAAGGGCAGCAATGGTACCGAGATTGGCGGCAGTACCCGAACTAAAGACTAAGGCAGCCTCTGTGCCTTTCCACTGGGCGATCGCCCGCTCTAGTTGTTCATGAAGACAACGTTGACCACTCAGAAGGCGAGACCCGGTCGCCCCAGTACCCCATTCGTCAATCGCCTTAATGGCGGCTGCTTTCACCTGCGGATGGTTGGCCAGACCCAAGTAGTCATTGCTGCAAAAGTTAATCAATGGGCGGGGCGGCTCGCCAACACTCACCACTGCCCCCGGTGCGCTACTGAGAAGGGGTTGGCGATACCAATGGGCACGGTGCAGGGCATCTAGGGCAGGTTCTAGCCACGCAAAGGGATCGCTCATTTGAGAGAGAATATTTTAGGAAGACTGGACAAAGTCTAAACCAATACGTGGCGGGGCGATCGCGGGGGACGGGAATGGGGTTTATTGCCATTCTGTTGGTAGCGCCCATTCAATGGCTCAAGGTGCAGTCGATAACCGACATTGCGCACGGTTTGAATTAGGCGCGGCTGCTGCGGATCCACTTCGATTTTCTTACGCAAAGATAAGATATGCGTATCCACGGTGCGAGGGTTGTCAATGCTCTCTGGCCAAGCTCGCCGCAGCAATTCCTGACGACTCAAAGGTGTGCCCCCCATTTGCGTCAGAACATAGAGTAGGCTAAATTCCTGCGGTGTCAAATCCACTGGCACATTGCGTACCACCACTCGCCGCTGCACTAAATCGACTTGTAACTCACCCAAGTTCAGGACACTGGGTAAACAGGGGCGTGCTCGCCGTGCCAAGGCCTCGACTCGGGCAAGAAATTCCTGCATCCCAAAGGGTTTGGCCAAGTAATCATCGGCACCCGCCCGCAGCGCCGTCACCACATCCGCTTCATCCTCATGGCCAGAAAGAACTAAAATCAAAACAGTGTTTTGGTAGTGAAGCCAGCGGCATAATTCCAAACCATTGCCCTCATTCAAGTCCAGATCGAGAACAACCAAATCGGGATGTCGCAGTTGAAATACTTCCTGCCCCTGTTGACAACCACTGGCAAGATGAACGATGTGCCCCACTTGCTGTAGGTGCCAGCCAAGGAGGGAACGCAGGTGGGGGTTACTTTCAATAATTTCAACGTGCATCAACATCAATACATCCCCACAACAACGGCGGAGTACAGGAAAAAGAGATTTCTTCTACATGTCTGGGAGAAGGTGCAACAGAGTGGCAATGTCTGGATGAATTGGATGCTAATTTAGCAAATTTAATCCCAATGATTTCGTAACGACTAATACTTTAGGGTTTTTTCTTGTTCCTGTAATAGAAAATTCTTACTCTGGCTCTAGTGACAAAATGAAGTGGGGTTTCTAAACAAGCGGTATGGCAGTGCCCATTCTCAACCTTTTAGCGGCTGATGGTTCACGACAGCAAATTCAACTGGGGCGCGATCGCCTGCTTATCGGTACCGACCCCCAAAGCCAAGTGATTCTCGTCGGTGAGGGGATTTCCCGCCACCATGCCTTGATTATTCCCACGGAGACGGGTTATCAAGTGGCGGATCTCGGGAGCGCCAGCGGCACTTTTTTGAATGGTACGAAGCTGCGGCCACGCACCCCTGTGGCGCTGAAGGCGGGCGATCGCCTACAAATCGGTGACTTTGAAGCCATTTTTGATCCAGATGGCATAGCAACAACGGAACTGCCGGGCACGGTGGTGATGGGGGCTGCCAGTACGCCGATCTTGCAGGTGGCGACGCCCCAGTGGTTGCAGGAGTTTCCGCTGCTGAAGGAGGAACTGGTTCTTGGTCGGGATCCGAAGGCGGACATCACCATTGACCATCCCTTTGTGTCCTTTCACCATGCCAAACTGGTGCGATCGGGAGAGCATTACAAAATTATTGACTTGGGCAGCAAAAATGGTCTCCACTGGCGCGGAAAAACGATTAGCGAACATGCCTTGGCACCGGGGGATGTGATCCATGTGGGGGAATTCCTGCGGCTGACCTACTTGTTGATGCCCGCCACGGAGGTTGTGGAGCAAACGCGCCCCCTCCAACTGCGCGATCGCCAGCAGATTCGGATTGGCCGTGACCCCAGTAACGATATGGTGCTGGATCATCCGGTCGTCTCGCGATTTCATGCCCGCCTCTACCTTCAGGAAGGACAGTGGTACATTGTCGATCTCGACTCTGCCAACGGCACCTTCATCAATAACCAGCGCCTTGAACCCCGCAAACCTATGCCTTTACCCACGGGGGCCTTGGTGCGCATTGGCCCCTATAGCTCGCTGTTTACCCCCGATGAAACCATTGTTCCCCACAACGACAGTGGTAATCTGCGCCTCGATGCCATCCACCTCATCAAAACCACCGCCAAGGGGGCGAAGCTGCTGCAAGATATTTCCCTTTCAATTTTGCCCCGCGAGTTTGTCGCGATTGTTGGCGGCAGTGGTGCCGGTAAATCAACACTCCTCGATGCCCTCAACGGCTTTCGTCCTGCTACGGCGGGTACGGTACTCGTCAACGGCTATGATCTGTACCGCTACTTTGGCACCTATCGCACCCAGATTGGCTATGTGCCTCAGGATGACATTATCCACAGCGAGCTAACGGTGGCTCAGGCCTTGGACTATGCGGCGCGACTGCGCTTACCTGCTGATTTTAGCGATCAAGAGCGACAGGAACAGGTGAACCGCGTCCTTGCGGAATTGGAGTTAACATCTCGCCGCAATGTACTGGTGAAACAACTGAGTGGCGGTCAGCGCAAACGAGTGTCGATTGGTGTGGAATTGCTCACCCGCCCCAGTTTATTTTTCTTGGATGAGGCCACTTCTGGCTTGGATCCGGGCACGGAAACCCAGATGATGCGGCTGTTGCGGCAGTTGGCAGATCAGGGGCGAACAATTTTACTGATTACCCATGCCACTAAAAATGTGATGCTCTGCGATTTGGTGGTGTTTTTAGCACGGGGCGGCCACCTTGCCTATTTTGGGCCACCGGATCAAGCCCTCAACTATTTTGATGTCCAAGATTTTGATGAAATTTACCTCAAGATTGAGAGCGAACCTAATCCAGCCGTATGGCAGCAGCGCTATCGCCAGTCTCATCTGTATCAAACCTATGTGGTGGAGCGGCAGCGTCCCCTCAACGTGGATACGGGGGCAACCCGACAAGTCCAACCCCAACGCCAAAAAGCAACGATTCCCCAAGTGGCACCGTGGCGGCAGTGGTGGATTCTCACCCAGCGAAACTTGGCCATTTTGCGACAGGATCGGGCGGCACTCATTCTCATGCTCTCCCTCGCGCCGATTTTGGGAGCCTTGGATTTTGTCCTCTGGAAGCCAACGATTCTCGATCCGGATCAGGGGGATGCGGGGCAGGCATTTACGATGGCCTTTGTTACTGTGCTGATTGCGGTGATGGTGGGCAGCCTAGCGACAATGCGGGAAATTGTTAAGGAACTGGAGATCTATCGCCGGGAGCGGATGGTGGGGTTGGGGCTGTGGCCCTATATTTTCTCCAAGCTTGGCCCAGCAGTGGTGCTGGCACTGTACCAAGCAGCGGTTTTTTTGGCGGTGAAGTTTTTGGCGATCGATCTGAGCCTCGGTATTGGGGCGATCGCTGGCTTGTATCTAACGCTGTTTCTGGCCACCTTTGGTGGCATGGTGATGGGGTTATTGGTCTCTGCCCTCTCGCCGACGCAAACCGTGGCTCCCTTGTTAACGATTCTCTTTTTGGTACCCCAGATTACCTTTGCTGGAGCAATTATTCCTCTGAAGGATCTAGGGGGCGTGGGCAATTTGATCAGCGATGTCACCCTGACCCGCTGGAGTTATGCCAATGTGGTGTCCCTGTTCGGCTTTGGTCAGGATGTGGCGCGGGATGCCTGCTGGCAGCAATCCAAATCTGAACGGGAGAAACTCAGTCTTGAAGCCCTAGAGCAATGTCCGTGTTTTGATGATAACCTCTTTCAACGTTGCCGCTTTCCCGGCGTGCGCAAGGAGTACCACCCCGCTGTAGATGAACCCGAACCCCCACAACCTCCGGAACCGGGTGATCCACCGCCACTGCCCAATTCGGTCTTAGAGTTTGATCAGGCCTATCGCGATCGCGTCGAGGAGTACAATCAACGGGTCAAAGACTATCAGGCGGCCATGGAGCGCTGGCAAGACCAATTTGCCCTCTGGAAAGAGCAGCGGGGGCGGGCGATCGCCAGCGGTGAAGCTCTTATTGATCGCTTTTGGAGTCTTCAGGGGCACACGTTCAACGCCAATGTCACCGTCAATAACCTGCGCTTAGGGGGCATTATTGCCCTCATGCTGGGACTAGTGGGGGTTTTTCAAAAACGCAAGGATGTGCTTTAGGCTGCTAAGTGGGCAAAGGCTCGGCTCACTGCCCCTAAGGCCATATCAATCTCGGCAGCACTGACAATGAGAGGAGGGACAAAGCGCACCACCTGCGGCCCCGCGGGCACCAGCAATAGCCCCTCAGCAAGGGCAGCTTTGACGACTTCAGCAGCGGTGAGGGGGGTGTCGGGTTGCAGTTCCAGACCGTTGATCAGTCCCCAGCCGCGCACCTCAGCAATGAGCTGGGGATAGGTTGCTGCTAGTTCGCGTAGTCCTGTCCGCAGTTGCTGCCCGCGATCGCGCACATTTTCGAGGAGATTCTCTTTTTCAAGGGTTTCACAAACCGTGAGCGCTGCTGCCGTGGCCAAGGGGTTACCGCCAAAGGTACTGGCATGATCCCCCGGCTGAAAGACAGCACAAAACTCCTTGGCAATCATGGCACCAATGGGAACTCCCCCCGCTAGGCCTTTGGCCAAGGTGAAAATATCGGGTTCAACACCGAGGGTTTCATAGCCCCACAGGGAACCCGTGCGCCCCATACCCGCTTGCACTTCATCAAAAATCAGGAGAATGCCTTTTTCGGTACAGAGTTGGCGTACCTGCTCAAAGTAGGGGCGATCGCCAGGACGGACTCCCCCTTCTCCCTGTAACGGTTCCAACAGAATAGCGGCCACTTGGGGCTGGGACTGATCTAGTTGCTCAACAAGAGTCTGCAATGCCGCAAAATCGTTGTAGGGAACATAGGCGAAGCCGGGCACCAGGGGGTCAAAGTGTTGTTGGTATTTTGGTTGACCCGTAGCAGTAATCGTGGCGAGGGTGCGTCCGTGGAAGCTAGCCTGCGCCGTAATGATGATCGGGTTGGCAATGTGGCGAACGGTATGGGCATATTTGCGCGCCAGTTTAATGGCCGCTTCGTTGGCTTCGGCACCGGAATTGCAGAAAAACACGCGATCGCCACAGGAGTGATCCACAAGCCACTGCGCTAGCGCCCCCTGTTGAGGAATGTAATAGAGATTGGAAACATGGTGCAGGGTTTGCATTTGCCGACTGACCGTCTCCACCAAGGCCGGATGGGCATGACCCAAGGTACAGGTGGCAATCCCCGCCACAAAGTCCAGATAGCTGCGGCCTTGATCATCCCAAACGCGGCAGCCTTCACCGCGCAGCAGCGCAATGGGAAAACGACCATAGGTGGTCATCACCACTTGGTCAAAGGCATCGGTACTGAAGGACGTTGGGGGAGCAGCAACCATTGACTCTGGACTCAAAGCAAAAACTTCCTGCTATCTTAGCATCTCCCTCTCGCTGTGGCAGGGGAGTTACGGGTCGCTCTAGAATTAGTGCTTATTGACCCCCAAGGATTGCTTCGGTACACTACACCTAGTATTTCGCCATTGAGTCCTGCCCCTATGGTGCAAAATCCTCCCCGTCCTCAAACTAGCTTCCCCGCTACGGCTCCCACCGCCTATCCCGTGTTTTACCGCACCTACAGCCGCCAAAATGAAGCGGGTGAGCGGGAGAGTTGGCAACAGGTGTGCGATCGCACCCTGCAAGGACTACAGGAAGTGGGGCACCTCACCGCAGCAGAAGTTGCCCTTCTTCGGGAAATGCAGCAGGCGCTAAAGGCGTTGCCCTCTGGGCGCTGGCTGTGGGTCGGAGGAACGGATTGGGTGCGCCAGCCCGAGAACTTTTCCGGTGCCTACAACTGCACCAGCACCAATGTCGTAGATTGGGATTCCTTTGGCCTGATGATGGATCTGGCCATGCAGGGCTGTGGCACAGGGGCGATCTTAGAGCAGAAATACATCTCCCAGTTGCCGCCGATTTGCAATCGCCTTGAGGTGACTGTCATTGGTCAAATTGGTCAAACCCCCAAGGAAGCGCGTCAAGAGCAAACAACTGTAATACTCACGGGGCAGACCTGTCACATCAAAGTGGGGGATAGCCGCCAAGGGTGGGTGAAGTCCTACCAAACGCTGCTTGAACTCGCCAGCAACCCTCAACTCGGTGGTTTAGTTCAGGTGACGATTGACATTAGTGATGTGCGTCCCACCGGTGAGCGGCTCAAGGGGTTTGGGGGAGTTGCCAATCCAGTAAAGCTGCCAGACCTCTACCATCGCTGCGCGGCACTGTTGAATGCGGCGGTGGGTCGCCAGTTGACCTCTGTGGAGTGTTGTCTGCTGATTGATGAGGCAGCCGTTGTGGTTGTTGCTGGCAATGTGAGGCGTTGTTTGCCTGAGGATGCTTTGGTACACACAAGCAAGGGACTGATCCCGATCAAAGACATCCAAGTGGGGGACTGGGTGCAAACGCCCTTAGGGTTTCGGCAAGTAACCCAGAAATTTGACCAAGGCTACCAAGAGGCTTATGAAGTAATAACCAATGGTCCTTTGCTGCGAGCTACCCTAAACCATCGGATTGCAACTCTTGCGGATGTTTCAGGGGGAATTCACTGGAAATTTGTCAATGCCTTAAACCCGGGCGATCGCCTGCTTCACAATACTCAAGTTTTACCCGGCACAGTTACTCATTTGCCATCAGACTTGACTGATTCTCGACCACGCGGTAGTCATACTTCTCAAGCAATCACTATTCCAGAACTGACGGCTGATGTTGCTTGGTTAATTGGCTTTACCCACGGGGATGGTTATGTTAGCTTGGGACGCAACAAGTACAACAAACCCTTTGGTAGCATTTGTTGGGTTTACAACAGTTTAGATTCCAAGCTTGCTCAGCAGATTCATACTAAAATCAACTGTGCTCTTACTCTCTTCGGTGTACAAGCCAGACAAGAGTGTGTTGAAGGTGAGAATACCTTGCGATCGCGAGTAACCTCTATTCATCTTGCAGAATACTTTCACCGCTATATTAAGCAACCTAAACAACCGTTAGAAGTCCCTAGCTTTATCTTGCAGGGAACGGTTGAGGTGCGTTGCGCTTACTTAGCAGGTCTAGTGGATAGTGACGGTTCTGTCTGTGGGCGGCCACCTTACCTATTAACGACTGTATATCCTAAATTTGCTCGTCAAGTTAGCGCTCTTTTATCTAGTTTGGGAATTGCTACTCGAATCGGTGTCACACTCCCCCAAAAAGAGCATTGGCAACTCAAATATCACCTTAAACTACCGGCTTTTAAGGCTCGCTACAACAGTCTCATTGCACCGTATTCCTTGAAAGGCCAAATTCATCAAGGACAGGAAGCCGATGGCTTTACAATTCCTGCAACTATGATGCGGGAAACCTATACCTATAGCCAAATGCAGGAAATGGGTTTTGAAGGTTCCCGAAGCGTGGATACCAATTACAAGAGGTATATTGCTGAAGCTGAAGTTAGTCTTGATATTCCCGTAACAGTAAAGGAACTAGGCAGCTATGACTATGTTCAGACCTATGATATTGAGGTCGAAGATGCCCACTGTTTTTACTGTGATGGTTATCTGATGCACAACAGCGCTGGTATGCGTCAGGGGGCAAGTGAGGATGAGGCTTTTGCCCAAGCTAAACAAAATCTCTGGCAACAGGATGAGCAAGGCAATTGGCGAATTGATCCGAAGCGGGATGCGCTGCGGATGGCCAACCACACCCGTGTCTTTCACACCAAGCCCAGCCTCGAAGAATGTATCAATGCCGTGCGCAGTCAGTTCTATTCAGGAGAAGGTGCCATTCAATGGGCCGGGGAGGCGATCGCCCGCGCCAATGCCGATCTTTTGACTACAGCGGATCTCAAGCAGGCCTTCCTCCGTGCCTATGAAAATCAACAGGGGGAGGCGTTTTTGCGGCAACTGTTGCCCACTATCGATCAGCGGGAGCTGGCTCACCGCTTGGGTCGTTATGGCCTCAATCCCTGTGTTACAAGCGATACGTGGGTACTCACAGAAGTAGGGCCGCGCCAAGTCAAAGATTTGATCGGCCAACAGCACGGCACCTATGTCAATGGCGAATTGTTTAGTACCACCGCCGCTGGCTTTTTCCTGAGTGGTATCCAGCCAGTTCTCAAACTTACCACCCGTGAAGGCTATACCCTACGGCTCACCGCGAACCATCGTTTGCTGAAAGTGACCGCCCAAACCCCGAAAAGACAATACACGGAATGGGTAGAAGCAGGTCAATTGCACGCGGGCGATCGCCTTCTTTTGCACAATCACCGTGATCTAACCCCTTGGGGTGGTAAGGGAACTTGGGAAGAAGGCCGTTACGCCGCTCAAGCCCTTTATCAAGTTGCCATAGGAAGCGCTGCTGTGCAAACCCAAGCAGCAGGCTGTTTCACAGGGATTGAACACCGCCAAAACGACTGGATAGCTGTACTCCCCCATAGCTTAGAAAAGAACTTTCGCCTAATCACGATCGAAGAAGGCAGCTATGCATTCTACTGCGGGTTCCTCCGAGAGATTTTCGTTACGACTCAGTTAACATCAATACCACGGCTGCATGTCACACTGGGGGATCGACAACTAGCCTCACTTATTCAGCGCATGCTACTGCGTTTGGGAATCGTTTCGGTGGTTGCAGAATCATCCCTAGTTATCCAAGGGGATAATCTCACAACGCTGGCTCGGGTTCTGGAATTGGGGGCGATCGCCCATAATGACTCCTTACCTCCCGAACGCTTTACAGTTGTCGTTGAGTCAATTACTCCCGATGGCATTGAGCCAGTGTATGACTGTACCGTGCCCGGCCCGAATTGCTTTGATGCCAATGGCTTTGTTGCTCACAATTGCGGTGAAATTATTGGTGCTGATTTCCACTGCAACCTTGCGGAAATCCACCTGAATCAAATTGATCCAGCGGATACGATCACACAGGAAAAAGCCTTCAAGGCTGGTGCGGTCTCAGTGGCAGCGCTGTTGAACCATCGCTTTGTTGTCGATCGCTATCAATACTCCCGCGCGATTGATCCCATTGTTGGCGTCAGTTTTACGGGGCTATTTGACTTCTGTGTTCATGCCTTTGGTGTGCCTTGGCTGGAATGGTGGGCCGCAGGACGACCGGATACCCCCCAAGGGCGCGAATTCAAAGCCCAAGAGGCAGCCTTCCTACAACACTGGCGGCAAATTGTCCATGAGACCGTCTGGGAGTATTGCGATCGCCACGGCCTCAAGCGCCCCAATCGCTGTACCACCGTCCAACCCTCCGGTACCAAATCCCTGTTGACGGGTGCCTCTCCCGGCTGGCATCCCCCCAAAGCCCAACGCTTTATTCGACGGATTACCTTCCGCAAGGGCGACCCCGTGGCCATGGCCTGCTATGACTTTGGCTACAATATCATTCCCTCCCAGTCCGATAAGGATGAGACAGGGAAACTTCTTGATGATCCCTTTGATCCACGGTGTACCGAGTGGCTAGTGGAAATTCCCGTTGCCGTCTCTTGGGCAGATCTGCCGGGGGCAGACACGATTGATATTAGCCAGTTTTCGGCCTTGGCGCAGTTTGACTTCTATATGCAGGTGCAGCAGCACTACACCACCCACAACACCAGTGCCACCATTGAGCTACGGGAACCTGAAGTCGAACCCCTTGCCACGGCAATTTACACGGCGATTCAGCAGGATCAAGGGTATATCTCTGCGGCGCTCTTGGCACGCTTTGATGCCCATGAAACATTCCCGCGTCTGCCCTTTGAGCCCATTAGCAAAGAACGGTACGAGCAAGAAGTCGCTGCGGTTGCTCGGCGCAAGCGGATCCATGATTTCCATGCAGCCCTTTCCCGCTATACCCAGCCCGTGATGGAAGCAGGGCCTGCCGGCTGTGACTCCGACAAGTGTCTCACATCCTAGGACAGCTGGGGGGATGCCCCCCTGATTGAGTTCGGGTTTAGTATTTAGGCAACTTTGTAAACCAATTCTTTTTGGCGCGATCGAGTTGGCCTTGAACCATTCCAGAGACCATACTGAAGTCTGCCCCAGAAATATCGGCACCGGTAAAGTTGGCTCCTGAGATCGAGGCATCCTGCAATTTTGCTCCCTTCAAATTTGCCCGCTCAAAGTTGGCTTGCACCAGATAGGCACCGCAGAGATTGGCATCACTCAGGTTGGCCCCCTGAAGATTGGCTTCCCGCAAGACCACATTGGTGAGGATACAACCCTTCAAATCAGCATTGGTAAAATTGGCATTGGCAAAATTGGCACCGGAGAGATCGGCATTGCGCAATACCACATTGGAGAGATCGACATCCACAAAATCCCGTTCTCCCCGCTTATAGGCCGTTAGCACTTGGGCAGCCGTCATCCGTACGGTGACTTTGGGGCGCAGATGCTGACCCGAGCCTACCCCCACAACTGGCGGCCCACCCCATGGAGATCCTGTCATCCGCGATTGGCGCAACCGAGCTGCTGCAGCATTTTGACGCACAGAGGAGGCATAACTAGAGGACTGAGCTGATCCACGGGGTCGGCCTTGGCTGGGAGGGGCTGCAAGGGCATTACTGAGGTCATCATCCTCTGCTGTAACGGTAGGGGCAGCCAGCGCAGGTGTTTCTTGGCAATCAAGGAGCTGGAGATCGGCTAGGACATCGATCGCGCTTTGGTAACGGTTTTTAACGCTATCCTCCAGCATTTTGTCGAGGAGAGCGGCAAACTCAGGGGAGATATTTTTGACGTACCGCTTCCAATGCCATTCCCCCGTGTGCGGATCTCGCTCAATCTCTTTGGGTGATTTACCAGTGAGGAGATAAACACAGGTGACACCCAGAGCGTAAATATCGCTGGCATAGATGGGACGCATGGCCATTTGCTCCGGCGGCGCATACATGGGCGTTCCCACGGCAAAGCTGGTAAATGTGGATAGCTCTGGGGCATTTTCCACCATCGCCTGGGTGACTTTGTCTTTGACTGCACCAAAGTCAATGAGCACTAGCTTGTTGTCAATATCACGGCGGATCAAGTTGGCAGGCTTAATGTCACGGTGGATCACACCATTTTTGTGTAGGTAATCAAGGATGGGCAGCACTTCCTGCAAAACCTGCTTCACCTCTTCTTCACTTTTGGGGCCAAAGCGTTTGACCTCCTGTTGCAGGGTGAGGCCACCCACATATTCTTGGATGAGATAGAACTCATTTTCATTTTCAAAGTAGCCAAGCAGACGCGGCAGTTGGGGGTGATTGCCAACTTTGCCGAGGGTGGTCGCTTCCCGCAAAAAGAGTTCCCGCGCCATAGCCAAGATATGGGGGGCGGTGGCGGCTGGCCGTAATTGTTTAATCACACAACTGGGATTGCCGGGCAACTTTGTATCAATCGCCAAGAAGGTCGTGCCAAACCCCCCTCGCCCCAGCACTTTAATGGCTTTGTATTGATCGTTGAGCAACAATTTGCTGCCACAGGATTGGCAAACCTCTACATCATCGGGGTTTTCTGGCTTGACACAGTTTGGGTTTAGGCAGTAACTCATAAGCAGCCAAGGGGATGAACAGCACGTTCAACAGGGGGAAGGGTGATAGGGTGACCTGTTTTCAAGTCACAGCTCACAGGAATGTGCCCCCACCGCTAGTATGATTCAATAGCTTCCACAGGACGACTCCGTACTTTTACGATACTCTTTTTTCTTTGCCTTACCCTATCCGTGAAATTACGGAAGTTGGACAAAACGCTTACAGCCTTTTCTTAAAAAAATATGGGATGCATAAGGAGAAAGTTTATCCTGCTCTACAGTTGCTTTGACGGTTTCAAGAGTTTCCCAACCTTGTGAAAAGAGCCTTCGGTATGATACAAGGGTAGCACTTCATCATCCCTGCTGTGGCTTTGGCTATGACCCCGCTTGTGACAACTGATGCTAAAGATTCGCTGTGCGATCGCCAGCAGGTTTTGGCGTGGTTGACGGAGAATGTGCCGGCACCCCGACTCCAACATATCCTGCGGGTAGAAACAATGGCGGCGGAGCTGGCTCTCCACCATGGCTTGGATGTGGATCGGGCGGCGTGGGCGGGGTTATTACACGATTTGGCAAAGTACTTTCCGCCGGAGCGGCTATTGAGCATGGCACGGGAGGCGGGGCTGCCAATTACGGAGGTGGATGAGGCGGATCCCCACCTGCTTCACGCGGATGTGAGTGCCCTTGTGGCGCGACAGCAATTTGGCATTACCGATGAACAGGTCTTAGCAGCCGTCGCCAACCATACCTTGGGTCAACCGGGAATGGATGCCTTGAGTTGTGTTGTGTTTCTCGCGGATAGCTTGGAGCCGGGGCGAGGCCAGACAGTGGAGCTAGAGGAATTGCGCAAGGTGGCTCACCAAAATTTACAGGAGGCAGTGTGGCGGGTGTGCGATCGCACGCTGTTGTGGTTGGTTGACCAGCACCGCTTAATTCACCCCCGCATGATCCTCACCCGCAACTGGGCAATGCAGGTGGCACCAGCAAAACCGAAAAAGAGCGAAAAGAAAGGCGCCGCCAAGGTTTAGAGGCCTTGCTACCCTAGAAAACAGGTTTGATCTGGGAGTTGCGTTATGACCACCGCTTCAGCAAGGGCTGTTCCCGGTATTTTCTCAGGTGAATTCATTCAGGAAACGCTCGCTTTGACCCGTCGCCTATTTATCCAACTGCAACGGCGCCCTTCAACACTGGTGGCGGGGGTGGTACAACCCTTGATTTGGCTGATCCTCTTTGGGGCTCTCTTCCAGAATGTGCCGCAGGGGTTGTTTGGCGAGAGTTCCAACTATGGCCAGTTTCTCTGCGCCGGCATTATTGTGTTTACCGCCTTTAGTGGTGCCCTCAATGCGGGGCTGCCGGTGATGTTTGACCGTGAGTTTGGCTTTTTGAATCGGCTGTTGGTGGCGCCATTGGCTTCGCGGTTTTCAATTGTGTTGGCCTCGGCTTTGTTCATCACAACCCTGAGTTTGATTCAGGTGGTGGCGATCGCCAGCCTAGGGGTGCTGCTAGGAACGGGGCTACCGAATTTAGCGGGCATTGGAGTTGTCTTGGCCACCGTACTAATCTTGGTGTTTGGTGTGACAGCCTTGAGTCTGGGACTCACCTTTGCCTTGCCCGGTCACATTGAACTGTTGGCGGTGATTTTTGTGATCAACCTGCCGTTACTCTTTGCCAGTACTGCCTTGGTGCCCCTGTCGTTTATGCCGCGCTGGTTGCAGTGGATTGCCAGCCTCAACCCCCTCAGTTTGGCGATTGAACCGATTCGCTATGTCTATTTACATCCTGACTGGCAGTTTAGTGATGTGGTCATGGTGGCGCCTTGGGGATCCCTAAGCTTGGGAGCAGCGCTGCTGATTCTTTTGGCGGTTGCCGTGGGGATGAGCCTACTCATTCAACCCCTGTTGCGGCGGCGCTTGGCCTAGACCACCCGCAGCGTGAAGCCTTGGGTACACCACTCCCGCACATCCAAGCAAAACTCATTCCCTTCCGGTTCACTGCTGAGATCCCCTAGCAGACCGAGAACCAAGGCAAGACTATCCTCACCAGAAATTAGCAATGGCTCTGAATGGCTAGGGTGGCTACTCAGTTGACTAAAACGAGTCAGGGGGCGGTGGCTGCTGATGATAAAAACCTTCAGCCATTGGCAAGGGCGATTCAGCGTCCACGTATAAAGGGGAATATTCAAGCCCGGCGCAACCGCCAACTGCCACGACTGTGTTTGCAGCGGCAGGAGGAGAATGCCCTGACTGCTATCCCATGCAAAGGCGACAATGTTGAGGGGGCGATCGCCATAGTTGTAGAGGCTCCAGCGGCAAGTATCCCCCTTGGCCAAGGTGAGGGGCGTGTCTAAGTTCGTGGCTGGCAGCTTGGTGCTCAGGACATCTGGCAGGGGATTGGGGCTGCGGGGTGGGGATTGGCGGCTTAAGAGTTTTGCCATTGGCGATAGTTGCTCAAGGGTTGTACACACGGCCACCTGACTAGAGGTGGGGTTCAAGGTCAGTGTCAGCCATTTTTGAGCTAGCAGGGCATTCAGCAGGGGGTTCAAGCGGCGGATGCCGGCTTTAGCAGCTTCATTGGTACCACTACAACTGTGTTGAAGCAATGTTCCCACCGGCCATTCCAATCCATAGCTACCCCCTGTGGCACTTCTGGTGAGAACCACATCTGGCAGCGACTCACTGCCGTTGAGCACAGCAACGTTCTCTTCGTTGGTCAGGGCATTGATGGCATCTACGCGCTCAATTTTGCTCAGCTTGGGGTCTAGTGCCACTTGTACCTGCAGATTTTTCCCTAGGCGCCGTTGTTGCTCATAGAGGCGATCGCCCACTTGCAGGGGCTGACCACTTACCCCCTGAGCCATGATGCCATTAAAACTAACCATGTCAACGACCGTGGCACCGTCAGCAGTGCTCCAACGACTGTGGGGATGACAATGGGCTAATAGCCAAGGACTGAGGCCGCCACACCAAACCTGAAGGGCGCGGTCGTGACCGGTACTTTGCACCACACCGTCAAAGCCGTGGGATAGGGGGACATTCCCCGGCAAGCTATCGCTGACGAGATGAATTTCTGCCCCGGTTTGCCAGCGCAGTTCATCGGCGGTGTACATCAGGCTCGTCGCCAAAGGGCGATCGCCCCCCAAAGCCGCTAGATAATGGCTCAAACTAGCAGTAAAGAGTCCCACAGGAACGCCATTCAGGTGCGTTTCTACCCCCAAATCGGCCCAAAGCAGATGATCCTTGGGAACTCGGCCTGCGCCACGGGTCTCTACAGGCTGCAACGGCACAAATCGCCAGCGCAACATCTCCCCCTCAATGGGTGGCGGGCTAAAGCGGGTGTCGAGCCATACCTGTACCCCTTTGGTACGCAGTAATTCAGCAAGCGGTAAGATGCCCTCACCTGCTGCTGTGGCATCGGCGAAAACCAGTGCTGGTTGTTGCTGCCAAAGCGTGCCGTAGCCACTAAAGTAAACTAACAGGGGCTGACCCGCGTGCTCCAGCACCCCTAGGGTTTCTTGAACCGCATCGAGGGTTGCCGCCTGTTCCGTCAGTAGCGTAATGTCACTGTCCGCTAGCCCCCAGCCATCTAGCAATAGGTTTTTCACTAGCTCAACATCCGTTAGACAACCGCCTAAAGGGGGCACACCCACTAACTGGGGATAGTGGTTAATGCCAATCAGGAGTGCTCGCCACGGACGAAGAGAGTCTGCCAAGGAGCCGCCTGCCGTTTGCCAAACCCACGGCATCAGTGTCAGTGCCGCAGCACCGTACAAAAAAGAACGACGGCTTAACCTCATGCCTTACCTCCCAACAGGCCCATCCTCAGATTCGAGCACAGGCACGACAACACTTATGAATTAGGACTAGTTCTATTCTCAAAGGTTGTGGACGCAATTCAGCGCACAGCGAGCATAAAACGTCAATTTTTCCTAGGGGTCTTCCCCCCGCACAATGAAGCAGACGCGCTGGCCAATGGTTACCGCATGATCACCAATGCGCTCTAGGTTGCGAATCAGCAGCAGGAGGATTAAGCGCAATTCCACTGGTTCTTGCGGATCCAAAGGGGTGCAGAGTCGCTCATAAAGACGTTGATAGTCGGCATCGACGGCATCATCGCAATTGGCAAGGGCTAGCCCCACCTCAGGATCCAAATTGGCAATGGCGGATAGGGCTTCCGATAGTAACAGTTGCGATCGCTGGAACATCAAGCGGATGTCCTCAAGGTAGGGTGGGGGTGGATAGCGCAGCAGCGTTTGACCCGCACGGCCAATTTCAAGGGCATAATCGCCGATCCGCTCTAGATCGCGGCAGAGGTGCGAGAGCATGACCAAAAATCGGAGATCCTCGGCCACAGGAGCTTGCAATGTCAGCAGGGCGATCGCCTCACGATTGAGTTCCTGGGCGCTGCGGTCAATGTCCCGCTCCCTTTGGATCAACTGCTCGACACTGAGGAGATGTCGCTCAATCAAGACACCATAGGCCAACTGACAGGCACTTTCCACCAGTGTCCCCAGTCGCAGCAAGTCACTGCGCAGACGTTGTAATTGCCGTTCAAAATGGGTGGCCACGGCCTCAGACCAGCTCTTTGTAACATTATAGCTATTTCGAAAGGGAGTGAGATATTTTCAAGAGGCATAGGCTATACTCAAAGCATCATGAATATCACTCAAGAATATGAGCTATAGCTTGGACTGACGAGAGCGGGTTGTCTCCTACATCAAGCAAGGTGGCAAAATTAGTGAAGCAACTCAAATCTTCTAGGTCAGTTGCGCCACCATCCATCGCTGGCTGAAGCGAGAGAACTTAGCGCCCACGGTTGTCCCCCGTCGTCCTTGGAAGCTGGATTGGGCGGCCTTAGCAGCCGATGTTGCTGCCCATCCCGATGACCGTTTAATCGACCGTGCCCAGCGATTTGGCGTCCAAGTTTCCACCATTAGCTATGCCCTCGCCCAGATGGGCATCACCCGAAAAAAAAACAGATGCGTTACCAAGAACGGTGTGAAGAAGAGCGGCAAGCGTACCAACAGCAGCTCGACACATGGGTAGAGAGCCATGGGGAGGAAACGGTGGTGTCTATCGATGAGAGGGGGTTTGACTCTCGGGTGGAGTGTGAGTATGGGTGGTCAGCGCGAGGCCAACGAATTGATGGAGAGCGAGCGGGGAAGCGTCAGAAAAGAGAGAGTTGAGTCGCAGGACGGTATAGACACCAGAAAGACTTCATCGCCCCAATGCTGTTTTGCGGATACTTGAATGCGGTAGGGTTTGTGAGTTGGCTGAGTCAGTACTGTTTGCCGACGTTAAAGAGACCGTCGTTGTTGATGATGGATAATGCACCGATTCATCCAAAAGGGGTGATTCAGGCAGTGGTGAAAGCGGCGGGTCACGAGGTGTTATTTTTACCGAAATACTCTCCTGATTTGAATGTGATTGAGCACGACTTCAGTGCGTTGAAGCGATCGCGGATGTATGCAGGGTCAAACAGTTCGATTGATGAAGTGATTCGCAAGTATTGTGCTGGATGATATCTCATTCCTTATTGGAATAGCTATATCTGTCCACTGGTGCATCAATGGAGCCGACAATGTGTCTTTTCATCCGCCTAAAGTCATTAAAGAGGGATATTCCTAATAGGCGCGACCTAAGGGGGGTGTCCAAGGGGTCTCCGGTGTTGTGACTACCGACAGGAGGCTGCCAATGCCTTCAATTTCGACGCGCACGCGATCGCCCACCTGTAATGCACCAATTCCTGCGGGTGTCCCCGTCAATACCACATCCCCCGGCAGCAGTGTCATCACATAGCTAATGAAACTCACCAACTTGGCGGGTGAGAAAACCATTTGATCAATCGTTGCTGATTGGACGGGTTGCGCGGCCTCATTAATAAAGGTTTGCAACCGCGCATCGCTAGGAACCTCTCGCACAATCCAAGGCCCTAGGGGGCAAAAGGTGTCAAACCCCTTGGCCCGCGTCCATTGCTGCTCCCGCTGCTGCAGATCCCGAGCCGTGACATCGTTGGCGATCGTGTAACCCCAAATATGCTCAAGAGCTTCATTTTCAGGGCAGGCACGGGTACGACGACCAATGACCACCGCCAATTCCCCCTCATAGTCCACCCGCTTTACTTGGGGCGGATACCAAATGGGACAGCCGGGGGCTTGAACCGTTGTCGGTGGTTTTAGAAAAATTAATGGCTCAGGGGGCACGCTATCGCCCATTTCGGCAGCGTGCTTCACATAGTTGCGTCCGACAGCAACAATTTTTGAGGGGGAGCAGGGAGCCAAGAGTTGATAGCTATCGGGACTGAGGACTTGGTTCGTGGGTTGGCCGTGGAGCCACGGTGCCGCATCCCAAATCATCACTTCGCGGTTGAGTTGCAGTGTGCCGTAATGAATCTGTCCCCCCGTGGTCTGTACCCGCACAAACCGTTCCACCATAGTGAATTAGTCCCCTTTTTTCCTTGCCAAGAATGGCAAACTGCGGTGCTAAAATTATAAAGCCTTGCTTTTTGCATCCGTCAAAAGGCCATTTGTCCAAAGGGAGTTGACCTCAATGATTACACGGAACTACGAAACGCTCTATATTGTTCGTCCTGATGTGGGCGAAGAACAACTGGAACAAACCATTAGCCAATTTCGCACTTTTTTAGAAGAACAGGGTGCGACAAAGCTTAAGGTGCAAAATCGGGGCAAGCGTCGGTTTGCCTACCCGATCAAGAAACTGCGGGAGGGCTACTACATTCTGATGACCTATACCGCTGCTGGGACGGCGATCGCCCCCCTAGAACGCGCTATGCGCCTCAATGAAAACATCCTCCGCTTCATGACGATTGTCCTTGAAGAAGAGGCCGACACCGAAGACGCCGAAGACGACAATCCTGTTCTTGCCCGTGCTTAGGACAGTACACTGATCCAAATTCACTTGAAAGGGGGGCATCATGGCACCATCTCCCGGTTCTTGGAAGTGCGATGGCGTACCTAAAAACGGTAAATCCTACCCCAATGCCAGCGGTGCCCACCCCCCCTATGAAAACTTTGGCCCCGACTGTGACATCTGTGGACTACCCCGTGAGGCCATGAATCCTGCCAGTGGTAATAGTGCTGCTGGGGCTGGAAAGTGGAAACTACCGCTAGTTGCTGCTGCCCTTGGGGTGGTTCTATTACTCGCGGGTGGTATTGGTTTCCTTGGCTATCGAATCTTTATTGCCAACCGCAACGGCACTACGCCACTGCCGATAGGAGGGACAACCAGTGGCAACCACTTGGTGAGCAAAACCACTGCCCGCAACACAGCCTATATTAGCCAAGGGGAGCGCATCCTGATCAGTGAACCCAATCCGCAGCGAGCAGCCCTGAAGCAAGAAGCCGCCCTTGCCTTTGATCAGGGAGATTGGGCACAGGCGATCGCCAAGTATCAAGAACTCGTCACCCTCGATCCCAATGATCCAGAGGCGCGCATTTATCTTAACAATGCCCGTGCTCGCCAAGCCGGCAACCCGATGACGATGGCCACCGTTGTTCCCATTGGTACTAGCCCCGATACTGCCAAGGAAATTCTGCGGGGGGTCGCTCAGTACCAAGAGCGCTTTAATGCCAGTGGCCCCAGTCGTGCCCTTGAAGTCGCCATTGTCAATGAAAACAGCCCCAATGGTGTGACCAGTTTGGCCGAAGATTTGATCAACAGTTCAATCCAAGGGGTACTAGGTCATGGCACCGACGCCAATAGTCGTGCCGCTCTACAGGTTTATGAGCAAGCGGGGATTGCGGCCCTTTCTCCCCTGACCACGAATGTCATCCCCCAAGACAACGGCACGGTTCAAGTGCAAACCCTATCTTTGAGTGAAAAGGGGCAACAACTCCTCAATACCTACCTTGACAATGCCGCCAATACCCTCGCCCAAGCCGCTGCGAAAAAAGTCCCTAATGCCAAAGTGGCTGTTCTCTACAACAGCGATAGTCCCTACAGTGATGAACTGAAAACTAAATTAGTCGCTGCTCTGCCTCGGTTTGGTGCGCAAGTGGTGCAACAGATGGATGTGGCCGCCCCCGGCTTTAATGCCAATACAGCAATGACCACAGCACAGCAAGCGGGAGCCAATGTGGTCATTTTGGCCATGAGTCGCGCCCGGGTGAATGATGCCGTTGCCCTTGCTATTGCCAATCAAACCCAAACTACCCCCCTGCAGTTGTTTGGTAGTGATCAACTCTACAGCCCTGATTTACTGATCAAGGGGGATAGTGCCATCAATGGCATGATTCTAGCAGTGCCTTGGAGTACTAACCCCAATGATCCCTTTGCGCAGCAGGCCGCACAAGCGTGGCGGGGGCAAATTAGTTGGCGCACCACAACCGCCTACGATGCAACTCAAGCCCTTGCCCAAGCGATGGTTCAAGGGGGCGATCGCGCCAGCACCCAACAACTGCTCCGCCAAGGGGTACAAATTCAGGGGCAAACCGCCAGTGGTACCTTTGATCGAGTTCCTCTGGTGCAAGCAGCACCGGGACCCAATGGCCCTAAAGGCTCCAACTACCAGTTCAACCCCCTCGGTAGCCTCTAAACCATCAAAATTGGGGCAACTAGTGCTAAGCTATTGCCGATTGGTGTTTTAGGAATCTCCATGACTGCAAAAATTGGCATTATTGGCGGTAGTGGTCTCTACAAGATGGAGGCCCTCACCGATGTCGAAGAGGTACGTCTGACTACGCCCTTTGGTGATCCTTCCGATGCCTTTATTTGCGGCAAGATTGCTGGGGTTCCAGTCGTCTTTTTGGCACGTCATGGCCGCGATCACCATCTACTGCCGACGGAGATTCCCTTTCGTGCCAACATCTATGGCTTCAAATCCCTTGGGGTCGAGTACCTGCTTTCTGCGTCTGCGGTGGGTTCCCTACAGGAACAGGTGAAACCCCTTGATATAGTGGTGCCCGATCAGTTTATTGACCGTACCCGTAACCGCATTTCCACCTTCTTTGGTGAGGGTATTGTGGCGCACATTGGCTTTGCCGATCCGGTGTGTCCTGCCCTTGCTGCTGTTCTTGCTGATGCGATCGCCGATCTCAACCTGCCCGATGTCACCCTGCACCGCCAAGGTACCTATGTGTGTATGGAAGGGCCTGCCTTCTCGACACTTGCGGAGTCGAATCTCTACCGCTCTTGGGGCGGAACGGTGATTGGTATGACCAACCTACCAGAGGCCAAATTAGCTCGTGAAGCGGAGATTGCCTATGCAACGCTGGCGCTCGTTACCGATTACGACTGCTGGCACCCCGAGCATGACTCAGTCACAGTGGAGATGATTATTGACAACTTACAGCGCAATGTCAAAAATGCCCAAGCGATTATCTGTGAAACCGTCAAACGCCTCCATGCCAATCCACCAGCCTCTAAAGCCCACCGTGCCTTAAAGAATGCCATTCTCACTCCCCTTGACAAGGTACCCGCAGCCACCAAGGAGAAACTGCATCTGCTCTTGGCTAAGTATCTCTAGGTCATAGACTCTGCTGTATTCTGATCACCCTCAAAGCTGATCTGCTCACACAGTTGCGGATAGGTGGTCTTGGGACTGAGGCAGCGACAGCGGTTGAGGGCCGCGGCAAGGGCTTCAATTTTAATCGGTTTACTGATGTAGTCATCCATCCCCGCCGCAAAGCAGCGTTCGCGATCGCCAGCTAGGGCATTTGCCGTCATAGCAATAATCCAAGGACGCTGGCTGGGAGGCCATTGGGCACAGATGCGTTCGGTGGTCTCGAGGCCATCCATCTTCGGCATTTGCACATCCATGAGCACCACATCGTAGGGGCGCTGTTGCAGTGCTTCAAGCACCTCGAGGCCATTGGCCGCCACATCAGCGCGGTACCCCATCCGCTTGAGAATATGCAGTGCCACCTTTTGGTTAACAGCATTATCCTCGGCAAGCAAGATGCGTAGGGGAAAACGGCTACCCAAGTTCAGATCAATACCGGTTCTTGTCAGTGCTGGTTGGGTCGCTGACTCACTGCTGAGTACTCTAATCAGCGTTTGCCGGAGGGTGAGGGGGCGAATCGGTTTGGGAATATGCGTTGTAATCAGCTCTTTGCGACTGGTGGTTTCCAGCCAACTCAGGGGAGTGAGCAGGACAATGGGTTGTTGGTTGCAAGAGGCCTGTGATTGCAAGCGTTCTGCCAACTGCAGCCCCGACATTTGCGGCATATTCAAATCAATGACTGCCACATCCCACTGGGGCGGTGCTTCTAGCACCAGTTGCGGATCTCCATATCCGACGGGAACCATTCCCCAGTTTTGCAGCAATGTACAGAGATTATCGCGGCTGGCGGCATTGTCGTCCACTACAAGAACCCGCTTGTCTGCCAAAGCAGCATGGATTGTCGGCGGCACATAGGGTTTTTGTCCTTCAGCGAGGATCGTAAATGTAAATGTGGTGCCCTGCCCCTCGACACTTTCAACGGACATATTGCCGCCCATCAACTCACAGAGGCGTTTGCTGATCACAAGGCCTAGGCCGGTACCGCCATACTCGCGCGTCGTCGAGGCATCCACTTGACTAAAGGGCTTGAAGAGCCGATCCAAGCGATCGCTGGGAATGCCAATGCCCGTATCCTGAACTTGAAATTGGAGAAAATCCTTGCCCTCGTGCTTGACCGCGCTCACATGGACGACGACTTGGCCTTCGTGGGTAAACTTAATGCCATTGCCCACTAGGTTAACGAGGATCTGCCGTAGCCGGGTCACGTCCCCTTTAACTTGGGCAGGGGTTTCGGGGGTACAGGTGTAAAGTAACTCTAACTCCTTCTCCTCGGCTTTGCTGGCCAATAGGCTCAGGACATCCTCCACGCACTCACGCACATCAAAGGGCTGCTGCTCTAGCACCAGTTTGCCCGATTCAATTTTCGAGAAGTCAAGAATGTCGTTAATAATTGTTAGGAGTGCCTCGCCGGCTTGGTGCAGAGTTTGCAAAAAGTCCCGTTGCTGCTCATTGAGGGGCGTATCCAAGAGCAAATTCGTAAAGCCCAAAACCGCATTCATGGGGGTGCGGATTTCATGGCTCATGGTGGCCAAAAATTCACTCTTGGCCCGGTTGGCCAGTTCTGCTTGCAGGCGGGCTTGTTCGAGTTCTTGGTTTTGCTGAGCCAATAATTGGCGCTGCTGCTGTTCATGGCGCAGGAGTTCCGCTTGGGCGATCGCAATCCCCACTTGCGCGGCCACTGCTTCCAGAAGTTCAATCTCATCGGGAGTCCACTGCCGCTGGCGATCGCACTGATGCAGGCCAATAACGCCATTGGGTACGCCTTTATAGGAGGTGCGAATAGCCAGCATTGACTTGATTTGAAATTGATGACACAGCTCAATGGCACTGCCCAGTAGGGGCTCTTGAGTCACATCGTGGGAAACAACGGCGGCATCGCTACCTAAGACTTGGAGGGCGTGGGGGTTATTTTCCACGGGCACATTGACCCCCTTCATGGATGCGTAGCCCGGTTGCAGATATTCGGCCACATCAGGAATACGCGGTGGTGGCCCCGGCTCGTAGCGGTGAATTAAACAGCGACTAACCCCAAAGGCACGACCAATTTGAGTGACAGTTGTTTCAAAAACTGTCTCTGTATCGAGGCTCTGGCGAATCTGTTCAGTAATTTGATTCAAGAGTAATGCCCGCTGCATTTGCTGTTGCAGTTGCTGACGTTGGCGGGTTTCCTGTTCCAAAAGTTGTACTTGGGCAAGGCCAATCCCCACCTGTGCCGCCACACTCTTGAGCAAACTTTTAATCGCCTCCGTCCACCGCCGCTGGCGATCGCACTGGTGCAAAATGAGTAAACCATTCGCTTGATTGCGATAGGCCGTGCGCACAATCACCGCAGATTTCACACTCAGGACTTCGCAGTACTCATGAAGTGAGGTTAGACGACTGTCTGTTGCCACATCCTCGCAGCTAAACACCTCATCAGAGGCAAAAACCGATTCCAAAAACGCTCCCCGCATCTGGCTCAAATCGAGAGGGCATTCCTTGACGGAGGACACCCCCGGCGCACAATACTCTGCCACCAATTCCATCGGCGAAGGGGCATTCTCCTGATAGACAAATAAGAGGCAACGACTGACATTGAGGGTTGCTCCCACCTGCTGCACTGCTGTACGACAGATGTGTTCCCGTTCAATTTGCTGGCGAATTTCCTCAGTAATGCGATTGAGCAGGAGCGTGCGCTTCACCTGCTGCTGTAAAAACAGTTGTGCCCGCTGCCGTTTGGTGACATCACTTTGAATGCCAATGTAGTGGGTAATTTCGCCAAACTCGTTATAAATCGGCGAGATGGCCAGTTCATTCCAGAAGGGTTGGCCGTTTTTGCGGTAGTTGCGCAGCACCACCCGGCAGGATTGGCCTTTTTTAATGGCATTACGAATGGCTTCAGCCCCCGGTTGATGGCGATCGCGCCCCTGCAAAAAGCGGCAATTTTTGCCAATCACCTCCGCTGCTCGGTATCCTGTCATCCGCTCAAAGGCGGGGTTCACATAGATAATTGGATTATCGGGTTGGCGGTAGTCGGTAATCACAATGCCATTAGTACTGGCAATGATCGCTCGCTCCCGCAGTCGCAGCTCTGCCTCAATTTGCTTCTTGTCGGTAATATCAACCGCTAACTCCAAAAAGCCAATCAGTTGCTCTTGGCTATCATGAATCGGGGTGACTGACAGAGACACAGGGAAGTGAGAGCCATCCCGCCGTACAAATGTCCACTCCTGCTCATCGGCCAAGCCCCGCCGCGCCCGAGCCACGAGAGTCTCAAACCCCGCAGGAATGGGTTCTCCCAATTGCGCACTGAGGATCTGGGCATAGCGCTCCACCTCTTGAGGATCATGGAAACGTTCTGGCGTTGCTTTACCCACCAGTTCTGAGGCAGAATATCCTAGCCATTCCTCAGCAGCTCGATTCAGCAGCGTGATAATGCCATCGGTACGGGTGGCAATGATGGCGTGATTACTACTATTGAAGACCGCCTCTTGGAGGCTGCTCATCTGCTGAATGTAGGCCAGTTGTTGCTGGGTAACCTCTAAGTGATGGCGGATTTCCAGTTCACTAATGACTTGGCGAGCAAGGGTGCGCAGGGTTTGCTGTTGAACGGGGTTTAGCTCACGCGGCTTATAGTCCACTACGCAGAGGGTACCAATGCCATAGCCATCGGGCGTCATCAAGGGCATCCCCGCATAGAAGCGGATATAGGGCGGCCCTGTAACAACGGGATTATCGGCAAAGCGGGGATCCAGCCGAGCATCCGGTACCACCACCAGTTCTGGCTGAAGGATCACATGGGCACAAAACGCAATATCCCTAGGGGTTTCACAGGCATCTAGCCCCACCTTGGACTTAAACCACTGCCGCTGGCGATCGATGAGACTAATCAAAGCAATGGGGGTTTCGCAAATGGCTGCCGCTAAATTCGTAATTTCATCAAAGATCGGTTCCGGAGGCGTATCTAAGACTCGATACTGCTCAAGGGCACGTTGCCGTTCCGGTTCATTTGCTGGCAATGGGGCAGCAGGCATAGCCCAAGTGTACCGCCTTTTTGTAGGAGCAAGTCTTTCATCATTATATGAATTGCACTGGTTCTAGAGAGGATTCCCTAGGGGATGCAGAACACAACATCTATCTTTGCAGGACTTGGAGGGCAGTCACAGAATAAAAAAAGGATGTAGCACCTACGCCTACACCCTTCATCAATCGTTTTTTCAGACGGTGGCAATCTTAGCCTGCCCAACCCTTGGCGGCTTGATCGAGCACGTAGGCAGCCACATCTTGAATTTGTTCATCGGTGAGACGACCAGCAAAAGCGGGCATGGCATTTTTGCCGTGCTGCACTTGGTAGATAATGGCATCCTCGGAGTACATGCCAAATTGCTCAAGGGCTTCTTTTTTCAGGGTTTTGTTGGCCATCACCACATTGCCACCCCCCATGTGACAGGCTGCACAGTTGCCGCTAAAGACTTTGGCACCATTGGCTAAATCTGCTGCAAAGGCCGCAGGGGTGAGGCTGACAAACAGCGCGATCGCGATCGCGCAAACACAAATGAATAGCTTTTTCAACGGAGTTCTCCTTTCATGGAATGCGTCAGGGTATGGATAAAGCCCCAAAAATCAAGGGGTGCAAGGTTCACCAAAGGTCAGTGTAGCAAAGTTCCCAACCTAGGGGACACTGTCCGGAAAGCTTTCTACGCCCCAACCGGGCGCCACGGCTGCCGCTCGCAAAATAAAGGCAGCTAAGGTCTCAAGCTGTTCCGTGGTCAACCAGTCCTCACTCACGCGGCGGCAGGAATAACTCTCTTCGCTGCCATCGTACGATCTCGGCGATCGCTGGAAGGCCACCAGACTGGTAATTGTATCCCGTGGGGGGGTGGCTCCCTTGAGATCCTTCAGGGAGAGGGAGACCAACGGATTGGGGAGTGTACTGCCGCCAACGTGGCAGTTTTTGCAGTTTTCCTCAAAGAGCCGTTTCCCACGGGTCAAGTCCACGGCTGTAAAGGTTTTGGTCTCACCGCCGTCATTGAGGGGCAGTTCCACCGTATCTGTGACCTTCAGGTATTGGATCACATAGTTATCTACCCCAGAGGCCGCCAGCGCCGTTGCCGGGGCGATCGCCCAGCCCAGCAGCAAGAACAGTAGGCCACTGCAGAGCCAGACAACAGGCCGAAGCCGAGAGTGAGGTTGGTGCATGAGTTGGGAAGATCCTTCTTGAGTTGTGACTAGTAGTAAATTTTACCGCCTCCCCATTTATCCCCAAGAATCTTGGGTTCGACGAGGATGTGACCGGCGATCGCCACCAGATCTTTTTCGTTCAAATTCCGCATTTTGGGAAAAATGTCGGCACTGCGCAGACTGGGGTGCACCTCAGCAATTTCTTGCTCACCATCGTAGGTGGTGGGGTTTTTCATATAGTCCACCAAGCTTTCGATGTTATCCCGTGGCGGTGTGGCCAAAGCCAGGGTTTCAGTGCGCAAATCCAAATTGGGGTTGGTTTTGGTGATCCCCCCCACATGGCAGGAGGCGCAAGCATACTGGAAGAGACGCTTACCCTCAAAGTATTGCTTTTCCGTCAGGGTAATGGTTTTTCCTTCACTGTTGAGGGGAACGGTCAGGACGTCAGGGGTCAGTTCAGCGGCCAGTGCTGTACCTAGGGTCAGTTGCCAGAGGCAGAGGCAAAGGGCGACCGCAAGCCAAATGGATTTTCTTAACATAGTTCTCCCAATAAGCAGGTCTTACGAGTGCGGTGATGTGTCCCGTTGATCGGTCGGTGTAGCAGAGTCCGTCAAAGCCAAAATGATTGCTTTGGCATCTTCAAGGGGCAGGCGCGTTTGCGGACTGGTATAGCGAATACCCAAGCGATCGCACAACCCACAGACGGTTTCGACCGAGACGCCGTAGTCCGCTGCCAAATCAGCGATCGCAATATCCACAAATCCCATGCTGCTACTCTCCGCTTGGGATCAACGACCAAGTATCATTATCATGCCATTGCGCGGCTTCTTTACCAAAAAGCGTCCCCTTCGCAAAGAGAAGTGCCACCACAGCGTACACTGTTGATGTGGCTGTTCAGATGGAGTTTTCAATGAAACGAGTCTTGGCGATTATCCTTGGGGGCGGTGCCGGCACACGTCTCTATCCCTTGACCAAGCGTCGAGCCAAGCCTGCGGTTCCCCTTGCTGGAAAATATCGCCTCATTGATATTCCTGTGAGCAATTGCATCAACTCCGAAATCAATAACATTTACGTCCTTACCCAATTCAACTCGGCCTCCCTCAACCGTCATATTGCTCGTACCTATACCTTCCCCGGCTTGACGGGCGGCTTTGTCGAAGTGTTAGCAGCGCAACAAACCCCAGAAAATCCCAACTGGTTTCAGGGCACTGCCGATGCGGTGCGTCAATACCTGTGGCTGTTAGCCGATTGGGACGTGGATGAATACCTGATTCTTTCAGGAGATCACCTCTACCGCATGGACTATCGCCTTTTTGTGCAGCGCCATCGCGAAACGGGCGCCGATATTACCCTCTCCGTCTTGCCCGTCGATGAAAAAGCCGCCTCTGGCTTTGGCTTGATTAAGGTAGATGGCACAGGGCGAGTTATTGAATTCCGCGAAAAACCCAGCGGTGATGCCCTACGGGATATGCGCGTGGACACAACCCGCTATGGCCTTAGTGCCGAGGAAGCCCATCGCAAACCCTACATTGCCTCAATGGGGATTTATGTCTTTAAGCGGCAAGTGCTGATTGATCTGCTGCAACAGATGGCCGATGCCACGGACTTTGGCAAGGAAATCATTCCCGCTGCGACCCGTTCTCATCTTGTCCAAACCTACGTCTTTAATGGCTACTGGGAAGATATTGGCACGATTGGATCCTTCTACGAGGCTAACCTTGCCCTCACCCAACAACCCCAACCACCCTTTAGCTTCTACGACGAAAACGCCCCCATCTACACCCGTCCCCGCTATTTACCCCCCAGTAAGATTCTCAGTTGCACGATCACCGAGTCAATCATTAGCGAGGGCTGCATTCTTAAGGAATGCCAAGTTCACCATTCCGTTTTGGGGGTGAGATCGCGCGTAGAATCCGGTTGTGTCATTGATCATTCCCTGCTGATGGGCGCCGACTACTACCAAGACTCGGCGCAGCGCAGCCAGCTCCTGTTGCAACATAAAATTCCCATCGGCATTGGTGCCAACAGTGTCATTCGCGGGGCAATTGTCGATAAAAATGCCTCCATTGGCCACGATGTCAAAATCATCAACAAAGACCATGTTGAAGAATCCAACCGTGAAGATCAAGGATTTTATATCCGCAGCGGGGTGGTGGTGATTATCAAAAATGCCATGATCCCCGATGGCACCGTTATCTAAGCCATAAGCAAATTTGAATTGGCAAGCGGGGAAAACCTGTGTAGCATATCAAAAGAACAGCCCTTTTCACAGATGGAACAGGCTTAAAACCGCGAAAGCCACTATGGGAGGAAATTGCACTCCCTTCATGTATGCCACATTTTAGAAAAGGGCTGTAAAGTAAGCGTCCAACCCTCTAGCGGAACTGCCATCTATGCCCACGATAGAGACTCGCACAGAACCCATGGTCATCAACATGGGGCCGCACCATCCCTCAATGCACGGGGTCTTGCGGTTAATGGTGACCCTTGATGGCGAAGATGTGATTGACTGCGAGCCGGTGATTGGCTACCTCCATCGCGGCATGGAGAAAATTGCTGAAAACCGCACCAACATTATGTTCATCCCCTACGTGAGTCGTTGGGACTACGCCGCCGGGATGTTTAACGAAGCGGTTACCGTCAACGCTCCCGAAAAGTTGGCTGGTATTCCTGTGCCCAAACGCGCCAGCTATATCCGCGTAATCATGCTGGAGTTGAACCGCATTGCCAATCACCTGCTGTGGTTAGGCCCCTTCTTGGCGGATGTCGGTGCCCAGACACCCTTTTTCTACATCTTCCGTGAGCGGGAATACATCTACGATCTCTTTGAAGCTGCCACAGGCATGCGCTTCATCAACAACAACTACTTCCGCATGGGGGGAGTGGCCGCCGACCTCACCTATGGCTGGGTAACCAAGTGCCGCGACTTTTGCGATTACTTCCTGCCCAAAGTGGATGAGTACGAGCGCCTGATCACCAACAACCCCATCTTTGTGCGTCGCTTACAGGGGGTGGGCAAAATTAGCCGTGAGGATGCCATCAACTGGGGGCTATCGGGGCCGATGCTCCGTGCCTCTGGGGTGAAGTGGGATCTGCGCAAGGTGGATCACTACGAGTGCTATGACGACTTTGACTGGGATGTACCTGTGGCCACAGAAGGTGATTGCCTTGCCCGCTACATTGTCCGTATTCAAGAAATGCGCGAATCGGTGAAAATCATTCGCCAAGCCTTGGATGGTTTGCCCGGTGGTCCCTACGAAAACCTCGAAGCCAAGCGGATGCTCGAGGGTGCCAAGTCGGAGTGGAATGGCTTTGACTACCAATACATCGGCAAGAAGCTGGCTCCCACCTTCAAAATTCCCAAAGGCGAACACTATGTGCGGGTTGAATCGGGGAAAGGGGAGCTAGGGATTTACCTGATTGGCGATGATAATGTTTTCCCTTGGCGCTGGAAGATTCGTCCACCGGATTTCAATAACCTGCAAGTCCTGCCCCAGTTGCTGAAGGGGATGAAAGTGGCGGATATTGTTGCTATCCTTGGCAGTATCGATGTGATTATGGGATCTGTCGATCGCTAGGAAAATGTTGAGCCACCAGCGAGGGCGCCATGGCTGTTCAATTACCGTTTTTTACCTCCACCAACTTCAGTGGCCTCTTTAATGAGCGGTTTTGGCAGAACGCGTGGCCACTGCCACCCCAAAATCAACTACAGCGGGGTGCAGTGGTTCCTGATTGGGAGCTACCCGGCGTAGGGCTAACCGTGCCCGTGCGCTTCTCAACGGTGTGGCAAGAGCAGCCGCTCCTACTGGTGTTTACTCGTATCTTTACGGAGCATCAATACTGTCCGCTGTGCTACCCCTATCTCAAGGCCTTGAATGAACACTATGAAACATTCCAAGGCAAGGGAGTAGCCGTTCTTGTGATCACCAGTACCGATGCCCAGCAAAGTCAAAAGGTCAAGGACGATATGGCCTTGAAGATGCCCCTGCTCTATGACCCCAGTTGCCAAGTCTTTCGCAAATACCGCACGGGTCAAGCCTTGGGGGCACCACTGCCCGCACAGTTTCTCATTGATCAGGAAGGTAAGCTGCGCTACAAGCATCTCTTCTCGTTTTTAGAACCCAATGCACCCCTAGAGCGCTTGTTTCAGGAAATTGATGCCCTGAGGGCAACAGTGGCGACAGCAGCTTAGGGGCGATCAAAACTCGCTAGGATAGAAGGTATCTCTTTGGGGCTGTAGCTCAGTCGGATAGAGCGAGCGCCTCCTAAGCGCTAGGTCGTGCGTTCAAATCGCACCAGTCCCGTTCTTGCCCTTAGAATAAAAAGCGAATCTTTGTAACGTCAGTGTTGCATCTGTGATAGAGCGATCGCCAGCGAATTCTCTGCTGAAGGAACTTCAAGGCACGATTGATGACCTTGATGATTATCAAAGCGCCCGCAGCTATGAAGCGGCCAAAAGTGCCCTTGAAAAACTCCTGTTCGAGTGCAAAGCGACTGGCAGCGAAAAAGCCTCCCTCGCCCGCGCGATCGCTGACCTCGAAGCAATGCTCGACAAGCTCCACTATGGTGTCGTGCAAATTGCCGTCTTTGGTATGGTGGGGCGGGGAAAGTCCTCCCTACTAAATGCGCTGCTAGGGGAACCCTACTTTGCGACTGGGCCGATTCATGGCGTCACTCAAGAAGAAGCCAGTGCCCTGTGGCAAATTTCGGAAGCTCAGCGTGGCAATCCCATCCGCCTCATTGATACACCGGGGTTAGACGAAGTCAATGGCGCCGCACGGGAGCAACTGGCACGGGAGGTAGCAGCCCAAGCGGATTTGATTCTCTTTGTCATTGCCGGGGATTTGACCCGTCTTGAGTACCAAGCCCTCAGTGAGTTGCGGCAGGCAGGCAAGCCGATGATTCTAGTGTTTAACAAAGTGGATCAGTATCCAGAGGCGGATCGCGAGGCCATCTATAACAAAATCCGCGATGAGCGCGTCAAAGAACTCCTCTCCCCCGAAGAGATTGTCATGGTAGCGGCAGCGCCCCTTGTCCCCCAAGTGAATCGCGATCGCCAAGGACGAGTACAGGTGAAAATGACCGTCGGTGCTCCCCAAGTGGAACCCCTGAAGCAAAAGATCTTGGAGGTGCTCAATCGCGAAGGGAAGGCCCTGATTGCCCTGAACTCAATGCTTTTTGCCAATAAAGTCAGTGAAGAATTAGCCCGCTACAAGCTGGAACTGCGGGATCAGGAGGCCAACCAACTGATTTGGAAAGGAGCTGTCGCCAAGGCGCTGGCGATCGCCCTCAACCCTGTTACCGTGCTCGATATGGTCAGCAGTGCCGTCATTGACTTGACCACGATTCAACTACTCTCGCGCCTCTACGGCATTGAACTCACAGAAGCAGGCGCCAGGGAGCTATTACAAACAATCGCCCTCGCCATGGGCAGCATCAGTTTAGGGGAATTTGCTGTCAACTTAGGACTCAGTTCCCTCAAGGGACTGTTGGGATTAGCTACACCCATGAGTGGCGGCATTGCCTTTGGCCCTTACCTCTCAGTCGCCATGACCCAAGCGGGGATTGCTGGCTTTGCCTCCTATACGATGGGACAAGTAGCCAAAACCTACTTTGCCAACGGCGCAGGCTGGGGAACTGCTGGGCCGAAAACCGTAGTGCAACAAATCCTCAGCCAGTTGGATCAGCGCCATATCCTCAATCGGCTGAAGTCAGAAATTCAGGCCCAACTCTACCCTAGTTAAAATTCAGGCCTGCTTGAGCCAGACGGGCGGCGCCATAGGCGGCCTCTGTTTGAGGTGAAACGGCCACGGGAACCCCTAGGTATTGCTGGCGGAGGGCTAACCATGCGGGATTACGGGCACCGCCCCCCGCCGTCCAGACCCGTTTCAAGGGCGAGGCACCCAGACGTTGTAATTGTTGATAGCCTTGGGCTTCAATGCGGCTGAGACTTTCGAGAAGTCCCTGCAAAAAGAGGCGAGGGTCGTCGGGTCGGGGTTCTAGGCGCGGTTCAAGATGCGGATCGTTGATGGGAAAGCGCTCACCCCGCTTGAGCAGAGGATAGTAGTCCAACCCCGTGGGTTGATTGACATCTATTTGGGCGCTGAGGCGCTCTAGTTCCGCTGGGGTAAAAAACTGGGCTAAAATTGCGGCGCCACAGTTGGAGGCACCCCCGACTAGCCAGCGATCGCCTACGGCGCGCGAGCTGCGATCGCCCAAGCGATGACTGTAGATACCTGCTGCCAAATCCTCTACCCTAGAGGCACTCAAGAGCTTGAGCACAAGGGTTGACCCCAAAGATGTCACCGCCTCACCCACCTCCGAGGCACCACTCGCTAAAAAGGCGGCAATGCTATCGGTGGTACCGGCACACACCTCACACTCTAAAGACAAGCCTAAATCGGTGGCTGTGACCTTTCCCAGAACTGTACCGGGGGGAATGACCTTAGGGAGCAGGGGCTGCAAGGACGCAAGCGTGGGGTGGCTGAACCAGTCGGGGTAAGCTTCCTTTGCCGGGTCATAGCCCAACTTCAGGGCATTGTGCCAGTCGGAAATGCCCAGTTGACCATGGAGCAAAAAGGCCAGCCAATCCGCTTGGTGTACCAAAACAGCGTTGACCGTGGGGTAGTGGGTCTGGAGCCACAACAGCTTAACGAGACTACTGGTGGCACTCAGGACTAGGTGATCCGTGGTTAAAATCTGCCGCAGCGTTTGAACCTGATCTTGGGCGCGATCGTCGTTGTAGAGGAGAACGGGTGAGCAGGGCTGCCCCTGAGCATCACAGAGGAAAACGGTGCTAGAGGTGGCATCAATAGCAATCCGCTGAATTTGCTGACGGATAGCGCTTGGAATATCTAAAATCAACGCCCGCAGAGTTGCCGCCCATTCTTGGGGGCGATCGGGCTGGTGCAACGGACGACGGGCAGTGGCGAGAATCTTGCCTTCAGGATCGATGGCGATCGCCCGCGCTCCCGAGGTACCAAAATCAATCCCCAGTGCGATGACCGCCATAGCGCTAGGGAGCCTTCAAAACTCAAGGAGGTCAAAAAGAGCCGTATCTAGCTCATAGCCAAACATCGCTGCCATGCCTTTAATTTTTTCAGCAGCAGGATAGCCCTGTCCCTGAAGCCATTGCCAAAGGGTAAAGACCTTGGCCATCACAAAAATATCAAGGGCTTGGGGGTTGAAGATAATACCCTGCTGCGGATGAAATTCGTGGGGCACCAGCATTGCCCCATAGCGCACCAACTCACCTGCTGACCAATCCAGTAAATAGGGCAACCATGGGTAGCAGACATCAGCACGAATGAACCACAGGCGCACAGCTGGCAATTCCGAAAGCTCTAGATCAGGTTCATCCGCTGGCCGAGGATAATCAATAAGAAAACGCAGCGCTTGGTGATGCTCTAAAAGCCGCCGCTCTGCAATCAGAGGAGCAAGGACTTGTTGCAGGGGAGATAAATCGAGACGATCAATCTGATCTGGCGTTAACTGGATCGCGATCGCCACGTTCTATCTCTCCCCAGCAGCCAGCGAGATTAAAGAACCTGTTGGACTTCAGCAATCTCTGGAATCGCTTCTTTTAACTTGCGCTCAATACCCATGCGCAGTGTCATCGTCGAACTGGGACAAGCACCACAGGCACCCTGTAAGCGCAGCCGTACCACCGGCCCTTCGATTTCCACCAATTCCACATTACCGCCATCGGCCATCAGGTAAGGACGGAGCTCATCAAGGACTTTTTCGACGTTTTCTTGACTGAGTTCAAGGGTTGCAGCCATTGTTAGTGTCCTTGGATCATGAATGAGATTAACAGCTTCAGTTTATCATCCCCATGGGCGATCGCCCTTTGGGAATTGCAAGGGATGGCAATGGATCTGACTCTAGGGAAATCTGCTGAACAATGTTTAGGAAGGGCAACGCTCAAGGATACAATAATAGCTTGGTGAACTGCACGGTAGGACATGATTTCCAGTAATGATTTTCGCCCCGGTGTAAGTATTGAGCTGGATGGTGCCGTCTGGCGAGTCGTCGAATTTTTGCACGTCAAACCCGGTAAAGGCTCAGCCTTTGTGCGCACAAAATTGAAGAATGTGCAAACGGGCAACGTGATTGAGCGCACCTTCCGCGCCGGCGAGACCGTTCCCCAAGCCACCCTTGAAAAACGCACCATGCAGCATACCTACAAAGATGGCGAAGACTATGTCTTTATGGACATGGAAAGCTATGAAGAGGCTCGCCTCACGCCCGCACAAATGGGCGATCGCGCCAAGTATCTCAAAGAAGGCATGGAAGTCAATATTGTCAAATGGGGTGAGCAAGTCCTTGAGGTGGAGCTACCCAACTCCGTTGTTTTAGAAGTGGTGCAAACCGATCCGGGGGTTAAAGGGGATACTGCCACTGGTGGATCGAAACCCGCCATTGTCGAAACCGGTGCCCAAGTCATGGTACCGTTATTTATCTCTGTCGGCGAGCGGATTCGCATTGATACTCGCTCAGATACGTATCTTGGCCGCGAATAGGAGTAATGGGTGTGGAGCTTGACCTCAACCAAGTACGCGAACTGCTACTAATGTTTGACCAAACCAGCGTCACCGAACTCAACCTTAAGAGTGGCGAACTGGAACTTCAACTCCGCAAGCGTGAGCAGATCAGTGGCAGCGCCCCCGTGGTTGTGGCTCCAGCTCCTGCATCAACCGTCACGCCCACCCCTGTGCCCCCTCCAGCTGTTACCCCCGATCCGGAACCAACGCCACCTCCCGCCAACCGTAAAACCGTGGATATTGTGGCGCCAATGGTAGGTACCTTTTATCGTGCCCCCGCTCCCGATGAACCCCCTTTTGTCGAAGTGGGCGATACAGTCAAAAAAGGCCAAGTGGTTTGCATCATTGAAGCCATGAAGCTGATGAATGAAATTGAAGCCGAAGTTAATGGCCAAGTGGTGGAAATTTTGGTGCAAAATGCTGAACCAATTGAGTATGGCCAAACCTTAATGCGCATTTTACCTAACTAAATCAACAGCGTTCTTTCAGCAAGGAGAGGCAGCTACTAATTGTAAAGATATGTTAAGCATCGAGGAGTTTAAGGCCAAGAATTCAATGCTTTCAAGCCTTTGCGCTCTTGCCGAGACCCTAATTGAAAAATTAGAATTTAGAAACATCTACCACCACTGCCTGACGAGGTTGGCCTGTGCAAGCAACTGGAGCATACATTCTTATTGATACCCTATGCCGTCACGGCGTTAAGCATATTTTTGGCTATCCTGGTGGCGCAATCTTACCGATTTATGATGAACTGTACCGTGCTGAGTCAAAGGGAATCATTCAGCACATTCTGGTACGCCACGAACAGGGGGCAGCCCATGCCGCTGACGGCTACGCTCGTGCCACAGGTCAAGTGGGGGTGTGTTTTGGTACTTCAGGGCCGGGGGCGACGAACTTAGTGACAGGCATTGCCACAGCCCACATGGATTCCATTCCGCTGCTGGTAATTACCGGTCAGGTGCCTCGCTCCGCCATTGGTACCGATGCCTTTCAGGAAACGGATATCTTTGGCATTACGCTGCCGATTGTCAAGCACTCCTACGTCGTGCGCGAAGCCAAGGACATGGCACGGATTGTTGCTGAAGCCATTTACATTGCCACCACCGGTCGGCCAGGGCCTGTGCTTGTGGATATTCCCAAGGATGTCGGCCTAGAAGTCTGTGAGTATGAACCGATCGAGCCGGGGCAAGTCAAGCTAAGGGGCTATCGTCCCACGATTCGCGGCAATGTCCGCCAAATTGCCCAAGCGGTTCAACTGATTCGTGAGGCCAAGCGACCCTTGCTCTATGTGGGCGGCGGTGCAATTACAGCGGGTGCTCACGAGGAGGTGCTCAGGTTAGCCGAGCTATTCCAGATTCCGGTGACAACAACCCTGATGGGCAAGGGGGCGTTTCCTGAGTCCCATCCCCTCTCCGTGGGTATGTTGGGGATGCATGGCACCGCCTATGCCAACTTTGCCGTCAGTGAGTGTGATCTATTAATTGCCGTGGGGGCGCGGTTTGACGATCGCGTCACCGGTAAGCTGGATGAATTTGCCTCCCGCGCTAAGGTGATTCACATTGACATTGATCCTGCCGAGGTGGGCAAAAACCGCGTGCCGGATGTGCCGATTGTTGGCAGCGTTAAACCGGTGCTGCAGCAACTCCTCAAGCACATTGAAGACAGTGGTGAAGCCATTGAACCCGTCACCCAAGCGTGGCTCGAGCGCATCAAGGTCTGGAAAGAGGACTATCCCCTTGTCGTGCCGCAGCCCAGTGGTGAACTCTCACCCCAAGAGGTGATTGTTGCCTTTGGCCGCCATGCGCCTGATGCCTACTACACGACTGATGTGGGTCAGCACCAGATGTGGGCAGCGCAATTCCTGAAAAATGGCCCTCGGCGTTGGATCTCCAGTGCTGGCTTGGGCACGATGGGCTTTGGCATGCCCGCAGCAATGGGGGTGAAGGTGGCACTACCCGATCAACAGGTGATCTGTATTAGTGGCGATGCCAGTTTTCAAATGAATTCCCAAGAGTTGGCCACATTGGCTCAGTACGGTATTGCTGTCAAGACGGTGATTATTAACAATTTTTGGCAGGGAATGGTGCGCCAGTGGCAGCAAGCCTTTTACGAGGAGCGTTATTCCCATTCCAATATGGCCAAGGGGATGCCCGATTTTGTGAAATTGGCGGAGGCCTACGGGGTTAAGGGGTTGCGGGTGAGCGATCGCCACGATTTGGATGCAATTGTCCAAGAGGTTTTGGCCTACGATGGCCCCGTGCTACTGGATGCCCATGTCACCCGCGATGAAAATTGCTACCCGATGGTGGCCCCCGGCAAGGCCAACTCCCAAATGCTGGGGCTGCCGGAACGGAAGGTGCTGGAAAAGGCTGCCGAATTGATCTACTGCGCCAACTGTGGGGCAAAGACAATTTCGACCCATCGCTTTTGTCCAGAGTGCGGCAGTAAGCTCTAGGGAGTTGGACAGGCTTGAGCAAACAATCGCCTTGGCAGGGGCTGGCGAAAATGGAAGCGAAGTGTATTTTGGCGGCGATCGCGCGGTTCAGGACCACGCCCCCATAACGTCTCAAAGGAGAAAAAGGACACCCCTAACCCTGATCGCAGCGCGGCTTCTACCTTAGCATCCACCAGTTCGATGGGCACAGGGTTGGTACGTAGCCCTGTAAGGACACCAACGGCGGTGGGAATTTTGGCTTGGGCGTGGAGCATCTCCGGCTGAGTCAACTGCTGTACAAAGCTGGCAAGATTGTAGCGATAGACTTGTACAATCACTTCATCGAGGAGTCCGAGGGCGACCCACTGCGGCCAATCTTGGAGAAATGTCTGGTAGGCGGTGGGCAATGTGGTCGGTGAGACGGAAAAAATGGCATTGGGAAATTCTTGTTTGACCTGCTGCCGCAACGTTTGCACAAAGGCGGTGAGTTTGTCGGCACGCCAGCGCATCCAGTCGGGATCACGGGGATTCTCGGGAACGGGGTTTTGGGTTTCCTGCTGATAGAGGGCACGGGTGTAGTCATCATAGCCAAACTCCACGGGCAGGCTGAGGTGGTCATCAAACTGTACACCATCCACTGGATACTGCCGCAGCACCTCAAGGACAATACTAGTGAGAAAGGCTTGTACCTGCGGATGAAAGGGATTGAGCCACGCCACTTCCCCGGCCGCCGTTAAGCGAGTGGTTTGACCATTGACCCCTTGGGTAAGCCAGTCTGGATGGCCAAGGGCGAGTTCTGAGGTTTCTGGCACCATGAAGCCAAATTCAAACCAAGGAATGACCAAGAGATTACGGCAGTGCGCCTGCTGGGTGAGTTCTCCGAGAATGTCGTAGTCTTGGATTCCCCGCAGGACAAAGGGTTGGATGCCCAGATTCTTGGCCGTGGCACTGGGGAAACTGACATAGCCAGAGTTCCAAACAACGGGATAGAGAGTGTTGAAGTTCAACCGCTGTAAATCATTGAGGGTTGCCTCCAACCGCGGGCGATCGCGCAGGATCGGTAAATCATTGGTTGTCAGCCAGACGCCGCGAATCAGCGTTGAGTTTTTTGCCTGTACTGGCCAAATCGTCCAACACAAACTCCAACAGAAGAGAAAAAATAACAGCCAAACGCGACGATGCAGCATAGGTTACAACGCCAGTGGACGGAGATGTCCTGACTCTAGGAGAAAAATCTGAGTACAGACTCTGCGTAAAAATGCAGGGTCATGACTGACGATGAGACCGGGGGTGGTATCCGCCTGCAAAAACTCGATCAACGTGCCACAACTTCGCTGATCCAAAAAGGCCGTGGGTTCATCATAGAGAATCAACTGGGGCTGCATGGCTAAAATGCCCGCGATCGCCACCATGCGTTGTTCGCCGCCCGACAGTTGATGGGGCATGCGATTGGCCAAGTGACTGGTTCCTGTCTTGACCAAGGCTTGGTCAACTCGCTGCTGCACTTCTGCGGTCGGACAGCCCAAGTTTTCAGGGCCAAAGGCGACATCCTCGGCCACGGTAGCCCCAATTAACTGATCCGCTGGATGTTGCAGCACGACCCCCACCGCCGGTTGAAACTGTCCAGCCACCACTGACTGTCCCAAGCAGGTGATCGTTCCCCGCTGTGGCGCAAGAACAGCCGCACAGAGCAGCAGAAGTGTGGTTTTGCCAGAACCATTGTCCCCCATGATGCCTAGGCGATCGCTCCCCTGCACCGTGAGATCAATCCCTTGGAGTAGTGAGGGGGTTGCCCCATAGCCAAAATGGAGATCCCTGATTTCCAGCAGGGCAGTCACAGTTTAGAGCGTCAGGGCTTGGGGATTGGTTTCAATCAGTTTCGCCAAATCCTGCAGGAAAGCGGCAGCATCGGCACCATAGATCACACGGTGATCACAGGTGATATTCACCTTCATCTGCCGTTTCACCCCCAGCAGGCCATCCTCGGTGGCAACCACCGTTGGACGCGACGCCCCCACCGCCATAATGGCTCCTTGACCGGGGGTGAGAATGGCGTCGAAGAAGTCAACCCCGAACATGCCTAAATTGGAGAGACTAAAGGTACCTGTGCTGTACTCCTCAGGTTGCAGTTGCTTGGCGCGCGCCCGCTCCACCAAGTCTTTCCAAGTGCGCGAGAGGCTGTAGATGTCAATTTGATCAGCGTTCTTCAACACCGGTGTAATCAGCCCCCCTCCCGGCATCGCCACAGCCACAGCAATGTTAATGTCGCGGCGATATTGAATCCCTTGCTCTGTGTAATAGGCATTCATGATCGGGTGTTTTTGCAGCGTCAGGGCGATCGCCTTGGCAAGGAGCGCCGTCATTGTCACCCCTTTTGACTTGATTTGCTGGTACAGCCGATCCAACGCATCCGTTGTAATCGTGTAGGCCACATGGAAGTCGGGAATGCCAAGGCTGGCCACCATATTTCGCACAACGGCATTTTGTAGCGTTGTCAGGGGCACCAGATCCTCTTTGGCGACGACCGGGGCAGTCGCAGGGGGGGCTGTGGGGACAGGGGGTGTCGCTACTGGTGTAACGGGAGTTGCAGGCGCACCAATCAAGGCTTCCACATCAGCGGCGGTAATCCGACCATTGGGGCCCGTTCCCTTGAGCGTCTGCAAATCAATTTTGTGTTCCTTGGCCAATTTGCGGGCACGGGGGGAAGCAATCACTCGCCCAGTAGTTGCAGCGACAGCACTGGTGGGAGAAGCCACTGCCACAGGAGCCGTTGCGGAGCCATTCGTGGTGGCCGCCGCGGTTGTCGTCGTCGGAGTCGCAGCACTCGTGCCGCTACCAAGGGACTTCGCCTTTGCCTCTGCTTCCGCAATTTCTGCTTCTGTTTCTGCCACAAGGCCAATGGTGGAACCGACGGGTGCCACTTCGCCAGCAGGCACGGTAATCACCGCCAAATAGCCGTCGTAGAAGGACTCCACATCCATATCGGCCTTGTCGGATTCCACAATCAGCACGGTTTCCCCTTTGGCCACCTTATCGCCGGGAGATTTCACCCAAGAGACAATTTTCCCTTCGGTCATGGTGGAGCTGAGGGCGGGCATGAACAGTTCACGAATCATAGAGGCTGCTATCCTTGGTTGGCAATCGAGAGGGAGTCAAATTCACTAAAAATGAAAGGTAAAAGTTAGAGCGTGCCGCGAATTTCTTCGATGACGCCATTGCGCAGGAGAATCTCCACCTGCATTTTTTGGATCAAGTTGTCTCCTTTAGTGACATAGAAGAAATTATCCACTTGACCTTGATCCACTTCCTGCCCCATTTGGAGGCGTTGCACCTGATCCAATTGTTGAAGAATCAGATTTTTTTGCTGCAACAGTTGCGCCTTTTGGTTGTTGGCTTGCCCTTGAACCTCTTGAATGCGGGCATTGATTACGTCTGGCGCTTCAGTGCTTTTGCGCAGTTCCTCAATCACCTGCTGCAATTGAAAATCCAACTGCTGAATTTGGCTATCCACTTGATTTAGTTGTGTCTGAAGCTGCCTTTGGGCATCGTCTTTCCACTCGGGAGTGACGATTGCTTTCACCATAATTTGGCGCCGCAGGAGCAGTTTAGTATCCATAGGGTCTGTCATGGAGATTACTCAAACATGGCGTTAATCATATCGCGGTAGCGATCGCTCACGACATGACGACGAATTTTTAGGGTTTGGGTCAAAAGACCATTCTCTATCGTAAAGGGTTCGAGGACAAAGCGAAATGTGGCAATGCGATCATCTGGGCGATAGCCGGGGCGATTTTGCACTTCCCGCAGCAGTTCTTGGCGGTAGAGATCAATAATCACTTTGCTCTCCAGCGTCACCAGTTCACCCGTGCCTGCTGGTGCCGGTCGGTTCGGCAACTCTAGCCGGTACCCCTTGGCAGCCACCCACTGCTCCAGCGCTTCCAAATTAGGCACAATCAAGGCACCCAAGGCTTTTTGATCTTGACCCACCAGCAAATCTGGTCAATGTAGGCGCTGCGGATACAGGCATCCTCAATGGGCTGCGGTTCAATATTTTCGCCGTTGCTGAGAACAATCGTGTCCTTCTGCCGCCCCGTCAGCACCAAATCGCCATTGGGGGTGAGGTAGCCCAAGTCACCCGTGTCAAGCCAGCCCTCAGCATCCAGCACCTTGGCAGTGGCCTCCGGTTTGTTGTAGTAGCCGCGCATCACTTGTGGCCCTTTGGCCATCACCAGTCCTTTTTGGCCAAACTCGACGGAGGCTTTAGTTTCGGGATCCACAATCTTAATCGCGGTATCGGGAATGGGACGGCCGGCGGAGCCGCGTAGATTTGCCCAAGAGCGGCGAGCGGTCAGTACCACAGCCGTTTCTGTGAGGCCATAGCCCACTAGCACTTCTAGGTTGATGACTTCATAGAATGTGTCCAAATGGGGGGCAAGGGCACCGCCACCACTAATCACCTGTTTAATTTCACCGCCCGTGGCTTCACGAATTTTGCGATAGACACGCTTCTCCCCCAGTTCGTAGAGAGGCTTGAGGAAAAAGGTTTGCAGACGGGCAACCAATTTTTGCCAACCGCTGGGATGGGGGTTGGTCAGGCTGAGGCCGGTGAGCAGTCGCCGTTGCAGGACATATTGCTGGCCAACACTGAGGAAAAACTGGGCAAGACGCCGCTTTGTGGCCGGGGCATCGCGCAGTTGCTTTTGCACCCCTTCATAAAAGCCTTCCCAGATACGAGGTACGGCAATCATGTAGTGGGGCTTACACCGTTTTAAGTCATTCTTGAAGTGACGGAGGTTAGTATAGGTTTGGCTACAACCACAGGCAAAGAGAAAGTATTCGGCCACCCGTTCGTAGGCATGCCAAATAGGCAAGATACTGAGAATGCGATCGCCCACCTGCGGTTGCACAATTGCCCAGAGATTGACAATTTGACTCAGTAGCCCCCCATGGGTGACCATCACGCCCTTGGGTTGACCTGTGGTACCGGAGGTGTACATCAGCGTTGCCAAGTCATCGGGGGTAATGGCGACTGCCCGCACTGTGCCATATTGTCCTTCCGTAAAGACTTGACCAAAATTCAAGAGCCGCAGGGGAAAATGCTCAAGTTCTGGGGATTCTGCACTTAAGAGCACAACAGTTTCCACCCCTGTCTCTGCTAAACCCTCTTGAAGTTTGCGCAAGGTGGCCAAGTTTTCAATCAGCAGCAGGGTTGCCCCACTATCACGGAGAATGTAGAGAAGTTCTTGGGCCTCTGCGGTACCACTGCGCACCACATTAATGGCACCGGCCATCATACTGCCTTGATCGGCAATCAGCCAGCGGGGACTATTGTCAGCAAATAAGGCCACGCGATCGCCGGCAGCGACACCCAGCGTTTGTAGGCCAGCAGCAAAGCGTTGAATGCGTTGATAGAGTTCACTGTAGGTAATGCGAGTGGCCGGCTCTTCGTAGGGCGCATCAACAGCAACCACCTCCCCATGGCGTTGCGCTAGGAGAGGCCAAATTTCCGGCAGCGACTGGAGGGTTTTGTAGGCCAAAAAGTGATCGGGTAACGAGGCATCTTGGGGGAGGCCGCCGGGGGGAGTGTAGGTGTAGGCCGCACTGGTCATTGGTTTGGCTCCAGACGCAACACCTAGATAATAAACCCTCAATGGGACACCTCATGCAGGTTTAACAATTTCAATGTGAGATCATAAGAATCGGTTACTTAGCAAGCAGTCCTATGGTGCCCTTTGTTCTTGCCTCTGCCTCGCCGGCGCGCCGCCAACTGCTGCGACAGGTTGGCATTGATCCCATTATTCAACCCAGTCACTTTGATGAATCCGTGATTCAGGCAACTACTCCCACGGAACTGGTGCGATTACTGGCACGGTGTAAGGCAGAAACAGTGGCTCAAACCTACCCACCCCCCGCCCTCATTTTGGGCTGTGATTCTGTGCTGGTTCTAGGGGGAGAAATTTATGGTAAACCAGCCTCGCCAGAGGTGGCGATCGCCCGCTGGCAACAAATGCGCAGTCAAACGGGAGAATTGCTGACAGGCCATGCCTTGATTGACTTGGCACAGGGGCGCACCTGTGTTGAGGTCGAGTCCACCCAAGTTGTTTTTGCCGATATTAGCGATGCCGAAATCGCTGCCTACGTCGCTTCTGGTGAACCCCTTGCCTGTGCTGGTTGTTTTGCCCTCGATGGCCAAGGTGGTGCCTTTGTCGAGAAAATTGTCGGGACTCCTAGTAATGTCATTGGCTTGAGCTTGCCCCTACTGCGGCAGATGCTGCTGAGCTTGGGATACACCCTTGGCGATGTGCAAAGCAAGAAATGAAAAACTGGCCTAGACAAGTCTAAATGCTTAGGGTATGCTAAGAGATTGCGAGTTAAGGAACTGTCATGAACGCCCAAGACATTATTCGCTCGATTGAAGCGGAGCAAATGAAGACTGACTTGCCCGTGATTCATGTGGGCGATCGCGTTCGGGTTGGTGTCAAAATTCAAGAAGGCGGTAAAGAGCGCGTCCAACCCTACGAAGGGGATGTGATTGCTATGCGCAACACGGGCATTAACCGCACCATTACCGTGCGCCGTGTCTTCCAAGGAGTGGGCGTTGAGCGCGTCTTTTTGCTACATTCGCCACGAATTGATAGTATAAAAGTAATCCAGCGGGGTAAAGTCCGCCGTGCCAAACTCTACTACCTGCGCAACCTCGTGGGTAAGGCCTCGCGTATCAAAGCACGGTTCGATCGCCCTCTGTAAACAGCCTTGCGTCCTTAGTTCAGTTGGTAGAACGTCGGTCTCCAAAACCGGATGTCGGGGGTTCGAGTCCTCCAGGGCGCGTTAGTTAATCTGATCTGAAGGTTTTGGTGTCTTAAAGTCCTTTGCAACAGGGATGTACTGGACTAAATGCTTGAGTATCTGGGCGACGCGGATGAGATTGCGATCGCTATCGGAAAGCAAAGTAAAGTTATGAGATAGCGCAAATTCATTGCCAATGAGTTTCACAAAAAGATAGTCATAGCCATTCGTCACCAAGCCAAAAATAGGGAGATTGCGGTCGGGACAGGCAGACATATAGGCAAGGGCTTGGGGCACAGCCCGTAAGACACTAAAGCCACTTCGTTTACCTTCAATCACGACTAGCCAGAAGTTGTCCCGAATCGTCAGCGCATCTATCCGTCCCTCTAGGCTGACTTTGCCCTCCTCACTATCAACTTCCGTTTGGATTTCTACCCATGTTTCACCGCGAATGCGATAGGGGGGGTCACACAGGCCTAATGCGTCTAGTAAGGGGGATAGCAAGATAATGTTTAGTGTTCCCTCGCTCACTTCACTTTCTTCTAAGTAGAGTAAATACCGTTGGGATAAGCGGTTTAATGCCTCTATTTCCCTATCGCTGAGCTGTGCTGTTTCCGATTGCCACTCAGGAAAAAAGTTAGGGTTGGTGGATTTAACGAGACCTAATTTGGTCTCTAAATCCCGAAAGTTGATGATTGCTCGAGCGATCGCCGTTGCAGTAGCCATTGTTAAAATTCTTAGCGAACTTGAGAAACGAGTGGTGTGCCGCGATCGCTCCCCTGAAATTGCAGCGCTGTTTTTGCCAGTTCCAATAATTGCAGTTCAGGGGGATAGTGCCTTTCTTGCTTGAGGCGTTGAATGTCCTGTTTCCCCAGTTGCCAGTGCAACCGTTTGGCTAGAGCCAGTAGGACATCGCCGCGATCAATGACGCCCGCCACGGCATCGGCAGGGGTTAAAACCGTAACAAAGCGCTGTTGCTGCTCCTCTAGGGTGCAAACCGTCTTGGCGAGAGAGTCTGATTCTTTGACGGTGGCGATCGCCCGCAGGGGGACGGCTAACTCTTCGACTGGCGTCACTTCCCAGCGGCTGCGCTCCACATGGTTCAAGGCTTGGGGTTCCAAATAACCGCGGTAGCGACCATCGGTGGCGACAAAGTAGGCTGTGGGCTGGCGATCAGCTAGGAGGAGATAGCAATCGGCAAACTCCCGCAGAGAGAGCGTGCCCTCAATGACGCGAAAATCCCGTGTCATGGCCTCGGCAGCCGTTAGAGTGAGCAGCGTTTCTTGGAGCTGGCTGAGACGGTGGTAGAGTATCGCATTTTGCAGGGCAAACCAACCCAACAGTCCCAACCACAGGCCATTACCACTGCCAAGGAGGGTCACAAACAGCCCAAAACTAATGGCCAACCAGCCCAACAGTTGTCCCGATCGCGCCGCCCAACGCATCCCCTGAAAGCGATTGCCTGTCAATTTCCAAACGGCTGCCTTGAGCACTTGACCCCCATCGAGGGGAAGTCCCGGCAGAAGGTTAAAAACCCCCAAGACAAAGTTGATATTGGCCAGATAGAGCAACAGTTCATGGAGGGGATGATCCCCCGGCAGTACCACGGCTGCCCCTTGCAACAGGGCAAAAAGGGCAAAACTCACCAAAGGCCCCGCGATCGCCACCTGAAAAGCTTGACCGGGGGTATTGGATTCCCGTTCAATGGCCGCCATGCCGCCAAAGAGAAAGAGGGTAATCGAGCGCACCGTAATCCCTTGGGAACGTGCCACCAAGCTGTGTCCCAATTCATGGAGCAAGACTGAGGCAAACAACAGCAGGGAAACGACAAATCCCATTCCCCATGCCAGTGCTCCCCACTGCGGGTAGGTGGCTTGCCAGTCACTGCCATTGAGAAAGGTAAACAGCAGAATCACCAGAAACCACGACCGATCAATGTAGAGGGGAATGCCAAAGACACGCCCCACTTGCCAACCTTGTCCCATGCCCACCTCAGTGCATCGCGCTCTATCTCCATTATCGCCCCAGATTCTGAATACACATGATTTACAAAAATTTGCGTCTCAAAACGTGACCTTCCCATCTCTGGCCTAAAATAAAGGCAACGCTGCTAGAGGATGGTGCGATGTCTCAAGCCCCTGTACTGGTCTCTGCCAATGGCCATGTCCTAGACGTGCCCTTTGATTCCTTTTGGCAAGGGTTGCAGGAGTTTGGCTCCCATTTGCTGTGGTCATTGTGTCTCTCACTGCTCCTGAGCCTTCTCCTCAGTCTGATCAGCTACTGGCTTAGCGTGACTTTTGGGATACCCGTACTGCCCTTCTTTTTGATTGTTGTTTAACTGGTGAGGAGCTGCGTATGTGGGGTTTACTCATTACTTGGATTGTGACCAGTATTAGTTTGTTTATTGTGTCGCGCCTCTCATTTTTGGGTGTGGAAATTGATAAATTCACAACCGCGCTGTGGTCGGCGATTGTCTTCGGCTTTTTGAATGCCACGTTGGGGGCTATCCTGAAATTCTTTGCATTCCCCTTTATTTTTCTGACGTTTGGTTTGGTTGCGCTGATTATCAATGCCGCCATTTTTGCCCTTGCAGCAGCCCTTGTCGATGGCTTTAGACTACGCAATGGCTTTTGGAGCGCCTTTTTTGGCTCGATCGCCCTCAGTATTGTCAACTGGGCTTGCTTTAGTCTGCTGGGTCAGGCCGGCTTGCTCTAGGATGCCTTTCCTAGATAGCCACGAGGGGTAATCAGCCAATCATGGAAGCGGCGGGTACTGGCATTGCCGATCAGCACCAAGCTGAACATATCCACCGTTTCCGGTTTCAAGGCGCCAAGGGTGGTGAGGGTGATCTGCTCCTCAGGGCGATAGGCGGCACGGACGATCGCCACGGGTGTTTGCGGTGAACGATATTTTAAGAAAATGGCTTTGGCGTCCACCAATTGCTGCTGGCGATCGCGCGAACGCGGATTATAAAGGGCGGTCACAAAATCGGCTTCAGCCGCCGCCCGTAAGCGCTTCTCAATCACTGGCCAAGGGGTCAGGCGATCGCTGAGGCTAATGGTACAAAAGTCATGCATCAGGGGTGCCCCTAGGCGGGCAGCGGCAGCATTCACGGCACTCACCCCCGGCAACACCTCTACGGGTAAATCGCTGATACCCGCTTCTGCCAATAGCTCTAGCACCAGACCCGCCATGCCATAGATGCCACAGTCCCCAGAAGAGACCACGGCGACATTGAGTCCCCACTGGGCTAGATCGATGGCATCTTTGGCGCGTTGTCGCTCTTGGGTAATGGCATAGGCAGCAACCATCTGTCCTGGTCGCCGCAGGGGGGCCAGCAATTCTAGGTAAAGCCCATAGCCCACGAGAATATCGGCGGCCAAAAGGGCAGAACGGGCTGCGAGGGTGAGTTGATCCAAGGCTCCCGGACCAGTGCCAATCAGGCTCAAGGCACCTTGGCGGGGAATGAATTCCCGTTCAGACTGGGCAATGGCGATCGTCACCGCACCGGGTTCACCCCCTTGACGGTAAATCTGCTTAGGAACAATTAAACGCCCCCCCTCACTGGCTAATACTGCTGCGGCTTCAGCCACACTGGGCGTTCCCATTTCTGCGGCGACAATGGTTGAGGGGGTGGGTACGCTAACAGGCGCCAATTCTTGAGCGGAAAACCAGCGGCTTGGCCAATGGTGCGCCGCAGCCACCTGACATAACCCCACTTCATCGGCTTTGCGATCAATACTGGCAAGGCCGGCGATCGCCAGCGGGCTTAACCCGGCTTGGGCAAGGGTATGATCAATGGCCTGCTGGATCAGGGCTGCGGATGTTCCCCGTTCACAGCCAATGCCGAGCCACAGTACCCGTGGATGCCAAGCCACACCTGAGGTCAAAGAGGCGGGCAACGCTTTTTCGGTAATCCAAACCGCATTTTCTAGGGGTGGGGTGCTGACAAACTCAAGGGGGTGATCTGAACTAAGAGCCGTGCGCCACAAAGAGCTACCGCAGGTTTGATACACTTGCAGCGGTTTTCCTTGAGCTTGTTGGCGGGCGATCGCGTTCCAGTCGCCGCTGCCTCGTTGCCACCCCAAGGCCGTTCCCCAGGTATCCACAGCAAAGTAGCCTTGGGCATGACTTGCTCCCGTGAGAATGGGTGTCGCACCAATGGCGGCGCTGAGCATTTGACACAGGCGATCGCCCCCAGCCCCATGACTACCTAGCAAACTCACGATCCATTGACCATCCTCAGACAGAACGCAGACCGCCGGATCCTGTCTTTTGTGGGTCAACAGGGGCGCGATTAACCGCACCACCGCACCGCAGGCTAGGGCAAAGACCCAAGCGCGATAGTGGCACCAGTGTTCCTGCAAATGGGCTGCAAGGGGGCGATCGTAGGTTTGTACCCTAGGGTGAGTGGATGCTAAATGGCTGGGTACCCAGATGTTCAGGGGAATCCCCGTGTCAACAAGGCGTTGCAGTTGAGCCAGCCCTTGGGCAGTGGTGGCGATCGCCCCAATGGGTTGAAACTGGTCTAACCGTGGCATGAACTAGACATCAAAGCGATAGCGCACTGCGCCCGTTTCTGGATCGTTAAATACTGTGGCGTAGCCGAGGCGTTGGGCTTCAAAGAGCAGTTCCTCAACGGTTTGGGCATCAAAATGGGTATAAAGTGCGGCTTGGGCGGCAGAAAGGACGCCACCGTGTTCCTTAGCCACTTGCAGTAAGCGGTGCATGGGCGTCGTGGGGTTGAGGTCGGCTTGTTCCCATGCGGTCAGATAGCGCCCCCGCAGGTAGGTATTGCGGTGATCTACCATCCCCGGAATTAAAAAGAGATCAATGAATTGGCCAATGCCACAAAAGCCAAAGGTGATCAGGTACAAAAAGCCAATCATCGGCTGGCCGACATAGAAGCGTTGCAGGCCACAGAAACCCCCAAAGCTCAAGCACCACAGCAGATAGGCAACCCCCACCTTGAGGAATTTTGGCTGCGTTTGCCAGCGTTGGCGATGACTGGAAAAGGAGAGTGTTTGCCCCATGATCTCAGGAGGATTCCGCTATTTCTCATCCTAACCTAAGTTTCTGAAAACCACTGCGGGGGCTAGCGATCGCCCCCCAAGGATACGTCCTAGAAATTCGGCTGATGACGAATCAGATTCAGAAACTCCTCACGGGTCTTTTGATCTTCACGGAAAACCCCCAGCATCGAACTGGTCACCGTCCAAGAGCCGGGTTTTTGGACACCGCGCATCACCATGCACATATGGCTGGCTTCCATGACCACAGCCACCCCCTTCGGATCGAGAACGGTTTCAATGGCTTCGGCCACTTGACGGGTCAGGCGCTCCTGCACTTGCAGCCGCCGTGCATACATTTCGACAATTCGTGCCAATTTGCTGAGGCCGATCACCCGCTGATTGGGGATATAGGCCACATGGGCTTTGCCAATGAAAGGCAACATGTGATGCTCACAGAGGCTAAAGAAGTTAATGTCGCGCACTAAGACCATTTCATCGTGGCCTTCATCAAAAATCGCGCCGTTGACAAGGGTTTCAAGGGATTGACTATAGCCACTGGTGAGAAATTGCATCGCTTCAGCAACCCGCTTGGGGGTTTTCAGTAACCCCTCGCGATCGGGATCCTCACCCACATTGAGTAGAATTGTGCGCACTGCGGCCATCATTTCTTCTTTGGCAACCTCAGGGGGGGGTGGGTGGGGAATCGCTTCTTTGCCTTGGTGGGTGTTGCGATCGGGCAGAATTGCCGGAGTGGTCGCTTTACCGTTGATGATCGAATCGGGCATATTGAACGTTGTCATAGAAAGAGTGACAAGTGAAGGACAAAGGGAGCCTAGAGGGTTCCGCCAAGGGGCATCACCACTAGCTCTTCCACAAAAGCCGTTTGCGGCAATTGAGTCGTGTACAAAATCGTGTTAGCAACGTGTTCAGGGGTTAACATCCCCGTGCGGTCAAAGTTTCCTGCTACGTCTTCCCAAATGGGGGTATCAACGGCGCCGGGACAGATGGCAATCACGCGGATACCGTGGGCGCGTTCTTCAGCCGCCATCGTTTTGGTCAAGGCCATGAGGGCAAACTTCGAGACACAGTAGGCGCCCCAGTCGGGAAAAACTTGGCGTCCAGCAATTGAAACAACATTTACTATCGTACCGCACTGGCGGGATCGCAGTTGCGGCAGTACCGCTTGCGAGCAAATGAGGGCACTGGTGAGGTTGACGTTAAGAATTTGCTGCCAGTCCGCCAAGGGTTGATCAATCAGGGGCGCAGTCCTAGCCATCCCCGCATTATTCACCAGTACATGGACATCGCCAACACGAGCGAGAATCTCATCAAGGCGCAATCGCAGGGGTTCAGGATCGCTAAAGTCCACGCTAAAGGTATGGGCTTCAACCCCACAGGCCACCACTTGGGCATGAACGGCAGCAAGTTTGGCGGGCGATCGCCCCAACAGCACGACATTAAACCCCGCTTGGGCAAAGGCAATGGCCGTGGCGGCCCCAATGCCACTACTGGCGCCCGTGATTAAGACTTGTTGGGTCATATCGCTTCACTAAAGACGCCCATGCGCCGAAACTTCTGATAGCGCAACTCCCGCCGTTCACTACTGCTGAGGGCTTGCACTGCCGCCAAATTTCGCAGGAGAGCCGCCTTGAGATTTTCCGCCGCTTCTACGGGGTTGCTATGGGCAGCGCCGACAGGCTCGGGCACAATTTCATCAATAATCCCCAGCTTCAGCAGGTCGCGAGCCGTAATTTTCAGGGCTTCCGCCGCTTGGGGCGCTTTTTGGGCATCGCGCCAGAGAATTGCGGCACAGGCTTCTGGGGGCGCCACACTATAGACGGCGTGCTCAAACATCAGCAGGCGATCGCCGACACCAATGGCCAAGGCTCCCCCTGAGCCACCTTCACCAATCACGGTACAGATGATCGGCACCTCAAAGCGAAACATCTCCCGCAGATTGTAGGCAATCGCTTCCCCTTGGCCAAACTTCTCCGCCTCTACCCCAGCCCAAGCCGCTGGTGTATCAATAAAGGTGAGGATGGGCATCTGAAAACGGTTCGCGTGCTCCATCAGACGCAGGGCTTTGCGATAGCCCCCCGGTGAGGCCATACCAAAATTGCGAGCCACATTATCCTTGGTGTCGCGACCCTTTTGCTGCCCCAGCATCACGACGGGTTGACCATTGAGGCGACCAATACCACCGACAATCGCTGGATCATCGCTGCCTCGGCGATCGCCATGGAGTTCAATCCACTCTTCGCTAATGGCTTGGATGTAATCCAGCGTGCTGGGACGGCGCGGATGACGAGCCACCTGCAGGGTTTGCCCCGGCGTCAGCTTACTGAAAATTTCATAGCGCAGTTGCTTGGCGCGCTCTTCCAATTCACGGATTTGCTCCGAGACATCAACGCCAAACTCCGAGGACTTATCCCGCACCTGCTGAATTTGGGCTTCTAGCTCCACAAGGGGCTTTTCAAACTCCAACAGAAGCGTGCGACGTTCGTTTGCCATAGGCGATTGGGTTCCTTTTGGTTTTACTGAGGGTTCAACAGTAGGGGCTGAAATCCGTGTTTACGGGAGACCTCACCAATTTGCTGCATCTTTTCCACCGTGATTTGATTGCGCCCCCAAGAGAAATTGGTGTGCCAGCCCTCAAACTCCAAAAGCATGGCTTCCGCAAAACAGGCAAACATCTGCCGTGAGGGCACATCCATATTCACAATTTCCATAATTTTCCAGTCAATATCGAGGGCGTGCTCGACAATGCCACCATTGAGAACATGGATCTGCGGGTGCTGAATTTTAGTGCCCATATTTTTCGGGTAGCCGCCATCAATCATCAGCGAGGGGCGTTTTAACTGCTCAACGCTCAGCTCGACGCCCTTGGGCATACTGGCCACCCAAACCACAATATCGGCAAGGGGCAGGGCATCCATTAAGTCTAGAATTTTCCCCCGTCCCAATTCCGCCTGTAGATCTAGCAGGCGATCGCGATTTCGTGCCACCAGTAAGAGATCCTGCACATCCAAGCAGGTATTCAACCAACGGCAGACAGCACTGCCAATATCCCCAGTAGCCCCACAGACAGCCACAGTTGCCTGACGCAAATCAATCCCCACTTGGGGCGCCGCCTGCTCAATTTGTTGGCAGATGATATAGGCGGTGTGGGTATTCCCCGTGGTAAAGCGGCGAAAGTCTAGCTCGATATTGCGAACGTGGGACATTTTCTCCAGATCAAAGTTCTCAAAGATGATCGAGGAGAAGCCCCCCAGCGCCGTAATGTCAATATCATGCTTTTGGGCATGGGCCATGGCGTTAATGATTTTGCGAGTCGCCGCCTTCACCCGCTGGTTGGCCAGCATTTCCGGTAAGAAGCAGGACTCGACGTATTTGCCATAGATAGTTTTGCCCGTGACGCTTGTCACCGTAATCTCATCGACGATCTGCGGCGGTGCCATACACCAAAATTCCAAGCCTTGATCGGCGTATTCGGGATAGCCTAACTGGTGGGCAACGGCTTGGGCGTGCTCCAGATTCGTCAGATGACCAATTAATCCAAACATACAAGCGTGCGGTGACTAAAATGTAACGATATGTTAAGCCACCCTTATGCCGCAGTTAGGCCATAAACCGACATCTTCATAATTTCGCGGGTGGTAAAGCCGATATTTTCTAGGGCACCACTGTACTGAATCATGAAGTCTTCCACAAGGGCGTCTTTTTCCATGCCAAGCACTTTGGCATCTGCTTCCACTTGGTTGAGCATTTTCCAGACCAAGGGCAGGTTGGCGCGATTGGCTTCTTCAACTTCGGCTTTGACGCTCTCAAAGTTTTCCTTTAACCAGATTTCGCCAAAGTTGAGGTGGCTGTACTCATCTTTGACCACACCCTCAGTAATTTTGCGGGCAAAGGGATCTGCCATCGGGATGTAGATGTTGTAGGCGGCGATCGCGAAGCACTCGATGATTAAAGCTTGAATCAGTAAGCAAGTCGCAATTTTCCCCTCTGCGAGTGCCGCTTGAAAGTTACCGTGCAGTTTTTCAAAGAAGGCCTTGGCAAATTCCATATCTGGGGTCACGCTCAGGTTGCGACCACAGGCCTCAAACCCCTTTCTGTGGCGGGCTTCCATCTTGGCAAGGCGGGTGAGTTCTTCTTGGTGCTCGGGCAGCAGCTTGGCTAGGTCAATGTAATTGTCGTGAGCTTCCTGTTCACCTTCAATGACAATGGCGTTGATGCGGCTGTAGGCATCCTTGTAGCGATCGCTATGGTAGTCCAACTCAGGGGTAGCGGTAGCCGTTGTCATTGCAAACTCTCCTAAACACAAATTTATTAGAAGTTATGAGGTAGCAGGGCTTCCGTTATCATAGCGCAGCAGCGATCCCCTGACGAGGGGCAGCGTGCCAGAGATTTTCGAGTTCCTGAATAGGCGAATCTCTATGCACCGATAGCACTAGAAACTGCCCATATTGCTTGGGGGTGGCACTTCTGGCAACGGCTGAGGGGGAGGAGCGGCCAACTGAATAGGGCCATTGTAGTCAATGCGAATCATCGGATTGCTGGGGTCGGGGTTGACCGTGACAATACTTTCAATAGTTGGTGGTTCCGCAGGTGCCCCCCCTAGAAAGCGAAAGGTAAACGTACCATCACCATTGTCCACGTAGGGGGATTGACTCGCAGGCCCAAACATGGATGCTTCAGCGCGGTAGCGACTCAACCCGCCATTCGCCCGCTCTGCTGCCTGTCGTGCCCAATTCCGTGCCCGCTGGAGGACTGGATTATCTACCCCAAAGGGATTAAAGTTTTCCCGTGGTGGTGGCTCTGTCTGTGCCAGCACTGGACTGATACCTGTCAACGCGCACGCTAGAATCAGGCTGAATGTCATGGGGTGAAAGGACATCAACGCAAACTCCCACTCCTAAACTTTGCTTTGGCAGTCATGCCCTTAAGTGACGAGCAACTGAATCTTTCAGTTCCAAACCCAATATGAACCTTGTCCTAAAATAGGGGATCCATAAAGGGGAGGCAATCCTCTTCCATAGTGCCCCTCTGGTTTTTGGCTGCGTGCCAGCCTTGGGAAAAGAGCCGTAGTAGAGAAGTCCGTAATAGACGGATGCCTCGCCCCTATTGATACAATGGGTAAAGTGATAGGCTAAAACGATTGCACGAGTTAAACGCACTGCGGTGCGCAATCCACAGTCTAGAGGGCATAACCTGAGTCAACCTATGAGTGATGAAACCCTAACCAACCCCGCTGCTGAAGCCCAAGAAGGCGAAATTACCCCCGATGTCGTTGAGAATCATGCAGAGGCCACCACGAGCGAAGAGGGTCAAGCATCTGAGGCGACCTCTACGGATACTCCTGCGGATGCAGCGGACTTGCTAGAGAAAATTGCTGCCCTTGAAGCTGCCAAGGCTAGTCTTTCGCAGGTGGTGGAGGAGCGCAATAGCCAATATATGCGCCTTGCCGCTGACTTTGAAAACTTCCGCAAACGCACCCAGCGAGAAAAAGAGGAACTAGAGCTACAGATTAAGTGCAGCGTCATTGCTGATTTACTGCCGGTGGTGGATAGCTTTGAGCTAGCCCGCACCCACATTCAAACCGAAACAGAGGCGGAAGAAAAAATTCACCGCAGCTATCAGGGGGTTTACAAGCAACTGGTGGAATGCCTCAAGCGCATTGGTGTTTCGGCGATGCAGGCCAGAGGCAAGCCCTTTGATCCCAATCTCCATGAGGCTGTGCTGCGGGAAGCAACGAATGAGCACCCTGAAGGCACGGTGATTGAAGAACTCAAGCGGGGGTATATGCTGGGCGATCGCGTGTTGCGCCATGCCATGGTCAAAGTGGCCGCTCCTCCTGAAGAGGGTAGTGCCAGTGACACGAATCCCACCAATGATGTGACGGACGTATAGGGGCACTTCAAGGGAATGCCACGCCGCTACTACATCACCACCTTTGGCTGCCAAATGAACAAGGCCGACTCCGAGCGCATGGCCGGGGTCTTAGAAGCAATGGGCTTAGAACCGGTGGCCGAGCCGGATGAGGCCGATGTCTTGCTCTACAACACCTGCACGATTCGCGACAACGCCGAGCAGAAACTCTATTCTTACCTAGGGCGGCAAGCCAAGCGCAAACATCAAGACCCCAACCTAACGCTGATTGTGGCCGGTTGTGTGGCTCAACAGGAGGGGGAACAATTGCTGCGGCGAGTGCCTGAAGTGGATCTGGTGATGGGGCCGCAGTATGCCAATCGCCTTGGCGAGCTGCTGGAGCAGGTGTGGAATGGCAGCCAAGTGGTGGCAACGGAGCCACTGCACATTGTTGAGGACATTACCAAACCCCGCCGCGATAGTACGGTCACTGCTTGGGTCAATGTGATCTATGGCTGTAATGAACGCTGCACCTACTGTGTGGTGCCGGGGGTACGGGGGCAAGAGCAATCCCGCCGCCCCGAGGCAATCCGCGCCGAAATTGAGGAACTGGCGGCTCAAGGCTACAAGGAAGTGACGCTCCTTGGGCAAAACATTGATGCCTACGGTCGCGATTTGCCGGGAATTACCCCAGAGGGGCGACGACAGCACACGTTTACGGATCTGCTCTATTACATCCACGATGTGGCCGGCATTGAGCGGATTCGCTTTGCCACCAGCCATCCCCGTTATTTTACAGAACGCTTGATTCGAGCCTGTGCCGAACTGCCCAAGGTGTGTAAGCATTTCCACATTCCCTTTCAGTCGGGAGATAATGAGATTCTTAGGGCAATGGCACGGGGCTATACTCGCGAGCGTTACCTACAAATCATTGAAACGATTCGCCGCTATATGCCAGATGCCGCCATTAGTGCCGATGCCATTGTCGGCTTTCCCGGCGAAACAGAAGCCCAATTCCAACGCACCCTAGATCTGGTGGCGGAGGTGGGCTTTGACCAACTGAATACGGCAGCCTATTCACCGCGCCCGAATACGCCAGCGGCCACCTGGGACAATCAAGTACCGGAAGAGATTAAAGAAGATCGTCTGCAACGGCTGAATCATTTAGTGGCCACGATCGCCAGCGATCGCTCCCAACGCTATCTTGGACGGGAAGAGGTAGTGCTGGTGGAGGGGGTCAATCCCAAGGATCCGCAACAAGTCTATGGCCGCACGGATGGCAACCGCCTGACCTACTTACCCGGTGAGATTGAGACCCTACGGGGACAACTGGTGCGGGTTCGCATTACCGAGGCGCGAGCCTTTAGCCTCAGTGGCGTGCCTCTTACAGCTCATTCCTTGGTTGGCTGATTCCGTGGGGTCTAGATCGCACAAATCACTTCATCGCGGCAAAGAGTGGGATCAACATAGGGCAGCATCGGCTGATCCCCGACATAAATGCCCAGCCCTTGAGCCGTGCGAATTAAAAAGCTATTGGGATCTACATGGCGTGGGCATTGAGCCACCACATCGGCAATGGGAACAGTGACCACCTGTCCTGCCTGCCAAGCTACCATGCGATCAAATGTCCCTTGAGCGGCTAAATCCACAGCGGTATGGCCCATGCCCGCTGCCAACAGCCGATCTATGGCCATGGGGGCACCGCCCCGTTGAATGTGACCTAGGACTGAAACCCGCAGCTCAATGGGGATGGGACTGTGCTGGGCAATTTTATCGGCAATGTACTGACCAATACTGCAATGGCGGCGCTGGTGGGCGTCCTGCTCCAGTTCTTTGACACCCTCGGCAACGACGATGAGGGCAAACTTACGTCCCCAGCGATCGCGCAACTTTTGCAGATGCTGGCAAATGCCTTCAATGGAGTAAGGAATTTCTGGGATGAGGATCATATCGGCACCCCCAGCAATCCCCGAATACAGAGCCAAGTGACCGGCAGTGCGCCCCATCACTTCCACCACAAAGACGCGATCATGGCTAGCGGCGGTGGAGGTAATCCGACTCAGGGCTTCCACCACAATGTTGACGGCGGTATCAAAGCCAATGGCGCGATCCGTAAGAGCAACGTCATTATCAATGGTTTTCGGAATGGCAAGGAAATTCCAGTTTCCCTTTTGCGCCAGTTGATGCAAAATCTTCAAGCTGCCATCGCCACAAATGGCAATAAGAGCATCCAAGCCCAATTCATAGTACCCAGCAATGACTTCATCGGCATGGCCAAGGGTATCGCCCTTATTAATTGCTCCGAGAATGGTTCCCCCCATGTTGAGCAGTACATCCATTCCCCCGAGACCCTCGGCATTGAGGGGGATCGCCTTCCGCTCAATTAACCCCTGAGTGGCGTGGAGAATGCCAAGCACCTCCCAACCGTAACTTAAGGTAGCATGGGCAACAATAGCACGGATGGCCGTATTTAGACCCGGGCAATCTCCGCCACTCGTAAACACACCAAGTCGTTTGCGGCTGGTACTCATGAATCCTTGCTCCCTATGTGAACGGTTATGGCCTCAAAGCCTGCCTCTGCGCCTAACAACGACACCGTCAACATCCTAGCGAAGGTCAATCGCCCTTGACTGCTTGAGTTAAGAGCTTGCAACATCCTTAGGAATCGTTGAATTTTGCAGCGGGGAATCTCTGATTAGGGGGATCGCTTAGACTAGTGATCTATGGAAATTCCTCGCCTACACCCCGATACGATTGAGGCGGTGCGCCAAGCGGTTAACATTGTCGATGTGGTGGCCGAGCACGTTGTCCTACGCAAGCGTGGGCAAGAATACGTGGGTTGTTGTCCTTTTCATGAGGAAAAAACCCCCAGTTTTACGGTGAGTCCCCTGAAGGGCTTTTATTACTGTTTTGGCTGTGGGGCGGGCGGCAATGCCATTAAGTTCCTGATGGAACTGCAAAAACGCTCCTTTGCCGAGGTGGTACTCGACCTTGCCCAACGCCATCAGATTCCAGTGCGCACCCTCGATAGTGAGCAAAAACAGGCCCTACAAGCGCGGCTCTCCCTTCAAGAGCAACTCTACGAGATTCTGGCGATCGCCACTAGTTTCTATGAACATGCCCTGCGGCAACCCATTGGCCAAGCCGCCCAAGACTATTTGCAGCGGCAACGCCATCTGCGAGAGGAGACGATTCAGCAATTTCGCTTGGGCTATGCCCCTGCGGGTTGGCAAGTGCTCTACACCTACCTTGTGGAGCAAAAAGGGTATCCCCCTCAGCTGGTAGAACAGGCCGGTTTGATTATCCCTCGGCGGACAGGGGACGGCTACTATGACCGCTTTCGCGATCGCCTGATGATCCCGATTATGGATGCCCAAGGACGGGTGGTGGGGTTTGGCGGTCGCACCCTCAGCAACGAAGAGCCAAAGTATCTCAACTCTCCAGAAACCCCGATTTTTAACAAGGGGCAGTTGCTCTTTGGGCTGGATAAGGCGCGGCAGGCGATCGCCCGCCAAGATCAAGCAATTGTTGTCGAGGGTTACTTTGACGTGATGGCGCTGCACCAAGCGGGGTTTTCCCAAGCGGTGGCCAGTCTAGGAACGGCCCTCAGCCAAGCTCAAATTAAATTACTGCTGCGCTACACCGAGTCGAAGCAAATTATTCTCAACTTTGATGCCGACCCAGCGGGAGAACGGGCGGCCGATCGCGCCATTGGTGAGGCTGCCGATTTGGCCTATCGGGGTGATCTGCAACTGCGAATTCTCACATTACCAGCGGGCAAAGATGCGGCTGACTTTTTCAGCGCGGGTGAAGCACAGCGGGAGCACTACCAAGCTCTCTTGGATCAAGCGCCCCTGTGGCTGGATTGGCAAATGCAAACCATTGTGCAGCAGTACGATCTCAAGCAAAGTGATCAATTTCAGCAGGCGAGCCAAGCCCTGAGCCAACTGTTGGGAAAACTGCCCAATGCCACACTGCGCAGCCACTACATTCACCACTGTGCTGAGCTATTGGGAGGCCATGATAGTCGCTTCGTTCTCCGTTTAGAAGAATCCCTGCGGCAACAGGTGCGGGGTCAACGTTGGCAGGGGCGATCGCAAAAATGGCAACGTCCGGCGGACTATAACCTCCGTCAAGCGGCGGAAGAACAACTGCTGCGCCTCTACCTCCACTGCGGCGACTATCGTCCCCTGATTCGCCAAGCCCTGCAAGCGCGGGACATTGAATTTAGCCTCTCCCACCATCGTTGGCTGTGGCGGCAGATCTTGGCCATTGAAGAAGCGTACTGTGCCGGTCTGCCAGCGCCCGATGATCCCTATACCACTGAGTGGCCCCTTCATTCGCCCACGGAAACAGGAACCCAACTCACGGATTTAGATTTGGTCACGCACCTTTTTGATCGCCTCGATGAGGCAGAGGAGGCCGCCCTCATTACTCCACTACTCCATTTGGATGAAACGACTACCGTGAGTCTGGATCGTCCTGAACTCGTGATCCAAGCAGCGGCAGCAGCCCTTGAGCGCATTGCTGTTGAAAAGCGATGTCGCTATATTCTCCGGACTTGGCAGGAAACTGTCGCGCTGATTTTAAGTGAATCCCTTGCCAGCGAAGCCCTGCGCCAGTATTTGGATCGCCTACTCACCGACAACGAACCTGCGATTGACGACATCCCCGGTGTGGCGCCAGAGCGACTGCAAGTGCTTGCCCAACTGCGCCGTGACTACTACCAGCATCGCCAATACCTGCAGCAATTGGATCAGCAGCGCTGTCCGCCGTTGGCCGCAATTCGCAGCTATACCTAGGTCTAGTTCTGGCGCTGTTCAATACTGAGCCCCTTCATCGCTCCCCAAAATTGTTTCTGAAGGTTTTGAGCCGGTTGAGCCTTGGGGAAAAAGCTCGACTATTCTTCACTCAATCTTTGTAGCCGCTGGCGATCGCAGATGGTAATCTCATTGCCCTCTACCTTCAGAATGCCTTGGGTATTCAGGTCGTAAAACGCCCGCGACAGCGTTGCAGGAATAGTGCCTAGCAAAGCGGCCAGCTCTGTTTTTTTCAAATCTAGGGTAATACTATCTGGGCGATCGCTAGTGGCCAATCGTTGCAACAAATAGGCTGCTAGGCGTTGGGGCACCTGTCTAAAGGAAAGGTCTTCTATAAGACTCACCAAATGACGCAGATGCCTAGCAAAGCTAGCTAGCAAACGAACAGTTAGATCCGCATCTTGGTGGAGCAAATTCAAAAAGGCGAACCGCGGCAGAAAGATCAGTTCAACGTATTCAATTGCTTCTGCCGAGGCAGGATAGGGCTGGTTATCGAAGGCCACCACCTCCGCAAAGCTGTCGCCCGGTTCAAAGATATTTAGGATTTGCTCCTTCCCTGCCGCTGAGAGATTAAAGACCTTGACCCGCCCGGTTTTCACAACAAAAAACCCCGCAGCGGCATCGCCTTTTCTAAAAATGATTTGCTGCCGTTGCCAAGTCTGTAACTGTGCAATTGCAACCAACCGCCCTAGCTGGGGTGGCGAAAGCTCACTAAACATTGGTGACTGGCGCAGACATTCCTCAATACCCGCTTTCATGACCCACCGTAAAAGTTAAATATTTCTCAAGGTTCCTTTTGACCTAAGTCAAGGCGCTACCCCCCAAGCCGCAGCTACCTTAAGTCTCAATAGCTGCCGAGAGGAAGTGTCTATGGCAAACGTCCCCTTCAATATTACTCAAGCAGCTCACCTAGAGCGAGGGTGGCACTTGCGGCTGCCCGCTTGGTTAGTGCTAGTCTGTGTCATTACCTTTAGTGTGCTGCTGACAGCAGGCGCCGTTATTTACCGGCATGCCCCGCCGATACCGACAACGATTGTCTCGCCCCAACAGGAGGTGCTTTTTAGCTGTGAGAACATACAGCGAGGTCAAGAACTGTATTTGGCACGGGGCGGCCAGCACATTGGCAGCATCTGGGGTCATGGCAGTTATCTGGCTCCAGACTGGACAGCGGATGTGCTGCACCGCTGGGGTCTAGCCACGGCTGGAATTCTCTACCGCGGCGATGCGAGCTTTAGCCAAGCAGATTGGGAGGCACTCTCTGCCTCTGAGCGGGCTCAACTACAGGTGCAAGTCCAAGAGCAATTTAAGCCCAACCGTTACAATCCTGAAACAGGAGTGCTGACGCTCACCCGTGCTCAAGCCCAAGGACTGCGCCACGTCTTTGAGCAGTACAAAACACTGCTATCCCAAGGTGCTGCGGCGCACTCTATTCCGCGCAACTGGTTTACTGATCCCGCGCAAATCCGCGATGTGACTGCTTTTTTTGCCTGGACCGCTTGGGCAGCAGTCGCCACTCGTCCTTTGGCGCCCTTTTCCTACACGGCGAATTTTCCCCATGATCCACTGGTGGGCAACCAACCCCCAGGGCAGTTTGTCATTTGGTCGATTGTCTCAGTCGTTGTGTTAATTGCTGCGATCGCCGGCTTTCTCGTTGTCTATCTGCTCCAAGGGGAGGATGCGGTTCAAGCGGTAACAGAGCGCCCCGCCATCCGCCTTGCCACCCCCAGCCAAAAAGTGACTACCCTTTTCTTTGGGGTGGCCATGGGTCTGTTTCTCCTGCAGATCCTCATGGGCATGGTCACTGCCCACTATGCCGTGGAAGGAGATGGATTTTATGGTGTGCCAATTCAGCAGTATCTCCCCTACGCTGCCTCACGGACATGGCACGTGCAACTGGCGGTCTTTTGGATTGCCACCTGCTGGCTGGCGGCCGGTCTATACTTTGGCCCTCGCTTTGCGCGCCATGAACCGAAGTTTCAGGCTTGGGGAAACATGGGGCTTCTGATTGCCCTCACCGTAGTGGTTCTTGGTTCCCTTGGGGGAGCTTGGGCAGCCGTTCAGGGCTATCTGGGTGCCCGGAGTTTTTGGCTGGGCCATCAGGGCTATGAGTATGTGGAGCTAGGGCGACTTTGGCAACTCTTGCTGATTGGTGGCATGGTATTTTGGTTATGGTTGATGTTTCGGGCGCTGCGACCTGCCCTTCAGGCAGAAGGGAGCAAGACAGGCCTCAACCACTTTTTCCTTTACAGCGCCATTACCATTCCCCTCTTTTATGGGGCAGGGCTGATGTACACCAACCATACCCCTCTCAGTGTGGCCGAGTATTGGCGCTGGTGGGTGGTTCATCTGTGGGTAGAGGGCTTCTTTGAGGTCTTTGCCACGGTGGCGATCGCCTACTTGTGCAGTGAACTGGGATTCCTAAGGCGCTCCGCAGCTCTGCGAGCCACCTACTTGACCACCATTCTCTACCTCGGCAGTGGTGTCATTGGCACACTCCATCACCTCTATTTTGCGGGTACACCGGTTTTGATCACTGCTTTGGGCGCTGTGGCCTCAGCGTTGGAAGTGGTTCCCTTGACCCTGATTGGGTTTGAGGTTCTGAAGTCGCTGCAGCTTTCCCAAGAAGCCCAAGGGTTCTATCGGCTACCCCTGCGATTTTTCATTGCTACCTGCTTTTGGAATTTGCTGGGGGCAGGGGTTTTTGGTTTTCTAATCAATCCACCGATAGTTCTCTACTATTCCCAAGGACTGAATACGACGCCAATTCATGCCCATGCCGCCCTCTACGGCGTATACGGCTCGCTGGCGATCGCCTTAATGCTCTTTGTTCTGCGGGAAATCACCCCGGAAACTGCTTGGGATGAAAAGACCTTCAACTGGGCATTTTGGTGGCTCAACGGTGGCTTGGTGGGCATGCTGGTGCTCGGTCTGATTCCCAATGGCTTCTATCAGCTGGTGCAATCCATTAACCACGGTACTTGGTATGCCCGCAGTGGAGCCGTCATTCACTCCCCCTGGATGGAATGGACCGTCTGGCTGCGGATTCCTGGGGATGTCATCTTTGCCGTTGGTGCCGGACTGCTCATCTATGGCGTAGGACGCGCCCTCTGGGGGATTTGGCGGCAGCCCAGTGTTGCGGTCTCCCTCGACCTTACCCGCTAGATTCTCTCTCCACCTTGTATTTGGAGGCCTGACCATGACATCTTTACAACTGACGGATACGGTGGGTGCCCTTGTGCGGGATTACCCTTCCTTAGCGGCCTTGTTTGAGACGGCAGAGATTGATTACTGCTGTGGTGGTCGGCAAACCCTTGCTGAAGCCTGTGCCCAGCGGGGCATCGATGCCCAAACCTTCCTTAAGGAGCTAGAAGCTGCCATAGAAACTGCTCCTGAGCCGGCGATCGCTGACCTTTCACTGACCGCCCTCGTTGACCACATTGAAACAGTGCACCATGCCTACTTGCAGCGGGAACTCCCCCGCCTCGAGGCGCAGGCGGAGAAGGTGGCGGCCGTTCACGGCTCGCGGGATGCCCGTCTCCAGCAACTGCACGCAACCGTCGTGGCCTTGGCCGCAGAGCTAAAAACCCACCTCCAAAAAGAGGAGCAAGTTCTGTTCCCTAGGCTGCGGCAGTTGGAGAAAAACTATGATCAGGCAGTCAATGTCTTGATCCCAGCTGCGATTGATTGTATGCAACGGGAGCATGCAGAGACGGGCGTAGCCCTCACCCAGTTGCGGCGCCTGAGCGATGGTTTTACGCCGCCTGAGTGGGCCTGCAATACGTACCGCGTGCTTTTGGCAGGGCTGTTGAGCCTTGAGAAAGACTTGCACCAGCATATCCACAAGGAAAACAATCTCCTGTTTCCCAAGGCGATCGCCCTCCTTGAAGCCAAGCGTCTAGCCTGTGCGTCGTGATGTTATTCAAACTCCTGGTGATTCTCCATACCCTCGGCGCAACTGTATGGGTGGGCGGGCACCTTATTCTTGCCCTAACCGTTCTGCCCAAGGCCCTCAGGCAGCAGGATGCAACGCCCATCCAGCAGTTTGAGCAGCCTTTTGAAAGGTTGGGTCTGGGGGCATTATTGCTGCAGGTGCTGACGGGTATTGCCCTAACCCTCATTTATTTTCCCGGCGGGGTGGGATTTTGGCCACCGCAGTCTGTGGTCTCCCAATATGTTCTCGTGAAGTTGGGACTGTTGCTGGCAACCCTTGCCCTCGCTGTACAGGCTCGGTGGTTCATTTTGCCCAAGCTGACAGCAGAAACACTGCCCCGGCTGGGGTTTCACATTATGGGGGTCACAGTTCTGGCTGTTCTGTTGACTATTTTTGGTGTTGGTATTCGTCTAGGGGGATTGGTTTAGTGGAGGATGCAATCATGACCATTTCAGAGCCATCAGCGGCTACGGAAACTGCATCAGCAGCAAGGAGGGGAACACCTTGGTACGTGCCCACCTTCTCCCCAGAACATGGGGTTTATGTGATGTTGATTGTGGCGTTTCTCACGGGGGCAGCAGCAGCGCAGCACTGGAGTTGGAGAACCACGCTGGCTCTGGTGACTGCCTTTAGTGCCTTTCAGGCGGAGCATCCCTTAACACTACAAATCAAGCAGCGGCGAAGTTGGAAACCCCGTTGCCTGATGTGGGGAGGCGTCTACAGTGCCCTTGCCCTTGGCCTTGCTTTTTATCTTTACCTTGAGGTGCCACGGTTACTTTGGATTTACCTAGGGGCGATCGCCATTTTTGTGATTGATAGTATTGCCGTAGTTTATCGTCAACGCAAAGCCATCTGGAACGAGTTACTCACCTTTGCAGGGGTCTGCTTGGTGGCTCCCCTAACGGAGATGGCCACCACTGAAGAGGTCTCTTTCCTGTCTGTTGGATTATGGCTGTTGAATACCCTTTTCTTTGGCAGTGCGATTTTTGCTGTGAAGCTGCGTAAGCACAAAACCGCCTTTTGGCTCCCTGGTTTGATTTATCACAGTGTTGCCGCTCTCCTCATTGGTCTTTTGTGGTGGCTAGGGTGGTTGCCCCCCTTGGCAGCGGCGGCCTTTGCCATTGCACTGCTCAAGTTTGGCCTCATTGTTTGGCAAGCCAACTGGTACAGAAACACAGCCATAAAAAACGTTGCCTTGCTGGAAACAGGCTCAGCATTTTTATTTCTCAGCCTGATCCTTGCGGCGCTGTTGCCTGCCCATTTGCCTCGACCTTAGCTTTTTTAGCGGTTTTGGCTCAATGCGCCGCCCTTCAGGAGGGGGAGGATTCAAAGCTGTGGAGAGCCTCAGGGGTGCCAACGATCCCCAAGGCTTTAGCCCTTAATGGGAGTAGGAACTACTGTCCGAGGTAAGCGGTCAGAACCTCAGGATTGGTTTGAATCTCAGTGGGGGAACCATCAGCCAGATTTTTCCCCTCTGCTAAGACCCAGATGTGCTGACACAGGGACATGACCACGTCCATATTGTGTTCAATAATCAAAAATGTCACGCCCTGTTGGTTCCACCGCACAATGTGCTCGCAAATTTGATGGATCAAGGTGGGGTTAACACCTGCTGCTGGCTCATCGAGGAGCACCATGCGGGGATGGTGCATCATCACCCGTGCCATTTCTAAAAGTTTGCGTTGCCCTCCCGACAAGGCGCCAGCGTAGTCATGGGCCTTAGCGGTTAACCCCACAGACTCCAAAATCTCCCACGCCCGTTGCCGCAGCTTTTGTTCCTCTTGACGAATGCGCAGCGGTTGTAGCCAACTATTCCAGAATTTCTCCCCTGTTTGCAGCGGCGCAGCCAAGAGCATATTTTCGAGAACCGAGAGGCGCGAGAGCACACGGGGCACTTGGAATGTTCGCAGGAGTCCTTGGAGAGCAACTTGGTGGGCGGGCAAATGGCTAATCGGGACGCCGTCAAAGATCACGCGGCCTTGATCGGGGATGAGGAAGTTGCACAACAGGTTGAATAGGGTGGTTTTGCCCGCACCATTGGGGCCAATGAGACCGGTGATGCTGCCGCGGGCAACCCGAATTTCCACATGATCGACAGCGCGAATGCCACCAAAACTTTTGCACAGCCCCGTGGCCACTAGGAGATCCGAAGGCAAGACTTGACTGACACCGCTAGAGACGGGCGCAAGAGAAGATTCATCGACCAAGGCTGAGTTCCTCCTTTTTGCCCAAAATACCTTGGGGTCGCCACATCATCAAGATAATGAGGACAAGGCCAATGAGCATCATCCGCAAGGCCTCTAGGCGACCGCCATCAAGGGGAATAAAGCGGGTCAGGGCAGTGTAGGCCCAAAAGAGGGCAGCGCCGAGGAGGGTACCCATGTTATTGCCTGCGCCCCCCAAAACCACAATGGTCCACGCCTGAAATGTAATCAGGGATACAAAGCCGTCGGGGTTAATAAAGGTCAGCTGCCACGCATAAAACGACCCGGCCACCGCCGCGATCGCCCCCCCCAGAAGGAAGGATTGCATTTTGTAGGCAAAGACATTTTTACCCAAGGCCTTGGCCACTTCTTCATCCTCACGGATGGCTTTGAGCACCCGTCCCCAAGGAGAACGGATCAAACGCTCCAACTGCCACACCACCAAAGCAAGCACCAATACCAGCAGCCACAACAACCCAGCGCGGTAGCTAAAGGCCCACAGACCAAGGGTCAGGGCTTTGACCACCAGACCCACCAAAGCAGCGGCCAAGGTATTCAGGGCAATGGGAACCACGGCTCGTTTTTCTGGATGGCAATAATAGTTCACAAGGGCGATCGCCCCACCCAGCGTCACCAGTGTCAACCCAAGAGGAAAAATGGCCATTCCCCGGCCTAAGCTCAAGGGGAGCAACGTGGCCCAAAGGCTGAGGGTACCGGCAATGAATAAAGCTGCATAGCTAGGCAGTAACCAGCGGGGGTGCGATCGCCCATACTGCCGCTGTAGCCATTGCCACCACTGCCCTGCAGCCGCCCCCACCACAACCCAAAAAAGAGCAATCATCCCCAGTTTGGTCGGCAGATTGGGATTGAACTGAGCAAGGGGCAGCGGAAACCCATACACCCCCCGACCGCCTCGGGTTAGCCAATCCTCATTGAGGGCAATCAAGCGGACAATTTCTGCCATGCCGATCGTCACAATCGCGAGGTAATCTTCCCGCAGCCGCAGCGTCGCAATCCCCATTAAAAAGCCCAGTCCCATCGCCAGCACCACGCCAGCAAGGACAGCAAAGAACATGGGGACGCCAGCAATTCCCAACAAAATCGTGGTGTAGGAACCAATGGCCAAAAAACCAACATGGCCAAAGTTAATTAGCCCCGTATAGCCCCAGTGCAAATTCAGCCCCAAGCTAAAAAGGGCAAAGGTGGCAGTAAAGATACCAAGGGAAATGAGATAGCCAACCATTTAGATCATCGAAGTTAAGGGCGAGACAGTTGCGCTGCGCTGTTGCGATCGCGCCAGTGGATGAAGGAATCAAAATGAATATATTTTATACACCTGCCTAGCGATAACCATAGAACCGGGTGGCAAAGTTTTGCGATCGCGTCGGGGACAGTTGACGCGCTTTCAAAATCGCGGCGGTGAGAAATACATAGGCCAAAATCCCCACCACTGCCAAACCCATCGGACCAAAACGGGCGGCAGCCGTATTCCAAAGGGCATGCAGAAAGGCCGCTAGACCTAGGCCAACCATTAAAATCAAGGGCGCTCGATGGGGGCGCAATACACTCAATCCCACACAATAGCCCAAGTAGCCCGTGTAGGCCATGTGCCCCGTTAGGGATCCCAAGACCCGAGGAATCAGTACTTGCAGACCAGCTAAATTACCAAATTGACCGGCAATACTAGGGACATACTGCCCAAGGGTTTCTATCCAAGTAAAACCCAGACCGGCAGCCGCTCCCAAGAGAATGCCATCGAGGGGTTCCCATACGCCCACCTTTTGTTTCCACGGACTCGGCAGCCATCGCCCTAAGCCATAGGCCACAACAATGGGTAACGCCTTGAGGAGTTCTTCCATTAAGCCGGCACCAATGAAGTTGCGGCTGAATAACACCCAAAATGAAGGATGGGGCGGATGCAGTTGGCCGGGTAAAATGGTGCGAAAGAGATAGATCATGGCTGGCAAAATTGGGCTTTGCAGAATCAACATTTCCAGCGTCAATGTGCCCAGTAGAACCCATGCGGGTTTGCGCTTGCCACAGAGTTGATAGATAAAGTAATAGGCAGCACTGCCCAAATAGAGCGCCAAGATGACCTTGAAGGCATCGGGGGAGCCAGCCGTGGCGAAAAGGAGGATAACCGCAACAACCGTAACAATCCCCGGTACCAGATAGGCTTTGCGTACCCAGTCGGGATGAATGGCAAAAATAGGCAGGAGTTGGGTAAGGGTGAGGGGTTGATCGGGCTGGGTACTCACGACTTCGGTGAGGGGAAGATATTCTAGGACAAATTCAGGCCCTTGGCGCCCCAATTGAATGCGATCGCCGGCATTGAGCACAGTTAAGCTCTCTACTCGCTGTTGATTGACATAGGTGCCATTGACACTGCCGAGGTCAGCGATCGCCCACACGGGAATACTGCCACGCTTTTGACAGGTGAGTTGGGCATGGTGGCGGGAAACAGAAGTATAGATGTGAGCGTCAAGGACAATGTGGCAGGTAGCGGGGTCACGACCAATAATGGTCACCTCCTCCTGAGACAGCCAAAACTGCCCCATTTCAGGGGAAACTTGCCGCAGCACACCCGCATACTTCAGCGTTGGATGGAGGGGGGAGCGATCGCGATTCATTGGTACCCGTATCAACTGCAAGGGGGACGATGAGACTCCCAAAGTCCGACCTGCTCAGCACTCACACCCACTATACACTGGGTACTTGATACTTCCTTTGAGCGAGAGGGCGATCGCGAGGGGAAACCATGGCTGTCCATCCTAGGCAGAGGGTTACTTTGGGGGCAGGAGTTGACAAAGGGCAGCATTTTGCGCAATGATAGAGTTCTGCTGATGCGGGGCTATAGCTCAGTTGGTAGAGCACTTCAATGGCATTGAAGGGGTCAGCGGTTCGAATCCGCTTAGCTCCAGTGGAAACGCAAACCATGCTTTTTGTTAGACCGAGGGGTGCAGTCAGTATAGGCTGTCACTCCAAATTAGCACTGCAATGAACCATGGCACCCGCGATCGCATCCACCCGAAACAAGGAGCGCTTAATCCTCCCTTCCAGACCGACCCACAGGCCGAACCGTTGCCCACAGGTCGAGATTCAGGTTTGACTTCCATGTTGGTGAGCGATGAGAACCATGACAAAATCCAGACAGCGGGTTGTGGATTACGGCGAGGTTCTGACGCCGCCGCATATCGTCAACGCCATGCTCGATCTGGTCAAGCAGGAGACGGAGCGCATTGATTCGCGCTTCCTAGAGCCGGCCTGCGGCACGGGGAACTTTCTCGTCGAAATCCTGAACCGGAAACTACGCGTGGTGGAAGCGCGCTATGCTAGGGTCCAACTGGAATACGAGCGCTACGCCATCCTGGCCGTGTCGTCGCTCTACGGGATTGACATTCTGGAAGACAACGCTGCGGAATGCCGGCAGCGGCTGTTTGCCGTTTTTGATGAAGCCTACACGCGGCTTTTCAAAGACAAGGCCAAAGCGCCCTGCCGGGAAACGGTGCGCTATATCCTCAGCAAAAACATTGTCCACGGCGACGCGCTGACGTTGAAAACCGTAGGGGCGAACCCCCAACCGATTATTTTTCCTGAATGGTCGCTGGTCAACGGCAGCCTGCTCAAGCGGCGGGACTTTGCCTTCCATGAACTGGTGAACCAGGGAGCGATGCGGGAATTGCCGCTCTTTTCGGATGCCGGCGAGGAGGTGTTCATCCCTGAACCGGTCAAAGACTACCCACCGGTGCATTTTCTGGAGGTTGCCCATGCCTACGATGAGTAGCCACAACCCGGACGTGCTCTTGTGCCTGGCCAACCTCTCCAGCGACGAGGTCTTCACCCCGCCGGCGCTGGCTAACCAGATGCTGGATCTGCTGCCGCCCGATCTCTGGAGCAACCCCGACGCCCGCTTTCTTGACCCAGCCTGCAAGTCCGGAGTGTTTCTGCGCGAGATCGCCAAGCGGCTCGACAAGGGCCTGGAAACCCAAATCCCCGATCGCCAAGAGCGCATCAACCACATCATGAAGCACCAGCTCTTCGGCATCGCCATCACCGAACTGACGGCGCTCATCGCGCGCCGCACCCTCTACTGCTCCAAACACGCCAACGGCAAATACTCCATTTGCACCGCCTTTAACACCGAAGAAGGCAACATCCGCTACCGACGCACCGAGCACACCTGGCGAAACGGCCGCTGCCTCTTCTGCGGCGCCAACGAAGCCAACTACGCCCGTGGCGAGGAACTGGAAACCCACGCCTATGAGTTCATCCATACGGAAAACCCACTCCGTCATTTCGACGAGCACAGCGAGCCATGTCATTTCGACGAGCACAGCGAGGAGAAATCGATGAAATTCGATGTCATCATCGGCAATCCGCCGTATCAGTTGAGCGACGGGGGGTTTGGTAGAAGCGCAACGCCCATTTACAACAAGTTTGTCCATCAAGCAAAAAAACTGAATCCACGCTATCTGGTGATGATCATCCCTTCCCGCTGGTTTGCTGGCGGTAAGGGCTTGGATTCCTTCCGAGCCGAGATGCTTGGCGATGATCGCATCCGAAAACTGGTGGACTTCGAGGATGCATCAGAGGTCTTCCCCGGCGTAGATATTGCTGGCGGTGTGTGTTATTTCCTTTGGGAACGGGACGCGCGTGGGACTTGCGAAGTGACCAATGTGCATAAAGGAGAAAAGGTCGTTTCGACACGAAAACTCGATGAATTCCCAACCTTCATCCGCCATAGTCAGGCCGTTTCCATTGTGAGAAAAGTGCTCGCCAAGAAAGAAAGGAGTATGAGCGAACAGGTATCAGCTAGCAAACCTTTCGGATTGCGCACTTTCGTGCGCCCCCAAAAATCTGGCGATCTCATCCTGCGCTGGCAAAACGGCGAAGGATCGTACAAAAGGGAGGACATAACCGTTGGCGTGGAAATGATCGACAAATGGAAGGTTATTACATCCTACGTGGGCTATGACCATGCCGGAAATCCAGGATCAGACGGAAGGAGAAGGGTTTTCTCCAAAATAGACATACTACCTCCGAGAACCATCTGCACAGAAACGTATCTGGTAATTGGGGCTTATGCTTCCCAAAAGCAGGCTGAACATTTGGTCGCTTATATGAAGACTCGGTTTTTCCGTTTCTTGGTATCCCAGTTCATGTATTCCCATCACATTACAAAAGAGGCCTACGCCTTCGTGCCCATCCTCGACATGAACACCGAGTGGACCGACGAAAAGCTTTACGAGCGATACGGGCTTACGGAAGAAGAAATTGCCTTTATTGAGTCGAAAATTCGCCCGATGCCGGCGACTAAAGAAAACGGCGCAAAAAACGAAGAAACGGAGCCTGCCGATGAGTAGCCATCTTGCGTCAAATCCCTATGAGCAGTTAAAGACGCAAATTGGTGAACTGCTCCGTCAGGGAAGGATTCAGGCGGGCCGGGCCATCAACACAATTCTTGTGCAGACTTACTGGCAGATCGGCCGACACATCGTAGAGTTCGAACAAAAAGGAAATGTGAAAGCCGAGTACGGCAGCGAACTGCTCGATCGGCTATCAAAAGACCTGACCGCGGAATTCGGCAAGGGGTTTAGCCGCTCAAATTTGTTCCAGATTCGACAATTTTATCTCAAGTTTCCAAAAATCCAGACACTGTCTGGACAATTAAGCTGGAGTCACTATGTCGAAATTATAAAAGCAGACAGTGACCTTGAGATCAGTTTTTATGCAAAACAATGCGAGAAAGAGGGCTGGAGCGTGCGTGAATTGAAGCGGCAGATGAAGAGCATGCTCTTTCACCGTCTGGCTCTGAGTAAGGACAAGGCCGGCGTACTTGAGATTGCTCAAAAGGGCAGCGATGTTCAGCATGCCGAAGACCTGATTAAAGACCCCTATATTTTCGAATTTCTTGGCATTCCACCCCAACACCAATATCTGGAAGGCGAACTGGAGCAAAGGCTGATTCAAAACCTGGAGTTATTCCTACTGGAGTTGGGCAAGGGATTTGCCTTCGTTGGCAGGCAATACAAAATCACGCTGTCAAACCGCCATTTTTATGTGGATTTGGTGTTTTATCACCGCATACTCAAGTGCTTTGTGCTGATCGACCTCAAGCGTGGGGAAATCGAGCACACCGACATCGGGCAGATGAACATGTATCTGAATTATTTTGCCAAAGAGGAAAATGTCGAAGGCGATAATCCGCCCATCGGCATCGTGCTTGGAGCTTACAAAGACCATATCCTGGTGGAATATGCTACCCAAAACATCAGTAATAAACTCTTCGTGAGCAAATATCAGCTTTATTTGCCAGACAAAAAACAATTGCAGGAAGAATTGGAGAGGCTTTTGACCCATGACGCATAAAGATTTCTTTCCACAACGGCCCAGAATCGAGCCGAAAATCTACGCCTACGAGGATACGAATCCCCAATATGCGGGCCTGCTCAAGATCGGCTACACCACGAAGAGCGTGCAGGAGCGGGTGGCGCAGCAGTATCCTACGCTCCGTCCTGGCGAGAAGCCCTATCGCATCGTGGTGGATGAGCCGGCTATCCGCAACGACGGCACCGGCTTTACCGACCACGACGTGCACCGGATGCTGCGCATCAACGGCATCCCGCATGCCGGCGGCGAGTGGTTCCGCTGCACGGACAAAGATGTGCAGTCCGCTATCAATGCTGTGCGGGCAGGTCAATTGATAGAAGAACAGCGATCGCTGAGTTTCGGCTTGCGTCCCGAGCAGGAAGCCGCGATTCAAAAAACCGTCGCCTATTTCCAGACCTGCCGCCGGGAAAACGACAAGCCGCCCCATTTCCTCTGGAACTGCAAGATGCGCTTTGGCAAGACCTTCGCCGCCTACCAACTGGCCAAGCGCATGGGCTGGAAAAAGATGCTGGTGCTCACCTTCAAGCCGGCAGTGCAAAGCGCTTGGGAAGAAGACCTGCGCTGTCACGTGGATTTTCAGGGCTGGCAATTCATCAAACCCGGCGGCCTCACCTACGAACAGGCGGACAAGAACAGACCCATCGTCTGCTTCGGTTCCTTTCAGGATTATCTGGGCCGCAATCCGAGCACCGGCGGGATTAAAACCAAGAATGAATGGGTGCATACCACACACTGGGACTGCGTGATGTTCGATGAATATCACTTCGGCGCTTGGCGGGAGAAAGCTAAAGACCTTTTTGAATCCGAAGACGAACAGGAACGCAAAGCGGCGGAAGGCGAAGCGATCGACTACTTTGATGAAGACATTCTGCCCATCACCGCGGATCACTACTTGTATCTCTCAGGCACGCCGTTTCGAGCCATTGCCACCGGCGAATTCATCGAAGAGCAGATCTACAACTGGACTTATTCTGACGAACAGAAAGCTAAAGAAGAGTGGCAGGGAGACAATAACCCCTACGCTGCATTGCCGCGGATGGTGCTGATGACGTACCAACTGCCGGATGACATCCGCGACGTGGCCATGAAGGGCGAGTTCAACGAGTTCGACCTGAACCTCTTCTTCGCGGCGGAAGGCGTCGACGATCAGGCGCGGTTCACGTATGAAGAGGAAGTACAGAAGTGGCTCGATCTGATTCGGGGCGCCTATCTCCCCACGAGTTTAGACAACTTAAAACTGGGTGCGGAGAAACCGCCGCTGCCTTTCTCGGATATGCGGCTGTTGAATGTGCTCTCGCATACCCTGTGGTTCTTGCCCAGCGTTGCCTCTTGCTACGCTATGCAGAATCTGCTGGCAAAGAGCCAAAATAAATTCTACCACGATTACAAAGTCATCGTTGCTGCCGGCGCCGCCGCGGGTATTGGGGTCAATGCTCTGCCGCCTGTTCTCAAAGCAATGGGTGATCCCCTCAAGACCAAAACCATCACCCTCACCTGCGGCAAGCTCACCACCGGCGTGACGGTGCGGCCTTGGACAGGGATCTTCATGCTGCGCAACACCTCCAGCCCAGAGACCTACTTTCAGGCCGCCTTTCGCGTGCAAAGCCCGTGGACCATCAAAAATCCCGACGGCGTTTCGCCTAATGAGGAGCTGATCCTCAAAAAGGAGTGCTACGTCTTCGATTTTGCGCCGGATCGGGCCTTGCGTCAGATCGCCGACTACAGTTGCCGCCTGAACGTCAACGGGGAAGACCCGGAAAAGAAGGTGGCGGAATTTATCCAATTTTTGCCGGTGTTGGCCTACGACGGCAGTTCCATGAAGCAGATTGACGCCGCCGGGGTGCTCGATATGGCCATGGCCGGGACCACGGCAACCCTGTTGGCTCGCCGCTGGGAAAGCGCGCTGCTGGTGAACGTGGACGACGACACGCTGCGGCGGTTGATGAACAATGAAGAGGCGATGCAGGCGCTGATGCGCATCGAGGGGTTCCGCAATCTCAATCAGGAGATCGAGACCATCATCAACAAATCTGAAGCGGTCAAGAAGGCGAAGAAAGAGGCAAATGACCAGAAACTTTCCTCTCAAAAGAAAAAGCAGCTCACAGAAGAAGAAAAGGAATTCAAGAGCAAGCGTAAGCAAATTCAGGAAAAACTGATCAAATTTGCCACCCGCATCCCCATTTTCATGTACCTGACCGATTACCGGGAACGAACACTGCGGGACGTGATCACGCAATTGGAGCCGGGGTTGTTCAAGAAGGTCACAGGGTTGACGGTCAAAGACTTTGAACTGCTCGTCAGCTTGGGGGTGTTCAACAGCGCGTTGATGAACGATGCGGTGTATAAGTTCAAAAGATATGAAGACCCGAGCTTGGCTTACACAGGGATTAATAAGCATGAAGGGAAAGAGATCGGCTTGTATGATACCGTCCTCTGTCGAGGAAATTGCCCCTCATCCCTGCCTGAAGTTAGCAATTTATAGGGATTGATTCGGAATTGAGCGCTTGCTGGCGCAATATCCGCAGTAGTTTTTCTAAATGCTCTGGCAGAGGGGCGATCGCCACAATCTCCTCACCTGTACGGGGATGCTGCAACGCTAAGCGATAGGCATGGAGCGCTTGGCCGGGCAGTTTTACTTTTAGCGGTGCACCGCGGCCATAGACAGGATCCCCCAACAGCGGCCAACCCAAGTGAGCAGCATGAACGCGGATTTGATGGGTGCGACCGGTTTCAAGGCGAAACTCCACAAGGGCACAGTGGCGGAAGCGCTCCTGCACGTACCAGTGGGTAATTGCTGTGCGGCCTTTTTCTGGAGGCACCACCGCCATCTTTTTGCGATCCACCGGGTGACGACCAATGGGCGTAATTACCGTTCCACTGTCCTGCGGGGGCTGGCCATAGACGACACCAAGGTAATGGCGCTGCATTTGCCGTGCTTTCAATTGCTGTTGCAGATGGTGTAGGGCAAACTCCGTTTTGGCAACAACCATCACCCCAGAGGTGTCTTTGTCTAGGCGATGCACAATCCCCGGTCGCTGGACACCGCCAATGCCTGTCAATTCAGGGCAATGGGCTAACAGACCATGAACCAAGGTGCCGTGGTGATGACCGGGCGCAGGATGCACCACTAGATCCACGGGTTTATTGAGAATCAGTAACTCATCATCCTCATAGAGAATACTCAGGGGTAGGGGTTCAGGGATTAAATCCAACGGCTCTGGTTCAGGGAGCACCACCTGCAGTACCTCACCACCACTGAGGGGCTGATTTTTGCGATCGCACACTTGGCCATTAATCCGCACATAGCCCTGTTGGATCAGCTGCTGCCAGCGCGATCGCGAGAGTTCAGGATGCCGCTGTGCAAGAAACGTATCGAGGCGATCGCCCCCCTGTTCTACCTTGAAGGTCAGCGATGTCGTCATGCCCCCCAACTACACTGGCGTATGCCCAAGGGCTAAACCCACCACTAGCATCCCTAAGACGAGAAAGGGTTGAGCACTGGCTTGGTACTTGACATCGTTTTTCAAGGGATCCCGCAGGAAGTACATATCCTGAAAGACAATTTGGGGAATAATCAGCAAAATCAGCAGCACTGCATAAAGATTGGCATGAATCGCCATCAGGTAGCCCGCAATCCCCAACTGGAAAATGTCAATCATCAGAACACAAATCCATGCGGCGGTAGTAACGCCAAACATCACCGGCAAGGAAGCCAAGCCGAGTTGGCGATCGCCCTCAACGCTTTTGAAGTCATTGACAATGGCAATACCCAAGCCCGCCAAACTGTAAATCAACGTCAAGATCACAATCGTCGGTGTCAATTCGCCAAAAAGGGCGTGACCTGCCCACCACGGTAAAGCAATGTAGCTGGCTCCGAGGGCATAATTTCCCAGCCAACCATTCTTTTTCAGCTTCAGGGGCGGTGCGGAATAAATATACGCCAAAAAGCCTCCCAGCAAAGCAATTTTGGTCACAGGGAACGTGGGATGGTCAGCCCATAGATCGAGTAGAACAGCTAGACCCAAACCTGCGACAACGAGGAAGATAATCTGCGCCCGCACTTGGTTAAGGGAAATCGCCCCTGAAGGAATGGGACGGTAGGGTTCGTTAATCGCATCAATCTCGCGATCGTAGTAATCGTTGAGCGTTTGCGTATAGCCCGCCATCAAAGGCCCTGACAGCAGCATACAGGTCGCTGCCTTGAGCACATCCTCCAGACTCCAGGTAAATCCCCCCGACGAGGCTGCACCACAGACCACGCCCCAAATGAGGGGGATCCATGTAATCGGCTTCATTAGTTGCAGGCGAATTTTCCAGATATTGGTCTCGCCGCTTTTGGCACCCTTCATGCCCAGCAGTTGCCGTGCGGCTGCAGTAGTGGTTTCCGTGGATGTTGAAGTCGTCGTTGAATCGGGGGTTTCCGTCATAGCGCTTGTTGTGCTCAGCAATCACCTCAATGATTATAGTCGTTTCACCTTCCGCCACCTAGGGGGATCATGTTGCCCTCTAGCGTGGGCAGGATGTTAAAAGTTGTCCTCGTAAATTTGCCGATCGCCCGTGGTGTAGGTCAGGATAGAAGCGAAACTCCTTTTAGAATCCTTCAGCGTCAGTGGAACAACCGCAGATTGTGCCATGACCCCTGTCTCCATCCCTGATTATCTTAAACGCGCTCTACCGGCGGCCATTGCCACGGCGATCGCCACGGTGGGTGTCCTTGCGCTGCGAGTGGGGGGCCTGCTGGAACCGTTGGAATTGAGAGTCTATGACCAATGGCTGCGCTGGCGATCGACACCGGCCACGTCCCAGCGACTGCTGATTGTTGAAATTACCGAGGCTGATATTCAAACCCTCAAGCAGTACCCCATTCCCGACGAGGTGCTCATTCAAGCTGTCAATGAATTGCAGGAGCACCAACCCAAGGTCATTGGCATTGACATTTTTCGCGATTTTCCGGTGCCCGATCGCTTCAAGCTGCCAACCGATGTGCTGCCCTCCCTCGGACGGGTGATGATGACCCAGCCCAACACCGTTATTGTCTGTAAAGTGGGGGGCGAAACAGATCCCGGAATTGCCCCACCCGCTGGACTGCTCAATGATCAGGTGGGATTTGCAGACATTCCCATTGATGAGGATGGTGTGGTGCGGCGGGCGATTTTGGCAACTCAACCCGAAGCCAGCGATCGCTGCTCTACCCCTCAATCTTTCGCTTTAGCTTTGGCGCGTCTTTTTTTAGGGGTGAATCCCCAAGCAGTGACTCAGAACCGCCTTGACTTGGGAACGGCTCGCTTTCAAGCCTTAACCAGTAACTGGGGAGGCTACAGCCACTTAGATGCAGCCGGGTTTCAAATCCTGATCAACTACGCCCGCCCAACCCAGCCCTATGAAACCGTGACCCTGAGCGAGGTGCTCAAGGGGCAAGTCTTGCCCTCTAAGGTGCGCGATCGCGCCGTCCTCATTGGCCTCACTGGCAGTAGTAGTAACGATAAGTTTTTGATTCCAATGACACTGCCGGGGCAAACCAACCGCCTGACCCCCGGTGTTGTGGTTCAAGCAGCGATCCTTGAAGATTTGCTAGCAGCGGCTCTCGATAACCGTTCTCCTATGGGTACATGGCCGCAGGGGGCGATCGCCCTTTGGATTCTGGCTTGGTCTGGCCTTGGTGCCCTGATCATCGCCAAGGGACAGCGCTGGGTGATTGTGCCGCTGCTGGTTGCTGGGGGACTGGGTCTCAGTGGCCTGACATTCCTCCTCTTTTTACAGGGGAGTTGGATTCCGCTGGTGGCACCTCTGGTTGGCTTTGGCAGTGCGGCGGTTTTGATGCTGGGCTATCGTGCCTTCAGTCCTGCAGAATCCACCCCTACCCCCTCTACACCGACGGCTGTTCCCAGTGGCCGCTCAGCAACTCCCTTGGAGTTCATGACTGAAGGCATCAGTCAATCAACCACACCTGAATCAGCCCCCATTCTGGAAATCCCCGAAACCTCGCCAACAGAAGTCTCTCGCCTAGAGACGGATGCCAATGCAACGGTGCTGCAACCGGAAACAGCAATTTCCTTTACCCCCATCGAACCTACCCCACCCCCTAGAGATCAACCCCACACCGCACCTACCCTCCTCACCTCCGTCGTTGATCAAATTCCCCCCACAGAGATCCGCGAGACACCACCACAATCCATCACTGAGCGGGAAACCTTCTTAGTGGTTCACCCTGAGGATGCTGCCACTGCCGCCACCGAATTGCCAGAAACTCCCACAACTGCTCCTGAACCTACCCATATTGATCTTCCTGAAACCCAGAGGGTGGTTCCTACCCCGCAGCCAACAGTTCCCTCAGAGATCCCCTCGACACTGCGCCCTGATTTACCAGAAACCCAACTGACGGTTCCCGAAGCCTTAACAACGATGCCAGAGACCCCTAGCATCCCTACTGTTGATTTACCCGAAACGCAACTCACCCTACCTGAGCCACTAACGACCCCAGAACCGACCTCGACGCCCTCAACCCAATTTGCAACCAGTGTGGACTTGCCTGAAACGCAACTATCCATTCCTGAGACGGCACCGGACATCACCTCAACTCCACCCACCCAATTTACAACCAGCGCAGATTTGCCCGAAACCCAATTGTCAATCCCAGCCACCCCCAAGGGAGACCTACCAGCAACCCAGCCATCCAACCCTGACCCCTTAACCGCGGCGCCTGTGGATCCCACCCAGCGGCCAGAGGTGATTCCCACCACGACAGTCCCCTCGCCGCCCCCCCCAACGACAGAAACGCAAACACCGAGCGGCACCCAACCCAAAACCACCGTCATTTCTGACATCAGCGAAAAAGCCAGTGAACCCTTACCACAAACTGTGGGGGGACGCTACCGTGTCCTCAGTCAACTCGGCGAAGGGGGATTTGGGCGCACGTTCTTGGCTGCGGATTTACATCTGCCAGATCATCCGATCTGCGTGGTCAAGCAGTTGGTGCCCTCCCGTAAGGATGAACGTTTTTTGGCCATTGCCCGTCGCCTCTTTCAGCGGGAAGCAAAAACCTTAGCCCAATTGGGTCAACACGAGCGTATCCCTCGATTACTGGCTTACTTTGAAGAGGGGGGATATTTCTATCTCACCCAAGAGTATGTGGATGGGGAATCCCTCAAGGAGGAGTTTGAAAAGAAAATTACCCTCTCCCAAGCCGAAGCCCTCACCATTCTCAAGAGCATTCTGGAAATTTTGCAGTATGTGCATCAGTTTGGGGTGGTGCATCGCGACATTAAGCCTGCCAATATCATGCGCCGCCGCAGTGATCAACAACTGTTTTTGATTGACTTTGGGGCGGTACGCCATGTCCAGCCCGAGGAGTTGCTCCAGCACGGCAAATATACGATCTCAATTGGTACCCGTGGGTATGCCCCTAGCGAGCAAATGGCAGGACGACCGGTGATTGCCAGTGATATTTACTCTTTGGGTATGGTTATTGTTGAAGGTCTGACGGGACTCGCCCCGATGGATTTGCCCTCTGATCGCAACACGGGTGATATGATTTGGCAGCCGGGACGGCATCTTTCGCCGCAGTTTGTTGCCATTATCAATAAAATGATCAAGTATAACTTTCGCGATCGCTACCAGAGTGCTGCAGAGGTGCTCACCGATTTGACCAAGGCTGGACTTTAGGCCTATAGACCCAAGTTTTAGCGCTGTAGAGGGGGTTCGCAGTTCTTATTTATGCGGCTCAATCGTTGTGAAAAAAGGCTGTATGATAGATAGTACCGTTTCCTTTTTTTAACATTAGACACTTTGGAGGCATCGCAACGTGGCTGGAACGACAGGAGAACGACCATTTTCCGACATTATTACCAGTGTCCGTTATTGGGTGATTCATAGCATCACCATTCCGGCGTTGTTCATTGCTGGCTGGCTCTTTGTCAGCACCGGTTTGGCCTATGATGTGTTTGGCACACCACGCCCCGATAGCTACTATGCTCAGGAACAGCGGTCGATTCCTCTGGTGACCGATCGCTTTCAAGCTAAACAACAAGTTGAAACCTTCTTAGAACAGGTGAAGTAGGATTGCCATGACCAGTAATACCCCCAATCAAGAACCCGTTTCTTACCCGATTTTTACGGTCCGCTGGTTGGCCGTTCACACGCTTGCTGTGCCCACGATTTTCTTCCTCGGGGCGATCGCGGCTATGCAGTTTATCCAACGTTAGGAAGGTGCAGCCATGGAACCGAATCCCAATCGTCAGCCGGTCGAACTGAATCGCACATCCCTGTACCTAGGGTTGTTGCTGATCTTCGTCCTTGCGTTGCTCTTTTCAAGCTACTTCTTTAACTAAATTCTTCTCTATAACTGAATCTGCTTAGGAGGAATTGATCATGTTGTCTGAAGGCGGACGCATTCCCCTGTGGGTTGTGGCCACGGTGGCTGGCATGGGGGTCATTGTGATTGTCGGGCTGTTCTTCTACGGTGCTTACGCTGGTCTTGGCTCCTCTCTCTAAAGATTGGGGTCTTGGCGCGTACGCAATTGTAGCCAGATCAGTCCTAGGGTGACTCCCAAAAGAACCGTTGCTGCGGCAGCGGCATAGCCAAAGTCAAATAACGCAAACGCCTGTTGGTAAATATAAAATACCAGCAGGTTTGTTGTATCTAAGGGGCCGCCACCGGTCACCACATAGACCTGTTCAAAACTGCGCAATGTGAAAATCGTTGTTGTGACAAACACCAAAATTAAGGTGGGTCGCAGCCCCGGCAGCGTAATGTAGCGAAACTGTTGCCAAGCATTGGCGCCATCGAGCAGTGCCGCTTCATAGCGATCGCGAGGAATGGTTTGCAACCCCGCCAAAAAGACCACTAAATTAAACCCCAACTGCTTCCAGCTACTGAGCAAAATTAGCACTGGCATTGCCCAAGTGGGATCACTCAGCCAAGCAATCGGCTGCCCCCCTAAGGTTTGCACCAGTTGATTCACCGGGCCATCGGTTTGAAACAGCCAACGAAACCCTAAACCCACCGCCACAATCGAGGTCATTGTTGGCAAAAAGTAGGCCGTGCGCAGCAGATCCCGTCCCCTGATCCCTTGGTTGAGACCCACCGCCAAGAGTAAGGGCAGCACAATCGTGGGGAGCACCGTTGCCCCTGTGAAATAAATGGTATTGCCAATCACCTGCCAAAAGTCTGGACTCAGGAGCAATTGCTGATAATTTTGCAGCCCAACCCAACGCACCCCTTCTTGACTAAAACTCCCCGTCGTAAAACTAAGATAGACAAGGTACAAAATCGGCAAAAAAACAAAAATTGTCAGAAACAAAAGTGCAGGTAAAAGGAATAACCAAGCGACTCCTATCGGTGACAAAAAAACATCCCCCAATCGTGGGAGTTGCGATCGCGCCATTGGCAAAGCTGATGACCTCAAAATTCATCTTTCTATAAATTCAATCCTAGGGTAGTGGCTCCCAAAATTGGAAATGATAAGATCAAAATCAAAATGCACGCCATCTTGGGGAGATGCTGTGATTCACACTGCGCCATTGCCCACGACTACCCCCTCTCACATTTCTGATCATAATCGTCTAAAGCTGTTTTCGGGTTCTGCCAACACTGCCCTTGCTCAGGAAATTGCCCGCTACCTCGGTATTGATCTCGGCCCAATGGTGCGCAAGCGATTTGCTGATGGCGAGCTGTATGTGCAGATTCAAGAATCCATTCGCGGTTGTGATGTCTATCTGATCCAGCCCTGTTGCCGACCCGTCAATGACCACCTGATGGAACTGCTGATCATGGTGGATGCCTGCCGCCGCGCTTCAGCCCGCCAAGTGACTGCGGTGATTCCCTACTATGGCTATGCCCGTGCCGATCGCAAGACCGCTGGCCGCGAGTCCATTACCGCTAAACTAGTAGCCAACCTGATTACTCAAGCGGGAGCGAGTCGCGTTCTGGCCATGGATCTGCACTCAGCGCAAATTCAAGGCTATTTTGACATTCCCGTGGATCATGTCTATGGTTCACCCGTGCTCCTTGACTACCTGCGCAGCAAAAATCTTGAGGATATTGTGGTGGTGTCCCCCGACGTGGGTGGGGTGGCTCGTGCCCGTGCCTTTGCCAATAAGCTTGATGATGCGCCCCTAGCCATTATTGATAAACGACGCCAAGCCCACAATGTGGCTGAAGTGATGAACGTGGTGGGGGATGTTAAGGGCAAGACAGCGGTGCTCGTGGATGACATGATTGATACGGCCGGCACGATTTTAGAAGGAGCACGGTTACTGCGGCGGGAAGGTGCCAAGGAAGTCTATGCCTGTGCCACCCATGCGGTTTTTTCACCGCCAGCGATCGAGCGACTCCAAGGAGGCGATTTTGAAGAGGTGATTGTTACCAACACGATTCCTGTACCGGAGACGCAACGCTTTCCCCAACTCACGGTGCTGTCGGTGGCGAGTATTCTCGGCGAAACCATTTGGCGCATCCATGAAGATAGCTCTGTGAGCAGTATGTTCCGCTAAAACCGCTAAAATAGGTGTTCTTAGTCGCCTAGGAGGATTGCAGGCATGGGGCGAATGGCCTTACTCAGCACCAGCAATAAGCAGGGACTGGTGGCGTTGGCTACGGCCTTGGTGCAGGAGTTTGGCTTTACGCTCCTGAGTAGTGGTGGCACCGCAAAGACCTTACAGGCAGCGGGGATTCCCGTGACAACGGTCTCGGAGTACACAGGAGCACCGGAAATCCTTGGTGGGCGGGTCAAGACCCTGCATCCCAAAATTCACGGCGGTATTTTGGCACGGCGCGATCGCCCCGAAGACGCGGCTGATCTGCAAGCCCAAGGGATTCATCCGATTGATCTGGTGGTTGTCAATCTCTATCCCTTTGCCGAAACAATTGCCCAGCCCAACGTGACCCTTGCCGAGGCGATCGAGCAAATTGATATTGGTGGGCCGACGCTGATTCGCGCTGCTGCCAAAAACCATGCCCATGTGACAGTATTGGTGGATCCCAGCCAGTATGAAACTTACCTTCAGGAATTACGATTACACGGGGAAGCTCAACCTGCTTTTCGCCTTGCCTGTGCCCAGCGGGCGTTTGCGCTGACGGCCAGTTACGATCAGGCGATCGCCGAGTATCTCCAAGAAATCACGTCCCCTGGTACTGAACCAGAAATTCTGCCGCCGGTCTTCCACCTGACGGGGCAGCAAAAACAAGTCTTGCGCTATGGCGAAAATCCCCATCAACGGGCTGCTTGGTACATCAGTGGCGCACACCCCAGTGGTTGGGCAGCCGCCGACCTGCTTCAGGGCAAAGAACTTAGCTACAACAACCTGCTAGATCTAGAAGCGGCACGGGCAGTGATCAGTGAATTTTTAGGGGAGGGTGCCCCCGCTGCCGTCATTATTAAACACACCAATCCCTGTGGCGTGGCTGAGGGCAAAACCCTTGTGGAAGCCTACGAACGTGCCTTGGCTGCCGACAGTGTTTCTGCCTTTGGCGGCATTGTTGCCCTGAATCGCCCCTTGGATGTGGCCACCGCTGAAGCCTTCACCCGTACCTTTTTAGAGTGTGTGGTGGCTCCCGCCTGTGAGGAAGCAGCGCTACCGATCCTGAAAACCAAACCCAAGATGCGGGTTCTCACCTTACCTGAGTTGCAGACGGCTCCCACGACGGCGATTCAAACCATTGCTGGCGGCTTTCTTGTCCAAGATATTCACCCCGTCCCCATTGATCCAGAGGCGTGGCAAGTGGTCACCGCCACCGCACCCAGTCCAGAGTTGATGGCAGAACTGATCTTTGCTTGGAAAGTGGTGAAACACGTTAAGTCCAATGCCATTGTGGTCAGTCGCGATCGCCAAACCCGCGGCATTGGCGCCGGTCAAATGAATCGGGTGGGTGCTGTACACATTGCCCTCAGGGAGGCCGGTGAGGCTGCCCGCGGCGCTGTACTGGCCAGTGATGGCTTTTTCCCCTTTGCCGATTCTGTGCAAGCCGCTGCCCTTGCTGGTATTGCGGCGATTATTCAACCGGGGGGCAGTTTGCGGGATAATGAGTCTATCCAAGCAGCCAATGAAGCGGGAATTGCCATGGTCTTTACCAACCGGCGACACTTCCGCCACTAGGAAATAGCGATGGCGGTGCGGCTCGGTATTATCAGTGATCCCCACATTGCTCTGCCGGAGACGATTCCGACGGATCATCCCCCCATTTTTCTCTATGAAGTGAGTATTCCTGCTTTTGAAGCAGCCGTCACTCATCTTCTTGATCTGGGTATTGATGCTTTGTTGATGCCCGGTGACCTGACGCGGGATGGCGAAGTCGTTAACCACCGCTGGCTCAGTCGCTATCTGCAAACCCTGCCCATTCCCTGCTATGTGATTCCGGGGAATCACGATGTGCCTCTGCCGCTAGGAGATCACAAGCGTATTGGTTGGGCTGACTTTCCCCAGTGGTATCCCCATGCGGGCTATGGCAAGGGCGCCAAGCATTACTATCAAACCCTGCTTGCAGACAACCTACAACTGATTGCCCTGAATTCCAACCAATTTAGCCCGACAGGTCAGCAGATGGGGGCAGTCGATCAAGGACAACTGGCATGGTTGGCGGCTCTATTGGCAAAACCTTTTGCCGGACTGCGCCTTGTAATGATTCACCACAATGTCCTTGAGCATTGGCCACAACAGAGCCAAAGTCCAATGGGGCAGCGCTACCTCTTGGAGAATCGGGTGGAACTCCTCAACCTCCTGCGATCGGCGGGGGTGGCCTTGGTCTTAACCGGACATCTTCATGTCCAAGACATTGCCTATGAGCAGGGGCTGTTTGATCTAACGACGGGTTCCCTCGTCAGCTATCCCCATCCCTATCGCCGGCTCATTTTGCAGCAACATCCCCAAGGGGGCTGGCAAGTGGATGTGGAATCCTACCGCATTGAATCTCTGAAGACCTATCCCACCTTGAGTGATCTCTCCCGCCAATGGATGCTGCAGCGGGGTGCGGGGTTTATGGTGCGCTTTCTCACCTTACCGCCCTTTAATTTATCGGAAACTGAGGCCCAGCCCCTCGCCCAAGCCCTATCGTCCCTCTGGCCAGAAATTGCCCAAGGAGATACCCAAGTCACACTACCGACCCTACCCGAACCCTTGGCCGCCTACTTTGCCCAGTTTAACCACAGAGCACCAGCGGAGTATCCCCAGCTGCGGGACAACAATACGGTCTTTGTCATTTAGCACCTCGCAATTCCTTTGGTTGGGATGGTAGAGTCCCAAAACCTGCTCTAATAGGGGGTTGAGGCACGAATTGGACGCAAAGTAGTGACGTTTGGTCAGTGGATTGGCTTGCTGGTACTGGGGGTGTGTCTCTACATCCTCTGGGAAATTCGCCAAGTGTTACTCTTGGTCTTTTTGGCGGTGGTCTTGGCAACGGCACTCAACTGGCTGCAATTGCGACTCCAGAGCTGGGGACTACAACGAGGCCGGGCGATCGCCATCAGTATTAGCTTGACTTTCCTGATCATCTTTGGTTTCTTTTGGATGATCATTCCCCCCTTTTTGCAGGAAGCGCAGCAACTGGGTGTATTGATTCCCAAGGGGTTAGGACGGGTGGAAGCATGGCTGGATGAGATGGCTTACCTTTTGCCAAGTAGCAGCTTTGATGATACCCCTGTCATTAATCGGCTGATTACCCAGTTAGAGCCATTCCTTGAGCAAATCTTTAATAACTTCCTTGCCCTCTTTTCCAATACACTGGCAGTCTTACTAAATACGCTGTTGGTCTTGGTGCTGACGGTGATGCTAGTGATTGATCCTCAGTCCTACCGTTGGGGATTCATTCGCCTCTTTCCAGCGTTTTATCGGTCTCGCATTGACACGATTCTCACCGAAAGTGAACAGGCGCTCTTGGCATGGCTGGCGGGCACAGGCTTGAATATGCTGGTCATTGGTGTGGTCAGTGGCATTGCTCTTGCGCTACTGGGGGTGCGGTTGGTCTTGGCCAATGCTTTCCTGGCCGGTCTGCTGGAGGCGATTCCCAATATTGGCCCTGCCCTGAGTGTGATTCCGCCGATGATCATTGCTTTTATTGACAATCCGTGGCGGGCGGTGGCCGTTCTCATTGCCTACATTGTGATTCAACAGTTGGAGCAATACCTGCTGGTGCCCGTCGTCATGGCCAAACAGGTGGCTCTACTGCCCGCTGTGACGCTGGTGTCACAAATTGTTTTTGCCATTTTCTTTGGCTTTCTGGGCTTACTGCTGGCACTGCCTCTGGTGATTGTGGGTCAAATTTGGTTTACAGAAATTGTGCTCAAGGACATTCTCGATCGCTGGCAGCCCAGCCCGCCACCTGCAGGGTCAAATCCACCAATTTTGCCGCTGCCCCCGCCGCCCCCACCTGCTGCCGCAAATCCTGCCGCATCTGATGCAATTTCTGAGGATGGCTCAATAGAGACTTAATCTGATCAGCAACCACCGCCGGCTCAATCGGACCCACCAGTTCTGGTACAATTTCTTTGCCTGCCCAGATATTCGGCCACGCCTTGTAGCCGAGACCCTGTTTCACTAAGTCCCAATCCATCTCTGGCGATCGCCACAACTGCCAAAATCGCCGCCAGCCCAATCCCTTGGCCACCAGTGCCCAAAACACCAATGCCGTCCACTGTCGCCCGATCGCTGGCAAGCCCACCAGCAACCCGGCTAACCCATCCCAAGGGTGTGCCCGCTGTACCCGCAGTTGTTGGGCCGGCAAAAGAACAATCATCGGCACATTCAAGGCGGCCAGTTCAGCGGTATTGGCGCCAACGGTCGTCACACAGAGGGCAACCTGCCGCAGCAGGGGATAGTTGGGTAACTGCTGCCAGAGATAGACCTTCGTACCCCTCGGCGTCTCCAGATAGGGTAGCCCCTCACTGGGTTGGATGAGTGTCGCCGTCGTGCCCTCAACGTGCTTGAGTTCGGGGTTAAAGCGGGGATCGGCGTAGCAACTGAGGGTCTTGAGCGTCAGGGTGGGTGCCACTGGAATCACACACTGAATCGGGGGATGAGCAGCAGCTAAATGGTCGGCGATCGCCAGCGAAAGGGGCACCCCCAGCTTGAGCTTATTGGGCTTGGAACCCACCATCAGACCCACAAGGGGAGCATCTGCAGCAACGCCTAACTGTTGGCGCACATCAGGCAGAGAATCGAGGGCAAGGGCTTGCACATCGGTCATCAGATCCCCCACCACCGCCACCTTAGCTCTTGTTTTGCCCACGGGGAGCGGACGCCGCAACCCAATGCCATCCACCCACCCTTGCCAGCGTGCCTGCCACTCACAGTAGAGCACACAGCGATAGCCCAGACGCTTGGCCAACAGCACCGCAAAGAGTTGATCGCCCCCCAAGAAGACCACAACCCCTTGGGCAAACCAATCCCAATTACTACGGGTGGTCTTTGTGCGCAGGAGGTGCCAGAACTCTGCCGCGGGCAGCACCCGATCCACCCCCGCATAGCGGCGCGCAATCCCCGCCTCCTGACCACTGGCATGGGGACAGGGAACAATGACCACTGAAACCCGCAGCCCCTCTCTGACCTGTTGCCGCAGCGTTGTTACAAAGGGATACACCCAAGTGGCCAGTTCACCGGGGCCATTGCTGACAACCACAATTTCAAGGGGAGATGTCATGGGTTATGTTCCCCTTGAATGCAAAATTGGCTGCCGTCAGTCTCCCTAAGACATTTCTTGAATAATGTAGTCAAAGTAGGGTGCCGCCACTTCAGCATCTTCAGTGCTGAGCAGTGCCAAGGAGGCGTCCTTGAGGCAACGAATGGCTTCTGCCATCCCTGTCATCGGCACACCAAGGGAGTTGTACATTTCCCGCACCCCAATAATACCCGTGCGCTCAATGGGGTCTTTGTCACCCGCGAGGATGCCATAGGTAATCAGGCGCATGTACCAGCCATAGTCACGCAGACAGAGGGCACGCTGTTTCTGGCCGTAGGCATTGCCCCCGGGTGAGATGAAGTCAGGCCGCTTCTGCCACAGTTGTTTGCTGGCTTGCTCAACAATGCGTTTCTCATTTTCGGCCAGTGTCGTGGCAATGCGGAGGCGTTGCTCACCCGTTTGGAAAAAGTCACTAATCGTCTGGAGTTCGCCCGTGGTGGGGTAGCGCAATTCATCGTCCGCTTTAAGAAGAACCTGACTAATGACACTCATATTGCTAACACCGCTTAATACATCCCTCATTTTAGAGGACGGCGACCCCTTGTTGACGCCACTCCTGATCAAAATCTCGACGGTTGATAGAGGAATTTAGCGGTGTCGATGGCAAACCACAGCAAGACAGCCCCCTAGAGCCAATCTGCTCCCTTGGTGATAGGATCAATGCGGTTTGCACTGGTTTTCGTTCACCTGTGATTGATCTCAAACAACTGCGAGAAAATCCCCAAGCCTTTGGCGATCGCCTGCGGCGGCGCGGCGGTGACTTTGACCTTGACCGCATTTTAGAGTTGGATGCGCAACAGCGTCAGCTGGAACAACAGCGATCGCACCTCCAAGCCCGCAGTAACGAAATTGGTGCCCTCGTTGGCAAAAAGATCAAGTCCGGCGTTGCCGCCACTGACCCCGAAATTCAAGCCCTCAAGGCTGAGGCCAACGAGCTCAAGCAGCAACTCAGTGATCTTGAACCCCAAGAACGGCAACTCAAGGAAGAATTGGAACGCCTGCTGCTAACGATTCCCAACCCCCCCAGTGAGACCACCCCCATTGGCCGCGATGAAACCGAAAACGTTGAGGTACGCCGCTGGGGTGAGGAGTATAAACCGAGCCAGCCTTGTCAGCCCCACTGGGACATTGCGACTCAATTGGGACTCTGGGATGTGGAGCGATCGGTGAAAGTAGCGCAGAGTCGCTTTGTTACCCTCTTGGGCATGGGGGCTGCCCTTGAGCGAGCCTTGATCCAATTCATGCTTGATACGCACCGCGATCGCGGCTATGTGGAGGTCTTGCCGCCGTTGCTAGTCAATAGTGTCTCGCTGACGGGAACGGGGCAGTTACCCAAGTTTGCTGAGGAAAGTTTTCGCTGTGCCGATGATGATCTCTGGCTGATTCCGACAGCGGAAGTGCCGGTGACGAATCTCTACCGCGATGAAATTTTAGCTGCCGATCAATTGCCCATTTACCACTGTGCCTACACCCCCTGTTTTCGCCGTGAAGCGGGGAGCTATGGCAAAGATACACGTGGCCTGATTCGCCTACACCAATTCAACAAAGTGGAGTTGGTCAAGTTTGTCCATCCGGACACTTCTGCCGCTGAACATGAAGCCCTTGTGGCCGATGCCGAGTATATTCTCCAAGCCCTGAAGTTGCCCTATCGAGTGATTGAACTGTGTACTGGCGATTTGGGCTTTGGCGCCATGAAGTGCTACGACTTAGAGGTGTGGCTGCCCGCTGCCGGCTGTTACCGCGAAATTTCCAGTTGCTCCAATTTTGGCGATTTCCAAGCGCGGCGTGCCAAGATTCGCTTCAAAGCTGCCAAGCAAAAAGGGACACAGTTTGTCCACACCCTCAATGGCTCTGGTCTAGCCGTTGGACGAACCATGGCAGCCATTCTCGAAAACTACCAACAACCCGATGGGACGGTGCGGGTACCAGCGGTGCTGCAACCTTACTTGAAGTGTAGCCACATTGGCGGGGCAAAATCGTGAACACCACCCTCGGGGCGATCGCCCAAGCTTTGGGGTTAGATACAACTCATCCAGATCTGCCAATCACAGGCATTTCCACTGACTCCCGCCAAATCGCAACTGGCAATCTCTTTGTTGCTCTGCGGGGGGAAACCTTTGATGGCCATCAATTTGTCGATCTGGCCGCCGCCGCCGGCGCGATCGCCCTAATTGTCGAGGTGCCGGTGTCTTCTGCTCTGCCGCAACTTCAGGTAGCCAATACCCTGAGTGCCTATCAACGCTTGGGACAGTGGTGGCGGCAGCAATGTCCAGCCAAAGTCATTGCCGTCACTGGCTCCGTGGGCAAAACCACCACCAAGGAAATGATTGCCGCTGTTCTGAGTCACTATGGCGCCGTCCTCAAAACCGAAGCCAACTTCAATAACGAGATTGGCGTGCCCAAAACCCTTTTACAACTGGAACCCCACCACCAATTTGCCGTGATTGAAATGGGGATGCGGGCGCGCGGTGAAATTGCCCTTTTGAGCCAGATTGCCCAACCGGATGTTGCCGTGATTACCAATGTGGGTACTGCCCATATTGGCCGCCTCGGTTCCCGCGAAGCCATTGCCCAAGCCAAATGCGAACTGCTTGCCGAAATGCCCCAAGGGGGAACAGCCGTGCTCAATGCCGATAGTCCCCTACTTTTGCCGACAGCGGCGCAGGTCTGGTCAGGGCCCACAATTACCTATGGCCTTGAGGGGGGCACCCTACGGGGAATCTATCAACCGCCCCAAACCCTCCACGTGGCTGGACGCACCTACACCGTTCCCCTTGCGGGGGCACACCATGCCTTGAACTTTCTGGCTGCCCTTGGGGTGCTGCAAGCCTTGGACTTAAAGAGCGATCGCCTACCCCGACAGTTGACGTTAGAATTGCCCAGTGGTCGGGGCGGTCGCTATCGCCTCGAACCCGATATTTGGCTACTGGATGAAACCTACAACGCGGGTCTGGAATCGATGGTCGCCGCCTTGCACCTGTTGCGATCGCTCCCCGGTCAGCGGCATCTGGCAGTTCTTGGCCCTATGCGGGAACTGGGGGACTTTGCGGTTGCCTTCCATGAGCAGGTGGGAGCCACGGTTGCCCAATTAGACCTCGATGGCCTTTTAATTCTCGATAAGGGCGATGAGGGAGCAGCTCTTGCGCGGGGGGCAGGGCGCGTTCCCAGTCAGCAATTTGCTTCCCATGAAGAATTGGTGGCCTATTTGCTGCAGCATTTACAGCCGGGCGATCGCCTCCTCTTTAAGGCCTCCCATGCCGTTGCCTTGGATCGCGTAGTGAATGAACTGCAGCAGCGCTGGCCAAAACTTCAGTCCGGTTGAGACTTGCCAAGAGCGGTGAACTACGCTACATTAAAAAATCGTCAATATTCCTCAGTAGCTCAGCGGTAGAGCGGTCGGCTGTTAACCGATTGGTCGCTGGTTCGAATCCAGCCTGGGGAGTTTAATAACTTGAGCCACGATAGCGACGGCGGCGCTGCCCATCATCCTCTCCCTTTGGGGTTGGAGCTGTGTCGGCTGCACTAATTTGGCGATCGTGACCCGCCCTAATAACCACAGGTATCGCCGGAAAGCGAGACTGTGCCACCTGACAAAAGCGGTAGGGATTGGTGACCATCATGCCCATATCTAACAGCAGCAATTGGGACAATGCTAGGCCAGCCGTCTCCATGCCCTCTAGCACAGTAAGGATGTCAGCATCAAGGTTTTCCCAGATGACCGTAAGGTTTTGACTGCTGAGGATGTTGTGCCAAATTTCTCCCTGCCGTTGGAGGGCTTGTGTCATGAGTATCGTTGTCATCAATGCCTAAATCCTTCGACGGTTGCGAGGGCGATCGCGATGTTAAAAAGACTTAACACTACAATGACAGCTTGGCGATCGCAGAGATGTTCATAGAGAACAGTCGCGCCAACTCTCCCTAGGGAACGGCTACCGTTTCCAACAATTCTGCCACACAGGCCCGCCCTGAGCGCCCTGCTGCTGTAATCAGACGATGAGCTAGAACATGGGGCGCCAATTGCTTGACATCATCGGGGAGGACATAGTCACGGCCATTGAGAAAGGCCAAGGCCTGAGCTGTGCGCTGGAGCATCACGGTACCGCGAGGACTCACCCCCAAGGTAATGCGATCGCTCTCGCGGCTCGCCCGCACAAGGGCAAGAATGTACTTTTGCAACACTGAATCTACCCGCACCTGTAGCACCTGCTGCCGCAACTGTTGGATCTCCGCCAAGCTGAGGCACGGTTCCAGTTGATTGACATCTAAGCCCCCCTGCACCCGTTGCAGCATTTGTAGTTCCTCTTCCTCGGTGGGGTAGCCCAAGCTAAAACACAGGGCAAAGCGATCCAACTGGGCTTCGGGCAGCGGAAAGGTGCCTTGGTATTCCACGGGGTTTTGGGTGGCAATGACAAAAAAGGGCCGGGGCAGGGGGTAGGTGACGCCATCAATGGTGACTTGGTACTCCTCCATGACCTCTAGGAGTGCCGATTGGGTGCGGGGTGTGGCGCGGTTAATTTCATCCGCCAGCAGGATATTGCAGAAGACAGGACCTGGGCGAAACTCAAACTCCGCTGTTTTGGGATTCCAGATATTGGTGCCCGATAAGTCCGTGGGTAGGAGATCGGGTGTGGCTTGGATGCGCTGAAAGGTACCCGCCAGCGATCGCGCCAAGGCCTTGGCCAAGAGGGTTTTTCCCACCCCCGGTACATCCTCCAGCAAAACGTGTCCCCCCGCCAGCAACCCCACTAACATGAGTTCAATGGCGGCTTCTTTGCCCACCATGACCTGTCCAAGGTTATTGACCAGTCGCTGTAGGGGTTCACGCATAGGAGACCACTCGTTCAAGAAGATCAGCCGCTACTTGGCAATCGGCAGCAATTTGCGCCTGTAGGGCAGCCAAACTGGGAAACCGTACCTCTGGGCGAATAAAGGCCTCTAAATGAAGTGTGATCTCTTGATTGTAAAGATTCCCCTGCCAGTTGAATAGATGCACCTCTGTGGTCACTTGCCGACCCGTCACCGTCGGTCGCATCCCAACATTCACCACCCCCAATTGCTCAGTCGCAAACGCTGCCCCCGTAACGCGGCAAGCATAAACGCCGTGGCGAGGCAATAATTTGTCTGGGGGGAGGGCTAGATTGGCGGTGGGAAATCCCAACTGCCGTCCCAACTGTTCCCCTTGAATCACGGTGCCGCTCAATTGGTAGGGGCGTCCCAAAAGCTCCCGTGCCAAGCCCACATCTCCCTCGGCGAGGGCGGCCCTTACTGCTGAGCTACTGACGCGATCGCTCCCCCGACAATAGGGGGGCACAATATGCACTGGAATACCAAAGGCAGCACAGAGGGTGCGCAAATCCGCCGCTGTCCCCGATCGCCCACGGCCAAAGCCAAAATTAAAACCCACACTCAATACCTTGGCCTGCAACTGCTGTACCAAAATCTGCTCAACAAACTCCAAGGGCGACAGTTGGGCAAGAGCATGGGTAAAGGGCAGGACAATCACCTGCTCAATGCCATAGTGGTTCAAAAGGGCACGTTTTTCCGCCTCTGGGGTCAGCAGCAGGCGCTCTTCTCCCGTAAAAAATGCCTGCGGGTGGGGCGAAAACGTAATCACTGACCGGTAACAGTCGGGAGGCGCTGCTTCAACAAGCGTACGGATAACCTCTTGGTGCCCGCGATGGACACCGTCAAAATTGCCAAGGGCGATCGCCGTAGGAGTTTGCAAGGGTAGGCCGCTATTCAATTGACACAGGAAACATTTTGACACATTTAACCGCGGCGCAACAGTCTGGGAAAGTTTTTATTAAGATTTTCTATTCACTTCATAGAAGGACTTCTCTTGAATCCTCTAAGAGGCCTATGCTAGGTTGAGTACCAATTTATCTTTTTTTGCCTCATCTGAGCGTTTGCGGCGTAGATCGGAGGAATTAACTAATAGGGAGCGCGTTCTCAACCGCGAAGGCAGACTAATAAATCCTCGTCCGGCAGCTAACCTTGTCGGGATTTAGTTGGAGACTGGCTGTTTTTCACAACTGCTCAGTGTTCCAAGGATGCAGTTTCGTGGTGTTGACTGAATTTTTGACTTTAGAACTCTTTTAGGAATCTCAATGCTGATTGAACACTGGCATGCATTCGCTGCTGGCACCATTTTTCTGGGGGTGATCCTGCTGATCATCACCGAGTGGATCAACATCACGGTTGCTGCCTTTTTGGGTGCGATTCTCCTTGTCTTTCTCAACATTATGACCCTTGGGGAGGCCATTAGCTACATTGGCCGCAGTCATGGCACCCTTGCCCTCTTTTTCGGCGTCATGGTTCTGGTGCGAGCCTTTGAACCCACTAAGGTGTTCGAGTATCTGGCCACCCAAATGGTTCTGCTTGCCCGCGGTCAGGGAAAACGCCTGCTGCTGGGGATCGTGGCTCTGACAACCCCCATCTGTGCCGTACTGCCCAATGCCACAACAGTGATGCTCCTTGCCCCCCTGTTGCCCCCCATGGCGGCTGAAGTGGGGGTGGACTTTGTCCCCCTGATTATCTTGATGGTGATTGTCTCCAATAGCGCTGGCTTGCTGACCCTTGTCGGGGATCCAGCGACTTATATTGTCGGGGATGCCATTAATCTCAGCTTTGCCGATTATCTCCTGCGTCTCAGCTTGGGGGGTGTACTGGCGATCGCTGTCATTGTTTTTTGTCTGCCGGTTCTCTTTCGCCGCATTTGGCGCAAAGAACTCAACTCCCTTGATCACTTGCCCCACCCCAAAATTAATCATCCCCGCACCCTAGCGGTGGGTTGTGTGATCATCGTCTTTGTCTTGACCTTCTTTGTTATTGGCGATGGCATGGTCGTCAAAGTGTCTCCCCCTGCGGTCGCTTTAATGGGGGCTGCCCTTGCACTCCTTTTATCCCATCAAAGCAAAATCGATACGGTGACCCACATTCTGCGGGATGTGGACTGGGCCACCCTGATCTTTTTTATGAGCATTTTTGTCTTGATCGGTGGCCTAGAAAAAACCGGCATCATTGGTCAACTCTCCCACCTCCTCGCCATTCTCATTGGCCAAAATATCTTTTTTGGCTCCCTGCTGCTCTTATTTGCGATTGGCATTCTCTCTAGCGTCATTTCCAATATCCCCCTTGTGGTGGCGATGGTGCCACTGCTGAAAAAATACCTTGTCGATGTGGGTCTAGCAGGTTCAGAAATTCTCCACCCTGGTTATGGGGGTGATTTGCCCCCCCAGGTGCTGCCCCTGTTCTATGCCATGATGCTAGGGGCAACGTTGGGCGGCAATGCCACGCTGGTGGGCGCCTCTGCCAACATTGTTGGTGCCGGGATTGCGGAACTCCATGGCCGCCGGATTAGCTTCAAAACCTTCCTGCGTTATGGGGTACCGATTACGGCCTTGCAGTTGGGGGTTTCAGCACTCTTTCTAACTGTGCGCTTTCTCATTTGGCGCTAAGGGTTTGATTCCTGTGATCACCACGTGGGATCTCGAAAGACATAGGCAGTAATCTGGGTACCATCCTCGCCATCGCCCGCAATCGTAGAAATACAGGCGCGAATTTCCTCGCCATCCTCCAATTCCAACGTACAGGCACCACAACTGCCCATGCAACAACCCGTGGGAATGTCGACCCCAGCGCGCGCTGCAACGCTCAGCCAACTTTCCCCCACTTCGGCCTCAACGGAAACCTGATCCGGCACAAAGGTGACCTTAATCATGGCCTGCCTCCATGATACGTTCCCATCAAATACAGTAACGCCATCCGTACCGCTACCCCACTGGTCACCTGCTGATTCACTAAACTAAACTGCGGATCATCCAGCAATGCCGAACTCAATTCCACGCCGCGATTCACCGGTCCCGGATGCAAAACCCGCACCTCCGGTCGGCATAGGCGCAGCCGTTCATGGGTGATACCAAACTGCTGATGGTACTCCCGCAAACTGGGAATCAGGTGCTGATCCATGCGTTCCCGTTGCAGGCGCAGCGTCATCACAATATCGGCATCAGCAAGGGCAGGTTCCAGTGTCCAGTGGAGCGTTGCTCCATAGTCTGCAAATTCTGGCGGCAAGAGGGTGGGGGGGCCGGCCAAGTGAACATCGGCACCAGCGGTCTTGAGGCTGTAGAGGTTCGATCGCGCCACACGGGAATGGCGAATATCCCCGACAATGGCAATTTTCTTCCCCTGCAACAGGGCACAGCGGGGCTGACGCGGATCGTAGAGTTGACAAAGGGTAAACAAATCTAGCAGGGCTTGGGAGGGATGCTCGTGCAAGCCATCACCGGCATTGAGAACCGCCACCTGACCGCCAAGGCGATCCATTTCCGCCGCAATCGTATGGGGCACCCCCGACTGCTGATGGCGAATCACCATGAACTCTGCCCCCATCGCCCACAGGGTCTTAGCGGTATCGAGGATCGTTTCCCCTTTACTCAGGGCCGAGGTACCGGGCGAAAAGTTGAGAATATCCGCAGAAAGACGTTTGGCCGCCAGTTCAAAGCTATTGCGGGTGCGCGTCGAGCTTTCAAAGAAAAGATTAGCAACCACCCGCGCTTGCAGGGTAGGGACTTTTTTGGTGCGACGATTCAGGACTTCCTGAAAACTGAGCGCTGTTTGCAGCACAATATCTAGCTCCGCCACCGTAAAGTCTTGCAGGGAGAGGACGTGGCGACGCTGCCATTGGAGGGGGGGAGTGAGGGTAGGCGTCATGGACAGGGGGTTAGGGTTTGAGCAAGATCAGCCGCTGTCAGTTGTTCGTAGTGTTCAAAGGGTTGATGGATCCACGGATTTTCCGGCAGGTAATGAACATAGTAGTCCGGACGAATACAAGAGGCCGCTTTGTACCAGAGAACGGCAGTGCGCACTTCCTCCACCGCAAAGCCATATTTGACCTCTAGCCAGCGCAGGGTTTTCTGCAAGGAAAGGCCAGAATCTACCAAATCATCCACTAAGAGGACATGACTGCCAAGGGTAGCGGTGGTCATGGTTAAATCTCGCGCAAAGGTGATGCGACCCCGCTCTTGGTTATTGACACCGCCATAGGAGGACACCGCCAGAATCGCGAGGGGTTGATTAAACAAGCGGCTAAGAATGTCCCCTACCCGCAGCCCCCCCTTGGCCAAGCAGAGGATTTGATTGAACTGCCATCCCGATTCATAGATAGCGATCGCCAACTGTTCAATGGTGCGATGATACTCGTCCCAATCCACGTACAGATCTGCCATGGTGCCTAGAAGCTGGCCTTGAACCAAGAAATAGGGATAAACAGCAGCTTGCGCCAATCAGAGACAAAAGCGCGCCGATTAAAGACATCGTAATCGTTGGCTTCGATGACATCAAGAATCTGGCGATAGAGCATCAATGCCGACCACACGGGCCAACGGGCATCCCGCTCTAGGTAAGCCACCCCCACTTCGGCTTCCCGATAAAATTGCCGTGCCCGCTGAATTTGAAAGCGCATCAATGCCCGCCAGCGATCGTCAATCACTCCCCGCTGCAAGTCTTCTGCGGTGTAGTTAAAGGCAGCCAAGTCCTCTAAGGGCAGATAAATCCGCCCCCGCCGCATATCTTCGCCCACATCCCGCAGGATATTGGTCAGTTGATTGGCAATGCCAAGGGCAATGGCTTGATCCTTGAGGGTACCTTTAGCCTGATAGGGATCCACCCAAGGGGAACACAGGCGATCGCTGTAGGGGTTTCCCCCCATCACCTCAAGGGACATGAGGCCGACGGTACCGGCCACGCGGTAGCAATAGAGTTCCAATTCAGCAAAGGTTTCATAGCGACTGCGGTGCAAGTCCATCCGCTGGCCAGCAATCATGTCCCGAAAGGGCTGGATGTCGAGGGGGTACTGTTCCAGCGTTGCCGTTAGAGCTAAATCCATGCCATCGTGGGGACGTCCAGCAAAAATATCCTCAAGGCGCGCTTCCCACTCATCAAGGGTGGCCATGGTTGTCGTTGCGGCTTGGGGGCCATCCACCAGTTCATCGGTGCGCCGACACCAGACGTAAATTGCCCAAATGGCGCGGCGCTTGGCGGGGGGCATCAACAGCGTGCCGAGGTAAAACGTCTTGGCATAGGCGGCAGTGACCTGACGACACAACTCGTAGGCCTCGTCGAGGGAAATCAGGGGAGGGACGTACTCGGCTCTAGGCAGTTGCAGCATTGGCGGCAGTTTGAATAGAGGTTTTAGGGGGCTGCGGGGCGTTGCTCTCTGCGAGCCGCTTCGCGATCGCCTGCGCTGTCAGCTTACCAGAAAGTACCGCACCTTCCATACTCCCTAGGTAGGGCTGCATCGTGTAGCTCCCCGCCAGGAAGAAGTTGGGAATGGGTGTGGCCTGATCCGGACGAAAGGCTTGGCGACCGGGGGTGGCTTTATAGACTGAGCGGGGGGTTTTCACCACCGCCGTTTTCAGCACTTTAGCAGGTTCCGGTAGGTGATTGGGGAAGAGTTTGGCCAGTTCCGCAAGGGTCGCCTCAACAATCTCCTCATCACTGCGGCCAATCCACTCCGCAGCAGGCGCCAATACTAGCTCTAGCATTGACTTGTCGGGATCGGCATAACCCTTGCAGGTTTCGCTCATATCGGCATAAACACTCAACAGGGGCGATCGCGAGAAGAGGAGATGATCCACTGTCGGCAATTTGCGATCAAACCAGATTTGGACGTTAATCACCGGGACGCCTTCGAGGCCATTGAGTTTCTGGAAAAAGGGTAGGTCTTGCCACGGCTTCGGCAGCAGCAGTTTAATGGCATCCACCGACATTGCTGAGACATAGGCATCCGCTGTGACTTCAAAGCGCTGTTGTCCCTCGCGATCGGCCATGACAAAGGACTGCACCGAGAGATCTTCATTGAGGACAATCTCCCGCAGAGCCACATTGGTGTGCACTTCACCGCCCCGCGCGGTCACATAATCCACAATGGGCTGACACAACCGTTCGGGGGGTGCCCCATCCAAGAAGGCAATTTTTGAGCCATAGCGTTCCCGCAGAAAGCGGTTCATCGCCGTCAGGGGAATCGTGGCCGAGACCTCATCGGGGTTCAGGAAGGTCAGTGCCTTTGAGGCCGCAATAAAAATGTCGGAGTTTACCCGCTCATCAATCCCTTGGCGTTGCAGCCATTCGAGGAGGGTGTACTTGTCCATTGCCTCGACGTATTTTTGGCCGCGCACGATCGCTGGCCACAGCCCCAAGGCAAAGCGGAATTTCTGCTCCCACGTCAGCATATCGTTGTTGCGCAAAATGGAGAGCAGTACATTAAAAGGCGCAGGAATATCGGGAACATCAAACCACGAGAGCACCCCCGGCTTTTCCGGTTGGTTAAAAATCAGGGCATGGCGTTTCCATTGCAGGCGATCGCTAATCCCCAATTCCGCTAGGAGTTGCAGCATATTGGGGTAGGCACCAAAAAAGGCGTGCAAGCCCGTTTCCACCCAATCCCCATCGGCATCCTGCCATGCCGCCACCAAGCCACCAAGGACATTGGCACGCTCAAACACCATGGGGGTATGTCCTGCATCCACTAGATACTTGGCGCAAGCTAAGCCCGCTAAGCCACCACCGGCAATTGCAACTCGCATGAATGACGCTACCCTAACTGACGAAGATGAACGCAACCCCCTAGGGGGACAAAAAGCTGTTCATATTATATTTACAAAACGTTACGGAGGCAGCCGCTTTAGGCTAATGTTGAGCCTGAATTTGCCAAATAGGCCGTACTTCCCATCGGACCAAGGTAGCGGCAGAGGTAGGGCGAAAAGACTTCATAAATCAGCGTAATGGGACGGCGATCGTGCCAAAAGAGATAATGCCGCCCCCAAAAAGGCCCCGCCTCGCCAAAGGCTGCCGCCAAGGTTTCAGAGTGCCCGAGATACACCGCCTGAATGTCGCGATAAAGCTCCACCTTGCGTTGGGCGAGGTTCGTCCAAATGGGCATGGCACGGTTTTGCAAATACTCATCCACATGGGCAGCTTCCCACCAAGAGGTGGCGTAGGCCAAACGTTGACCTGAAGCGGTGCGTAGCCACACTTGACGCCGCAGCCGCGGGCCGGGAATGAGTTGCAGTTGCGCCGGGGCGCGATCGCTGGCATGGCCAATGGCGGACATATCAATCACGTCCACTTCCGTGGTTTCACCCGTCAGCAGTTGCAAGTGGCGGGTGGGGGAGCCATCCCCAAGAATCAGGATTTGCCACGCCGGCGCTAAAAGATCATGAGGTAATCCTTGGGCGATCGCCGCCGCATCCCCCTGCCAAATGGGATCAAGGGCATACCAAGGGGTTGAGCAGGTGGAGGGCAACAGCGAAACAGTCAAGGACGGGACACAGTGCTTAACAAAACTTCGTCAATTGTAGCAAGGATTTTATCCGTCCTTCAGGATGGCACGAAGGACCCAGACCTAGAGTACAGTCGTAGTGAGCAGCAATCTTGGGGCAATCTCTATGGCAACCACCGCAGCATCTACCCTAGAACTGACACCGGAACAAACGGCCATTTGGATTAAGGGTCTCTTGAGCATTGCCGGCGCCGATGGTCACTTTGATCCCGAAGAGAAGCAACTGATTGCGAGCCTGATTCGCGAGGAAATTGCCCCAGAAATAGATCTTGAACATTTTGCTCCAGTCACTAATGAAGAACTGGTGGCCACCTTTGGCGGCGATCGCGCCCTTGCGGAAAATTTCGTGCGTACAGCCGTGATGGTGGCGCTTGCCAATGGCATTTACTCCCAACCAGAGGATGCCGAACTGCAACGCTTTTGCAACGCCTTGGGACTGGAAATTGCTGCCCTTGAGTCCCTGAAGCACACCCTTGATGGTCAGCACGAGAGCAATGAACAAACCCTGCGCCTATTGGATCCCGTGCGCCACTGGCTGGATGGTTTAGAGGTCAAAGATGCCAAGGTGGCTCGCTTTCTCTGCCGCCTGATTCCCCCTCAATGCCCCTTTGAGCGCGACATTACCCTTTTTGGTCGCAAGATTGTCCATATTCCCCCCCTCTGTAAACTCAATCCCCTTTATGATCAATTAGTGGGGTTGCGCTTCCGCTCGCTCAGCTATTTGGCCGACGAGTGTGGTGAAGATATTACCCCCTACTGTTAGATGGTGCTGACCCGTTTAGATGCCAAACCCAACCAAACCGAAAATTGCCTTTGCCCACCTTGGCTGTGATAAGAACCGCGTGGATACGGAGCACATGATTGGCCTGCTGGCGGCAGCGGGCTATGGGGTGGGTACCGATGAAACCGAAGCCGACTACGTTATTGTCAATACCTGTAGCTTTATCCAAGCCGCCCGCGAAGAGTCGGTGCGCACACTGGTAGAACTGGCAGAAGCCAATAAGAAGATTGTGATCACAGGCTGCTTAGCGCAGCATTTTCAAGGGGAACTCTTGGCGGAGCTTCCTGAGGCGGTGGCCGTCGTTGGCAGTGGCGATTACCAGCACATTGTTGAGGTGATTGAGCGGGTAGAAACGGGTGAGCGGGTGCAACAAATTAGTGCTGTGCCCACCTACATTGCCGATGAAACCGTTCCTCGCTACCGCACCACGCCGGAACCGGTGGCCTATCTGCGGATTGCTGAGGGCTGTGACTATCGCTGTGCCTTTTGTATCATTCCCCATCTGCGGGGCAACCAGCGATCGCGCTCCATTGAATCCATTGTTAAGGAAGCCCATCAACTCGCCAGCGAGGGCGTCCAAGAAATCATTATTGTTTCGCAAATTACCACCAACTATGGCATTGATCTCTATGGTCAACCCCAACTCGCGGCGCTGATCCGTGCCCTTGGGGAGGTGGATGTACCTTGGATTCGGTTGCATTACGCCTATCCTACGGGGCTAACGCCTGAGGTGATTGCAGCGATACGAGAAACCCCCAATATCTTGCCCTATCTGGATTTGCCGTTGCAACATTCCCACCCAGAGGTGCTGCGGGCGATGAATCGGCCTTGGCAAGCGGGGGTGAACGATCGCCTGATTGAACGGCTACGGCAGGACTTACCCGAAGCAGTGATGCGCACGACCTTTATTGTCGGCTTTCCGGGGGAAACCGAGAGCCACTTTGAGCATCTCTGCCAGTTTGTGCAGCGCCATGAATTTGACCATGTGGGGGTCTTTGCCTACTCCGCCGAGGAAGGGACTGCCGCCTATGATCTGCCGGATCAGGTTCCAGAGGAAATCAAAATGGCGCGGCGCGATCGCCTGATGCAACTGCAACAACCCATTGCCCAGCGCAAAAATGCTGCTGAAGTGGGCAAAACCGTACCTGTGCTCATTGAGCAGGAAAACCCACAAACTGGGGAATTGATTGGACGATCGCCCCGATTTGCCCCCGATGTTGATGGTGTGGTCTATGTGAAGGGAAGAGCCACCTTGGGCACAATTGTCCCCGTGAAGATTACTGCTGCTGATATTTACGACCTGTACGGCATCATCCCTGCCTAAGTACGGTTTTACTCCTAGGCAGATTGGAATTATTGGGGCTATGGTCAAGGCAGTTGGGGACGTTGCATCGGCTGCTATGGGACGCTCTCATTCCACCATTGATCGGTATGATACCCGTGCTGGCGATCGCTTTTGGCAGTGGCAAGCGGGGGTTGCTGCCTTAGAAAGATTATTGGCAGTCACGCATCCCATTGAGGGCTTTTTAGTTTCCTTCCCCAGCCTCATTCTTCAAGATTGTCCCCTAAAAACCTATGTCCTCATGCCCCAAGGGCGATCGCTGCCCTACCTGCCCCCTACAGACGCCAATCCTGCTTTGCCAGCAATGACCCTTTTGCCCGCAGCGCGAGAAGGCATGAATCCCTTTTGCCTGCTTCTGAGTCCAGAGGTCAATCTTTTACTGATCTATCAAGGGGAGCGCGGACTGCACTTTTCCTTTGCCCCTGAGGAAATTCATGCTTTTTGGCAGCAATTGCGGCAGCAACTTCCCTTAGCCAATCTCCACCCCATTGATCAGTGGCTGGCCAGTGTCGAGATGGTGCCCCCCAGCTATCGTTTGGTGAGTCAGTTTGCTCAATGGCTGCTGGACTATAGTCAACCGGCGGCCACGCCCCTGACTGTGACTTCTACCCCCATGGCTGCGGATATTAGCCTGCTGCAAGCCCTTTCCCACGAGGTGCGCACTCCCCTCACCACCATCAATACCTTTATCCAATTGCTACAACGGCAAGAGAATCTACCGCAGCGCACGTACCAGTATCTGCAAAAGATTGGTCAAGAGATTCAGGATCAAATCACCCGCTTTAATCTCCTGAGTGATGCCGCCGAAATCTTCACTAGTCCTAGCCCCAAACCCCCCCTTGCGTTTGGGCAAACCCACTTGACGGAACTCTTCACGACCAACTTGGCTCGCTGGCAAAAACAGGCGGCGCGTCGTCAAGTCAAATTGGTTCTCGACTATCCGCCCAATTTACCCCTTGTTCTCAGTGATCCAGCGTCTTTGGATCAGGTCTTGACTGGGTTAGTGGAATACTATAGCCAAACCCTTGCCCCAGAGAGTGAACTGAAATTGGTGGTGCAGCGGGCAGGGCAGCACGTGAAGCTAGAATTGCGATCGCCCCAGTACAAACACCGCAGCGATCTGGCCGCCTTGGGGCACCTGCTCCTGTGGCATCCCGCAACCGGCCAACTGAGTCTCAACTTTCAGGCGGCAAAACTCTTAATAGAAGCAGTCGGCGCTAAGGTCATTCAACGGCGCGATCGCCAAGCGGGCGAAATTCTCACCCTTTATTTGCCCATTGCGGAAGACAGCGGCTGACAGCGGGGACAATAGTGACTGGAGCGTCCTGCCAAGCGCAGCCGTTCAATCGTTGTGCCACAGACGCGGCAGGCTTCCCCCTTGCGACCATAGACCCATGCTTGACCCCCATAGCGACCATTCACCCCCGCCGGAGTGACGAAGCTACGAATTGTCGTACCGCCCGCTGCAATCGCTTCCCTCAGCACTTGGCGAATCACCTGATGGAGGTGAACGATCTGCTCAATCGTTAGGGTGTAGGTGGGTAGGGCGGGGTGCAGACCACTCAAGAAAAGACTTTCATCGGCATAGATATTCCCCATGCCGGCAACAACGGTTTGATCCAAAAGTGCCGTTTTTAGCGCGCGACGATAATGCACCAACCGCTCCGCCAAGAACCAAACTGTAAAGGCCTCACTCAGGGGTTCTGGTGCCAAGCTGGCCAGTGTGGGAATCGCCGTTTCGGGGCGGCAGTGTGCAGGAATCCACCAACAGCGACCAAACGTCCGTTGATCCACAAAGCGGAGTTCCGCCCCCGTTGCGAAAAACCAGCGTACACGGGTATGGGAACAAAGGGGCACCGGATCAGTGAGCCACAGTAACTGACCACTCATGCGCAGATGAATGACGAGGTGGCTGCCGTCATCTAGGGTGGCTAAAAGATACTTGCCGCGCCGTTGCCATTGTTGCAGGGCGCGATCGCGCAGGTGATCAATAAACGCTTGCGGCTCTTCAGGAAGCGCAATAGAACGGGCTAGAAGCACCTCCACCCCCACAATGGGTTGCCCAAGGGTGACCACCTCTAGCCCACGACGTACGGTTTCAACTTCCGGTAATTCCGGCACGGTCTGAGAAACTATTTACCTTTTTTGGGCGGAGCCACTTCTTGCACTTCGTGCAGCGCAAAGTTATTGGTGTTCACACCGCTGGCACTGCCGCTGTAGCCGGTGTAATTGACTTTGTCGAAGCGCACAATCACAGGATATTTGACGCCGGGGGTTTGATCCACAGAGGCGACGGTGCCCACTTCGTTGTACCAGTAGGATTCAGGGCGGAGAATCTTGACTTTAGAACCACGTTGCACCATGAGTTATCGTCCTAAAAATTTCTCAACGGCTAGAGTTAAGCCTACTATGACTACTACGGCCTGTTACGCTCACTCCACAAAATTTCACAGAGCACCCCATCTCTGGAACCCAGCAAAGGGCGGTTATGGGTTGGTCGCGTGACGAATCTCGGTGAAAAAAAGGCTGTATACTAGCGGGGAACTCCTTTCCATCATCCTGTTATGGCTAATACTGTCGAAGTGATTAAGCTGTCTGGGGTCTTTGGTGGCCCCCAAGCTCAGGAATTTCGTCAAACCATTGGTGAGCTGGTTCAAGGGGGGACTCAAGCCCTATTGCTGGATTGTGGTGAGGTCACCTTCATTGACAGTTCTGGCTTAGGCGCTCTTGTTGTTGCCCTAAAAACCGTCCGGGCAGGTGGGGGACAGCTTTACCTATGCAATATTCCCAAGCAGATGATGATGCTCTTTGAACTCACGAGCATGGATAAGGTCTTTCACATCCTCAAAAATGAGGAAGAGTTCTTTTCATTGAATCTACCTTCCCAAGGGGCAAGTAACTAGCTTCCCCTGCTACAATAGGCGATTCAGTTATCTGGCAACCAGTTGTGACCCCACCGCACTAGCCAATTGTTCGAGCATCGTTACTGTTGTCGCAAAGTCCACGCAGGGATCGGTGATACTTTGACCATAGACCAACTGCGAGAGATCCTTGGGAATCGGTTGATTACCCGCCTTGAGATGGCTCTCGATCATCACACCCGCCAAATAACGGGAACCTTGCTGTACCTGCTGGGCAAGATTTTCACACACTAGCACTTGGCGTTGGGCATCTTTGGCAGCGTTGGCATGGCTGCAATCCACCATCAGGCGGGGGGTGAGTCCCTTACGCTCTAGGAGGGCAGCCGCCATTTCGATGTGAGCGGCAGAATAGTTAGGGCCCTCTTTGCCGCCGCGCAGTACAAGGTGAGTATCGGGATTCCCAGTGGTGGCAACAATACTGGCACGGCCTTCAGCATTAATTCCCAGAAAATGGTGTGACTGCTGTGCCGCGATCATGGCATTAATTGCGGAATCTAAGTGACCATCGGTGCCATTTTTGAAGCCTACGGGCATCGAGAGACCCGACGCCATTTGACGGTGGGTTTGGCTTTCCGTCGTACGAGCACCAATGGCGGTCCAACTCACAACGTCAGCAATGTACTGGGGAATGATTGGATCGAGCAATTCTGTAGCGGCGGGCATCCCCAAGTTGGCCAAATCCAGCAGCAGCTTCCGTGCGAGGCGTAAGCCGGTGTTGATATCATAGCTGCCATCGAGGTGCGGATCGTTGATCAGCCCTTTCCAGCCTACAGAGGTGCGGGGTTTTTCAAAATAAACCCGCATGACAATTTCAAGACTATCCCGCAGGCGATCGCGCAGCCGCGCCAACTTTTCCCCGTATTCCAAGGCTGCCTTGACATCGTGAATTGAACAAGGCCCCACAATGACCAGCAGTCGGCGATCGCGCCCCTTAAAAATGTCACGAATGCGATCGCGGGTTGTGGCCACAAGGGTGGCTTGGGATTCGGTCAGCGGTAAATCCGCCAGCAGGGTAGCAGGCGTCAACAAGGGTCGCGTCTCAACAACGTGAAGATCAAACGTTTGCGGCATGGATCAGCAATCAGCACTTTTTTCATCATACCTCTCTAGCTACGATCCGCGCGCCACAGTAGGGCGATCGCCACCACCAAGCCAATACCGTGGGGCAACCACGCTGCTGCAAGGGGGGAGAGGGTGCCAATCGTCCCCAGTGCACCGAGAAAAAACGTGAGCACGTACTGACCAAACACCACTGCCACACTAATGCCAAATCCTTGGCGCCCCCGTCGTTGGGAGGGACTGAGGCCAAACCCCACCCCCAAAAGGGCAAAGACCACCGCCAAGAAGGGTTGGGCATAGGCCTGAGCCAGATGAACCTTGAGGGCACGCACCAGTTCTGGCTCTTGATTGGGATCGAGACGTTGCAGGGCACGGCGTGCTTGGGTGATCGAGAGTTCATCCACATCTGTTGGCCGCAGTTGTTGAGATTGGGCAGGCCGCGGCAAGCGGATCTCCTGTTGATCAAATTGCAAGAGATTGCGGCTGACTCCCGTGTGGGTAATCAAATAGGCTACCCCCTGAGAGAGTAACCAGCGACTCTCACGCACATTCCACTCAGCGGATTCAGCGCTAATGACCTGAGTCACCTGTGGTTGTGAAAAGTCCAAAACCGTGATTCCCTGAATGCGGCTGCCATCAAAGCGATGCCCATAATACAGTCGCCGCACATCTCCTTGGCGATCGTACTCAGGGTAGAAAATATCGGTGCCTGAGCCGAGGGTACGCTCCTGTTGCAGTAACTCCCGCATGAGTTTTTGCGATTCATACTTGGCGATGGGTACGGCGATTTCATTGAGCGCAAGGGTCAACCCACTCACAAACAATGCAAAAACCACCACAGGGACGAGGACACGGCGCAGACAAATCCCCACACTGCGCAGCGCAATCCACTCCCCCTCCTCTGAGAGCCGACTCATCGCCCCCACAACCGCGAGCAACACGGCCATCGGAAACACCAAGACCAAGACGCTGGGCAGTTGATAGCCAATCAATTGCAGCAAAATCGTTAGGGGCAGTTGAGCATCGGCAATTTGTCGCACCAGATCAAAAATCGTGCCGACGGTCAGCGCCAAAGTGGTAAAGATTGTAACGCCAAAAACAAACCCCGGCAGCAGTAGCGAGAGAAGATACTGATCTAACTTGGGAAGGGTCGGCAACCAGATCCGCCGCAGTGCTCTGATCATGTCTAGAAGCGAAAATCCTCACCGAGGTAGTATTGCCGCACTTTGGCATCCTGGGCCAATTCCCAGCTATTCCCTGCGGCTAAAATCTGCCCTTCCCGTAAAATGTAGGCGCGGTCAATAATTTCCAGCGTTTCCCGCACATTGTGATCGGTAATGAGAATGCCCATTTGGCGATCGCGCAGCTTGGCAATCATGTCCTGGAGGTCATGCACGGCAATGGGATCCACGCCCGCAAAGGGTTCATCGAGCAGTAAAAAACTGGGGCCTTGCTTACCTGCTGCCAAGGCACGGGCTAATTCGGTGCGCCGCCGTTCTCCCCCTGAGACTCGCCGACCGAGGGTGTGGGCAATGTGGGTGAGGCGGAATTCCGTGAGTAGTTGATCCAAGCGATCGCGCCACTGCCGCCGCGGCACTCCCGTCTCCTCTAAAACCAAGAGAATATTTTCAGCAACCGTCAACTGGCGAAAGATACTCGGTTCTTGGGGCAGATAGCCAATGCCCCGCCGTGCTCGCTGATGTAAGGGAGCTTGGGTAATATCCTCATCATCCAGCCATACTCGGCCATCATCCGGTCGTTCAATCCCCGTTGCCATGTAAAAGGTTGTCGTTTTCCCTGCACCATTGGGCCCCAGCAGACCCACCACCTCTCCGCGAGCCACCGAGAGACTGACGTGATCCACCACCCAACGACTGCCATACCGTTTACATACCCCCTCTAGGCGAAGCGTGGTCGGTAGCGCAAACCGCCCATTAGGGCTGCACAGGTGTAAGAATTTGTTGGTTAGGGTCATCGGGGATCATTAAAATAGATTCGACTTGGCGGCTGGGGGCGGGCAGAGCGACAAATTTTGCTTCCTCAATAAGATATGTGATGGTGTCAGCGCGGAGACTGTTCCCCTGTTGCAAAACATACACATTCCCACTGAGGACAATGCGCCCCTCCCGGCTAAAGTATTGTGCTTGTGCCGCCGTGGCCTGAATTTGGCGGGCGGGATAACGCAGTTGCACATTGCCCCGTGCCGTGATCACGCCTGTGACGGCATTCGCCTGCTGCACATCGGCCAAAATGGTAAGTGCTTGGGAAGGCGTTTCTTGGGAGTCTGCGGGCTGCCAGAAGAGGGGAGCGATTGCTAACCCTACCCCCAGTGTACCCAGCGCCAAAAGGCGGGATGGCCATCGGGAACAAGAGTGCAACATTTCCTTAAAGTCTCCGCCACAATGTCTTTATCCTAGTGGATAAGGGAAAATTTCCGCATCATGCCCGTTTACTTCTATTGGGGGGAGGATCAATTCCGACTCGAGCAGGCCGTGAAAGACCTACGGCAACAAGTGGTCGATCCCCTGTGGGAGAGTTTTAACTTCGAAAAATTTGCTGGGGAGGATGCTGAGGCCGTTCAAGCCGCGTTGGCGCAGGTGATGACGCCGCCCTTTGGAGAAGGCGATCGCTTGGTGTGGCTAGTGAATACAACGCTAGGTCAACGCTGTAGTGCGGAACTACTCGCAGATTTAGAACTCACCTTGCCACAAATTCCCCCGAACTGTCATTTTCTTCTTACCAGTCGCCAAAAACCCGACAGCCGCAGTAAAGCCGTCAAGCTGCTGCAACAGCATGGCAAGATTCAGGAATTTAGTCCGATTGCCGCTTGGAAAACCGCTGAGATTGAACAGCAAATCCGTGAGGCGACTCAACGCTATCCAGTCCGCCTGCCCCCAGAAGGAATACAACTGCTTGCCGAAGCCGTGGGCAATGACAGTCGCCAACTCCACAATGAATTAGAAAAATTGGCCTTGTTTGCGGGCGATCGCCCCCTTACCGCTGAAGACATCACCACCCTTGTTCATGCCACCCAACAAAGTAGCCTCACCCTTGCCAGTACGCTGCTGCGGGGAGACACAGCCACTGCCCTGAGCCAACTGGAGGACTTGCTACTCCAAAATGAACCCCCCTTGCGCCTTTTGGCCACCCTGACGAAACAATTTCGCACCTGGTTGTGGGTCAAGTTGCTCAGCCATGAGCGCGACCATCAACGCATTGCCAAGCTCGCCGAAGTGGGAAATCCGAAACGGGTCTATTTCCTGCAAAAAGAAGTGAACGCTGTTGCTTTGCCGGCCCTTCAAGCCTGTTTGCAGATTCTCTTAACCACGGAGTATCAACTCAAGCTAGGGGCTGAGCCAGTGGCGACTCTACGCCAAGGGATGATTCAGCTTTCCTTGGCCTGCTCACGGCGTTCTTGGGGCGATCGCTCGGGCGGCGGTGACAATTGACTCGGCGGCAACCGCGAAGGTTTGCGACTGGGACGATTCCACGTTTGCCATGCGGCTTTTACCCCGGCAAAAACACTACGGGTGGTCACTTTCGCCTCTTGAACTTGGCGTTTTGCCGCTGCAATTCCTTGATCCACCTGCTTGACGACATTGCCTGCACTTTCTACCCCTTGGCTAATGTCGTCGGTGAGATCGCTAATCTCTAGACCTGTCAAGCGAATTGCTTCTAGGGTAGGGGGCAATTCACGCCCCAAGGTATCAAAGAGCTTTTCGGCACTGCGCGCCGCCCGTGCCAATTCCATAAACGCCGGAATCGCAGCAACCAGAACGGCTGCCAAGCATACGGCCACTAATACCAGTGACACCGCCAACCAAAAAATTGGTTCTGTCACGTTGGTTCGTCCACTGAATCCTGCGGGGGATGTGTCCCGATACTATCACGACTTCCCTAGGGACAACAGTTACGGGAGTGACGCCCAAGGCAAACGCCCACTTGAAAATTTAGGAAAGAGCCGTCACATTCATGGCCAAAACCAAGTGCAGCTAGCAAGTTTGCTACCAAAATTCGCCGCAGTGCTCCGTCTATACCGCAAAGCGGTTAGGTGGTGAGGCGGCGGGCGACCGCAGGGAGCAGTCACTCAATCTCAGCTTGTTGCTGGATATATTGAGCTAGCACCGAACATCGGGCGTGACTAATCGCTATAATGCACTCATGCTCACCCTGACGTACGAGTACAAACTCAAACTAACCCAGCAGCAGGCCAAGCAGATCGACCACGATCTAGACGTGTGTCGCCAAGTTTGGAATGATCCGCTGAGGGAACGCAAAGACTGGATTGCTTCGCGCAAATGTCCAGTCAATGCCTGCTCTGTGCGTAGCGAGTACATCATCCCAGCGGATGCCCCTTACCCCAGCTTCAACGTGCAGTGCCAACGATTGACTGAAGCAAAGCAGTTCAACCCTGATTTAGCGTCGGTTAACGCCCAAGCATTGCAGCAAGTCTTGAAGCGGCTAGACCAAGCGTTTGAGCGGCGGCATTGGTGATGAGCTTACGGGAGATGGTGCAACGAACACATTTTGCGGCTGCTTTAGAAGTCCAACAAGTTCTCAGCCCTGCTCAGCGCCAACAACCGGCGGCTATGAATCGCCAACGCTTAGTGAATTTAAGAAATTATTTTCAACAGGGAGCAACACAACCCTAGTTCCTAATCTGTTGAATATTTTGTTGAATAGGTTGATTGTTGTACTGATTGTTTAGGACTATTTGCCGTGAGCACTGAATTCCATTCCCATTCTTCTCCTTCCCTGCATTCCCATCCCCATCATCACAGTGAGGAATCGCTGCGGGCGATCGTCAATCGGCTCTCGCGCATTGAAGGGCACGTGCGTGGTATCAAAACGATGGTGCAGGATAGTCGCCCTTGCCCAGAGGTACTGATTCAAATTGCCGCAGTGCGGGGAGCGTTGGATCGGGTGGCACGGCTGATTCTCGATGAGCATTTGAATGAATGTGTGACTCGTGCCGCTCAAGAGGGACGCATTGATCAGGAACTCGCAGAACTTAAAGCTGCCCTTGATCATTTTTTGGGATAATGATTTGGGATAGTGTAAGCGATGCCAATGCCTGTGGTTATTGTCATCAATTGGGTACTGGGAATCATCCTCGCCATTTTTACCCTGATCTTTCTGGTGCGGATTGTCCTCACGTGGTACCCCCAGATTAACCTCACCCAAGGGCCATTGAAAGTGATTTACTGGCTTTCAGAGCCTGTGCTGGCACCAACTCGCCGCGTTGTGCCGCCCCTTGGGGGAGTGGATATTAGTCCCATTATCTGGGTGGGTATTGTCACGCTCCTACGGGAATTGCTCGTGGGGCAGCAGGGACTGTTGTTCATCCTGTTTCCACCGGTCTAGTGGGGACAACAACGATCCTCAGCCCGAAGCCATTTCTCAAGTGGGCGGGGGGCAAGTCGCAATTGTTGAGCCAAATGGCTCCCTATTTACCCCATCAATGTCGCTGTTATGCTGAGCCGTTTTGTGGCAGTGCAGCGCTCTACTGGTATCTCTTTGGCCAAGCCCAACAGGGGGAATTTCAGTTTCAGCAGGTGCGGTTGAGCGATCGCAACCCTGAACTAATGAACTGCTACCAAATTGTGCGCGATCGCGTGGAGGACTTAATTCAAGAACTCACGGCATATCGCCAACAGCACAGCGAAGCTTTTTACTACCACATTCGTAGCTTAGATCAGCAGCAACTTGATCCCCTCACGCGAGCAGCTCGCTTCATCTATCTGAACAAAACCTGTTTTAACGGCCTCTATCGTGTTAATCGTGCCGGGCAGTTCAACGTTCCCATGGGTCGTTATCGCAATCCCCAAATTTTTGATCCAGAGGCTCTGCGCCAAGCGAGCCTTGCTCTGCAAAAGGTGACATTGAGTGTGGCGGATTTTCAAGAGGTCTTAACTTGGGCAACGGCGGGGGATTTTATCTACTTTGATCCACCTTACTATCCTCTTTCTAAAACAGCCAGCTTCACCAGTTACACTGATCAGCCCTTTGGCGAGGCAGAACAGATTGCCCTGGCCAACGTTGTCGCTGAGTTGGCTCAACGGGGATGCTACGTCATGCTTAGCAATGCTTGGGTTGAACCCATGCTGCACCTGTATCGCTCTTGGCACTGTATTGAACTCAAGGCCAGCCGTGTGATCAACTCCAATCGCCACAAACGCGGTAAGATTAGCGAGCTGCTGGTTGTTACCTATGGCTATTTCGAAAGGGAGTGAGATATTTTCAAGAGGGATAAGCTATACTCAAAAATTCATGAATATCACTCAAGAAGCCACGGAATGTTGTGCCTGTGTTTGCCCCCGAGGTCAATCCCATGGAGCGGTTGTGGCAAAATCTGCGAGCAGCATGAGCATGGCAGTCGTTCGAGGCGCTGGAAGCCCTGCGTCAAAACCTGCAAGCTGTATTGTTACAACTGACGACGGCAGTGATTCGTTCTTTGACGGGCTGGTCATTTATTACACAGCCTTTATTAACCCTATCTTCAAATTGAATTGGTATTATAAAGCAAATATAAAAACAAAGATTAAAAACCATAATATTGAATCTCTTTATTTGATAAGATTAAAAAAATTATTAAAGTTTTTAAGCGTTAACCAATTTCTTGAATTCCAATTACTTAATAGCCTTTTTAATAACCCTGCGATTTGAAAAATGATCAAATAAAACATCAATGATCAAGAATAAAAATTTTACTGGTAATTCCCTAGGCGATTAAACTACGTTATAGTGGCAGTGCTATTTCGATATTTTCGATAGCAGTACCGCAGATAGGTTTTCAGGAGGTGTCCAATGCTCACGGAAACTCGTCCCCGTGATGTTCAAGTCGCAGAAATTGCGCCCGGGGTTTTGGTCTTGCGATCGCGCACTTGGGATCGGCTGAAGTTTGAAGTGGAGTACGGCCGTCAGCAGGGAACCACCTCCAATTCCTACCTGATCCGAGCACCCCAACCCGCCCTGCTGGATCCGCCAGGGGAATCCTTTACCCAAATTTATTTGCAGGAACTCCAGCAGCACATTGATCTGAGTCAACTGCGGTACCTGATTCTTAGTCATGTCAACTCCAACCGTCTGGCGACCGTCAAGGTTTTGCTGGAAAAAGCGCCCCAGATCATTATCGTCTGCTCTAAGGCAGGGGCAGTAACCTTGCGCTCCACCCTTGGCGAGCAATTGAATCTCTGGATTCCCCGTGCGGAAACACCCCTAGAGTTAGGGGGCGATCGCCAACTGGAGTTTATTGCTGCTGCTACGCCCCGCTGGCCCGATGGCTTGATCACCGTTGATCCTCAGAATCAAATTGTGTTTACCGATAAGCTCTTTGGTGCCCATGTCTGTGGCGATAGCCTCTACGATGAGCAGTGGAAAAAACTCGATGCGGATCGTGCCTACTACTTTGAATGTTTGCATGCGGCGCAAACCCGCCAAGTGGAAAGCATTTTGGATCGCTTGGTAGAACTGACACCGCCACCGCGCCTCTATGCCCCCGCCCACGGCCCGATCGTCAAGTTTAGCCGTAGCCGCCTCTTTCAGGACTATCGCGACTGGTGCCAAGCCCAAACGGAACAGGACACCAAGGTAGCACTTTTCTATGCCTCTGCCTATGGCAATACAGCAATTCTAGCCAACGCGATCGCCCAAGCCCTAACGGCAGCCGGTGTGCAAGTGGAGGCCATTAACTGTGAAACCACACCCCCAGCAGAAATGCAAGCCCTGATCCACAGTAGCGACGGCTTTATTATTGGCTCGCCCACCCTAGGGGGACACATGCCGACACAGGTGCAGACCGCTTTGGGGTTTATTTTGGCGGAGGGCAGCCAAACCAAGCTGGCGGGGGTCTTTGGCTCCTACGGCTGGAGTGGTGAGGCCATTGATGACATTGAACAAAAGTTGCTTGATGCTGGTTATACCCTTGGCTTTGAAACGCTGCGGGTGAAGTTTACCCCCACGGCGAGCGATCTTGAAAAATGCCAAATTGCCGCCAACGAGTTTGCCCAAGCCCTGAAGAAACTGCGCAAGAGTCGCACCGTCCGCCCCCCCAGTCTCGTCGAGGCACAGGTGGATCGCACCGAGCAGGCAGTGAATCGGGTCGTGGGTTCCCTGTGTGTTCTGACCACCCTACCGGAAGGGTGTTTTCACCTCACCCAAGCGGCAGCGATTTTGGTGTCGTCGGTCTCCCAAGCCTCGTTTAATCCCCCCGGTATCACAGTGTCCTTGCCGCAGGAATGGGCAGAAAGCCTCTGCTTGGTGGGCGATCGCTTTGTCTTGAATATTCTCAAGGAAGGCAGTCCCCTCGTTCGCCAATTTCAGCAGGCACAACGCCTTGGTGAGCAACAATTAGCCACCCTTGGCCTCAAAAGCGCTGAGAGTGGTGCCCCGATTTTGCTCGATGCCCTTGCCTATTTGGAATGTACGGTAGAGTCCCGCATGAACTGTGGCAACCACTCGCTGATCTATGCCGTGGTCGAGAGTGGTGAATTGCTGCAAACCAGTGGCTTAACGGCCATCCAACATCGCAAAACCAGTGGTTAGTCCCGAGATCTAAAAGGCAGTTTCCGCCGTCAACTCAGCCGCTTGTTGCTGTGCTAGCTCCTCGGGATGGGTGAGCAGGTAGAGCATTGGCAGATCTTCTTCGCGAATATGGCGCACGACTAGAGCACCAATCGCCTCAATCGTCTCTGGTGTCAGCTTTTCGGGATGACCCTGCACCTGCTCAAGCACCCCACTCAAATCCCGTAGCAGATTTTGGTGAGCCGCACGGTGGGAGAGATAGAGGGGATGGTTGGCAGCAGCCATCAGAGTTTCTTCGTGCTGGAAGTGGCGTTCTGTTTCGCTGGCGCACTCTAGTAATTGCGGCTTCACTTGCGAAAAGGTTGCTCCCTCAGCGATCGCCGAGCGTAACTGCTGTAACATCGCCAGCAGTGCCTGATGTTCCTGATCGATTTCCGCCAAGCCAGAGACAAACTCCGCTTGCCATGCCAGCCCATCCATCAATTAACCCTCCAGACTGCCACAGGGAAAAGACATTTTGACATACTGTGTTCAGCCTAGCAGCCCCGCATCGCAGGAGGTGGGCACCGTTACAAAGTGTAGCGGACTGGTACCTTTGGGCTAAGAAGGCTTAACGGCCACCCAATACTTACTCATAAAGTGGTGCTGCACCTCTTTGACCACTAGGCCTGCTTTTTCTAAGCGGATGTTGAGATCATCTTCAATGTAATTCCGGTAAAAGGGCTCGTGGAAAAGGTTGGCAAAGTTTTCCATCATCGGGCGCTGCTCTGGGGAATCCAGGGCTTGAATCGAGTCACAGATGACAAAGACACCCCCCGGCTGGAGAACGCGGGCACATTCATTGATCACGTTTTGGCGCACTGGGGCGGGCAGTTCATGGAAGAGAAAGACACAGGTGACGGCGCTAAAGTAGTTGTCCACGTAGGGCAAGCTTTCGGCATTCCCTTGAATGAGTTGTGGCAAATCCCCGGTCTGGGTGGCCAGTAGGGAGTTGGCTTTGCGCAAGTAGGTAGGGGACAAATCAATGCCAAAGAGGGCTGCTTTGGGGAAGCCATAGCGCAGTTGTTTTAGGGTGCGACCGGTGCCACAGGCAACATCGAGAATGCGTACAGGTGGCGTAGGAGGATGAGTGGCAAAATGTTGGGCAATGGGAGCAATCACGCGCCGCCGCATCGCATCTGCCGTACCGCCAAAGAGCAGCTCCACTTGCAGATCGTAGAGGTTGGCCGAGGTCTCACTGAGGTAGCCATCGGTTTGGTAGTGGAAGTTTTGGCGATAATACTGCGGATAGTCCTCAAGGCGCACGTCCTTGGCAAATTCCTGAAATTGGCGCGATCGCGCCCGCTGCCACATCTGCAGCAAATCTAGCCACAGTACCGGATAAAAGCGCAAAAATTCTTCCCAAGGGGCATCAAAGAGAAGTGTGGGGGGATACAAGCCAGCCACCGCATCCTGCCAATCCTGCTGGAGTAGGGCTTCATAACGTTCCTTGAGCCATGCTTGCAACTCAGGGCTGAGGGGTTGCGTCCGCTCTTCGGTGGGAAAGAGAGTATTGAGAAGACGAGCACTCAGGGTTTTGTGGGCGATCGCGAAAATGTTTTTGCCCCATTGCAGGGCTTGGTAGCCACGATGAAGCGTCTCTTCCACAAGCGGCAACTGCGAGGTAAAGGGCGCAACCAGCATAGTTCTTAACTAAACTTCATAATTTCCATTCCTCACTATATCGCAAACCCTAGGGGCAGTAGCCGCGTTCACGGTACCAAGTCACGGCGTCTCGGAGCGCCTCCTCAATTGGCGTCTGGGGCAAGCCCAATTCGGCCACGGCTTTGCGGGCATCGTAAAACATTTTTTGCTGTGCCATGCGCACTCCGTCAACGGGGATGGTTGGTTGTTTGCCCAAAGCCCCCAGCACCACTTCATCGAACCAAGCTACTACGAGGGGAATCACCACAGGAATTTCGCCAAGGGGACGCGGCAATCCAGTTATCGTGGCTAGGCGTCCTAGAATTTCTGCCAGTGTGAGGTTGTGGTGGCCAAGGATGTAGCGTTCACCGGTTTTGCCCTTTTCCAAGGCTAAGAGATGACCGATCGCCACATCCCGCACATGGATCAGGTTCAACCCCGTGTTGACATAAAAGGGCATCTGTCGCCGCAAAAAACGCAGGATCATCTCGCCAGTGGGGGTGGGTTTCGCATCCCAAGGGCCAATGGGGGTACTGGGATTGACAATGACAATATCTTGCCCTTGGCGGATTGCCGCGTGAGCCACCTGCTCTGCCCAGTACTTGGAGCGCTTGTACTCGCTAATCAGCTTTTCGGGGGGGCTTTGGTAGGCTTCGGTGGTGGGTTGGCCACTGGGATCCACACCAATGGCGGCCACGGAACTGGTGTAAACGGTGCGCTCAATGCCAGCCTCACGGGCAGCAGCTAAGATGCGACGGGTGCCCTCCACATTGACGGCATAGAGGAGGGGGCGATCGCGCCGCCACAGACTGTAATGGGCGGCAACATGGAAGAGCACTTGGCACCCTTGCATCAAGGGCACTAAGTCACTGGTGCGGAGATCCCCCTGCACCAACGCCACATCCCACGCTTTGAGATGGGCAGCCTGCTGCGGTTGGCGCACAAGGGCACGGACACGATACCCCCTCTCGGCAAGGACTTGTGCCACATGGGTACCGACAAAGCCACTGGCACCCGTGAGAAAGGCGGTGGTGCTCAATCTTCCTCAGCCTCCATGCTACCGGGGGGCAAGACGGCTGCCGTGACAATCACATCATCCTCATCTAGGCGTTGCAGACGGACGCCCGTGGCCGATCGCGACTGCGAGGAAATATCCATCACCTTTTGGCGAATAATGATGCCGCGACTGGTGACAATCATCAATTCATCCTCGGCATTGACAATCCGCAGAGCCGCCAGTTGATCCTCGTTACTTTTGGCTTTGAATTTGGTGGCGGTAATGCCCATGCCGGCGCGGTTTTGCAGCCGAAACTGTTGCACGGGTACCCGCTTGCCGTAGCCATTGGTGGTAATCACCAGTACCCAAGGGCCTTCACCCTGCGCCACCGTCTCCTCAACGTCTTCCATCTCGGCACTGTCATCCTCCGGGGGGGTAGCAAAACGGTTGGCGATCGCCGCCGGCAGAATATCCATCCCCACTAGTTCATCCCCCGGACGCAGGCTCATGGATTTGACCCCCCGCGTGGCACGGCCAAGGGGGCGCAGTTGATCGTGACTGGCGCGAAAGTGAATCGCCATGCCCTGCCGCGAGCCGATGATAATGGTGTCCTCTTCGCGGGTACGCCGCACCCACCGCAGTTGATCCCCCTCCTCAAGGGAAATGGCAATCAGGCCATTGGTGCGGATATTGCTAAAGGCCGCTAGCGCCGTTTTCTTAATGAAGCCCTTGCGGGTGAGCATCACCAGATACTCATCTTCCCTAAACTCTTGGACGGCAATGACGGAGGTAATTTTTTCCTCGCGGGGAATGGGCAGCAGTTGGACAATGGGGGTGCCGCGGGCTTGGCGCGAGCCACTGGGAATTTGGTAGGCGGGCAAGGCATAGACTAAACCGCGATCGCTAAAGAAAAGAATGCGATCGTGATCATTACAGCTAAAGAAGTGCTCAACGGCATCATCCTCTTTAATCTCTGCCCCTTTGCGTCCCCGCCCATCGCGACTTTGGGCTTCAAAGGTATCCACGGGCATCCGCTTGATGTAGCCCTGCTGGGTAACGAGAATGACGGATTTATCGTTGGCAATTAAATCGGTGTCGCTAATCTCGCCATCCGCTTGCACAATCAGCGATCGGCGGGGCGTGGCAAACTTGGCCTTGAGGTCGGTGACTTCTTTTTCAATAATCTCCAGTACCCGCTGGCGATTGGCCAAAATATCGCGATAATCGGCTATTTGCCGCTGAAGGTCTGCGTGCTCCCGCTCAATTTTTTCCGCCTCTAAGGCCGTGAGGCGCCGCAGTTGCATCTGCAAAATGGCATCGGCTTGGGCTTCACTGAGGGCATAGGTTTGCATCAATTGCTGACGAGCAAGGGTCGTGTCACTCGCACTGCGAATGAGTTGAATCACGGCATCGAGATTGGCCAGCGCCACCAGCAACCCTTGGAGCAGGTGATCCCGTTCTTCAGCCTTGCGCAGGGCATAGCGGGTACGGCGGGCGATCGCCGCTTCACGGAAACTAAGGAACACCTCTAAACTGCGTTTGAGGGTCAGCAATTGCGGCTCGCCGTTGACGATCGCCAGCATATTGGCACCAAAATTCACCTGTAGGGGGGTTTGCTTGTAGAGATTGTTGAGTACCACCCGTGGGTAGGCATCCCGCTTTAGCTCAATCACCACCCGAATGCCATCGCGATCGCTTTCGTCCCGCAGATCGGCAATGCCCTCAATTTTTTTCTCGTTGACCAACTCGGCAATTTTTTCCATCAGCGCTGCCTTGTTGGTTTGGTAGGGCAACTCCGTCACGATAATCGCCTCGCGGGGTTGGCGACCCGGTGCTTCAAGGGTTTCAATCGTGGCCACTGCCCGCAGCGTCATCGAGCCGCGACCGGTGGTATAGGCCTCTTCAATGCCCCCTTGGCCGAGGATATGCCCCCCAGTGGGAAAATCTGGCCCCGGAATGTAGCGCATTAGCTCGCGATCGCTAATCTGGGGGTTATGAATTAAGGCCACCAGCCCATCCACCAGTTCTCCCAAATTATGGGGTGGGATATTCGTCGCCATCCCCACGGCAATGCCGGAGGTGCCATTGAGCAGCAACTGGGGAATCCGCGCCGGTAAAACTAGGGGTTCCTGCTGCGAGCCGTCAAAGTTATCAACAAAGTCAACGGTTTCCTGCTCGATGTCCTGCAAGAGGGCTTCTGTGGCTAGGGCTTGCAGCCGACACTCGGTGTAGCGCATCGCGGCCGGCGGATCATTGTCAATCGAGCCAAAGTTGCCATGGCCATCAATGAGGGGGTGACGCATAGAAAAGTCCTGCGCCATCCGCACGAGGGCATCATAGACCGCTGAATCGCCGTGGGGGTGATATTTCCCTAGCACTTCCCCCACCACACGGGCACATTTGCGGAAGGGGCGATCGCTGGTCAGCCCCAACTCATGCATGGCATAGAGAATGCGGCGGTGTACGGGTTTGAGACCATCGCGGGCATCGGGAAGGGCACGCCCAACAATGACGCTCATGGCATATTCAAGGTATGAGCGCGAAATTTCGTCCCGCAACTCAGTGGGAATGATCCGAGAAGAATCAGCAGCAAAGCTCATGGGCGTGTTTTACCAAGCAATTAATCGGGAAGCCTTGTTGTTCAGTTGGAAAATTTAATGATATCACGCCAGCCTAAACGCCAACCTTAACCCCTCTCTGCTGCGGCGTTCTAGCCCTCAAGTCAGCCTCAGCGATCGCTGGTTTGCCGGCTCCTATGGCCAAACCTTAACAATCTCTTGCTTTGGCGTTTCTGGATCCAAGCGAAGCCCCTATAATAGCGAAAGACCCTATACGTTGCTCCATCACCAGCCCTCTCTAATCTCTGTATACTGTCGCCTTGGCTCCTCCCTTCGAGTCGTGGCGTTTTTCAGTCCCTAGAGCTGGTTGCTGTTGTCAAGACAACGTTAGACCCCTCAGTCGATTGAACGCTTTCAGACCCATGCAACAATCCGCCTTTTCTTCCCCCGTGCATCAAGTTGGTTACCATGGACAGCCTTGGCTTGTGGCCGAGCGAGATGCCTGTGGTGTGGGTTTTGTTGCCCATCGCAAGGGGATAGCTAGTCATCGCATCTTGACCCAAGCCCTAGAGGGAGTGACCTGCCTTGAACACCGCGGGGGCTGTAGTGCCGATCGCGACTCTGGGGATGGGGCTGGCATCATGACGGCGATTCCGTGGGAGTTGTTGCCGGAGTTTGGCGTGCCGCGGCAGCGGATTGGGGTGGCGATGATCTTTTTGCCCCAAGGGGCGGCAACGGCAGCGGCAAAGGGGATTGTGGAACGGGTGCTCAGTGAAAATGAACTGCGCCTGTTGGGCTGGCGAGCAGTGCCCGTGAATCCCAGTGTTTTAGGGCGCCAAGCAAGGCAAAATCAGCCCCAAATTGAACAGCTCTTTGTGGCTTCCAGTAAAGCCAGTGGTGATGAACTGGAGCGGCAGCTCTACTTAGCGCGCAAGCGCATTGAGCGGGCGATCGCCCAAATCAAGGCGGACTGGCGACAGGACTTCTATATCTGTTCCTTTTCCACCCGCACCATTGTCTATAAGGGCATGGTGCGCTCGGCAGTACTGGCCCAGTTTTATGAGGATTTGCGCAACCCCAACTACATCACCCCCTTTGCCCTTTATCACCGCCGCTTTAGCACCAACACCATGCCTAAGTGGCCCTTGGCGCAACCGATGCGGATGCTGGGACACAACGGCGAAATCAATACCCTCTTGGGGAATATCAACTGGATGCGGGCACGAGCCGCCCAACTGAGCCATCCCTATTGGGGCGAAGCCTTTGCGGATCTCATGCCCATTGTCAATGCCGAAAATAGTGACTCCGCCAACCTCGACAATGTGCTGGAATTGCTGGTGCAATCGGGACGGCAGCCCCTGCAGGCAATGATGATGCTGATTCCCGAGGCCTATCAAAACCAGCCCGATTTGGCGGATCACCCCGAGGTGGTGGACTTTTACGAATACTACAGTGGCCTTCAAGAGGCGTGGGATGGTCCAGCACTAGTGGCCTTTGCTGATGGCAAAATTGTCGGCGCCACCCTTGATCGCAATGGCCTGCGACCTGCACGCTACACCCTCACTAATGACGATCTGGTGATTGTCTCTTCCGAAGCGGGCAGCATTCAAATTGATGAAGCAACGGTGATTGAAAAAGGCCGCCTTGGCCCTGGGCAGATGATTGCCGTTGACTTAGAACACCAAGAGCTGCTCACCAACTGGGAAATCAAACAGCGGGTGGCACAGCAGCAACCCTACGGCGAATGGCTGAAAACCTATCGCCAAGAACTTGCCCCTCAACCCTATGGCGAAACCCCCACCCTCGAAAGCCAAACCTGCCTACAACAGCAAATGGCCTTTGGCTTCAGCGCCGAAGATGTGGAAATGATCATTGAGGTCATGGCCAAGGATGGCAAGGAACCCACCTTCTGCATGGGGGATGACATTCCCTTGGCGGTGCTGTCGCAACAACCCCACCTACTCTACGACTACTTCAAGCAGCGCTTTGCCCAGGTCACCAATCCGGCCATTGATCCGCTGCGGGAAAAACTGGTGATGTCCTTGGTGACTCGCCTTGGTGCGCGGGGGAATTTGCTCGTTGAAAGCCCAGAAGATGCCCGCCTGCTGCAACTCAATTCTCCCCTCATTAATGAAGCAGAGCTAGAGGAAATTCTCAAGGCTCCCTTTGGTACCACTCGGCTCTCGACACAGTTTGCGATCGCCCAAGGGCCTGCGGGGCTTGAGGCCGCTGTGAATCGGCTCTGTGAACAGGCCGCTGCCGCCGTCAAAGGAGGCGCCGAAATCCTTGTGCTCAGCGATCGCCACAACCTTGCTGGCGAACCCCATCTTTTGGATGCCGACACGTCCTATATCCCACCCCTATTGGCGGTGGGGGCAGTGCACCACCATTTGATTGCCCAAGGCATTCGCCGTCGCGTCTCCCTTGTCGTGGAAACAGCCCAATGCTGGAGTACCCATCACTTTGCCTGCCTGATTGGCTATGGCGCCGGAGCAGTGTGTCCCTACTTGACATGGGAAACAATTCGCCAGTGGTGGCATAGCGATCGCACCCAAAACCTGATGGCCAAGGGCAAACTGCCGCAACTGACACTGCAACAGGTGCAGGCCAACTATCGCAAAGCCGTGGAGGAGGGACTCCTAAAAATCCTCTCCAAGATGGGGATTTCTCTGATTGCTAGCTATCGCGGTGCCCAAATTTTTGAGGCCATTGGTATTGGTGATGACCTGCTCAACAAGGCCTTCATTGGCACTACGTCGCGGGTGGGGGGTCTGACGCTTCAAGACTTGGCTCAAGAAACCATTGCTTTTCACCACAAGGCCTTCCCCGAACTCACCGCCAAGAAACTGGAGAACTTTGGCTTTGTCCAATTCCGTCCCGGTGGCGAGTACCACATGAATAATCCGGAGATGGCCAAGGCACTCCACAAAGCCGTGAGCAGCAATAGCTATGACCATTACGAGGTCTATCGCCGTCAACTCACCGGTCGGGTACCCACGGCACTGCGGGATCTGCTGGACTTCCAGAGCGATCGCCCCAGTATTCCCCTCGAAGAGGTTGAACCCGCCAGTGAAATTGTCAAACGCTTCTGCACAGGGGGGATGTCCTTGGGTGCCCTCTCGCGGGAAGCCCATGAGGTGCTGGCGATCGCTATGAACCGCCTTGGCGGTAAATCCAACTCTGGCGAGGGGGGCGAAGATCCGATTCGCTTCCAAGTGCTGACGGATGTGGATGGTGAGGGGCACTCTCCCCAATTTCCCCATCTGCGGGGCTTGCGCAACGGTGATACCGCCAGTTCCGCCATTAAACAGGTGGCCTCTGGGCGCTTTGGCGTTACTCCAGAGTACCTGATCAATGCCCAGCAAATTGAAATCAAGATTGCCCAGGGCGCGAAACCGGGGGAAGGCGGTCAACTGCCGGGCACGAAAGTCAGCCCCTACATTGCTATGCTGCGGCGATCAAAGCCGGGCGTGTCCTTAATTTCGCCGCCGCCCCACCATGACATTTACTCCATTGAGGATTTGGCGCAACTGATCTTTGATCTGCACCAGATCAATCCCCAAGCGCAAGTCTCCGTGAAACTAGTGGCCGAAATTGGTATTGGTACGATTGCTGCTGGGGTGGCAAAAGCCAACGCCGACGTGATTCAAATTTCCGGTCACGATGGTGGCACCGGTGCTTCGCCCCTGAGTTCGATTAAGCATGCTGGCAGTCCGTGGGAATTGGGGCTGACGGAGGTGCACCGCGTTCTTTTGGAAAATCAACTGCGCGATCGCGTGATTCTGCGGGTGGATGGTGGCCTCAAGTGTGGCTGGGATGTGGTCATGGGGGCTCTGATGGGTGCCGAGGAATTTGGCTTTGGCTCGGTGGCAATGATTGCCGAGGGCTGCATCATGGCGCGGATTTGCCACACCAATAACTGTCCCGTGGGCGTGGCCACCCAAAAAGAAGAACTGCGCCAGCGCTTCCCCGGTATGCCTGAGCATGTGGTGAACTTCTTCCTCTTTATTGCCGAAGAGGTGCGCTCAATTCTGGCTCAACTGGGCTACCGCAGCCTGAACGAGATCATTGGCCGGGCGGATTTGCTGGTACCGCGCCAAGATGTTACCCTTGCAAAAACTGCACCCCTAAATCTGGATTGCTTGACGAAGCTGCCCGACACGCGGCACGATCGCCAGTGGTTGCAGCACGAAACAGTGCACAGTAACGGTGCCGTTCTCGATGATGAAATTTTGGCACGCCCAGAGGTGCAAGCCGCCATTGAGAAGCAGCAAACCGTTGAATTAGAGCTGCCCATTGTCAACACTGATCGCACTGTCGGGGCACGCATCGCGGGTGCCATTGCCAAAAAGTATGGCAACACAGGTTTTGAAGGTCAGATTACCCTCCACTTCCGCGGCAGTGCTGGCCAGAGCTTTGGCGCCTTCAACCTGCCGGGGATGATCCTCAACCTCACCGGCGAAGCCAATGACTATGTCGGCAAAGGGATGCATGGGGGTGAAATCATTATCAAGCCGCCGGCCAATGCTCCCTATGCGGCTGCGGAGAATGTGATTATTGGCAACACCTGTCTCTACGGCGCCACGGGGGGGTTTCTCTTTGCCAATGGCCGCGCCGGTGAACGATTTGCTGTCCGCAACTCCAAAGCCTCTGCCGTTGTCGAGGGCACAGGGGATCACTGCTGCGAATACATGACCGGTGGGGTGGTCGTGGTCTTGGGCACTACGGGTCGCAATGTGGGTGCCGGTATGACCGGTGGCTTGGCCTACATCTTGGATGAAGCGGGTAACTTCCCCGCCAAGGTCAACCCCGAAGTTGTCAAACTCCAGCGGGTCACCTCTGCCATTGGTGCCGCCCAACTCAAACAACTGATTACTGCCCACCACGAGCGCACGGGGAGTGCCAAGGCCGCAATGATTCTCCAGCAGTGGGAGCACTATTTACCCCTCTTCTGGCAGGTGGTGCCGCCTTCGGAAGCCAATACCCCGGAAGTGGTGGGTGAAGTGGCCACTGACAGCGACAGCAAAGTACTCAGTCCCCTTTCCTAGAGGATTGGTCTTTTTAGGCAGCCTAAAATTAAGGGGAAAGCCTAGGGAGGTCGAGGCCGCCATGCTCAGCAAGCTATCCTTTCGCCATAAGCTCTTGCTGGGGACGCTCCTGCCGATTGTTGTCATCTACACCGGCCTTTTCCTCTACATTCGGGCGCGCCTGATTGGCCGCAGTACTGCCGATTATGAAAAGTGGCAGGGAACGCTGGTGTCCCTCTACGCCGATCAATTTAACGACTCACTGGCGCAGGTGGCGCAACTGGCAACCACCACTGCCTATGCCCTAGAAACCTTCCCCAAGGTCGATGAACAGCAGCTGTATGCATTTTTGCGCCGCAATGTCACTGTCAATCCCTTGGTCTATGGATCGGCGATTGCCTTTACTCCCTATAGCTTTTCTCCCCGCAAGCGCCTCTTTTGCCCCTATATTTATCGGCAGGGGGGCACATGGCGGCAAAAGGATACGGGAACAATTTACGACTACACCCAACCCCAATGGAACTGGTACACAGAGCCAATTCAAAGCGGTCAGCCCCGCTGGAGTGATCCCTATTTTGATCGGGGTGCGGGGGATAGTTGGATGGTAACCTATTCGGTGCCCTTCCGCCGCCAAGGTCAAATTCGGGGAGTCGCCACGGTGGATGTGGCTCTAGAAAGCCTGCAGCAGACCATGAACATTCAAGCCCTCCAAGAAGGCCAGTTCTTTGTCTTGGATCGCAAGGGACGGATTATCTTTCATAACGATGTCCAGTTCATTGGTCAATCTATTTTTTACATTGCCAAGGAAAACAACCACGGCGATCTTGCCGCCCTAGGCAGAGCAATGGTGGCGGGTCAAAGGGGACAGCAATGGGTCACTGATTGGCTTTCCCAAGAGCGCCAATGGGTCTTTTATGCGCCGATTCCCGAGGCACGCTGGAGTCTGGCCATTCGTATCAATGAAGACACACTGCTTGACTTTATTCATGAAGAAACGTGGGCGGGTCTGTGGATTTTGGGGATGTCCTTTGGCTTGATTAGTTTGCTGACTTGGGGAGTGACAGGCTACATCGTGCGCCCCCTGAAGCGGCTAAATGCTGCAGCCCACAAAATTGCAGTGGGTGATCTAGACATTGCCGCTGAGGTGGACACCGCAACTCAGGATGAGTTGGGCAACCTCGGTCGCACCTTTGTGGATATGGCAGGGCAATTACAGGAAAGTTTTAGTGAACTCCACCGCTTTAATCAACGCCTCGAAGAGGAAGTGGCGCACCGGACGGCTGCCCTTGAGGCGGCCAATCGACAACTGACCGAAAAAGAACGGGTACTTCATGACCACAATGTTGCTTTGGTGCAGCTGAGCCAATCTCCCCATGTGCAACAGGGACACTTTCGTATGGCGTTGCAGGAGATTATCCAAGTGACGGCAACAACACTGCGCGTCCAGCGGGCTTCGGCATGGGAACTCCAGGGCGATCGCCTCAAATGTGTTGTCCAGTACGACCCTGCCGCCAACAACCCTACTCAATCCACCTACCTCACCCAGCCCCCCTATCCAGAGTACTTGAAACTGCTGCGCACCGGGGAACCCCTCGTGGTCAATGATTTACTCACGGATCCGCGCACCCACGAACTGCGGGACTATGCCAAACTTCAGCGGGTGTATTCTCGGATTGATGCGCCGATCATCTTCAATGGTCAATTATTGGGGGTGATCTGTGTTGAGAGTATTGGCGAGCATCGGGTTTGGCTGGTGGAGGAACGCAGTTTTGTCTCCAATGTGGCGGATATTGTCACAATCGCCCTTGCAGCCCATCAACGTCATCAAGCGGAGCGGGAGTTACTCAAGGCCAAAGAGGCAGCAGAGGCAGCCAACAAAGCCAAAAGTATTTTCCTTGCCAACATGAGCCATGAACTGCGCACCCCCCTCAATGCCATTCTCGGCTTTAGTCAAATTTTGCTCAGCGATCGCACCCTTGCACCGCAGCATCGGCAAACCCTTGAAAAGATCAACCGCAGCGGTGAACACCTTTTGGGTTTGATTAACGATGTCCTTGACATGGCCAAAATTGAAGCTGGGCGTATCACGCTTCAGGAAACCACCTTTGATTTGCGGCGGATGCTGCAAACCCTCGAAGAAATGCTCAAGGTGCGAGCTGAAGCTAAAGGGTTGCGTCTGGTCTTTGATTTGCCCGCCAATCTGCCGGTGGCGGTAACCACTGATGAAATGAAGCTGCGCCAAGTATTGGTGAACCTCTTGGGCAATGGCATTAAATTCACCAAAGAGGGGGGCGTCTCCCTCAAGGTCAGCTATAAAGCCCAAGAACCCCCGCGACTCGCCTTTGAAGTCAGTGATACGGGTATTGGCATGACCGCGGCAGAGTTGAAAATGCTCTTCCAGCCCTTTGTCCAAACCGATAGCAGTAAAAAAGTGAGTGAAGGCACTGGGCTGGGGTTGGCCATTAGTCGCCAGTTTGTGCAATTGATGGGGGGGGATATTCAGGTGCGCAGCACCAAGGGGCAGGGAAGTCACTTTTACTTTGAGATCAACATTGGCCTTGGCGATCCTCAAGCGCTAGAGGAGGAAAGGGCACAAACCGTTGTTGGCCTGCGATCGCCCACCTCAGCAGTCCGCATTCTGGTGGTAGATGATATTCCCGAAAACCGCCAACTGCTCACCCAACTCCTAAAACCCGTGGGCTTTCGCTGTCGAGAAGCCGGCAATGGTCAAGAGGCGGTGCAGATCTGGCGAGAATGGCAGCCCCATGCAATTCTCATGGATATTCGCATGCCCGTGATGGATGGTAAAACGGCAACGCGACAGATCAAGAAAGAAGTGAGCGATCGCCTCCGACGCGGCGAAGCCGTCTGCGCCCCGAAAATTCTTGCGGTGACCGCCAGTGGCTTTGAGCAGGACAAACAGGAACTGCTGAATCTCGGTTGTGATGACTACATTGCCAAGCCCTTCCGTCCGCAAACGATTTTTGAACGACTCGCCGCCCAGTTAAATCTAGAGTATGCCTACGAGGATGCTCTGCCCCCCGCAAGTGCTCCCCGTCCTCAGGTGCTGGATCCAGCCGCCCTAATGGTGATGCCCCGCCCTTGGATTGCTGAACTCCAAGAAGCGGCCAAAAAGCTCAATGCCAAGCGCATTCGCGAACTGATTGCTGAAATCCCATCCGAAGAAGCCGCCTTGATTGCAGGCCTTCAGCAACTGGTGAAAACATTCCGCTTTGATAAAATTGTCGAGTTGACGCTGGTTTGATGTTCACGCTGACGCAACTTTGCCCTACAACATTGGAAAATGCCCGTCAGTTGCACCTCTCATTGACCGCAGAGGAACGCTGTCGCAGTCGTCTCCATTGCCACAGTGATGAGGGGGAATCTCTCTATCTGAAGTTGCCGCGCGGGATGACGTTACAGCCGGGCGATCGCCTTCAGGACGAGGACGGCACAGTAGTCGTCACGGTTCACGCCAAACCCGAACCCACGCTAAAGGTGATGGCTACCACTCCCCTTGACCTTCTACAGGCCGCCTACCACCTTGGGAATCGCCACCTCCCCTTGGAAATTCACACCGATTATCTTCGCTGGGGGGCAGATTCCGTGTTGCAAACCATGCTGGAACAGCGGGGCTTAATAGTAACGTTTGAAGTCGCGCCCTTTTGTCCCGAGCGCGGTGCCTACCATGTTCACTGAGTCAGCGCTGTTAACCTTGTTGCAGTGGGTGAGTCCCGCTTTGCCCATTGGCGGCTTTAACTACTCCGAGGGCTTGGAGACCCTGATTGCCCAAGGCAAGATCACCTCAGCAGCCGCCGTACAGGATTGGCTCACCTTTGAACTGGCTTTTGGCAGTGCTCACTTGGAAACAGCAGTGATAGGGCGGGTCTATGGGGCGATCGCCAAGGGCGATTTTGACGCTGTTCACCAGTGGAATGCGTGGCTCTCGGCTGCCCGCGAAAGCGCCGAACTGCGTGCCCAAAATTGGCAAATGGGAACAGCATTGATCAACCTCGTCGCTGCCCTCGATCGCCTACCGCCAGAACTTCAGACTGGTCAGCCCTACCCTTGGAATGTCAGTGTTGCCTTTTGCATTGCCGCTGCCCTTGCCGACATTCCCCTAGAAACCGCACTTCTAGGCTATCTCCATAGTTGGGTCACTACTCTGATCAATGCAGCGGTGAAACTGATTCCCCTTGGTCAGACGGCGGGTCAAGTGCTTCTGCGCCAACTTCAGCCCCAGATTCAGCAAACCGTGCAGCAGAGCTTAAATGTGACTGACAATGATTTAGAAAGCTGTACCTTGGGCTTAGCCCTCGCCAGTATGCAGCACGAAACGCTCTACTGCCGCCTATTTCGCAGTTAATCCTGTCTAGAAAATGATTTCCGTCGAAACAGCCGTTGACCTGATTCAGCAGCATTTGCCCGATTGGGGCACAGAGACCATCTCTTTGACTGAGCCTCAGTACAGCCGACTAGCAGGAGCCATTACCAGCGATCGCCCCTACCCACCCATTGACCGCATCATGATGGATGGTATTGCCCTGCGGTGGGCCGCCTATGAATCTGGTCAGCGTGCCTTCCCGATTCTGGGGGTTGTCCCTGCTGGTGAGGTACCCCCCACGTTGACGGATCCACAGGCCTGCTTGGAAGTGATGACTGGTGCCGCGTTGCCCCAGAACTGCGATCTGGTCATTCCCTACGAGGCTCTGGAAATTCGTGACGGCATTGCCCATATCCGCCACGCCGAACTGTGGTCGCCCTATCAATTTGTTCACCGCTGTGGCAGTGATGCGCCGGCGGGTCAACAGGTGCTGGCGGCAGGCACCCCTCTACACAGTCCGGCTTGGGGCATTCTTGCCTCTGTGGGGCAGAGCGAAGTTTGTGTCCAGCGCACCCCCCGCACTCAAATTGTTGCCACCGGCAATGAACTGATTCCGCCAGACCACGTCCCTCAACCCCATCAACTGCGCCTCTCCAATGCCTACGCCCTAATGGCTGCCCTCAAGCGCCAAGGGTACAGCCACGTCAGCATCACCCATTTACCCGATGATCCGCTGCAACTGGCAACCCACTACTGCCAAGCGAGCCAAGCGTACGATCTCCTGATTTATTGCGGCGGCGTTTCCAAGGGCAAGTTTGACTATTTACCGCAACTGTGGCGCGATCATGGCGTGCAGCAATATATCCACGGTGTCGCTCAGCGCCCCGGAAAACCCCTCTGGTTTGGGGTGGATCACACGCAGCAAACGGCAGTCTTTGGCTTGCCGGGGAACCCCGTCTCCAGTTTGGTGTGTTTACACCGCTATATTTTGGACATGCCACGCCTCTATGCCCGCTTGGCCACTCCCTTCTCTTTTGAGAAGCCCTTAACCTACTTTTTACCCGTTAAACTAGAAACCACGAAAACTGCTGAACTGATTGCCCACCCCCGTCCGATGCAAAACTCTGGTGATTTTTTGGCCTTGGCTGACAGTGATGGCTTCTTGGAACTACCTGCCTCGCAAGGGATATTTGCCGCTGGGGAGTGCTATCGCTATTTTCCGTGGAGTTAGGGCGGATGGTTGTCACCACAGCTATCCCTAGCCAACGTTTGCTGGATAACCAAGGGCGACACATTCGCAAGTTGCGCCTGTCGGTTACCGATCGCTGTAATTTGCGCTGTACTTACTGTATGCCCGTGGATGCCGCCTTTATGCCCCCCCAGACCTATTTAAGCCCCACAGAGTATGCCACGATTGTGGCTGAACTGGTGGCACTGGGGATTGAGTCGGTGCGCCTAACGGGGGGTGAACCGCTCCTGCGAGCCGAGTTTGCTGAGATTGTCGCAGCCTTGGTGGCAGTGGGGGTGCCAGAGCTAAGCTTAACCACGAATGGGATTCGCTTGGTGCCCTTTTTGCCCCTCTTGGAACAATATGGGGTACGGCGTTTGAATATCAGTCTGGATAGCCTAGACCCCGAAACCTTTGCCGCCATTAGTCATGGCCACCACTTGGAAACGGTGAAGGCGGCGGTGGCCACTGCGGTTCACCAAGGGTTTCAGGTGAAGCTGAACATGGTGGTTATGGCGGTTGTCAATGATCACGAACTGGTGCCGATGGTGGAGTACGCCAAGGGGTTGGGGATTGAGGTGCGCTTTTTGGAGCTGATGCGCATTGGCTATGCTTGCCACTTGGGGGGCGATCGCTTTGTTAGTGCTGCCACGATGATTGAGCGCTTGCGTCAGCATTATGATCTGCGACCTGTGCCACGTCCTTTGGATTCCACTTCGTTTAACTTTGAGACGGCCTGTGGCGGGCAGATTGGTTTTATCGCTTCAGAATCCCAACCCTTTTGTGGCCACTGCTCCCGTTGGCGCTTGTCTGCGGATGGTGTCCTGCGAGCGTGCCTGTTTAAGGAGGCGGGGGTGTCCCTACGGGGCTTAAGTCAAAGGGAACGGTATGCCGCCTATGAGCAAGTGTTGGGCATGAAACCCAGCTTGCGCGGAGCAGAAGTTCACCATGCGATGCACCAGATTGGAGGCTAGGAGGATGCTCTCCCACATCAATGAGAACCAACAACCCCAGATGGTGGATATTAGCGAGAAGGCCGTGAGCGATCGCCGAGCGGTGGCAGAAGCCCTGATTGAATTGCCACCAGTCTTTCAGGCCTATGTGCAAGGGGGAGATCTCTTTCTCACGAAAGGGCCTGTGGTGCAAACGGCGATTATTGCTGGCACAATGGCGGTAAAACGCACCGCTGAAGTCATTCCCTTTTGCCATTCGCTGCCGATTACTAGTTGTCGCTTTGAGACGGATATCGAGTCACTTGAGAGTGGCCTTAGAATTCGCCTGCGCTGTGAGGTCAAAACCCGCGATCGCACCGGGGTGGAAATGGAAAGCCTGCATGGGGTGGCGATCGCAGCCCTCACAATCTACGACATGGCCAAAGCCCTCAGCCCCCATATTGTGATTCGCGAGGTGCGCCTGCTGGCGAAAAGTGGTGGCAAGAAAACCCTCGGCCAATATCCCCTCTACGGCCTTGTGCTCACTGGCGGCCAGAGTCAGCGCATGGGTCAGGCCAAAGCCCTGCTAGACTACTACGGCGAACCCCATGCCCAGTACCTCTACAATTTGTTGGCTCAATCCTGCGAACAAGTCTTTCTCTCAGCGCAACCCAATCAATGGCAGGGGACTCCCCTTGCCGATTTGCCAACCCTCCCCGATACCCTGCCTCAGATTGGCCCCATTGCCGGCATCCTAACAGCTTTACGTGCCTATCCCCACGTGAACTGGTTAGTGGTGGCCTGTGACTTGCCCTATTTGACCACAGAAACCCTTGCGCCCCTGTTGCACCATTACCGCGAAGATGTGGTGGCCACCTGCTATCACCATCCCCAAGAGGGTTTCCCAGAGCCATTGTGTGCCATTTATACCCCCCAAGCTCTGCCGGTATTTGAGGCCGCCTATGCAGAAGGGATCTACTGCCCTGTGAAAATTCTCCAGCGATCGCCCTGCCAGCGGATTGCCCCACCCCAGCCGACCATTACTGCCAACATCAACACCCCTGAAGATTATCTGGAAGCCCTACACCATGTCCGACGGCCCTAAAACTATTCATCTACGCTACTTTGCCCAGTTACGCGAGCAAAGCCAACGGGAACAGGAGGAGCGAGTGACCACCGCCCAAACCTATGGCGAGCTATACCAAGAACTAAAGACCCAGTACGGGTTTACCCTTGATCTGACCCATGTTAAGGTTGCGGCTAATGATACGTTTGTGACACTGGATCAACCCCTACGAGCTGGAGATAAGGTCGTCTTTATTCCCCCTGTTGCCGGGGGTTAACTAAGCGATGGTGATCAAGCAATTTTCCCTAACCAATACTCCCCTAGAGCCAGCTCAGTTGTGGCAGCCCTTGGCCAACTTGCGAGCCGGTGCCTTTGTTAGCTTTGAGGGTTGGGTGCGCAATCACAACCACGGCAAGATCGTCACTGCCCTAGAATACGAGGTCTATCCTGCCTTGGCTCTTAAAGAAGGAGAACAGATCCTAGCAGAAGCCATTGGGAAATTTGACTTGCTGGGGGCGATCGCCAGCCATCGCTATGGAACGCTAACTCTTGGCGAGATTGCTGTGTGGGTAGGGGTGACGGCGCCTCATCGCCAACAAGCCTTTGCTGGTGCGGCCTACATCATTGATGAAATTAAACACCGCCTACCCATTTGGAAAAAGGAATACTATCTAAATGAGCCAGCTACTTGGGTGTATTGCCGTGAGCATCACCATTACGGTCTGTTTGATGACGACGGGGGACAACCGTGGGGGCTAAGTCGTCTCGCTTCAGCCAGCGATGGATAGTGGCGCAACTGACCTAGAAGATTTGAGTTGCTTCACTAATTTTGCCACCTTGCTGGATGTAGGAGACAACCCGCTCTCGTCAGTCCAAGCTATAGCTCATATTCTTGAGTAACATTCATGACGCTTTGAGTATAGCCTAACCTCTCAAATGCGCACAGAAGAAACAGAACTGGCATGGGAGGGCAAGTATGACCAATCAGTTTACCTCATTCAGCGCTGGAACCAAGAGGGTATGCTGTAGGACATTCTCAAGAAACTGTATCAATTAACACCCTTTACTATCCGAAAGTTGCATAAGATGAAGAGCCACAAGAGCCACAATTGCATCAATAGACATAGACGCAGAGGGAGAACACAGCAAGTATTATGCGACTTGATCAGTTTCAATCTTTTTTAGCTGTTGCTGAAACGGGGAGTTTTCAAGCGGCAGCGCGGCGGTGTGGGGTGACGCAACCCACAATTAGTCGGCAAATTCAAGCTCTAGAAGAAAGTTTGGGGATGCAACTTGTTCACCGCTCGAATCGCGCCAAGTTAACTGTGGCGGGGGACTTGTTTTTGCGCCGTGCCCATCGCATCTGGCAAGAGTGGCAGGCCGCCAATGCTGAACTCAAAGCCATGCAAAATGGCCAGCAGCAGGAACTCTGCATTGCCGCTATTCACTCCATTTGCCGCTACTTTTTGCCCACGCTGTTACCGACGTTTTGCCAAGCATTTCCCCAAATGCAGTTGCGGGTGACTGCCCTAGGGAGCGATCGCGCCCTCAAAGTCTTGCAGGATAGCCTAGTAGATCTAGCAATTGTCATGGGCGATCGCCACCTCTTAAAACAGGCGGAATGGGTGATTGAACCGCTGTACAGTGAGCCTGTGCAAGTGCTAATGGCGGCTGAACATCCCCTCACTGTTAATGAGACCTTGACATGGCAAGAACTAGCTCGCTTTCCCCATGTGGTATTTAAGGATGGCTATGGCATGCGCCGCTTGGTGGCTGAAGAATTTAGCCGTCGGGGTTTACCTTGGCAACCCGCTCTTGAACTCAACACGCCTGATGCGTTTATTGCTGTGATCCGCGAAAGTGAGATGGTTGCCTTGCTGCCGCGCTCTGCCCTCAAGGAAGCGCTCCACGATCCTGCCCTAGGGATTCGTGATTTATCCACGCCACTGCCCCTGCGTCAGGTGTTGGCCATTACCACCCGCGATCGCCTGACCTTACCGCCCGTTGCCCAGTTGCTTACGTTGATCCGCCAGCAGGCTGCCCATGAGTCCTCTTTTTCGTGATCTCCTTAAAAAAGTCGGCAGTGGTGCCCACACCCACAAAGACCTGAGCCGCGCCGAGGCAGCCTTGGCGTTGCAACTCATGCTGGAGCAGGTGGCAACCCCTGCCCAAATTGGGGCGTTTTTGATTGCTCATCGGATTAAGCGACCCACCTCGGAAGAGATGGCGGGTATGCTCGATGCCTACAACGAGCTAGGGCCAAAGATTCCAGCGGTTGAGACCAGTTGCCCCGTGATGATCCTCAGTCAGCCCTATGATGGTCGCGATCGCACGTTTCCCCTGAGTCCTTTAACAGCATTGGTTTTGGCGGCTGCTGGGATTCCAGTACTTCAACACGGGGGCGATCGCATACCCACCAAAGAAGGCATTCCCCTCATTGAGCTATGGCGATGTTTAGGGGTGGACTGGTCAACCCTAACCCTAGAACAAATCACCCACTGCCTAGAGCAAACAGGTTTAGGTTTTGTCTATCTCCCGCGTCATTTTCCAGCAGCCCAAGGGCTAGTCCCCTACCGGGAGCAAATTGGTAAACGTCCCCCCATTGCCACATTGGAATTAATCTGGAATCCTTACCAAGGGCGCAGTCACCTCGTAGCAGGGTTTGTTCATCCGCCGACAGAAGGGATCATGCGCGATGCCCTCTATCTCCACGGTGTTCATGAATTTACTACCGTCAAAGGTCTTGAAGGCAGTTGTGATTTGCCCCGCGAACGCACCGCCATTATCGGCCTTGCCCGTGATCAAGACCCTCCTTGGCAACGCCTGCGTCTCCATCCCCAAGAGTATGGTATGGCCAGCAGTAATGTGCCTTGGCCAGCGGACACAACAACTGCTGCAAAAATGATGGCTGCCGTCTTAGCTGCCGAGGAGCAGCCCCTCACCACCTCCGTTATCTGGAACAGTGGGTTTTACTTGTGGCAGGGGGGCAAAGCCGATAGTCTCAATTCCGGACTCGCACTCAGCAGCGAACTCCTCCGTAGTGGTCGGGTGGCTCAACACCTACAGAAATTGCAAACCATGTTGGAGAAGATATAGATGTTGCGGGAGCGACTGCGCTTTAATTGGCAAGAACTCAGTGGCAGTTTTGGTGATTTGGGTACGGATTTGCCCCTACTGGTGGGGATGATCATGGCTGCCCAGTTGGATAGTGCTAACGTCTTCACTTTGTTTGGCGTGGCACAAATTCTCACGGGGGTATTCTATGGCCTTCCCATGCCGATGCAACCCCTAAAGGCAATGGCTGTAATTGTGATGACGGAAAAACTCACTGGATCTATCCTTTGGGCAGGGGGACTGATGGTAGGAGCGATGATGTTGGTGTTAACGTCCACCGGAATCCTGACCCGACTGGCTCGCTGGATTCCCCAACCCGTGGTGCGGGGCTGTCAATTGGGACTGGGACTGTCTCTAGCCGCCGTTGCCCTCAAGACCTACTTGCCCGCGGGTGACCTCTTTGGTTATCTGTTGGGTGCCATGGGCTTTTTGATCTTGCTCCTTTTACCCAAGGAACGGGGAGTTCCCGCAGGGTTACTGGTGGTGTTGCTGGGGGTGGGTGTAGCGATTAGCCGTGTTCTGGCTGAGACAGAATTGCAGTTAACCATTGCTTGGCAGCTTCCCTACCTGCAGCCTTTAGATCCTCAGGCCTTGATTCCCGGACTCGTGCTATTGGCACTGCCGCAGTTACCCCTATCGATCGCCAATGCAGTGATTGCAACCCAGCAAACTGCCCACGATCTCTTTCCCGATCGCCCCCTCTCGATTCGCCAAATTGGCCTCACGTATAGCCTCACCAACTTGATCCTGCCCTTCTTTGGTGGTGTCCCCCTCTGCCATGGCTGTAGCGGTTTGGCAGGACACTATGCCCTTGGTGCCCGCACAGGTGGGGCGGTGGTGATCTATGGCAGTCTCTACCTTCTCTTGGGTCTCTTTTTTGGTTCCAGTGTGGATAAGCTGCTGGAAATTTTTCCCCTCTCGATTTTGGGGGTCATTCTTTTGTTTGAAGCGTGGGTACTCATGGGCTTTATTAAAGATCAAGCCGCCATGCCCGCAAATTGGATGATTACCCTCTTAGTGGGGGCGATCGCCCTCAGTGTGCCCCAAGGCTTCTTAGTGGGCACCCTTGTTGGTACAACTCTGTACTACCTCAGCAGAAAAATGCCACTACAACTCTCCTAGCCCTCTAAGCCAGACCAAATTCCTGCAATGCTGGCCAAAAATTGCGATTCTCGTGGCCGGGCTGGCTGAGCTTCACAAGGGCAAAGCGTTGGAGGGGGGTCAGGGCTGACCATTTTTCCACCGTCAGGCTGTGGTGAGGTACCTTGGTCAGTTGTTGCTGCACTGTCTCTGGCAGTTCAGTGGTGATGTCCCAAGGGTAGGGTTGGCGAATCTCTATATCACTCGGTGGGGTTCCATGGGTGTGGGTCACCCAATCCCGCAGTTGCTGACGATAGTCTGCCTGAGCTTCGGGGGTGTCGCAGGGAGTCACCACAAGCCATTGTCGCTGTTCTTGGGAAAGTTGATGCCAGTGGAGCAGCTTCAGCTTGACCCCACATAAATCTAGTTTATAGCGAACAATCATTGGAATACAGCGTAACGAAGCCGTGAATTCGGCCTCAAACGCAAAGAAGTGGGACATCAATAGCCATAACCCTCCACAGGGAATCAGATTCTATTATTGCTTGAGGGCAGTGCCGCTTTCCTGCATGGTGGGGGTATGGGGCGTCTGCCGCAACTTCAGGGGCAGCACCTGCACCGCACAGGCTTTGAGTTCTGGCTGCTTTGAGACCGGACAGGCAATGGGATGGGTCAGTTGGTTTGCCTCACCGCTATCAGCAAAGAGAAAGCCCCAGTGCATGGGTACAAAGAGAGTGCCCGGACGAATGGCCTTGGTGAGGATGACCGGCAGGCACACTTGACCGCGACGCGATCGCACCTCTACCCAATCCCCGTCTTTGAGATGTAAGTTTGCGGCATCGTCGGGGTGCATTTCCACAAAGGGATCGGGGTGCATTTTTTGAATTTTGGCAATGCGACCGGTACGGGTTTGAGTGTGCCAGTGGCCGTAGAGACGACCCGTTGTCAGGGTAAAGCTATAGATGTGATCGGTGGGTTCCGCCACGCCCTGACTGTGGGCAAGGCAAAAATATGCCCGTTGATTGGGTGTGTGAAATCGCCAGTCAGTATAGAGGCGTTTGGGTTTGCGGGCTTCTTCATCATCCATACCGGCAGGACAGGGCCACTGCAAGGCGCCTAAACGGGCAAGGCGTTCGTGGCTCAGACCCGATTGATCGCAGGGGCGACCGGCAGTGAGTTGGACAAATTCGGCATAGACGGCAGCGGCATCGGCAAATGGGAAGAGATGCCCATATCCCAAGCGGCGCCCCACCTCAGCAAAAATTTCCCAATCAGGGCGAGCCAGACCGGGGGGCGATCGAAAGGCGGGGGCAAGGGTGACGCGGCGTTCAGAGTTAGTCATCACACCTGTTTTCTCACTCCATTGCGCCGCCGGCAAAATCAGATGGGCATAGGCTGCTGTTTCAGTGGGAAAGTAGGCATCCTGATAGACGGTAAAAGGAGATTTGAGAAAGGCCGCCTTGGCACGCTCTAAATGGGGAAAACTAACCGCAGGATTGGTGGCCGCAATCCACAGCAGACCCACTTCTCCCTGTTCTAGACCTTCGACAATTTGCCATGCCGTGCGACCGGGGCGATCGCTTATTTGCCCTCGCGGCAGTCCCCAAAAGTCCTCTACCTCTTGGCGATGCTGTGGATTGGTCACTTGGCGATAGCCGGGCAACAGATGGCTCAAGCCGCCGGCTTCGCGCCCCCCCATGGCGTTGGGTTGCCCCGTCAGCGAAAAAGGACCACTCCCTGGGCGGCCAATTTGCCCCGTCAACAGGTGGAGATTGATGAGACAACGAGCTTTGGCCGTCCCTTCAGCAGACTGGTTAATGCCCATTGACCAAAGGGAGAGTACCGCTTGGGCATGCCCCCAATAGCGAGCCGCCTGTTCTAGATCACTTTGAGCAATGCCACAGCGTTCCGCTACCCAGTCTGGGGTGTAGGCCGCCAGCAGCTTTACATACTGGGCAAAGCCTTGGGTACACTCCTCTATAAACTCAGCATCGATCTGTCCCCATTGCAGTAGCAAATGGCCAATGCCGTGGAGCAGATCAATATCCGTGCCGGGTCGGATGGCAAGGTGCAGATCCGCCACTTCCGCTGTCGGGGTGCGCCGCGGATCCACAACAATCAACTTGACGCGGCGATCGCGCTTGTGGTGGTTGCGCAGACGATTAAAGACAATGGGATGGCATTCGGCAGTATTAGTACCCATAAGGAACGCACAATCGGTAGCCTCCAAATCGTCGTAGCAGCAGGGGGGGCCATCAGCGCCGAAGCTAGCCATGTAGGCCGACACTGCCGAGGACATACATAGCCGCGAGTTGGCATCAAAGTTGTTCGTACCCAAACAGCCCTTGATTAGCTTTTGCGCCACATAGTAGTCCTCGGTTTGAAATTGACCGGAACCGTACATACAAATGGCATCGGCGCCCCGCTCACAGCGTACCCATTGGATGCGTTCCACAAGGCGGGTCATGGCCTCGTCCCACGAAATGACCGTAAAGGGCTGATCCAAACGCTCCCGCCACAGGGGGTAAACCAAGCGATCGCGATCAAGGGCTTCTAGAATAGTTGCCCCCTTGACACAGACCATGCCTTGGGAGGAGGGATGCTGGCGATCGCCCCGAATTTTATAGGCTCCCTTGCCTTGAGGGACTGCTTCTAAGCCACAGCCCACCCCACAGTAGGGACACAGCGAGGACACTGGCTCACTTGGTTCAGGCACAGCACGCCCTTTTTCCTCAAACCGCAGGAATTCACAGGAACAGCGCCTGACCCCTTGCTCTGAGCAAATGATCAGATCCGCTGTAGCATCGCCATGGAAAAAAAGCTCTTGCCTCGGAAACACTACCCGTTGCCAAGTGGGCTGATTTGACAAATAAATCTGCTGAACGCTCTCGCTGGTATTGCGGTAGTAGCAGAGGTAACGACTGGACTGAACGGCTAACGAGCCAACCCGTGGGGTACTCATACGCTACTTAGTGCCCAAACCGCGTGTACAGAAAGTCAACCACTTGGTTGCGGAGATGGTAGTACTGCGGATCCTCAAGGAGTTGCGATCGCCGCCGTGGCCGCGGAAAAGGCATCTTCACAATATCGCCAATGCGGGCGGCAGGGCCATTGGTCATCATCACCACCCGATCCGCGAGGTACAGCGCCTCATCAATGTCGTGGGTAATCATCAGTACCGTCAGTCGGTGGCTGCGCCAAATCTTTATGAGTTCATCCTGTAACTCCTCCTTCGTGATGGCATCGAGGGCACCAAAGGGTTCATCTAAAATCAACACTTCAGGGCGAATGGCGAGGGCGCGGGCGATCGCCACCCGTTGTTTCATGCCCCCCGACAGTTGAGCAGGGCGTTTGTGGGCAGCCGCTGTTAGCCCCACTCGTTCCAAGTGCTCCTCGACAATTTGGCGCCGGCGTTGGCGAGTTTTCTGGGGATAGACAGACTTCACTGCTAGCTCAATATTTTGATAGGCCGTCAGCCAAGGCAGCAGCGCGTAGTTTTGAAACACCATCATGCGATCCGGCCCCGGACGGCGCACGGGCACGCCATTGAGAGTAATTTCCCCTCGTGTTGGCGCTGTAAAACCCGCAACCATATTCAAGAGTGTGGTTTTGCCGCAGCCGGAATGGCCAATGAAACAGACAAATTCGCCGCTGCTCACCTCAAGGTGAATATCCTCAAGTACCACCTGGTCGCCATTAGCCGTAGGGTAGGCTTTGCTCACCCCATCAATGCGTAGATGCTGGGTGGCCGTTAAATGGGGGTCAAGACGATAGAGGGTTTCCATAGACTTCTCTCAAAAATACCTAGACAGCAACAACCTCTTGGGGATCAACAGTGCGAATATCAAGGCCACGGCGAATCGCAGCCGCCTCAATGTAGCCAAGGGGATTATCGGGGTCAAAGGGCAGTCCATCGAAAAGAGCAAAGGCAGAACGATCTGGCTCATTATCTACAACCTTCAGTTCCCGCGCTGCCGCCCCAAAGAGATCTACCCGCCGCACCTGCTCAACAATTTCTAGCCAGTTTTTTGGGAAGGGCGTAAGTTGCCAGCGAGCCAATTGGGTCATGATCCACAGCCCTTCCAACCGCCCAGGACAGGGAGAGCGATCCACGTAGAACTGGTGAAACCGGGGTTGAAAAGCAGCAACAATGCCATCCCCCCAATCAAGGGGATCCACAAAGCCGGCATAGGCATCCTCAGGAGTACACCCCACATACTCTGGCCGACAAAGCAGTTGGGCAATTTCGGGGCGATGTTTGATCGTATCGCAGTACTCACAGGCTTCGATCAATGCCTTGACCAACGCTTGGTGTAGCTGCGGGTTGGCCTGCACCCAATCGGAACGCATACCCACAACTTTTTCCGGGTGCCCCGACCAAATATCCAAATCCGTAGCGACAATCACCCCAATACCCTCGCGCACTGCATGGGAATTCCACGGTTGACCGACACAAAAGCCACTGATATGGCCGGCCTTGAGGTGATAGATCATTTGGCAGGGGGGAATCACCAACAACTCGACATCGTAATCGGGGTCAATGCCAGCGGCGGCCAGCCAGTACCGCAACAGGAGGTTGTGCATTGATGCGGCATGAACCACTCCCAGCCGGGGGCGATCGCCCGTGCGCTGAATATAGGCGCGCAGATCTTCAGCAGTCTTCACCCCCTGCTGCCACAACTGGCGACTAAAGGTGATGGCATTGCCATTGCGACTCAGCACCAACGAGGTCATCAGCGGTTGTGAAGGCTGACCGTTTAACCCCAAGGTCATGGCTAAGGGCATGGCCGCCAACAGTTGAGCGCCCGTCAAGCGACCCGCGATCACCCCCATCACCAAGTCCTGCCAGCTTTCTGCGCGATGCAGCGTGACTGGCTCCAAACCATACTTAGCAAAGAAGCCCATTTCCTTGGCGACAATGAGGGGGGCACTGTCTATCAGGGGCATAAAGCCAAGGGTCAGACCTGCCGGCACTGTTGGTGCAACCATGGGCACCTCCAAAGGCGGGCAGCGGCGTTTCTGCTGATTGAGAAAGGCAATCATCTCATTGCGCAGGCCATAGTAGCTGGGATGGTTGAGCACGTCATGGCGATTGCGGGGACGGGCAAAGGGAATTTTGAGAATTTGGCCAATGTGGGCTTCAGGGCCATTGGTGAGCAGCACCACGCGATCAGAGAGCAGTAGTGCCTCATCCACATCATGGGTGACCATAATGCAGGTGGTTTGACTGCCTTGACACACTTGCATCAACTCATCCTGCAAAGAGCCTCGCGTCAAAGCATCAAGGGCACCAAAGGGTTCATCCAGCAGGAGCACCTCCGGTTGAATCGCCAAGGCACGGGCGATCGCCACCCGTTGCTTCATCCCCCCCGACAGTTGGGCAGGGAACTTCTCGCGGGCTTTACTGAGGTGCACCTGTTCCAGCGCCGCCTCTACCCGCTGTCGTTGCTCTGCCTTGCTCAAATGCCCCAGCACCGCTGCCACCGCCAAGGCCACATTCTGGTACACCGTTTTCCAAGGCAACAGCGAATAGTTTTGGAACACCACCATGCGATCGGGACCCGGTTCCGTCACTTGCCGTCCTGCCATCACCACGCCACCACTGCTAGGCCGCTGAAAGCCAGCAATGATATTCAAGAGCGTGGACTTGCCGCAGCCAGAGTGACCGACAAGGGAAATAAACTCCCCTTTTTGGATTTCGAGGTGGATATTCTTGAGAGCAATGTAGCGATCGCCCCCGGGCAGATCAAAAACCTGATCCACATGGTCAATTTCAATAAACGGTAAAGACTTGGCCATAGGGTTAAACAACCTAATGTTCGACAGTAAGGGGAAAAGAGGGGAGGATGGGTTACGTGAGGGAGCTAGGAATGCGCCTCTTCACCGTGGCTGAGCAGGCAACCCACAAAGGCTACCGAGCGATCCAGAACCAGGCCGACAATGCCGACATAGATCACGGCAACAATAATTTCACTAATCAGAGAACTGTTCCAGGCATCCCAAATAAAGAAGCCAATGCCGACACCGCCAATGAGCATCTCCGCTGCCACAATCGCCAACCAAGACAGCCCAATGCCAATGCGCAGCCCCGTAAACACATAGGGCACCGTTGCTGGTACGAGAATATTCAGGAAATAATCCTTGCGGGAAAGCTGCAACACCCGTGCCACATTCTTGTAGTCCTTGGGAATTTGCTGCACACCAACAATTGTGTTGATGATAATCGGCCAAATTGCGGTAATGAAGATCACAAAAATCGCTGCCGGTTCATTGTCCCGCAGAGCCGCCAAGGAAATGGGCAACCACGCAAGGGGGGGCACCGGACGCAACACCTGCAAAATGGGATCCACTGCATCGTAGAGCACTCGACTAGAGCCAATCAGCATCCCCAGCCCCACCCCAATGACTGCTGCCAAGGAAAAGCCAACGGCCACCCGCCGCAGACTGGAGAGAATTTGCCACCCCAACCCCACATCCGTGCCACTCCCTTGATAAAAGGGATCAACTATCAACCCCCAAGTTTCAGTAATAACAGTGAGGGGCGTTGGCAGGCGAAGTAGCCCCGCCATGCAGACAAACTGCCAAATGACCAAGAAACACAGCGCCCCCAAACTACCCAGTACCACTTTGCGGAACATCGCTGACTTCTTGAGATGCTTTAACCAGCGCCGCCGTCGAGATTGAGTGAAACCCATAGAAGAACTTGCCATTGCTCTTTACCTCTAAACTTTTTTCAAATCCAAACCACTCAAGTAGGCCTGAGGATTTTGGGGATCAAAGGCCACACCATCAAAAAAGGTCTCCACGCCCCGAGAGGTGGTGGTGGGAATTTCCGCTGCCGGCACCCCCATCGCTTGAGCGGCTTCGCGCCACAGATCCTCACGGTTCACTTTTTGGATGAGAGCTTTAGTGTCCATATTCGGCGGCAAATACCCCCAGCGAATGTCCTCCGTCAGGAACCACAGATCATGACTTTGGTAGGGATAAGAGGCATTGTCTCGCCAGAACTTCATCGCTAGATCGGGGTTGTCAAAGGTACGGCCATTGCCAAAGTCAAACTTACCGAGGGAGCGATCCAAAATATTCTTCTCGGGTACCTTCAACCATTGCCGCTGGGCAATTATCTTGACCATTTCTGGTTTATTTTCAGGTTGGTCACACCACTGTTGTGCTTCCATCACAGCCATCAATAGAGCTTTAGTGGCCTTCGGATGCTGATCAACCCAATCCGCCCGCAAAGTCAGCGATTTCTCAGGATGATCCTGCCAAAATTCACCCGTGGTAATAGCATCAACCCCCACCTTTTGATTCACCGCTTGTTGTGGCCATGGCTCACCCACACAGAAAGCTTCCATGGTTCCAGTTTTCACATTGGCCACCATTTGCGGAGGAGGCACAACGATCACAGAAACGTCCTTCTCAGGATCAATGCCGCCGGCAGCCAGCCAGTAGCGCATCCACAGATCATGGGTGCCCCCTGGAAATGTCACTGCCACTTTGATCTGCTCTTGCTGATTCTGGGCACGCCGTTCAGCACGGGTTTTAGCAAAGGCCTCCTTCAGGGGGCTACTGTCAGTCCTGATATTGAGATCCTTGTAAGCATTAGCCAAGACAATTCCCTGACCATTTGTGTTTAACCGCGCCAAGATATACATGGGTACAGGTTTGCCACCGGTAATGGTTCCCACGGTCATCAGGTAGGGCATTGGTGTGAGAATGTGGGCACCATCAATGCCACCCCCGGCAGAACCCAAGACCAAGTTGTCGCGGGTCACGCCCCAAGAAGCCTGCTTAATCACCTCCACATCGGGCATCCCATACTTGGCAAACAAGCCCTTTTCCTTGGCAATAATCAGGGGAGCCGCGTCCGTCAGAGCAATAAAGCCCAGTTTCGCTCCCATCACTTCTGGAGTTTCCGCTAGGGTGGTGGGTTGGGCAACATCACTAGTTTGCTGGCTATTACCACAACCGTGGGAGATCAATGTCACGGCCGTTGTAGCCGCAGCGGTCACGAGAAAGTGACGCCGGGAGAAAGTCACCATTGGTTTACAAATCCTTTAATTCCTAAACAATCGACAAGGCTAATTCAGCGTGTATCGGAACCTGCAGCGTATGTGAACTGATGGGCTGAGCACCAAAGTGATCAATCAACAGTTGGCGCAGTACCTCCGGCAGTTCATCACAGGGAATCGCTTTTTTCACACAGGTGCCCAGCTTGGCATCCTTACCGACCTTGCCACCCATGTACAAATCCACGGCATCCACGGTTTCGCCGTTACGACGGGCTTTTGTACCCATTAGGCCAATATCGGCTACTTGGGGTTGACCACAGGAGTTGGGACACCCGGTCCAGTGAATGCGCACCGGTTGAGAGAGCACCAGTTGTTGATTCAGCCAGCGGACGAGGGCAAGGGCACGATTTTTGGTTTCAATGAGGGCAAAGTTGCAAAACTGAGCACCCGTACAGGAAACGAGGGCACGTTCTAAAGGCGGTGGTTCCGGCCGAAACTTAGTGAGGAGGGGTTCGCGCAGCAGGCTTGGTAAAACAGCGCTAGGTACATGGGGAATGATCAGATTTTGCTCCACGGTCAGCCGCACTTCCGATTGACCATAGACTTGAGCTAGCCGTGCCAACTCGTAAAAATCAGTGGCATAGAGGCGCCCTACGGGCACATGCAGTCCCACATAGTTCAACTCCCGCTGTTTTTGGCAATGCACCCCCAGATGATCTCGCTTGTCCCAGTCAATTTCATCCTTGGGAGCGGCACTGAGGAGTTCAAAGGGGAGTTTAGCGGCGACTGCTGCCCGGAATTTCTCGATACCCCATTCATCAATCAGCCACATGAGCCGCGCTTTTTGGCGATTGCCCCGTAGGCCATGGTCACGGAAAATTTCAAGGATGGCACGTGAGAGGTGCACCACAGCATCATCGGGAGGCACCCAAGCATTGAGGGGGATAGCGGCAGCGCAACGCCGAGCAGAGAAGAAACCACCGACTAAAACATTGAAGCCCAAACGCCCTTGCCGATAGGCAGGCACAAAGGCAACATCGTTAATTTCCGCATGGACAGAGTTATCCCGCCCCCCCTCGATCGCAATGTTGAATTTGCGGGGTAGATTGCTGAATTCCAAATTCCCCTGACCATTGTTGGTAATCATGGCCTGCAATTTCATAATCAAGGGGCGAGTATCAATGAGTTCGGCCGCATCAATGCCCGCCACTGGCGATCCAGTGAGGTTGCGCACATTGTCCATGCCGGATTGCACAGAGGTCAGGCCACAGGCTTGCAGCCGCTCTATGATTTCAGGAATATCCTCAATGGGCAGACCCCGAATCTGAATGTTTTGACGGGTGGTGATGTCACCATTGCCGTTCTCACCATAGCGATCCACAATTTCGCCAAGGGTTCGCAGTTGTTGACTGGTGAGAATCCCATTGGGTACCCGCAGCCGCATCATGAACCTGCCAGGGGTAACGGGGCGAAAGAAAATCCCAAGCCACTTGAGGCGAACATCGCGGTCAGCTTCAGGAATGTTTTCCCAGCCCATGGCTGCGAATTTCTCTAGCTCTTGTTTAACCGCTAAGACATCTTTCTCTTTTTTAATGGCTTCAATTTTGTTGCTCACGGTTGTTGCCCTTGGTTTCAACGGGTTACTTGAACACCCAATTTAGGCAGGTCAATCATGAACATTTGTAAATTTTGCTACATTTTCTTTGTCGCTATACAGTTTCCGTATTAAAAATATGCCAAAACTGTATCTAACCTTAACTTCAGGGCGGGAGATTAAATCTGCCCAAACAACTAAAACAGCCCAAATTGCTCTATAACAAGATGACAGCCGGTAGCGGTAGCCACTATTTTAGAAAAAGGCTGTTGATGACAATAAATTAAGCGATAAATAAAAAGCTGCACCCTGAGGTTAGCCCTAGCTAGGATGCAGCACGCAACGTTCTAATGATTTTGCAGGTGGCTGGGGGGTCTAAGTGCCAGAGGTCCAAGAGTTCATGTACTCCACCTGTTCGGGAGTGAGGGTGTCAATGGCAATGCCCATGGCTTGGAGTTTCAAACGGGCAATTTCTTGATCCACGGCGGTGGGAATGGGGTGAATGCCGGCTGCCAACTGACCTTTATTTTTGACGAGATATTCACAGCCAAGGGCTTGGTTGGCAAAGCTCATATCCATAACGCTCGCCGGGTGGCCTTCGGCAGCCGCAAGGTTAATCAGGCGGCCTTCACCCAAAACAATGATGGATTTACCGCTGGGGAGAATGTATTCTTCGGTGAAGTTGCGCACAACCCGGACTTCCTTGGCAAGGGTTTTTAGGGTGGCAAGGTCAATTTCAATGTCAAAGTGACCGGAGTTGGCTACCATTGCCCCATCTTTCATGACGGCAAAGTGCTCGGCGCGAATCACATGCTTATTCCCTGTCACGGTAATGAAAATATCCCCAAGGGGCGCCGCCTCAAGCATGGGCATGACCCGGAAGCCATCCATGACTGCTTCAATGGCACGCACGGGATCAATTTCCGTCACAATCACATTGGCACCCATGCCCCGTGCCCGCAGCGCTGTCCCTTTACCGCACCAGCCATAGCCAGCCACGACAACGGTTTTACCGGCAAGCAGAATGTTCGTTGCCCGAATGATGCCATCAAGGGTGGATTGACCGGTACCGTAGCGGTTGTCAAAGAAGTGTTTGGTGTCGGCATCGTTGACATTAATGGCGGGGAAGGTGAGGACGCCATCGCGGAACATGGCCTTGAGGCGGACAATGCCAGTGGTGGTTTCTTCGGTGGTGCCAATAATGTCACTGAGTTGGTGCTGGCGCTCTTTGACGAGGGTGGCAACCACATCACAGCCGTCATCAATGATGATGTTGGGACGGTGATCAAGGGCAATATTGACGTGGCGCATATAGGTGGCGGTGTCTTCCCCTTTTTGGGCAAAGACCGGGATGCCGTAGTTCACCACTAGGCTAGCGGCGACATCGTCTTGGGTGGAGAGGGGATTACTGGCAATAAGAACCGCGTCAGCACCGCCGGCTTTGAGGGCGATCGCTAGATTGGCGGTTTCTGTGGTCACATGGCAACAGGCGGCCAAGCGAATACCGGCAAGGGGCTTTTCTTTCTCAAAGCGATCGCGAATCTGCCGCAGTACCGGCATCTCCCGACTGGCCCACTCAATGCGCTGCTGCCCTAAGGGTGCAAGGCTCAAGTCTTTGACATCGTGACGAACAGGGGCTTCAGATTTAATCGGAGAAGACACCATACTGCGGTTCCTTAAAAAAGGTTACGGCTCCCCATTATACGCAAGAATCGCCTAGGGGGAATTCTTCCGCAATACCCAACTGGTCACCGTGCCGCCGGGGAAAATGAGCAAATTCACGGTGCCAATTTCCAAAAGATGCCCCTTGCGATTGCGAAACTGAAAGGTGCAGAGATCCACCCCCCCTATTAGTTGACAACCCATCAGTTCGCTATAGCCTTGACCGACGAGATAGGCCACAATCGGGGTCGTTGTTGTCGGATTCACCATTGCTGGATTAACCACGGGTTGCCAACCCCGATCAAGGAGGCGTTGGCGGGCATCCGCATAGCTCATGCCTTGGCGTAAACGCGGCACCCGCTGCGCAAGGGCACTTGGTGCAAAGCCAACCCCTGCTGCCAGTAAACCAAGGGCAATGAAACGTTTCAGCAATACCATAGCAATTGCTTGTTAAATGCCAATCGCTATACGCTGCAAGGGTCAGGTTCATACAGGTTCCAGAGGTGAAACTTAAGCCCCCACGGCTTCTTTGGCAGCGTAGAGCACTTCTACGGTGATCTCGCTAATCCCCTGTTCGCGGGCAAATTTTTCGGTGTTGCGCTTCACCTTGCCGCGCACAAAGCCGGGAATCTTGTTTAATTCCGCTAGCCCATCCGCGGTCCATGTCAAATCCGAGTCGGCGGAAAGCCCCTTGTGAATCACTTCCTTGGTGTCATGGCCACCAAAAATCTCTAGCAGGTGGTCTTCCATGCCCAAGGTAAAGGAGTTGTAGATTAAATCCACCAGTTGATTCGTGCCCTCATAGCCCAAGAAGGGGCGATAGCCGACGGGAAAGTCTTGGATGTGGATGGGAGCGGCAATGACGCCACAGGGAATGTTGAGGCGTTTGCCCACATGGCGTTCCATTTGGGTGCCAAAGATGGCCGCGGGTTCAACGCGGGCGATCGCGTCCCCCACCACGGTGTGGTCATCGGTAATGAGTACTTCGTCACAAAAGCCCGCCACCTCTGCGCGGAACCAATCGGCATCGTATTTACAATAGGTACCTGCCCAAACAACGTGGATGCCCATTTCCCGACTGAGAATTTTGGTCATCGCTGCTGCATGGGTATTGTCCCCAAAGACCACTGCTTTTTTGCCGGTCAGGTTTTGGCAGTCAATGGAGCGAGAAAACCAAGCGGCTTGGGACACCTCCCGTGTTTGCTGTTCAATAAAGGCTTCGTAGTCCACATTGGCCCCCTGAGCATTGAGCACCGCTTGAATGGCACGGATACAGCGGGCGGTTTCCACCACACCCATCGGCGTCATCCTCACGCTTGGCTGGCCAAATTCCGTTTCTAGGTACTGGGCGGTGAGGCCGCCAATTTCCCGATAGGGGACAAGGTTAAACCATGCTTGGGGCAGTCGGGCAAGGTCGTGGACGCTGGCCGCCGCAGGAATCACCAGATTCACCTCAATCCCAAGGTTGGCCATGAGTTGTTTCAGCTCGCGGCAGTCATGCTGATTGTGGAAGCCGAGGGTGGTGATGCCAATAATGTTGACGCTAGGGGTGGGGGTTTTGTTGGTCACTAAGGTGCCTTGGCGGCGGGCTTTGTCAATATAAAACTGCACGATTTGCTCAAGGGTGCGATCGGCGGCTTGCAATTCATTGACGCGATAGTGATTGACATCCGCCAAGAGGACATCGGCAGTGGTGCTGAGGCTGGCGCGTTGGACAAAGTTTTGTAAGTCTTCCTGAAGAATGCTAGAGGTGCAGGTGGGGGTGAGCACAATTAAATCAGGGTGCTCTTCAGTGTCTTTGCGGGTGATATTGTCCACCACTTTTTCTTGGGAGCCGCGTGCCAAGACATGGCGATCGACAATACTGGCGGTGACAGGCGTAAAGTCGCGCTCTCGCTCGAGCATCGATCGCATGACGTTGAAGTAGTCATCTCCAAGGGGCGCGTGCATAATGCCATGAACATTTTTGAAGGAACTGGCAATGCGCAGAGTACCAATGTGGGCCGGCCCTGCATACATCCAGTAGGCAAGTTTCATCGCGTCAACTCCTTGGGCAAAGGCATTTTGATGTCCGATCGCGATCGTAGCGAGGCTCTTTCCCTCGCCCGACAAAACGTTGGAAAACTTCAAGGAAGCGGGAATGCAGCTTAACATCTCAACATCTTTCCCCTCTCCCCTAAAATTGATAGATGTTGCAATTGCGATTCAGTTTGCCCCCTTTTAAGGACACCCACGCATGGTTGCTTGCGAATTTAGCCCTGGTCTTGAAGGGATTCCCATTGCCCAGTCGGCCATTAGCTATGTGGATGGCCAAGCCGGTATTCTGGAGTATCGCGGTGTCCCAATTCAGGAACTGGCGGAAAAAAGCACATTTTTGGAAACCGCCTTTTTGTTGATTTGGGGCTACTGGCCCACTAAGGAAGAACTGGCCGCTTTTGAGCACGATATTACCTACCACCGTCGGGTCAAATATCGCATTCGCGACATGATGAAATGTTTCCCAGAAAGTGGCCACCCCATGGATGCCCTACAGGCCTCGGCGGGCGCCTTGGGATTGTTCTATTCGCGGCGGGCCCTCGACGATCCGGAGTACATTCGGGCAGCAGTCATCCGCCTCTTGGCCAAAATTCCAACAATGGTGGCGGCGTTTCAACTGATTCGCAAGGGGAATGATCCGGTCATGCCCTGTGATGAGCTGGACTATGCGGCCAACTTTCTCTACATGCTCAATGAGCGGCGTCCCGATCCCTTTGCGGCACGGGTATTTGATATTTGCTTGATTCTCCATGCCGAGCACACGATGAATGCCTCTACCTTCTCGGCGCGGGTGACGGCCTCGACATTGACAGATCCTTACGCTGTGGTTGCTTCAGCGGTGGGTACACTGGCAGGGCCGCTCCACGGGGGCGCCAATGAAGAGGTGATCAATATGCTCGAGGAAATCGGCAGTGTCGAGAATGTGCGTCCCTATGTGGAAAAGTGCGTTCAGAATAAGATCAAAATTGCCGGCTTTGGCCACCGCGTGTATAAGGTCAAGGATCCCCGTGCCACGATTTTGCAGAAGCTGGCGGAGCAGTTGTTTGATAAGTTTGGTGGCGATCGCTACTACGACATTGCCCTGAAACTGGAAGAAGTGGTGGGTGAATACCTCAGTTACAAGGGGATTTATCCCAATGTGGACTTTTACTCGGGGCTTGTCTATCGGCGGTTGGGCATTCCCAGTGATCTGTTTACGCCTGTGTTTGCGATCGCCCGCGTGGCCGGTTGGCTAGCCCACTGGAAAGAACAACTGGAGGCCAATCGCATCTATCGCCCCACCCAAGTCTATACGGGTGCCCACAATCAGCCCTATGTGCCCATGGAGGAGCGCAATCATCGCCCCTAGCTCTTGATCCTCAATTCCCCCCCCTGAAGACAGTCCTTTTCTGAAAATGCATATAGACCTAGGGCAATCAAATACTCTCCTGTACTTGCTTTCACAGCCTTGAGCGTGTTCCATCCTTGGGAAAAGGGCTGTAAGCTGCTTTATAGTGGCGGTACCCTTGTGGAGTTTCTGATGGCAAAGGCAAAATCAAGCAAACGGCAAGCATCGAAAACCTCAAAAACATCAAAAACGGCGAAATCCACCCCACCAACCTCGACGCAGCAGGCAGCAACCATTGCGCCTGAACCCACCCCTGTGGATCCCGCCAGTCTCACCTACGAGGCGGTGATTGGCCTAGAGATTCACTGCCAACTGAGTACCCAAACCAAAATTTTCTCGTCTAGCTCGACCCAGTTTGGGGCACCCCCGAATACCAACATTGACCCAGTGTGTTTGGGTTTGCCGGGGACACTCCCTGTCTTGAATGAAAAGGTGCTCGAGTATGCCGTGAAGGCGGGCTTAGCCCTCAATTGTCAGATTGCCCCCTACAGCAAATTCGATCGCAAGCAGTATTTTTATCCCGACTTGCCGAAAAACTATCAAATCTCGCAGTACGACCTGCCCATTGCCCAGCATGGCTACCTTGAGATTGAACTGGTGGATGACAACGGCACCGCCCACCGTAAAAAAATTGGCATTACTCGCCTGCACATGGAGGAAGATGCCGGCAAACTGGTTCACGCGGGGAGCGATCGCCTGTCTGGCTCCACCTACTCCCTAGTGGACTTGAATCGGGCAGGGGTGCCCCTTGTGGAAATTGTCTCTGAGCCAGATCTGCGCACGGGTCAAGAAGCTGCCGAGTATGCCCAAGAACTGCGGCGTATTCTCCGTTACTTGGGGGTTTGCGATGGCAATATGCAGGAGGGGTCGCTGCGCTGCGACGTGAATATCTCCGTGCGCCCCGTGGGCAGCAACACCTTTGGCACCAAGGTCGAGATTAAGAACATGAACTCCTTTAGTGCCATCCAACGCGCCATTGACTATGAAATTGAGCGGCAAGTCGCTGCTGTGAAAGCGGGCGAAGCCATCGTTCAAGAAACCCGCCTCTGGGATGAGGCCACGCAGCAAACACGCACCATGCGGGTCAAGGAAGGCTCCAGTGACTACCGCTACTTTCCTGAACCCGATCTCGGCCCCATTGAAGTCAGTGCGGAGCAACTGGCCACTTGGCGTGCGGATTTGCCTGAACTGCCAGCGCAAAAGCGGCACCGCTACGAGACCGAGTGGGGCCTGCCCCCCCAAGATGCCCGTGTCCTCACCGATGAGCGAGCCGTTGCCGAATACTTTGAAGCCACCGTTGCCGCCGGGGCACCCCCGAAATTAGCGGCCAACTGGATCATGGGCGATATTACCGCCTATCTCAAGGAACAAAAACTGGCGATCGAGGCACTACCTCTGAAACCTGCTGAATTGGCGGAATTGATCCAACTCATTGAGGCGGGCACTATCAGTAGCAAAATGGCCAAGGATCTGCTGCCGGAATTACTGGCTCAAGGTGGCTCCCCGAAAGCCCTTGTCGAGAAAAAAGGCCTCAGCCAAATTTCCGATGTGGCTACCCTAGAGGCAATGATTGATGAAGTGCTAGCAGTGCACCCCAATGAACTGGAACAATACCGCGCGGGCAAAACGAAACTTCAGGGCTTCTTTGTTGGCCAAATCATGAAGAAAACCAGCGGGCGCGCTGATCCCAAGCTGACCAATCAACTCTTGGCCAAAAAGCTAAACGCCAGCAGTTAGAGCAGCGTGCAGCGTCGGTAACAGGTGGGCAATCAGTTGTTCAGGATAGACCCCTAGAGCAGTGGCCTCTCGTTCTGCCTGAAGGCCGGCTTGGGCATGCCACCAAACCCCACCATAGGTGGCGCTGAGGGCTTCCTGCTGCGCCAAAAGGCCACCAATGAGGCCAGTGAGAACATCCCCACTACCCCCTCGGGCAAGGGCAGGGGTACTGTGGGGGTTGATCCAAAGCTCACCCTTCGGAGAGGCAATGGCTGTGCGTGCGCCCTTGAGAAGAACAATGGCATTACTGCGGCTCGCGGCGGCGGTCACTTGATCAAGGCGATCGCCGGTGACAAGGTCTGGAAAGAGCCGCCGAAATTCGCCATAGTGGGGGGTCAAAATGGTCGGACTTGGCAGCGGCCATGGCGAGAGCGTCGCTAGGATATTCAGAGCATCGGCATCCAAGACAAGGGGTTGCCCGGCATCGAGAACGGTTTCCACAACGGGCACCGCCTCAGGGGTTAGCCCCGGCCCACAGGCAATGGCTGAGAACTTGCTCAAGTCTAGTGGTTCCGGCAAGCCAGCGATCGCCCCCCTCGCTGTTTCTGGACAGCCAACAACAATGGCATCGGGGACTCGTGAGAGCACAAGGGACTTCAGGGACTGGGGCACCGCCACCACCAGCATTCCCACACCCGTACAGCGTGCAGCAAGGGCACTGAGGAGAATACTGCCGCCAAACTGGGCAGAGCCGCCAATGAGTAACAGTTGTCCCTGCTGATACTTGTGGGTAATGGGCGATCGCGACAGGGGCAATTCTTGCCAACAGGAAGCATCTAAGCAATATCGCCGAGGCGCAGTCGCCAACACCGCTTCAATCAGCGTCGAGGGAATATCAAAGGGAATTAACACCCCCTGCCCCACCCAAGGCTGTGCTTCCTCTACCAGTAGCCCCCGCTTCCAGAGTCCTAAACAGAGGGTGCGATCGGCCTGAATTGCCGTACCCAAAACTGCCCCGGTATCACTGTGGAGCCCCGAGGGGACATCAATACTCACCCGTGGTTGCCGCCACGTGTTGATTTGGTCAATGGCAGCGGCAAGTTCACCCGTCAGTTCCCGCTCTAGGCCAAAGCCAAAAAGACCATCCACGATCAGGTCAACCTCTTGCAAGCTGTCCACTGTCTCGACAAAGGGCAGACCGAGAAAGCGGGCATAGCGGGCATGATCTGCCGTCAGGGGTTTCAAACGTTCAAAGGGCTGCCAGACCTTCACCCCATAGCCGCGGTGCCATAGTTCCCGCGCCACCACCAGAGCATCGCCGCCATTGTGCCCCGGACCGGCCAAAACCCCAACACGGGAATACGGTGGAAACTGACGCTGGAGAAAGTCGCTGAGGCGTTGTCCCACCTTTTCCATCAGGGCAGCCACTGGAAAGCCGGCATTGAACATCGCCCCTTCGATTGCCTGCATTTCAGCCGTGGTGACAATGGCTGGAAAGGGTGTTTTCATGACTGTCCCAGCCAACACTGACCCAAGGGAACCGCTTGGCGCGCACCTGTGACTTGGGGCAAATTCCCCGGCAAGCCCAACTCATGCCAGTAGGCGAGAATAGCGAAGGCGATCGCCTCTTTGGCATCCACCGGTACGCCCGCCGTCGCAGTGGTTTCCACGGGAATGTCTCCTAAATGCACCTGAAGGCGCTCCCTGAGAAAACGATTGTGGGCACCGCCGCCACAGAGGAAGAGCCGCTGCAGTTTTTGGGGCAAAAATTGGCGATAGCTCTCAACCATACTGCGAGCCGTAAATTCCGTCAGTGTGGCCAGCAGATCCGCAGGCGCCAGACCAGCAGCCTCAGTGCGGCATCGCTGCCAAAAGGGCAGACCAAAGTATTCTCGCCCTGTGGACTTTGGCGGCAGCTGCTGAAAGAAGGGGTCTTGCAGCCAGTGCTCTACTAGGGGATCGATAATTTTGCCCTGCCGCGCCCATGCCCCATCGGCATCGTAGGTGAATTCACCCCCCGATAACTCCGTTACGGCCAGATCAAGCAGCACATTGCCGGGACCTGTATCCCAACCCATGACCCCTTTGCCCTCAGGATCCTCTCGTTGAGGCGGCAAGTAGGTAACATTGCCGATGCCACCGATGTTTTGCACACAGCGGACTTCCGTGGGATGACTGAGAAGACACCAATCGATCCGAGGCACAAGGGGCGCTCCTTGGCCGCCTAGGGCAATATCTTGAGCACGAAAGTTAGCAATGGTGGTAATCCCCGTGCGCCAAGCAATCCAATCTCCCCGTCCCAGTTGTAGGCTGTAGCCGAGGCGATCGCCCGTGGGGGGGCGATGAAAGACCGTTTGGCCATGGGAGCCAATGAGATCTGCGCGGGGATATCCCTGTTGAACCGTTTGTGCTGCCAAAGCAAAGGCCTCGGCGATCGCCTCATCCAACTCCGCCAACGCTGCAAGGGTCAAAGGTTTTGCGCCACAAATGTCGAGAATCTGCTGCCGTAGGGCTGTGGGATAGGGCACCGTACAAAAATTCAGCACCTGTACCTCAAGGTCGCGATCGCCCCCCTGTAGCTCCACTAAAACCGCATCAATGCCATCCACCGAGGTACCGCTCATGAGGCCAATAACGCGCATCTTCACCGCCTACAGCAGTTGATACTTGGTTTCCGCCAAGCGGTAGAGGGGGCGCCAAACCAAGCGGTTGGTCAAAACCACCAATAGTGACATGACTGCCGTGGCGGCCATCAGTAGGGGAAAATCCCCCCGAACGCTAGCCTCAGAAATCGTGGCCCCCAAGCCAAGGGTTTGCTCCGTTTGATTCTGAAATTCCACATATTCACTGACGATGCTGGAGTTCCAAGCGCCGCCCACCGCCGTAATGATGCCCGTAATCAAATAGGGAAAAATGCCGGGCAGGATCAGGGTGCGCCACCGCTGCCACCAAGAGAGTTGATAGACTACCGCTGCTTCAAATAATTCCGTGGGAATCGCTTGGGCACCGGCAATGACATTGAAGAGGATGTACCACATCGTGCCCAGCATCATCAGCGCCACAGAGCCAATCTCCAAACCCCCACCCACATTGGCCAGCGCCAACAGCAGCACTGGAAACAGCGCCGTAGCCGGTACCGATGCCGCAATTTGGACAATGGGTTGCAACACTTGAGCAGCACGGGGATTGCGACCGATCGCCACCCCCACTGGAACTGTCCACAGTAGGGAGAGAACCAGTGCCACCGCTACCCGCACCGTGGTCAGAACCGCCCCTAGACCAATTTGCTGCCAATCTTGCCAACTGACACCAAACATTTGCCGCAAAAAGGCGATCGCTCCCCAACCCACGAAGGCGGCAAAAATCAGCAAAATGATGGGGGTTATCGGCCAGTTGCCTTGGTCATTCTGGGGGGCAACAGATTGACGTGGGTGTTTGGGGCGCAACTGCTCATCCAGTCGTTCCCAGGCGGGGGCAAAGATATTTTGGTGGAAGGCTCGCAACGTGGGCGATCGCCGCAGGAAATCAAGAACGAAGGATTTAGGCACATTCTCCGCCTCGACCATTTCCATCTTGAATTTTTCGCCCCAAGCAATGAGAGGGCGCCACACCAGAATATCAATTACAATAATGATGCCAATTAATACCGCCAGACCGTAGGCCAATGCTGCATAGTCCTGTTGGTTGGCTGCTTCCGCCAGATAGGAACCTAACCCCGGCAACGTAAAGGTTTTCTCGCCAATGGTAAAAGACTCGATCGCCATCAGGAAAAACCAGCCCCCCGCCACTGACATCACACTATTCCAGATCAGGCCAATGGCACCCGCCGGCAAATCCAGCGTCCACACCTGCTGCCACCACCCCAGCCGATAAATTTTTGCCACCTCCCGCAGCTCTCGAGGCACGCTAATCAAAGACTGATAAAAGCTAAACGTCATATTCCAAGCCATTCCCGTGTAGATGAGGATAATGGCCGCCAATTCCACGCCAATACGGCTCCCCGGAAAGAGGGCAATCAGTGCCAGCACCACCCCCGGCAAAAACGACAGCACGGGAATCGATTGCAGAATATCCAGCAGCGGCAGCAGGATTTTTTCAGCAGTGCGATTGTAGTAGGCAATATAGGAATAGAGGATGCTAAACACCAAGGAGATGATGTAGGCAATCAGCATCCGCAGCAGCGTTTGAGCGGTGTAACTGGGCAAGACCGCTGGACTCAGCTCAATGGTGATCGTGGGGTCATACTGTCCTGTAAACTGCGCCGCCGTGTTGACAATCCAAAAGATCAGGGCAATCAAGGCCAAAATAATCAGGCCATCTTGCCAAGTCCAAGCACGATTCAGCGTTTGATTATCGGGGGTAAGGGGGCGTGCCATCGCGGCCTCCAGCGGTAGTCTCCACGAGGCAAATTATAGCCACATCCCTGTAGCCACAAAAGTTAATGTCCAATGCAAGCCAGAACACCACCGGATTCCCTGACCTATGCCTAAGATTTAGGAGAGCATGAAGTTATCCCCCTCTCCTATGCTGTTTCGTCGCACCAAAATTGTGGCCACCATTGGCCCTGCCAGTCGATCGCGGGAAGTGATTCAGCAGATGCTAACCGCCGGCATGAATGTGGCACGGTTAAATTTCTCCCATGGTGACTATAAAGATCATGCCGAAACCATTACTCTGCTACGACAAGTGGCCAATGAAGCAGCAACCCCCTTAACCCTGCTGCAAGACTTGCAAGGGCCGAAGATTCGCGTTGGCCAGCTTCCTGAAGGGAGCATCGAATTAGTGGAAGGGGAGCAAGTCCACCTCGTGCCGCTCACTGAGGAAGAGACACAAGGCATTGGCATTGATTATCCCTATCTTGCCGAAGAGGCGCAGCCGGGGATGCAGGTGCTCTTGGATGATGGCCTCTTGGAATTGGTGGTCGAGGCCATTGCGGGAGATCGGGTCACCTGCCGGGTGGTGCAGGGGGGCACGCTCAAAAGTCGTAAGGGGGTAAACTTGCCGGATCTCAATCTGCGGCTGCCTTCCCTCACAGACAAAGACAAGCAGGATATTCAATTTGGCATTGAGCAGGGGGTTGATATTATCTCCCTGAGTTTTGTGCGCCGAGCTGAGGATCTCTGGGAGTTGCGGGAGTACTTGGCGGCCCACGGTGCCAGTGATATGCCCGTGCTGGCAAAAATTGAGAAACCCCAAGCAGTGGAAAATCTCTCAGCGATTTTGGGGGTGGCCGATGCAATCATGGTTGCGCGGGGCGATCTCGGTGTGGAGATGCGGGTAGAGAAGGTGCCGCTGCTGCAAAAGCAAATTATTCGCGAGTGCAACTACCGCAGTATTCCTGTGATTACGGCAACCCAAATGCTAGAGAGCATGATTCACAATCCCCGTCCGACGCGGGCAGAGGCCAGTGATGTCGCCAACGCCATTCTTGATGGTACAGATGCGGTGATGTTGTCGGGCGAATCTGCTGTGGGGGCTTTTCCTGGGCAGGCGGTGAAGATGTTGGCGCGGATTGCAGCGGATGTGGAGCCGCACCTTGAGTTTGACAATATGCCCGCCTACCGCAATGATGAGACCCATGCCCTAGGTGAAGCCTTAACCACCATTACTCAAATCCTCGATCTGCGGGCGATCGCCTGCTTTACGGAAACGGGCTATACCGCAACCATTGCCTCTGGGGAACGGGTGAAACCCATGATTGTCGCCTTTACCGATCGCCCCCGCGTTTATCACTGGATGAATTTGCTCTGGGGTGTGAAGCCGATTCTTTTGGAAACGCTGCCTATGACGTTTGAAGGGATGATTGCCGTGGCTGAAAACCAACTCAAGGAGCGCCAGATGGTCACTGAGGGCGATAAAATTTTGATTCTGGGCGGCATTCCTGCCCAAACTCCCCAAGGAACGAATTTTATTAAAATTCATACGATTAGCGCCTAAAGGGGAACAGAATCCGAGTGGGAGGCGGTCTGGAGAGGAACAAGGTTCATGAGTTTTTTGCTGAGCTGTGGTGAATACCGCTGTGAAACATCCGTTAACGCCTTTTTATACCCTCAGTCTTGCCGCGCTTCTTGTTGGGGGATCTGTGGTGGTTGCTGAGCGACCCGCCGTGAGCCAAGAAGCCCAACGTACCCTGACGGTTACAGGTCGAGGGACAGAAGCCATTTCAGCAACCCTTGCCCAAGTCAGCCTAGGGGTCGAGGTGCAAGGTCGCACGGCTCAAGAGGTACAGCAAGAGGTGGCGCGGCGAGCCAATGCCGTTTTGGCGGTTCTGCGGGCACGGGAAGTCAGTCAACTGCAAACCACGGGGCTGAGCCTCAGTCCCAATTATCAGTACACCAACAATCAGCGGATACTGGTGGGCTATATCGGGCGCAATACGGTGAGTTTTCGCATTGCTAGCGATCGCGTAGGGTCCCTTCTTGATGCTGCTGTCCAAGCTGGCGCAACCACGATTGACAATATTAGCTTCACCGCACCAGAGGCGACGATTGCCGCTGCCCAACGCACTGCCCTGCAGCGCGCGACCCAAGATGCCCAAAGTCAAGCCCAAGCGGTACTCAGTGCCCTCAATCTCCAACCGCGCCAAGTGGTGAGCATTCAAATTAATCAGGCGGCACCCCCGCCAAGACCCCTTGCCGTTCGCGCAGCAAACATGGCCGATAGCACCCCTGTGGTGTCCGGGGAATTACAGGTAGAGGCGAGTGTAACGCTGCAAATGAGCTACTAGGTCTCGGTAATGTCTGTTGATTTCCGTTGGTGGTTGGCGAGCGGTGCGGCCTTGGTTGTCATTTCCCCAGTGCTAGCTCAGGCGCCGGCAACAATTGAAAAACCGCAAAAAGTGCTCCCTTTGCCGGGTGCCCTTGATCGGGTGCCTGTGTTGAATAGCAATAGCCCAGAGGTGGTGCAGCGATCAGGGATTCTCCTGTCCACATTTCCGCCAGAGGGCAAAGCAACTCCTAGTGCCCACTTGAACTTTGCTTTTCGCGATCGCTTTGATATTTTTGTCCACCATATTGCGAAGCCCCTCGACCCGCAGGATCTCACGACCCTCTACCTAGGGATTCTCGCCTACAACCCCAGTTCTGAACCGGTAACGGTGAATTTGATCCATGCCGCCAGTTACTTGAGTCAGCCGGATGCGCCCTTTCGTCCTCTGCCCAATCAGCAGGCCAATGATCTCGGCCAAGTTTTTGCTGGTCCGGGCGATCGCGTCATGCTGGATATTTTGCGACAACGGCGGCAATCGGGATGGCCCGCACAAATCATGATTCCCCCGCGCAGTTATGCCCTGATCGCCAATTTACCGATTCCGGTCAAGGGACTCGACCCCCCCCTCAATGGCCGTTCGCTGCTGATTCGTGCCCGCAGTAGTGGCAACCTCTACCTCGCCAGTTTAGCCCGCTTTGGCAATGAACCGCCGACCCTAGAGCAATGGCAGCAGACACTGACGGCAGGGGAATTGGTCACCCCCCGCGATCGCGCCCCCACCCCCCCCGATCAAGGGGGCAGCATTATCTATGGCCGAGTGGCGGGTGTCGCCCTTGGCTCCCGCTGGCACAATCCCCAACAACAACCAATTCCGATTCCCGCCGCGGGGACCGCCTTCTCCTATCCCATTAGTTCGTTAGTGGCAGGGCGCTTGGGCACAGGACAAGTGCAAACGGCTCCCCTCGTGGTGCGCTATCCCGATACGGCCTATGCTGCCCATGGCAACTATGGCATTGAATATGATCTGGTGCTACCGCTACAAAACACCAGCGATCGCCCCCAGACCCTGCGCCTTGCCCTCCAAACCCCCATCAAATTCGACGCCCCCGCCAGGGGCTTACGGTTCTTTGCTGAACCACCCAACCGCATCTTTTTCCGAGGCAGTGTCCGATTGCGCTTCCGCGATGATCAAGGCACCCCCCAAAGTCGGATCATTCACCTTGTCCAACGCCAAGGCCAGCAGGGGGACGATCTGGTGCGGCTCACGCTACAACCCCAAGAAATCCGCTGGGTACAGTTCACCCTGCTCTATCCGCCGGATGCCACCCCCCCGCAAGTGTTGACAATTGAAACCTTGGCAGATCCTCTGTCGCGCCCCTAAGTAAAATAAGAAAGTCCCCTCACCCTTGCTGATCGGGTTAGATCAGCCACATTTTTTATGAAGGGCTACCATGCTAAATCCAGACCTTTCTACGATTGAACTCACGAAAGACGACTATGAACGCTATTCCCGCCATCTGATTTTGCCAGAGGTGGGTGTTGAGGGTCAAAAACGCCTCAAAGCTGCCAGCGTGCTTTGCATTGGCACGGGTGGATTGGGATCGCCTTTGCTGCTCTATCTCGCCGCTGCCGGTATTGGCCGCCTTGGCATTGTAGATTTTGATGTGGTGGATAGCTCCAATTTGCAACGGCAGGTGATCCACGGCACCTCTTGGGTGGGCAAGCCGAAAATTCAATCGGCGAAGCACCGCATCCTTGAGATCAATCCCTACTGCCAAGTGGATCTCTACGAAACTCGCTTGAGCGCCGCCAATGCCCTTGAGATTATGGCGGACTACGACATTGTGGTGGATGGCACCGATAACTTCCCCACCCGCTACTTGGTGAACGATGCTTGTGTGCTCCTGAATAAGCCCAATGTCTATGGCTCCATCTTTCGCTTTGAGGGCCAAGCCACGGTCTTTAACTATGAAGGCGGCCCCAACTATCGTGATCTCTATCCGGAACCGCCGCCACCGGGCCTAGTGCCCTCCTGTGCGGAAGGGGGCGTTCTTGGGATTCTGCCGGGTATTATTGGCGTCATCCAAGCCACGGAGACGATTAAAATTATTCTTGGCAAAGGCACAACCCTCAGTGGCCGCCTCTTGCTCTTCAACGCCCTAGAGATGAAATTCCGTGAACTCAAGCTGCGCCCAAACCCCGAACGGCCAGTCATTGACAAGCTCATTGACTACGAAGAATTTTGTGGTATTCGCCAAGCCAAAGCACAGGAGGCCGCCCAAATGGCAGAAATTCCCGAAATGAGCGTCCAGGAACTCAAAGCCCTCATGGACAGCGGTGCCCAAGATTACGTTCTTGTGGATGTGCGCAACCCCAACGAGTACGAAATTGCTCGGATTCCCGGCGCTGTACTCGTTCCCCTCTCGGAGATTGAAAATGGCCCCGGTGTGGAGAAAATCCGCAATCTGGTGAATGGCCATCGCCTCTTGGTGCACTGCAAGATGGGGGGTCGCTCTGCCAAAGCCTTGGGCATACTGAAACAGGCTGGCATTGAGGGGATCAATATCAAAGGGGGCATCAACGCTTGGAGTCAGGAAGTCGATCCCAGCGTACCCACCTACTAACCCCAACTTGAGGGCGGGTCTGCGTAAGGGGATGTTGCGATACATGAACTTTCTTAAAGAGATGAACGCTCTCTCTCGCGCGATCGCCCGCCCTTGCCTAGAATAACCACTTAGGTTCGTGCCTGTGCGCGGACATGACGGAATGCTAGGGAAATAAAAATCATGGCAGAAGAACTGGTTAAGCCATACAATGGTGATCCCTTTATCGGTCACCTATCTACACCCATTTCTGACTCTGGCCTAGTCAAGACCTTTATTGGCAATCTCCCCGCCTATCGTCAAGGCCTCTCCCCCATTCTGCGGGGTCTTGAAATTGGCATGGCCCATGGCTACTTTCTCATTGGTCCTTGGGTCAAGCTCGGTCCCCTGCGGGACTCCGATGTGGCCAACTTGGGCGGTTTGATTTCTGGTATCGCCCTGATTTTGATTGCCACGGCCTGCTTAGCAGCCTATGGCCTTGTGAGTTTTCAAAAGGGTGGCAGCAGCAGCGATCCCCTGAAAACCGGTGAGGGTTGGAGTCAGTTTACGGCTGGCTTCTTTGTGGGGGCTATGGGTGGTGCCTTTGTTGCCTTCTTCCTCCTCGAAAACTTTGCTGTTGTGGATGGCATCATGACCGGCCTCTTTAACTAGGGCCTTGGTCACACTTTACTTTTGATCACCCAGAAGGAGAACCGCTGATTATGATGGGATCTTACGCTGCATCCTTTTTGCCTTGGATTTTTATTCCCGTAGTGTGCTGGCTGATGCCCACGGTGGTGATGGGGTTGCTGTTCCTCTACATCGAAGGAGACGCCTAAACCGAGGGGTAGCTTATCCAGCTAAATACACAGAGTGAATTGCGAACTGGTTGGGGAATGTCCTAGCCAGTTTTTTATTGTTAACCAGTTTTTGTTTGGCGAGGGATCCTCAAGCCGCCGCGCCACTCAGCCGTTTTTTCAGGGAATTCACCCGCCGTTGGGCGATCGCATTGTTGGGGTCGTATTTCAGGGTGTGCTGATAGGCCTCAAGGGCTGGCTGGGCTAGATTCTTTTTCTCATAGGCATGGCCTAGGTTGTTGGCAGCCGTGATGTACTCAGGCTGATTTTTCAGAGCCTCCTTGTACTGGCGAATTGCGAGATCATACTGCTCCTGCATGAAATAGGCATAGCCAAGGGCATTGTAGATGGGAGCCACATAGGTTTCACCTTCACTTTCAGCCGCCTTCAGGGCTTTTTGAAACAGGGGAATCGCTTGACTGGCCAGTTTCTTTGTCAGGTAGATGCTGCCGAGTTCAAAGTATTCTTGAGTGGTCCCTGGTTCCTGCTTGAGTTTTCGTTGCAGGCGTGCCAAAGTAGATTCAATGCGGCGGGTTTTGAGGATTTGTTTGACCACAAACCAAGCTGAGACGCCGAGTAGAATAATCAACACACTTAAATAAACCGCAGGTAAGGCATTCTCCATGGTAAGTCGTATCCCCAGTAACAACCGATCATTCTAAAATTGAGGCTCTACGCATTTATTCCTTAGGTCTATGATAAACAGAGGCGACCCCTTTAACCCTAGAAATCTCGCAATTTCATCCACTGACCATGAATCCACTTGCGGTTGCCGGCGATCGCTCTATTCCAGATAATGAAAAATTTTGTTTCCCTACAGGCAGTGCGCAACTCTCTGAACCGTTTCGCCAATACATTTGGGTTGATTGAGCCGCCAAGATTATGGCTACTCGCGACGAATACGCCATTGACACCGTGGAAATCATTGGCCATACCGACGGCCAGCCCAATCAAGGCAGTGGCAGTAATCTCGATACATTGCTAGAGCAGGCGGCAGCCAGTAATACATTGAACCGCTTGACCCCCGGCTCGAATGCTGATCTCGGTCTAATGCGGGCACTGGCGATCGCCAACGAACTCCGCAAGGCCCAAGCAAAACAACCCAAACTGGCTGGCCTGAAATTTCGCGCCTACTCTGCGGGGCAGCTCTACTTGCTCAATGGTCAACTCGCACCAGCGAACCGCAATCCAGATGCTTCCCGGCGTCGTATCGAAGTGCGCTTTACCCGCACAGGAGAAACCCGAACAGCTCGTTAAAATCAACGTTACGGATTTTTACGTCGGGATTGGGCACGGGATATTTTGGAAAAGGGCTGTACTAAACGCCAATCCTTGCCTTGCTAGAGCAGGCGGCAGCCAGTAATACATTGAACCGCTTGACCCCCGGCTCGAATGCTGATCTCGGTCTGATGCGGGCACTGGCGATCGCCAACGAACTGCGCAAGGCCCAAGCAAAACAACCCAAACTGGCTGGCCTGAAATTTCGCGCCTACTCTGCGGGGCAGCCCTACTGGCTCAATGGTCAACTCGCACCAGTAAACCGCAATCCAGATGTTTCCCGTCGTCGTAGCGAAGTGCGCTTTACCTGTATGGGTAGCACAGAAACCGCCCGCTCAACCAATTGCCAACCTAGGGATCACTGGTCACGGCAGCTTCTTCCTCTTTGGGGGGCGTCGCAGCCACACTTGGACTCGGGGCAGGGTTGGGGGGTGGTGGCTGAGTTTCTCCTAGGGAAGTGGCATGGAGTGCCAAGAATTGCTGCTCAAGCTCCTCACTCGAAGCCAGTAGGCGGCTGAGGATTTTAATGAGGCGTCGCAAATCAGACTGGAACGATTCATCGCCCGTGAGTTTGAGCAAGTCATTCGTGAGTTTTTGGGCATTGATAAATGTTGCCCGTGCTGCATCTAGGGTTTGGGCGATCGACAGCATAATGATAGGACTGCTCAGTGTCCCAGAGACTTTATTGAGATTGGCTGCTGCCTCAGCACCATTTTTAATGAGGGCATCCAAATTGGCCAATAATTCCCCCTGCTCCAGCTGCTTGGTCAGGGGACGAAGGGCATGAAGCGTGGTTCTCAGATCGCGGGCCGCGCCATCAATGTTGCGCAAGGCGGAGTTAATCGTGTTGCGGTTGACCTCAACCATTTCACTGATCTGGTTGGCCGCACGGGTCACCGCTTGCGAGGCTGTGCTAAAGTTCCGTAGTTCAGCACGGGCTTCATTACTGAGGGCGTTGAAACTATCGAGGGCAGTGGTCACCTTCGTCAGGGATTGATCGGCACGATTGACGGTGCGGGTTGCGCCCAGAATGAGGGTATTGGCGTTATTGATAATCCCTGATTCTTCCAGCGCTAGAGTAAAGCGGGTAGCTGCCCGTATGAGGTCTTCGAGGCTGGCTGTTCGGACGCCCGTCACGCGATCGCCATTGCAGTAAATCAAGTCTGGTTGGCACTTGGGGGCAAAGGCAGTGACGCCCTCGGGAATCTCCGGTACTCGCTCCTTGGGGGTAAAGTCCAAGAAAGCCTGACCAATAAAGCCCGACTGGCGAATCTCCGGTACAGCACTACGGGGAATCAACACATTATTGACGCGCACACTCACTTGGACACCATTGGCGTCAAACCCAATGGCCGTGACGCGACCCACTTGGACACCGCGATAGCGCACCTGTGTCCCCACCGCTAAGCCGGGTGCTGTATCCAATTCCACCTCAAGGGTGTAGCTATTGGTACCGGCAAGGTTGCCCCGCAACCAGAGTAGGCCGACCCCTAATGTGGCTAAGCCCGCAAGGATCACCAGACCCACCAAACTTTCCTGCACACGCCGTGACTGCATCATAGGGATAGATCACCGCAAAAAATTTTTGGAATCTATAGCAACTATAGTTTACTCTGGACGCCTTGAATTGCCGCTTTTTGCCAGTGCTCTCCCCAAATTAGGGTGTGCATTTGCCAATTGGGATCGGGTTGGGGGTAGTCTTGACGGTAGTGGCCTCCGCGGCTTTCCTCCCGAAAGAGGGCACTTTTGAGAATTAAGTAGGCAATGTCCAAGAGATTGCGTAGCTCGCCCCATTCCCAAAGAGTTGTCTGGGCGGCTGTATTGCTGAGGGTATAGCAGTGATTGGGGTTGAGTTCACGAAGGGCGATCGCAATCGGATGAGCCAGCAGTTCTTGGCGCCATTCTTTCACTTGGGAAAGAGCGGCCATCAGTGTGGGAGCATCGCGACAAATGCCAGCACTTTGCCACAGGAGTTCCCGCAGATCTTGGCGCCACTGCCGAAAACTCACTGGCTCAATTTCAAGGGCTTGCTGGCTAACAGGGGACACCGCCAAGGGAAGGGGCTGAGGGTGCAGATGTGCCAGTTGAGCTGAAAAGACAAAGCATTCCAAAAGGGAGTTACTCGCAAGGCGATTGGCACCGTGGACACCAGTACTGGCAACTTCACCAACGGCATAGAGGCCGGGAAGGCTGGTCTTGGCCTGTAAATCGGTGACGACTCCTCCCATCCAGTAATGGGCTGCTGGAGACACGGGAATGGGTTGCTGTTCAACATCAATGCCCCACTGCCGACAGACAGCAATGATTTTCGGAAAACGGTAGTGCAGGCGATCGCGAGAAATCGGTCGTAAGTCCAGCCAGACATGGGGGGCATGGCTCTGCTGAAGGTGACGGTAAATGGCGCGACTGACAATATCCCGTGGTGCCAGCTCGCCAGCAGGATGGTAGTCCGCCACAAAGCGATGCCCTGTGTGGTCTATGAGATGTGCCCCTTCACCACGCACTGCTTCACTGATCAGAAATCGCGGTGCTCCCTCAACGGCAAGAGCGGTGGGATGAAATTGGAAAAACTCGACATCCCGAATGTGTGCTCCTGCCCGCCATGCCATTGCCACACCATCGCCAGTGCTTAAGGGGGGATTCGTGGTTTGGGCAAAAACTTGACCGCCGCCCCCTGTGGCGAGAACAACTGCCCCCGAGCGCAGCCACTGAAGTTGTCCCTGACGCAACAGACACACCCCACAGCATCGCCCCGACTCTAGCCACAGATCAAAGACAAAGCTATTGGGCAGAAGCGCGATATGGGGTGCAGCAGTGACCTGTTCGAGCAGTGTTGTAATCAGGGCTTGACCTGTGGTGTCAGCGGCATGAAGTACCCGAGGACGAGAATGAGCCGCTTCGAGGGTCAGAGCCGGGCGATCGCCCACGCGATCAAAAGCTACCCCCATCGCCAAGAGCCGCTCCACCTGTGCCGGTGCCTGCTCAACCAAAAACTGAACACTCACTGGATCACAGAGGCCAGCCCCCGCAGCAAGGGTATCTTGGGCATGGAGTAGGGGAGAATCCGCCGGGTCAATGGCCGCAGCCATACCACCTTGTGCCCAGCCACTGGCAGATTGGCGAAGGTCAGTTTTGGTAATCAGGCCAATGCGATAACTAGGGGGAAGGGCAAGGGCAGCACTGAGACCCGCAGCACCACTGCCAATGATTAAGACATCAAATCCAGAAGTTGCGGGAGTCAACGCTAACCCAAAGTTGATCTAATGAGGGTAGTTATTTGTATAGCCCATTATTATAGCGATCGCCACCCTCAACGAGAGCCGTTTCCACCTCGGTCACGGTAAAGTGATCCAAGTTTTCCCGCAGAATTTCCTTTTGCCGCTCCGTCAAGCCGGGAATATTCAGGACATCTTCAACGGATTGGTAGGGGGCATTTTTAACGATTAACTTAGCTAGGGTTGGGTATAACCCCCGGTATTGAATAAAGGCGGCAATATTGGTATTGTTAAGGTCAATTTTTTCACCATAGGCAGTGCCAAGTTTCTCATCTATCACATTGACCAGTTCTTCCTCGGTGGATGCAGTTGCCGCCAAGGTTGGGGCACTCCAGTTGATCCAGCCCAACAGGCTAACGCCCACGAAGTAAGCCAGTGCTAGCCAGCGGCCCAAACGTTGCATAATTCCTTTACCTCCCAAATCTCACAGGTCATTACAAAAAACAGCGGTTCATTAAGAGTCAAAGCAAAGAACTGACCACATCGCACAGCGAGCGCAGGCGGCGGTAGCCGATCGCCAGCAGGGTGACAGAGGAAACTGAGGCATCACGCCCACAATAGACTGATGTCTAGACTGCCCCCTACAGGTGATTCAATAATATCAGAGGGAGGCCGTCCCTTAATCCCTTTTTTCAGGTGTTTAGTGCAGGGTGTCCCTCCCTTTGATGGCTTGGGCAAGGAACCGATGGAGGTCATCAAAGCTGCCCACGTAGGCGGGTACAGGAGCATCATAGCCCTTGAGGTTCAGCACTTGGGGTCGAAAGGGGACAACGGTTGGACAAGACTGCACAAGGTAGTGGTAGGTGGTTGCCCCCATAGCCAGATCAGCGGCAATGGTTTTGGTGGCACTCTCAAGGCGAAAGGCAGCGTTAACGGTATCTCCCAGAGCAGTATAGTCGGGGCGATCGCCACTCCCCGTATTACCCACCATGGCATAGCCCGTATTCAAACCAGAACCAATGCGCAGTGGCCACGGCAAGGGATAGTGCTGGTGCAGTTCTCCCGTCATCAGCCGTAAATCCTCTAAGGCAGAGAGGGTGTGGCAAATTTCTTGATAGCCAATCTCCTCGCTTTCGTGGATCCAAACCGCCATGACCGCATCGCCAATGTACTTATCAACCCAACTGCCGTACTGACGAATAATCTCGCCCGCCCGATGAAACCACGTGCCAATTAGCTCCGACAGTAGCTCCTCTTCGAGTTGCCGCGTTAGCTTGGTAAAGTCACGAATATCCACCACCAGAACCGTCAACAGGCGGCGGACATGGAGCAGTGCTGTGGAGGAGCCTTCGGATTGAGGCAAAGACAGAGTGGCATTTTCGGCAAATAGGGAGGCAAAGGGTTCGTTAAAAAAGTCCAGTTCCGTTTGGCCAAAGGTAATGCGATCGCCATTGTGCAGGGCCACGGGAATACTGACGCGGCGACCATTGACGAACGTGCCATTGCGACTGCCGAGATCAATGAGATAAAACTCCCCCTGTCCCATGCGCTGAATCATGGCATGGTTCCGTGACATCCAGCGATCGCTGAGCACAATGGAATTGTCTTCACTGCGGCCAATGGTCCAGCAGTTCCCCCCTGTCAAGGGAAAATAACAAACCGTGTCCTCACTCACCAGTGCCAGATGGGGTTCTGAGGGGGGTGGGGTCTCAAGGTGAACGACCTCAGGGGCGCCGGGAATCTGCGAGAGGGTATGGCGGAGTTGATTAATAATTTGCTGCTGACGCAAAATAATCGCCACTAACTGTTGGGCAGGTAAGGTCTCGAGGATCTTTTGGTCGGGCAAGTTAAAGGTCAGGTCAGCATCCATGGGGGGTAAAATAGGAGAAACACTTTTCATGGTTGCGAAATCACCGTGGGTCAGCTCTCCCCCCAGCGCCACCGATGTGTAGATGTTTCAAAGTCAAATCCAGCAATAGATCCAGTCTAGCAAAGGAGCTTTGTCTGGCTCAATAGATGCAGTTTGTGCGGTAGCACCAATCAACCATAGAACGATCGCCAGAGGAAGCATTAGTCAGCATTTGCCCTCGTAAAAATTATTAACCTTTCCCCTAGGGTTGGGTTGAAGCCCATCCGCTAAAATGATGGCAGCTTTGGGAGGGATTGCTCTCTCCGTGAATGCACTTTGACCTGTCTGCATTTGAGGACAACACTCCATGCGTCGATTGTTAGCCCTACTCCTTGTCTTGACCCTGTGGCTAGGTTTTACCCCTCTAGCCGCCGCTGATGTGGCAGGACTCGTCCCCTGCAAAGATTCTCCTGCCTTTCAAAAACGTGCTGCCGCTGCTGTGAATACCACCGCTGATCCCGCCTCCGGTCAAAAACGGTTTGAGCGCTATAGTCAAGCCCTATGCGGCCAAGATGGTTTGCCCCACCTCGTTGTGGATGGTCGCCTCAGCCGTGCCGGTGATTTTCTCATTCCCAGTGTGCTCTTCCTGTACATTGCCGGCTGGATTGGCTGGGTGGGTCGCGCCTACTTGATTGCTGTGCGCAACAGCGGTGAGGCCAATGAAAAAGAAATCATTATTGATGTGCCCCTTGCCATCAAATGCATGCTCACGGGGTTTGCTTGGCCATTGGCTGCCCTCAAGGAGCTGGCATCGGGTGAACTCACCGCCAAAGACAACGAAATCACCGTTTCCCCTCGCTAGCTTCACTGTTTGTTGACTGTCATAAGGACGACGTACCATGAAACACTTTTTGACCTATCTTTCCACCGCGCCCGTGCTGGCCGCCATTTGGATGACGATTACCGCTGGGATTTTGATTGAGTTTAATCGTTTCTATCCCGACTTGCTCTTCCATCCCCTCTAAGTGAACCCTTAACTTTGGAACAAACTCGGTACAAGGGTGGAACAGCGTTCTGCCCTTTTTTTGTCGCAATTGCTGCCGAGAGGCTATAGAATAGTTATTTGTCCTAAAATAGCAGCCGTAGCCACCAGCGCTGACGCTTGCTGTTAACCCATCCAGTTCAATGAAAGAGGATCCCCATGGCAAAGCGGGTGCAAGTTGTCTTGAATGAAACCGTCAATAAACTCGGGCGAATGGGTCAAGTTGTCGAAGTCGCCCCCGGCTATGCCCGTAATTACCTATTTCCAAGAGGGATTGCCGAGCCAGCAACCCCCAGTGCCCTGCGGCGCGTAGAGCGGCTCCAAGAAAAAGAACGGCAGCGGCTTGCCGAACTCAAAGGCGTTGCTGAAAAACAAAAAGCCACCCTCGAAAAACTGGCCACCATTACCATCTCAATGCCCGTGGGCGAAAAAGATATGCTCTTTGGCAGCGTTACACCCAAAGATGTGGCCGATGCGATTCAAGCGATTACGGGTGAAACCATCGATCGTCGCGAAATAACTCTGCCGGAGATTCGCAAATTGGGCACCTACACGTCTGAAATCAAGCTTCACCCCGAAGTGAGTGTCAAACTCAATATCCAAGTCGTTGCCGATTAGGGCTAGCCTCCTTGATGGTTCAGGAGCCAAGTTTTCAGCCCGATAGCCAACTGATTCCCCCCCAGAACCTCGAAGCGGAAGAGTGGATCTTGGGGGGTATTCTCTTAGACCCGGAAGCGATCAACCGGGTGGTGGATATTTTGCCGGTTGAGGCCTTTTACCTCAGTGCCCACCGCGAGATCTATCGGGCAGCGGTTTCGCTCCACAGTCGCGGTAGTCCCACAGATCTGCTGTGTGTGACTGCTTGGCTACAGGATCAAGGGCTACTGGACAAAGTTGGCGGGCACCCCAAACTGGCAGAACTGGTCGAGCGTACGGTTAGTGCAATTAACATTGATCGCTACGCCCTCTTGGTCAAGGAAAAATACCTGCGCCGTAAGCTTATTGAAGCCGGTACCCATGTGGTGAAGCTGGGTTACGATAGCAGCCTCCCATTGAATGTGATCTTGGATCAGGCCGAGCAGCAGATCTTTAGTGTGACGCAGGATCGGATTCAGCAGGGATTGACCCGCACCGATGAAATTCTTACCCGCACGTTTACGGAATTGGAGCAGCGGGCGATCGGTCATATTCAGCCGGGTCTATCCTGCAATTTCTATGATCTGGACAACATGACCCAAGGCTTCCAGCGATCGGACTTGATTATCATTGCCGGTCGTCCTTCAATGGGCAAGACGGCGATCGCCCTACAGATTGCCCGTCGCATTGCCGAAATTCATAATCTGGGGGTGGCGATCTACAGCCTTGAGATGTCCAAGGAGCAACTGGTGCAACGTCTCCTTGCCAGCGAAGCCCGCATTGACAGCAACTATTTACGGGCGGGGCGCATTAGCCAACACCAGTGGGAACCCCTAAGTCGGGCGATCGGTATTCTCTCGCAACTGCCCATCTACATTGACGACACTCCCAATCCCACCCTTGGGGAGATTCGCTCCACTGCCCGTCGTCTCCATGCCGAGCATCCCAATGGCCTCGGCCTCATTTTGATTGACTATCTGCAACTAATGGGTGGCGAAGAAACTACCGAAGGTCGGGTGCAGGAACTCTCCAAAATTACCCGCTCCCTCAAGGGACTGGCGCGGGAACTCAATGTCCCTGTCATTGCCCTCTCCCAACTCAGCCGCAGTGTTGAATCACGGCAAAATAAACGCCCCCTGATGTCTGATTTGCGCGAATCCGGCTCTATTGAACAGGATGCCGACTTAGTGATTCTGCTGTACCGCGATGAATATTACAACCCTGACACCCCCGATCGCGGCATTTGTGAACTCCTGATTGCCAAGCACCGCAATGGCCCAGTGGGCACCGTCAAGCTCCTCTTTGACCCCCAATACACTCGCTTTGAAAACCTTGCCCGCGATTAGTCGAGTGGGGAGAGCGTTCTGTTTCCTCACCTTGGAGGTTCGGTGTCAACGATAATTGCTCGTATCTATACTGGGGTCATGTCCTGATGAGGAAACCCATCAATGCGTACGACTTTTGCTCAACCAGCAACAAAATGTGTCTCGGCCACCTTCAAGGAAGAGGCCAAAGTCAAAGAGGCGATCGAACGACTCTTGAATCGCGGTGTGCTCAAGGAAAATATCTCAATCATTGGCCGCAATTTTCAGTCTGAAGCCCGCATTAGTGGATTTATTACTAAGAAAGATATTATTTTGGATGGCGTCACCACGGGTGCCCTCTATGGCTCGGTGTTTGGTTCACTGCTGAGTTTGCTGACCGGAGTCGGCGTTCTGTTTATTCCTTTTATTGGCGTTGTGGCTGCTGCTGGCCCTCTGGCGGCTGCCCTTTTGGGGGCGACCAGTGGTGCGCTCTATGGTGCTTTGGGCGCCGGCCTAGGATCCGCACTGATTTCCTTGGGGATGCCGCAGGACAAAGCTGCCATTTATCAAACGCGGGTACAGGCAGGTGAATTTTTGCTGGTCGTTGAAGTCCCTGAGGACAAAGCCGGCGAGATTTTTCTCCTATTGCAATCCGCTGGCGGTCAAGAGGCAGCCATTACGGAGATGCAAATTCCGCGTCAGCCTGAGGGGCAGTTGTCTGGGCCAGAGGATATTTCCCCAGAGGTACGCGCAGATCTCTCGGAGGCCGCTCAGTCTAAATTTGTCGAAGCCTACAACGAGGCGCTGAAGGAGTCCAACGATGAAAAAAATGCCCTCATTAAGGCGTGGGAGCACATCAAACGCCTCTTCCAACGGGATGATAAAGGCATCTACGGCAGTTAGGCGTTAGCCCCTGCTCCCCCTTCATTGCGCTTGAGGGGGGACTAACAACTATTGAGTTTGCATGACTTTAATTCTCCTGTGGCCGCGATCCGCCAAACAGCCAATGGAGGTTGACCCCCACCCCCGGCGACCCCTGACCGACAAGACCTGCATTGGGAATACTGCTGCCGACTGCCGTTGATCCATAGAGATCAATGCCTAGTCCCCACTGGGGCACGACGTAACGCAAGCCGGCACTATAGACCCCCGTTTGCCCAAAGACCGGCGTGGCTTCGGCAATGAATTGGAGGTTGCGGACTACCTCAACATTGAGGCCGACCCCCACACCACCGACGATTTTTTGGCTGGGACTAAAGATGCCCAACTTGGGATTCAACAGGAGTGCCACATTCTTGGTTGGCTCATACATAAAGGCCAGTTCCAAGCCGCCTAGGGAACGACTGCCACCTCCCCCCTGCTTAATGCCACGATTAAATGAGCCTTGAAAGGCCAAAGAAAAGGGATCCCCTTGAGCCTGATCGAGGAAACGCAACTTCGCTGCTAGCCCCAACTGCAAGTTACCGCTGTAGTTGATGTTTTCGATGAGGGTTTCGCCGCGTTCCCACTGTTCAATGGCAATGGCAAATTGGGCATCGTAGGCAAGACCAAAGCCCACTTGAAAACCGGTTCCTGTGGTGCCGCTATTGCCCCGCAGGTGCAGCATCCCCGGATCAAGGGTGCTGGGGGAGGTAAGGGTGAGGCCATTGAGTAAAAGCTGGCGATCGCGATCCGTGAGGGGTTGCCGCGGCCCACTGCGAAAACTGGGCAAAAAGGGTGGCGCAAAATCAGGCCCCATATTGGGGGTATAGCTTAATCCCGCCATGACACCCACTTGATCCGCACCGGGCAAAAAAGCCAAGGTACGACTTGCAGGTGTAATGCCAAAGGCGTTGGTGGCTGCCAAATCAATACTCACTGAAGGGTTCACTAGAAAGCGCACACCGGCACTCCACACGGGCAGGTTGACGATCGCGCCATCGCTACTGCGCACGGCATTGCCCCCCGGACCGACGGGCATATTGACATCGGCAAAAAGATTAAAGCGAGGATGGGGCTGCCAACTGATGCCTGTGCCAAAGTTGAAGTTCGTGCCGTAAAATTCCCCTCCCTTGTTCACTGTGTCGGGAAAATAGGTGAGGTTGGGCGTAAAGTGCCACTGCAACTGGGGATTAAAGGAATAGGTCATTGGCGCTTGCAATGAGGCGGCAACCGTCCAAGTACCTGCTTGGGCAGCACCCGGCACAAAGAGGAAATTGTCCGATCGCACCCGTACTGCCTCTAGGGAGCCAGCCACAGCCACCGATAGATTCTCGCCGCGATGCACTTGATATTTGAGACCAGCAGCGATCGCCCCAAACTGAAGGTCGGGCTGTAGCCCCTTCACCAAGCGTCCCAAGGGATCGTCGTAGTAATTGCCACTAAAGCTCACTTGCAAGCGATGATTGATCGCATAGTCAATGGAGCCATAGAAAATTTGCAGACCGCCGCCGCCCCCAGCCACTTGGGGATCATAGTTGCGAATTCCCCCCCGTAGTTCAAGGGTTTGCTCCGGCAGGATATTGGCGGTCTCCAAGTTAAAGAGACGGGTGGGCGGACGCATTAAGGGAGGAATGCGATACTGGGGTTCCTCGGCAATGACGGGTGTCGGTGCCTGCTCAGCTACAGGGGGCAAAATGGGTTGCGCCAGTTCTTCTGGCGTTGCTGGCTGCCACGGGCGATCGCCCCTAGGTTCGGGAACGGCTTGCCATTGGGGCAGTGCTTCCACCGTTGGTGCCACTTCAAAGGTGGGGTGAGTTATTGGCCGAGCCTCAATTTGCCATTGGGGCGGGCTAGATTGCGCCGTTGCCGCGAGGGGCAGCCATACACCTGCACTAAAGCCAAGGGCCAGCGTCCATTTGCCATTCATGCCACATCACTCACACCACCATCTCTCCCAGTTAAACCGATCGCTCCCCTTTCTGGCAAATTTATTCCCACTCAATGGTTCCCGGTGGCTTGGAGGTAATGTCATAGACCACCCGATTCACCCCCGGCACCTCGTTGACAATGCGGTTGGAAATGCGCTCGAGGAGATCGTAGGGCACCCGTGCCCAATCAGCGGTCATTCCATCTTCACTGGTGACAAACCGCAGCACCACTGGATAGGCATAGGTTCGCTGATCGCCCATTACCCCCACAGTGCGAATCGGCAGCAGCACCGCAAAGGCTTGCCAAAAGTCGTGGTACATCTCGGCGCGGTTAATTTCCTGCCGCACAATCAGATCCGCATCCCGCAGAATCTCTAGGCGTTCCGGGGTCACTTCCCCCAGAATCCGAATCGCTAAACCGGGACCGGGAAAAGGATGCCGCCGCACAATTTCTTCGGGCAGACCCAGCGATCGCCCCACTTGGCGCACTTCATCCTTGAAGAGCTTGCGCAGGGGTTCCACCAGCTTAAAGCGCAGGTTTTCCGGCAGACCGCCCACATTGTGGTGGCTCTTGATTTTCACCGCTACGCGCTCGCCGGTTTGCGGGTCAATGTTGGTATTTGCCGATTCAATGACATCGGGATACAGCGTGCCCTGAGCAAGGTAGTCAAAAGGCCCTAGCCGCTGCGACTCTTCTTCAAAAACGCGGATAAATTCATGGCCAATGCGTTTGCGCTTTTCTTCGGGGTCTGTGACGCCCACCAGTTGGGCAAGGAAGCGATCGCGGGCATTGACGTACTCCACCTTGATGTGAAACTGCTCTTGAAAGAGCTTGAGGAGTCGCTCCGGTTCGCCTTTGCGCATGAACCCTTGGTCAATGAACATACAGGTGAGTTGATCGCCAATGGCGCGGTGGAGCAAAAAGGCCAGTGTCGAGGAATCCACCCCCCCCGATAGGGCAAGGAGTACCCGTTTGTTCCCCACTTTGGCGCGCACTTCACGGATCGCTTCTTCGACAAAGGCAGCCGTTGTCCAAGTGGGTTCACAATCGCAGATGTGATAGACAAAGTTGCGGATCAGGGCAATACCGCCCACGGAGTGCACCACCTCTGGGTGGAACTGAACGCCATAGAGTTTCCGCTCTGGATGGGCGATCGCCGCCATTGGCGTATTGTGGGTATGCGCCAAGACGCGAAAACCGGGGGGCAACTCGGTGACGCTATCACCATGACTCATCCACATAATTGTTTCTTGCTCAACATTCGTGAGCAGATCCGTGGGGTCGTCAATAAAGAGCGCTGCCTTGCCATACTCGCCAGCGGTGGCTCGCTCCACAGTTCCCCCCAACTGTTGCACCATCAGTTGCATGCCATAGCACACGCCAAGGATGGGAATGCCGAGGTTCCAAATTTCTGGATCACATTGGGGAGCATTCTCGTCATAGACGGAGTTGGGGCCACCGGAGAGAATGATGCCCTTGGGAGCCAGTTGTGCCAGTTGCTCGGCAGTGGTGCGGTAGGAAATGACCTCGGAATAGACTTGGGTCTCTCGAATGCGGCGGGCAATGAGTTCCGAGTATTGCGACCCAAAATCAAGAATGACAATGAGTTGGCGTTGCAGGTCTTGGCCGGCGGCTGTGGCCGGTTGGTGGAGGGTGGAGTGAGTCAACGTTGCAATCCTTCTGATCCCAAATGGCTAATACTTTCCAGAATACCGCCCTTTTCTGAAATATAGTGTAGGCAAATGGGGGTGTGATCCTGTCTGAGAGCGGTCTTGGCTTGCATCGTTGGCTGTATCGCTGCTGTGGCTGGCGGAGGAATCTGCCCAACGATGGTACGATCGCTATCTAAGTAGCGAATGTAACGAATCACCTGCATGAGTGCCCCCCTTACTGTTGAGTCTGTGTTGGCCGTTCTCCGTCCTGTGGAAGATCCCGAGTTACGGCGATCGCTAGTGGAACTCAACATGATCCGCGATGTTGCCATTGAGGATGGCACGGTTCGCTTTACACTGGTACTGACAACCCCGGCTTGTCCCCTACGGGAATTTATTGTCGAGGATTGCAAGAAGGCCGTCTTTACTCTGCCGGGGGTGATGGATGTGCAAGTGGCGGTTACCGCTGAAACGCCGCAGCAAAAGAGCCTGCCCGATCGCACCGATGTAGCAGGAGTCAAGAACATTATTGCCGTCTCCAGTGGGAAAGGGGGGGTCGGCAAAAGTACCGTTGCGGTGAATTTAGCCCTTGCCCTTGCCCAAGCGGGGGCTGCCGTTGGCATTATTGATGCGGATATCTATGGGCCGAATGTTCCCACGATGCTGGGGCTAGAGGATGCCATTGTCGAAGTGCGCAAGGAAGCCAGAGGCGATGTCCTGTTACCTCCGGTAGCTCATGGTTTGAAAGTGGTGTCGATGGCCTTCCTGATTGATCGTGATCAGCCGGTCATTTGGCGCGGTCCCATGCTCAATGGCATTATTCGCCAATTTCTCTACCAAAGCGATTGGGGCGCATTGGACTATCTGATTGTGGATTTGCCCCCCGGCACTGGGGATGCCCAACTCACACTGGCGCAAGCGGTACCAATGGCAGGTGTAGTGATTGTAACAACGCCCCAACCTGTTGCCCTTGGGGATGCACGGCGGGGATTGCGGATGTTTCAGCAGTTGGGAGTCACAGTCCTTGGGCTAGTGGAAAATATGAGCTACTTTATTCCCCCCGATTTGCCCAATCGTCGCTATGACATTTTTGGCAGTGGGGGCGGCGAAGCCTTGGCGGCGGAAATGGGTGTACCCCTTTTAGGACAGGTGCCTTTGGAATTGCCCGTGCGGGAAGGGGGAGATTTGGGTCAACCGATTCTCATTGCGGATCCGCAGTCTGCTTCGGCGCAAGCCCTACGGGCGATCGCCCAACAGGTGGCGGCACGGGTCTCAGTGGCCGCCCTTAGTCCTGTGGGATGAGCAGTAAGCGGCTCAAGATCAAGAATCCCCTTTTTTGGTGGGCGGCTGGCCTCGCCTTAGTTAGCGATCGCCTGACGAAAGCATGGATTGTGGCCACCTATGCCCTAACAGTACCGCCGCAAACAACGCCCATTATCCCCGGTGTCTTTCACATTACCTACGTTACAAATACTGGGGCGGCCTTTAGCCTCTTTGCCAATGGCAGTGTCTGGTTGCGCTGGCTGTCTCTCATCGTGAGCTTGGGTCTGATCACTTGGGCGGTGCTCGGTCCGAGATTAGATCGCTGGCAGCAAGTGGGCTATGGCTGTTTACTGGGTGGCGCCTTAGGCAATGGCATTGATCGCTTTCTCACGGGCGAAGTCGTTGACTTCTTGGATTTTCGCTGGATTCAATTTCCCGTCTTTAACGTGGCGGATATTGCCATTAATATCGGCATTGCGTGTCTTTTGTGGTCGGCATGGCGCCAGCGCTAGCTCGTGCTCCAAGAGAAATCTGCCAAATCCACAAGGAATGTTTCCAGTTCCCCTTGGCGGGTACCGCCGTAGAGGACATTCACTTGATAGACCCATTGATTCGTCCAATCCAGCGCCGTCAACCAGCCACTGCGGCGATGATAAGCACCGGTTTCAATGTCTATCCAGCCAGCACCCCGCACGATTTGTCCTGCTTCGACATTGGGAAACGTAAAGGTAATCGTGTGGCCGACCACAATTGTTTTATCCGCAAAGTAGGGGATGGGGTGGCCTAAAAACGACTCGCGGATCCAGCAGCACTCTTTACTGGTTTGCTGCACTAGGGGCAGTGTTGGATCAAGCCCCGCATGGACGATAAACACCGTTCCCAAATCCTGATAAAAAGGCACTCTGTGCAGCCAGTCGAGGTGCTGCCAAAGCAACTCTGTGGAGGTGTAGCTGGCAAGGGTCTCATCCCCACCACTATTCGACCAGACAAAGAGCCGCGCTGGATTGATTTGTTTATTCTCAAAGGTGAGGAGCATCATGTCTTCGTGGTTGCCGCGCACAGCACCATAGCCACACTGGCGCACTAATTCCACGACAGCGGCACTACTCGGCCCTCGATCCACAAGGTCGCCAAGAAAGTACAGGCGATCGCCCACCCGAGGTGAGATGAGATCCAGTAAACGGCACAGGCCTTCATAGTGACCGTGGACATCCCCAATGAGAACAAGGCGATTGTCCTTTGGCCACGCGGCGCGATCGCCCACTCTCGTCACTCCTAGGGTGTCGTCACGGGTGTGAGGGACAAAGAATTGGGAGCGGCCGGCACTTGAGTCGTGTTCTCATAGCTAGGACCAAGCAATGTCGCTACTGTCAGCACTTGGGGTGGGGTGGCATCGGGTGGGTAGAGTAGATCCACAGTAACATCCCGTTTTTCACCTGGACGCATATTTAATGTCACTAATGGTTCTCCCCGCTGACCCCGCCGCTGTACCAAATGGACATAGCGCTCTTGCCTCTGTCCTAAATCATCTGTAAAGCGAACACGCACCGTTCCCCGGAAAAACACTTGGGGAGCCGGGGGTTCCAAAAATTGGAGGACGACACTGCGGTGATCTTGTTTGAGAGGGGTTTGCAGCGTTAGCACCACCGACTGGAACTGACGGGTATTGTTGACCAAGGGCAAGGTCAAACTATAGTGAACACCATAATTGCCATGGGCGTAGTAGGCGGTGTCTGGATAGCGTACCAACATGGGGGCACTTTGAATTTGACCCGTGCCAAGGGTGCCGCGGTGCAGCGTACTAATGCCATAGGAGATGGCTCGCCCCGGTGCCGGAATCGTTAAAGCCTGTCCATGGGTTTGGCCATCGGTGAGGGTGGCTTGCCAGCGAGAGCCTTGACTGACACCGGCCACACGGCCATAAAAGAAGCGCCCAAACTGACCACTATTGGGGGGCGTGGGTGGAATGTCGCGGGGGGTAACCAGTTGACCGCGATGGAGCATTGCCCACCATTCCTCTAGGGTGGGTGCCCGTTCGGTGCCCTGCTCGTTCATGCGGGCAAACATTGACATTTGCGCTAAGTAAATCGGGCCACTACTTTCTAAATACATCAGGGTGGAACGGCCATTGGAGGAGGAGACCTCACCAAAGGGATTTGTATCCGGGATTAGGGGTAACTTGGGGCCGACGCTGCCATCGGCATTGAGCATAAACTCTGCCCGAACCCGATTGAGTACCGCATTGGGAAATTGAGTGGGCAACGGCAGCGGCAAATTCGCCAGCATCCGCGCTTCGCGAGGGGGAATGGTTATCTGTGAGGGAAAGAACGTCTGCCGTACCCCCCGCAGCACTTGGTTGGTGACGCGACTCCCAGGCCCTGAAAAAACAAAGCCCGTGGGGTTATCGAGCATGGCGGGCAAATTGCGGAAGGGAGCATCTGGCGTACTTAAAAAACTAGCGGCTTGATGAAATCTCACCGTGACATAGCGATCCGTTGGGTTATAGGCAAGCAGCCCCAAATAGAGGGTTGGCGTACTCACCGCCCGATTGGATTGGGTAATGTGGTGGGCAAAGACATCAAAGCGCCCCTCTAAGGGATAGTTGAGGTGAGCCGCCGGTTGCCATTTCCCGTGGGGTGGAAAGGTGGAGAGGAGAATCCCCTCAGAGCGCACCATCTCTGGACTATTGCTGTTAAACACGGGGACATCGTCCAACTTGCCGGGTAAAGGACGAATGTCTTGGGGGAAGTAGGCAAAATTGGTGGGTGTGACGTAGGCCGTTGCCGCAGGTGGCGAGGGGACTTCAGGGGGTCTTAGATTGGCGGGTACAGTATTGGCTTGGACAACAACATTCGAGCGAAGCGAATATCCCTGTACCAGAGTGGATGCATGTTGGGGTGGAGTTGCTAGAGCGGCTTGTGCCACAAGAATGGGAGCAAGCATATTCGATCCAAACCACAGCATTACATGAGTGAGCAGTTCGCAAAAGTCAGGACAGGATCATCGTTTCTGCCCAAAAGTTGCATTCCCAAAGTATAGCCTAGGTTTGTAGAAAATCCGCTCAAGACCGCATAGAGCTCGCGGCATGAACGTAATTCCGGTTTAGCTTGCTGCGCGTAATGCCAGCCTAGAACTGGGTTTCAGACTGCGCCAAGTGCTGATTAGAAAGTGGTCTAGGCCAATTCTCGATTGTTCAGTGTCCTATAGATTGGCCACGCTCAGCACTGGACAAGTTGATGCAGGATAGCCTCTGATCTGCTGGAGGTATCCCTTATTTTAGAGTAAGTTCTGTATCCCTAGATTGGTGTCAAATATTCAGAAAATCTAAAGAAACTCAACAAAGTCTTAAGGTTTTTGCTGCCATGTTTATAATTCTCTCAGAAGCGGTAGTTGGCCGCCCGTGAGGATTGAGTACTGTCAATTTTATGAAGCCCCGCATCTTAATCATTGATGATGACCCTGCGATCGCTGACGTTTTGGCAATTAACCTGCAAATGGCGGGCTACGAGGTCACAAAGTCCTTAGATGGGATGCAAGGGCAAGCCCTCGCCGTGCAACTCTCTCCCGATCTGATTCTCCTTGACCTGATGTTGCCCCAAGTGGATGGCTTTACAATTTGCCAACGCCTGCGCCGCGATCCCCGTACTCAAGATATTCCGATTTTGATGTTGACGGCCCTCAGCCAAACCCATAATAAAGTGGAAGGATTTAATGCCGGTGCCGATGACTATCTCACCAAGCCCTTTGAATTGGAGGAAATGCTGGCCCGGGTACGCGCCCTCTTGCGCCGCGCCGATCGCATTCCCGCCACGGCAGGCCATCGCGAAATCCTCAGCTATGGGCCATTGACACTAGTGCCTGAACGATTTGAGGTCTCTTGGTTTGGCAAAATTATTAAGCTGACGCGCCTTGAATTTGAACTCCTGCACTGCCTGCTGCAACGCCATGGCCAAACGGTCTCCCCCAGTGAAATTCTCAAGGAAGTCTGGGGCTATGACCCCGATGATGATATTGAAACTATTCGCGTCCACGTCCGCCACCTGCGGACAAAACTAGAGCCGGATCCGCGGAATCCGCGCTATATCAAAACCGTCTATGGGGCTGGCTATTGTCTAGAACTGCCCAGTCAGATTGAGCCACCATCTGCATCCTAGGTTGGGTTGTTCGCAGTCGGTAGTTGTAGAGGCTTGAGGGGAACCGCTTGGGCAAAGACCTGCTCATTGATGGTTTCACCAATCTTGCTGAGGCGTTCTGCCACGGCTTGGCGAAAACTTTTTTGTAACGCAATGACCAAAGCATCAAAGTCCTTGATGGCAGGGTTGAGGGTAAGGGTGTCACCACTGGGGTGTAATGCGCGCGTCAGAATACCCGCTTTGACGTAGTTGGCGATCGCCCGCTTAATCCCCTGCTGACCAATGCGCTGCTGCCGCCGACGAGCTTGCTCAAGAATAATATTTATCATTCTCTCAAAAGGGGCATTGCGGGGACGATGGGCAATTAACCACTGTCCCACCTGAGTCAGTAAAAAATCTGCCGCCACTTCATCGGCAAAGATACCACGGTAGATCGAGACGGTGTGAATGGTTTGGGGACTGGAGGTGCGCAGGGTGTAGCGCTCAGGTAGGTTATTGCGCCAGCAGAGAATCGTTCTACCCAATTGACCATTCACCGCAACGCCAATTTGTAACTGATGGTGTGTGGTTAAGTAGGCCACTAATTCAGAGGGCTTGCAAAAGCCAAATCGCAGCGGATCCAATTGGGGGGCAACGGATCTCATTTCTAAAAATACGGTATTAAAGACCATACCCCTAGCCAATTCTCGCCGTCTTGTTGCATCAGTGGTGTAGTAGGAGAATAGCTCCAAAAGTTTTTCAGTTTCCCGTTGTTGAATCGCCGATGGCGGAATTTGTTCATAGTTCAACGGCTCAATGGGAAGACGCCGAGGTGAGGATGGCGCGGTGCGATTTTCTCGATTGGGTTGACGCGGGGGAGGCGTGCCGTTTCTGCCATTGGTGGCGGGGTCGGACTGAATGAAGGGATTCTCAAGGAAAATAAATTGGTGGCACACCCGCTGAAAGCTATCACTGGCGGCGTTACGGTAGGCACAGCCAATCACGGTTTTACCGTAATCCCGCAGGCGCAGGGCAATGGAGCCAAAGCCACCATCCCCGGAGATGAGCACAAAAGTATTGATGTCGGGATGTTGGTAGGCTAGATCAATGGCATCAAGGGCAAGTTGAATGTCCGCTGCATTACGCTGATTGTGATTGCGACCATAGACGCCAACCCGCTCGATTTGCGATCGCTCCAGTTGAGCGTTGAGGGCTTGGAGAATTTGATTTTGCCAGTTCCCATAGGCACGCTGGATGGCGATTTCCCCCAGATCAATAGTGCTTTTAATTGCCTCCAGAACGTTGTCTAGGGAAACAAGCTCATTCACTTGGGCGGGGTCTAGTCGCTGCCCTTGGTTAAAGACTAAATTCTCAATGTCGTAGAGGACAGCGGTTTTTAGGGTGGTTGCTGGGGGTTGGGGTCTTTGCAGAAGGGTTTGAATGGTTTGCAGAGCGGCACTCTGGGCATGAATGGCTTCAATGAGCGGTTCAAGTTGCTGCGCCGTCGCCGTGTTAACAGCAGCGTCCCTTTGATTGTCCTTGAGGGTTTCCAGCCTCTGCATGATCTCGTTGTGAATCGGGTTCAAGGCTTCAGGAAGTGCTTGGTGCAGTTGCTGTTCAAGGTCAGTGAGTTGTCGGCGTTGTTGCTCCAGTTCTCGCAGCAGAAGTGCTTTGAGTTCGGTGGTCTCTGGGGAGGAGGAGAGGACGGTGTGAATGTCTCGAATGAGGCGATCGCTACGGCGTTGGTTCTTTTCAATGAGGGGTGCACCCGCAAGGGCACCGATGCCACTCCCTAAAAGGGTTGCTAAGGGTTGTTGGGGTTGAATCAGTGTGGCAATACCACCGAGGGCGATCGCGCTAACAGGAGCAATCAACCAAAGCTCTGGCTTCATTCAAAAAGGAAATGTGATAGGAATAACATGAATTAGAGAATCATGATAGCAAAAAATCTTTAGGCACTGAGTTGGGCTTGGCGCAGTTGACCACAGGCGGCTTGCCGATCCAAGCCCCGCGATCGCCGAATGCTGGCGGTTACCCCCAAGGCGTGCAGTTGAGCCAAAAATTGTCGCAATTGCTGATCACTGGGACGTTGATAGGCTGCCTCAGTAATCGGATTGTAGGGAATCAGATTGACATGGCTCTGAAAGCCCCGCAATAGCTGCGCTAGCTCCTCAGCATGCTGGGGGCGATCGTTGACCCCCGCCAGAACGGTATATTCAAAGGTGACGCGGCGCCCCGTTTGCTGCACATAGGCACGACAATCGGCAATTAGCTGTCTGAGGGGATAGTGCTTGGCGCTGGGAATGAGCTGCTCTCGCAGGCCTTGGTTGGGGGCATGGAGGCTGACGGCAAGGGTGATTTGCAACTGATATTGTGCCAGTCGCTGAATTTGTTGGGGAATACCAACCGTTGAGAGGGTAATGTGCCGCTGACCAATGCCAATATCGCGATTCAAGCAGGTGACCGCTGGGATAACAGCCGCTAAGTTTAAGAGTGGCTCTCCCATACCCATAAACACCACATGGCTGACGCGCCGCCTCATTTCACTCTGGATCGTTAGCACCTGATCGACGATTTCATGGCAAGCCAGATTGCGGCGATAGCCCCCTTTGCCCGTGGCACAAAAATCACAGGCCATGGGGCAACCCACTTGGGAAGATACACACACCGTCAGGCGATCGCCACTGGGAATGCCCACCGTTTCAATGGTTTCGCCATCAGCTAAGGTCAACAGAAGCTTGACAGTGCCATCTTGGGCATCATGGCGATAGCGAATCTCTGAGCGGCCAATCTCTACTCCTGCGAGGGTATCACGCCACCGTTTGGGAAAAACTGTAATCTCTTGGAGCGATCGCGCCCCCTTTTGATAGAGCCACTGATGGAGTTGTTGTGCCCGATAGCTAGGCTGCCCTTGGGCTTCGACCCATGCTTTCAACTCTACTGCGGACTGTCCCAGCAGCGCCATAGTGTTCAACCGCTTCACTTCCCCTTGATCCTAACAAACTGCCAACCTGCTCTTTTCTGGAATAGGGGCACAAGAAAGAACGCTGAGGCGCTGGGACAATTGCTTTGCAGTTTTGCTAAGAGCAGTTAATCTTTCTCTTGCTGACGGGTCAGCAGCACTAAAATTTGCGAGACCCCAGAGAATGCCAGCTGAGTTTTGTCCAAGATTGTGGCGCATGCAAGCACCTCTGGATTCAAATATTCTCTGATACGGCTGATATTCAAAGATAGCCCCTTGACTTGGTTTGAGAGTTTTTGTTAGATTTAGAGGTGCTTGAAAATCTCTGAACCTATTCCCCAGAGCGGGATTGACAACTGAATACTGGCCGAGGCTAAAAATTTTACAGTCACAAAAAAACCAAGTGCCAGAGGTGCTTGAAAAGTGACTGTGCTAAGCTAGTCCTAGAGGCATTTCTAGGGCGCCGCTGTGCCTCTACCTCTGATGCCGTAAGGCGTTGAGCACGCTGTTTTTGGCTGTTTTTGGCCGTCCTTGGCCGTGCCTCTACCTCTGATGCCGTAAGGCGTTGAGCACAGCCTTTAGCTTTGGCGGTGCTGACCAAGGATAAAAAGTGCCTCTACCTCTGATGCCGTAAGGCGTTGAGCACGCAGAAGGGCAGAAGGGCAGAAGTTATATCGCCACGGTGCCTCTACCTCTGATGCCGTAAGGCGTTGAGCACGAGGAGGAGCGGAGGAGGAGCGGAGGAGGGTGCCTCTACCTCTGATGCCGTAAGGCGTTGAGCACGGATTATATTCGGACTTTTCAAGTTCCAAAGCGCGTGCCTCTACCTCTGATGCCGTAAGGCGTTGAGCACCCACTGAGCCGGGACAGCAAAAATCCCGCGTCGTGTGCCTCTACCTCTGATGCCGTAAGGCGTTGAGCACGAGGCCGAAGGGAGAGGGAGGCGGAGGCCGAAGGGGTGCCTCTACCTCTGATGCCGTAAGGCGTTGAGCACAGTTTAATTGTTTATTGGCAGGTTTATTGGAGGTAGTGCCTCTACCTCTGATGCCGTAAGGCGTTGAGCACGTAAATAAAGAAGAGCTTGTAGCAGGTCAATTAAGTGCCTCTACCTCTGATGCCGTAAGGCGTTGAGCACTCATTCAAGTAGCGGTTGAGCCGTTAGCCCTTGTGTGCCTCTACCTCTGATGCCGTAAGGCGTTGAGCACAACAACTCAAACTTGCTGAGACTTTATACAATAAGTGCCTCTACCTCTGATGCCGTAAGGCGTTGAGCACGGCGATCCTTCAAATTTAAGCGATCTTTTAGGCAGTGCCTCTACCTCTGATGCCGTAAGGCGTTGAGCACTTTTTTGATGAATTAAATGCAGCTCCCCCTGAGCTGTGCCTCTACCTCTGATGCCGTAAGGCGTTGAGCACTTGCTTTAGATCCCAATCTTCAACGCCCCAGTAAAGTGCCTCTACCTCTGATGCCGTAAGGCGTTGAGCACGAACTGCAAAATGTATCTATTGCAAATCAATATAATGTGCCTCTACCTCTGATGCCGTAAGGCGTTGAGCACGTTTAGAAAAAGTATTCCATTTCTCTAGGACATAATCAGTGCCTCTACCTCTGATGCCGTAAGGCGTTGAGCACCCAAAGGAGAGCGTCGAGGCGCTTTTGCTTGTTGGAGTGCCTCTACCTCTGATGCCGTAAGGCGTTGAGCACTAAGGGTTAGAACTGCCTCTGAAATGGCAGATAGGTTGTGCCTCTACCTCTGATGCCGTAAGGCGTTGAGCACAATTTAGCGATCGTATATTCTTGCTTGTTGAAGAGGTGCCTCTACCTCTGATGCCGTAAGGCGTTGAGCACAGAGAACTTTTTTGGATTGCTTGATAGACATAATATGTGCCTCTACCTCTGATGCCGTAAGGCGTTGAGCACGTACTGTTTGGAACTTTTTCCCGAAACTTTTGATTGTGCCTCTACCTCTGATGCCGTAAGGCGTTGAGCACTGGATTCGCTCGGCAGCAGGGGCGGGAACTCGCATCACCCTTGATTTGCCGATGCCGTCAACAGTTGTTGCAGGTACATCTGCGCAGGGGAATAGTCAGGGTTAAATTCAAGGGTCTTTTGAAAATAGGCGATGGCGCGATCGCGCTCCTGAAGGGTCATGTAGGTAAAACCTAGACTATAGGCAGGTTGGGTGGTCATCCACTGGCGATCGAAGGGTTCAGCGCGATCGTAGGTTCCCTGCTCAAAGAGTTCTAAACAGCGGTGAAAGTAGGGCAAGGCTCCGCGATGCAAGCCCAATTCAAAGATGAGTAACCCCGCCACATAGAGTAGGGGCGGATAGCGATCAAAGAAGCGTAGGCCATAGCTGAGGTAATACTGAGCCGTTTCGTAGTCCTTGGCCTCAAAGGCACGGTAGCTCACCCAAAAAAGAAGATGGCGCAGCCAAGTCGTCTCCTGAGGCAGAATTCCCTGTGCCACGGCAGGGGCAATTTGCTCAAGGGCTTGTTCATACCAAGCTTGGGCGCGATCGCCATCGCCACAGGCGGCATAGTGATCCCCAAGACACACCAAGTTTTGCAGTCGGCGATCGCCCTGCTGCACCATTTTTTCGAGGATGGGAATATTGCGATCGCGAAGCTTTGCCAGAAACTGATCTGGCGTCTGTTGGTTGTGGTGAATGAGATAGACCCCCTGCAACTGACCCACCACCGCTGGGCGTTCGCGGTAATAGAGTTGCTCATGGAGTGCCCCGGCAAAGTGAAGATCAGGAAAACGGCGGCCAAAGCGGACATTCCAAAACTCACTCCAGTTGCGATCGCTCGCCTGTTCACGGCGCAGCAGACTCCACTGATTGATAGCATCCCCACTTGCAGCGCTCAACTGGTCTCGCCATTGGGGATCTGTAACCACCAATTCTTCATCGGCATCAATGTAAAAGACCCACTCCCCGCTTGCATGGGCTAGGGAGGCATTGCGGGCGGCAGCAAAATCTGCTTGCCAGACAACGGCGTGGACATGGGGGGTAAACTCGCGGGCAATGGCGATCGTCCCATCGGTGGAACCCGTGTCCACAACAATGATTTCATCCACCCAAGGCTGCACCGACTGCAAGCAGCGCCGTAATTGATGGGCTTCGTTTTTGACAATCATGCACAGAGACAGCAGCGGAGCCATAGCAGCGAAGGCACTACAGCCGTTTGAGATACTTGGCTTCCAGCAAAAAGGCACCCCGCGCTAGGCGCACGACCCAATAGTTCCCCGGTTGCTGGCCGAGGATCACCCCCTCTTCACCGAGGGTGAGGATACTGGCGGGACGCAACATTGGCATTGGCTCCGCTGTTTTCACATAGGGGGGCAGTTCCACAAGGCGAACGCGATCGCCCACCGCAAAGGCTTCTTCCATTCCCACCAAAAAATGCTCGAAATGCGTAATTCTGGTAGCACAATTTTCAATTTAATATACTGGTTTCGCCTGTGAGATTTTTGTCAAAAGTTTTAGAGTGTCTTCAAGTAGCTTAATAGGTCGGCCATGTCTTGGGGTTGGGCTTGAAACTTGGGCATGGGAGGGGTATCGCCGCTAATAATTTGCTGGATGAGCTTTGCTTGCGATCGGCGGTGGCTAATCTGCACAAGGCTAGGACCCACTTCGCCCTTGCCATCAATGCCATGACAAGCCGCACAGTTGAGAATAAAAATTTGCTCGCCGCGACTCGGATCGCCCACCGCTGCTCGTACCGATTGAATGTAGGGATCCCGCAGGGGCAATAGCAGAGAAACCCCCCAACCGCCACCCACCACCAGCACGACCAAGACAGGCAGCAGCCAGCGCCATACCGTTGATCGAACCCCAACTGTGTTGACTAAACTCATTCACTTATCGGGAAAGATTAAAAATTGTTTATTATTGTTACAACTGCATTCTAAACCCTGAGCTCAGCGAGATTCAAGCCACTAAGTAAAAATTCCTAGACAAAAGCAAGGGCTTGAGCTATCCACTAAGGACTGTGAAAGCGACGATACACCATGCGCAATGCCTCGCGATCGCCGACATTGCCGGGGAACAGCACCACTGGTAATTCGGGAAAACGGGGATGATCAGCACCTGTGCGCACCACGGAGCAGCCGGGAATCACTTGCCCCAAGAGGCGAACGGTGGCTAGGTTTAACCCTTTGCTGAGGACATCGTTGGAGGTGATGCCCCCCTTGCTGATCAGATAGCGCAAATCGGCGGGTAACTGTTGAACAATTGCCATCAGCACTTCCGAGACTCGCTGCCCAAAGGCTAACCGTGTCGCTGCATCCGCGAAGGTGAGTTCCTCACGACTGGTAAAGATGACGGGGGTTTTCTCACTGGCGATCGCCTGATCCACTGCCGCCAAGACTTCGTTGATAATGTCAGGTTCAGCCGCCCCACTGTCGCGCAATCGAGCCACGGGCACTTCAATGGGAAACACATCGGGTTCCTCCAGCAAAGCGGTCAGTTGTTCAGTGGTTTTGCGCACGTGGGAACCCACCAAAATCGCACCATAGCGGCCAGGGCGGCAATAGGTGGCCATTGCCTCTGGGGGGGTGGGCTGGGGCGGCAGCTGCGCTAAGGCCGTGAGCAAACTGGCAGCACTGCGGAACAAAAAGCGTTTTCCTTGGCTGGCAAGCTCAAGCACTGCTGCTGCAAACTGGTCTAAATCCTCTTGGCTCTCGGCATCCACCACCCCGCAGACATTGCCTTGTAACTGACTCAAGCGGCTGCGCAGGGTCTCTGGATTGCGCACATCGGCAAGGACAAAACGCTCTACGGCTGCGGCGGGGATGCGCCCTTGGGTCTTTTCGGCCACATAGTCGGGTAAGTAGCTGTGGTGATAGCCAAAGACGGAATCGCGGGCAAACTCCGTTTCATGAACGGGCACCGGCTGACCTGCAACAAGCAGATAGTGCTGGCTATCACGGGTAATGCGCCCCCCCTCTAAAAAGGCAGGCACCAGAAAATGGGCATCAAAGGGTCCCAGTTCAGCGGCAATCACATCGGTTTCCAGAGGATAGTGGCCGCGGAGGGTGGAGTCGGAACGGCTGACAACCATGTAATCGGTGGTGCCGGTTTGGGCGATCGCCGCCTTCAAATGACAGCAAACGGTGCGCGTGACCTCCGCTGCGATTTCTGGTGGCAAAGCACGGGTATTGGTGAGGATAAAGAAAATGGGCACAGGATCGGTGAGGCCACGACAGAGGGTATCCACATCCCAGCGGGTCAACAGCAGGCAACTGTGAACTGTCTGCGAACCGGTGGGGTCATCATCTAGAACAATCATTTTTGGGCGCGTCACCGAGGGCATCTCCGACACTCTTTCGTTTGCAGTTTATCATTGGGGCGATCGCGACAGTTCTTTTCTAAAACATGGGGTACCTAGGGTGATAAGAATTCTTGAGAACTCTTGAAAAATCCGATCTGGTTGCTCCCTATGAATGCTGAATATGTTGTCAATGGATTATTGGGTGCCTGTTTAGGGGATGCCCTTGGTGTACCCATGGCACCGTCTTTTGAATGATTAGTTTTAGCACGAAGAAAGCTGAGGCTTAGACGCTGAAATACTTGGCGGTGGGATGGTAGCAGATGATCGCCGTGGTGGATTGCTCAGGGTAGAGTTGTTCACTCTCGTCCATATACATCCCCATGCGATCGCTCTCGAGGAGTCGCAGTTGCGTATATTGATCCTGCATATTGGGGCAGGCAGGATAGCCAAAGCTATAGCGGGAGCCTTGGTAGCGCTGGGCAAGAATATCGCGAATCGACTCTGGATCGGGAGTGCAGCCCAATTCACGGCGAATGCGGGCATGACACCACTCTGCGAGGGCTTCCGCCGTTTGCACCGCCATGCCGTGGAAGTAGAGGTAGTCACTGTATTGATTGGCCGCAAATAGCTCCTGCGCCACTTGGGTAGCAATTTCACCAACGGTCACCGCTTGCATGGGAAAGACATCAATGATGCCCGATGCCACAGGGGCAAAAAAGTCGGCAATACAGAGGCGGCGGCCACTCTTTTGACGAGGGAAGGTAAACTGGGCGATCGCCCGCTCAGGGATGCAGGCACTTTTGTCACCAACCCGCTGCGGATCGTAGATATAGACCGTGTTACCCTCACTTTGGCAGGGGAAGTAGCCATAAATCAGTTCAGGATGGAGTAGGTTTTCCGCAAGGATGCGCTGTTTCCACTCCTCAAGGATGGGATAGACCTTCTCGGCAAGGAAAGCATCATAGGTGGTACGGTCTTGATCCTTGGGTTTGCGAAACTGCCACTGACCCGCAATCAGGGCTTGGAGATCCAGATAGGCAAAGACCTCAGAAAGGGGAATCTGATCCGCCTTGAGGTGACGAATGCCCCAGAAGGGGGGTGTGGGGCGGGGAATCTCCACCGCAACAGCTTCAGAACGGCGTGTATCTACTACTTCTGGCGTTTCGGGTTCAGTCACCGAGGGGGGTTCGGGGGCGATCGCCGGTGTGGCCTCTGCCTCTGGGGGAGAGACCGTTGTGCCATCCAAAAATCCTTGGCGATCGTCCCACTGCCCTGCGGCCTTTGCCCGCATCAACCGATCCATAAAGTGCAAATCGGCAAAGGCATCCTTGCCGTAGATCACTTGACCGTGGTAGGTGGCGCGGCAATCCTCGTAGACAAATTTGGGTGTGAGGGCCGCCCCCCCCAGAATCACGGGAACGGTAATGCCTCGCTCATTAAAGACCTCCAGATTCTCCTTCATAAAGGCGGTGGATTTCACCAAGAGGCCACTCATGGCAATGCAGTCTGCCTGATGCGCCTCATAGGCTTGGATGATATTTTCAACGGGTTGCTTAATCCCCAAGTTAATCACCCGATAGCCATTGTTGGTGAGGATAATATCCACCAAGTTTTTGCCAATATCATGGACATCCCCCTTCACCGTGGCAATCACAACCGTGCCCTTGGCGGTGTCCCCCGTGGCAGATTTCTCCATAAAGGGTTCGAGGTAGGCGACGGCGGCCTTCATCGTTTCTGCGGACTGCAAAACAAAGGGCAGTTGCATCTGCCCAGCGCCAAAGCGTTCACCCACCACCTTCATGCCATCGAGCAAGAAGGTATTGATAATTTCAAGGGGAGCATAGGTTTCAAGGGCTTTGGCGAGGGTGTCCTCCAGCCCCAGGCGATCGCCATCAATAATGTGGCGCTTTAGCCGCTCCTCAATGGGCAGGTTCTCCATCTGCGAGCGATCCGGTTGGGTGGTTTTGCCCTCAAAGAGACGGGTCAGTTCCGCAAGGGGGTCATAGACACACACGTCCCCCTCAAATCGCCGCCGATCATAGATCAGATCACGGCACACTTCTTGGTGCTCTGGCTCAATTTTCGCCAAGGGCAGAATCTTGGCAGCACTGACAATGGCAGCATCCATGCCCGCCTGCATCGCCTCATGGAGAAACATCGAGTTCAGGACTTGCCGCGCCGCTGGATTTAACCCAAAGGAGATATTCGAGACCCCCAGCAAAATATGACAGTTCGGCAGTTCAGCGCGGATACGGCGAATGGCGGCAATGGTTTCACGTCCGTTGACCCGATCCTCCTCAATCCCTGTGGAAATCGGCAGTGCCAAAGGGTCAAAGAAAATCTCGTAGGGGGGAATGCCGTAGTCAAGGGCGGCTTTATAAGCCCGTTCAGCAATGGCAAACTTCTTCTCAGCCGTTCGTGCCATCCCCTCTTCATCAATCGTGCCGACCACAACGCCAGCGCCGTAGGTTTTTGCCAGTTCCAAGACCTTATAAAAACGGGGTTCACCATCCTCAAAGTTGGTGGAGTTGAGCAGGCATTTCCCGCCAGCCACCTTTAGCCCCGCTTCCATTTTTTGCCATTCAGTGGAGTCAAGCATCAGGGGCAGGGTGACATTGGTAACCAACCGCGACACCAACTCGTGCATATCCCGCACGCCATCGCGCCCCACATAGTCCACGTTGACATCAAGGATGTGGGCACCTTCACGCACTTGGGCACGGGCAAGGGCAACGAGGCCATCCCAGTCTTCGGCATTGAGGAGATCGCGGCATTTTTTCGAGCCACTGGCATTGAGCCGCTCACCAATAATCAGGAAGGAATTCTCTTGGTCGTAGGGCTGCGGGCTGTAGATCGAGGCAGCCGCGGGAATCCGTTGGGGCGATCGCGCCTTGGGGGTCAGGGTTGCTGCAATCTCCGCCAGAGCAGCAATGTGATCCGGTCGAGTGCCACAACAGCCGCCAATCACTTGCACCCCAAAGTCCTCGACAAAGCGGGTCAGAGCCAGCCGCAATTCCATCGGCGTTAATTTGTAGTAGGCACAACCACCAATGTTCTCAGGCAAGCCGGCGTTGGGAATGCAGGAAATCACAAAGGGGGAGTGCTGCGAGAGGTAGCGGATATGCTCCGTCATCAGGTCAGGCCCCGTAGCGCAGTTGAGTCCCAAAATATCAATGGGATAGGGTTCCAGAATCGTCAGGGCAGCACCAATTTCCGAGCCAACCAGCATCGTGCCCTGCTGCTCCATCGTCACGGAGACCATGAGAGGGCGGCGTTCTCCCCGCTCCCGAAAGACGGCCATTACCCCATTGAGTGCCGCCTTGATTTGCAGCACGTCTTGGCAGGTTTCAATAATAAATAGGTCAACCCCGCCATCAAAGAGACCCGCCGCTTGTTCGCGAAAAGCTGTGTAGAGGGTGTCGTAGTCGATGTGGCCAAGGGTGGGGAGTTTGGTACCAGGCCCCATTGAGCCAGCGACAAAGCGGGGTTTTTCGGGGGTGCTAAATTCAGCGGCCACGGACTTGGCCAGTTCGGCGGCTTTCTTGCTAATTTCGTAGGCGCGATCGCCCAAATTGTATTCACTGAGAACAACGGAGGAGGCTCCAAAGGTATTTGTTTCAATGACATCGGCGCCTGCTGCCAAAAAGTCCCGATGCACCTTGGCCACCGCCTCTGGCTTGCTGATGACCAAGTATTCATTGCAGCCTTCGTACGCCTTGCCCCCAAAGTCCTCTGCCGTCAGGTTTTGCGCCTGAAGATTCGTGCCCATTGCGCCATCAAAGACAATGACGCGCCGCGGTTCTGCATGGAGATACTCAAGAAACGACATAGACATCCACCAAGGCCAGCCGATTTGCACCAGAGGGTTTTTCTGATTTTAATCTCTCCGGGAGCGGTACAGCCCTTTGCTCACGGATGGAACTGACAGCTCGGCCTTGACACTTCTTGCGACAAAAAAATTAGGGGTGCAGAAAACACCCCCTCACAGAAATTGGTATTTCTCCGTTCTTCATGTTTCCATGTTTCCATGTTTCCATTTAATCTACTTCCCCAAAGGGAAGCAAGCCAACCAGCATCAACCACATCGAAATGCTTGCGGAACAAATGTTTCCACTTAATCTACTTCCCCGAAGGGAAGCAAGAGCATCTTCAATATAGCCTCTCCCTGAGCGGATTGTAACCCCCTGTTCCGAGGGATCCCCTGCGAGGGGTGTCAAATCATTTTCTACGAAGCCACTGAAAATACTCAAACCCTCTTCTAGAGCGACTCCGAGGGATTCTACGCAAGAATCAGAAATTGGGGCACTCGAATAGATCCGTCGGCAGAGAAAATTGACTAGCGTAACGCATCCCTCCCCGGAGAGTGTGCAGTCTGGGAGGCGGCTAATTCTTGAGCCAACAGTTGCTGGTAAATCTCTTCGAGGTGGGGTGTGATCAGGTTGCTTTCAAGGCCGTAGCCCAGACTAGTCCATGTATCCGACAGTAGGGCAAAAACTTCCTGTACACGCCCCTCCCGCAAGAGTTGGGGAATATCGGCATTCCAAGCAGCCGGATCTGTCAGCCAGCGATAGACCACCTGATCTTGATACTCTGGGGCAAAGCTATAGCCCTGCCAAAACCAGCTCGGCGGTTGGGGATGATAGCGGGCGGCTTTTTCTTCCCAAGTGGTGGTGAGAAATTGATAGCGGCCTGCGGCGGTGGTACATAGGTGCTGATTGGGACCGCGGCGAATGGGAATACAGCGATCGGGATGCTGGCTGAGGTCTTGGACGTGTTCGCCACCATAGAGCAGGGTGTAGGGATTGGCGTCGTTGGCCTCACTGGCAGAAATGGTGCGCATCAGTGCCCGTACATAGGGATCACCCCCCTGCATGACTAAGGGGGCAATTTGACCCGGCTGCCAGCGGTACCAGTACCACCAGAGGGCACTTGAACGCGACCCAAAAAAGAAATAGCCCATGCCCACTAGAAGAGCGATCGCCAGCAACCAACGGGAAAACCGCACCAACTGATCCTCACACTGCCGCAATTGAGCGGAATAACTCTGGATAGGCGGCTGGGGTTTGATCAGGACGGCTGACCACCTCAAAAATTTTGTTGTAGGCACTCGGCTCGCCCAAGGCTGCCACACAGATTTCCGCCACCCGCGATCGCGCGATACTCCCCTCAAAGAGGGTATCTGCTGGGGCAATGATCGGAAAGCCACCGTCATCGGTTTCCTTCAGACCCCCCGGCCGCACAATCGTGTAAGTTAGACCGCTTTCTTGGAGATAACGTTCTGCCTGCTGCTTCCAATACAAAATCAGCCAAAAAAGATTCAGGGGATGGAAAAATTGCGAGACACACAGCGACGAGACGAGAATAAACTGCTGCACATGGGCAGCTTTGGCGGCATCCACCAGATTCTTGGTGCCCAGATAATCCACACTTAGGGGTTCCAAGGGGTTGAGGCTGGGGCTGGCTCCCGTGGCACAGATGACTGCTTCACACTCTTTGAGCGCTGGGGGTAGCGTCTGCGGCTGGGTCACATCAGCGGTGCGAATCTCTACCGTTGGCCAGCGCCCTTGGGCTTTGGCGGGATTGCGCACAACAGCGATCGCCTGATGCTCAGACGCTTGTAGGGCACTCACAATGCGATGACCCGTGCGACCTGTGGCACCAACCACGGCAACTTTCACAAGCTGTTCCTCCGATGGCAACGCCTTTGATCATAGGGGAATATCCCAGTCTTCTTCATCCTCTGGGGGAGCGTCCTTGGGGGGTGGCGGCGTCAGAATGCGGTATTCGGCATCCACAACCTCTTCTGGGGGTGGCGGGGCTTTGGCGGTGGTTTTGCGGGAAGGGCGATATTGGTACGAGTAGGTCGTGCGGGGGCGATCTTGAATCTCTGGTTCGCGGGGGGCTGGCTCAGGCTCGCTAAACCAATCCTCCACATCGCTGGTATCGATCTCTGGTTCATCCTCCGGCGGACGCATCGAGGCATCCAGTTCTGGTTCAGGGGGTTGCGATCGCGGGGTTGGCCGCGCTACTGGCGCTTCTGCGGTTAGCCAGAGTAAACACTGCCCCGCCACGATTCCTGAGAGGGCTGCCACCACAAGCCAAGCGGCAAGGGGGAGCGCCGGAGTTTGCTGTCCCAAAAAGCGCAGCGAGACCAGCGGCTGCCAATTTTGGACGACCAGTGTACTGAGCAGGGCGATCGCCCCCAGATAAATCCAAGCGCGCATTAGGAAAGGGGTCCTTGCCAACGTTGCAGCGGCACACAATCTAACCCTAACTGATCAAGGGCACGGGCGATGACAAAATCCACTAGATCCTCAATGGTCTGCGGCCGGTGATACCATGCAGGGATGGCGGGTACAATTCGCGCCCCGGCCATTGCCAATTGGGTGAGGTTTTGCAGATGAATGAGACTAAAAGGCGTTTCGCGGGGCACCAGCACCAACGGACGGTGTTCCTTGAGGTGGACATCGGCCACCCGCTCTAGGAGATCCGAACTCAGTCCTGCCGCCAACTTAGCGACCGTACTCATACTACAGGGCAGAATCACCATGCCCAAGGTGCGAAAGGAACCGCTGGCGATCGCCGCTGCCACATCCGTGGGTCGGTGACAGGTGAGGGATCCCGTCCAGACTTGGGCTTGTTGGCGCCAAAACAGTTCCTGCTTCTCGGGCTGAATCGGCAGGGTGAGGCCATATTCTGCTTGCCACACCTGGTGCACGGCCTTTGATGCCACTAATTGAATAGGATAGTCCGCCTGTAATAGAAATTTAATGGCACGCACTGCGTAAATGAGACCCGATGCACCCGTTACACCCAAAACAATTGGCAAAGAAGAGGAGGTCACAACCGCGATCACCAAACAAAACCGTTATAAGGTTAACAAAGTTAGGGCAACCGTCCCCTTTTGATGCACTGCAATCCCGCCCAACGCGACTTGGTAAATGCCCATGACAGCGCCTGACCCTGCATTTTCTTCCCCCAGTGAGTGGGCAGCCGTCTCTCCCGAAGTGCTCGGGGAGTTATTTGATGCGGCCTTGTTGGAGGGACTCGTGAGTAGTGAAACCCCAGATATAGAAGCACTGTTTCAGGATTTGACTCCCCTCGATCTCAAACCAGCAGCGGGTGCGATCGCCCCCGAACAGTGGCAACAACTGCAAGCCCAACACCAGCAAATTACCCAGCACCTTAAGGAAACCCTGACCTACCTTGCCAAGGTGAAAGCATTGGCCTACCAGCTTCAGGCCGTAGCCAGTGAGTTTGTGCCCACCCCCAAATACCGCCGCCGCCAACCGCCCCCTCCCCATCCCTTGGAATATCTCACGGCTGAACTCCTGCGGGCGATCGCCCACACCCAAGCCAGTTTAGAACCGGTCTATGAACCCCTCCATCAACTGGGGGAAACCCTCAATGGTACCTCGACGCCACAGATTAGTGAATTTCCCCTAGAGCCTTAGTTAGGGGGCATGCGTGGCGTCTCCAATTGCGGTTCACTGGGGACGGGAGGGGTAGGTATCGGCTCAGGACTGGGTTTCGGGGTGGCAGTTGGCTCAGGGGTGGGTGTTGGTGTGATTGTCGGTGGAGGCGGAGGTGTTGGTGTTGGTTCAGGCTTCGGCGTGGGGGCTTTAACTGCCAGTTGCAGCAGTTCCGGCACAGTGACAAAGCGATAACCTTTTTGCCGCAGGCGACGAATCAGCGTGGGGAGAGCTTTGCGGGTAGTGGCGCGATCGCCGCCGCCATCGTGAAGCAAAATAATACTACCCGGTTTCACTTCCTTGAGGGTGCGCTCAACAATGTCCGCTGCTGTGGTGTTGGGGCGGGTGTCGTGGGTATCCACCGACCACAGGATGATGGCGTAGTTTTTCGACTTGGCATAATCCACTAGCCCCGTGGTCAGATTGCCCCCCGGTGGCCGAAACAGGCGCGTTTGCGCTTGGCTTTGCTTGGCAATGAGCGCAGAGGTGTTTTCAATTTCTTGCTTGGCGACTTCAGGACCAACGGGCTGATAGGGATGACTCCAACTATGGTTGCCAACGGCATGACCGGCTTTGACAATGTCAGCAATGATATCGGGGTACATGAGGGCGTGCTTACCAATCACAAAAAATGTGGCTTTGACCTCCTCCTCCTTGAGAATTCGCAGCACTTGGCGGGTTGAGGTTCCCCAAGGGCCATCATCAAAGGTCAGCGCCACCACTTTTTCGGGCTTCAAGGGTTTGACTTGAGAGACCAACTGCCCCCAAAACTTGCTAGGACTGAGAAAGCGTGGCACATCCGCTGCTAGCGTTGCCGATGCTGCAAACAAGGCCAAGACCACCGACAGGTACCACTGCCGTCCCATGGATACTCCTTGAGCGATGGTGACTTAGGGGGCGATCGGCGTTGGCTCCTTTAGCAGTGGAAATCCCAAGGCTTCCCGTTGTTGCACATAGGTTTGGGCGACCCGCCGTGCCAAGCCCCGAATGCGACCAATGTAGCGAGTGCGCTCTGCCACCGAAATCACACCACGGGCATCCAGCAAGTTAAAGGTGTGGGAACACTTGAGCACATAATCCAAGCTGGGTAGTACCAACTGCTTTTCTAGAAGCTGCTCCGCCTCCTGCTGGTAGAGACTAAAAAGGGTGAACAATCGTTCCGGATCTGAGGCCTCGAAGTTGTAGGTGGACTGTTCAATTTCCCCTTGCAAATGGACATCGCCATAGGTGAGCGTGGGGTTCCAGCGGATACTGGCGATCGCATCCACCTCCTGGAGGTACATGGTCAACCGTTCCAAGCCATAGGTAATCTCAATGGACACCGGCCGACAATCTAAGCCACCACACTGCTGGAAATAGGTAAACTGCGTCACCTCCATACCATCGAGCCAGACCTCCCAGCCCACACCCCACGCGCCAACGGCCGCATCCTCCCAGTTGTCTTCAACAAAGCGAATGTCATGCTCTTGGGGGCGAATGCCAAGGGCGCGTAGCGACTCCAAATAGATCTCTTGGATATTCTCAGGGGACGGCTTAATCAGCACTTGGTACTGGTAGTAGTACTGATAGCGGTTGGGATTCTCGCCATAGCGGCCATCTCCGGGTCGGCGACAGGGTTCGACATAGGCCACTGCCCAAGGCTCAGGGCCGAGGGCACGCAAAAAGGTATGGGGGCTTTTGGTACCGGCGCCCTTTTCCACGTCATAGGGCTGGGCAATCAGGCATCCCTGAGCCGCCCAAAACTGGTGCAGTGTGGCAATAACGTCCTGAAAGTACATGGGCTTAGATGTGGATGCCGCACTCGGTTTTGCCCATGCCACGCCAGCGACCTGCCCGTTCGTCTTCCCCTTCGGCTACAGGGGTAGTGAGGGGTTCATCGCCAATGCTGGCATAGCCGCGATCGTGGAGGGGATTGTAAATTACTCCGTGCTCCATCACGTAGGCCCATGTTTGTTTGCGTGTCCAAGCAGCGAGGGGATTAATTTTCAGACGACCCTGCTTGTCCAGTTCCACGTAGGGCATATTGGCGCGGGTAACCGCCTGATCCCGACGCCGTCCCGTAATCCAAGCCACCGTATTGAGTTCTGCTAAGCCCCGTTGCAGTGGTTCAATTTTAGTGAGATGGTGAAACTGCTCAACATTGGTTTCCCAAAGCTTGTCGCCATAGCGAGCAGCAAAGGCCTCACGACTGTTCACATCGGGGGTTTTGTAGGTGCGCAAATCCAGACCATATTTTTCCTTGGCCTGCTGCACAAATTCAAGGGTTTCTGGAAAGTGATGCAGCGTATCCAAAAAGAGAACAGGCACCGGCGGATTGGGGCGTAGATCACGGTAGAGCAAATCCGTAATCATCATGTCATCGACATTAAAGGCACTGGTCTGCACCAGCCCTTGGGGAATTTCAGCCACTGCCCACGCTAGAATTTCACGGGGATGTGCCCCCTCAAAGCGTTGGTTCAGGGCATCGAGGTCAAAGCTTACGGATGCAGCCATAGGAGGTTTTAGCACGGTTTTAGAAAGCATTCTTTAGCTTACCAAAGAATTGGGTCTAAAGCCCCGCCCTGCGACTCGCGATCGCCCCCCTGCCAACAATTTCTCCAACTTTGACACTAGCGAGGCATTGGGTACCCTTCAATCCAAGTCATGCCAGCATTTTTGGAAGTCGCATTATAAGACCACGTTTGCGGGCTGGAGGTCAACACTGCATACCGCCCCGGCGCTACCACAATTTCGGGTTGCACGACCCAATAGTAGCGATTTTCCAGCCGTGCAGGCCATGTGCCCACCACTTGCCGCGTTTCCACATTTCAGAGCATCACTTGTCCAGCAGGGGCACCCCGACCACCGTTCCAGTGATTGGAATAGCCATATAACTCTATTATGACTTTTGGCCTTGGCACTGCCTCTGTGCGAGTTCGCTCTGCCAACAACCGTGCTGCTGTCGGCATTTTTGCTTCGGGTAACACAGTGAGTTGCATCAGCGCTAGGCTCAATGGCAATGTCTCAAGTGACTCCAATTCATTCAGATAGACCCGATGCAGGTGATGACTATTCACCAACACCTCATAGGGTTCAAAGGACACCTGTTCCACTTGACGATGGGGATAGAAGCAAAAATTTTTTCAGGTTGCCAGTGTAACCGTTTGCCAAGACACGCCCGCCTTCATCGCACTCAACACGCCAATGGCCTCGGCATAGGACTGGCAAGGGATTGTCTCTATCCCCAAATCGACAGCTGTAACATTGAGGGTTGTGGTATTGTTAGTCACCGTTAGGATGGGGACGCCCTGTTGAGCCAAGGCCAGAATTCCCCGTCCACCAAGGGCAGTGGCGGGTACAATCACCGCATTCACCTCCTGTCGCCACAGCGCCTGCGGGGCAGTCGGGCTATAGCGGGGAGCACGACTCAACCCCACCAACACGGACGGCAAAAAGGTATAACCAATTTCTTCGGCAAGGGCACGGGGGTGCACAGTCTCCTCTAGGGGCAATGGTTGCAGGGCGGGGGCATGGGCTGCCGGAAGCTGAAAGTGCTGGACAACCAAATGACTAATCACCGCTTCTGCCCCGGCGAGGGGATCGACACCTTGGCCACTGCGATAGTGGTGCAATGCGTCTGTGCCCGGATCATCCGGAAAGCGGGTCACAATTGCGATCGCCTCTGCCTGAGCCACTTGAATCAGCTTTTCTGCCGCCCGCAATAAACTAGCGGGGTTCGCCAGAGTCCCCCAGGTTGCCCCCGAGGCAGCGGTTTGCAACTGCACGCCCAAGGGTTCATCTGTAATCACAGGTTCAGTCATCATTAGACCCAAGGTGGCAGAACAGGCCGCCGCTGCTTGACGATGGCGCAGTTGGAGATCCGCTTCAATCGCTGCATCCAGTAACAGGCCAATGCGATTTGGACGCGGTGGCAGCAATCCCCAACGGCCAACCGCAAATTCATCAAGGGCATAGCCTTCCACATACCAAACATTGGGCAGTGGCCAATAGAGCATCGCCCCATTGAGAACGTTAGGATGGGTAATCAGGCGATCGCACACCTGCGCCAAAGCACGAACAACTGGAATCGCATCACCCGCATAGCCACCAATGGCAGCCCCAATGCCCGTTGGAATGATCAGAACGGCCGTCAGCACGTCAGCGACTAGCCTGGGTAGGGAGGGGAGCCGGCTGCACGGCCACGGTCACCGTTTGACCCCTACGGCGCACTTCCAGTTCCATGGTGCGACCAATGCCTGTGCTTTCCACCATTTGCTGCACTTGATCCGCTTTGGTGATGTTTTGGCCATTGATACGACGGATCACATCGCCGGGTTGCAGACCCGCGCGGGCGGCTGGCGAGTTAGGCAGGACTTGAAAAATCAAAACCCCCGAACTTTCTTGGACGCGGACGGGACTATTGGGATTAGCGTTGAGACGTTGCTGCACCTCAGGGGTGAGATTGGCCATGCGAATACCCAAGAAGGGGTGATCGACGCGACCGTTGGCAATCAGTTGGTTGGCAATTCGTTGAGCCGTGTTGATGGGAATGGCAAATCCCAAGCCCTGGGCACCACCAATAATCGCGGTATTCATGCCAATGACTTCTCCCCGTTGATTCAACAGGGGGCCACCAGAGTTGCCAGGGTTAATGGCCGCATCGGTTTGAATGAAGCCCACCCGCTTATCGGGCACGCCAATATCACCGCTGGAACGTCCCGTCGCACTAATGATGCCCGCAGTCACCGTATTATCGAGACCCAAGGGATTGCCGATGGCGATCGCCCACTCACCGGGACGTAAATGATCAGAATTGCCAAGGCGCACCACCGGTAAATTGTTGGCATTCACCTTGACTACGGCCACATCCGTCAGACGGTCTTGACCCAAAACCTGCCCCTCAAACGTGCGGCCATCCTTGAGGGTTACTCGCACCCGGTTAGCACCATCCACCACATGGGCATTGGTGAGGATCAAGCCATCACTGCTAATGATAAAGCCAGACCCAAGACCCCGCTCCTCGCGGCTGCGGGGGGGCATCATTGGCCCAAAAAATTCCTGAAAGAAAGGGTCATTAAAGATGGCGGGCACACGGGTCTGCACCGTACGGGAAGCATCAATCCGCACCACCGCCGGGCCGACTTGCTCAACAGCACGGGCAATAAAGTTAATGTCATTTCCCGCTGGTAGCGGTGCCGGTAACTGCGCCAAGCTGGGGGTCACCAAGGGCGATGACGCTGGCATTAGGTGGGTGGCAAACATTGCAGCGGCTGCCCCCAATGCCATTAACGACAGATAAGTGACCGATTTACCAAGACGCACTGTCATAGGTGATTGCCCTTTTGCTGACACTGGTTCTTGAAAGTAGACGGCAATTGAGGGAAGCAAGTTCCGACTTCTAGTCTACCACTTCAGGAGGTTGAATTTCTCCATGTCAACAGTGTCACGGTTGCGATAGATGGCCAAAATAATGGCTAAACCCACGGCTGCTTCGGCGGCTGCTACCGTAATCACAAACACGGCAAAGACTTGCCCTTTGATTTGCTGGCCATCCAGATAGTTGGCAAACCCAATCAAGTTGAGGTTGACAGCATTCAAAAGCAACTCAATGGACATGAGCACACGCACAGCATTGCGACTGGTGACAAGGCCATAGATGCCAATACAAAACAGCAGTGCTGCCAAGATCAAAACATAGGTTAACTGCATCGTCTTCCCCTATTTTTCAGACAAGGCTACAGGTTCACGGGGACGTTCCGGCAACTCCAAGGGGGGTACCACCTCTTCCCCTAAGATGGGTTCAGGTTCCAAGACCAGTTCGCGCCGTGCAAGCACCACTGCCCCAATCAAGGCCATTAACAGCAAGACCGAGGCCAACTCAAAGGGCAGAAGAAAGTCACTAAAAAAGTGCTGGCCAATGGTTGTGATACTGTCAGTCGTGGGCGGCAGGGAACTGAGCTGCCAAGGAGTTTGCAAAATCATTTTTGTCAGCAGGGCAAAGACGCCAAGGGAGACTACTGCGGCACCCCCCTGACGCAGCCAACGCCCCGGCACTGGGGTATAGGCCTCACGCTTATTGACGAGCATGATGGCAAAGAGGATGAGAACGTTCACCGCGCCGACATAGATGAGAATTTGCGCCGCTGAGACAAAGTCAGCATTCATGAGGATATACAGCCCAGAGATGCTCAGGAACACGCCCCCCAGCAAGAAGGCAGAATAGACAACATTGTTCAGGAGCACAACGCCAAGGGCAGCAACAATCACTGCAGCGGCAAGGGCAAAGAAGGTAATCGTTTGGGTCAGGGTGGCTAAGTCCACAGCAACAACTCCTAGTTCTCAGATGATTCAGCAGTGTTGGCGATCGCCTCTGGACGCTCTCCCGCCCGTTGGGTACCCGCAGGCAAATCATGACCAGACATTACCCCCGCCGGCAGGTAGGCAAACTCGCGGATCGGGGTCACCATCGGATCTTGGGTCACTTTATAGGGAATGCGTCCCATTGCCACACTGTCGTAGTTCAGCTCATGGCGATCGTAGGTGGCCAGTTCGTACTCCTCTGTTACTGAAAGGCAATTGGTGGGGCAGTATTCCACACAGTTGGCACAGAAGATGCACACACCAAAGTCAATGCTGTAGTGCTTCAGTTCTTTCTTCTTGATCTCTTTGTTGAAGACCCAATCCACCACCGGCAGGTTAATCGGGCAGACGCGCACGCACACTTCACAGGCAATGCACTTGTCAAACTCAAAGTGAATCCGTCCCCGAAACCGTTCCGACGGAATGAGTTTTTCGTAGGGATATTGCACCGTCACCGGCCGCCGCCGCATGTGATCAAAGGTCACGGAGAGGCCTTGACCAATGTACTTAGCGGACTGCACTGCCTCTTTGGCATAGTTGGTAATCTGATGGAGGAATTTCATGGTGTCACCTCATGGAAATGGGGAGTTTCTTAACCGCCAAAGGCTACGGGAAAGGCGAGCTTCAAGCCAGCGGTCAGCAGCAAGTTCACTAGACCCACGGGTAATAGGAATTTCCAACCAAGGTCTAGGAGTTGGTCAATGCGCACACGGGGCACAGTCCAGCGCAGCAGAATCGCCAAAAAGACAAAGAAGTAGGCCTTAATCAGGGTCATCGTGATGCCCAGCACCGCAAAGGCAATCTGCAAAAAGGGATTGCTCTCACTCACCCCAAGAAGATTAGCAATGGTTTCTAGGGGAATGGGAAAGCTCCAACCCCCAAAGTAAAGAACACTGACCAAGAGTGCCGAAAGCACAAGATTAACGTAGGCACCGAGGTAAAAGAGGGCAAACTTCATGCCAGCGTACTCTGTTTGGTAACCAGCCACGAGTTCTTCCTCGGCTTCCGGCAAATCAAAGGGGAGGCGCTCACACTCTGCCAGAGCTGCAATCCAAAAGATCAAAAAGCCGATGGGCTGCCGCCAGACATTCCAAGTGAGGATGCCATACTCCGACTGCTGCTCGACAATTTCCACCGTACCCAAGCCATTGGACATCATGGCCACTGCCAACACCGCCAAGGCAAGGGGAATTTCATAGCTAATGGATTGTGCCGCTGCCCGCAGTCCCCCCAGTAGGGAGTATTTGTTGTTGGAGGCATAGCCCGACATCAGCAGGCCAATGGGCGCAATACTGGAGAGGGCAATCCAGAGAAAGACCCCCATCGCCAAGTTGGAGATCAGTAGGTTTTGGCCAAAGGGGACAATAATATAGGACAAAAAGACAGGAATCACGACCACCGCCGGCCCAAGGGTAAACAGCCAGCGATCGGTATTCGCGGGGAGAACATCTTCCTTAAAAATCAGTTTTAGGCCGTCGGCTAAGGGTGCCAAAATCCCCAATGGACCAATGTATTCCGGGCCAATACGCTGTTGCACAGCGGCAGAAATTTTACGTTCTAGCCAAACGGCCACCAGTACGCCCACGGTGGCCACAATGAGCATCATTAACATTGGCAGGGGTAACCATAGCAACTTGGCCAGATCATGGGAGAGGCCAAGGGATTCCAATGCACGAATAAACTGCCCCTGTAAGTCAATACCAGATTCCATAGCGATTCGATCGCGCCCCACCTACAGACACGCTCTACAGTATAAGGGTTTTATTTCCGTTACGAAGATAGATCTGGGGCAAATTTTTATCACCACAAGTATTACAGATGTTTATAGTTTACACCTCGTGTCTTTGGGTCTCAGATGCCAGTAGGATCAAGGGAGAGAGCCAATTTTGCAGGAGAACAGGGTGGCGATCGCAATCCAAAATGCGGTGATTTGTACCCCAGAGGGAGAACTGCGACAACAACAGGTACGCCTTGAGGGCGATCGCATCACCGAAGTCGCAGAAACTGTCACCATCCACCCAGAGGATACGGTTATTGATGCGACTGGTCTCACTCTCCTGCCCGGTGTGATCGACCCCCAAGTCCATTTTCGTGAACCGGGCTTAGAGCACAAAGAGGATCTATTTACTGCCAGTTGTGCCTGTGCCAAGGGGGGGGTCACCAGCTTTTTGGAAATGCCCAATACTCGGCCACTGACCATTGATCAGGCCAGCCTCGACGATAAACTCGCCCGTGCTGCTGCCAAATGTGTTGTTAATTATGGCTTTTTCATTGGCGCCACTAAGGAGAATCTTGCCGTCCTCAACAGCGTCCAGCCCGTCTGTGGCATCAAGATTTTCATGGGGTCAATGCACGGCCCCCTTTTGGTGGATGAGGAGCCAATTTTAGACCGTATCTTTAGTGAGGGCAAACGCCTCATTGCTGTCCATGCCGAAGATCAAGGGCGAATCCGTGCCCGTCGCGAACAATTTGCTGGCATTAGCGATGTGGCCGTACACTCGCAAATTCAAGACGAGATTGCTGCCCTCAACGCCACCCAGTTAGCAGTGAAGCTCTCCCGTAAATACGAACGCCGCCTGCACATTCTCCATCTGTCTACAGGAATTGAAGTGGACTTTCTGCGCGAGCACAAGCTTCCTTGGATAACGGTGGAAGTTACCCCCCAGCACCTATTGCTGACCACAGAGGCCTATGCCAACATTGGCTCCCTTGCCCAAATGAACCCGCCCCTACGCACCGCAGGAGATAATGAAAAACTCTGGCAGGGACTATTGGATGGGGTGATTGACTTTATTGCCACCGATCATGCTCCCCACACCCTAGAGGAAAAGGCGCAGCCCTATCCCCAAAGCCCTTCGGGTATGCCGGGGGTGGAAACCTCTTTGCCCCTGATGTTGACCCAAGCAATGGCCGGTCGCTGTACGGTGCCCCAAGTGGTGCGTTGGATGTCCACTGCCGTTGCTGCGTCCTACGACATTCCCAATAAAGGCAAAATTGCCCCCGGTTACGATGCGGATCTGGTGCTCGTGGATTTGCAGACCTATCGCCCAGTGCGCCGCGGGGAACTGCTCACCAAGTGCGGCTGGAGTCCCTTTGAGGGCTGGTCATTGACGGGGTGGCCAGTTTACACCTTTGTCAATGGTGAGATTGTTTTTAGCCAAGGGCGGGTGAATACCGACGTGCGTGGCCGCCCCCTTCAATTTGGCAGCTAACGGGGAGCGATCGCGAACTGGAATGAGACATTACTGGGTTCCTATGAACTCGTGCTAATCTGAGGCAAAGGAATAGCGTAACTCTATTTAGGCAACACAATGCGTATTCTGGTTACTGGCGGTGCTGGGTTTATTGGTTCCCATCTAGTTGATCGGCTGATGGAAGCGGGTCATGAGGTCATTTGCTTAGATAACTACTTCACTGGTACAAAGCGCAACATTCTGCGCTGGATGGGTCACCCCAATTTTGAACTGATCCGCCATGATGTCACCGATCCGATTCGCCTTGAGGTGGATCAAATCTATCACTTGGCTTGCCCCGCCTCGCCAGTTCACTACCAGTACAACCCCGTCAAAACGATTAAAACCAATGTCATGGGCACCCTCCACATGCTGGGGTTGGCCAAACGTGTAAAGGCACGGTTTCTCCTTGCTTCCACCTCAGAAGTCTATGGTGACCCGCTGGTGCATCCCCAATCTGAGTCCTACTGGGGGAATGTCAACCCCATTGGTATCCGCTCCTGTTACGACGAAGGCAAGCGGGTGGCAGAGACCCTCACCTTTGACTACCACCGCCAAAACAATGTGGATGTGCGGGTGGCACGGATTTTTAATACCTATGGCCCCAAAATGCAAGTCAACGATGGCCGCGTAGTCAGCAATTTTATTGTTCAAGCCTTGCAGGGCATTCCCCTCACCGTTTATGGCGACGGCTCCCAAACCCGCAGTTTTTGCTATGTCAGCGACTTGGTGGAAGGGTTAATTCGGCTGATGAATAGCGATCACATTGGCCCTGTGAATCTGGGCAACCCTGATGAATACACCGTGCTGGAGCTAGCCCAAAAAATCCAAGCCCTGATTAATCCGGGGGTGGAAATTCAGTTTAAGCCCCTGCCCAGTGATGACCCCCAGCGCCGTCGTCCTGACATTACCCTTGCTCGCACGGTGTTGGGCTGGCAACCGACCGTCCCCCTCCTCGAGGGATTACAGCGCACAATTCCTGACTTTGCCGAGCGACTAGGCGTGCCCTATACGCCTATGATGGTGGAAGTTTAGGGAGGCCACAGGGAATGCGGGTATGTGTGATTGGCACCGGTTATGTGGGCTTGGTGACGGGAGTGTGCTTGGCACATATCGGCCATGAGGTGATTTGCATTGACAACAACATTGATAAAGTTAAGCTGCTGCAACAGGGGGAATCCCCCATTTATGAACCCGGTCTGACGGAGTTACTCCGTGGGTGCATTGCCAGTGGCCACATTCGCTTCAGTAGTGATCTTGGCGCTGGGGTGGAGTTTGGTGACGTGCTCTTTATCGCCGTCGGTACACCCGCCTTACCCAATGGTGAAACCGATACCCGCTATGTGGAAGCGGTTGCCCGCGGTATTGGTGCCCATTTGCATTTGGGGTACAAAGTCATTGTCAACAAATCCACAGTGCCGATTGGCTCAGGAGACTGGGTGCGAATGATTATTCTCGATGGTGTGGTGGAGCGCGAACCGGATCTAGCGGATGCCATTAAAGGGGGGGCGACCCATCCGCCGTTGGATTTTGATGTGGTCAGCAACCCTGAATTTCTGCGGGAAGGTTCAGCGGTCTATGACACGTTTAATCCCGATCGCATTGTCTTGGGTAGTAGTAGCCGCAAAGCGATTCAAATCATGCAGGAACTCTATGCGCCGATCATTGAACGTAAGTATGCGGCTGATCCCACCTTGCCCCCCGTGCCGGTGTTGGTGACGGATCTCAGTTCGGCGGAAATGATTAAGTACGCTGCCAATGCTTTTTTGGCCACTAAAATCAGCTTTATCAACGAAATTGCCAATATTTGCGATCGCGTGGGGGCGGATGTGGTTCAAGTGGCCAAGGGGATTGGCCTAGATTCCCGCATTGGCGAGAAATTTCTGCAAGCGGGCTTGGGCTGGGGTGGTTCCTGTTTTCCCAAGGATGTTTCGGCGCTCATCCACACGGCGGAAGACTACGGCTACGATGCCCAGTTGCTCAAAGCAGCCGTTCAAGTCAACCAGCGGCAACGCTTTATTGTCATTGAAAAACTACAACAGGTGCTAAAAATCCTCAAAGGTAAAACCATTGGCCTTTTGGGGTTAACGTTTAAGCCCAACACCGATGATCTGCGGGATGCCCCTGCCCTGAATTTGATCGAGGAACTGTATCGCTTGGGTGCCAAGGTCAAGGCCTATGACCCCCTCGTGTCCCAGTCGGGTCTGCGATCGGGTCTCTCCCATGTGATTGTGGAAACGGATCTGCTGCACCTTGCCGATGGCTGTGATGCTTTGGTGCTGGTGACCGACTGGCCACAGTTCCAAGAGGTGGATTATGGGGAACTGGCCAAGGTGATGCACCAACCCGTGATCATTGATGGCCGCAACTTCTTGGATCGCAAGGGGCTAGAGTCACTCGGCTTCCGCTATGTGGGGATTGGCCATTAAGCATGGAACCGCCCAGCCTGATCTATGAGCAAGCCTACTGGCAACAGGGCTATTGTCGCGTGGTCGGTGTGGATGAGGTGGGTCGGGGTTGTTTGGCGGGGCCAGTGGTGGCAGCAGCCGTAATTTTACCAGTAGACTGTGTGCCTCTTCCAGAGGTGCGCGACTCCAAACAGTTGAGTGCCCGCCAGCGATCGCGCCTCTTTGGGCAGATTTATAACCAAGCGATTGCCATTGGCATTGGTAGTGCCAGTGTGGCGGAAATTGATCAGGTGAATATCCTGCAAGCCACCTATCGAGCCATGGCGCGTGCCCTAGCGCGGGTTGCCCCTTGGGATCATGCCCTGATTGACGGCAAATTAACAAAAACAGCGCCCTTTGAAAAGGTAACGGCCATTATCGGGGGCGATCGCCACAGCTATAGTATTGCCTGTGCCTCGATTATTGCCAAGGTACGGCGCGATCGCTTCATGGCACGCTTAGCTCGGCGTTATCCCCAGTATGGCTGGGAACGCAATGTGGGCTACGGCACCCCCCAACACCGTCAAGCCCTTGATCAGTACGGCCTGACCCCTTGGCATCGGCGATCGTTCTTGAAATCCTTGCTTCATACCGACTTACACTTGTGTAATGCCATCACAGGACATTGACGCTCATCCCGCTAACGCTAGGCGTATAGCAGGAGATTCCCCGTTCACAGAGTCTTGACTAGATGACCCGAAAGTCATCCCCGCCAGAACCTCTCCAGGGGCATTTTCAAGACGGTGCGCCCCACCGCCTATCAATCGATTCCGCAACACGAATGCAGCGGCAATATCCCTAGGCATTGAACAGCCACAGGGGCACTCATGCCAACGGATTGATAGCGTTTTGCGGACTGCTTCGCCACAGTTGGGACACTCTTGAGAGGTGCCCGCTGCTTTCTCCTTGACAACCACCTTGCCACGCTTGCAGGCCACCCAAGGCAACACCGAGTTCAGGAATGGCCCATGACCCGCATCCAGCATGTGCTTGCCCAGCGTCCCACGACTGAGGCCAATCAGATTCAAATCCTCCACCACAATCACATCAGCCCCGTCGCAAAGTTGGTGGGCAACCTTGAAGTGACAGTCCCTGCGGGTGCGGGCAATCTGTTCATGCAGCTTCGCCACCTTGCGTTGAATCTTCTTCCAGTTGGCTGACCCAATCTGTTTCCGCTTCAGTCTGCGTTGCAGCAATTGAAGCTTGCGTTGCATCTCTACGAAAAACCTAGGCCGTGCTAGTTGAAGTCCGTCCGAGGTGGAGAGAAAGTATTCTAGGCCAACATCGAGGCCAACCACCCGCTTCAAGACTTGCTGATGCTTGGGCGTTAACCGACGCTAAATCAGGGTTGGTCTGCTTTGCTTGGGTGAATCGTTGACACTGCACGTTGAAGCTGGGGTAGGGGGCATCCGCTGGGATGATGTACTCGCTAGGCACAGAGCAGGCATTGACTGGACATTTGCGCGAAGCAATCTAGTCTTTGCGCTCCCTCAGCGCATCATTTCAAACTTGGCGACACACGTCTAGATCGTAGTCGATCTGCTTAGCCTGCTGCTGGGTTAGTTTTAGCCTGTACTCGTACGTCAGGGTGAGCATGAGTGGACTATAGCTATTAGTCGCGCCCGATGTTCGGTGCTAGCTCAATATATCCAGCAACAAGCTGAGATTGAGTGACTGCTCCCTATGGTCGCCTATCACCTCACTACCACCTAACCGCTTTGCGGTATAGGCGGAGCACTGCGGCGAATTTTGGTAGGCTGAAGAAGAATGGCAAAGTATGACGTTTTGTTGAGGATTCCATGCGGGTTTCCCTTCGGTGGCTACGGGAATTAGTGGCTGTTGATCTCGATGTGATGACTTTGGCCGATCGCCTGACGATGGCGGGGTTTGAAGTCGAAGAAATTGAAGATCGGCGCACATGGGCGGAAGGGGTTGTGGTGGGTCATATTTTGGCCTGTGAACCCCATCCCAATGCCCAAAAATTACGGGTCTGCCAAGTGGATGTGGGTCAAGGGGAACCCCGCACGATTGTCTGTGGGGCACCCAATGCCGCCGCAGGCTTGTATGTACCTGTGGCACTACCGGGGGCATATCTGGCCAAAATTGATCTGAAAATTCGACCGGCAAAACTGCGGGGCGTGAAATCTGAGGGGATGATTTGCTCCCTTGCTGAGTTGGGGCTAACCAAAGCGTCTGAGGGCATTCACACATTCGCTGATGCAGTAACCGTCGGGGAAGATGTACGTCCTCTCCTCGGCTTGGATGATGTGATTTTGCACCTGACCTCAACTGCCAACCGTGCGGATGCCCTGAGTATGGTAGGCATTGCCCGTGAAGTGGCCGCACTTACTGGTGCTCCCCTGACGCTACCCGCCCCAAAGGCGATCGCCCCCAAAAAGTCCCGTGCTAAGGTACCTGTACAGCTGGCGATCGCCGACTCCCAAGCCTGCCCTGCCTACTGTGGCACACTGATCACCAATGTCCAGATTGCCCCTTCGCCCCATTGGCTCCAGCAATGCTTAGAGGCTGCCGGTTTGCGTGCCATCAATAATGTGGTGGATATCACCAACTACATCCTGCTGAAGTGGGGTCAGCCCCTCCATGCCTTTGATTGGGATCGGTTGCAAGGGGTTGCTACCCAAACCCCAGTGAGTGTCGGCGTGCGTTTTGCCAAGGCCGGGGAAACCCTGAAAACCCTCGATGGTGAGCAGCGGGTGCTGAGTGCCGACAATCTCCTGATTACCGCCGGGGATGTGCCCGTTGCCCTTGCCGGAGTAATGGGGGGCGAAGAGACTGAAGTTTACGAGGGTACGCAGAATGTCTTCCTTGAGGCGGCACTCTTTGCCAGTCCAGTGATTCGGCGATCGGCTCGCGCCCAAGGATTACGCACGGAAGCTTCGGCTCGCTATGAACGGGGGGTGAACCCCGCAGAACTAGAGGCGGCCACCGCTGAAGCGATCGCCCTATTGACTGAAGTGGCTCAAGGGACAGTGACCTACACTACACTAGCGGATCAGCGTCCGCCCCTTGAGCGCACCCTCACCCTGCGGCTGGAACAAGTGCACCGGCTGTTGGGGGCCGTGGTTGCTGACGAAGCGGAGAGCGAGGAAGTCGCCTATTTGGACGCAGAGACCGTTGAAGAGCTACTCAGCCGTCTTGGCTTTCACCTCAGCCGTCAAGAAACCTTTGAGGACGAGTTAGTGGTGTGGTCGGTGACGGTGCCCCCTTACCGCTTCCGGGATATTGAGCGAGAGGTGGATCTGATTGAGGAGATTGCGCGGCTCTACGGTTACGACCGCTTTGAGGAAACCTTGCCCGCTCAATCGGAATTGGGAGCACTACCGCTGGAACTCACCCTACTGCGGGAGCTACGGGCGGCCTTTCGCGGGGCGGGTCTGACGGAATTGATGCACTATTCTTGGGTAAAAGGTGGTCAGCCCAACCAAGTGACCGTCGTGAATCCGCTAGTGGCGGAGTTTTCCTCGCTGCGTACGGATCTAATTACGGGTCTCGTCCAAGCCTTCCGCTACAACCAAGAACAGGGGAATCCGCCCCTCAATGGTTTTGAAATTGGCCGTGTTTTTGGTCAAGATGAAGAGGGTCTCTGGGAAAGCGATCGCCTTGGGGGCATCATCGGTGGCGATCCGTGGCAGGGGAAATGGGTACGCCGCTCACAGCAAGCCCAACCCCTCACATGGTATGAAGCTAAGGGGATTCTCGAGAGTGTCTTTCAGCGGTTTGGTTTGCATGTGGAATATCAGAGCGATCGCCAAGACGAACGCTTGCATCCGGGGCGGACGGCGGCCCTTTGTTTGAATGGAGAACGGCTCGGTATTTTTGGCCAGTTACACCCGCAGTATGCGGCGACCCTCGACCTGCCGGCGGCGGTGTATGTCTTTGAACTGGATCTGGAGGTATTCCTGAGCCGCCTTGAGGAACGCTATCGCCAGATTATCTTTCAGCCCTTTTCAACTTATCCCGCCAGCGATCGCGACCTCGCCTTTTTTGCGCCGGTGGATCTCACTGTGGCAGAACTCAGCCGCACCATTTGGAAAGCTGCAGGCGGGCGCGACTCCCTCCTTGAGAGTGTCGAGGTTTTTGATGAGTACAGTGGCACTGGTGTTCCCGAAGGGCAGCGCAGTTTGGCCTTTCGCCTCACCTACCGCGCCAGCGATCGCACCCTCACCGAGGCCGAGGTGAATGAATTACATCAGCGCATTCGCGACAGCCTTGTGGAAAAATACGCCGTGACCCTCCGTAGCTAAGAAAAAACCATGAACACAGTATTGACGACCGATTGGCAGCACCTTGCCGATTTAGCCCTTGCCGATGAATGCCTCAGCCGCGATCAAGCGCGGGCGGTGTTACAAGCCGCGGATACTGAACTCCTGAATCAACTGGCGGCGGCCTATCGGGTGCGCTACCACTACTGGGGGAATCGGGTACGGCTGCACTATCTGCTCAATGCCCAAAGTGGTCTCTGTCCAGAGGATTGCCACTACTGCTCACAATCAAAAATCTCCACGGCTGAGATTGAAAAGTATCCCCTGCTCTCGCAGGAAAAAATTCTTGCTGCGGCCGATCGCGCTGCCCAACTCAAGGCTGGTACCTTTTGCATGGTCATTTCCGGGCGATCGCCCAATGAGAAGGTCTTTGAGCAGGTACTTGCTGCTATTCGGGCAGTTAAGGAGCGCTATCCCCTGAAAATCTGTGCCTGCTTGGGCTTACTCACCGCTGAGCAAACGGCACGGCTAGCGGCAGCAGGCGTCGATCGCGTCAATCACAACCTAAATACCTCGGAAAACTTCCACGGCGAAATTTGCACCACTCACACCTTTAGCGATCGCGACCAGACCTTGGCCAATATCCAAGCCGCTGGAATTACAACTTGCTCTGGCGGCATTTTGGGTATGGGGGAATCCGATGACGATGTCATTGATCTTGCCCTTTCCCTGCGGCAGCGTCAGGTGACCAGTGTACCAGTGAATTTTCTGATTCCCATTCCGGGGACACCCCTTGGGACACAGCACAACCTCAATCCGCGCCACTGTTTACGCATCTTGGTGCTGTTTCGCCTATTATTGCCGCGTCAGGAGATTCGCATTGCCGGTGGCCGCGAAGTACACCTGCGATCGCTGCAACCCCTTGGCCTCTATGCTGCCAACTCCATTTTTGTCGGCGATTATCTAACGACCCCCGGCCAAGCCCCCCACCAAGACTGGCAAATGATTGCCGATGCTGGCTTTGTTCTTGAAGACCCCGAAGGGCGGGCGATCGCCCCATAACATAATGGGCTACCCATCGCTAAACTAGGGATTGGCGGCGCTACTGTTGCGGAGTCTCCGATGGGCATTTTTGGTGGCCTTTTGCTAATTGCGGCGATTGCCCTCTTTTTTGTACAGCGCCACTATCGCCTGAAGCTGCGTAGTCTTAAGCTAGCCACGCCATCCACCACGGCGGATCTCCATCAGCTCCAACAGCAGGTGGCGCAGGAAATTGGCGGTGGCAACCTACGGGAATATGTGAAGGTCTCTGGTCAGATTGTTGTCGATCAGCCCCTGATCTCGGAGTTAAAGCAGGTGCCCTGCGTCCATTACCGCATGTGTGTCAGCCGCGAGTATGAAGAACAGGTGCGCGAAACCGATAGCGAAGGCCGCACCCGCTGGCGCACTGAACGCCGCTCCGACACGATTAGCAGCAATAGCCAAACCATTCCCTTCCGCGTGCGCGATCGCTACGGCGAGATTGAAGTGGATCCGCGGGGGGCTGATATGGAAACAGTCCAAGTCCTCGATGAATTTCGACCCGCCAATAACACTGCCCGCCTTGGCTTTGGCAGCTTCCAAGTAAACGTGGGCAGCCTCACCTTTGGCAGTGGCAATACCATTGGTTATCGCTATCAGGAATGGATCACGCCAGTGGATCGGCAGGTGTTGGTCGTGGGCACCGCCAGTGATCAAACGGGCACGCTACGCATTGAACGTCCCACCGTCAAGGGACAAAAGTTCTTTGTCTCCCTGAAATCAGAAGACAGCCTGAGTCAAGACACCAGTAATGCCGTACTCTATTCAACCATTGGCGCTGCCGCATGTGGTGGGTTGGGGATTTTGTTAATCTTGGTGGGGCTGCTGTAGGAGTTCACTGAGGGCTAGCCAGTCTTCCAAGCTAAGGGCTTCGGCGCGGCTATTGACATCTCGCCCCAACTGAAGCAGCGCTTGGCGCACTTGATCGGGTTCGACAAGGGACTTGAGGGCATTGGCCAGCATCTTACGGCGAGTGGCAAACCCCTGTTTCAGCAACGTTTCTAACCATTGGGGCGATCGCACCCTTGGCAGTGTCGCGTGGGGTCGCAGACAGATCACCACAGAATCCACCTTAGGCGGCGGCTGAAAGGCGCGGGGGGGCACTGCACAGACCGGCTCACAGGTGGCCAGAAATTGCACCCGTACGGAGAGGGCACCGTAGGCCTTGCTACCGGGGGTGGCCATCAGGCGATCGCCAATTTCTTTTTGCACCAGTAGAATCAACCGCTCAAAGGCCGGGCGACGCGGTCGGGCAATACTGCCAAGCAGATGCCCCAGTAACGGCCCTGTGATGTTGTAGGGGATATTGGCCACCACTTTGTGGCAGTTCAAGGGGGCTAAATCAACCTTGAGAATATCCCCCTCAATCAACTGAAATCGATCCCCGCTGAACCGCTGCCGCAACTTACTGCACAGATTCCGATCCAGTTCAACGGCCACCACCTCAGCACCACTGGCTAGAAGAGGGCGAGTGAGGGCACCCCGACCGGGACCAATTTCTAGGATGCGATCGCCCGCGTGCAGTTCAGCCGCTGCAATGATCTGAGCTAAAACCGATTCACTACGCAGCCAATGCTGGCCAAACCGTTTGCGGGCACGAATCACCTAGCGCGGCCCCAAGCCCACCGTGGGCGCATAGACTGCCTGATCCCCTAGTTCCGCTTCAATGCGTAACAGGCGATTGTACTTGGCAACCCGTTCACTGCGGCAGAGGGAACCGGTTTTAATTTGACCCGCACGGGTAGCTACAGCCAAATCCGCAATCGTGGTATCTTCGGTTTCGCCAGAGCGGTGGCTAATCACCGAGCGGTAGCCCTTGCGAGTCGCCAGATCAATGGTTTGCAGCGTTTCTGTCAAGGAACCAATCTGATTGAGTTTAATCAAGATGGCATTGGCCACGCCATTGTCAATCCCCCGTTGTAAGCGTTTGGGATTGGTGACAAACAAGTCATCCCCCACGAGTTGAATACGACTGCCAAGGGTTTCGGTCAAGAGTGCCCAGTGATCCCAGTCCTCCTCCTGCAAGCCGTCCTCAATCGAGACAATGGGATAGTTGCTCACCAATTCTTCATAGTAGCGAATTAACTCAGAGCCAGTGCGGCTGGCATTATCAAACACATATTTGCCGTCTTCATAAAATTCATTGGCGGCGACATCGAGGGCAAGGGCAACGTCAGTGCCGGGGGTGTAACCTGCGGTTTCAATCGCCTGAAGTAAAATATCCAAGGCCGCTTGGTTGGAGTCGAGGTTAGGCGCAAAGCCCCCTTCATCCCCCACCCCGGTCAGTAACCCCTTATCAGCTAGCACTTTACTCAGAGCGGCAAAAACCTCTGCCCCCCAGCGCAGTCCCTCCCGAAAACTAGGGGCACCAATGGGCATGATCATGAATTCCTGAAAGTCAATGTTGTTGGCGGCATGGGCACCCCCGTTGATCACATTCATCATCGGCACGGGGAGGACATTGGCCAGAGGCCCCCCCAAATAGCGGTAGAGGGGTTGACCGAGATATTCTGCGGCTGCTTTGGCCGTGGCAAGGGAAACCGCAAGAATGGCATTGGCGCCAAGGTTGGATTTGTTCTCACTGCCATCCAGTTCCAAGAGGCACTGGTCAATCACTGTCTGATCAAGGGCGTTGAGATCCACAAGGGCACTGAGAATCGTGGTTTCAATGTTTTCCACCGCTGTGAGGACACCTTTGCCACCATAGCGCTTGGGATCGCCGTCCCGCAGTTCATGGGCTTCAAAACTCCCCGTTGAGGCACCACTAGGAACCTGCGCCAGTCCAACAATGCCACAATCCAGTTCAACTTCTGCTTCTACCGTGGGGCGCCCCCGCGAGTCCAAAATTTCGCGGGCACGAATCGTTGCGATCGCCGTATCCATCATCTGCTTGTTCCTCAATATGCAGCTAGATTGTACGATAGATGCCCGATAAAACTGAAATGGCTTAAGGATGACCTAAGCTATAAAGTGTCCTGTATTGCATTGCCTTTCTTGTCTGAGACTGGTTTAATTTGACTCAATTTTGGTGTCTATCATCCACAATTGGGGGAAAACGATTACTAAGACTTTTAGCCAGCTTCACTTGCCCGACCATTCGTAGGAATCCATTATGACCACTATTGCCCGAAGTCGTTCCCCGCAGTCTGAAGTACTCACCCACCCTATCACCACAGAGACCGTTCACTATCAAGTTGTGCATTGGATTAGGGGTCGCTTTCGGATTCGCATTCCGCGACTGGGCTTTGATGCTGAATATGGGGCACGGCTGCTCTACATTGTGGGCAGTTTACCCGCGGTGACAACGGCACGCATTAACCCCCCTGCCCGCTCCCTGGTGGTGGAATATAATCCCAAGCTCTTTGGGGAAGCCCTAGCAACGATTCAAGGGCAAATTTTTGAGTCGATTCAAGTGGCGGCCAATCCAGATCTTCCCGCCCTAAGTACTGAGAAGGCCACCCCTGCGGCGGAAGCTCACGAAATTAACTATTGGGAACGCTTGGGCTTACCGGCTCTGGGCTTGGGGTTGAGTGTGGCCTCCCTGATGGGGGTACCGATTCCCGGCTATGTGATTGCCAGTGTGGTGATTGCCGGGGCAATGCCGGTGTTTCGGCGAGCATGGGAAGCGATTCAAGAGGAGAAACAGTTAACGATTGACTTCCTCGATGGCTTGGCAATTTCCCTCCACACCATGCAAGGGCACTATTTTGCCCCCTCCTTTATGCTGGGTCTGATTGAGGGGGGGGAAGTGATCCGCGACCTCACGGCACGGGGATCGGAGCGCGCCAACCTTGATTTGCTGGATTGCCTCGGCAAAACCGCCTTTGTGGAACGGGACGGGGTTGAGGTTGAAGTTGAAGTGAAAGACCTTGTCGAGGGCGATCGCGTGGTTGTCTATCCAGGGGATCAAATTCCCGTTGACGGCATCATCCTGCGGGGTACAGGTCTCATTGATCAGTGCAAACTCACGGGTGAATCGGTGCCGGTAACGCGCAGCGAGGGAATGGAGGTTTTTGCGTCAACGCTGCTGGTCGAGGGGCAACTGGTGATCTTAGCGGAGCGAGTAGGCAACAATACCCGTGCAGGTGTGATTGTGAACTTAATGCAGTCGGCACCGGTGCATGACACGCGCATTGAAAACTATGCTGCCATGGTGGCCAACCAAGCCGTCATTCCAACCTTGGCCATTGGCACAGGTGTTGGCTTACTCTCAGGGGATCTCAATCGGGCGATCGCCCTGCTGACCCTTGACCTCGGTACAGGGATTCGCGTCTCGGTGCCTACCACGATTTTGTCGGCGCTCACCTATGCAGCCCAACATGGCGTTCTCATTCGCAGTGGCCGGGCGATTGAAAAACTGGCGCAAATTGACACGATTGTCTTTGATAAAACGGGCACCCTGACCCAAGGTCATGCTGGCGTGACGGATATTAAAGTCATGGATCCGCGCTTCAGTGCCGATGACATTCTCAGTATGGCCGCTAGTGCCGAGCAGGGACTCACCCACCCTGTGGCTGAAGCCATTGTCCGCCATGCTCGCGAAACCCATCAGCCCCTCTTTGACTGTGAAGACTGGGAATACCGCGTTGGCCTCGGTGTGGCCACAAAAGTGCGGGGTGTGGATCTGCGGGTGGGCAGCCGCCGCATGATGGAGCAGGAAAACATTTGCCTGATTGATCTCAATGAACGTTTCCCCGATCTCGATTCTGGGCGGGCGTCAATTGTCTATGTGGCCGGGGATGGGCGTTTGATTGGGGTGATTCTCTACAGTGACCCAATCCGCAATGAAAGTCCTGAAGTCATCCGTGAACTCAAGGGGGCAGGCATTACTCCCCATATGCTGACGGGTGACATTGGCCGCGTTGCCCGTGCGGTGGCCAAAGACTTAGGCATTGCCCCTGAGCATATCTACGCCGAAGCCTTCCCGGAAAAGAAAGTGGAGGTGGTGCGTGCCCTCCATGACAGCGGTAAAGTCGTGGCTTTCTGTGGCGATGGTATCAATGACTCTGCCGCTCTTGCCTATGCCGATGTCTCTATTTCCTTTGCCGGGGCAACCGATATTGCCCGTGAAACCGCCGATGTGGTGCTCATGGAGGATGACTTGCGGGGATTGACCCTTGCGATTCGGATTGCCAAGCAGGCGATGGAAATTGTCTGGCAAAATACAGCGATCGTGGCCATTCCTAATATTGGTGCGCTGCTGTCGGGGGTCTTCTTTGCCCTTGACCCGATTTTGGCGGTGGTTATTAACAACGGCACAGCCATCTTAGCGGAGTTGAATGGATTGCGCCCCTTGGCAGGTCCCGGTGGCTCGTTGCCCTTACCGCCCGTCAAAGACACACAGGAATTTCTTGCCGAATGGGAAGCCACCCATCCCGATCATCCGGTGCAGCATATTCCACCCAAAATGACTGGCTCTCAGGCTGAGCCTTCGCGGTTGGCTGGATAAGCAAGGGCGGCCAATTCACGGCGGCTGAGGGGGCGAACGGCTCTGGGGCGAAGATTGCCGAGGTGAACTGGGCCGATCGCGATCCGTTGCAAGGCAACAACAGGATAACCCAGCTGATCGGCCACACGGCGAATCTGGCGGTTGCGACCTTCGTGCAGGATGATTTCCAAGAGGGAGCGATCGCCCTCGGTGCGCAGGAGCTTAACGGCTGCGGGTAGTGTCATCACCCCGTCCAAGGGAACGCCCTTTCGCCAGTGTTGCAAGACCCCTTCCGTAGGCTGTCCCTGCACCCAAACGCGGTAGGTTTTGGGGATGTGATGGCGGGGATGACTGAGATAGTAGGTAAACGCCCCATCATTGGTGAGCAGCAGGGCACCGCTAGAGTCGGCATCTAAGCGACCCACAGGATGAAGACCGGCCACACCCTGATACCTAGGCGGCAAAAGATCCAAAACGGTGGTGCGCCCTTGGGGATCGTGACAGGTACAGAGAACCCCCTTGGGCTTATGGAGCAGCAGGTAGAGCCGTTGGGGTGGGCGGGGTGGGTTCAGGGGTTGTCCTTTGTATTCAATGCGATCGCGCGTGGGATCCACTTTGTCCCCCAATTTTGCCCGCTGACCATTCACGAAGACCTGACCACTGCGGATGAGTATTTCTGCATGGCGTCGCGAGGCCACTCCCCAATGGGCAAGGACTTTTTGTAATCGCTCAGTTGTCATAGGGGGTATAGTTGCTTTCTAGGATGTGGTGGCACTTTTGAGGGAAATCTCTATAGACCAATCGTTGCCACAGAGTTGCCAATCCCCGAGCAGAATTGGTAGAAAAGAACTGTCCAATCCTTGCCTAATTATCTGCCGTGAGGAGTTCTATGAAATTTCTTTACAAACTCGCCGCCTTAGGGTTAATTTTAGTGGGCTTTTCGACAACGCTGGTTGCCTGTGGTGGTGGCGGCGGTGGTACCGATAACCAAACGCCAACCGAGTCCCCCAGTCCGCAAACACCAGGGCAGTAGTTCCTTTTAGCTTTTAGCGATATTGTCTATTCTTAATGATACTGAAGCTAGGGGTAGCCGTCAGGGTTGCCCCCTTCTAATGGGAAATTGGCATTCTCCAGCAGGCGATCCAGTTATCCAAGGGAGCTTTCTAACTGATACTGCTGCCAAAGGGATTGATATAACCCCCCTGCTGCCACCAGTTCATCATGGGTACCCTGTTGAACAATGCGCCCTTGATCCATGACCAGAATGCGATCGCAGGTTGCCGCTGCCGACAATTGATGGGAAATAAAGAGCACCGTGCGTGTGCGCCGTTGTTCCCGCAGCACTTGCAAAATTTGGCTAGCCGTTTGGTTATCAACACTGGCCAAGGCATCATCGAGGACTAAAATCGGCGCATCCACCAGTAGGGCACGGGCTAAGGCGGTTCGTTGACGCTGTCCCCCAGAGAGGGTAATGCCCCGCTCGCCCACAAGGGTGTCGTACTGCTTAGGAAAGTTGAGGATCTCATTGTGAATTTGGGCTTGGCTGGCGGCGGCAATCACCTTTAGCTCCGTGGCATCGGGTTCGCCGTAGCGAATGTTGTTTTTGATTGTGGTGCTAAAGAGAAAGCTTTCTTGGGGCACGTAGGCGATCGCCCCCCGCAGATCAGCAAGGCGCAGCTGCGTAATGTCGATGCCATCCAGAAAAATCTGATTCGGGGCAATCTCCAAGAGTCGAGGCAGGGCACTGGCCAGTGTGGATTTGCCGCAGCCAATGGGGCCAACGATCGCCACCATTTCCCCTGCTTGAATTTCAAAACTAAGTTGATTGAGGGCAGGGGTGCGGCGATTGGGATATGTAAAAGTTAGATTCTGACAACGCAGGTGTCCCTGAACGCGATCGCGGGGTAAAGCAATGGCATCTGGGGCATCGGTAATGCGGGGTTCCACGCTCAAGATGGCTTCAATCCGGTCAATGCTCACTTCCCCCCGTTGGTAGGTGGTAATCGTAAAGCCCAAGAGTGCCGTCGGGAAAATCAGCCGCTCAATGTACAGCAGTAGGGCAATAAAATCCCCCACCTGAATTGTGTTGGCTGCAATCATGCGGCTGCCAAACCACAGCAAAATCAGCAAACTAAAGCTGACCATCCCCCCCAAGAGGGGAAAGAGAATGTTGCGAGTTTTAGCCAAGACCAAGTTATTGCGGAGTAAGTCTTGATTTAACTGGTCAAATTGGCGTTGTTCATTGGCTTCTTGGCTATAGATTTTAATCAGGGCAATGCCACTCATGTCCTCTTGAATGAGATCGCTGAGTTCCGCGAGGCTTTGTTGCACATCGAGCTGCTCTGCCCGCAGGCGATCGCTAAAGGTTTGGACAATAAAAAGAACCGCTGGATAAACGGCGATCGCCCCCAAGCTCAACCCCGGATGAATTGCCAGCATCACGGGCAGGGTCATACCGTAGGCAAACACGGTGTTCGCCGCACTCAAAAGGGCAAAACCCACCAGACGGCGAATATTATCCACATCACTGGTGGCACGGCTAATGAGATCCCCGGGGGTATTCTCCGCAAAGTAACTGGGTTCTAAACGCAGCAGATGTTCAAAGAGCCGTTGCTTGAGGTCAAATTCCACCAATCGCCCAGCCCCAAAGATCCACAGGCGCGAGGCCATGCGAATCAGCCACATCAGGGAGGCTAGGCCAATCAGCAGCAGGGCATAGAACACCACCCGCTGCAAGTCAAACTTAGCCTGCAATTCATCAACCGCAGTACCAATCAGCAGCGGCAAATAGGTGCCCAAAAGGTTGACGATAAAAAGCGCAACAATCCCCCCCCAAATTTTTGTTTGGTGAGGACGCAAATAGGCCAAGAGGCGACGAAAACGGCCAGAGCGGCCAGCCTTAGGAAGAGTAACCATATCCTCAACCTAACAGATGTTGTCCCCCTAGGGGGGAGCGCTTTCGAGAAACTGGTTGAGGTCTTCCACGAGACGATTTAGCTCTGCCTCTGTCGTCAGGCGCATGCGATCATCTCGCACGGTCAATAGAACCTTGGCGGCATAGGGATTGGGCCAGATATTGGGATTACAAAACACTTCGAGGAAGACCTCGCCCACGTGCTGATATTCCATGGCCGCTTGGGGAGACAGGGGAGTACCGCTGGCTTTGGCATGGGCGATCGCCCGCATGCGTTCCATTAAAGTCTGAATCTCTTGCCGTAGGGCCTCTGCGGCTGTCCGAGAGAAGCGAAAACTCACCGAGCCTTCGACCAAGTTCACCCGCATCCGATAGTCATCCATAGGCTCTGGCTGCACACAACTGTTGTCATTTGCTGTCATTATAGGTGTCCGTTCACAAAGGACAGCCCTAGGGAGCCTCCTCCCCCTGCGGGGGATCTACGCCCTGACCCACCAGATATTCATAGCGCAGCAGTTCAAAACTCCGCTCACCGTAGCGATCGTGAATGTGTTCGCAGCAGCACTGAATGGCAAACTCGTCTAGCTCCTCAGGCGTAATCCCATACAAATCCTCAAAGACTTCTGGCGTGACGCGGCAAAAGCGGGGGCGATTCTCGTAGATGCGGCAGCAGCGGCTGAGGGGGTCAAAGTGAATACACCAGCCATCGGCACCAATGAGGGATTGGTAGAGGGCAAATTCCTCTGCATTGAGAATGGTGGGCACTTCTGAGCGATCGCGCAACTCAAGGTAACAACAGGCGCCACACCCCTGCATGCATTGCCATTTTCTCATCGGGATCATGTTGAAGATAAAGCGACCGTTTCTGTTGAGGTCAGTGCATCTGGGGGCACTTCCTCCAGCCAAATTTGATCACTGCGGGGATCAACCCGACTCACCCGCACCAGTACCGATTCTCCCAACTTTGCCTGCCGTTGAAAGCGCATGGCCAGTTCTACCCCCAAATCCTCCAGCAGCACTAGCCCCAGTCCCTCCTCCGGACGCAACCAACGCAGCACAATGCCCCGCCACACCTCTTCGCGATGCCGCCGCAAGTACTCTAGGCACCAATAACGATTGGTCTGCCGCTCCACCAAAGCGGACTCCTGAACCGAAGACATCAGTCCCAATAAAATTTCATTGAGTTGTTCTGGTGTCAGGGGCGGCCTTTCTCCCCGCAGGTGGGCTTTAATCTGACGGTGTGCCAGCAGATCCGTGTAGCGACGAATCGGGGAGGTCACTTGGCAGTAGGCATCAAGACCTAGGCTGGCATGGGGATTGGGTTGGGTGCTCATTTCACTGCGGGGCATACAACGACGAATGGCACAGTCCCGCACCATTCCAGCGGGCAGTTGCAACAATTCCTCCTCTGAGGGCAGTTCTGGCGGTGATTGACTGCGAAAGGGCAGAGGGATGCCTTCACGGGCGCCAAAATGGGCGGCTACTTCACCGGCAAGAATCATCATTTCTGCCACCAGTTGGCGGGCGGGGGAGTCATGGAGGGGCGAGATTTCCACCTCTTCACCAGCCACTTTAATGTTGGGTTCAGGGATATTAATGCGAATCGCTCCCCGTTGTTGTCGCCACTCACTACGCCGCTGTCCCCATTGGGCGATCGCCAGCAGATCCGCTTCCCCAGTCACCCCCTGCTCCAAAATCATGTCCACATCGTCATAGCTCAGGCGATAGGTGGGGCGAATCCAACTGGGGCAAATTTCGTACTCCAGCACTTCGCCGTTGTCGGCTAAAAGAATGCCAAAACTCAGCGCACAACAGGTTTGTCCCGCGACCAAACTCATCGGTCCTGTGGCCAACTCCGTGGGAAACATGGGAATCATCCCCGTCGGTAGATAGACCGTTGTGGCGCGGCGGCGAGCCTCCTGATCCAAGACATCATCCACCATCACCCAGCGGGTGGGATCGGCAATGTGAATCCACAGCTTTTGGCGATCGCCCACGACTTCGAGGCTGAGGCCATCGTCAATTTCTTGGGTGCTTTCGTCGTCGATGGTATAGACCTTGAGATGGGTGAGATCGCGGCGCAGGGGAGCGTCAATATCTGTAGGGGGTGAGGTGAGGCGTTCATGGGCCACAGCAAGTACCTTGGCAGAGAATTCAACGTCAATTTGACTCCGGCGCAGGAACAGATTTTCGTGCTCTGACCAGAGGCCGAGATCCACCAACAGTTGGAAAGCGCCCAAGGGTTGGGTGGGACGCTGCAATTCACTGAGGAGGTCAATGGCTGCTTGGTGTTGGCCACTGGGTTCAATGGCTATAGCATAACGTTCTAACTGCTCAAGGCGTTTGCGATCGCTGGCAGACCACGCCACAGTTTCCCCCTTCAGGGCTTGGGTCAAATGTTCACGGAAGCTAACTTCCTCCGCTAAGCGTTGGGCTTCCCGCTCGCTTTGATGTTTGAGTTCTGCCACTTGGGCAGCCGGTCGAGGCTCGTAGGTTTCCCCCTTGAGCTTGAAGTAGAAACGATCCTCGCTAAGGAGATAGTAGGCCGCATAGCAGGCCACCGCCGATCGCTCCGAAAACAGCAGCTCCGCTAGATCCGCTGGCGTAATGGGGCGGTTTTCCTCGCGGATAATTTCCCAAGCCACTTCTAGACTGTCGGCATCCAAGAGCGGCTGCACCTGCTGCCAAAATGTGGGAATCTCTTGGGGACGAAACCGCTCCTCGGGCACCGTAAAGGTCAGTTGGCGCGGATGAATGGTGTGGGCTTGTAAATGCTGATCAATGGCAATCCAATGCTTTTTACCTTCGGGGCGATCGATCACCGCCAAGCGACGCTGGTTATTGACCCGAAATTCAATGAGGGTGCCTTTCTCCACGGCTGCCGTGCTGTACCATAACCTGACAATTATAAAGTTTATTGCCTCTGACTGAGCAGCAGGGGATAACCACAGTAGCGTTCTAACAGCACAATGGCGACAATATCATCAATGGGTCGGGGGGGCAGGCGCAACCCCTTGGGAATCAGCCGCTGCCAACCCTGGGGCGGAAAGAGTTGCCAATAGCGATCGCGGGCATCTAGGGTACTATTGCGCTCATCCACTGGAATAATTTCTACAGCCAAAGCCGCTTGCAATTGCTGCTGCCACTGGCGGGAGGTGGTTTGATTGCCCATAATCACCTGTTCAAATGGGTAGGCTTGATGCCACTCTTGGACACGGGCGATCGCGCGATCGCTGGCCACCACTTCATAGCGCACCACTTCTTGACCAAGGGCAAGGGCTAACCCACACTTGTCCCGCCCTGGATCAAACCCCAATAAATACTTAGTGCGACCCATTTGCGTCATTTGCTAGAGTGGAAAGGTTATCGAATTGGGAGCGATCGCCCTGTGAGCCTACCCGCTGCGACCATCCGTCGTCTGTTGAATGTACCGCAAGTTGCCGCCATTTGGGTCGGTGGCGGCCGCAGGCTGGACAGCGAGAACGACGAGGTCTTTTGTGCGGCTTGGCTCGATCCCAAGGATCAGGGGGTACGCAGCATGGAGGTGGGTCAGTTTCCACCCACCCCAGAGCAACTGATGCGGCTGTTGGTGCAGGCGATCGAATATCCCCGCCATCCCCAAGCTCAGCCCTGCCGTCCCCACACCATCATCGTTGATGACCGCGAGTTGCAATTTTTTCTGCGCGGTGTGGTGGCTCCTCTCGATATTCAGGTGGAGTATCAAGCCCACATTCCCCTGCTGGCTGAATTTTTTGAATTCATTGCGGCGGAAGTCACCAGTGATGATGAAGATATCGAGGTGCTCCCCCCTGAATATGTTTCTCTGTACAAACAGAAAATTAGGGAATTTGCTCAACTGGACATCTGGCGGCGCCTAGACAGTCTTACCCCCCTTAAACTCCACTGCGACGCTTGGGACTCTTCCACCCTCTTTGCGGTACTGGTGAACCCCCAAGGGGCCAACCGTGACTTTGGTCTAATGCTCTACCGCGGGGAGGAGGCACTACGCAACTTTTGGCAGCAGATTGATCAAGAATATCCCTACATTGACGAAGACGATGATGAGCGCTTAGAGGAAACGGTTCTGCGCAACGATTGTCTCTTCTTGAATTTTTCCGAGGTTGACGAAGAGGATTTAGGCAATGATCTCTCTTTTGTCCTCAAGGGGCATCTTTACACCATTGAACCGGGTGTCATCCATCCTTTGGAGGGAATGCGACCCTTTTACGCCCCTGAAGAAGCGGAAATGGTCTATGTGGCAATCGAGGCTCTGATCAAATTCTGGAAAAAGACCAAGAAACAGTTTGAGAAGGAGGAGTGCCCTGAACTAGACCTGAGGTTCAAGATTCCTTCACCCCGCCATTCTGCCCTTAGTTATCAGGTGCACGTGGCAACAGTGCCAGAGATGATGGCAGAAATCAATGGTGACCCTGAGGAGAGCGAATCACAGCACCAGATTCCCATTGATACGGAAGCAATTCCGGGGGAAGCCTATATCCTCTTTAAGTTGTTTCCGCCGAAAGAGCTACAGGAATTACAAGCAGCCGTCTCTTACCATCAACGGGGGGAGATTCCCGAGGCGTTTGAGGGCTATCCCGTGTTGACGATTCAAACCAAAAAAGCCGCAGCGGAGACGCTCGCCGCCAAAATTGCTGAGGAGGGCGGCATTCACCATCTAACGGTCTTTCCCCTCTCAGGTTCCGAGCAAATAGTCATGCTCCTTGCCCAAACCAATGCCAACCATCTTTGGCTTTTGGATACCTTTGACCCCGAAAGTGGTTCGCTGCTCCTCGATTGGATCAAGGAGGTCAATGACCTTGAGGGCGCCTGTGGCCTTGCTGTGGCCTATGGCATGACGGGCAAAACGCGGATGCAGCCAACCCTCAAGCAAATCGTGGGACTTTTTGAAACGTCTCTGGTTTTTAGTTTCGTGGACACCCAACGTCCACCGACCCCTCAGCCCATTGAGATTTCTAAACGCTAGAGAACGGTGAAGTCCCTACGGATTCTACTGCTTCAGGCACGGGGCGATCGCACTACGCAGCAGGAGGAATTGGCAGAATTTATCCGCTTGAGCGGTTTGGCCGCCGAGCAATTTACAGTGCTCAATGGCTTTGAGTGTGCTGACTTTACCCCCGACTGTATTCAAGGCTTTGATGCCCTTTTTATCGGTGGCTCCAGTGATGCCACAGTGCTCAAGCCAGAGATCTATCGCTTTGTACCGCCGGCAATGGACTTAATTTTGGCCTGTATTGAGCAGGAGATCCCCGTGTTGGCCTCCTGCTTTGGCTTTCAATTGGCAGTGCAGGCCTTGGGAGGGCAAGTGATTGTGGATCGCGAGGCCATGGAAATGGGCACCTACCCTTTGTATCTCACCCCAGCAGGGGTTGCGGATCCATTGTTTGCTGGCTTTCCCAATCCCTTTTTGGCCATTTCCGGACATCAGGAGCGCGCCTTGACCCTGCCAGCGGGAGCGACCTTACTGGCCTACAGTGAGTTGTGTCCCTACCATGCCTTTCGTTTGGAGGGCAAGCCCTTTTATGGCTTTCAGTTTCATCCCGAGGTGGACGATCGCGACCTGATTGCCCGCATTAGCCGTTATTGCGATCGCTATCAATTGGGCACTGCCGAACTGGAAAAACTCAAGCAAACAGCCCGTCCTACCCCCTACGCCAATCAGTTGATCCGCCGCTTTGTTGAGGTGGTGCTGGGCTATATTCCCAGTTGTGCTTGAATCTCTGCTAGTTGCTCCTCTAGGGTGGTGGCTTGCAGCCAATGGATGCCGGGTTCTGCCCGAAACCATGTCCGCTGCCGTTTGGCAAATTGTTGGGTGTGCTGCACGGTGAGGGCAATAGCTTCCGCAAGTGTGACTTCTCCCCGCAGATATTGGCGCATCTCGCGATAGCCCAGTGTATCTAATAGGGGCAGTTCATCACCGTACTGCGCTTGCAGTTGCCGAATTTCATCGAGCCATCCCATGGCCAGCATTTGCTGGGTGCGTTCTTCAATCCGTGCCCGCTGCTGTTGGCGATCGCCCCCTGGCAGGGCAAAGTACCAAATCGGGTAGGGAGGCGGTTCGCGCCGCTGCTGCTGGCTGAGGGGTACCCCCGTTACGTAATAGACTTCCAAAGCCCGCAGGGTACGCACGTGATCGTGGGCATGGATGCGTTGCGCCGCCACAGGATCCACCTGCTGAAGCCATTGATAGCATTCCTGCTGACCCAGCGCCATCAACTGTGCCCGTAGATGTGGTTGCGGTGGGACTTGGGGCATTGTTAGCCCTTGGGTAATACTGCGGATGTACAATCCTGTCCCCCCCACCAAGAGGGGTGTGATTCCTTGGGCGTGGTAGTGGGCAATGAGGGCTTGGGCTTTGGCTTGGTAAATCGCTAGGGTCAAAGTATCGCGGGGGTCACATATATCAATGAGGTGGTGAGGCACCTGCTGTTGCTGGGCGGGGGTGGGCTTGGCGGTGCCAATATCAAAGCCGCGATAGACTTGGCGGGAGTCGGCACTCAAAATCACGCTATTCAATTGCTGCGCGAGGGCGATCGCCAGTGCCGTTTTGCCGGTGGCCGTTGCCCCCCCAATAACAATTAGCCCTGCATCCCCCACTCAAATACAGCCTGAAAATTTCCTAGAATCGCCTATAACCCTTATGTGCTAAAATTTAGGTCAGATTTGACATTTAGGCAAGTGAAGACGCATTTGCCTCGATTCTATAGCAGTTAGGGAGTTGCCATGACCGCCGAGTATTCCTCTGCCCAGTTGCGGGTACTCAAAGGCCTTGAACCCGTACGAACCCGACCGGGGATGTACATCGGCAGCACTGGCCCCAAGGGACTCCACCACTTGGTTTATGAAGTCGTGGACAACTCCGTTGATGAAGCCTTAGCGGGATACTGTTCCACCATTCTAGTTCAGATCAATGCTGATGGCTCCGTCACGGTCACCGACAATGGGCGCGGGATTCCAACGGATATTCACCCCGATACCGGCGTCTCTGGGGTTGAGACGGTGATGACGGTGCTCCACGCCGGGGGCAAGTTTGGCGATGGTGGCTACAAAGTCTCAGGGGGGTTGCACGGTGTGGGTGTCTCTGTGGTCAACGCCCTCTCGGAATGGTTAGAAGTGACGGTGTGGCGCAATGGTTTTGTCCATCATCAGCGCTATGAACGGGGGGTTCCCATTACTCCCCTCGAAAAGACCCCCGATAGTGAGGAACGGCGGGGTACCTCAGTGACCTTCTTTCCTGATCGCCAGATTTTCACAGAAACGATTGAATTTGACGCCAAGGTGCTGATGACACGGCTGCGGGAACTGGCCTATCTCAATGCCGGCATTCGTATTGATTTCAAGGATTTGCGCGTTACGCCCCCCTTGAGTGAAACCTACTGCTATGAAGGCGGTATCCGTGAATATGTCCGCTACATGGTGCAGGAAAAGGAACCCCTTCACCCAGAGATCATCTACATTCAGGGGGAAAAAAACGATGTGCAGGTGGAAGCGGCCCTACAGTGGTGTGCCGATGCCTACAGTGAAAACCTGCTAGGCTTTGCCAATAATATCCGCACCATTGATGGCGGTACCCACATGGAGGGGCTAAAGGCAGTCCTAACGCGGACCCTCAATGCCCTTGGCCGCAAGCGCAATAAACTCAAGGAGGGGGACGCCAATTTGGCGGGGGAAAACATTCGCGAAGGCCTCACCGCCATTATTTCAGTAAAGGTGCCCAACCCTGAATTTGAAGGGCAGACAAAAACCAAGCTGGGCAATACCGAAGTACGCGGCATTGTGGATGCCATTGTGGGCGAAGCCCTAACGGAATACCTTGACTTTCATCCGACCGTCACCGACACGATCTTGGAAAAAGCCATCCAAGCCTTTAATGCGGCTGAAGCGGCGCGGCGGGCACGGGAAATGGTACGGCGCAAGTCGGTGCTGGAGTCTTCGACGCTGCCGGGGAAATTGGCGGATTGCAGTTCACGGGATCCCGCTGTCTCGGAAATTTTCATTGTCGAAGGTGATTCTGCGGGTGGCTGCTTTGCTGGTGATACAAAGGTGGCTCTCGCCGATGGCCGTTGCCTCAGTTTTGTGGAGTTAATGGCAGAACAAGCGGCAGGCGAGGAGCATTTTGGCTACACAGTTCGCCACGATGGCACGATTGGTATTGAGCGACTGGTCAACGTCCGCAAAACCAAAACAAATGCTGAAGTCATTAAGCTCACCCTTGACAACGGCGAGGTGATTATCTGCACCCCCGATCACCGTTTCATGCTCCGCAATGGTGAGTATAAAGAGGCACAGGCGTTAACTCCCGATGATTCCCTAATGCCACTTTATCGAAAAGCATCTAGCAGCGCTGATTCGGGAATTACGATCGATGGCTACGAAAGGGTTTGGGATCCTCGATCAAATTCTTGGCTGTTTACCCACATGCTTGCAGATTGGTATAACCGCTGGCAAGAAAAATACGCCTTAGAAAGTGGTGAGCATTGTCATCATGTTGACTTCAACAAGCGAAACAATAATCCCACGAATCTGATTCGTCTGTCTGCTGATGCACATCTTGAACTTCATCGCCAGCACATTGATAAAACCTTACATCGTCCTGAAGTTAAGGAGAAGTGCCGTCAGAAGCGGAAAGAAGCACTATCAAAGACCTACTTTGACAAGACAATTAAAGCCCTAAAGAAAATTGAGTTAGAACAAGGTAATATTGATTTAGAGTCTTATCGCGAATATCGTTGCCAAACACGTGATAAGTCGCTCCTACACTTTGAAACTTTCTGTAATCGGTACTTTGATGGCGATTCAAATCGTGCCTTAGAAGCAATCAAAAACTATAACCATCGCATTGTCTCAATTGAGGTTATGGGTGAAAAGATTGATGTTTACGATTTAGAAGTGCCGGGAACCCATAACTTTGCGCTGGCCAGTGGCGTTTTTGTTCACAACAGTGCCAAACAAGGGCGCGATCGCCGCTTCCAAGCGATTTTGCCGCTGCGGGGCAAGATTCTCAACATTGAAAAAACGGATGATGCCAAAATCTACAAGAATAATGAGGTGCAGTCCTTAATTACTGCCCTTGGTCTGGGCGTGAAGGGTGAGGAGTTTGATCCTGCCAAGTTGCGCTATCACCGCATCATTATTATGAGTGTGGCCGGGGATGAACCCACCCTTGTTATGAATGCCTACGGCCATGTGGAATTGGTCAAAATTGGCGAGTTTATTGATCAGTGCATTGAGGGGCAACGGATTGCTGAGCACTATCAGGTGATGTCTTTTGATCCCAAGACGGGTCAGACTCGCTTTCAACCCCTGAAGGCAGTGATTCGCCATTCCCATGAAGAGCCAATGTATGCAATTCAAACCCGCTACCATCGCTCCATTAAGGTGACGGCCTCCCACAGTGTCTATGTTTATGAAGACGGTCAGATCAAGTTGAAAAAAGGAAATGAGATTCGAGTGGGCGATCGCCTTGTTGCCAGTCGCCGCTTACCGCGTCCCCCAATTGTTGAGCGCATTGATCTGCTGCACTTGTTTTACCAAGTGGGTCTCACGGAGGGGCTGTATCTCAAGGGGGAAGGTGTCAAAGCCCTGTGTGGCCAACAACTCCTAGCACGGGTCGAGTGCTCCTCGGAGGGGCAAGAACCGCGTGTTGCCTATGATCCCCAGCTGTGGGAACCCCTGCGGCAAGTGCGTCAAGTCCAAGGGCTAAGTCAAGAGGCCGTTGCTGCCCAAGTCGGGGTCAAACAGGCCATCATCATTTCCCAATGGGAACGGGGTCAAACCAGGCCGACCCTAAAACACTTCCTCAATTACCTCGAGGCCATTCAGTGGCATTACCCACTCCAATACCAAACGTTACTGTCGCGGCTTGAAAGGATACAGCATCAAAGTGACGACAGCAAAAATGCCCCCTACCGCCAAATCAGCGGTTATCAGCCCCTCGATAGCTTTACCCTTGCGGAACTAGAGTGCCTCACTGGGGAGGTGCAACTTGTACCCCATGCCCACCATGACAAAGCTTTTGGCCGATATTTAGAGGTCAATCGGGAGTTACTGTGGTTTTTAGGCTGGTATGTAGCCGAAGGAAGCCTGAGTCAACATCAAGTTAGCCTCAGCTTGGGGCGAAAAGACCAGCCCTTTATCCCTGAACTCTGCCGTACCATTGAAACCCTCTTTGGCGAGTCTCCTCACTGCGATGCTGACCCTGAAAGTCAAGGACAAAAACTCTACTTCCACAGTGTCTTGGCAGCCTGTTTACTCAAAGCCTTGGGGGTGGGGGGCAAAGCCCACGAGAAGTGCCTGCCCTCCTTGGTGTGGCGGGTGCCACTAGAGCTACAGTTGGCCTTTTTGGAGGGGTATTTCCTCGGCGATGGGGCGATCGCCCGCAGCCACATCTCTATGACCACCACTTCTCCTACCCTCAAAGATGGCCTCCTCTACCTGTTTGGTCAGTTGGGCTGGGTAGCAAGCTGGACAACGCTAAAACCAGAAGCCGTTGCCAATTCACGGGTACCAACCCGCCATGAAGTGCATTGCCTCACCCTGAGCGGCAAGCCCCAACTGGAAGCGGCGCTGCCCATTTGGCAGCGTCATCCCCACAGTGAATCCCTGAAGCCCTATCTGGCTTTGCCCCACCACAAGCCACTGGCTTTTACCCCTATTAGTGAAGACTTAATGGCACTAGAGGTGACGCAAGTTGCGGAAATTCCACCCGTGGGTGAGTATGTCTATGACTTCTCAGTGGAGGGGGATGAAAACTTTATTTGTGGTGTCGGTGGGTTGTGTGCCCACAATACAGACGCTGATGTGGATGGTTCCCACATTCGCACCTTGTTGCTGACCTTTTTCTATCGCTATCAGCAGGAATTGATTAACCAAGGCTTTGTCTATATTGCCTGCCCACCCCTGTATAAGGTTGAACGGGGGCGACAGCACTTCTATTGCTATAGCGATCGCGAGCTGCAGCAGCAGATTGCCGCCTTCCCGGAAAATGCCAACTACACGATCCAGCGCTTTAAGGGTCTCGGGGAAATGATGCCGGAGCAGTTGTGGGAAACGACGATGAACCCAGAGACGCGCATTCTCAAACGGGTGGAAATTGAAGATGCTGCTGAGGCCGATCGCATTTTCACCATCCTCATGGGCGATCGCGTGGCACCTCGTCGCGAATTTATCGAGACCTATGGCCCCCAGTTGGCCCTAGAAAACCTCGATATCTAAAGCCAGCCCCCAGAGTAGATGTGCTATACTAGCTCTAGTTTGGCTGCGACGTTGGTGACTGCCAATATTGTTTTGTGATCTACAATTGCAAAACATTTGGGAATCAACACTGTGGGCGGCAGTAGACTGGCCATTGAGCCAGAAACTTCTAAGTCTACGGTTAGCATTCCCCCCTAGGCTTTACTAGGTCATAAACTGAGGTAAAACGGCGTCGCGGTTAGACTTTTCCTAACCATGAACCATCGCTACATTCTCCTGTACAAGCCCTATCGGGTGCTTTGTCAGTTTCAGGATCAAGAGGGGCGATCGACCCTCAAGGATTACGTTCCCATTCCCGATGTTTATCCCGCTGGCCGCCTCGACTACGACAGCGAGGGGTTGGTTCTCCTCACCAATGATGGCTGGTTGCAACACCGCTTGACGGATCCGCGCTACGGGCACCCGCGCACCTATTGGGTACAGGTAGAAGGGGAACCCAACCCAGCAGCCCTGACTGAGTTAGCCGAAGGCGTTGTCATCCAAGGCTATCGCACGCGACCTGCGGTTGTCCAGGTACTGAAACAGGAACCCTCCTTACCCCCTAGGGAGCCACCCATTCGTTATCGTCGTTCTATTCCCACCCATTGGCTGAGTCTGACGTTGCGGGAAGGTCGCAATCGCCAAGTCCGCCGCATGACGGCTGCGGTAGGGTTACCTACGCTGCGCTTGGTACGGGTGGCGATCGCCAACCTGCAATTGGGTGACCTTGCCCCCGGAGAATGGCGCGAGGTTCTGCCCCAAGAACGGCAAGCCCTTTGGCAAGCCTGTGGTCGGCGACCGGCCCGACTTGCTTAGCATTCCTTAATAACCGAGGGCGTCTATATTAAGATGAGGTAACACTTGTTATTTTTGACTGCACTGCATTCAAGAGGTCGTCCCATGGGACAGCCGTTGCTCAGCAAAGTTGGTCGTCCATGGCTGATCGGGGGGGCGATCGCCATCGGATTAGGAAGCTTGGCATTCAGTTTGAACTATTGGCAGCAACGTCAACGGGTCAATGAAGAACAGGCAATTCAGGCAGCCCTTGCCGATCCCATGAGCGATCGCATTACCGCCTTGGGTCGATTGGAACCCGAAGGGGAAGTTGTCGCTGTCAGTGCTCCCTCAATGACCGAACGGCTAGGGCAGTTGTTAGTGCGCGAGGGCGATCGCGTGGTGGCCGGTCAACCCCTTGCCTATTTAGATACCTATCCAGAGCGCAAAGCCGAACGCGATTTGGCCGCCAGTCAGTTGCAGGAAGCCCGCCTACGCTATGAGGCCGAAACCCGCTTAGCTCTTGCTCAAATTGCCGAAGCCGAGCGCCGTCGCGATCGCGCCAATGAACCGGCCATTGCCGCCATTCAAGCCCAGCAGGCCACGATTCAACGCATTCAAGCGGAACTCGAGACCGCCAACCGCGAATATCAGCGCTTTGCCCAACTCTTTGCCGATGGGGCAGTGTCGCAACAGGATCTCGACGATCGCACGGTCCGCGTCCGGAGCTTACAGGAAGAATTACGCAACGCCCAAGCCAACCTTGTTCGCCTACAGGAGGAACGGCGTACGGAACTTGCCACCGCCACTGCTCAGATCGAAGCCGCCCAAGCCAATCTGGGACGGGTACAAACCCAAGTGCAGCTCCTCTCAGCGGAACGGAATCTGCAACTGGCGGAAGCCCGCCTTGAGCGCACCATTATTCGCGCCCCCCGCAATGGTCGGGTGCTGCGGATTCACACCAGAGCCGGCGAAACCATCAACGAACGCGGGATTCTCGAACTGGGCAACACCGATCAAATGTATGCCGTTGCTGAAGTCTATGAAACCGATGTTCCCCGTGTGCGGGTGGGTCAGCCCGCGGAAATTCGCAGTCGTGCCTTGAAGGCCCCCATTACCGGCCGCGTGGCGCAAGTGGGTTTGGTGGTGGCCAAGAATGACGTGACTGATACGGATCCAGCCGCAAAAACCGATGCGCGGGTTGTGGAAGTGAAAATTCGCCTTGACAACAGTGAGCCGGTGGCGGGTCTAACCAATATGCAAGTGGAAATTGCCATTGATCCGCGCTGAGGTTCAAGGATGATTTTTGCAATTCCCTTAGCTTGGCTACAACTGATTCGAGAGCGCATTCGGCTCTTGGTGGCGATCGCGGGCATTGCCTTTGCAGTGGTGCTGATGCTGATGCAGTTTGGCTTTCGCGATGCCCTCTTTAAGGCGGCAGTGCGCTTCCACGAGAGCTTAAACACCGATATTGTCCTCATTAGTCCCCAATCGACGGCGCTGATTGCCATGCGCAGCTTCCCGCGGCGGCGACTCTACCAAGCAGCGGGCTTTGAAGGGGTCGAGTCGGTTTCTCCCCTCTACCTGAGTTTTGGTCTCTGGCGCAATCCCATTAACAAAAGTACTCGCCAACTGATGGTGATTGGCGTCGATCCGCTGGCGGTATCCATTGCCGTATCCGATACCCCCCACTGGCAAGATGCGATTAAGCTAGCGGACCATGTTCTTTTTGATGCCCAATCCCGCGCTGAGTTTGGCCCGATTCCTGAGCTATACCGCCAGGGGGAAGAGGTCACGACCGAAGTCTCTGGCCGCAAAATCACCGTGGCAGGCTTGTTTCGCATGGGAGCCAACTTTGGTGCCGATGGTAATTTGCTCACGAGTGATTTGAACTTTTTGCGCCTTTTCCCCGAACGTCATCCGGGGCTAATCGATGTGGGTTTAGTACGGGTGCAGCCGGGGGTGAATACGAAAGCATTGGCACGGCGGATGAATGCTTCCCTCGGCAATGATGTACTGGTGATGACCCGTGAGGAGTTTGCTGAGTTTGAGCGCAGTTATTGGGAAAAGAGTACCTCCATTGGCTTTATTTTCTCCCTTGGTGCCCTGATGGGATTTATCGTTGGCTCGGTGATTGTCTATCAAATTCTCTACACCGATGTCACGGATCACTTGGCGGAGTATGCCACCCTCAAGGCCATGGGCTACCGCGATATCTTCTTCTATGGCGTGGTCATGCAGGAGTCTTTGATTCTCTCCTGTATCGGCTATGTTCCAGGCTTTATCGTGTCATTTTTACTCTACATCCTGATTGCCAGAGCCACGTCACTGCCAGTGTGGATGACCGTAGAGCGCGCCAGTTTGGTCTTTACCCTCACGGTCTTAATGTGTACCCTTTCGGGAGCGATCGCCATGCGGCGGATCCAAGCAGCTGATCCTGCCGATATTTTCTAGGAGAGTGTTATGGAGCCAGTGATCCACATTCAAGGCCTCAATCACTACTTTGGTCAGGGGCAACTGCGCAAGCAAATTCTCTTTGATCTCTGCGCTCGCATTGAGGCGGGTGAAATTGTGATCATGACGGGGCCTTCGGGGTCAGGGAAAACCACACTGTTAACCCTGATCGGTGCCTTGCGATCGGCACAAGAGGGCAGTCTGCGGGTTCTGGGTCAGGAGCTACGCAACGCCACAAAAGAGCAGCAGATTCAAATTCGGCGGCAAACGGGCTACATCTTCCAAGGGCACAATCTGCTCCATGCCTTGACGGCTCGCCAAAATGTGCAAATGGCGCTGGATTTGCAACCCCACCTCAGTCCACAGGAAGTTCGAGAGCGGGTGGAAGCCATGCTCTGTGCCGTTGGTCTTGGAGAGCGCCTTGACTACTATCCCCATGAACTTTCGGGGGGGCAAAAGCAACGGGTGGCGATCGCCCGCGCTCTCGTGGGACATCCCAAAATTGTCCTTGCCGATGAACCGACGGCTGCCCTCGATAAAAAATCCGGGCGCGATGTGGTGGAAATTATGCGTACCCTTGCCCGCGAACAGGGCTGCACCATTTTAATTGTGACCCACGATAACCGTATTCTTGATGTCGCCGATCGCATTATTCACATGGAAGATGGCCGCCTCTCAGAAACCACAATTGGCCTTTCCGCCTAGCCTAGAATAGAGGCAAGCAGTGCAGGGCAAATCCGCCGATCATGTTTGCAGCTCCGCAGGGGACAGTGCCAATGTTGGAGAGTGGCGATCGCCTCAGTCGCGAGGCCTTTGAGCGCCTATATGCCCAATGTCCCCATATTAAAAAAGCTGAACTCATTAACGGAGTCGTGTACGTGGCCTCCCCTGTGCGGGTGAATTCCCACAGCCGTCCCCACAGTCTCGTCATGGGCTGGTTGATGGCCTTTGAAGTGGCAACAGCCAACGTCATGGTGCTCGATAATGCCACCGTCCGCTTAGATGCCCAAACAGTGGTGCAACCCGATGCCCTGCTGCGCCTTGTCAATGGCACCTCCCGTATCAGCGAGGATGATTATCTTGAAGGGGCGCCTGAACTCATTGTCGAAATTGCCAGTAGCAGTGCCGCCTACGATCTCCACGACAAACTAGAGGTTTATTGTCGCTGTGGGGTTCAGGAATACTTGGTCTGGGTGGTACCGGAGCAGGATTTTCACTGGTATCTCAGGGAAGGAACAAGCTACCGCCGTCAAGCGCCCGATGACCACGGCATTTTTCGCAGTGGGCACTTCTCTGGATTGTGGCTACACTGGCCAGCCCTAAGAGACGGTCATTTAACGCTTGTTTTGGAAACCCTGCACACAGGATTGAAGTTGCAGCAAACCCCATAACTATTAGTGAACTGTCGCTTAACTGTAAGAACTCTGTGCTATGGTCATAGGTAGCGGCTTGCAAGCGCGGCAGTGGCACTTGTCAACTCTTCTCGTTTCCAACAGCTTCATCTTGCCAGAGGTCTCCGGCGGCAGTGTTTGCCGTAAGCGGAGCTTTTGGTGTGCTTGACAGGGCAACGCCTCTTCATTTAAGATGCAAGATCCGCGTTTTAGCGATACCCTCTAGAGGATATACATGGCTAGTAATCAGATTTACACGCCACCCGCTTTTACCTTGCCAGACCTTGTCGAGATTCAGCGGGCCAGCTTCCGATGGTTTCTGGAAGAAGGACTCATTGAAGAGCTAGAGAGTTTCTCCCCCATTACTGATTATACCGGCAAAATTGAGTTGCACTTTTTGGCCAAGGACTACCGACTCAAGGAGCCGAAGTATAGCGTCGATGAGGCCAAGCGGCGGGATGCCACCTACTCAATGCAAATGTATGTCCCGACTCGCCTCATTAACAAAGAAAATGGTAATATCATTGACCAAGATGTGTTCATCGGCGATCTGCCCCTGATGACCGATCGCGGCACGTTTATTATCAATGGTGCAGAGCGCGTCATTGTCAACCAGATTGTCCGCAGTCCTGGTGTTTACTACAAATCAGAAACCGACAAAAATGGTCGCCGTACCTACAATGCCAGCCTGATTCCTAACCGAGGGGCTTGGCTGAAGTTTGAAACCGACAAGAATGATTTGCTGTGGGTGCGCATTGACAAAACCCGCAAGCTTTCAGCCCATGTTCTCCTCAAGGCCTTGGGGTTAACCGATAGCGAAATTCTAGAGCGGCTGCGTCACCCCGAGTACTACCAAAAAACTGTTGAAAAAGAAGGCAAATTCTCCGAAGAAGACGCCCTCATTGAATTGTACAAAAAACTACGCCCAGGGGAGCCGCCCACGGTTTCAGGGGGACAACAGCTTCTGGAGTCGCGCTTCTTTGATCCCAAACGCTATGACCTTGGCCGGGTGGGTCGCTATAAGCTCAACCGCAAGTTGCAGCTGAATATTCCCGACTCGGTACGCATCCTCACCCCAGAAGATATTCTTGCGGCCATTGATTATCTAATTAACCTCGAGTTTGATCTGGGCACGATTGATGACATTGATCACCTAGGCAACCGCCGCGTCCGTTCTGTGGGTGAATTGCTGCAAAACCAAGTGCGCGTTGGCCTTAATCGCCTAGAGCGGATTATCCGCGAGCGGATGACGGTGTCTGACACGGATTCTTTGACGCCCACTTCGCTGGTGAATCCGAAGCCATTGGTGGCGGCCATTAAGGAATTCTTTGGCTCTAGCCAGCTTTCCCAATTCATGGATCAAACCAACCCCCTCGCGGAACTCACCCATAAACGGCGCTTGAGTGCCCTAGGCCCTGGGGGGCTCACCCGTGAGCGGGCGGGCTTTGCGGTGCGGGATATTCACCCGAGTCACTATGGTCGCATTTGCCCCATTGAAACTCCTGAAGGTCCCAACGCTGGGTTGATTGGTTCCTTGGCCACCCATGCCCGCGTCAATGAATATGGCTTTATTGAGACGCCTTTCTATCCGGTGAAAGATGGTCGCGTCCTGAGGGATCAGCCGCCTATCTACATGACCGCTGACGAAGAAGATGATAAGCGGGTAGCACCGGGGGATGTGCCCACCGATGAAAACGGCTACATCCTTGGGGATGTGGTGCCGGTACGCTATCGTCAAGATTTCACCACCACCACCCCCGATCAGGTGGACTACGTGGCAGTTTCGCCAGTACAGATTATCTCTGTGGCCACCTCGCTGATTCCCTTCCTAGAGCACGATGACGCCAACCGTGCCCTCATGGGATCCAACATGCAGCGGCAGGCAGTCCCCCTGTTGCGACCGCACCGTCCCTTAGTGGGTACAGGTCTAGAGGCTCAGGCAGCACGGGACTCTGGGATGGTGATTCTCAGCCAGACCAATGGTGTGGTCACCTATGTGGATGCCAATCAAATTCGCGTCAAAACCGATAACGGCCCTGAGATGACCTACACGCTGCAAAAGTACCAGCGCTCCAACCAAGATACTTGCTTGAATCAACGACCGATTGTCTTTGTCGGCGATCGCGTGCAGGCAGGACAGGTGATTGCTGATGGCTCCGCCACTGAGGGGGGCGAACTAGCCCTTGGCCAAAACATCCTTGTGGCCTATATGCCTTGGGAAGGCTACAACTACGAAGACGCCATCCTGATCAGCGAGCGGCTAGTTCAAGAGGATGTCTATACCTCCATCCACATTGAGAAGTACGAGATCGAGGCGCGGCAAACCAAACTTGGACCAGAGGAAATTACCCGCGAAGTGCCCAACGTGTCCGAGGATGCCTTGCGACAGTTAGATGAAAACGGCATTATCCGCATCGGTGCCTTTGTCGAGGCGGGCGATATTCTCGTTGGTAAAGTCACCCCCAAAGGGGAATCGGATCAGCCCCCCGAAGAAAAACTTCTGCGTGCCATCTTTGGTGAAAAAGCGCGGGATGTGCGGGATAACTCCCTGCGGGTGCCCAATGGTGAAAAAGGTCGCGTTGTCGATGTGCGCGTCTTTACCCGTGAGCAGGGAGATGAACTACCCCCCGGTGCCAATATGGTGGTGCGGGTCTATGTGGCCCAGAAGCGCAAAATTCAGGTGGGGGACAAAATGGCCGGCCGCCACGGCAATAAGGGGATTATTTCCCGCATTCTCCCGGTGGAGGATATGCCCTTCCTGCCCGATGGTCGCCCCGTGGATATTGTCCTCAATCCCTTGGGGGTGCCTTCACGGATGAATGTGGGGCAAGTCTATGAGTGTTTGCTGGGCTGGGCTGGGGAGTGTCTTGGTCGTCGGTTCAAAATTACTCCCTTTGATGAAATGCACGGCAAGGAAAAATCCCGCGAAACCGTCCATGCCAAGCTACAAGAGGCCAAAGAAGTCACGGGTCAAGATTGGGTCTTTAATCCTGAGGATCCGGGCAAAATGGTCGTCTATGATGGCCGCACCGGTGAACCCTTTGACCGGCCAGTGACGGTGGGGATGGCCTATATGCTGAAGCTCGTGCACTTGGTGGACGATAAGATCCACGCCCGCTCCACAGGGCCTTACTCTTTGGTTACTCAACAGCCCCTCGGTGGTAAAGCCCAGCAAGGGGGTCAGCGCTTTGGCGAAATGGAGGTGTGGGCATTGGAGGCCTATGGTGCCGCCTATATTCTCCAAGAGTTGCTGACGGTCAAGTCCGATGATATGCAAGGACGCAATGAAGCCCTCAATGCCATTGTTAAAGGGCAATCCATTCCACGACCGGGCACGCCAGAGTCCTTCAAGGTGCTGATGCGGGAGCTGCAATCCCTGTGCTTGGATATTTCCGTGCGCAAGGCCAGTATTCCCAGCTTTGATGACGATGGCGAAATGAAACCTGACCCCGAGGTGGATTTGATGGTGGATGTCAGCCCTCGCCGTACCCCGGCACGACCCACAATTGACTACAGTGCCCTCGACGACACGGACGACAAAGAAGGGGCAACGACATTCTAAACACTTAGAACTGAGTCAGCTTGTTTGGGGGGCGATCGCCCCCTTGATCCATTCACCGCCAAAGGATTTGTGAGTTTATGCCCAGAATCGAGCAACGCTTTGATTATGTAAAAGTGTCTCTCGCGTCACCGGAGCGCATCATCCAATGGGGGCAGCGCACGCTCCCCAACGGTCAAGTGGTGGGCGAGGTGACTAAACCAGAAACCATTAACTATCGCACCCTCAAGCCGGAGATGGACGGCCTCTTCTGCGAGCGGATTTTTGGTCCTGCTAAGGATTGGGAGTGCCACTGCGGTAAATACAAGCGGGTGCGCCATCGTGGCATTGTCTGCGAACGTTGTGGCGTTGAAGTCACCGAATCGCGGGTGCGCCGCCATCGCATGGGCTACATTAAGTTGGCTGCCCCAGTGACCCATGTCTGGTATCTGAAGGGGATTCCCAGCTACATGGCGATCCTGCTGGATATGCCCCTGCGGGATGTAGAGCAAATTGTCTATTTCAACTCCTATGTAGTGCTAGATCCGGGCAATCACCCCGGTCTCAGCTACAAGCAGCTCCTAAGCGAAGATCAGTGGCAGGAAATTGAAGAAGAGATCTACAGCGAAGACTCGGAGCTAGAGGGTATTGAGGTGGGTATTGGGGCTGAAGCCATTCAACGCCTGCTTCAGAATTTAGATCTGCAAGCGGAGGCCGACCAACTGCGGCAGGAAATCCTCAACTCCAAGGGGCAAAAACGCGCCAAGCTCATCAAACGGCTGCGGGTCATTGACAACTTCATTGCCACTGGAGCAAAGCCAGAGTGGATGGTTTTGACGGTCATTCCCGTGATTCCACCGGATCTGCGGCCAATGGTGCAGCTAGATGGCGGGCGTTTTGCTACCTCTGACCTTAATGACCTGTACCGCCGCGTCATTAACCGCAACAACCGCCTTGCCCGCCTGCAAGAGATTCTCGCCCCCGAGATTATTGTGCGGAATGAGAAGCGCATGCTTCAAGAGGCGGTGGATGCCCTGATTGATAATGGTCGTCGCGGTCGTACGGTAGTGGGCGCCAATAACCGTCCCCTGAAGTCCCTCTCCGACATTATTGAGGGGAAACAGGGTCGCTTCCGCCAAAACCTGCTGGGGAAACGGGTGGACTACTCCGGTCGTTCGGTGATTGTGGTGGGGCCAAAACTGCAAATGCACCAGTGCGGCCTGCCTCGGGAAATGGCCATTGAACTCTTCCAGCCCTTTGTGATTCACCGCTTGATTCGCCAACAAATTGTCAACAACATTAAGGCAGCAAAGCGGATGATCCAGCGCAATGACCCCCAAATTTGGGATGTGCTGGAGGAGGTGATTGAGGGTCACCCCGTGCTGCTCAACCGGGCGCCGACCCTCCACCGTTTGGGGATTCAGGCCTTTGAGCCGATTCTGGTGGAAGGGCGTGCCATTCAACTGCACCCCTTGGTGTGTCCTGCCTTCAACGCGGACTTTGACGGTGACCAAATGGCGGTGCACGTGCCCCTCTCGATTGAGGCTCAAGCGGAGGCGCGGATGCTGATGCTAGCCTCAAATAATATTCTGTCGCCGGCTACGGGCAAGCCGATTATTACCCCCAGCCAAGACATGGTTTTGGGTTGCTATTACTTGACGGCAGAAAATCCGAAGCTGCCAGATTATAGCGATCGCTACTATGCCAACTTCCAAGACGTGGTCATGGCCTACGAACAGGGACACTTGCCGCTCCATGCCTTTGTCTGGGTGCGCTACGACGGTGAGGTGGACGATGGTGATACCAGTGAACCTCAGATTACGACCTATGAAGATGGTTCCCGTTTACTGGAGTATTCCCTGCGGCGGGTCAAGGAGGATGCTAACGGTCAACTGATTTCCCAATACATCCGCACCACCCCCGGTCGCATCATCTACAACCAAACGATTCAAGAAGCCCTAGCCAGTTAATTTGGGAGACCCCAACACCATGACTGAGAAAAAGCCTGTTTTCTTTAACCGCATCATTGACAAAAAAGGCTTGCGGAACCTAATTGCTTGGTCGTTTAGCAACTTTGGCACCGCCCGCACAGCGGAAATGGCCGACAAAGTCAAAGACCTTGGCTTTCGCTATGCCACCCGCGCCGGTGTCTCCATCAGTGTTGATGACCTGCTCGTGCCCCCGAAAAAACAGGAACTCCTCGAAGCCGCTGAAAAGGAAATTAAAACCGCTCAAGAGCGCTACTCGCGGGGTGAAATTACGGAGGTGGAACGCTTCCAGAAGGTGATTGACACTTGGAACACCACCAACGAAGAACTGAAAAACGAGGTGGTGCGGCACTTCCGTAATACTGATGTCCTCAACTCCGTGTATATGATGGCCTTCTCGGGGGCACGGGGGAACCTCTCGCAGGTGCGCCAGTTGGTGGGAATGCGGGGGTTAATGGCCAATCCCCAAGGGGAAATCATTGACCTGCCGATTAAAACCAACTTCCGCGAAGGGCTGACGGTGACGGAGTACATTATCTCCTCCTACGGTGCGCGTAAAGGACTGGTGGATACAGCACTGCGGACGGCGGACTCCGGTTACCTGACCCGGCGCTTGGTGGATGTCTCTCAAGATGTGATTATCCGCGAAGAGGATTGTGAAACGGAGCGGGGCATTACGCTGCGCAGTATGACGGTGGGGGATAAGGTACTGGCGCTAGAGGATCGGCTTTTGGGTCGAGTGGTGCTCAATGATGTCTGCCATCCGGAAACGGGCGAAGTGCTGGTGGCCAAAAATCAAGCCATCTCTGCTGATCTAGCGAAGAAAATTGTTGATGCGGGTATCGAAGAAGTAGTGGTGCGATCGCCCCTCACCTGCGAGGCCACTGGCTCTGTGTGTCGTCTCTGCTACGGCTGGAGCCTTGCCCATGCCCAACTGGTGGATATGGGGGAAGCCGTAGGGATTATTGCGGCTCAATCCATTGGTGAACCCGGTACGCAGTTGACCATGCGCACATTCCACACCGGTGGGGTGTTTACGGGGGAAGTGGCTCGCCAAGAACGCGCTCCCTTTGCTGGCACGGTGGAGTACGGCAAGAAATTACGGGTACGTCCCTACCGCACTCGTCACGGGGATGATGCCTTTATTGTCGAAACCGCTGGCAAGCTTGTGATCAAAGGTGGTCAGCAAAGCCAAGAATTTGACCTCTCCCAAGGGTCAATTGTGCTAGTGGCAGAGGGTGAAACCGTTGCAGCGGGTCAATTGTTGGCGGAAGTGGCGCAGGCCTCCCGCAGTGTCCGCAAGTCCACGGAGAAAGTGACCAAGGATGTGGCCTCGGATTTGGCGGGTCAAGTGAAGTTCGTCAACCTCGAAGCAGAGGAGAAGCGCGATCGCCAAGGCACCACAACGCGCATTGCCCCCAAAGGTGGCTTGATTTGGGTACTGTCTGGGGAAGTCTATAACCTGCCCCCCGGTGCGGAGCCAGTGGTGAAAAATGGCGATCGCATTGAAGCCGGAGCCGTGCTTGCAGAAACCACGGTGAAAACCGAGCATGGCGGTGTCGTGCGTCTCCCTGAGCAACAGGACAGCAAAGGCGGTCGCGAGGTGGAAATTATTACTGCCTCGGTGATGCTCGATAAAGCCAAGGTGCTCAAAGAAACCCAGCAGGGACGCGAGCATTACATTATTGAAACCGCCACTGGTCAGCGCTTCTCCTTGAAAGCTGCCCCCGGTACGAAAGTCGCCAATGGTCAAGTGGTGGCCGAACTCATTGACGATCGCTACCACACCACGACTGGCGGTATCCTCAAATATGCCGACATTGAAGTGGCCAAAAAAGGCAAAGCCAAGCAGGGCTACGAAGTCCTCAAGGGGGGGACGCTCCTGTGGATTCCCGAAGAAACCCATGAGGTCAATAAAGACATCTCGCTGCTCATGGTCGAGGACAACCAATACGTCGAAGCAGGGACGGAGGTTGTCAAGGACATCTTCTGTCAAAACAGCGGTGTCGTCGAAGTCATCCAGAAAAACGACATCCTGCGGGAAATTATTATCAAGCCCGGCGAACTGCACCTTGTGGATGATCCGGAAGCCGCGCGGCTGAAGCATGGTGTGTTGGCGCGTCCGGGTGAAGAGGTACTCCCCGGCCTTGTGGTCGAAACCCTCTCGCAAGTGGATTATCTGGAGGACACTCCCGAAGGACCAGCGATTCTGCTGCGCCCCGTCCAAGAATTTAGCGTGCCTGATGAGCCATCGGTACCCAGCCAAGACTCCAGTGATAGCTCAGGACAGTCCATTCGCCTGCGGGCTGTGCAGCGGTTGCCCTACAAACACGATGAGCGAGTTAAGTCCGTTGATGGCGTTGATCTGCTGCGGACACAGTTAGTCCTTGAAATTGGCAGCGAAGCCCCCCAACTGGCTGCTGACATTGAAATTGTGACGGATGAGGTGGATCCAGAAGCCCAGCGCCTTCAACTGGTGATTCTGGAATCCTTGGTGATTCGCCGTGACATTGCTGCCGATCAAACCCAAGGCAGTACGTTTACTTCCCTCTTGGTCAAGGATGGCGATCACATTGGCCCCGGTGCCGTGATTGCCCGCACGGACATCAAAGCCAAGCAGGCAGGTGAAGTGCAGGGGATCTTGCGCAGTGGGGAATCGGTTCGCCGTATTCTGGTCGTTACTGAGAGCGATTGCCTGCGGATCGAGACCAACGGGGCTAAACCCACGGTCAAAGTTGGTGATCTCGTGCGTCCCGGCGATGAACTGGCCAAGGGGGTGACTGCCCCAGAAACAGCAGCGGTCATGGCGGTGGCCGATGAGCACGTGATCCTGCGCTTAGCTCGTCCCTACCTTGTCTCGCCGGGGGCAGTGCTGCAAATTGAGGACGGTGACCTTGTGCAGCGCGGGGATAACCTCGCCCTGTTGGTGTTTGAGCGGGCGAAAACGGGGGACATTATTCAGGGGTTACCTCGGATTGAAGAACTCCTTGAAGCGCGCCATCCCAAGGAAAAATGCGTGCTGGCTGTGCGCCCCGGCACCTGTCAAGTCACCTACAACAGTGATGACAGCGTAGATATCAAAGTCATTGAAGAGGATGGCACGATTCAGGAATACCCTGTCCTGCCGGGTCAAAACCCCTTGGTGGTGGATGGTCAAAAGGTCAATCTCGCTGACCCCCTCACCGATGGCCCTGTGGATCCCCACGACATCCTCTCCATTTACTTTGAGTACTACAAACCCCAAGGGTTGCTCAAAGCTGCCCAAATTAGCCTTGAGAAGGTGCAATCCTTCTTGGTCAATGAGGTGCAGTCGGTGTATCTCACCCAAGGGATTGAGATTGCCGATAAACACATTGAGGTGGTCGTCCGCCAGATGACCTCGAAAGTACGGATTGATGATGCCGGCGATACAATCGTTCTCTCTGGGGAACTCATGAGTCTGCGCCAAGCGGAGCAAGCCAACGAACCCATGGCACTCACCGGTGGTGCACCTGCCCAATATACCCCTGTCCTCTTGGGGATTACCAAGGCTTCGCTGAATACCGATAGCTTTATTTCAGCCGCCAGTTTCCAAGAGACAACACGGGTACTCACGGAAGCAGCCATTGAAGGCAAGTCCGATTGGCTGCGGGGACTCAAGGAAAACGTCATCATTGGCCGTCTCATCCCAGCGGGCACCGGCTTCAACAGCTACGAGGAAAGTAGCAACGGCGACGAAGAGTGGGAAGAGGGTGAAGATCGCTTGGGTCAAACCCACGTTATCAGCCCTGAACCCGAACCCCCCTCAATGACGGTCAATGTGACCGCTGACCTCGGTGAGGATGTCCTCATTGACGATGAAACGGCGCCCCACGTGATTGAAAAAATCACTGGACGGACTCGCGATTTTGAATTCGCCAGTAGTGATGCTGACGATGAAGAGGACGAACTCCTAGACGAGGACGATGACTATGGGGAGGAAGAGGAGGATGACGCCTTTTAACTAAAACTCCCTTGACTAAAGAAGGCTACGGTAAAGGTGAGCACCTAATCTAGGAGCAAGCGATGGGTGCACTTGCCGTAGCTTTTTTTGGTCTCAGGTCGCAGATCATGCCCAACACCGCCGAACGTTTTGGCAGGGATGCGAGAAACCTGTGCCATACCCTAAAATTGGCAGTAGAGGGGTCAAAGTAAAAATCACGATTTCATGCCTGTTCCAGCGTATTCCAGCCTGAGGGCTGATCAGTTTCGTCATCCCTGCGATCGCGAGGCCACCCAAGCCCTCCAACAACTGCCGGGGTTAGATCTTCTCGTGCGATCGCTCCTAGGTTCGGTGGCGGAGCAGGCCTTTTATCTTGAAAATATTGGCAGCAGTCTGCGCCTAAGTGAACAGCAACTTCCAGACATTTACGGGCTTCATATCGAGGCTTGCCGTATTTTAGGCCTAGAGCCACCCCAACTGTATCTGAAACAGCATCCTGTCCCCAATGCCTATACCTTTGCCATGCGGGGCAAGCAGCCCTTTGTGGTACTGCACTCCTCCCTTGTGGAATTGCTGACACCCAAGGAATTGCAGGCAGTACTGGCGCACGAGTTGGGACATCTCAAGTGCGAGCATGGCGTGTATCTGACGATCGCCAACCTGCTGCTGTTTGCCACCAGTCAACTCTCCCCTTGGGGCTTGCTCTTGGCGCAAGGACTGCAAACCCAATTGATGCATTGGTTGCGCTGTGCTGAACTCACCTGCGATCGCGCGGCCTTGTTGGTGACCCAAGACCCGCGGGTTGTGGCCTCGGTGCTGATGAAACTCTGTGGTGGCTCGCCCCAGTGGAGCGATCGCCTGAATCTCGATGCCTTCATTGCCCAAGCACGTGACTATGAGGCCGCTGATCGGGGTTGGTACAACCTTTTCAAGGAATTGCAGGCCAGTCAACTGACTCACCCACTACCGGTGCTGCGGGCACGGGAAATTCTAGATTGGGCGGAAACGCAGCAGTACGATCGCCTCGTCAAGCAATTACATCCCGCTCGTCAATAACGATGGCCAAACCGATTCCCTATCAACCCCTTCTGCTGCGCCTTGCCCATGGGGCGATCGCGATTTTGGCACTCCTCGCTTTTCATTCCAGAGGAGCGGCGGATCGGGAACTGGTGGCGTGGCGGTAGGCTCAAGCCTTCCAATCAAGTGTTGTTGAGCCTAGAAATTGTTATTTTGCTGGGGATTGTGATTGCTTTTGTTTTGCCCGCTATCATAACTGCTCGATAATGCCCCGCAGGCGATCGTAGTCATCCTTGAGGAGTCGGTTCAGGTATTGGGCTGCCTGCACCAGCCACTGGCGATCGCGCTGGCGGAGTTGATACAAGGAACGCAGCGTTGCCGCCACCAAGGCATCGCCGGGACCATAGCGCAGGGTCAACAGTGTTCGCAAAAAGGTCAATGTACCACTGAAGGCAATCACTTCCTCAACAGGACAGCCATAGACCTGCTGGTGCATTTGGGGTGGGCGGGGGGGCAAGTGGTGATAAAAGCGTTCCTGTTCCTGAAAGCCAGTGATGGCGATCGTGATCTCAGTTTTCAACATGGCAAAAATATGGGGCTGCTCTTGCCGTAGTTGCTCCAACGATAACCCCAAGGCGGTGGCACGGTGAATGGTGTCGAGGGGAGCCGTTACTACATAAGCAACAACGCCATAAATGACGCGATCGCCTTCAGGAATCCGCACCCAACTACCCAAGGCGGGCACCACGGGAAAATCGAGGCTAGCGGGTTCGTGGCACTGCGCAATGCAGTGATCCGTTGCTGTCTGGATAATTTCCGCAAAGGGCTGGGGGGGAGGCGATCGCCGCGCCATCGTTTACTTTTTCGCTTTCGTTTTTCCCTTGGGCGTGGTCACCACTGGCTCTAGCTCACTGGTCTGAAAAGTAACCAATTTATCCCAGTTCCCGCCTTCAAAGAGCACTGCCACTTTGCCATCTGTAACCCGCTGTACAATCCCCTGAAATTGGTAGTAGGTATCGTTGGGATTGGTGACCTTCACGGTCATACCGGGGAGAATTATCATTGCTAAGTCGCTGGCCATCGTCTTATCCCAAAGATGTTTATGTGAATTCATTATCTCCTGCCCTTGCCCCGTTCGCGCTTTGCTGAGGGGTAGCAAAGGATAAGTGTCAGCTATTGGTTTGATGATCTTTTCTTCAACGGAGAGGGAGGGATTCGAACCCTCGGATAGGAGTTACCTGCCTATCAACAGATTAGCAATCTGCCGCTTTCGACCACTCAGCCACCTCTCCTTTTTGAGGGTTCCTTATTGTAGATCAGTTTTCTCCCCCTTTTCAATCCTCGTGGTCTGCGGCTGTTGCTCTAGGGGGCGATCGCAATCGAGAATCCATGCTAGAGTTTTGCAGAATGGGTGTGTTGTGGGAGTGAAGCACATGGCTGGATGCTGGCAAGCTTTAGCGGTGCTTAGGCGAATTCCTCTAGGGGCTGAGTTGAGTAGGTTGTGCGTCTAAGTCCTCATGATGAATGCTCTTGCCTTGAATCCCAAGACAATGCTGATGGCCGGACTCCTCGCGATCGCCACAGTGACGCTGCCTAGCTTAGTTCAAGCTACACCCACCACTACGCCAGTGGCACAGGCATCTTCTTCTCAAATACCAGCCTTGGATGCCCTTACGCCCCTCAACCCCAATCCCAATAAACTGGCGCTTCCTGAAACGGTCAACATTGATCTCAAGCAACCCCTCACCCTCGAGCAAGCGATTGAGGTGGCCCTTCGCAATAACCTTGACCTCCAGATTAGTGAGCTACAACTACAACAGGCACGGGCACAACTGCGACAGGTGCAAGCACAGCTTTATCCCACCCTTGCGTTTCAAGCCAGCATTGGCCAAAATACCTCCCCCGGTGGCCAGCCTGCCTACCTGCCCCTCAACTTTCAGCAGCAACTCTCCTTGCAACAGCAGCAACAGCAACAGGCGCAGCAACAGCTTCTCACGCAGCAACTGGCTGCCAGCCGTATTTTGAATACTCAGGTGCAACAGCTGCAACAGCGATTTCAAGGCCCGCAACTCACAGCATTTTCAGATCAGCAAAACCTTGAGCTGCAACAGCAACTGCAACAACTGCAAAATAGTGCCAGTCAGGCGGCTACCCCCTCCAACTTCAGGCCAATTACCCTTTCGCCACTGAATCAATTGAACTACAGGAATTTTTTCACCAACCTTTTTGGCGCAACGCCTGGCGCCACTGCCAACGCAGCCTTGGTGATGAACTATACCCTTTTTGCTGGGGGCGGGCGATCGGCGGCCATTGCAGCAGCTCGCAACCAAGTGCGCCTCAGTGAACTGGAGGTACAGCGTCAACGCCAGCAACTGATCCTTGAGGTAACCAATGACTATTACTTGGCACAACAGGCCAAGGTTCAGGTGCAAATTGCTGAAGCTGCCGTAGCCAATGCCCAAGTGACCCTGCGGGATGCGACGGCCTTTGAGCAAGCCGGGATTGGCACTCTATTGGATGTGTTAACTGCCGAGGTGAACCTTGCCAATGCCCAGCAAAACTTGAGCCAAGCGCGCCATTTGGAAATCACCACCCGGCGACAGTTGGCACAGCGATTGAATGTGAATCAGACGGTGGATGTGGCGATCGCTGACCGTGTCGAACCCGCTGAAGAATGGTCACTTTCCCTTGAGGATAGTATTCTCCTTGCTTATCAGAACCGTGTTGAGCTAGAGCAGCGGCTGCTACAGCGCACGATTGCCCTGAACAATCGTCAGGTAGTATTGGCGGCTACCCGTCCCCAACTGAGTCTCTTTGCCAGTGGCAATCTGCTGGACAAGGTCACGGATGATCTGGCACCTCGCTTTGGCTATGGGGTAGGACTGCAAATGCAATTAGCCCTCTTTGATGGCGGCAATGCCCGCGCCAGTGCGGCTCGCCAAGAAGCCCTTGCAGCAACTGCTGAGGAACAATATGCCAATCAGAAAAACATCATCCGCCTAGAGGTGGAAACAGCCTACACCAATCTCAGAGCCAATGAGAAAAACATTGCTACAGCACGAACAGCAGTTACCCAAGCCACTGAAGGGCTGCGCCTCGCTCGGCTGCGTTTTCAAGCGGGGGTAGGAACGCAACAAGAAGTCACCAATGCCGAAACGAATTTGACCCAAGCCCAAGGGAACCTTCTTGCTGCCATTTTGAACTATAATCGCTCCCTAGCCGCATTAAAGCGGGCTGTGGGCTATCCAGAACAAACACGTTTAGGCACAAGGCAATAAAGGATGGGCGATCGCAAGCGGGCATTAATTACGGGTATCACAGGTCAAGATGGTTCCTATTTGAGTGAACTCCTGCTTGAAAAGGGCTATGAAGTTCACGGCATTATTCGCCGCACCTCCACCTTTAACACCGATCGCATTGACCACATTTACGTTGACCCCCACCAAGAGGGGGCGGCTCTGCGCCTGCACTATGGCGATCTCACCGATGGCGGTACCCTACGGCGGATTTTAGAACTGAGCCAGCCCGATGAAATTTACAATTTGGGAGCGCAATCCCATGTGCGGGTGAGCTTTGATGCGCCGCAATACACCGTCGAAACGGTGGCCATGGGGACGCTGCGACTCCTAGAGGCGATTCGCGAATACCAAGAGCGCACGGGCAAACAGGTGAAGTTTTACCAAGCGGGTTCCTCGGAGATGTTTGGCCTTGTGCAGGAAGTGCCGCAGCGGGAAACGACCCCCTTTTATCCCCGCAGTCCCTATGCCTGTGCCAAGGTCTATGCCCACTGGCAAACGGTGAATTATCGCGAGGCCTATAATCTTTTTGCCTGTAATGGGATTCTCTTTAACCACGAGTGTGTGACTGGCACCACACCAGTGATTCTGCGGCGGCGGGGACTGATGGATATTCTGCCCATTGCCGATGTTGTTCCCCATCGCACGGATCCGAAGCATGGTAAGCGCTACACAACCGACTTGGCACCCGAGGATCGCTTTGAGGTCTGGGATGCCCAAGGCTGGACCAGTGTGACCTGCATGACGGCCACTTGGAATGGCGGCGATAAAACCGTTCATCGGATCATGGCACGGGCGGCTCTCTACGAAACAACTGCTGATCATCAAGTTTTTGTCCTCGATAGGGAAACGCCCTGTGCGAAGGAGACACAGCAGGTTCAGGTGGGCGATCGCCTTGCCCTCATTGATCTGCCCCCCCCTACAGAGCAAGTGGATGTCAGCCCCAGCGAAGCTTGGCTCCTCGGGATTCTAGTTGCAGAGGGGCATATTACCCCTGACGGTAAAGTGAAAGTCGCTAGCCAAAACCCAGAATTATTGGCGCGGGTCAGTGCCACATGGCGAAAAGTTGCCGCAGGATATACCAGTGAGTACACTGCTGCGAGCAGCTTCCCAAACGCTCAGCCTGTGACCCAACTGCATCTCAATGGCAATTGCGACTATGGCCGCTACCTCTACCCCCAAATCTATACCCGTGAGGGTCACAAGCGGATTCCCCAACGCATTCTCAACGCTGATCATGCGGCTCGCTTGGCGTTTCTTGAGGGCTTTAACGCTGGGGATGGTTTGCGCACTACCCCTTGTACCTATGAATTTCAGGGCTTTTGCACGGCTTCACCCGTATTGGCGGCAGGCCTCTATTGGTTGGTGAGCACCACCTTGGAGCAGCGTATTACCCTTGGCCTCGAAGAACGGGGCGATCGCACCTACTACAAGCTGAATTTGAACAGTCCCCAGACCACCCAATCGGGACAGCATCTCTGTAAACCCAAGGACGAAGTCATTAAAGCCCACGCGATCGCCCATGAAGGATGGGTATTCGATTTGGCAACCACCTCTGGCACCTTTCATGCCGGTATTGGCCAAGGCTGGATCCATAACTCCCCGCGGCGCGGTGAAACATTCGTGACCCGCAAAATTACCCGTGCCGTTGCCCGCATTGTGGCTGGCCAGCAAAACAAGCTGTATTTGGGGAACCTAGAAGCGAAGCGAGATTGGGGCTACGCCAAGGACTATGTGCGTGCCATGTGGCTGATGCTGCAACAGGAGAAACCCGATGACTATGTGGTGGCCACAGGCGAAACCCACTCCGTGCGGGAATTTTTAGAACTGGCCTTTGGTCATGTCGGTCTCAACTGGCAGGACTATGTGGAATTTGACCCCCGTTATTTGCGTCCCACAGAGGTGGATTTACTCTTGGGGGATCCAACCAAAGCCAAAACCGTTTTGGGCTGGCAGCCCTCGGTTACCTTTCCGGAACTGGTGGCGTTGATGGTGGAAGCGGATCTCCATGCGGTGGGGATTCAAGGAACAACCCCCAAAACCACCTCCGACACCGTGCTGGATCTCATTGCCCAGCGGCAGTTTATCAGTAAGGCAGACTAGTGATGGATCTCAGTAAAAAAAGGATTCTTGTCACCGGTGGGGCGGGATTTTTGGGACGCCAAGTGGTGGCGCAGTTGCAAAACGCCGGGGCAGTGCCTGAGCAAATCACAGTGGTGCGATCGCGCGACTACGACCTACGCCAACTCTCTGCTTGCCAAGCCGTCGTTCAAAACCAAGATATTATCATTCACCTTGCTGCCCATGTGGGGGGAATTGGCCTCAATCAAGTCAAGCCCGCTGAACTTTTTTATGACAACCTGATGATGGGGGCACAACTCATTGATTGTGCCTATCGCGCGGGAGTCAAGAAATTTGTCTGTGTGGGGACGATTTGCGCCTATCCCAAATTTACCCCTGTTCCCTTCAAAGAAAGCGATCTTTGGAACGGCTACCCCGAAGAAACCAATGCCCCCTACGGCATTGCTAAAAAAGCCCTTCTCGTGCAATTGCAAGCCTATCGGCAGCAGTATGGCTTTAATGGTATCTATCTCTTGCCCGTGAATCTTTATGGGCCGGGGGATAACTTTGACCCCCTGAGTTCCCATGTGATTCCTGCTTTAATTCGCAAAGTTTACATTGCTCAGCAACAGGGGGAGAGGGTGATTCCCGTGTGGGGGGATGGCAGCCCTAGCCGCGAATTTCTCTATGTTGAAGATGCTGCCCGTGGGGTTGTCATGGCCACCCAAGCCTACGATCATCCTGATCCAATTAACCTCGGTACGGGTGAAGAAATCACCATTAAGAATTTAGTTGAACTCATCTGCGACCTGATGGACTTTCAAGGCCAGATTGAATGGCAAACCGATAAGCCCAATGGTCAACCCCGACGTTGCCTAGATACCACTAAGGCAAAAGAGGCCTTTGGGTTTCGTGCCCAAATTCCCCTCAAAGAAGGCTTAGAACGTACAATTGCTTGGTACCGTCAGCACGCTACGTCCCTATGAGACAATGGATCCAGCTTATTCAGGAGATTGCCCAAGACATCTTCCAAGAATTAGGCAGTGGTTTCAGCGAAGCCATCTATCAAAAAGCTTTTGAGGTTGCCCTGCGGGAACGGCAAATTGAGTACGAAGAACAACGCAAGGTACCGATTTTCTTTCACGGTTATTTTGTGGGGGAGGCCATTCCCGATCTCATTGTGCGTGACGATGGCCAAGCGGTTGTAGTCGTTGAACTCAAGGCTGTTCAGAACATTGGCGATAAGGAAGTCAAGCAAGTCAAGAAGTATATGGAAACCCTCAAAATTCCTGTAGGGGTTGTCGTCAACTTTTCCACTTCTACAGCAGGGGATCGGCCGCAAATTATTGAAGTGAACCTATAGCTATTCCAATCAAGAATGAGACATCATCCAGCACAATACTTGCGAATCACTTCATCAATCGAACTGTTTGACCCTGCATACCTCCGCGCTCGCTTCAACGCACTGAAGTCGTGCTCAATCACATTCAAATCAGGAGAGTATTTCGGTAAAAATAACACCTCGTGACCCGCCGCTTTCACCACTGCCTGAATCGCCCCTTTCGGATGAATCGGTGCATTATCCATCATCAACAGGGAACGTTTCTCTAACGCTGGCAAACAGTATTGACTCAGCCAGCTCACAAACCCTAACGCATTCAAATATCCTGAAAACAGCATCGGCGCTATGAAGTCTTTCTGGTGTCTATACCGTCCTGCGACTCAACTCTCTCTTTTCTGACGCTTCCTCACTCGCTCTCCATCAATTCGTTGGCCTCGCGCTGCGATCCTGTTGCAACTAGACGAAAAATTGACTCTGCCCGACGAGTAGCTGTTCTGGTTCAAAAAGCCACCTATGAATGGCCTGCCAAATATGGCAAAGCTCTCTTAGAGGAATTTAACCGCCTCAAAAATGAATTTCTCAAGCGACGGGAAGAGAGACTATTACCTTACTTTCCTAACGAACCCAACCCAAATGCTATCCCAACAAATTTCCTCTGGGCGCGAACGATTACGTGTCCCTACTGTGGGGGGGTGATTCCGCTTTCGCCCAACTGGAAGCTGGCACCCGAGGAAGCACTGGCGATCGCCCGCGGGCATGAATTCCGACAGGTGATCCACCAGCATTTGGTGCAGATTCCCCCTCGATGAAGCCCACCATGCGCGGCGGCAAGGCCTCTCCCGCGATCGCCCCAACCAATTGCTGCGGCTGATGCAGCACCTCAAGGATCGCACCCAAGGTTTAGTGCTGCTCACGGCGACACCCATGCAAGTGGATCCGAATCGAAGTTTGGGACTTGCTCAATCTCTTGGGCTTGCCCCCAAGGTGGACAGCAGAGCAGTTTTGTCGCTTTTTTTGAACTCACTGCTAGCCCTGCTCCGAGCCGCGAAGACTGGCGAATGCTGGCGCACCTCTTCAAAGCCATGGAACGCCACTATGGCCCGATGCCCCTTGAAATTGCTCAGCAATACGTACCTCGCCCGCGCATTGCCCAGTTCAAAACCTTTGTCGGCAATTTGCAGCCCATTTTGTCGCTTCAGCCCGTTTCGGCCAATCTGCAAAGCACTATTGCCACCCTGATTTTTAGTCGTCGCCAAGAACGGCAGCAACCGCAGACCCAACTAGTGGAACAATTAGCCGCCATGGCCGCCACCTCGCCTACGGCTACGGTTGATCTCGATCCCGTCCCTGATTTGGACTTGAGCCTACCGCCCCAGTCTGAACCCGCCTATACCTTGGCCGACTTGCGATCGCTGCTTGAGCAACCCCACCTACTGCCGCCGGGCGTCACCGTCAAAATTGGCCTTGGTAGCAAAGATGTGACCTACCTCGCCCCCGGCCTACCCCAAGCGGTGCGGGTCACCACTGATCCTGAGTACTACGATCAGCACTGCGATAGCGTTGAACTTTGGTCGCCGGGCAGTCCCCTCTTTCCGCCACCGGCGATGATTCCCGAACCAACCCCTTCCAAGGACATTACTCATGGTGAATTTCTAGCGTTGCTTGGCGATCGCCAAAAATCGCCGTGCCAATGCGCACCATGGTTGCCCCGGCCTGTACCGCAAGGGGATAGTCCTGCGTCATACCCATGGAATACTCCTGCCACTGCAGCTGCTGCCACGGTTTTGTACGCAGTTCCTCGCCCCAAGCCCGCAATTCCTGAAAGACTTGCAATTGTTCTGCGGGAGGCAACCCCAAGGGCAGAATCGTCATTAGGCCACAGCAGCGCAGATGGGAGAGGGCATCGAGTTGGGGCAGGGCTGCTTCCAGTTCGGATCTTTCCCAGCCGTGTTTTTGGGGATCGGGGCGGAGCTTCACCTGCAATAGACAGTGGGGACTGGGAGTGTCGGTTTCCCTAAGAATGGCATTGATGCGCTCGGCTAATTTCCAGCGGTCAACGGTGTGGATCCAGTCAAAGAGTTGCAGCGCCTGCCGCACTTTATTGGTTTGCAGGTGGCCAATGAGATGCCAAGTAATATCCGTGAGGTCAGCCAATTCAGCGCGTTTGCTGGCTGCTTCCTGGACGCGACTTTCGCCAAAATCCCGAATGCCAGCTTCGTAGGCAGCCCGAATCGCGGCCGCTGGCATAAACTTACTCACGGCAATGAGGCGGACATGGGGGGGAAGTGTTGATTTGAGGTGGGTGGCGCGATCGCGAATTTCAGCAGCGGATAACACAGGCAATTTGCGGGCAAGGATGCTTTTTGATCCTAAAACCCTGTTGCAAAAAGTGAAACCATGGCAGGATTTTCAGTCTCCTTGACTAGGCTAGAGGGTAGGATTCAGAACGCTACTATGGCTGTGCCCCTCAAACTCTCCCTTGGCCTCATTGGTTTACTCGCTCTCGGTACCCTTTTAGCGGGGAAGTTGCTCTCCCCAGGAGAAAACTTTATGTCCTCTGCCCAAGGTCAACCCAATTGGGGAATTGAATCAAACCCCTCGCCACTCTCTAAACCTGAACCGCCACCGCGCGTTTCTGTGGCTGATTATGATCGCTATCGCCAAGTCATTGAGCGCACCCGCAGCATGATCCACAACTCAGAAGCGCGGCGGCTTGCCGAGCAATATGGCTTGAACATTCTTGACATCACATGGGAGGACACCGCTCGCTACCACAACTCTGCCGTCGGCCCTAATATCAGTGACATGACGATTCAAATTCAGCAGTACAACCCACGCACCAAGGGTTATGAACTGAGTCTGATGCCCGTGATTCGCTTTCCCAATTTTAGCGATCGCACAGCGGATATTCCCCTTGAGCGCTTCTTTATCCTTGTGGGCAATGAAAAGGGCAAGCCACTCCAACGGGTCAACCTCAAGGAATTTCTCGGTAACTTCCGCAAGTATCTCCACAACCCGCGATCGTGGGCAGGAAATCGTCGCTCCCTTTTGGCCGATCGCGATAGCCATGTCCTCGTCAGTGCCCAAGCCTGTTTCCTACCCATTCCCTCCCAAGGGGAAGCCACCTTTAACCCTGTGCTGTTTAACTACCAAAGCTATGAAAAGAACCCAGCCGTCTTAGCCATTTTGGTCACGCGCCAAGGTACCAGTGCCACCGTTATTGACAACAAGCGGGATGCCTTTGAAGCCGGCAGGACGTGGGGACAGCGATTATTTTTCAATAAGAATGGCGAACGGGCGAGCCTAGTGGGACAACGCGCCAGTGATTTTGGAGTGAGAAGCGGCGGTGGCGAGATCACCTCTGCCCAAGCGGAGGCAGCAGGAATGAATATGGTGATGCTGATCCAAGTGCCCCTGAAGCAAGCCCCTCGGCCCCGATCGGTTATGCCCCCTTTCTCGATGCCCGCCCCCGCCCTCATGGAGGCAGCACCTAGCGCTGGTCGCTCCAATGTCGAGGCGGCAGTCATTAGTTATGGCAAGGTGGAAGGCCCCTTCACTGAAATTGATAACCTGCCGATCGAGCGGGATCCCCGCTTCCCCATCCGCGTCACGGTGCAATTTTATAAAGCCACCGATAATGGCGTTGTTGCTGCCGAAGATATGCGCCACATCCATGATCAAATTGCCAAGGTCTATAGCAATGCCGATTATGTCGGCAGCCTCGTGATTGATGGTGACACTGGGCGCCCCACGGAATACACAGGCAGCAAGCAGGAACCCCCCGGCTGGTGGGACGACTTCTGGCAACGGCACCAACAAAATACTGGTCAAACCCGTGAGGAAGCCCTAGAAATGTTGCGGCGATTGCGGGGCAAAGACTGGATGCCGAGGTCGCAAGGGGAATTGGAACAGGCACTGAAGGCGCTGCAAAATTCGTCCCAATAGAGCTAACGCCGCTGCTGCTTACTCACCCATTTGCGACTAAAGCGCAGTTCCATGCCGACGCCCTCTGCCCAGACTTGCAATTGCTTGAGGAAGGCTTGGCGATCGCTCCCTTGGAGAACGGCCAATTGATCGGCAGCTCCAAGGGCATAGGGATAGCCTTGACCGGTAATCAGCTCCCCGCAGAGCCAGCGAATCACCTGATCCAGTAAGCCCGCTTCGTAGAGCCAGAGAGGGAGTTCGAGGCGCACGGGATAGCCTTGATGGGCCTTGAGGTAGCAAAAGCCAATGCCCTTGGCCCAAGCACCGTAATTTTCAAGGATGCCGCCGCGATCGCAGATAAACACAGGGGAGCGATCGCCCCATTGGGTCAACACCGTGCTCAACAGTTGGGCATCCGAGAGGTGGGGACTCGGCGCCAGCTGCTCCAGATGTCCTAAAAGGGTCACCAAATCCCGTGCCTGAGAGCTATCAATATAGGCCACCAAGGGAATCTGGTGTTGCCGGCTCGCGGCAAGGGTTTGGCACAGTGCCGCCACATATCGCCTCTGCCACTCGGGGGCATAGGACTCGGCAAACGTGGCCACAAAGGAGCCATCAAACAATAGCAACGCGGGTGCGGTTACCTCGGCCATGCGCTCCCGAAGGGTTTTTAGTTCCAGTTCAAAGCGGCGCAGGTGGATATAGCGTTCGTGGAAGCGATAAATTTGCGGCTGTCGCAACTGTTCTTCCGCTTGGCGCAGTTCCGCTGGTGTAATTAGTTCAAGGACAATTTCCTTGGCGTAGGGGCGATCGCGCCGATGGGGATTGAGAAACCACCCCGCCTGTACCACACCCACGGGCAAAAATAGCTCTTCACTGGGCACAATCTGGGAACCATCCACCGCCACAGTGGTGACATCCATGAGTTGAGTCATTGCCCACTCCCGCGCCGCCTGACGATGGGGCCACTGTACCCCCAAGGGAATGCGCCACCCCTGATGCCATGGTTCAATAGGACGTGCCCCCCAATCTGGGATCTGCGGATCAATGGCAGCGGTAATGTCGGCAATGGTTTGCTGCTGCCATGTCTTGAGAGCCTGTTGATAGGCCTGTCGCACCTGAGCTAGGGCGGTGTCATAGCTGAGAAATTCGGCCTTTTTATGATTTAGTTGCTGCACCAGTTGGAAAAGGGGTAACACCATGACTGGGAAAGACTAGAGAAACGCCTCTTGCTATTCTCAACGGAATAGGTATGGGTTTGCCTTGTGTCCCCTCCTGCGGTAGATATTAAGGTGTCCACTGACCCTCCCCCAAAAACTGTGAAGGCACTCACTCTCCTTGGCTCCACTGGCTCCATTGGTACCCAAACCCTTGACATTGTTGCCCAATATCCCGATCGCTTTCGTATTGTTGGCCTTGCTGCCGGGCGCAACTTGGAGCGACTGATTCCGCAAATTCGCCAATTTCAGCCGGAGATTGTCAGTATTGCCGATGCCAAGCAACTGCCAGAGTTAGAGGCGGCACTGGCCGATCTGCCCCAAAAACCACAACTGGTGGCGGGGGAATGCGGTATTGCGACGGTAGCGGCCTATGGGGATGCCGATGTTGTGGTCACCGGCATTGTTGGTTGTGCCGGTCTGGTGCCGACGATCGCCGCCATTAAAGCGGGTAAAGATATTGCCTTGGCCAATAAGGAAACGCTGATTGCCGGTGCGCCCGTGGTTTTGCCGCTGCTTCAGGAGTACGGTGTCAAGCTCTTGCCCGCTGATTCTGAGCACTCGGCGATTTTTCAGTGTTTGCAGGGGGTGCCCGAGGGAGGACTGCGGAAAATTATTCTCACTGCTTCCGGAGGCGCTTTTCGTGATTGGCCGGTGGAAAAACTCTCGCAAGTGACGGTGGCCGATGCCCTCAAACACCCCAACTGGTCAATGGGACCCAAAATTACTGTGGACTCGGCAACCCTGATGAATAAAGGCCTAGAGGTGATTGAAGCCCACTACCTCTTTGGCATGGACTACGACAATATCGAGATTGTGATCCATCCCCAAAGCATTATCCACTCGCTGATTGAGTTGCAGGATACCTCCGTGCTGGCGCAGTTGGGCTGGCCAGATATGCGGTTGCCGCTGTTGTATGCCCTCTCGTGGCCAGAGCGAATTCCCACGAATTGGTCGGCACTGGATCTGGTGAAGGCGGGGGATTTAACCTTTCGATCGCCGGATCACCAAAAGTATCCTTGTATGGGGCTGGCCTATGCGGCGGGTCGCGCTGGGGGAGCCATGCCGGCAGTCCTGAATGCTGCCAATGAACAGGCGGTGGCGCTCTTTATTGCCGAGGCGATTTCGTTCCTTGAGATTCCCCGCCTGATTGAGATGACCTGCGATCGCTACTCTGCCCAAAACATTAACAACCCTACCCTAGAGGACATTTTGGCCGCCGATCGCTGGGCGCGAGAAACGGTACAGGAGTTGGCACAACGGGGAGTTCGCCCCATGATTGCGCTATAGAGTGTGTCAAAATACCATACAGATTGCTTCAGAGGAAAACCAATGGATACCCGCGCATTCAAGCGATCGCTACACAGTTCCGAAAACTACCACCGCAAAGGCTTTGGTCACGGTGAGGAAGTAAACCAGCAGCTGCAAGGGGAGTATCAAAGTTCGCTGATTCAACAAATCCGCGCCAATGGCTATCGCTGGCAACAGGGGGATGTAACGATTCGCTTGGCGGAGGCCTTTGGCTTTTGTTGGGGGGTAGAACGTGCCGTTGCCTTGGCCTATGAAACCCGCACCCACTTTCCCACCGAGCGCATCTGGATCACGAATGAAATTATCCACAATCCCTCGGTGAATGAGCGCCTGCGGCAAATGGCCGTGGAATTTATTCCGGTGGTCAATGGGGCAAAGGACTTTAGTGAGGTGCGCCAAGGGGATGTGGTGATTTTGCCCGCTTTTGGTGCCAGTGTCCAAGAAATGCAACTGCTGAATGAGCGGGGCTGCACGATTGTCGATACCACTTGCCCGTGGGTGTCGAAGGTGTGGCACAGTGTTGAAAAGCACAAAAAGGTCAATTTCACCTCGATCATTCACGGTAAGTACAACCACGAAGAAACGATCGCCACCAGTTCCTTTGCGGGCACCTATTTGATTGTGCTCAACCTCGAAGAAGCCCGCTATGTCTGCGATTACATCCTCAAAGGGGGCGATCGCGAGGCCTTCATGGCCAAGTTTGCCAAGGCCTGTTCTGCGGGCTTTGACCCCGATCGCGATCTGGTGCGGGTCGGCATTGCCAATCAAACAACGATGCTCAAGGGGGAAACCGAACAAATTGGCAAACTCTTTGAACGCACGATGATCCAAAAGTATGGTCCCGATCGCCTCAATGAGCACTTCATGAGCTTCAATACCATCTGCGATGCCACCCAAGAACGCCAAGATGCGATGCTGAACTTGGTCAAGGAACCCTTAGATCTGATGGTGGTGATCGGTGGCTACAACTCCTCGAATACCACCCACCTTCAAGAAATTGCCATTGAACATGGGATTCCTTCCTACCACATTGATTCTGCCGATCGCATTGGGCCGGGGAATCGCATTGAACACAAACCGCTGCATCACGCTCTCACCGTTACCGAGAACTGGCTGCCCGATCGCCCAATCACCATTGGCATTACGTCCGGTGCCTCCACTCCCGATAAGGTGGTCGAGGCGGTTCTCAATAAAATTTTTGCCCTGCGGTCTGTGGTAGCGGTTTCCTAGGCCTCTGATGCTTGGGTCAAATCCCAAGCGGGCGATCGCTGACAACTGATCTCGTAGAGGGCAATACCGACTGCCACTGATGCATTGAGGCTATTGGTGCGCCCCGCTAGGGGAATAGCGACAATCTCATCGCAGTGTTTTTGGGTTTGTAGGCTAATCCCTTCCCCTTCACTGCCAACGACAAAGACGGTGGGGCGATCGAAGGTAATTTTCGGTAGGGGCACCGCGCCACGTTCCGAGAGGCCATAGATCCAATAGCCCGCCGCCTTCAGGGTTTCAAGGGCTTGATTGAGGTTAATCACCCGTGCCACCGGTAAATACTCCAGCGCCCCTGCAGCGGCTTTGGCCACTGTTGCAGTAATGCCCACGGCTCGCCGTTGAGGAATAATCATTCCTTGCATGCCCAGTGCTTCTGCGGTGCGGATCATGGCACCGAGATTTTGCGGATCCATAATGCCATCTGCCGCTAGAAGAACGGGTTGATTCACGGTTGCGGCCTTGGCCAAGAGATCCTCAAGAGACCAGTAGTGATAGGCAGCCACCTGAAGGGCAATCCCCTGATGGCGCCCCCCTTGGCACAGTTGATCGAGGCGTTCGGGGGTTACAGTATCAATGATCGCTCCTTGCTGTTTTGCGTCATTCAAGCGTTGATGAAAGCGTGGATCATAGCGCAGCGAGGGAATCACCCAAATACGGTTGCAGGGGCGGCCACTTTCAAGGGCTGAGAGCACGGCATGGCGACCATAGAGGAGTTCGGGGACATCCTCGGCAGTTGGGGGTGGGGGTGCTTTCCGAATTGGTTGAGCTGGGGTGCGTCGCTGGGGGTGAGGAGGGCGGGTCGCGGTCGGTCGGTTTTTTTTGCGGGGACGAGGTTTCTCGGTCATGAAGAGTCACTAAGATTGCAGATCTTCCCTAGGGTGTTCGCTGAAACATCGCAAGGGGGCGATCGCCATCATAGAACGTCAATGTATTTCCCTCAATGCGGTAGCGGTTCGTTTGCTCAAGGGTCTGTAAAAACGACATCTCCATCCTTTGTGCCCGTTGGCCAATACAGGCGCGCCGCGTTGTCGCCACTGCCGAAAACCGCAATTGCTGGCCATTGACGCTGTAACCACCGTTAAAGTTATTGCAGCCACTAAAGCCCGTTGCTCGCTGGGCATTGCTATCAAACTCAATAAACGCCGTATTCATGGGATTGCGCGGTGGCATCGGCATATTGGCTAGGCGCTGCAGTTGCCAGCGGCCACTGAGGGGACTTTCCGTCGCACCCGCTTCAAAGGTTAATAGCAGGCGATTGCCCTCAAAGAGTTGCAGCGTATTTCCTTGAACGCGGTAGCGATTGGTGCGACTTAGTCCCTGTAGCATCTGGGTTTCCACACTCTGAAGGGGTTCTTGGCCGCAGAGGCGTTGGGTGGTGGCTAAGGGGGCAAAAAGCAGCCGCGGGCCGTTGGCGGTGTAGCCACCATTAAAGCTATTACAGCCCGTAAAACCATTGGCACGGCGGTTAGCACTATCAAACTCAATAAAGGCGGTATCCACTGGCACGGCTTGATTGCCAATGCGTCTGAGACGCCAGCGTTGACCGCTGAGGCTCAGTTCTGGGGGTTGGGAGGGAGGGTTATTTGCTGTTGCTTGTGTGGAAACCGCCACAGGCACCAAGCGCGGCAGGGGTAGGAGTCCCCCTTCGAGGCGATAGGTGACAGTACTGATGCGACTGGGGCAACAGAGGGGATCATTGGGCGTGTAGCGGGCAAAGTCTGCGGTGAAGGTGCCATCGTTTTGGAACTTGACCTCGCCTAGGAATGAGCCATCAGCGCGGGAATCCATGAGATTCGGCGATAGCGTTCCCAAGTAACGTCCTCCGGAAAAAACAAAGGCCTGATACCCCATCGGGCGACACATGCCATCAAAGCGACTATTGCCAAGAATAATTTCCACATTCTGATGGCGAATGGGGGTGCCCACGAGATACCAGCCTCGCTGTTGGATCAGGCGATCGGCCATGGATTGGGGAGAACGTAGGGTGCTGCGACAGCGGTTCAACTCACTGGGATCAGGATTGCCCCGTGGGGGAATCTCTAGGATAGGAAGGTTGGGATTCCAGTTGCGCGGCGGTTGATCGAGCCAAGACTGGGGGGCGGCGAAACTCATGGGGGCGATCGCCAGCGTTGTGGTGACTGTGTAGAGCGTTGCCAAGCCAACCGCAGTGGGAAACTTAATCATGGTGATGAAAGACCAAGCTCTATGGGGGTATCTCTAGGGACGTACAGAGAGTATAGGGGTTCCCTATCGATTCCCTCGCAAAAGATCAGGAAACCTTTAGCAAGGACGCTAGAGCCAGACCTTGGGCGATGCTGTAGTGCCCATAGCTAAAAACGCGGGGCACATCGGAGTGCAGATGCTGGGCAATTTCGCGGTAGGCGTAGGGACTGCCATAGACCACCAGACCCGCCAGTTGATTTTGGGCTTGCAGTCGTTCGAGGGTGGCGATCGCTGGCGCACTTAAACCCGCTTTGCCTCGGAAGGGATTGCCACGACTAAACACCTGCACTAAGGTCGGTGCCTTGGGGAAGCCCTCAATCATGGTGAGGGGCGTTTGCTGATCAATCACCACCCGTTGGTCAAAGCCCCAAGTGGGGGGCAGTGTCAATGCGGGACAAGTACGGTTCAAAAAGCTAGCGTGCAGAGTATCATCCACGATCAGACAATTCACCCCTAAGGGCACAGGTTGCAAGGCTGAACCGCCACGTTCCAGACTCTCTTGGGCAATGGTGGTGGCCACCTCAACGGCTGGTGTCGTTTGGAAATAGTCCAACTGTAATGCTAGAGGCTGAAGGCGAGCCTTCGCGGCTTGAATGCGGGCTACAGCGGCCTGAATGCGCTCAGGAGGAATCCGCCCTGACTCAACGGCGGCAACCACCGCTTCAATGGCTGCCGGCGGATCCAAGGGCATGAGCAGAATATCGGCACCTGCTTCTACGGCTTTGACGGCAGCTTCGGCGGTACCGTAGGTGTTGGCGATCGCCCCCATGACCAAGGCATCGGTTACAATTAGACCCTTAAACCCCATCTCTTGGCGCAGGATTCCCGTGAGAATCGGGGGAGACAGGGTGGCGGGTCGCTCGGCATCCAAGGCGGGTAGGTGGACATGGGCGCTCATGACGGTATCCACCCCGGCAGCAATGGCAGCAATAAAGGGCGGCCATTCAATAGCTTGCAGGCGATCGCGATCGTGGGGAATCACGGGCAGTTCCAAATGCGAATCCGTGGCTGTATCCCCATGGCCGGGAAAATGCTTTGCCGTTGTGAGCACTGGATAGGCCCGTGCCCCTTGAATAAACGCGGTTGCAAGGGCACTCACAATGTCTGGCTCCTCGCCAAAGGCGCGCACATTAATCACTGGGTTTGCGGGATTATTATTCACGTCCACCACCGGGGCGAGAACCCAATTCAAGCCAATGGCTAAAGCTTCGGCTGCGGTGTATGCCCCCATTTCCTTTGCAAGGTCAACCGCCCGTTTTCGGTTCTTTTGGGCAATGGCGCCTAAAGCTGCTGGCGGGGGAAATTGTGTGGCACCACTGAAGCGTTGACCAACCCCCTCCTCAATATCCGCTGCTAGTAATAGTGGAATCGTGGCCCAAGATTGGAGTTGCCGACAGCGTTCTGCCACTTCGACGGCACTGCCCCCCAAGAGAATCACCCCACCAACTCCCCAGTCTTTAATCCAGTGTTTTAAGGTGTTTTGGGGCGGCTCCCAAGCGGGATACTGAATCTGGCTGTCGTAGAGGTAGCCACTGGCTCGTACAACCACCATCTGCGCCACCTGTGCCCGCAGCGAAAGCTCAGAAAGAGGGGGAATAAATGTCATGGGTGTGATCTCATTCAGAGCAAAATTTCACAAATGAATAACTTTCTTATTCAGCATATAAAAAATTGTCTCAAACTCCCTCAGGTCACTGGTCTGATTTTTTATACTAAAAGTACAGCCTTTACAGCCCTTTTCTAAGTACGGGCTGCATAAGGGGAAATGAACCTCCTCTATAGGAGCCTTAGTTGTTTTGAGTGTGTTCCATTCATGTGAAAAGGGCTGTACCTAATGATCTTGAGGCAAAGTCCGATTCCGTTGCTCCGGTAGAGCAAGTTTCAAGTTTTTCCTGCGGTGTTCAATCATTAAGCCAAAGGCTGAAGCCTAAATCGCTTTCTTTAGGAGTTGACCTATGTTAAAAGCACTACGTGAGAAACTGCAAAGTATGATGGTCTTTTTGATGGAGGCATTTGGGCGCATCTTCACCCCTCGCAATGATCACTATCCTTCCACAGGAGCACAGCCCTTCACGGGAACACCCTCCCGTAAGAGTTAGTTACTGTCTTCCGCAAGCAGAATCCCTGTAGAGACTTTACAGGTAAAAATAACTGGTATTCCTTCCGCATCAGCTCCGCCATAGCGGCAATCATGGGGCTGGTGCAGTTTTTTATGAGCTTGGGGCGATCGCCCAAACTGTTAAAACCTAGAAATAACGCTCAGCGCTAAGGGTACCACCAAAAGGTTGCAACCACTGAATCTAACGGCATATTTCAGAATCAGTTAAGGAATATTTCAGATATTGAATTTCCCGTTAACATTTGAGCATTCCCAAAGGCCTATGCTAACTTAAAAGTAGGCACAGAAAGAAAGGTTAACGATAAGAGTGAACTTAAGGCTTGTGCCTCCCAGTCCTTGAGTTCGGGATAAAGCAAAGTTACTCCAAGATAAATCTCACTCCTGTCTTGCGAGTAATATCAAAACCAATCCTTTGAGCTTCACCGTTGTATAGTTGTCCTCTCGCTTTATCCAGCCTTATCGTTTGTGTGGTTACTGCCGAAGTCCCCATCCTGTCGTCCATGGGAGTTAAGGCAAAGCTAGGTAACCTCCTAGTATCCAAGGTCGTCAACGTTGACAGCAATCCATTACCTAGTGTCCATGCTCCAAGCTTGATCGGTTGAGATCGCCTAGTGGGGGTTTTGATCGCCAGCTAAAACCACGTTTTGTCCACGTTAGTTGTTGAGTTACTTCGTCATTGCTAACTTCGTTAGGGGTCTTGCTGCCATCAGCTTGACCCCCTCGTTTTATGTTTAGGCTATGGCGTGAGTTGCGGTTGTCGCATGGCGCGTGCCAGTTCTGCTGCTACTTCTGGACGCGAAAACTCTGGAGGTGGCAATTCGCCCCGGCGCAGCATTTCCCGTACCTTTGTCCCTGAGAGGTGAATGCGCTCTTCGGGTTTGCTGGGACTGGTTTTACTGGTGGCCATAGACTGGGTGCGGGTGCAGTAGAAGGCATGCTCAAATTTCAAGGGAATAATCCCCAAGGCTGCTGGATCAAATTCATCGAAGATATGTTGGGCATCGTAGGTGCCGTAGTAGTCCCCCACACCCGCGTGATCGCGACCAACAATGAAATGGGTACAGCCGTAGTTCTTACGGACGAGGGCATGGAAAATCGCTTCCCGTGGCCCTGCATAGCGCATGGCTGCCGGATTAATGGCCAGAATCACCCGATCTTTGGGGAAGTAGTGCTCGAGCATGATTTCATAGCAGCGCATCCGCACATCGGCGGGAATGTCATCCTCCTTGGTGGCACCTACGAGGGGATGCAAAAAGAGACCATCGACGATTTCAAGGGCACATTTTTGGATATATTCGTGGGCGCGGTGGATCGGATTGCGGGTCTGGAACCCCACAATGGTGCGCCAACCTTTTTCACGGAAGAGGGCACGGGAATCCACCGGATCAATGCAGTAGTTGGGAAATTGGGGATGGGGATGCCGCTCTAGGAGCCAAATCGGGCCTGCAAGGTTGACTTCTCCCTGTTCATAGACCACCTTGACACCGGGGTGTTTGTCATCTTCAGTGCGATAGACACAGCGCGCCTCACGGCGTTTGTCATAGGTATATTTTTCGGTGAGTTCGAGAATACCCAAAAACTGACCCGCTGCGTTATCGAGGCGAATGGTTTGGCCAATTTCTAGGCGAGCAGCCACCTCCGCACTGACAGAGAGGGTAATGGGAATTGACCAAGGCAAACCATTGGCAAGGTACATTTCTTCAACGACCCGCTCGTAGTCGGCCTGTCCCATAAACCCCGTCAGAGGACTAAAGCCACCAATGGCGATGAGTTCTAAATCGGAGACAGCGCGCTCATCAAGGGTAATGCGGGGCAATTGATCGGCACGGGCGAGCCACGCCTGTTTTTGTTCGGAGGAGAGAATCCGATTGACGAGGATACCGCCGTGGGGGGCGATCGCATCCTTTGTCTGTACTGTCGGTGATGGACTCAATGTGGAACTCCTTTTTGGGGTTGGATGAACCTGTTGCAAAACTTCATAACTAAGATAGAAGTCATTATTGGACGAATAGGTGCATGAGACAACTGGTAGACCCCTATCGTTATGGCGTCGAGCGGGAGTGGTGCTGGCGAGGATGGCAGAGTCGCTATAGCTTTTGGTGGCCTGCTGCTGTAGATGAGAAGAAGGGGAGATCTCCAGTGATTTTGCTCCACGGCTTTGGGGCGTCTCTACGGCATTGGCGATACAATCTTCGGGTTTTGGGAGACTATCAGCCGACCTATGCTCTCGATTTAATAGGATTGGGGGCAGCAGAAAAGCCCATTGCGGCCTATGGGGCTGAGTTTTGGGCGGCTCAGGTTCATGCCTTTTGGCAAAAGATTGTCGGGCAGCCAGCGGTGATTGTTGGCAACTCCATTGGGGCGTTGATTGCCCTGACCTGTGCTTATCGCTATCCGCAGATGGCGGCGGGGGTGGTGATGCTAAGTCTGCCGGATCCAGCGGTGCGCGAGGAGTTGATTCCGAGGGCGATCGCTCCCCTTGTGAGCGGAATTGAACAGATTTTTACGGCTCCTTGGCTGCTGCGCACCCTTTTTTACACGATTCGCCGTCCCTTCATTGTCAAGCGTTGGGCACAATTGGCCTACGCCAACCCCAACTGTGTGGATGATGAATTGCTGGACATCCTGCTCACCCCTGCCTATGACCGTGATAGCGATCGCGCCTTTGGGCAAATCATTCGCGCCATGAGCCGCACGGACTTTGGGCCGAGTGCCAAGACAATGCTCAAGAGCGTGCCCCAACCCCTATTGCTGATTTGGGGACGACAGGATCGCTTCATCCCGCCAATGCTGAGCCAGCAGTTTCAACAGGTACAACCAAGGATGCAGGTGGTGGAGTTGGATCACACGGGGCACTGTCCCCACGATGAGCAGCCCGATCGCGTCAATGCGTTGCTTTTGGATTGGTTGCGCAGCCACGAACTTGTGAGGGGTTGAGTCCTACGGTTGCAGGCTCTATGATCACGACAATCTTCAGAGTTGGCATGGCAGATGTTTAGGCTGATTACGGTTTTCTGGGCGTTTATTTTTATTGGTGTTTTGCTGCTGTTGGGGCGAATTGTGCGGCAGCGTTGGGCACTGATGCGATCGCTCTATATGCCCAGTTCAGTCATTGCGGGCGTTTTGGGACTCATTCTTGGCCCTAGTGTCCTTGGGGCGATCGCCAGTCAAATTGCTCCCAACTCCGGTTTAGGGAACGGTCTTTTTGCCGAAGACATCCGCGAAGTTTGGAAACAGTCTCCCAGTATTTTCATCAACATAGTTTTTGCCTGTCTATTTCTAGGGGAGATCATCCCTAGCCCTCGGGAAATTTGGCAGAAAGCTTCACCGCAGGTCGCCTTTGGTCAGATTTTGGCTTGGGGGCAATACGTGGTGGGGCTGCTGCTGACGTTGCTTGTTCTCACTCCTGTATTTGGCATGGATCCAATTGCTGGTGCCCTGATTGAGATCACCTTTGAGGGGGGGCATGGGACTGCCGCCGGCATGGCCGATACCTTTAGGGAGTTAAACTTTACCGCTGGGGCTGATATGGCCTTGGGCTTGGCCACTGTGGGCTTAGTCTCTGGGGTGGTTTTTGGAGTGGCACTGATCAACTGGGCACGGCGCACAGGACGCTTGCAGATCAAACCCTTGGTGGACTCTGAAACCGCGGAGAATCTCGACCCTCATCCCCACGATGACCTAGAAACACGGCAACGGCGGCGACAACTGCTGCGGGAGTTACTCATTGATCCTTTGTCATTAAATTTCTGTTTTGTGGGTTTGGCGATTATTGTGGGCTGGGTGATTCTTGAAGCGCTGCGACTCCTAGAGCGTCTCACTTGGGGACAAACGGGTTTAAAGCTCATGGCCTATGTGCCCCTATTTCCCTTGGCGCTGATCGGTGGCATTATTGTGCAGCTCATCCTGACCCGTTGGCGCAAACAGTACCTGATTAGCCGGCCACTGATTAACCGTATTGGCGGTGTCGCCTTGGATGTGACGATTATTACCGCCTTGGCCACCCTCTCTTTAGCCGCCATTGGTGAAAATCTCATTCCCTTTCTCCTCTTGAGTGTGGGGGGAATTGCTTGGAATCTCTTTGTCATGCTCTATTTAGCGCCGCGAATTTTGCCCATGTTCTGGTTTGAGCGGGGAATTGGCGACATGGGGCAATCGATGGGGGTGACATCTACTGGGCTATTGCTGATTCGTATGGTGGATCCCCACAACCAATCGGGCGCCTTGGAAAGTTTTGCCTACAAACAGATTCTTTTTGAGCCGATTGTCGGCGGTGGGTTATTTACGGCGGCGGCACCAATTCTGATCCGTAATTTTGGGGTGGTGCCTGTACTGGCGCTCACGGGCGGGCTGTTAGGCCTGTGGTTAGTGTTTGGATTCTGGAACTATGGCCAAATCCGGCGATCCTTGGCGCAAAATTGACCCCATTCAGGGAGAACCCTAGAATAGAAACGACTTGAGCCGCTGTGCTGTCTCAGGTAAAAGCCGTGTTGTGAGTTTGCCGATGACCTCTGTGCTCCTCAAATCCGTTGTTGAAAGTGATGAACGTGCCGATCTGCGCCAATTTTCACGCATCCTGCAACTAGGGGAAAAACGCTATCTCCTGCGCAATGATATTTTGGGCGCCTTTGCAGATTACTGTCGCGACCTCGATCGCCCTGTCCCCACACCCTTCGAATCCCGCCTCAGCAAGCTGGTGTTCTATACCCAAGAGATCATTGTTGACAACGAAAGTCTGTGTTGGATTATTCGGCCACGGATTGCGCAGCAGGAGGTGTGTCGGCTGCTGGTGGAGGATTTGACGATCGTGCCGATGACAATTCCAGAGCTACTGGATCTGCGCGATCGCCTAGTCAATCGGTACCATCCCAATGAGGGGGATGTTTTTGAAATTGATGTCCAGCCCTTCTATGACTACTCGCCAATTATCCGTGATGCCAAGAATATCGGTAAGGGGGTGGAATTTCTCAATCGCTATTTATCCAGCAAGCTTTTCCAAGACCCGCGCCAGTGGCAGCAGAACCTCTTTAACTTTTTGCAAATTCACCGCTACAACGGCTATCAACTTCTGATCAATGAGCGGATTCGCTCTCCTCAACACCTCTCAGAACAGGTGAAGCAAGCTCTTGTGGCCTTGAGCGATCGCGCCTCCGACGAGTCCTACAGTGAGTTTCGCTTTGAACTGCAAAATCTGGGCTTTGAACCGGGTTGGGGCAATACGGCGGCACGGGTACGCGACACCCTAGAAATTTTAGATCAACTCTTGGATTCGCCCGATCACCAAGTGCTAGAGGCCTTTGTCTCGCGGATTCCGATGCTCTTTCGCATTGCCCTCATTTCTCCCCACGGCTGGTTTGGCCAAGAGGGGGTGCTGGGGCGACCCGACACCGGCGGGCAGGTGGTCTATATCCTCGATCAAGTGAAAAGCCTTGAAAAACAAATGCGGGAGGATTTAGAACTGGCCGGGCTGGGGGTACTGGCAGCACAACCTAAAATTATTGTGCTCACCCGCCTGATTCCCAATGCCGAAGGGACGCTGTGCAACCAACGCCTAGAGAAAATCTACGGCACCAACAACGCCTGGATCCTGCGGGTGCCGTTTCGGGAATTTAATCCCAAGGTGACCCAAAACTGGATTTCTCGCTTTGAAATCTGGCCCTATTTGGAAACCTTTGCCATTGACGCGGAGCGGGAGTTGCGGGCGGAATTTGGCCATGTGCCCGATTTAATTATTGGTAACTATTCCGATGGCAACTTGGTGGCTTTTTTGCTGGCGCGGCGAATGAAGGTGACCCAATGCAACATTGCCCATGCCCTCGAGAAATCCAAGTACCTCTTTAGTAACCTCTACTGGCAGGACTTAGAGGATAAATATCACTTCTCAATGCAATTTACGGCGGATCTGATTGCCATGAATGCTGCCAACTTCATCATCAGCAGCACCTACCAAGAGATTGTGGGCACACCCGACAGTATTGGCCAGTACGAGTCCTATCAATCCTTTACGATGCCTGACCTGTACCATGTGGTGAACGGCATTGAACTCTTTAGCCCGAAATTTAATGTGGTGCCACCGGGGGTGAATGAACAGGTTTACTTTCCCTACTACCACTATACGGAGCGGCTAGAGGGCGATCGCCAGCGGTTGGAGGAACTGCTCTTTACCCTTGAGGATCCGCAGCAGATCTATGGTTACTTAGAAAATCCGAACAAACGCCCTCTCTTTTCGATGGCACGGCTGGATCGGATTAAAAACCTCACAGGACTGGCAGAAGCCTTTGGCCGCAGCAAAGAACTGCAAGAGCGGTGTAATTTAATTTTGGTGGCAGGGAAATTGCGTACCGAAGACTCCAGCGATCGCGAGGAAATCGCCGAAATTGAGAAGCTCTATCAAATCATCCACGAGTACAATCTCCACGGTAAGATTCGCTGGCTAGGGATTCGTTTACCGAAAGCAGATTCGGGGGAAGTTTACCGCATCATTGCCGATCGCCAAGGGATTTTTGTCCAGCCGGCGTTGTTTGAAGCTTTTGGCCTGACGATTTTGGAAGCCATGATCAGTGGTCTGCCCACCTTTGGTACCCGCTTTGGTGGCCCTCTGGAAATTATCCAAGATGGGGTGAATGGTTTTTATATCAACCCAACCCACCTAGAAGAAATGGCGGAGACTATCCGCCGCTTTATAGAGGCTTGCGATCGCGATCCGCAGCAGTGGCAACGAATTTCCAAAGCGGGTATCCAGCGGGTCTATAGCACCTACACTTGGAAAATTCACTGTACACGCCTGCTTTCCCTTGCCAAGATCTACGGCTTCTGGAACTTCTCTTCCCAAGAAAACCGCGAAGACATGATGCGCTATATGGAGGCACTCTTCTATCTGCTCTATAAACCCCGCGCCCAAGCCCTATTGGCAGAACACATGCAGCGGTGATATGGGTTTAGCGACTAGGTGGGAAGCCCCGCGATCGTCGAGAGTATGTTACACGTAATGGTAATCGATCGCCCAGCGAGCCAATTCAGTGCGATTATGGCAGCCGGTTTTACCCAAAATATTGCTGACATGGCTTTCTACGGTACGCTGACTGACATGTAGTTCTGCCGCAATTTCACGATTCAACATTCCGCGGGCAACGTATTGGAGAATTCGGGTTTCTGTGGGAGTGAGTTCGACACCGGGGGGTGGTGTAGGCGCAGGAGGGGATTGCAGTCGTTGCGCTTCCCGCAGGCGAGCCGTTTGTTTGAGGAGGGCTTGGATTTGGGCGAGGAGTTCATCCGGTTCGAAGGGCTTGACTAGGTAAACATCACCGCCGGTTTGCAACCCTTTGATGCGATCGTGGGTTTGCCCCTTGGCCGAGAGAAAGAGCACCGGTAACCAACTGAGGTGTGTTTGTTGTCGCACTGCACTGACAAAGCTATAGCCATCCATCTGGGGCATCATCACATCACAAATAATTAAGTCGGGCGTCTGCTGCTGCAGAATTGCCAGACCTTCGTTGCCATGGGCTGCCGTCAGTACACGATACCCCTGCATCTCAAGGTAATCCTTGACCAAGAGGACAAGATTAGGGTCGTCATCTACCAGTAGAATCGTGGCATTTTGCGCAGGGGACGCCTCAAGGTTCATACATTCAGAGCAGTTAACGGTGCTGACGCCAAGTCTTACTAAGAATGAGGGTGCTCCTATAGGATAGCTTATTCCTGTTGGGGGGAAGCATTGGCCAGCTCTGGAGACATCTCCTTTGGCGCCGTGGCAATCTGAGAACGTCCCGCTGCCTTAGCGGCATAGAGGGCATCATCGGCTATCTTCACCAGTTGTAGTAAGGTCTCCCCGTGGGTGGGAAACTGACTGATGCCGGCACTAAAACTCACCTTGAAGCTGTCATGGTTGGGGGCGTGGAAGGTATGGTTGCGCAATCGCTGTAAACAGATGGCAAGGCGGTGTTTGGCCACATCAAGGGAAATATCATAGAGGGCAATTAAAAATTCTTCGCCACCCCAGCGAGCCACGACATCTTCCATCCGTAGGGACTGTCGCAACATTCGAGCGGTGGTCACCAATACCTGATCGCCAACGTCGTGACCATAGGTGTCATTGATGCGTTTGAAATGGTCTAAATCCAAAACGGCGATGCAAAGAGTTTGCTGTTGGCGGTTGGCAAGGGTCAAAAAGCGTTCAATCTCTTCTGTGGCTTTACGACGATTGCTCAATCCCGTGAGGGGATCTACCTCTGCCAAGCGTTTCAGGAGGCGGGTGCGCTCTAGGCGATTGATGATCCGCGTCATTAGCTCAGGGCCGACAATTGGCTTGCTAACAAAATCATCGGCGCCAGCGGCAAAGAGTTGGGTGACAAGGGCTGGATCGGTGGTTGCGGTAAGAAAAAGAATTGGCAGCTGGTTCCAGTGGGGATCATTGCGCACCACTTGGCAGAGTTCTAGGCCGTTAATGCCGGGCATTTGGACATCGAGAATAACCAATTCGGGGTTGGTGGCCTCTAGGACATCCCAAAATTGATCGGGATCCTGAAGGGAGGTGACACTCATTCCCCAGGGTTCCAAGAGCCGTTTCAAGATGGCTAGGGTGACGGCGTCATCATCCACGGTCAGGATACTAGCGGAGGTCATTTCTTGAGGTTGCAGTAACTGTTCGAGAGTCTGCAAGAGTCGCTCAAGATCAACAGGCTTACTCAAGGTGATCCGTGAGCCAAGGCGAATGGCGGCGAGGCGATCGCGCCAGGTGTCACGGGCAGTAAATACTAGGGCGGGGATGGGGGGACGATGTTGCCGCAACTGCTGCAAGAACTCGCGGGTGGTTACCTCATCAGGCATCACTTCAGGATTGAGAATGACAGCATTGGGCCAGCATTCCTCAAGTAAGGTGTTGACCAGCGGCCAGCTATCCATTGCGACGTAGCGGAACCCACCATCAACGGAGTGCTCCTCAAGGGAGCGAACTAACTCGGCGTCGTTATCAATGTGCAGGACAAGGGGCAGGCCTGAGTCGTTATGATTGTCAGGCTTGGAGGTGGCGATCGCGCTGAGGAGCTGCTGGACGATTTCAAGGAGCGCTGCTGGGGAGCAGGGATAGTGGTAATAAATCACTTGGGTTTCTGGCTGGGTTGGCCAATCCTTGCGGGTAAGAATCAAAATTGGCTCTTGAAACCCGCGATCGCGCACCTGCTGGCAAAAGGCCTCAACTGCCGTGCCTAAATGGGACTCATCCACAATCAATAGGTGATAGCGACTACTGGCCAATAGTCCCCAGAGGTCTTCAGAGCGAGCAACGACATCCACCCGATGATCCGCAGTGGTCAAGATGGAGACCAACGTTGCTGCCGTTGCCACGTCGTCGTGATAAAGCAAAATGGCCATACTTGCTCGCCAACAGCCTATTGCTATTACCCTACTGCCTTGGCTTGATCTTGCTCAAGTTCTCGGAGATACAGATTGCCGCTGGAGGGGAGTTACATATCTTTACATTTTATCCTTGCCAGATGCTAATAATTCTCAATAGTGGTGCTATAGTAGGCCTAGGCTTTATTGAGATTTATCCTCAATAAGTTCAGCGTCGATATTATGCGTTTATCGAAGGAGGAATGTATGGCGATCGCCAGTGAATCCCCAACCTCTGTGACTACACCACCACCAACAGGTGCAGGTTTACAAACCTATGGCCAAGCCAATGTCAAGTACGACTGGTGGGCAGGCAATGCCCGATTCGTGAACCTGTCGGGTCTATTTATTGCTGCCCATGTGGCGCAAGCAGCGCTAACTGTCTTTTGGGCGGGTGCCTTTACGCTCTACGAAATTTCCCAATACAAACCCGATCTACCCATGGGGGAACAGGGCTTGATTTTGCTGCCCCATTTAGCGACCTTAGGGTTTGGCATTGGCGAGGGCGGTAAAGTTGTGGATCTGTACCCCTACTTTGTCATTGGCGCCGTGCATCTCATTTCCTCAGCCGTACTGGGTGCGGGTGCCCTCTTTCATACCTTTCGTGCCCCTCACGATCTCAGTACCGCCACAGGGCGGGCGCGGCGCTTCCATTTCCGCTGGGACGATCCGAAACAACTGGGGATTATTTTGGGGCATCATTTGCTCTTTTTAGGGTTTGGTGCCTTGCTATTAGTGCTCAAAGCAACCATCTGGGGCGGGTTGTACGATGCCAATTTGCAGACGGTACGCCTTGTCACCCAGCCCACCTTGGATCCCTTTGTCATCTATGGCTATCAAACCCACTTCGCCAGTATTAACAATTTGGAAGATCTCGTGGGCGGGCATATCTATGTTGCCCTCTTGCTCATTGCGGGTGGCATTTGGCATATTCTTGTGCCGCCGCTGAATTGGGCACGGAAAGTGCTGATGTTTAATGCTGAAGCTATCCTTTCCTACTCCCTTGGCGGCATTGCCCTCGCGGGATTTGTGGCGGCCTATTTTTGTGCGGTGAATACCCTCGCCTATCCCGTAGAGTTTTACGGACCACCCCTAGAAGTGAAACTGGGAATTGCTCCCTACTTTGCGGACACCATTGATTTACCCCTTGGGCAGCATACCCCGCGGGCTTGGTTGGCCAATGCCCACTTCTTCCTTGCCTTTTTCTTCCTACAGGGTCACCTTTGGCATGCCCTGCGCGCCATGGGATTCAATTTCAAACAATTGGAGACTTTTCTCAATCCAGCTCTTGAAAATTAATTGCAATAGTTCCCCTCTTGAGCCATAGGTGCTGCCCTCGGTCAGAGCGATCGAGGGTTTTTTATGAATTCAAGGCAGGCTTTCATTTTTTTGGGAACGTTTGGTACCCCTGAGCTGTCGGGCGATCGCTGGCGCAAAGAAAATCAAAAAGGCAACTTGCGCCGTGAAGACCCAGCCATAGTACCGCAGGACAGGATGTAAATCCCACTGCGCCATAAACCCTAGACTGGCCACTGTCCATAGGAGAATGAGGGTTGGCAGCAGCAGTTGGCGTTTTGGCCGAGCCATGATTAAGATTCTGCTGGAGTGTCGTTTTGCATGGCCTGCATGCGGGCTTTGGCTTTGGCCGCACTTTTTTTCAGGGCTTGCAGACGCATCTCATAGCGTTTGCGTTGGCGGCGATTGGGGGCTTGCTCAATTAGGAGCTTGAGGGCACTGCCAAGGCTTTTGTAGGCGTTAGGGAGTTCATAGCCAAAACGAGTCGCAAGGGCGATCGCCCGCTCATCAGCAGCAATGGCTTCCTTGAGAACCTTTTCACCATTATTGCGCTGGTAGAGCCGCCAGCCCGAAAAGCCACACAGCCCAAGGGCAAGCAGCAGCAACAGGCCATCCTGCACCCAGAGTTCTCCCACAGCACCCCCTAAACCAATCGCCAGTGCTGCCATCTCCCAGCCATCGCGGGGAATCGTGTCATTTTGAATGCGGGCGACCTCATGCCAAAAGAGGAGATTGCGCTGATCCTTGGCCAATTGATCCCAACGGGCTAAATCAATTTGAATCTCCACCTCATCTTTGCCAATTTCTTCGCAGGTAATGAGGGGAGGATTCACCCCACTGGCCGGTTCGATCGTCACCCAGCTTTGCAGCTCTGGTGGCAAGAGAGATTTGAGACGACGCAATTCTGCTAAGTCAGAACGGGCAACTGAGGATGCAGCCGAGGTCATAGCACAAGAAAATCCAAGGGTATTTCTTACCTATCTTAACAGTTTAAGGCTAACCAATCGGGATGACAGGATTTGAACCTGCGACCCCTTCGTCCCGAACGAAGTGCGCTACCAAGCTGCGCTACATCCCGATAACTTATCTAAGATAACACTTGCTGGGGTTTTCCTCAATGGCGATGGAGCGGTTGGCACAACCTAGGAAATTTAGTCCAGTTTTAGTCCATAGTTCAAACTAAGGCAGTGAAAACCCTCTTCAGAAGGGAGTTTGAAAAATCTGCTCTATTGCGGCACCCACAATCGGTCAAACAGAACCAGTCAGGTAGAGCCGTTTTCCAAGGGTTTAATAGCAACGCTTGTCTCTGGGGATGGCAACTGTAAACCTTAAGGAGAAGAACATCCCCCCTCATCAAGTACGGTCAGACTTCGAGATCACCTTAAGTCGCGTGTTTGCCCTGATTCGTCTTGTTCATCTGCTCACAGCAGAACATTGCCCGCCGAGACAGCTCTACCGCACCAGAAAAACGATCCTAGTCGCTCTCCTTTACCTGATTGGCAACGCTCGGCTTTTCCCCGATATGGATGACCCACACGGATTACTACGATTTAATTGTCGCTGCCAAAGTGCTGGGAACGGGGGATGACACCTTACCCCATTGGCCTGAAAAACCCAATGAGTTCAAACGCTACTTGGCAATCACAAGCTCTGACCTCGCTGGCCTGTTTATTTGTTTTATCGAGGCGGAGATGACCCAATCGCAGAAAAACAGCATCAAAACTTGGCTAACGACAAAACTTAGGCAAATTTTCAAGCTGCCTTTATGAGCAAGGGTGATTTCTAAACCCATAGGGACTTTCGTCGTTTTGAGCGGATTTGATCGCCGTGACTTGCAGGAGCTTTGCGCATCCATAAAAAACGCTCTTTGTAAAATCTCTTATGAGATTAGACATCTCAATAAAAGACTTATTGCAAGTCTCAATATCTCACTTAAGACAAAATTCACACCAAAACTTTCAAATAGGCTCAGCTCTTAGGATGATTGGAGATAGGTTAAGACTTGCTAAAGTCACGGTGCCACTGCAAAGCTGTGCTATAAATTGAGAATCATATGCAATAATTAGCTTTCAAAAAATCATTAAATGCAATATGTCATCACCTTTGTGGCCACCCTTTACCTATATCGCCGACCCCCACTCTCGAAGACAGCGATGGAGACGAGGCATGTCTAATCTGATTTCTCTTGCTGAAGCTAAGGTGGGCGATCGCTACTGCATTGTGAAATTAATGTGCAGCAATACCCAGCAACTGTTGGGGATGGGTCTGGCACCGGGGGCGATAATTAGCATCCTCCATCGGGGCGATCGCGGGGCAGTCATGGTGGCTCTTGACTCAAAGCGGTTTTGTGTGAACCACGAGCTAGCCCAAAACATCTTGCTCAAAGAGCTGGAATTGGCAGCTGTAAACCTACGCAGTGCCCCCCTTGGTGCTCGCCTGCGCATTATCGGCTATGCCCCTACCACCCCCAGTTACAAACGCAAATTATTAGCCATGGGTTTAACCCCCGGCACCGAAGTTGAGGTTGTCCGCCATGCCCCCTTGGGTGATCCCACAGATATTAAGGTGCGAGGCTTTCATTTGAGCTTGCGTAAGGATGAAGCTGATGCCCTCAAAGTCCATCTGCTCTAGCAAAGGAGTGTGACATGGCAGCAACAATTGCGTTAATTGGTAACCCAAATTGTGGCAAAACAACAATTTTCAATGGTCTTACGGGGGCAAATCAGCGGGTAGGGAACTGGCCAGGAGTTACTGTTGAGCGCAAGGAAGGCCGCTATCGGGATCGCGACATCACTGTCCAAGTTGTGGATCTACCGGGGGTCTATGCCCTCGATGCTGAGGATAGCACTGGCTTAGACGAGCAGATTGCCCGCAAGTTTCTATTGGCGGGGGAATATGACTTGGTAGTGAATATTCTGGATGCCGCTAACTTAGAGCGCAATTTTTACCTCACATCACAATTGCTTGATCTAGGAGTCCCCCTCATCCTTGTCCTCAACATGATGGATGTGGCTCGTGCCACCAAAATCAAGATGGATATCCCAGCCTTGAGCCAGCGCTTAGGTCTACCGGTGCTGCCTTTTTGTGCCAAACAACAACAGCATTTTGCTCAACTGCGGCAAACTATTCGCACTGCCTTGGCAGCACCACCTGTTTCTAGCGTTAGTGTGCCCCAACCCCCTGTGATTGAAGAGGCTATTGCTGATTTGCTGACTCAAGGCCTCAAAAATCGGGCACAGGCCTTGGCTTGGCTGCAATATATTGAATCAGTTCCCAATGATGTTGTAGCACCACTGCGCCAATGGCGAGAGCGGATTCACCAGACCCTAGGAGAAGACATAGACCTTGTGATTGCCGATAGTCGCTATTGCTGGATTCAGCACCTAATGGCTGAGGTTCTGGAACAGGGCGATCGCCTGACAACAACAGTCTCTGATCGCATTGACCGCATTGCACTCAACCGCTGGTTGGGAATTCCCATTTTCTTGGCCGTCATGTACTTGATATTTCTCATCTCAATTAACGTGGGGGGTGCCTTTATTGACTTTTTTGATATTGGTGTCGGAACGCTGGTCGTGGGTTGGCCGACCCAAGTGCTGGAAACATTTAATGCCCCCGGTTGGCTCATTGGTCTTCTGGCAGAGGGAGTGGGGGGCGGTATCCAAACAACGGCAACATTTATTCCTCAAATTGGCTTGCTCTTTATTTTTCTCACACTTCTTGAAGACTCTGGTTATTTAGCACGGGCAGCCTTTGTCATGGATCGGTTGATGCGCTGGCTGGGCTTACCCGGTAAGTCCTTTGTACCGATGATGGTTTCCTTTGGCTGCAATATCCCCGGCATTATGGCCACCCGCACACTCGAGAATCGGCGCGATCGCCTGATGACGATTTTGATGAATCCCTTTATGTCCTGTGGTGCCCGCCTACCGGTCTATGCCCTGTTTGTTGCTGCTTTCTTCCCCCGCAGCGGCCAAAATATCGTGTTTTTGCTTTATATGGTGGGAATTGCCACAGCCATCTTCACGGGATTCTTGCTGAAGCGCACCCTCTTTCAAGGAGAGATTGCTCCGTTTGTAATGGAATTGCCCCCCTACCGTTTACCCACCTTCAGAGGGGTACTCCTGCGGGCTTGGGAGCGGCTAAAAACCTTTATTAGTGGAGCGGGCAAGATGATTGTCGTCCTTGTGGTCATTCTCGGACTGCTCAACTCTGTCGGCACCGATGGTCGCTTTGGCCAAAAGGATAGTACTCAATCAATTTTGAGCGCCTTTAGTCGCCAAATTACGCCGATTTTCTCGCCAATGGGGATTCAGTCCGACAACTGGCCAGCAACCGTAGGACTCTTTACGGGGATCTTTGCCAAGGAAGTGATGGTGGGAACGATGGATGCCCTCTATACAGAGTTAGCTCGCCAAGAAGCCCAAAGCACTGAAGCTGGAGATAGACCAGAAGAACCCTTTTCAGTTTGGGGGGGATTAAAGGAAGCGGTGCTCAGCATTCCCAAAAATCTCAGTGAGCTGGGGCAACGGGTGCTTGATCCTTTAGGGTTCCATGTGTTGCAAGAGGCAGATAACCCCGAAGCCGCAGCTGAACTTCAGAGCGTGCACTACACAACATTTGGCCAGATGGCACAACGGTTTGGCACGACAACGGCAGCGATCGCCTTCCTGCTCTTTGTTTTGCTCTACTTTCCCTGTGTATCGGCCACTGCCGCCGTCTATCGAGAAACCAATTTGGGCTGGACTATCTTTGTAGCGGCTTGGACAACGGGATTGGCCTACTGGGTCGCCACTGCTTACTACCAACTCATGACCTTTGCGGCGCATCCGATGTTCTCGCTAATTTGGTTACTGGCTCTAGGGGCAGTGATGGGGATGGTAATCATGGCCTTGAAATATTGGGGCGATCGCCAGCGGTTTTCCTCGCCACAGGGGACATAATTATGCTCTTGCAACTGCAGGACTATATTCAGAAGCACCACGTGGTTTCCTTGGAAGAATTGGTTGCCCATTTTCAGGTACCGCCAGCGATGATTGAACTGATCCTTAGCCAACTCATCCGCAAAGGACGGGTGAAAAAAATCATCCCTAGCCACTGTGGCGGCTGTCATCAGTGTGGTTTTTACCCTCTTGAACTTTACGAATGGAGAATCAACAATGCTATCCCAAGCAATGACCAACCGGCTCAATGAGCAAATCAACCTTGAGATTTATTCAGCACATCTCTACTTGCAGATGAGTTCCTGGTGTGCCCACAAAGCCCTTGAGGGTTGTGCGGCGTTCCTCAGTCAACATGCTGATGAAGAAATGGCACACATGCGGCGGCTTTTGAACTACATGCATGAAACCGGTGCCTTGGCAATCCTAGGCGGTATGGAAGCTCCCCCACACACATTTCAGTCCCTGCGGGAGATGTTCAGTAAAGTTTATGAGCATGAACAGTTTGTAACTCACAAAATTAATGAGTTAGTGCAGTTAGCGGATACGGAGCCTGACTATGCGACGTTGCAATTTTTGCAGTGGTATGTGGCCGAGCAGCACCAAGAAGAGTTTTTGTTCAAGAGTATCCTTGACAAGATTGAACTGATTGGCACGGAGGGGCAAGGACTCTTCTTTATTGATCAGGAAATTGGCAGGCTTGCCCAAACCAAAGGAACCACGACAATGCAGTCAACGCCCGCAGCCTAAAGCCAAAAGGGTGCCGCTTCAGAAAGTGTCATGTGTCGCTACAGGAGTTCCCAAGGACTCAGAGTATCTTGTAGGTAGTGAGGAGTGATTCGCAAACAAAAGTCCTGGGGTCGAAACACGGCAAGACTCCCGGGGCTTTTTATTTTGGGCGAAAGCCGTTACCTTAAGCGTATGCCTCTGCGAATTTCTGGCCAGCGATCGCTCAAAACCCTTTCCGGTCACAGTACCCGTCCCACCCGTGCCAAAGTTCGCCAAGCCATTTTCAATATTTGGCAAGGTCGCCTCCAAGGATGTTGCTGGCTGGATTTGTGTGCTGGTACCGGTGCCATGGGAGCAGAAGCCCTGCTGCGGGGTGCCCAGTGGGTGGTGGCGATCGAACAGTCTCCCCAAGCCTGTCAAGTCATCCGCCAAAACTGGTCAACCCTTGCCCAGCCCCATCAGCACACTTTAGTTTTGCGGGGAGATGTGCGCCAGAAATTGACCCAAGTCCCTGTGCCTCAGTTTGACTTCATCTACTTTGATCCTCCCTATAATAGTGACTTATATCTACCCGTTCTCCAGTTAATTTGGCAGCAAAAGTGTCTTAGCCCTGAGGGAGAAATTGCTGTTGAGTGTCGCACAAAAAATCCACCAGATTTAGAGGCGATCTTAGCGATCGGCTGGCAGCAGCAACGCATTAAAACCTATGGCAGCACGACAGTACTCTTCTTGGTTTGTCACAAAAATTGACATTTACAGACATTGGTGGTGCGGAGTTGGTGGCGTGGCAGTTGCAGGAGGCGATTCAAGCGAGATACATTGTCCATGAATATTCTTCAGCGGGTTGCTGTGGGAGACTGAGCTTTGGGGTGGCCTTACTGATTCCGCGGGGAAATGATTCCCCCTTAGAGCTGTTTAATGCAGCGGATTAGGCGCTTTATGAAGCCAAGCACCAAGAGCGCAATCACGTCATCGTCAAACCCATTGTGCAGTCTCCCACCATCCCCCCTAGCTGTTCCTTTAAGAGAAGGATTGTATGCAAACTCGTCCCCTTGGTCGTACAGATATCCAAATTACGCCACTCATTCTTGGCACGTGGCAAGCGGGCAAGCGTTGGTGGGTCGGTATAGAAGATGAGATGTCCATTCGCACGATCCGCACGGCTGTGGAAGCAGGGATGACTACCATTGATACGGCTGAGGTCTATGGCGATGGGCATTCAGAGCGGATTGTGGCCGCAGCGGTCGGTGATTTGCGCGATCGCTGTGTCTATGCAACAAAGGTGTTTGCTAACCACTTGCGCTACAAGGAGGTCATTGCCGCCTGCGAGCGATCGCTGCGCAACCTGAACACTGATTACATTGACCTCTACCAAATTCACTGGCCTGCCGGCTCCTTTGGCTCAGAAATCGTGCCCATCGAGGAAACCATGCAAGCCATGGTGGAGTTGCAAGTGGCGGGCAAAATCCGTGCCATTGGGGTCTCCAACTTTTCCCGTGCTCAACTGGCGGAGGCGATGCAGTACGGACGCATTGAGAGTGTCCAGCCCCCCTATTCCCTCTTTTGGCGCTGGGCAGAAACAGAACTCATCCCCTTCTGTATTGAGTATGAGATTACCGTTTTGGCCTACTCCTCTCTCGCCCAAGGGTTGCTCACGGGTCGCTTTGGTCCCGGCCACCAGTTTGACCCTGAGGATAACCGTGCTAAAAACCAGCTCTTTCAGGGAGAAACCTACGACCGTGCCCTTGAAGCGATTGAGTTGATGAAACCGATTGCCCAGAGCTTGGGCAGCAGTGTCGGGAATTTGGCGTTGGCTTGGCTACTGCATCAACCGCAAACCTGTGCCATTGTTGGTGCCCGCCATCCGGAACAAGTGCTAGAAAATATCAAAGCGGCTGACCTTCAGTTAGATAAGTCCATTTTGGCCATGCTCGATGAAATTAGCCGGCCGGTCATTGCTACCCTTGATCCGGAGAATCCAGTAATGTGGAAGTGGTAGTTCAGATCCACTAACGTCTTTATGGAACTCCTCGGTCTGGGTGCAATTGTTCTCTACTTCTTGATTGCGCTGCGCTTTTGGCAAGGGTTTCACCGCACCTACTACACACAATCGCGCTTTGTTCTCAGCGTGCTGTGGCTACCGCTACTGATGAATAAGTCCTATCGAGAAAACTTTCGCCGAGCGTTGCTGGGCTAGGTGACTGGAGCGATTTGGCTGATTGGCGGCACCCAAGAGAGTCGCTGGATTGCCCAATTAATTGTCTGCCAAGGGTTTCCCTGCTGGGTGAGCGTGACCACAGCGGCGGCCTGCCATCTTTATGACGCGCATCCGTTGTTGAGTTGCCATATCGAGCGCTTGACCCCTGAGCGTGCCCGTGAGTTTATCGAGCAACATTCGATTCAAGCCGTGGTGGATGCGTCCCATCCCTTTGCGGTGGCAATCTCTGCCCTTGCCATTGCCATCAGCCAAGAATTTGGCTTGCCCTACCTGCGCTTTGAACGCCCAGCATTTCCGCCAGCTCTTGGCATCTATACTGATTTGCCAACACTGCTGCAAGGGGATCTCCTCATGGGTGAGCGGGTGTTGCTGACCCTAGGAGTCAAACATTTGGCAGCTTTTGCGCCCCTCCAGCGTCAGGCTACCCTCTTTGCACGGATTTTGCCCACAACAAGCGCACTGGAGGCTGCCTTGGCGGCGGGGTTCGATCGCCAGCGCTTAATTGCCATTTTCCCCCCCGTATCGCGAGAGTTAGAGCGTGCCCTCTGGCAACAGTGGCAGATTACAACGGTGGTGACCAAGGCCTCGGGTACCGAGAGTGAGCAGATCAAGCAGACCCTTGCCCGTGAGCTGGGGGTGAAGCTGATTACCCTGCAACGCCCTGCTCTGGTCTATCCGCGCCAAACGAGCGATCGCGCCGGTATCGAGGCCTTTTTGCAGGAATTAGCCACCTCTAAACAAAGCGATCAGTCACTGCCCCCAGACTACTAGAAGACACGAGTTTGGCATACTTGGCCAATACCCCACGGGTATAGCGAGGTGCCGGGGGCTGCCATTTAGCCCGCCGCGCTGCCAGTTCTTCCTCACTGACATTCAGTTGCAGCAGCCGCCGATGGGCATCAATGGTGATCGAGTCTCCTTCTTCCACAAGGGCGATCGTGCCACCTACTGCCGCCTCTGGGGCAACGTGACCCACGACCATGCCATAGGTTCCACCAGAGAAGCGACCATCGGTAATGAGGCCAACACTATCCCCTAAACCGGCACCAATAATGGCAGAGGTGGGAGCCAGCATTTCTCGCATCCCCGGACCACCCACAGGGCCTTCATAGCGAATGACAATGACATCGCCGCGGTTGATCTTACCGGCCAAAATGGCCTCTAAACAGGCCTCCTCAGAGTCAAAGACCCGCGCCGGACCGGTAATCTGCGGATTTTTTACCCCAGAGATTTTGGCGACAGCGCCCTCAGTGGCTAAATTCCCTTTGAGAATGGTCAGGTGGCCGGTGGCGTAGAGAGGCTTGTCAAACGGACGAATCACCTCTTGGTTGGGGTCGGGGGTATCGGGCACATCCCGCAGCCGCTCGGCAATGGTTTCCCCCGTAATCGTGAGGCAATCCCCGTGGAGTAGGCCAGCATTGAGGAGCATTTTCATTACTTGGGGAATGCCCCCTGCCCGATGTAGATCCGCAGTCACGTATTTACCCGAGGGCTTGAGATCGCAGAGGACGGGCACCCGCTGGCGAATGGTTTCAAAGTCATCAATGGTGAGGGGAACCTCGGCACTGTGGGCGATCGCCAGAAAGTGCAGCACGGCATTTGTCGAGCCACCGATCGCCATAATCACACTGAGGGCATTTTCAATGGATTTGCGGGTGATAATATCACGGGGTCGAATATTCTTACGAATCGCCTCCACCAGCACCTTGCCCGCCAACTCTGTATTGTCGGCTTTTTCAGCATCCTCCGCTGTCATTGTTGACGAGTACATTAGGCTCATGCCCATGGCTTCAAAGGCTGAGGACATTGTGTTGGCCGTGAACATACCGCCGCAGGAACCCGCCCCCGGACAAGCATGGTGCTCGATGGCATGGAGCGTCGCCTCATCCATTTTGCCGGCACTAAACTGACCCACCGCTTCAAAGGCGCTAACCACCGTCAGGTCTTGACCCTGCCAATGACCGGGCTTAATCGTGCCCCCATAGACAAAAATGGCGGGAATGTTCATCCGTGCCATGGCAATCATCGCGCCGGGCATGTTTTTGTCGCAGCCACCGATCGCCAGCACCCCATCCATACTTTGGGCATTACAGGCGGTCTCAATCGAATCAGCAATCACATCCCGCGAGACGAGAGAGTATTTCATCCCCTCCGTGCCCATGGAAATACCATCGCTGACCGTAATTGTGCCAAACAACTGCGGCATTCCCCCCGCTGCCCGAATGCCTGCTTCGGCACGACTGGCAAGGGCAGCAATCCCCATATTGCAGGGGGTAATCGTACTGTGGGCACTGGCCACCCCAACAATCGGCTTGTTGAAATCCTCATCGCCAAAGCCCACGGCTCGCAGCATGGCTCGGTTGGGGGTGCGTTGAACGCCTTCTGTAATGATGCGACTGCGCCAGTTTTCTGCCATAGTGTTCTCGCGATCGGCCTAAACGTCAATAAAGCATCCTTCTATTTTCCCTCACCCGTGGGCGATCGCTCTAGCGGCCAAGCCAAATAGAGCACTAAAGCCGCAAATAACCCTAAGCCAGAAAGATATTTAACGCTGTTGGGAATTAGCGGATTGGGCGACCAAAAGCCCTCGATAATACCGGCAATCACCAAGAGGGGAACAATGCCAAACATCAGTTGTGCTGCCAAGGCGCCATTGCCTTTGAGTGCGCTCAGGCGACGGTAACGCCCCGGCAAGAGAATCGCTTGCCCCAACAACAGACCCGCAGCGCCGGCCAGAAAAATTGCAGGCAGCTCCAAAGCACCATGGGGACTGACAAAAGCCCAAAAGGGATACCCTAGATTGTTTTGAGCCACCAAGGCAGCGATCGCCCCCATGTGCAGACCGTTGTTCCAGAGGATATAAAGCGTCCCTAGCCCCCCTAGGATACCTCCCGCTAGCATTGCAAAAGCCACACTCAGGTTATTGGTCATAATGGCACTGGAGGCTAGGGGTTCAACCCCGACGATCGATCCCATCCAGAGCTTGCCCTCCTCTTCCACAAGGGAAAGGATGTCTGCGGGTACCACTAGTTCCAAAAATTGGCGATCGCTCCACGCATACCACCAAGCGATCGCCGCCGCCACCAGAAATACCCCCAAGGCAAAGGCCGTATAGACCCATGTTTGCTGGACAACCGCTGGGAAGCCCCGCTGGAAAAACCACCAAACTTTGCGCCAATCTTGGGAGCGCTGACCCTGATAGACTTGGCTGTAGCTCCGCAAGGTGAGACCCTGCAAATAGTTGACGATGCTACTGCCCAAGCGGCGAGTTTTTGCCCGCGCTAAATCCGCACTAACCAAGCGGTACAACTGACTGAGGCGGCAAATCTCCGTTGCCGATAGCGCTTGAATCCCCTCTGTCTCAGCACGGTTGAGGAGGTGTTCTAGCTCTAGCCACTGCGGCTCTTGGCGGATCAGCCAGCGTTCAACATTCATGACTATCTGATTCCTCTTGAATTGCCCCCAAAAAAGACTCTAGGCGTTTGCGGGGAATGTAGGGCCAGCCGCCATTGGTTTCAATATCCCGCAGTAGTTGATAGAGCGCTTGGCGGTTGGTGGGCAAGGCCGCTTGAAACTGATTGTCACAAATTTCGCGATGCAATTGCTCTAAAAGCCGCAGCAATGCCAACAGGTCATGGACATTTCCATTGGCTCGCTCAGCCGCGATACGGATCCGTTCAGCAAGGGCGTTGAGGTCGGTTGTACTTAAAGAGGATGGCGAGGAAATCATCTTTTCTATAAAGCTTTTTGAATTGGGAATAACGATTTTCTACCACAGTTGCTACGATCGTGTTAGCAAAAAAAGAGGTTTTGTGACCATGTTTCGGACACCTGTTGCCCTTGTGGGGGCAGCAACGTTGAGCCTCAGTCTGGCGATCGCCCCGCCTAGTTTCGCAGAAATGGAAGTGGAAGTGGCTCGCGACAGTAGAGGCCGTGTTTACACTGTGGATATGGATTCCCGTCGCTTTTATAGAAATAGGAATGGCATTATCCAAGTGGATTTTAGCCTCTCGACCCTTGGCGACGATTACTGGCATCGGGCAACGGCGTCCTGTAATCCCTACGATGTTAAGAGTGATTATTACGGTTGGGATTGGACGGGAACCAAAAGCTATCCTCCCGGTACGATAGCGGGTGATATTGCCCGTGCAGTCTGCCGCCGTTAACCTGCTGCTGCACCAATACCCTGTGCAAGGTCAGCGGGAGCAAAAACCCCTAGCTCCGTAATAATGCCACTAATTAAATGGGCAGGGGTGACATCAAAAGCCGGATTGTAAAAATCTACCCCAGCGGGTGTAATGCGGCTAAACCCCACCTGATAAATTTCTTGGGGGTGGCGCTCCTCAATGGGAATTTCCGCCCCAGTGGCAATTTTAGTATCAATTGTAGAAAGGGGGGCAGCGACAAAGAAGGGAATGTTGTGGGCTTTGGCGGCGAGGGCAACACTATAGGTACCAATTTTGTTGGCCATGTCCCCATTCAGGGCAATGCGATCGGCGCCCACCACCACCGCATCAATCATCCCCCGCTGCATACAGTGCGCCGCCATCGTATCCGCCAGCAGGGTGACAGGAATGCCCTCTTGCACACATTCCCAAGCGGTTAATTTCGCTCCCTGAAGACGAGGACGAGTTTCATCGGCATAGACTCGCTCCAAGCGACCCGCCGCCCAAGCCGCACGAACCACCCCTAACGCTGTTCCATAGCCTGCTGTCGCTAGGGCACCGGCATTGCAGTGGGTAAGCAGGCGCAACTTCTCGGGCGTTTTCGGCAGGACACTAAGGCCGTTTTCACCAATGGCTTGACAGGTTTGCACATCTTCACGGGCAATGGTTTGGGCGGTTTCAAGAAGGTGCTGCTGCAGTTCCTCAAGGCTGGCTGTGGCTTGCTGGGCTGCCCCAAGCATGCGATCGATGGCCCAAAATAAATTCACTGCCGTTGGGCGGGTTTGCCGCAATTCGGAAGCGACATTCTCTAGGTGAGCCAAGAAGCCCTTGCGATCGCTCCCTGTGTATTCCCGTGCCCCCAAGACCATGCCAAAGGCAGCGGCAACCCCAATCGCTGGCGCACCCCGTACAATCATTGTCCGAATGGCGGTGGCCATCTCCGCTGCGGTGGTGATGTCCTTGAGTTCATACTGTTCTGGCAAGCGGGTTTGGTCAATTAACTGCACGCGATCGCCCGCCCACACCACAGGAAAGATGGTTCCGACATTTGCTGTGACAGCCACAACAGCCTCCGTGCTCACTAAAATTGAATACAAATCATAACCCAAGGGAGAACCTATTCAGGCTAGAATTTAGCCCCCTAGGCAAAGGTCAGTTCACCATTCACCTCGAGACGGGTAAATTGGTTGGGAATCAGAAACTGCTCCCCCAAGGCTTCCGCCACACTGGGAGTAATCCAGCCCAGTTGCTTCAACAATTGAATGGCAACGGCATACTTAGCACGCTTCGCACCATCACTCACCTTAATCGCCAATCCCATCCCTTCGCCCACACGACCCACACACTGAATCCCCTCAGCTCCGGACTTACTGAGGATTTCCCCCTCCGTGAGGCGCATCAGCTCGCTATCAAAGGCACCGGGACCGGCAACAAAATCAGGGTGGTGGGTCATGGCACGAACGACGCGCTCCATTGCCCAGTCATTGCCCGAGGCCAGTTGGCCGTAAAGGGTGGCCATCTGCACCAGTTGCATCAAATACGTGGGCGCCCCACAGTCGTCGTGGGCACAGATAAATTCTGCGGCGGGCATCTTCAGTAGTTCTGCCACCTTGGAGAGGATCAGAGCCTGAACGGGGTGATTTTTGTGCAGATAACTTGCCAATGGCCAATTGCGCTGTTGACAAACCGCCAACATCCCCGCATGTTTACCCGAACAGTTGTGCTGCAGTGCCCCTTGGCGGCCGGGGGGAACGGGACATTGCAAGGCAGTGGGATCCACATCGGCACGCCAGAGGATGTTAAAGACTTGGCGGACTTGCTCAATACGCCCTTGGTGGGAACTACAGATAATCGCGAGGTCGCGATCGCTCAGGTCAAACCGCTCCATCGTTCCCGTTGTTGTCACTGCCAAGGCTTGAAAGGGCTTGAGGGCAGAGCGGATAAAAGCAGCGGTTTCCGCATTTCCTGCAAGGGCAAGAATTCGGCCACGGGCATCACAGACCACGGCATGGGCATGGTGGCGCGACTCAACAATCCCTTCCCGCAGTAAGCAAACATCGAGCAGAGGGGCTTGGGTGCGTTTGGACATAGGTTCGGTCATGCAGGTCAATGAGCAACAATATCAGCAGCAGCTACAGGAGTGCCCAAGCAAGGGTCAGTCCCAAAGAAAAGATCACGAGCGCCAAAAGGGTTACCTGTAACCGTTGTAAAATCGGGCGCAACTCGTAGGTATAGATCAGGCGATCTTGAGCCAATTCAGTTTCGGGTTTTTGCCACTCTTGACCGTCGTACCAGCCCGTTTCCTCATAAATGACCGTGGGACGGTGCAGCCGATCGCCCACATAAGCCCAACCGAGTACAAGGCGCAAAAGAATCAGCAACAGCAGGAAGTTTGCTCCTAGCACCCCAGCGAAGAAAACATGTAGGGGTGCCTCTTGCACTGAAAAGCTGGCGATCGCCACCGGACCACTAATGAGCCAAGCCATCCCCCACAGCAGTAGCAAACGCCTTTGAAAACGCGGCCGCGGCCAACTCGACCATTCAAAAAACCAAGAGGCTTTGAGGTCACGATATTCGTTGATCGGTCGTTGATCTGCCGGGACAGGACAGAAAATCTGAGACACAGTGGCACAAGTTCAAGGACGCTGTTTCCAGCATACCAGTCTCGCTGAAATCGTGGATCGCCACACCATGCATGAAATCGGGCGATCGCCTCGTACACTAGAGGATGTCACGGCTCCACCTCGCCTAGTGGGGCAGAAATTTTGTTGGTATATTGATTATTCCCTAGCTCCCTTGCGGCACCTTTGATGGAATGGCACCAGTCTGACGTTGCACAACTACGGGTTATTGACCAGTTGCTGGCCGGGCACAACCTGAGTCCAGCACAATACGATATTACGCGCCGTGTGATTTATGCGACGGGGGATTTAGAGTATCTGAATTTGATTATTTACTCAGAGCAGGCCCTGCAATCCGGTGTGGCTGCCCTTGCCGCTCATACCCCGATTGTGGTGGATGTGACGATGGTGCAGGTGGGGGTGCTCTCCTACACCCAAAACACCTTTGGCAATCCCATTTACTGTGGGGCAGAAACCTTCACCCGTCCGCAGCAGGAAAAGTCCCGCATTGCTTTTGGCATAGAAACCTTGGCACGACGCCATCCCACGGCTATTTTTGTCCTCAGTAGTGATCATTCAGCCCTAGAACCCCTCCTGACTTTAGTGGAGGCTCAGGAAATTCGCCCTGCCTTAATTATTGACGCTGCCCCCAATTTTCTCCCCCCCATTTTGGATCGCCTGCAAAAGTCTTGGGTGCCCCACATCTCCATTAAGGGTTGCAAGGGGGGCGTGAGCGTTGCCACAGCAATTATGAACGGTTTACTCAAGTTGGCTTGGACGGCCTATGGTGACCCCCTTCCCTGAGACAAGTGAATGGCTCTGTATCGGCCAAATTGTCGGTGCCCACGGCCTGCGGGGGGAGGTCAAGGTCAAGCCCTTTAGCGATTTTCCCGAACGCTTTACCGTGGCGGGTTCTCGTTGGTTGCGATCGCCCCGGCAGCCCCAACCCCATGCGGTGACCCTCGTGCGCGGGCGATTTTTACCCCGTGCCGAACAGTTTGTGGTTACCTTTGCCGAAGTCAGCGATCGCACCGCAGCGGAGGCACTCAAGGGGGCAGAAATTTTAGTCCCCGCCAGCGATCGCCCACCCCTTGCCGCAAATGAATACCACCTCATGGACTTGATTGGACTCGCCGTGTATCACCACGGTGAGCGAGTTGGCGAAGTGGTGGGCTTGGTCAATGCCGGCAATGACTTACTAGAAGTGCAGTTACTCGACCCAGCGCAAGAAGCCCGCCGATCAGTGTATATTCCCTTTGTGCCAGCCATCGTGCCGGTGGTTGATCTAGCAGCCCGCAGAATTGAAATTGATCCCCCCTTAGGGCTGTTGCCCTGATCAATCCCTACCAAAATCGTTAATAATAGGGATACTTCTATTTTTTTAGCCCCGACTCTTGAGATTGTTGTTGAGTGAGTTGCCCCAACCCATCCCTTAAAACCCATTAATTCCACCTTGACGGTAGCCTTTACCTGAGCGATCGCGATCGCCCTACCGTTTGCCCCTTCGTAGAGATTTCAGAGCCTTTGAGAGACAGCATGAGCATTGGTAAAGTTCGCATTTATGACCTATCAAAAGAACTCAACCTGGATAATCGAGATTTATTGGCCATCTGTGAACAGTTGGGAATTGCCTATAAAAGTCACAGCAGCACAATTTCCGATGCCGATGCCGATCGCATTCGCGAAGCGGCCAAAACCTATCAACCCCATAGTGCCTCACCCCGTAAAGTTTCAAAAACACCTCCTCCTGTGAAGAAAGCCCCAGCCCCTCCAAAAACGCAGCAAATTGTTGCTGTCCACACTCAACCCCGCTCTGGGACGCCGGAAGCGCCCAAGCCTCAATTACAACAACCTCCCGCTCGTCCCCAAGCACCGCAGCCCCCTGCGCGACCCACACCCCCTGCACCAGTTGCCACCAAGGCAGTGGAACCTGTGGCGCCCAAACCCCCTACACCTCCCGCAAAACCCGAACCGACACCACCGCGTCCAGCGCCTACTTTAGTCCCCCCGCCCGCCCGCCCCACCAAGAAAGTGGAAAAAGTCGCTGCGGCTCCCCCGCCCCGCAAAGAGCTAAAGGAACCCCCCAAAAAAGAAAAGGTGGCGATCGCTCCTGCGAAACCCAGCAGTCAAGATCGCATTGAAATTGTCCAGCGGGCAGTTCCCCCGGCACCCGTCAACCCCCCGGAAATGGCGCCCAAGCCAGCTTTACCAGAGCTACAACCGCCACCCAAACCCGTTGCGCCAGTCCTGCGGGCACCCAATCCACCCAAGCCCGTCACCGAAACCGTTGAGGTACTCGATGACAAGTCCGTTAGCAAAGTCATCAAAGACCGCCACCGTCACAAAGACTTTGATGATGAGGAGAACAAACGGAAATCCTCCCGCGTCGTCAAGTTGCGTGAAGAAGTCATTGACGAAGAGGAAGAACTAGAACTCACCAGCCGTTTAGTCGGGGTACACCAAGTAACCGTTGATGTCAGCCAATCGCTGCAACGGCCACCCAAGCCCAAGGCGCCTCGTCCCGCCCGTCCCGTTACACCAGCGGCGAAAACCGAAAAAAGCAGCGAGAAAAAACAACCCCGCCATCGCGATCGCCGTCACGAAGAGCCAGCCGAAGCACCACCGCCCGATCACATTACGATTGAAGGCCCGATGTCAGTGCAGGAGTTGGCCAGTTTAGTGCGTCGCCCCGAAGCGGAAATCATTAAAATTCTCTTCTTTAAGGGAATTGCCGCCACCATCAACCAAACCCTTGAGGTGGAAACAATTGAACTCGTGGCCAAGGAATTGGGGATTACGGTGGAAACGGCACAGCAGAAAGCCGAGGCCACAAAAGTTACCGAAATGCTGGAGTCGAGCGACCTCGATCACCTGCAACGGCGTCCACCCGTAGTCACGATTATGGGTCACGTGGATCATGGCAAAACCAGCCTTCTCGATGCCATTCGCAATGCCAAAGTGGCTCAAGGGGAAGCAGGCGGCATCACCCAACACATTGGCGCCTACCACGTGGATGTCGAACACAACGGCGAAAAACATCAGGTAGTCTTTCTCGATACCCCCGGTCACGAAGCCTTTACCGCCATGCGGGCACGGGGGGCACGGGTCACCGATATTGCTGTTCTCGTGGTTGCTGCCGATGATGGGGTGCAACCTCAAACCATTGAAGCCATTAGCCACGCCAAAGCAGCTAAAGTGCCGATCATTGTCGCCATTAACAAAATTGACAAAGAGTCTGCCCAACCGGAGCGGGTCAAGCAGGAACTCACTGAATACGGCTTGGTGCCCGAAGAGTGGGGCGGCGACACGATTATGGTGCCTGTCAGTGCCCTGCAACAGCAAAATCTCGATACGCTCCTAGAAATGATCCTGCTGGTGGCTGAGGTGGAGGATCTCTACGCCAATCCCGATCGCCCCGCCAAAGGCACTGTCATTGAAGCCCACTTGGATCGGGCACGGGGACCTGTGGCCACATTGCTGGTACAAAACGGTACCCTGCGGGTCGGCGATATTCTGGTGGCAGGTGCCTGTTTTGGTCGGGTTCGCGCCATGATTGACGATCGCGGGCAGCGTGTCGAGGCAGCAACCCCCTCCTTTGCTGTCGAAGTCTTGGGTCTGGCGGATGTCCCTGCTGCCGGGGATGAATTTGAAGTCCTCAGCGATGAAAAAGCCGCCCGTGCCCTTGCGGAGGAGCGAGCCGCCGCTCAACGCCAATCCCGCCTTGCCCAGGCCGCAGCCGCCCGGCGGGTCTCCCTTACCTCGTTGTCCAGTCAAGCCCGCGAAGGGGAACTCAAGGAACTCAATCTCATTCTCAAAGCCGACGTTCAAGGTTCCGTCGAGGCGATTTTGGCGGCTCTCAACCAACTGCCCCAAGATCAAGTACAGTTGCGAGTCTTGTTAGCTGCCCCCGGCGAAATTACTGAAACCGATGTTGACCTTGCCGCCGCCAGTAGTGCCGTCATCATTGGCTTTAATACCACCCTTGCCTCAGGGGCACGCCAAGCGGCTGAGCAGCACAACGTTGATGTCCGCGAATACAACATCATCTATAAGCTCCTCGATGATATTCAAGGGGCAATGGAGGGGATGCTGGAACCCGAACTGGTCGAGGAAGAACTGGGTCAAGCCGAAGTGCGGGCTATCTTCCCCCTCAGTAAAGGAGCTGTGGCCGGTTGTTATGTCCTCAATGGCAAGCTCGTGCGCAACTGCAAAGTACGGGTGCTGCGCCAGCAAAGCGTCATTCACACAGGCATCTTGAGTTCGCTAAAACGCATGAAGGACGATGTCCGCGAAGTTGCGGCGGGCTACGAATGTGGTGTGCGCTTGGATGATTTTCAACAATGGCAGGAAGGAGATATTATTTACGCCTTCCAAACAGTAACAAAACGTCGTAGTCTTGGCGGCAGTAGCGATAAAAAGTAGCACCCCTTAGCCTCCATGGATTCTCTGGCGGGGGGTGCTGCCTGCCGATGTGCTAAACTGAGTTGGGGTTGAGCAATGGGTAGCCTCAAGCCCGATCAACTGCAAAGATGAAAGTCGGTATGGGATGGCAGCGTCGTACCTTTTTGCGCCATGTCTCTCAAGGAATCGCGATATCTATAATTGCCACAGCCAGCAAGAGCCTGCTGACGGCCTGTGGCGGGAAGGCGGATTCCTTGTCTGGATCTACGGCGACAGGGATCATCTCAAGCAATGGCCTGCTCAGTCCCGGTACATTGACTTGGGGGGCGGATCCGATTGAGGGTGCCCCCTACGTTTTTTACGATCCAGCGGATCGCCGCAGGTTGATTGGCTTTGAGGTGGAAATTGCTGAAGCAATCGCACGCCTGATGGGAGTCAGGGCATTTTTTTTTGAGGTGTCCTATGATCAACTGTTCGCTGCCCTTGCCGCCAATCGCTTTGACATGATTCTTAACGGTTGGGAAATCACCACTGATCGCAAGCGCATCCAATGGTTTTCCCAGCCCTACTACCGCTACGGCCAACAGATTGTAGTGCGAGCAGATGACCCCCGCTTCGAAAAATACACTGCCACCAGTGAAGTTACCCTAGCCAATCTGGCTGGCATGACCGTTGGCACTGGTATGAGCTACAAGGCGCAGGAAATTCTAGAGAAAGACCCCCGCATCAAAACCCGTCTCTATGATGATGCAACGGGGTTTATGAATGCTCTAGCCATCGGGCATGTTGATGCTCTGCTCGTCGACTTCCCGATAGTGGCCTACTACGTTCTTGGTGCCGGTCCGGGGGGCACAGTGAACAATAGCCTGCGCCCAATTGGTGTCCCGATCTTTTTGGATAACTATGTGATTGCCTTTAATAAGAACAACCCCAAAGGAGAAACCCTCAAAACAGAAGTTGATCAAGCCATCGACATCCTCAAGAAGGACGGCACATTACGCCGCATCTACGAAAAATGGAAAATATGGAATGATCAACAGACCCAAATTGGGATTGTGTGACATCCTCCCGACGCTGACCCTACGGTTCTCAACCTCACTTCTCGATTGTGGGGCGAGGGATGACTAAATAAAATTGTGAGGATGGTATTAGGGAGTAGGGCAAGCAGGTTAATCCAGCGGCTCATACTTGGATCCTACTCCCTTGTATCCAGTATTAACCCAGTTGATTGAGGGGAGGCTGGCCACGCATTTGCCGTAGGGCATTTAGACACAGGGGACAATCACAGCCAAATAGCGCGATCGCGGTATTACTTTCTTCCTCAGTAAACTCTAGTACAGGAGGGGGCAGCGAACCATTATCACGGCTAGCTTGCAGTTTCGTTTCCTGAGCGCCTAGGCGAGTACAGACCAGTTGAAACTTCTGGTGGGGATTAGTGACACACTCACTGCTTTCTGGAGGTGGCACGGGAATGGGGGTACTGAGTTGGGCATGGGCAGGTGCAATCAATGGGACCAAGCTCAGGACGGATGCCAAAAAGGTAGGGCTGACTAAAAGAGCGAGACGCAAAGCTGACATAGGGTTTCCTCACAACTTGTTACTTGATTTTGGAAAAGGTCTGTATCGCTAGTCTAACGATGATTGCTTGATTTGGCGCAGCCGCGCAATATTCTGAATGCGAAAGCTCATCTTGCTCTTAGGATTGAGATTGTCGTTGCTGGCAATTTGTCGTAGGGCAGGGGATGCGATCGCCCACAATCAGGGTACGCCACTGTTCTGGTTTTAGGCGGGTTTGTGCCACCCGTTGCAGATCTGCTGCCGTTGCGGCTTTAACGGCTCGCTGATAGCGGAAGATAAAATCCTTGGGCAAATCGTAGTATTCGTAGCGCAGGAGACGATTGAGAATTTGCAGGCGATCGCGAAAATTAAAGACAAAGGAGTTGAGAATACTGTCTTTGGCGTAGTTCAGTTCTGCGGCACTAACGGGTTCCTGTTGCAGTCGCTGGATTTCCTGCCGTAGGGCGCTGAGAAACTTGGCTGTAGTCTGGGTTTGGGTTTGTCCCACCCCATAGAAGACCCCTGGATAGTCAAATTCGGGACTCCAAGCGGCATAAACACTATAGGCCAAGCCTTGGCGCGATCGCACTTCATTGAAAAGACGCCCGCCAAAGCCATTGAGAACCCCATTGAGAACATAGAGGTTAAACACGTCCGGATCTTTGAGCGTCCCCCCCAATTGCCCCGTGTAGATGTAGCTTTGGGAGAGATGGGGGCGATTAATCACCACCGTTGTTGGCGACGTATCAACTGTTACCCTAGGTAAGGGGGGCAAAGGAGGTAAGTTCGGTGGATCTTGCCATGAGCCAAAAATTGCTTCAAGGCGATCGCCCATTTGTGAGGCATCAAAGTCGCCCACCAAGCCCAAAATACAGCGGGAGGGAGCGAGGTACCTGCGGTAAAACTGCTGCACATCCGCCGGTGTGATCTTGGCAAGGGTTTCTAACTCTTGGGTGCGGGCATAGGGACTCTCCGCACCGTAGATCAGCTTGTAAAATTCCCGTTCTGCTTGGGCATTGGGTTGATCATCGCGGCGTTGAATGATCCCCTGTCGGCGCCGAATCGCCAGTTCAAATCGCTCTGGTTCTACTGCTGGCGCTTGGAGCATCTCCGCTAGTTGGCTTAGAACCGCTTCACTGTGTTCCTTGAGGCTGTTGAAATTAATCCGCCCTAAACTTTTGCCGACACCCGATTCAATGGCTGCTGCTCGATCCTCAAGCCATTGGTCAATTTCAGCGGCACGATGAACTTGGGTGCCACCCGTGCGAATCAGGTCGCCACTGACTTCTGCCAAACCCACCTGAGCCGGCGGATCCCAACGACTACCTGCCCGAAAGATTAAGGTGCCTCGCACCAAGGGCCACTCGTGATCCTCTAGGAGATAGACCACCATCCCATTGGCCAACTGACGGCGTTCATAGGCCGGCACTTGAATTTCCGGTAAGGGGGGAAATGTCAGCTCAGTGTAGTGCTTGGGGGTCATGGCTGCTGCCAAAGAGGGTGGGATCAACCATAGCAGGAGAGCCGCTACGAGTCCAAGGCAAAGCGATCGCCCCACTGGACGGCGTCTTTGGAGCCAGACAGCCATCGAGAGAAAAAGAATAAAAATAATCCGATAGGATGAAGCCAACATATAACGGTTTTCCAAATTATGGGATATGTGAGGGGGATATCATCCTCTCCCAGAGCAGCTTTCACAGTTTTAAGTGTGTTCCATCGATGTGAAAAAGACTGCCACCCATGAAAATCACATTACACTGTTAAGAAATGCTTAACTTATTCTAAGTATTGTCAGGATAAAGACTGCACTGCAACCCAGTAAATTTTCTGTAAACAGGATAAAATCTCACGTCCTAGAATAGCAAGTGAGTCTCTTCATCAATACCGGTTTGATTGAGGAGTTTCTAGTGAAAACCGTTTCCTCATGACAATTTGCCGAGGCCATTGATGTGAAGTCTGATCCGCCGAAGAAGTGGCGCCATCTCCTCGTTATTGAGGATCAGGAGGGTCGGCGTACCATTCCCTTGGAAGCCAGTACCTATACAATTGGGCGACATCCTAGCAATACGATTGTTCTTAAGTCGCCAATGGTTTCCCGTCAGCACGCTGTTTTGCTACGGGTTTTGGATCCCAGCAGTGGTAATTTTTTCTTTCGCCTCATTGATGGCGATTTACAAGGGAAGCGCAGTGTCAATGGTCTGACGGTCAATGGCAAGCCCTGTCAATCCCACATTCTTCAGCATAAGGATTTGATCGTCTTTGGCGGTGATGTGCGCGCCCGCTACCACGCGATCGCCAATATTTCTGACTCCGGGTTCAATCGCTACACCCGCGCCCTCGAAGCATCAAGTATCTCAGATCAAGACGTGGCCTCTTGGGGGGGTGCCTTCGTCAGCAGTGAAATGTCTGAGGTGACCGAAATCCAACTGCTGCGGTTGTCCTCCTTTCCAGAGTTAAGTCCCTATCCGATCATTGAACTGGCTCCCAATGGCCAAATTACCTATCTCAACCCAGCGGCCATTCAGGAATTTCCCGATCTTGGGGAACCAGATGTGCAGCATCCGCTGCTATCGCGCCTCAAAAGCTGGTCGTTGCAGGAAAAGCGATTTTCTGTTGAAGAAATCAACGTTGGCGATCGCACCTACGAAGTGACAATCCATCTGCTGCGGGAGAGCCAATTAATTCGCTGCTACATTACCGATATTACTGAACGCAAACGTTCTGAACTCGCCCTGCGCATTAGTGAAGAACGCTATGCTCTGGCGGCTGAGGGCGCCAATGATGGCCTTTGGGATTGGCAGATTAGCGATCGCTCGATGTATTATTCTCCCCGCTGGGAACTGCTGGTTGGCGAAACCCCCGGTACCCTACAACCCACCATCGAGGAATGGTGGCGGCGTGTCCACCCCGATGACCTAGAGCGGCTACGCCAGAGCATGAAGGAGCATCTTCTCGGTACCCGTCCCCATTTTGAGTGTGAGTTTCGGATTAAACACGCCGATGGCAGTTACCGTTGGATGCGATCGCGGGGCAAAGCCCTGCGCAATGAAGAGGGACAGCCCTATCGCATGGCCGGTTCGATGACCGATGTCACAGAGTACCACTTGATTCAGGAGCAAATTCTCCACGATGCCCTCCACGATGCCATGACGGGGCTACCCAACCGGGTGCTCTTTATGGATCGGCTGACGCAAGCCATTACCCGTCGCGTGCGGCGCCCCAACTCCCTCTTTGCGGTGCTGTTTTTAGATGTGGATCGCTTTAAGGTGATCAACGATAGCTTGGGGCACTTAGCTGGGGATCAACTCCTGATTGGCATTGGCCAGCGACTGACGGCCTGTACCCGCGCTGAGGACACGATCGCCCGCCTTGGGGGTGATGAATTTGCCATTCTCTTGGAGGAGTTAACGACTCCCGCCCAAGCGATCGAAGTGGCAGAACGAGTGCTAGTGGCTCTGAGCCGTCCTTTTCTCCTTGAGGGGCATGAAGTCTTTACCAGTGCCAGTATTGGCATTGCCTTCCCCAGCGAGGAAAGCAAAACGGCTGAGGACTTGTTGCGGGATGCGGATACCGCCATGTACCGCGCGAAATCCTTGGGCAAAGCTCGCTATGAAGTCTTTAGCATGACGATGCGTGCCCAGAGCATTGCCCTGATGCAAATGGAAACTGATCTGCGACGGGCGGCAGAGCGCGATGAATTTTTGGTGTACTATCAACCGATTGTTGATCTATCAACGCTCAATATTGTCGGCTTTGAAACGCTGCTGCGCTGGCAACATCCCGAACGGGGAATCGTCTCCCCCGGTGAATTCATGACTGTCGCCGAAGAAACGGGTCTGATCCTACCCATTAGTTGGTGGGTGATGGCAGAAGCCTGTCGGCAAATGCAACGCTGGTCAAAGGTGTTTCCCCGCAGTCGCAGTTTAAGCATTAGTGTCAACCTCAGCGGTCGTCATTTCCAGCAAGCGGATCTGCTGCTCAACTTAAGATCAATTTTGTCAGAAACAGAATTTCCCGCTGAGCGACTGCGCCTTGAGGTGACCGAGGGCATCTTGATTGACAACAAGGAGGTGGCGATCGCCACCCTTGAGGAAATTCGCGCCATGGGCATTGGCCTGTATATGGATGATTTTGGCACGGGCTATTCTTCCCTGAGTTATTTGCACCGTTTTCCCATTGATACACTAAAAATTGATCGCACGTTTATTTCCGCCCTCAATAGTGAGGAATCTTCGGCGACAATTGTGCACACGATTCTCATGCTGGCGCATTCTTTGCGACTAAAGGTGGTGGCGGAGGGCATCGAAACCCGTCAACAATATCGTGTGCTCCAAGCCCTCGGCTGTAACTATGGCCAAGGTTATTTCTTTGCCCGCCCCCTCTCAGCTCAACAGGTGGAACAGTTATTTGCCAGCCAATTGTTGCCGCACCTAATACGCCCCACTACCAAAGAGCACAATGTGCACGGTCTCCACTAGAATTTCCAAATCCAGATTCAAAGACCAGTTATCGATGTAGTAAAGGTCAAGGCGGGCGGCTTCATCAAAATTGCCAATTTGAGAGCGGCCAGAAATTTGCCACAGCCCGGTAATCCCCGGCATCACCTGATGGCGAATATGGTGCCAAGAATGAAAACGGGCAACATCCCGCAGGGGTAGCGGACGCGGCCCCACTAAGCTCATATCTCCCCAAAGGACATTAAACAGTTGCGGCAGTTCATCAATGCTGGTCTTGCGCAGGAAACTGCCGAGGCGCGTGCGGCGAGGGTCGTTTTTTAGCTTGAAGAGAATGCCATCGGCGGATTCATTTTGCGCTTCCAACTGCGCTTGGAGTTGCGGGGCATCGGCACGCATGGTGCGAAATTTCCACATCTGAAAGACTTGGCCGTGGAGTCCTACCCGCTCTTGGCGGAAAAAGACAGGCCCTGGGGAGGTGAGTTTGATGGCGATCGCCACCACAATAAAGAGGGGTGCCAGCACCACGATGCCAAAGAGTGCCAAAATCACGTCCAAATAGCGCTTCAGCCGATATTCCCAACCATTGAGATACGTCATATCTACCCGCAGGGTGGGCAAAGCCGCCACAATTTCCGGGGTGCCGCGGCGGTAAAGCATTTCCAAGCTGGAGGGAATCAACCGTAGGGCAATGCCATGTTGGCGTAGTTGCCAATAGAGGGCTGAAGCGAGATGGGCTGGGGGGAGGCCTTCTACAATCACCTCTTGGGCTTGACAGTTGAGAATCTCGGTCAGGGTTTCCGGTTCATTGGCCATGGTGGCGATCGCCCTGCCGACAATCTTATAGTTCGAGCGTTGCTCTAGTAGGCGGCTGAGATGCTCCTGTCGCTCCGGGGGCGCCACCAGAAAAGCGCGAATCGGTTGCCGTAGGGTGCAAATTTTGAACGCCAGACTCACGGCTAAGCGCAAGATCACCGCGAAAACCACACTGAGACCCCAAGCACTAAAAAACAGCGAGCGGGGTAAATCTACGGTGGGGTCATAGAAGTAGGCGATCGCCAGCGCCAACAAATAGCCCAAGCTCAGCACCTTGGCAAGGCGCAGATAATTTTTCCAATGGCCGCGCGGGTGATACAGCCCACTCACAGCAATCAAAAACAATAGACCAGTGGCAAAGAGCCAAAAGACACTGGGCAATCCCAGCCAGTACCACGCTGCTAAATCAGGGGGCAACGGCGCATAGAAGCGATTGAGTTGTAAGCCCAACTTCCAAGCCAACACCAACCCCACGAGGTCACTGGTCAATAGCAGTAGGGCAAAGACCGTTTCTGAGCGCAACCACATCCGACGGCAGCGGGGTGCCCGAATATCGCGGGGAGACGTGTGAGACCGCATCATGGCGCAACACAACAACAATGGCTAGGGTTTAGTATTCCGCAGAACCCCAAGGGGCGATCGCGGTGCAATATCTCTTTGCAGACCACAACAAATCCTCGACAATGAGGGTAGCAAGCCCATCCGTTCAGACCCCCTCAACATGTCCAGCGATTTAACTTATCCTTCCACTCTCTTACTCACGAGTCTCTTGGCCGTCGGCTTTGTGTTTTTTATTCGTGCCTCCACCAAAGAACGCATTGAAACCAAAGAATGGCTCATTGCCCAGCCCATTGCCGAACTGGCTCCCCGCCTCAAGCAGTATTTCCAGCAGCGGGGCTACCGCCTGCACAGTGTCAGTGCTGATGGCAGTGAAGTGACGTTTCAGGGAAATGTTGCCGCTAGTCCCTTTTTGGCCGCATTGCTTTTTGGCCTTGCCGTCTCCGGTGCCACAGCGATCGCCCTTGTGTTGACCGTCCTCTTTCCCGATCGCGGTATTTTGGCCTTTGGTCTCATTGGTCTAACCCCCATTGCCCCTTGGTTCTATTGGCGAGGTGCCCAGCGGCTCGAAACCGTCAAACTCTCTTTGCAACCCCATGCGATCGGTACCCAAGTCACCCTAGAGGGACACCGCGATGAACTAATGACTTTCGAGGACACGGTGTTGGGAGCTTTGTAGGCTGCCTTCTTGGCTGAGGTGCATAACGAAAAAAAGATCACAGGATAATCTTTTGACGACCTGTGAGGGACTTCGCGATGACCTACTCGCAAACCACCACCACCACTGATGAGCGTACCTTTGGTCAACTCCTGCTTGAACTCGACATCCACCTCAGTCCCAAGGAAGTGGATTGTTTAGAGAAAAACTTTCGGGTGTATCTCGCCTGTGAAGGCTACCCCCTCACTAAAGTTCCCCACTGCGCTGTCGAGCGTCAGGTAGATAGTCATGGTCGCTTGATGGCTGAAACGGTCAAGCCCAGTTCCCTAGAGACCAACGCCGCCTTTGAGCGGGCTTGTCAATGTGCTCAGATGTCCCTGAGTCACCTCAGTGCGATGACCGAACGCTTCCTAGGGGATCTCCAGGACTTGGCCACAAGCCACGGTTACCCCAAACGGTTGGGAACTGACCTTGCGCGGGGAATTCTCGCCAACTATTGGCAACAGTGGGGTCGGGAGCGATTTTACCAATGGGTGATTTGGTTGGTGGAAAATTACACCAATGAATCCACGGAAGAAATTCGTGAATTGAGCGAACTCTATGAAACAGCGTTAGAAATTTATGATCAACTGTTTCGGGATTATTGCGGCTTTTCACCGCGTCTAGGGGCGAAATAATGCCCAACTTCGGTCGGGGACTTTGCTAGAATCAGTCAACAGATAGTTTTTCTGTGGTCAGCGGTAGGCTATCGCTCCTAGGTATCTTGCGAGGTCGGGTTTCTATGCACTTAAGTGAACTCACCCATCCCAACCAGTTGCATGGGTTGTCCATTGCCCAATTGAGTCAAATTGCCGCCCAAATCCGCGACAAACATTTGGAAACGGTGGCGGCCACGGGAGGACACCTTGGGCCAGGCTTGGGGGTTGTCGAACTCACCCTCGCACTCTACCAAACCCTTGACTTAGATAAAGATCGCGTGATTTGGGATGTGGGGCACCAAGCCTACCCCCACAAAATGTTGACGGGTCGCTACAACAACTTCCATACCCTACGGCAAAAGGGAGGAATTGCTGGCTATCTCAACCTCCGCGAAAGTCCCTTTGATCACTTTGGCGCTGGTCATGCCTCCACGAGTATTTCGGCAGCTTTGGGGATGGCGATCGCCCGCGATCTCAAGGGAGAGAAGTTCAAAGTCGTGGCCATTATTGGTGATGGTGCCCTAACTGGGGGGATGGCGCTAGAAGCGATTAACCACGCCGGCCACTTGCCCCACACCAACCTGATGGTGGTGCTGAACGACAATGAGATGTCCATTTCCCCCAATGTGGGCGCGATTCCCCGCTATCTGAATAAAATCCGCCTCTCACCGCAGGTGCAATTTATTACTGATAACCTCGAAGAGCAGTTCAAACATATCCCCTTCTTTGGTGAAAACCTAACCCCGGAGATGCAGCGCATCAAGGAGGGCATGAAACGCCTTGCGGTTCCTAAGGTGGGCGCCGTCTTTGAGGAACTGGGCTTTACTTACGTTGGTCCGGTGGATGGCCACAATTTGGAAGAACTCATTACCACATTCCAACATGCCCATACGATTCCCGGTCCTGTCTTGGTTCATGTGGCAACGGTTAAGGGCAAAGGCTACGCGATCGCCGAGAAAGACCAAGTGGGCTACCATGCGCAAAACCCCTTTGATCTCGTCACTGGTAAGGCCAAACCCTCCAGCAAACCCAAGCCCCCCAGCTACTCCAAAGTCTTTGGCGAAACCCTGACTAAACTCGCAGAAAACGATCCGCGCATTGTTGGCATTACAGCGGCGATGGCCACGGGTACAGGGCTAGATATCCTCCAAAAACGGGTGCCCAACCAATACATTGATGTCGGGATTGCCGAGCAGCACGCCGTAACAATGGCCGCCGGCATGGCCACCCAAGGCATGCGCCCCGTAGCGGCGATTTACTCCACCTTCTTGCAGCGCGCCTACGACCAAATTGTTCACGATGTCTGCATCCAAAAGCTACCCGTCTTCTTCTGCATGGATCGAGCGGGGATTGTCGGTGCTGATGGCCCGACCCACCAAGGGATGTACGACATTGCCTATTTGCGCTGCCTACCCAATATGGTGCTGATGGCACCCAAGGATGAAGCGGAATTGCAACGCATGATTGTAACGGGCATCAACTACACCGATGGCCCGATCGCCCTACGCTATCCCCGGGGCAATGGCTATGGTGTCGCCCTCATGGAGGAAGGCTGGGAACCCCTCGAAATCGGCAAAGGGGAACTCCTGCGCCCCGGTGAAGATATTCTCTTGGTGGCCTACGGCTCAATGGTCTATCCGGCGATGCAAGTGGCAGAAATCCTCAAGGAACACGGCATGAGTGCCGCAGTGATCAATGCCCGCTTTGCCAAACCGCTAGATACTGAGTTGATTCTGCCTTTGGCGAAACAAATTGGCCGCGTGGTCACCTTAGAAGAAGGCTGCCTGATGGGGGGCTTTGGCTCGGCGGTACTCGAGGCACTCCAAGAGGCGGATATTCTGCTGCCTGTGTTGCGTTTGGGGGTACCGGATATCTTGGTTGAGCACGCTAGTCCTGAGGAATCAAAAGCTGACTTAGGACTCACACCCCCACAAATGGCTAAAACGATCATGCAAAAGTTTGGGGTTGCTCAACCAAGGGTGGTCACTGCCTCCTAGGGATGCGCTAGAACAATCACGGCATTCTGACCACCAAAGCCGTAGCTACAGCAGAGAATGTGGCCTAAAGGGGCAGTGCGGCTGTGTTGGACAATGTCGAGGTCAAAGTCGGGAGTCTCACAGCCAACACAGGGGGGAATCTCCTGTGCCCGTAATGACAGACAGGAGAGGGCGATCGCGATCGCGCCAGCAGCACCTAGGGTATGCCCAAGGGCACCTTTGTGACTGGTGACCGCAACCCCTTGACCAAAAAGGGTTTGAATCCAAGTGGCTTCAGCGGCATCGTTACGCCGTGTGCCCGTACCGTGACTATGGATACAGTCGATCTGGTGCGGTGTTAACCCCGCCTGAGCCAAGGCCTTTTGAATGGCTAGGAGAGCACCGGTTTGCTGGACACTGGGGGCAGCCATATGCTCGGCATCGGCACTGAGACCTACCCCAGCAATTCGCGCATAGGGTGTAACAGCCCGCGATCGCGCCCGTGCCTCGGATTCTAGGACGACAATGGCACCACCGGCCGCTAAGCCAAATCCCTGCCGCTGGCGATCAAAGGGAGCCGCCCGCGCCTGAGCCAACACCCCTAACTGGCGGAACCCGGCCAAGGTTAAGGGCGAGACGGCGGACTCGACCCCTCCCGCCAACACCAGATCACAATAACCCTGCTCAATCAACAGTGCCCCTTGGGCGATCGCCCACAGTCCCGTCGCGCAGGCCGCTGTGGGGTTGAGAACTATCCCTTGGGTGCCGGCAATTTGTGCCACTTGCTGGGATACAGTGGCGGGTAAGGTTTGTAACCATGTTTGTCGCGAAAGAGAAGGCTGCCGTAACCATGTTTCCCACTGTGCTTGAAAGCCACGGCTTGACCCGACCACTACCCCAGCACTGTCTAGAGGAGGGGTTAATTTTGCATCGTTGAGCGCTTGAGTCGTTGTCGTTGCAATAATTTTCTCGACTGGCAAGGTCGTTGCTCCCACCAGTCCGTCAGGCGTGGCGATGAGTGCCGTTTTCCCCTGACAGTAGCGCTGCCACGTGGCGATCGCGCTCTCCCCCAGAGCTGTCCACAGCCCAATACCGGTAATAACAACATTCACTGCACGATTTTATTCAAGATTTGTTCAGGATATGATCGACATCATCAAGCGTGACGTGAGGACAGCGGGCTTGGAAACGGCAACAGAGTACTGTGTGGTGATGGTTACCACTGCTACGGAAACTGAAGCACTCTCTTTAGCCAATCAACTCGTGGCTGAGCACCTCGCTGCCTGTGTGCAAATTCTGCCTATTCAATCAATATACCGCTGGCAAGGAACCGTACATCGCGATCCCGAATGGCAACTGCTCATTAAAACCCGCACTGCCCTGTTTGAGCAAGTGCGCGATCGCCTGCTGGCATTACACAGTTATGAAGTTCCAGAAATCATTGCCCTACCCATTATTGCCGGTTCTCCTGCTTACTTGAGTTGGGTCAAAGAACAAACTCAAAAAATCTCTAGAGGTTAAGAATGCCTGAACCCAAGATCAAAAGCTTATATTACATTACCCATGTGAACAACCTCTCCTCTATATTCCAACACAGAATTCTTGCACATGAGCAAGTCGTAGAACGCGGTCTTTCCCCGACACCTATCTATAACGCAGACATCGTTGTGCGTCGGCAACACCGCCTCGCACCAAATGGTCAGAGTCTATGGCAATATGCCAACCTCTATTTTCAACCCCGAAATCCCATGCTTTATAAAGTATTAAGTGAAATCAATAAAAACAATGTTGTCATTTTAGGAATTAAACCCCGTGTCCTAGATATCAAAGGAACCTTCATTGCTTTAGGGAATGCAGCCCACTCCGTTACTGAAATCCGCGATGCTAAAACTGGACTACAAATCATCCATCGCGATTATTGGAGCATTCTCAATAATGACTGGTGGAAAACTGAAGATGGTACAAAGCGAAAAATTATGGCGGAATGCTTGGTTCCAAAAGTGGTTCCCCCCACTGAGATTCATTCTATCTATGTTGCAAGTCAGGAGATGGCAGAGCGCCTTCGACAACAGTTCAGTTCTGTTGAAGTCATAGTTGAACCCCACATGTTTTTCCAACCCCGACGACGTGCTGCAATTACGAGTCATCTATCTTGGGTGGATGGAGATATGTTCTTCTCCCAAATGCAAACCTTAACAATCAGTGTCAATACCGTCGGTGTAATGGGTAAGGGATTAGCCTCACGGGCAAAATATCAATTTCCGGATATGTACGTCGTCTATCAAGATGTCTGCAAGAAAAAGCAACTTACAATGGGGAAACCATATTTGTATAAACGTGAAGCTTCTCTAGACAGCGATCTAGCGGATGAACCTTTGAGCTTACCCAACTTGAATGCCAATAAATGGTTTTTACTCTTTCCGACTAAAACTCACTGGAAACAATCGTCTGACATTACAGGAATTGAGCGAGGTTTGCAATGGTTAGTGGATAGCTATCAAGCAGAAGGCATTCAATCTCTTGCTGTTCCCGCCCTTGGCTGTGGCTTGGGGGGTCTAGACTGGCGGGAAATAGGACCACTGATGTGTCGTTATCTTTCACAAATACAGATTCAAGTGGCTATTTACTTGCCCCAAGAACAAGAGGTACCAGCAGAGTTTTTAACTAGGGATTTTTTACTAGCCGCCTAAGGTGGCCGTTTTTTCCCCAACTGCCTAGCACGGTCTAGACATGCCCCCATCGCAAACTTAAGATAGAAAAATGGTTTCCCTTGCCCGCAAAAATCTCTTAGAAGACTTTAGCCGCTTTCTCGTGGCTCAACTAGGCATCACGTTTGCCGTCAGTCTGGTCACAGTTCAAACTGGACTCCTTGAGGGCTTTGGGCGATCGGCCACACTCTTGGTGAACAAAAGTCAAGCGGATTTCTGGATTGCCTCCAGTGAGTTGCGCTATTTTGGCTTAACGTTGCCTATTGAGTATCAAGTTGTCCTCGATGCCCAGGCAGTTGCAGGGGTTGCAGCCGCAGAACCTCTGTTGATCCAGTCAGCGATGTGGCGCCGTTCAGAGACAGAGGCGATCGATCCAGTGCAGGTGGTGGGTATTGAACCGACAGGCACCTTGCTGCCCTTGACGACAGTTGCTGGTGCAACCCTGACGGAGCTAGAAGAACCCTACAGTGTCATCGTGGATCGCATTGACCTCAATGCCCTTTCCCTTACGGCTCTAGGGGAGCAAGGTCGCGTGAATAACTACCCAGCGACGGTCATTGGCTGGACGCGCGGTGTCAAATCCATTGTCTCTAGCCCCTATGTCTTTACTTCGCTGGAAACTGCGAACCTTTACTTAAACTTCCCTCGGTTTGATACCAGTGAGCCGGTACCCGAATTTCTGCCGTTGGTGTCCCCCAGTACCCGCATCACCTATGTCATGGTGAAAGCCAAGTCGGGGGAGGATTTAGCAAAGGTGCAGGAACGCTTACGGGCAGCCTTTCCCAACTATCAAGTGCTCAGTCGTGCTGCCCTGACTGAAATGACGCGGCGCTATTGGCTAGCCAGTACCAGTGTGGGGTTTATCTTAGGACTGGGGGCAGGGGTTGGCGTGGTTGTAGGGGTGGTCATTGTCAGTCAAATTCTCTATTCTTCGGTGAGCGATCGCCTACAGGAGTATGGCACCCTCAAAGCAATGGGGGCTTCTGACGGGTACTTGTATCGCATTATTATTGAGCAAGCCCTGTGGATGGCCGTACTGGGTTATCTGCCCGGTTTAGGCCTGTGCTGGGGACTGGGGATGTGGACCATGCAAGCCCGTGCCATCCAAATTATCATGACTCCCCAACTTGCCCTCGCCGTTTTTAGTGCCACCGTCGCCATGTGTGTCAGTGCTTCCCTATTGGCGATTCAAAAAGTGATGCGCCTTGATCCCGCCCAAGTTTTTCGAGCTTGAATCATGCCCCGCCCTACCCTCCCTTGGTCAACCTGTCCGCCTCAAGGAGAACCTGTCCTCAGTGGTTGGGAACAGGCGTTGAGTGAAGTGCCCCGTTGCCCCCCCTTGCCCCCCCAAATGCTCCCCTCTATTCGCGCCGCCTTTGCCTGTGCCCTCCATATGCACCAGCCGACCATTCCAGCGGGGGAGGGCGGCAGCCTCATCAGTCACTTGCAGTATATGCTGATGCATCCCCACGAGGGGGACAATCACAACGCGACCCAATTTCTCTGGTGTTATCGGCGCATGGGGGACTGGATTCCCCAGTTGGTGGCTGAGGACTGTCAACCGCGGATTATGCTCGATTACTCCGGCAACCTCCTCTGGGGGCTGGAGCAGATGGGACAGGAGGAGGTACTGGACGCCCTGCGGCGGATTACTGTGGATGCCTATGCTCCCTACGTGGAATGGCTGGGCACCTGCTGGGGACATGCGGTGATTCCCTCCACTCCAATCGCTGACATTGAGTTGCATATTCGGGCTTGGCAGCATCAATTTGTAGCCCTCTTTGGCGTTGAAGCGCTGCAAAGGGTACAGGGCTTTTCACTGCCAGAAATGCATTTGCCCAACCATCCGGATACGCTCTTTACCTTGGTGACCTGCCTCAAACGCTGTGGATATAGTTGGTTGCTGGTACAGGAGCACAGTGTTGAACAGTTGGATGGGTCGCCGCTACCCTACGCTGCCAAGTATGTACCGAATGTCCTTGTGGCGCGCAACTCCCAAGGAGAGGTGGCGGAAATAACGGTGCTGATTAAAACCCAAGGCTCGGATACGAAACTTGTGGCGCAAATGCAGCCTTATCACGAAGCTAAGCATCTGGCCACTCACTGGCAGGCTCCCCTCGGTCCCCCCTGTGTGAGTCAAATTGCCGATGGTGAAAACGGTGGTGTGATGATGAATGAATATCCCCGCGATTTTATGCCGGTGTGGCATGAGATAAAAGCGAATCCGCAGGCAGGGGTGGTGGGTCTCAATGGCAGTGAGTACCTTGCCCTCTTGGCGGCTCAGGGGGTGACTAGCGATCGCTTTCCTCGCTGTCAAGCGGTACACCAACATCTACTCTGGCAGACCTTAGGGGATAGCCCGATAACGCCAGAAAGGGTTGCGGCAGCGATCGCCCACCTTGAACAAACCAATCCCCACTTCTCCATGGAGGGTGCCTCTTGGACGAATCACCTCAGTTGGGTCAAGGGCTATGAGACCGTTCTGCAACCGATGGAACGCCTGAGTGCCGAGTTTCACCGCATCTATGATCCTTTGGTGGCGGCTGACCCGCAAGTGACCCAAAGCCCTGCCTACCGCGAAGCGCTCCTCTATGTGCTGACATCGCAAACCAGTTGTTTTCGCTACTGGGGCAGTGGCCGCTGGACAGACTATGCAAAAACGATTTGCGATCGCGGGATGGCACTGTTGCAAGAAAACAGCGTTTGAGAGGGAGTTTTCCAAGAATTCGTAAAATAAGTTATGGCATGGCAGAACTGGTGCATACCTCCTTTAGGAGCGATTGTGGCGGGTTCCCTCGCCGTCACCCTTACCCGTGAACCGCTTCCTGTGGTGGCGGTCAGTTCTGCGGGGGCATTGGTGGGCACTTGGGTGCAAGATCGTCAACGTCATTCCCTAACCCCCCAGATCGAAGACCTCCTCCAACGTTTAGAGGAAAGACTGCAACACCTTGAAACCCGCACTTCTGGGAATGGCTCGCGTCGTACCGCTATTTTCTACGACATTGAAAACCTGATCAAAGGCTACAACATCAAAGCCGCAGATGTGGCCAAAATTTCCCTCGCTGCCATCCAAGCCCATATTCGCCAAGCCTACCCCATCGAGCGGGTGCTGCTGCAACGTGCCTATGCCAACTGGAGTGATGCTCGCCTTGGGTCACTGCGCCGGGAAATGCACCAATTGGGCATTGAGCCTGTACAGGTCTTTGGTTTTTCCTACGAAAATCGCAAAAATGCTGCTGATATTCAATTGGCGATTGATGTGGTGGATTTGATTTTTCAAGATGACCGCTTTGATACGTTTGTGATTGTCTCCGGCGATGGTGGCTTTGGCTCCCTTGCCAAGAAGTTACGGCAGTACGGCAAAACAGTCATTGGCTGCGCCTACGAAGATGCGGCTGGCAAGAGTTTTCAGGCCATTTGTGATGCCTTTGTCCACATCCCTGATCCAACCGTAAAACCCCGCCCACCTGTCGCCAGTCCCGCTCCCCCCATTGAAGCGCCGCCGCCCAGCATCCCACCCTCCGCCATTCCCTTAGATCCTGATAATCGTCGTTTGTGTGCGGACTTGAGTGTCAGTTTGGCTCGCCATGCCGAGGGGGCGATCGCCAAAACGCGGCAGATTCTCGATTGGTACCGCCGTGATTCGGAGTGTGGCAAGCTCCTGCGGGAGGAAGGGCTACCCATTAGTAAAGTCCAAGGGGCGGTACAAGCCCTGCTGCCCAACTTTGACATTTTGCAGTTGGGGATGGTCAAGTTCTCGGAATACTTGCGCTACGTCTGTAAAAACACGATCTTCTGCGTCTTTCATCGGCAGGGCAGTGCCAATCAACTGCGTCTTGGCCTACGGGAGCATCTTCCCCCCAGTGCTGTGGTGATGGCCAATTTTGAAAAGCGTCCCCTCCATAGTCTGGCAACCTATCGCGCTTTGCTCAGTCACGAACGGGTGGCGATCGCCCAACCCCCAGCCTTAGCCTATGTTTTAGCGTGGCTCCTTGACCATCGCGATTGCGCTGCCACCCTAGAAGAACTGGCCGCCATGATTGAGCAAACCGCCCCAGCGGAGATTGGTCGCAGTCAAATTGAAATTGCCTTGAATAACTGCCAAGCGGCCAATATTCTTGTGCCAGCTCCCCACAGTGGCGATCGCTATTTCGTTGCTGCGAAAATCACAACCCTTGCCGCAAGCTATGCAGCACTGGCGCAGTGGCTAGATCAGACCCTTCGGGTGTTTTTTGAACGGGTAGGGGCGCATCCGAAACCAGAACTGTTGCGGGCACTCATTGAGCCATCTGTTTCTGTACCCAAGTAAGCGATCGCCATGGAGTTTCCTTGGTTGGTGTGGCTAGAGACCTGTGAGAGCACGAATACCTGGGCATTGCACCATGCCGATCAACTCTATGGGGGTCAAGTCATCTACACTCAGGCACAAACACGGGGGCGAGGTCAGTACAACCGTACTTGGCAATCCCCAAAGGGGGTGTTGACAGCCTCCTTTATCCTGCCGCAGTCGCCAGCGATCGTTGCGCCCAGTGTCCAAGCCGGGATAGCCGTGATGCGGGCGTTGAGTGGGCTGCGACCAACGGTGGAACGCCATCTGCAATTGAAGTGGCCGAATGATGTGATGGCTCAGGGCAAGAAACTGGCGGGAATTCTCTGTGAAGGCCGTTCCCCTTGGCTGGTGGTGGGGGTGGGACTGAACCGCTGTGTTGACGTTGAAGCAATGGGTCTTCCCCAGGCCATAAGTCTTCATCGGCTTCTTGATCCCTGCGAAGCGGTACCCACAAACTTGGAACTCTTGGCGGCGATTCGTGCTGAACTCCTTTGGTGCTGGCAACGGGCACAGTGGGTGGAGGTTGCTGCGGAGCGAGATTTTCTACGGGGGCGATCGCTCACTCTTGTCCAAGGAGAACAAAGGTGGCAGGGCATCGGTGTGGGCATTAGCGATCGCGGGACGTTGCAAGTACGTCTGAACACTGGGGAGTTGCGAGAATTTAGCAGTGGTCATGTCCTCTACAGCAGCGATCGTGCTCCCTAGATCTGGATTGCTGAAGTGGGTAGCCCATCTGCGAAAATTGTCCTTGGTACTACAACCATCTGAGGTGTGCATGAAGGGTTGGCAGGTCTGTTGGCAACGGGCGATCGCTTTCGTTCTCAGTATCGTTCTCCTGTGGTCAGTGGGGGACATCGCCGCGGCAAAATCCAGTGGCTCGCTGGCAGAGGTGGCGGCTCCTGTGGCCATTGAGGATATGAAGGATTGGTTCGATCGCTATGAACCGCGGCTGAAAATTCTCACCCCCGAAGCCAACCAAACCCTCCAAAGCCGCAACGTCACCGTCAAGCTAAGTGTCCAAGGGCTACGCCTGTTTCAAGATCAGCGCACAGGGTTAGGCCCCCATGTGGAGGTGGTGCTCGATGATCTGCCCAGCCGCAGTGTCTATGACCTGAACACCCCCATTGAATTTACGAACCTTGAGCCGGGAACACACCTTCTGCGTGCTTTTGTTGTGTACCCTTGGGGTGAAAGCCTGAAAAATCCCCTTGCCTATGCTCAAACGGCCTTTCATCTTTACACTGCAGATGAGGACACTCGATCTGCTAGTCTTCCCCTGCTCACCTACAATCAGCCCAGCGGCACCTATGGCGCTGAACCAGTGCTCCTTGATTTTTATCTCAGCAACCTGCCGTTGGATCAACAATTAAACAATGAGAAAGTCTGGCAGGTGCGCTGCACGATCAATGGTCAATCCTTCACGGTCGATCGCTGGCAGGCCTACTATCTCACTGGACTCCAGCCGGGGGATAACTGGGTACGGCTCGAACTTCTGGATGGCAATGGTCAGCGTATCCCCTCTCCCTACAATCCCATTACCCGCCTTGTGACCTATCAACCCAATGGCAAGGATGTCCTCTCGCGCCTGCTGCGGGGAGAACTGGCCGCCAAAAATCTTCAAAGTAGCCTCAGTCCGGATCTCCCCAGCAACCTCCCTCCTGAACCGACACCAGAGCCAACACCTATTGTTGAGGAATCCGCCGCTCCCTCCGAGCCGACCCCAGAGCCAACAGCTGTTGTTGAAGAATCTGCCACTCAGACCCCCGTTGCTGAGGAACCTACACCAACGTCGGCAGTAGAGGCACCAACACCCACCGTTGAACCTGTAGAGGAAACGCCCGTTGCATCAGAGCCAACCCCAGAACCCACCGTCAAAGCAGCCGAAGAGACACCGCCCCCCACGCCGCAACAGCCCTTCTGGCAGCGCCTGAATCCCTTTAAGAAAGCAGAAAGCCCGACTCGTTCTGTTCTCGTTAGCCCGCGAGTGCCATCCAAGCCGTCCCCACCTTTGGAGCAACCGACTCTAGAGACCACTGCACCTGAAGTCACTGAACAGGAAACTCCTCCCACTCCAGAGGATTTGCCACAATTAGAAGAACCGACGCCCCCTCAGGAGTAGAGTAAAACCATGCAAGGAACCTCACTGGCCACAGTACGTCTTCAACCCTCATTTGCTGTTCCGCTGGGGGTTCTGCTGTTAAGTCTGCCCCTGTGGTGGCTGCGCTGGTGGCTGGGCTTGCCCATCTCCCTGTTTGCGCTATTCTTGGCTGTGCAGGCGGCTACCCTGCGACTAGAATTTACGGCAACAGCACTAGATGTCTATCGCGGCAGCCGACAAATTCGCCACTTTCCCTATCAGCAATGGCAGCATTGGGAGGTCTTTTGGCCAGCCTTTCCCGTGCTCTTTTATTTTCGGGAGGTCAAGAATATCCACTTTCTGCCGATTCTGTTTGACGCCAAAACTTTAGTACAATGCCTCCAAGAACGCTGCCCACGCACAGCCTTTATTTCCACGGTTCGCAATGACGGATGACCCTACGGTGACTGATGCCTCTGAACCTACCCCAGAGGAACTAACTGCCCTCAAAGCTCAACGGGATGCCCTCAAAGCTGAAATTCAAGCCCTTGATGCTGAGTTTCATCGTCTTGTGCACGATCGCCTCAAGTCCCTTGAAGAGCGGCAACAAAGTCTGCAACTCACCATTGAGCAACTAGAACGGCGCAAGGAACGCATCGAACAGGAGCTCCGCCGCAACTTTGTGGGTGCCTCCCAAGAACTCGCGATTCGAGTGCAGGGGTTCAAGGAATTTCTCGTCAAGAGCATGCAGGAGTTGGCGGCCACCGTTGAGGAAATGGAATTGCTGCCCCCGACGCCCGCTGTCGTGGAAACTGCCTCTGCCCCAGCAGCAACAGCGACAACGCCGCCCAAGTTAGTTCTTGATGAGGGATTTCAGGAGGAAGCGGATCGGATTCGCCGTTTGCTAGAGCAATATCGGAGTAGCCCCAACTACTATGGCCCTCCTTGGCAGTTGCGACGTACGTTTGAGCAAGTTCATGCTGAGCGGGTAGAAAGTTGGTTCTTTGATCTCGGGGGACGGGGTGCCCTGCGATCGCTCCCCAGTCGGTTGCAAAATATCCTTGTTGCCTCGGCAATCATTTCAATCCTGCGGGACTTCTATGGCGATATGTTGCGGGTGTTGGTCTTGGCCGATTCCCCTGAGCGGCTGGGGGACTGGCGACGGGGATTGCAGGATTGCTTGGGCATTAGTCGCCAAGATTTTGGCCCTGATCAGGGGGTGGCGCTCTTTGAATCTGCGGATGCCTTGGCCTTTCGTGCCGATCGCCTCGAGCAGGAGGACTACATCCCTCTGATTCTTATTGATGATTCCCAACCCCAAGTCAGCCTTTCACTACTGCAATATCCCTTGCTCTTGGGCTTTGCCCCTGAACCCCAGTTGCGTCCTAGCCGTAGTTCTGATTTCTTTGAGTAGGGAGGCTCCTGTGACCACTGCACTCATCCTTGGACTGCTGGCGCTCATTAGCTACCTGCTCGGCTCAATTCCCACGGGCTACCTCTTGGCCAAAGCGCTGCGCGGGATTGATATTCGTGAGCATGGCTCTGGCTCAACGGGGGCGACCAATGTGCTGCGGGTAGTGGGCAAAGGCCCCGGCCTAGTGACGTTTTTAGTCGATGTGGCCAAGGGACTAGGGGCAGTTCTTTTGGCGCGTTGGGTTCTGGGGCAATCTTGGAGTACAGTACCGACCACTTGGTTGGAATTTGTCCTGCTGGCGATCGCCTTCATTGCGGTTTTGGCTCACAGTAAGCCGATTTGGTTGGGCTGGCGCGGCGGCAAATCCGTTGCCACTGGTTTAGGGGTGCTCCTTGCCCTCAATGCCCCCACGGCTTTGGCCACCTTTGCGGTGTTTCTCGTGGTCTTGGCAGTCAGCCGCATTGTCTCCCTGAGTTCAATCACTGCTGCTATCTCCTTGCCCTTCTGGTTTTGGTTCTTTACGCAGTCGTGGCCGTTTGTCGGTTTTAGTGTGATTGCAGGTGCTTTTGTGATTTGGCGACACCAGAGTAATATCCAACGCCTCCTTGCAGGGACAGAGCCACGGTTGGGCGCCTCGGAAGGATAGACCTCTTAGAAGGTGACTTTTGGACGGGTTCGGCGTTCCTTAATGCCCCCCAGATTTGAGAAAAGGGTTGTATTTGTACATTTGGAAGGCCTCTGAGGTTGCTACCATGAGTGGATACCAGTTTTGGTGGGGAGATTTGTGATGGAAACACTGCGGGGGCGTGATTTGCTGAGCATCGCCGACCTCTCACGGGCAGAGGCAGAATATCTGCTGGATTTAGCAGCACAGATGAAAATCGGCAAGGTGGCTCCCCAGTGTCCTAAGGTCTTGGGGCTGCTGTTTCAGAAGGCTTCGACCCGTACCCGTGTCAGCTTTACGGTGGCGATGTACCAACTGGGCGGCCAAGTCATTGACCTGAACCCCCAATCCATGCAGGTGGGGCGTGGTGAACCGTTGCCCGATACAGCACGGGTATTGGATCGCTATTTGGATGCGGTGGCGATTCGCACCTATGGTCAGGCAGAACTGCAACTGTTTGCCGACTATGCCCGCATACCCGTGATTAATGCCCTCACTGATCGCGAGCATCCTTGTCAGATTTTGGCGGATCTGCTGACGCTACGGGAATCCTTTGGCACATTGGCGGGACTGACCCTCTGCTACATTGGCGATGGCAATAATGTGGCGCATTCCTTACTACTGGGCTGTGCCCTCTTGGGGGTGAATATTCGGGTGGCTTCGCCACCGCCGTTTGCCCCTTTGCCCGATATTGTGACGCAAGCCAAGGCATTGAGTGGCGGTAAGAGTGAAGTGACTGTTCTCACGGATCCGCAGGCCGCGGCTAAGGGTGCCCATGCGCTTTACACGGATGTCTGGGCGAGTATGGGACAGGAAGCAGAAGCGGGCGATCGCCAGCCCATTTTTCAGCCCTACCAAATTAATGATCAACTGCTAGCCCTTGCGGATCCACGGGCGATCGTTCTCCACTGCCTGCCGGCTCACCGTGGGGAGGAAATTACCGCCAGTGTCCTTGAAGGGCCGCAGTCTCGCGTTTGGGAGCAGGCGGAAAATCGTCTCCATGCGCAGAAAGCTTTGCTAGCCAGTTTGTTGGGATAGGGCATGCATGAATAGCCTCTCGGATCGGCTGTTGCTGGTGGGGGCAATTATTTGTGGGGGGTTTCTGCTGCTGGCGGTTCTTGCTCCCCTTGCTCAGGCTCTTGGTTGGATTGCCAATCCCCAAGAATTTCTTGACTTTCCGATTCACGCGCCGCCTTCGCCGCAGCACTGGTTTGGCACGAATCGCTTGGGCTATGATGTCTTTTCCCGCACGATTTTTGGTGCCCAAGCAGCCTTGCAGGTGGTCTTGGTGGCAACGCTGTTGAGCTTGGTGGTGGGAGTGCCCTTGGGATTATTGAGTGGCTACCGCGGGGGCTGGCTCGATCGCGGGTTGCTCTTTTTGATGGATACGATTTACACGTTGCCGGGGCTACTCCTAGCGGTGGCGGTGGCCTTTGTGGTCGGCAAGGGGGTGCTCAATGCCGCGATCGCCCTTAGTGTCGCCTATATTCCCCAGTACTATCGCGTTGTGCGCAACCACACGGTGAGCCTAAAAAATGAGGTCTTTATCGAAGCTGCCCGCGCCCTTGGCGCCTCGACCCCCCGCATTCTACAGCGGTATCTTTTGGTGAATGTGCTTCCCAGTATCCCCGTGCTCTTTACCCTCAATGCCGCCGATGCCATCCTGACCTTGGCAGGGCTGGGGTTCTTGGGCTTAGGGTTGCCGCCGCAGGTACCCGAATGGGGGCAGGATCTACGACAGGCCTTGGATGGGTTGTCGGTGGGCATCTGGTGGACGACGCTCTTTCCGGGTCTAGCCATGACATTGCTGGTCGTGGGTCTGTCGCTCCTTGGTGAGGGCTTGGGAGAACGTCTTGATCCCCGACAGTTGAGTTAACCAACAGTGCCTAATCATGCCTGATCATGTCTTGGTGACCGGTCCGAGTCGCAGTGGCAAGAGTGAATGGGCAGAAGCCGTTGCTACCCACAGCGGACAAGCAGTGATTTATGTTGCGACGGCGATCGCCCCCCCAGAGGATACAGAATGGTTGCAGCGGATTGCACAGCACCGTGCTCGCCGCCCCGCTGAGTGGCAATTGCGGGAGTGCCCCCTCGAACTAGCTGCCCTGCTGCGTGACCTGCCGCCTGATCATTGCGCCCTTGTGGATTCCTTGGGAACATGGGTGGCCAATTGCCTAGATCAATCTCAAGATCAATGGCAAGCAACCGTTACTGAATTCCTAGCGAGTGTGCAAGGGTGTGCCGCTCAGCTCATTTTTGTTGCCGAAGAGGTGGGCTGGGGAGTTGTTCCTGCCTATGCCAGTGGTCGCTGTTTTCGCGATCGCCTTGGCGAACTGTGTCAGCAATTGAGTCCGTTGATGGCGGAAGTGTATCTTGTCACAACTGGCTTTGCACTGCCGCTCCACCAATGGGGTATCTGTCTCAGACATCTTAGGGATAAATTGGACTCGCAAGGATAGCCCTCAGGGGGATTCCTCAGTGGTCATGGGGGCAAGGGCAGCCACAATGGCATCGGTGACACGACGTACAGGATAAATCTCTAGCCCCGCGATCGCACAGGCTTGGTTTTCGGGAATAATGGCACGGCGAAATCCCAACTTCAGCGCCTCCCGCAGCCGTACTTCTAACTGGGAGACGGCTCGCACCTGTCCCCCTAAGCCCACTTCGCCAATGATCACGGTTTGGGGGTGCACCCAGCGATCGCGAAAACTAGCCACAACAGCCACTGCCACCCCCAGATCAGCAGCGGGTTCCGCCACATTCAGCCCGCCAGCGGACGCCACATAGGCATCTAGCTTCGAGAGGGGCACCCCTAGGCGTTTTTCTAGGACGGCCAGAATTTGCAAAAAGCGATTGTACTCAATGCCCGTGGCCGTGCGGCGTGGAGAGGGATAACTGGTGGGGCTAACTAAACTTTGCAACTCAACCACAAGCGGACGGGTGCCTTCACAGGCCACAATGGTGGCGGTACCGGGGGTTGGCTCGCGATCGCCCAAAAACAGCGCCGAAGGATTTGTGACCTCGGCTAAGCCCTGCGCGCCCATTTCAAAAACGCCAATTTCTTGACTAGCCCCAAAGCGGTTTTTGACAGCGCGTACGAGGCGGTGACTGGCAAAGCGATCGCCCTCAAAGTAGAGCACGGTATCCACCAAATGTTCCAGCACCTTCGGACCGGCGATCGCCCCCTCCTTTGTAACATGCCCCACAATAAAGAGACTCATCTGCTCCCGCTTGGCTAAGCGCATCAAGGCGGCTGTGCCCTCACGAACCTGAGACACCGAGCCGGGGGCAGCCGTCAATTGGGGCAGATACACCGCTTGGATGCTATCAATAATCGCCAGATGGGGTTGCAGATGGGTCAGCTCCTGCAGGATCACCTCCAAATTCGTCTCCGCCAAAAGATAGAGCGAGGGAGAGGCGGCAATGCCCAGTCGTTGCGATCGCAATTTCACCTGCTGCGCCGATTCCTCAGCACAGACATAGAGCACCCGCTGCTGTTGCCCTAAGGTGGCTGCCATCTGCAACAAAAGCGTGGACTTGCCAATTCCCGGTTCGCCAGCCACCAACACGAGGGAGCCAACCACAATCCCCCCTCCCAAAACCCGATCCAACTCGGCAAATCCGGAGGCAGAACGGCTCTGTGTCTGTTCGCTAATCTCTCCTAGGGCCTTGGCACTGCGGGGGTGGGGAGTGGTCGATTTTCGGGGGGTTGTGGGTCGAGCAGCGGTCTCTACAGGGGTAACCACCTGCTCATCAAGGGTATTCCACTGACCACAGTTGGGACAGCGACCAAAGTATTGCACAGACTCGGCACCACACTCGCGGCAGATGTACAGTACCTTGGCCTTGGGCATCCCTTGCCGAGTTCAATCCTATTGCACACCCAAAAGTTCAACGTCAAAAATCAGCGTCGCATTGGGGGGAATGACCCCACCCGCACCGCGTGCACCATAGCCTAGGTTCGGCGGAATAATCAGCCGCCGCTGCCCCCCGACGTGCATTGAGCCAACCCCTTCATCCCAGCCTTTGATGACTTGACCGACACCAATTTGAAATTGGAAGGGCTGACCGCGATCGCGGGAGCTATCAAAAATGCGGCCATCGGTGAGCATGCCCGTATAGTGTACCGTCACGCGATCGCCCACTTGAGGCTGCGCCCCTGAGCCAACAACCATATCTTCGTATTGCAAACCTGAAGGAGTGGTCACCACCTTTGGATTCCCCATAAGTCCCGCAGCCTCCGTTGACGCCTCTAGCGGCACACTGGCGATCGCGATCGGAGCGGCCACCAACCATACCACTACTAGGACAATACCACAGAGGAGCCAGCCGTAGGCTCGATGCACCCGTTGTCTTACCATGAGCGATTTTTTAACTCCCTAACATCCCGTTCTAGGCGATCAATGCGTCCCCGCAGTTCATCAATTTCTGACTGTTGTGGCACACCCAAGCTCTCTAGAAACTGGCGCGTTTGTCGTTGCACCGCTTCATCGAGGGAGGCGGCATCTTCTTTGAGGTGAGCAAGGACTTCATCCACCATTGCCTTGGCCTGATCGGCATTGAGGCGTCCCTCTTTCACCCATTGGTCGCTCACTTGACGCAACTTCTCGGCCACAAGGGAGGTGGTGCCAACACCAATTAAAAGCAATTGCTGAAGCAGATTTTGCTGGTTCATGGGGCACGTTCAAAACGCCTATCTTGTATTGTGCCATTGGCTCCTAGGCTTGCGGTAAGATGAGGGAGAGGTCAAGTTGTATAGATTCGCATCGCCAGCGAGGTTAAGGATGATTGAAAAAATTGCCATTGGTCTGTGGGCATTTTCAGCAGTTGGCCTGATTGTATTGGTCTTGCTCCACAGTCCCAAGGGGGATGGCCTCGGTGGTATTGGCGGTCAAGCCCAGCTCTTTACCAGCACCAAAAGTGCAGAAGCGACCTTAAACCGTGCCACGTGGACTTTGACAGTGTTGTTTATGGCGCTTACCGTTGCTCTGAGTGCCGGTTGGCTGCGCTCAATTTAGTTTGGGTTAGCGTGTCTTTCTCCTTTGCGATTCGTGCAGCGACCCCGGCGGATGTTCCAATCATCTTCCAACTGATCCAAGCGCTTGCGGCCTATGAAAAGCTCAGCCACGCAGTAACGGGCACAGAGGAGGCGCTACGGCAGCATTTGTTTGGCGATCGCCCCTACGCCGAGGTACTTCTTGCCCATACCCCCACAGACGTTATTGGCTACGCCCTGTTTTTCACCACCTACTCCACATTCCTCACCCGCCCCGGCCTTTGGCTAGAGGATTTGTTTGTTCTCCCTGCCTATCGGCGTCAAGGGGTGGGCACTGCTCTGCTGAAGGCATTAGCCCGGCTAGCCAGCGATCGCGACTATGGCCGTATCGAGTGGAGCGTCTTGGACTGGAATACTCCTGCGATTCAATTCTATGAGCGCATGGGTGCGACTGTGCTACCTGACTGGCGTATCTGCCGCCTCAGTGGTGATGTTCTCAAGCACTTCGGACATCCTGACAAGCCTGTGTGACCCGTCGCCCCAGATAGCGGCCAAGGGTGTAGGCCAACCATTCCAGATCCCTTGAGGTCACGCTAAGGGCATTTTCAGTCAGTTCGATCGCTTGGCTACCGGCACGAATCACCAGTTTGCTCGATAGCTCTTGGCGATCGCCCTCGCGATCGCGGTACGTGCTGTGGGGCTGAAATTCAATCTGTTCAATCACTTCAAGCGGCAGGACTTTAGGACGACGCCAGCGGAAACCAAGGATATGTTCATAGAAGCGCAGATCCTTACGGGTGACCATCAACACCTGCCATCCCAATAGCATGTAAAGAATGCCGCCAATGAGGCCTAAACCGACAGCAAGATGACCAGTAGCAAAAACAGCCATCAGCCAAAAGCCAGAACTAATCGCTAGACTGTACCAGACGACCAAAAACCCATTCCAAGCCACTGCAAAGGGAATCAGGAAGAAGAGACTGACATTAAATCCAACGGGGGGAATTTGCACCAGTAGCCCTTGGGGTGTTTCTCTCACCTGTAGGCGGGAACCGTAGGGCGGCGTTTTTGTTATGAGTGAGGCCTCGTGGGGTGATGTGTCCAGTTGCTTTAGGGCTTGGCGAGCCGCAGTCGCAGAGTCAAATCGCTCCTCAAGGGCGGGCGCGACCATTTTTTCGAGCCAGCGGATAAAAGGGGGACTCAAGGAGACCAAGGGTTGAAATTGAACCCGCAGTTCCTTTTGCGGCAGCTCATCGGGGGGAGTGCCGGTTGCTAAGTAGATGAGGGTCATGCCCAAGGCGTAGAGATCACTGGCGGGTAGGGTTTTACCGCCGAATTGTTCCGGGGGCATATAGCCATAGGTACCCACCACGGTTCGGGTGCTGCCTGCGATCGCCGTTTGTACCGCCCCAAAGTCCACAAGATAGACCTTGCCAAGATCATGACCGGAGCGATCGCCCAAAAGAATATTTGTCGGCTTAATATCGCGGTGAATCACCGGCGGTTGACGGCCATGGAGATAGATCAAAATATCCAGCAGGCGATCGGCCAGTAACCGCAAATCCTCTTCACTAAACACTCTCCCTTCTGCTTGCCATGTGGCGAGGGATTTTGCCTCAATGTAGGTTTGCACCAAAGCAAAGCCCTTGAGATCAGGGGTATTGATTTCAAAGTAGTCGAGATAGCGGGGAATGGCCGGATGATCCAAGGGTTGCAGCACAGCCGCTTCCCGTTCAAAGAGCTTAAAGTCGTCCCATGTCATGCCGCCACCAAAAAGCAGCAGCTTCAGCACCACCTGTTCATAGCGCCGCCGATCCAACGCCAGATAGGTGCGCCGCCCCGGATGAGACCCCAGTTCGCGCAGGAGTTCATAGCGATCGCCCAAAATTTGACCAATAAGCTGCGCCACAGCGTTCTCCAAGCTGGCTACCCCTATCTTAGCCATTGAGTTGCTGCACAATCTCTGGGGCAATTCTTGTGAGCACCTTGAGGGCTTTGAGGCTACCTTGAATCAAGTGTGCCGCCGCACGGGGGTTGCGCAGCATTGCGATAGCCAGTGGCCCCGGCCGCAAATTGCCTTGAGCATCAAAGGCTTGACTCAAATCGGGGAGGTCGCGATCGCCACCATCACTGATCACCCGCACCATCACCACCGGCATTCCCGCTAAAGCCTTGAGGAGTGGCACCCCTTCCATATCCACCACCTCCACCCCCCCGCGAGCCGCAAGGGTTTGTTTTTCCTGGGCCTTAGAAACGGTTTTCGCCGTTGTGATGCCTTTCACCCGTCGCCACGCAGGCGCCAATTTCGCCGATAACGTCTGGTCTAAAGAATACGTTTGCCCTGCTTCATCCTGACAAGTAGTATAGACAACCACTTCACCCACCCGATCATCGGGATGCAAGCCCCCACAAACCCCCAAAATGAGAACCATGGCAGGCGATTCCTCAAGGGCACTGATCAATGCCGGTGTGGTCACTGTGGCTGCCCCTGCTCGGATCGGAATAATCACCACATTGGACGCCTGTAGCCCTCGTTGTACCGCTTGATATTCTGCCCCTTGGGGCACAAGGACGAGGCATGGAGTCATTGTTAATGAACTTTGCTGTGCTGGCCTGTTGACACAACCGCTACGCTGGGAGTACACATTTTCGAGCTGATTACCGTCTTAACTTTTGGATAGACCGATCGCGGGCAATTTAGAAACTGACCAATGGAAAGAGTGTCACACTCAAGCGTCCGCTATGGTGGACGAGAGGCATTTTCCGCCAAATCTGATACCGTTGTTAATTGTTGAAGCTATGTTATTGTTCTGGCAAATTGTGAGCTATCCACCATTGTACCTCAGGCAATCTCGGCAACTGTCACAGGCCACCTAGACAAACAAAAATGAGTATGATAGCTATAGATTTTGCTCAATCCTTGTTTGTGGAAGTCGTCCCCTGCTGGGTTGCGATCGCGAGACCCTTTTGGAGAATCGTGAATTGACTGCCCTAGAGTGTTGGCCTGAGGAACGGTCGAGGATTGACTCAACTATCGATCAATGCGTGTAGGAGTGAACCCCCATATGATTCAAATGGTGCTGGAGAACCCAGTTTCCGTCAAGGATGCTGAGCGCTTTTGCCAAGAGATACTCCCCCAAGTCTCGCGCACATTTGCCCTCAGTATTCGCTTCCTCCCCGGAAATTTGGGTCGGGCGGTTCTGGTGGCCTATCTCATCTGTCGCATTGCCGATACCGTTGAGGATGATCCGGTTGCCAGTATCCCCGCAAAAACCGCTCTCTTGGATCACCTGCTGGAGTGTTTTGACAGTGCCGATCTAGCCAATAGCTATGGTGAAACCGCACGGGGGGTTCAGGGGGAGCCAGCCCATGTGCAACTGGTGAAAAATACGGGACTCGTCTTTGCCCTCTACCGTTCTTTGCCCCTCACGTCCCAACAGCACGTCCAACGCTGGGTGAGCGAAATGGTGCATGGGATGAAAAAGTTTATTAACCTCTATCCCAATGGCATTCGCATTCAAACCCTCGATGAATATAAAGAGTACTGTTATTACGTCGCGGGTACCGTTGGCTATCTCCTGACGGATTTGTGGTACGAGCATTCCCCCAGCATTGGTGCCGATGAATACCAAGTACTCCTCAAGCGCTGCGCTGCCTTTGGTGAAGCGCTGCAAACGGTGAACATTCTCAAGGATATTGCTTGGGATGCGGAGCACGAAAACTCGATCTATATCCCCAATGAATCTCTGCTGCTCCAAGGCAGTAGCCACCAGTCCATCCTCAGTGCTGAACATCTTGAGCAAAATCATGCCGCCATTAAGGAATTGATTGCCCTTGCTTGGCATGATCTCGATGAAGCTCAAGCCTACTTGCTATCCGTGCCCAAGGCGGCAATTCCGATTCGCCTCTTTTGCGTGCTGCCGCTGCTCTTTGCCTATGCCACCCTGCGGGAACTCACTCACTCGACGGCGATGCTGCAACCGGGAGGGGTAGTTAAAATTAGCCGTGCAGAGGTGAAATCCCTGATGGTCATGGGGCCTTTATCGATTCTCAGTAACCACAGTCTGCGCTGGCTGATTGGCCAAGTACGGCAAAAGCCTTTCATCCTTGGCGGACTTTAGGGAAATGTGCCAAAAAAGCCAATGGTTGGGGGAACCAGAATTCGTTAGGATAGGGGGAGATTGCTGAATTGTTGCAAATCTTCATAACTTGACATGAATTGTATTATTCACCGCCGTGCTGAGTTTGCCGCCAGTCATCGCTACTGGTTGCCAGAATGGTCTGAAGCAGAGAATTTGGCTCGGTTTGGTGCCAATAGTCGCTTTCCCGGCCACGGTCATAACTATGAGTTGTTTGTTTCAATGGGCGGCGTTGTTGATGACTTTGGCATGGTGTTGAACCTATCGGATGTCAAGCACATCATTCGCCGTGAAGTCATTGAACCCCTGAATTTTTCCTATCTCAATGAGGTGTGGCCAGAGTTTCAAGCCACATTACCCACGACTGAACATATTGCACGGGTGATTTGGGATCGACTCTCTCCCCATTTACCCCTTGTGCGCATTCAACTGTTTGAACACCCCCGCCTTTGGGCGGACTACACGGGAGACCCTATGGAAGCCTATCTTTCTGTTGGTGCTCACTTTAGTGCGGCGCATCGTCTAGCCCTTGAGGATCTCAGCTACGAAGAAAACTGCCGCATCTATGGCAAGTGTGCTCGCCCCCACGGCCATGGCCACAACTACCACGTGGAGATTACGGTCAAGGGGGCAATCCATCCGCGGACGGGCATGATTGTTGATTTGGTCAAGCTCGAGGAGGTGCTCAAGGAACAGGTGATTGAACCTTTGGATCACACGTTTTTGAATAAAGATATTCCCTATTTTGCGACGGTGGTGCCCACAGCAGAGAACATCGCCATTTACATTGCCCAGTTGTTACAGGAACCGATTCGCCAGTTGGGGGCGACGCTGCATAAGGTGAAGTTGATTGAAAGTCCCAATAACTCTTGCGAAATTCTCTGTGAGGAATTGCCCCCTCGCGATGGGGTGCTCAGTGGTGCGCTGCCAGTGTTGGAGCGAGTCTAGGTGATGTTGAGCAATATCCCTTGGCTACTAGCCGCCAGTTTACTGACAGCAACGCTGCTGATCTATTTCCCCTACATTTTTGTTGTGGTGGGGCGCTGGCAGGCGGGCTTTGATATGGCGGCTCCCCGTGCCCTCTTTGAGAAACTGCCCCCCTTTGCGCAGCGGGCAGTGTGGGCACACGAAAATAGCTTTGAAACCTTTATGCCCTTTGCAGCAGCAGTGTTGCTGACCCTTTTTGCCGGGGTGGATAATGCAACGGTGGCGATCGCCAGCCTGAGTTTTGTCGCGGCTCGCTTTTTGTACAGCATCTGCTACATTGCCAACTTTCCCCTTGGTCGCTCCCTCATGTTTGGTGTCGGCACAGCAGCCACCTTGACGCTTTTTTGGCAAAGTCTCACCGCCCTTAGCCGTTAATATAGTTTATAAAATCCTTGAGGAAATGCACTGAGCATAGAGTATTCTAAATGTCTCTTGATCATCTCCGCACGCTCTACCAGCAAGTCATCCTAGAGCACTACAAGAAACCTCGCCACCGTGGCCGCACGCAGCCTGTGGATCGTCAGCAGCGGGGACATAACCCTTCCTGTGGCGACACCATTGATTTAACCGTTGCCCTAGGCACCAATGAGCAGGGGGAGACAATCATTCAGGATATTCAGTTTGAGGGGGAAGGCTGCGCGATCGCCATGGCCTCAGCGGATTTGATGGCCGATGCCCTGCGGGGGCAACCCGTGAGTCGTGCCCTCCAAATGGTGGAGCAGTTCCAAGCGATGATGAAGGGGCAGTTTGAGTTCCCTCGAGAGTTTCGCAAGCTCAATGTCATGCAGGGGGTGGCTCAGTTCCCGGTGCGGATTAAGTGTGCGACATTGACATGGCATACCCTCCGGGCAGCGTTGCAGCAGGATCAAACCCCTGTGAATGGTTTTGTCAGTAATGAGGAGGAAGAGTAGTGCTGACCCCCGCCGATTTTGCCACCTATAGCCGCTGGGCTGGCATTGCCACCCTTGTCATGGCTGGCTTAACCGCACTCACATTTGTTTTTCGCTGGGGTGTGCGCTTTCGCTTTGTTGGTATTACGGGGTTTCTCGGTGTTGTGACAGTGGGACTCTTTGCCCTGAGTATTGTACCGATTGTGCACTCCCCAGTGCCCGGTGCCGGCAAATACACCCTCGTCTATGACAACGGGGCAACGCAAGTTGTGATCACAGTGCCCCCGGACATTGAGAGCAGTACCCTTGAGGCAACGCTGGTACAGGCAGCGAATGATTTATTTTCCTTGGGACGGCTCGGCCGAGGGAGCGATCGCCTGACCGTGATTGCACGAACCATCGAACATCCTGAACCGGGGGTGACTGAGCCAGTGGTTTTAGGGGTGGCCACTCGTTCGTTGAGCGATCGCACCGATACAAATGTGACGGTCAAACTACTTAAAGGTTAGCCTTGTGTATGCTATATTAGGAATTCCGAGGACGCATAGCTCAGTTGGTTAGAGCACCACGTTGACATCGTGGGGGTCACTGGTTCGAGTCCAGTTGTGTCCATCCTCCTAAAATTCTTCACTTCAAAGAAAAACATCCCAGTCAAGTCCCCAAAAAGATTTAGGGAAAGGTTTTTGCCAATGCTTTCTTGGCTGCGAACTGCAAACTGTGCCCTCAATTGCTAAGCTTTTGAATGCGGACGGAGGGACTTGAACCCACACACCTTGCGGTACTAGAACCTAAATCTAGCGCGTCTGCCAATTCCGCCACGTCCGCAGCAAACTTAGTTTAGCGCACTTTGGGTAGGGAGTGCCCAAGTTTAGTAATGGTTCCCCACTTTGCGATGGTGCACAGCAGTCATGCCATCGGGCTTTGAGACGCGACCATTATCCACAGTACTATAGACAATCCAGTGATCGTGGGCATCCAGACGGCTGACAACGGTACATTCCATATAGGCAAGGGCATCGGCCAAAATGGGACTGCCATTACTGGCTGGATAGGTTTTCACATGGGCAAAGCGATCGGCGCCCGGTGGGAATCGCTTTAGGAAATGGCGCATCAGGGGCTGGTAGTTCCCTTCTTCAAGAACATTGAGGACAAAGGTATCCCCCACGTGTAGAAAGGACTCAATAGCCCGATCCTTGGCCACCGCAATGGAAACCCCAAGAGGTTCGGTACTGGCCTGGGCCACCCAAGAGGCCAACATGGCACTGTTAATGGCACCTTTTTGGGCGGTGATAATGTATAGCCCACCGCTCAGGCGACCCAAGGCTTTATCGAGGTCAGTATCCAAGGCTTTCATCTGCTTGACGGTGCGATCGCGCAACAGCCATTGACCCATGTCAGTACCCGCTTCTTCCGCCTCTTGGAACAGTGCCTCAGTGGGTGCTGCTGTGACCCGAATCACAGGAAACGAGGGCGTCAGACCGGCATCCCGAAACTGGTTGAGCAGGGGATAGGCGGGTTCAGCGTCGGCCACACCACTTTCAAAGACCCCAATGGCCTGTTTGGCATGGGCAGCCGCACGAATCGTACTCAGGGCAGTTTTAGCAACGGCAGTGGTGGGCGGTGTACCGATAATGATCCCAGCGGCAATCTCGGTGAGTTCGCGAATATCTTGGGGTTCAGCGGTGAGCAGATCCATTTTTTCAACAACAACCCCAGTTTTGGCGGCTCCCCGTTCGATCGCCTCTGCCAGAGCATTGGCATAACCATAGTTAGCAGCATAGAAAATGGCCACCGTTGTTGCTGCTTTGGCCTGTTCTTGGCTCCAGTTGCGGTAGGAATCTAGCCACTGCGGGAGATGATGGCGCAGCAGTGGGCCATGACCTGTGGCAACTAGTTGCACGGGAGGCAGGGGTTCCAAGCGCTTGAAGGCGGAGAGGACGGAGCGGGCATTGGGTCCCATGAGGCAGTCGTAGTAAAACTTGAAATCTGGCGCTAGCAGTTCAGGTTCTGTGTCAAAGGGATCATCATTGCAGAAGTGGGCACCAAAAACATCACAGGTAAAGAGGGTCTGGGTGCCGTGATCATAGGTGAGGATGGTGTCGGGCCAGTGGAGATTGGGGGCCATCACAAACTCAAGGACATGCCCTTTCCCCAAGTCAAGGCGATCGCCATTTTTCACCTGTCGCTGACTAAAGGGCTGATGGATCAGATCCCCCAGAAACTGTAACGCCACCTTTGAGGCCACCACGGTTACATGGGGGGCTTTTGCCAATACGTCCTTGACGAGGCCACTGTGGTCAGGTTCGGTATGGCTGACGATGAGATAGTTCAAGTCACTGGGGTTCACCCGTTGCCAGAGTTGCTCGAGGTAGCGATCGCCAAACTTGGCATGGGACGTATCTACGAGGGCAATCTGTTCCCCTTTGATCAGAAAGGAATTGTAGGTGGTGCCATTTTCAAGGGCAAACTCAATATCAAAGCGATCGCGATCCCAATCTAGGCAGCGAATTGCCGTCGTATCAGCGGCGATCTCCAACACCTGCAGGGTTAAGCGCGGCGGACGCTTGGCAGTCGTGACGGCCATTGGCAGTTCCTCAACCTTATGAAACTACCTTTTATAGTGACACATGAAGAAAGGTAACAGGATTCAAAGTTTTTAATAGCGGTGATAACACTGTTTATAAAGGGCAATGCCTATGCGGGTTCAAGGGGTGCCATTGTCAGCCCCGCCCGCAAAAGTTGCTCATGGTACAGTTCCGCCTGTTCTTGGGGTCCCACCCAAACAATGGCTTGGCCTTCGTAATGAACTTGATTCGTTAATTCCCACGCGCGATCGCTGGTCATGTTGGGAATATATTTCATTAAACAGTTAGCAACGTGCTGAAAGGTATTGAAGTCATCGTTGAGGACAATGACTTTGTAGTTGGGGTAGTGCTTGCGAATAACCTGTTGCCGCTCTTGGGGAACAACGCTAGGCATAGGCCAAACAAAACAACAACAATACTATTTCTGAGTTTTAGTTTAGCGCATTGGCCGGGGACTGGCTGCAATAGGCCTCTTGGGCACAGGCTTATGCTATAGCTAGACTTAGGGTGAAAAACTTGGGGGGATCAATAATGACGGCAATGAATGTGTTGGGAACACCCTTGGTGTGCTGCTGTCAAAATCCACTCACAGGATTCTATCGCGATGGTTTTTGTCGGACGGGGGCAGGAGATGTCGGTGCCCATGTGGTCTGTGCGGAAATGACCGCTGAATTTCTCACCTTTACCCGTTCGCGGGGCAATGATCTTTCGACGCCAGTGCCCGCCTATCAATTTCCGGGGCTGAAACCGGGCGATCGCTGGTGTCTGTGTGCCTCCCGTTGGCGGGAAGCCCTAGAGGCTGACGTAGCTCCCCCAGTAATTCTGGAAGCAACCCATGTCAGTGCCCTTGAGTATGTCTCTCTAGAGGATTTGAAAGCCCACGCCCTTGGTGGTAACCAGCAACCGTGATCTGGGGAATACTCAAGTATGCCCGATCCAGAATCCGATTTTCGCTTAGATCCTCGCTATATTGCGGGTTTAGCGGCCTTTAATCGCGGAGATTATCAACTGGCGATCGCCGCCTTCAAAGCCGTCATTGCCAGCCACGGTCAACGCCGCGAAGGTCTCAAGGCTCATCTGCACCTGATTAAAGCCTATGCCCACACCCGCCAGTGGCAAGAGGCCATTGATCTGTGTCAACTCCTAGCGCGATCGCCCCTCCCCTCCATTCGGGCTTGGGCGCAAAAACATCTGCCAGAGTTAGAACGCTATTTGGATGAGGAACCCACTTCCTCCTACCTTGAGTGTGTTTCAGCGCCGAGTTCAAGGCCGCCTATGCAACTGCGACCGGTGCCTCGCATTTATCTCTGGCTAAGTCAGGGGGCAACACTGCTGCTGATCGCGTGGCTACTCCAAAAACCGCTACAGGTTTTGATTGCAGGCCTCCTCAACTACGCCAATGATCCACTGGCACTCCTGCGGGGCTGGGAAGGGGTAATAGCTTGGTTTTTAGTGGGTTGCTTGGGATTGGGGTTACTCAGTGGTGGCAGTTGGCTGTGGTCATGGCGATTGCGAGCTGGCTATGGTTTGCGTCCTGTGAGTCTTGGCGAACTTGAGGAGTATAGTCCCGAAACGGTGATGCTCTTGGGGCGTTTGTCGTGGTCGTGGTGGCAACCCCGTCCCCAAATAGGCTGCTTGATGACGGCAGCACCGATCATTTTTAGCTATGGGCGCTGGCAGCGCCGCATTATTGTCAGCGAAGGTCTATTGCGATCGCTCTCTGGCGAGGAACTGCTGGCTTTAATGGCCAGTGAAATTGCCCAACTACGGCTGGGGCTAAATACCCTAGTGACCCCCCTTGTACTGCTATTGCAACTGCCCTATGACCTGTACTGTTGGTGCAGCCGTTGGGGCGATCGCTTTGCCCCTCCCTATGGCAAGCACTGGAAACGGCGGATCATCAGGGGTACCCTCTATCTCCTCTGTGCCATGGTGGGTCAGGGGAGTTATCTTCTCTTTCGTGGGCTGGAGATGCTCTGCTTCTGGAGCAATCAGTTGCGGCAGTATTATAGCGATCGCCAAGGGGCAGCCTTGATCGGTAATCCCAATACCCTTGTGATGGCTTGGTTTCGCCTCATGGCAGCCACAGCAACGACGGTGTGTGCTCAAGGGGAAATCGGTGCCCCCCTAGAATCCTTGCGCCTGCTTCTACCCCTAAATCCAACCCAAGCTGCCCTGTGGGGCAATCAACCCCTCGATTGGTCAATGCTGCTCCGCTGGGATACCGCCCATCCCCTGCGGTATTGGTTTCGCTTGACCTCCTCCCATCGTCCCCTTGGACTACGCCTGCAAGCCCTGATGACCTATGCGCGGCAATGGCGACTGGAATCCCTGCTTTCCCTGCCCTCGACTTCCTCCCTTCGCTGTCAACGGGCTGGGCAACAACTGGCTCCCTTCTGGGGAGCGATCGCAGGAGTCATCACGACGATTATCCTCACGGGCGTTGGTCAATTTGCACTGCGGGCGGGGACGATCGCCTTTCCTCTGTGGTGGTTGGCGGATTGGTCTACCTTGGCACGGGGCTTCATTCCCATTGGCCTTGGGTTAGGTCTCTTTTTACGCCTGAATGCCTACTACCCGCCTCGGCCACCCCAAACCTACACCTTGGGTCAGCTTCTTCATCGTCTTTTGCCCCTTGATAGTCCCGTTGTCGAACTAAAGGGGCATTTACGGGCAGTGACAGGCTTGCGCAATGGTCTAGGACAGCACCTGTGGCTGCAGACGGATCAGGGCTTGTTTCCCCTGCGCTGCCATCGAGCTTGGGGGCCGATTTGGCCAATCCTTGAGCCAGCCTATCTGAAAACCTTGGCGGGGCGATCGCTAGTGGTACGTGGCTGGTTTCGACGTGGGACAGTTCCCTTTGTTGAGGTGAGTGAGTGGCACTCCCCAGATTTACAGCAAAAGCAATCTTGGGCTGCCCCCTATTGGGCAACGGCAGTGGCCACGCTCTGGATCCTCTACGGCCTCATGACACTATTGGGTTGGATCTAGACGATGCAACTTTCCCAAGCCCATCTGCGCACCCTGCAAACCTGTGCACGGCAATATCAGTACCGCTATCTTGACAGCTTGATACTGCCAGAGGCCACACAATTAACGGAAACCACTGCCCAAAAGCAGGGTCGCGACTTCCACCGCCTGATGCAACAGCACTTTCAAGGACTCGATATCTGCCCAATTCTTGAGGCGCAGCCCGAATTACAACCGTGGTTTGCGGCCTTTCAAACCATGCCACCGCCCATGATTGAGGGTCAAGGGGAAGCAGAGCATGTCCGCAGTCTGGGCTGGCAGGAATTCACCCTTGTGGGCGTGTATGACTACGTGATTTTTGGCCAAGGGCAAGCGCAGATTCTCGATTGGAAAACCTATGCCCACCCACCCGCCCCAGACACCTTAGCCCGTCATTGGCAGACTCGCCTTTACTGTTATCTCCTAGCAGCCACTAGTCCCTACCCCCCCAGCCAAATTTCCATGACCTATTGGTTTGCCCAAGGAGAGAAGGGAGCAAATTTCTACACCTTTCCCTACAGTGAGGCCATCCACGAGCAAATCCACCACACCCTAGAGCAGTGCCTTAACCAACTGCGCCAATGGTTACAAACCTATGAGCAAGGACAGGAGCTGCCCCAAGTGCCCCCAGCCCAGATTCGGAAATACTGCTATGAGTGCCCCTTTTGCGAACGGTGCCAGCGTGGCCAGCCAAGCACTGTCTCGACCATGGAGCCGTTTCTAGCCGTGCTCAAAGACTTGGGTGTAGCCCGCTAAATCCAGATCGACGATCGCGGGTAGGCAACTCAGGGCGGTTTGGAATAACTCAAAGCGTTCTTCCCGTTTCAGCATGGCTGTGAGCTGCTGTCGCAGGGGAATCAAATAGCGCACATCATTAGCGGCATAACGGATTTGATCCTCCCGCAGAGCCATGGCATTCCCCCAGTCGGAACTTTGGGCGGATTTATCAATTTCTATGCCCAACAAATCCAAGACCAAGTCCTTGAGGCCGTGGCGGGGGGAATAGGTACGGGCAATCTTGCTGGCAATTTTGGTGCAGAAGACAGGGTGAACCCGAATCCCCAAGTGGTAGCGCAACGTGGCCAAATCAAAGCGGGCATAGTGGAAAATTTTGGTAATGCGGGGGTGCTCGAGGAGTTGCTGCAGGTGGGGAGCCTCTTTCTGGCCACGGGCAATCTTGATCACTGCTACTTGTCCCTCTGGGTCGCACAACTGAACCAAACATAGGCGATCGCGGGGAATATTCAAGCCCATGGTTTCGGTATCTACGGCCAACTGATCCGCATTGAGAAAGTGGGCCAAGGCCGTCGCACTTAAATCGTGGTCAAAACACTCCAAAGGAAAATCGAGATCCATGACTGGCTCACAATCTAGCTCGAGGGCAATTCTGAGGGCTGCTCTTTGGCGATATCAATGCGTTCCAACTGCCAGAGAATTTGATTGCTTTCGCGGCGCACGCGGGAAATTTGCCAGTTACGCCATATCCATTCTTCACCGCGGCTAGTAACTGCACTGGTATGGACATCCATTAACTCTGCTAGTTCGCCACTGGTAATCAAATACTTCCCAGCCGCCAGTTCATCGGCAATTCGCAGGGTCGCAATTAGTTCTTCAAGGCGGGCGCGGCGCTCAGACCACTGGGGTGATTTTCCCCCCAACCACTCGCCGTTACCATCAAGCCCCAAGGATGGTTGCACCATGGCTTTCTTCTCGCGATCAACATTGCTCCAAAAATCTTAGCGAGAAATGATGTGATTTTTAACCTACCTAGGCGATCGCCCACCACGCCGAGGATAGGGCTAGAATGGTTTTAAGATTTGTTAATTACATTGAACCGAACACCATGACGGTAACCTTGACCCCTGCATCCACTCTCCACGAGCGGGTCGCGATGATCGCCCGCCGCCTTGGCATTGAGAAATTTGACCTTGGTGGCTCCCATGTGGATGAGGTGAGTGTCCAAGTGCAGCAGGGGGAACCCAAACAGGTGAAGGCCTCGCAGCGATCGGGGATTACCGTGCGGGTGTGGAACTCAACGGGTCGCCTAGGGGTTGCCAGCACCACCCAATTGGACGATCGCGGTTTAGAGACGGCTCTAGAAATGGCCAAAGAAGCCAGTGCTTTTGGTGTTACAGAGGATATTCCCGACTTTAGTCCCTTGGCCACCGCCCCCCTTGGTGACACAACACTTACAACGGCGGATCTGCCCCTTGCCTCGGCAAAAACCCTCCTAGATCAACTGATTGCCGCTGAACGGGAGCTGTTGGGGCGACATCCAGCGATCGCTAGTGTGCCCTACAATGGTCTCAGCCAGCGGCGCATAGAACGGTTTTATCTCAACAGTGAGGGTGCCGATCGCCAGCAAACCAGCACCACAACCACGCTCTATCTCTACAGCAAAACCGATGAGGCGGGTCGCAAACCCCGCAGTGCGGGTGCCATTCGCATCAGTCCCGATCTTGAGCACTTAGACATTGCGGGCTGTATTGATGAAGTGGCCGACAAAACCATTCGCCACTTGGCCTATGAACCGATTGCCTCTGGCCAGTACCCAGTGCTTTTTTCACCCTCGGCATTCCTCAGCCTGCTCAGTGCCTTTAGCAATCTCTTTAATGCCCAAAACATTTTGGATCGCCAGAGCCTTTCGACGCCAGAATCCCTCCATCAGGCGATCGCCAGCTCCCTTTTGAGCGTGTACGACGACGCCCGCCATCCCCAGAATGTGGGTCAGCCCCTCTTTGATGGCGAAGGTACCCCCACCCGCCGCACCCCTCTGATTGAGCAGGGCATTCTCACGGGTCTCTACCACAGTGCCGGTACGGCGCGTCGCTTTCAAACCCAGCCCACGGGGCATGCCAACTTAGGGGCAAAGGTGACAGTGAGTGGTCACTTCTACGATGTCCCAGCGGGTGAAGGGGGCGATCGCGCCGATGGTCTTGTCTGGATTGACGAACTCCATGCCCTCCACGCGGGCGTGAAAGCCCTTCAAGGCTCATTTTCCCTCCCCTTTGACGGTTGGCTGTTGCGCAACGGCGAAGCCATCAGCATTGAAGCGGCCACCGTGGCCGGCGATATTCGCAGCCTGCTGAAAGGTATTCTCCATCTGGGCACTGAAGTTGAAGTCACCCCCTATGGTTGTTGTCCGCCAGTGTGGGTGAGTCCCCTTGCGATTACAGGGGAATAGCTAAACCTGCATCAAGTCGAGGCTGCGGGATGTACCTAAGCGAGTGGCACCCGCATTAATCAGTTCAAGGGCTTGCTCCCGCGTACGAATGCCGCCAGAGGCCTTAATGCCCACGCGATCGCGACTCAGGCGCTTGAGCAGACGCACATCTGCAATCGTGGCACCACCGCGCCAGCCCGTGCTGGTTTTCAGGAAAGCCACCCCCGCATCCAAGCAAATATCCACGGCCAGTTGTTTTTCTTCCTCTGTCAGCACCGTGGTTTCCAAAATTGCCTTGACGGTCACCCCCGTTTCCGCGCAGATTTGGGCAATATCGCGATAGACGGCCTCGGTGTTGCCCTCCTTGAGCCAACCCAAGTTAATGACCACATCCAACTCTGTCGCACCACTGTCAACCGCCTCCTGCGCCTCATAGAGTTTCGTGGCACTGGTGTGGGCACCACTGGGAAAGCCAATGACGGTACACACTTTCACGGGTGTGCGATGGAGCAACTGAACTGCCGTCTTCACCCAGACGGGCATGACACAGACGGCGGTAAATTTCCATTGTTCTGCTTCAGCACAGCATCGTTCAATCTCTGCTGTGGTTGCCAAGGGGTCAAGCTGGGTATGATCAATGTAGGGCGCAAGGTCAAACAAATCACGTTCCGTCATAGGAATTCACCCAGAACAACCCTATTTTTATTAACTAAATAATAATAAAAACGGGGACGGAAAATGAGACCTTGGGAGATCGGTTCTCCCACCCCCCACCTAAAATTCACCCTTGCTAGATTAAAGCTAGGCTATCACAGGCACGCTGACCTGTTGGCCAGACTACCTTTTTGGGAGGACACTCTATGGAGCCAACCATGAACCCTCGCAATCTTCAAGAAAGTGCTGATTCCCTCTGGAACTATCTGCAAAGTTTGGATGCAGAAGTGGTGGCTCGCCTGTCCCGTCCCGCGTCGCCAGAAATGGCCATTGTGATGGAACGCCACATTGGTAACCTGCTGGGCTACTTGCCACCGGAGGGGTTTGAGGTTTCCATTACCACGAATCGGGAGCACCTTGGGCGTCTCTTGGCTTCGGCAATGATGAGCGGTTACTTCTTGCGCGGTGCCGAGCAACGTCTTGAATTCGAGCGATCGCTCCAAGCGGCTGCCCAAGCGGAAGACAGCAAATAACCCATGCCAACGGTACAGGACAGTGGGGGCGGGTATACACTACCTGCCCTTCGTTTTGCACTTTTACAGTGGTATCAGCAGCAGGGGCGGGATTTACCTTGGCGGCACACGCGCGATCCCTATGCCATCTGGGTCTCAGAAATCATGCTCCAGCAAACCCAAGTGGCCACGGTGATTCCCTACTATCAGCGTTGGCTAGCCACCTTTCCCGCGATCGCCGACTTAGCGATTGCCGATTTGGAAACCGTCTTGAAACTGTGGCAGGGATTGGGCTACTATGCACGGGCACGCCATTTGCACCGCGCGGCTCAACAGATCATGGCCGATCATGGGGGGCAATTTCCCTGCACCTACGAGGCCGTGGTGGCATTACCGGGAATTGGTCGCAGTACCGCAGGTGCGATCCTCAGTGCTGCCTTTAATCAGCCCCAGCCGATTCTCGATGGCAATGTCAAACGGGTGCTTGCCCGTCTCTATGGACTCACGATCCCCCCCAAGCAAGCGGAAGCCCAACTCTGGCAGTGGTCGGCGCAACTGCTGTGTCCCCAAGCCCCCCGCGATTTTAATCAAGCCCTGATGGATCTGGGGGCAACGATCTGTACACCCCACCAACCCCTGTGTCATGCTTGTCCTTGGCAACACCATTGCGTCGCTTACCAACAGCAGTTAACCCATGAGATTCCTCGCAAAATGAACCGTTCCCCCTTACCCCATAAAAAGATTGGTGTCGCGGTGATTTGGAATGCGGCAGGTCAGATTCTCATTGATCGGCGGCCACCAACAGGTCTATTGGGGGGACTATGGGAGTTTCCGGGGGGCAAAATTGAACCCAATGAGACGGTTCAGGAGTGTATTCAGCGGGAAATTCGTGAGGAATTGGGCATTGAGATTAGTGTTGGTGAGCATTTGATTGACATTGATCATGCCTACACCCATTTTCGGGTGACGCTCCATGTCTATTACTGCCAGCATCTTTCAGGAAGTCCTCAGCCCTTGGGGTGCGATGCCATCCGTTGGGTGACCCCTGAGGAATTGGAGCAGTTTCCCTTTCCGAAAGCCAATACTGCAATTATTCAGGCCATTCACGAACGGGGCAGACCCACAGCCTAGGTGTTTGCAACGACACCCTCAGCCGCCGCCACATCCAAAAACCAAAGGGCATTGCCAGTAATCAGCCGTGCCGGATAGAGATGGGGATCAGTCGTCCCAGAGAAAATATGACGTAGAGCAGTTTGTTTATTGGCACCCGTCACAAGAAAGAGAATTTGACGGGCATGGTTAATCAGGGGCACCGTGAAGGTGAGGCGGGGCTGGCCATCCTTGTTGCCCACGGTAATCAGGCGATCGCCCACCGTCAGGGCTGCTGTGTGGGGAAACAGGGAGGCCGTATGGCCATCGGATCCCATACCGAGCAAAATCAGATCAAAGCTGGGAACTTCTCCTTCACGGATGCCAAAGGTTTGGCGCAGGATTTGCTCATAGCGATCGGCAGCGGTCTGCGGATCCGCATCCGCCGTTGGCATTGGGTGAATCTGATTTTTGGGAATCGGTACATGATTGAGCCACGCCTGAAAGGCCATCCCCGCATTGCTGTCGGGATGATCGAGGGGAACATAGCGTTCATCACCCCAGAAAATGTGCCACCGTGACCAAGGAGTATCCGCACAGACAAGGCTTTCATACAACGGTTTAGGCGTGTTGCCGCCGGCAAGGGCAAGCATAAATTGCCCCCGTTGGGCGATCGCCCCAGTGGCCTGCTCAAGAACAAACTGCTTTGCCGCCGCCGTCAGGGCAGCCAAATCTGGAAAAACACGTACATTGGGTGTTGGCATAGAAGCATCATCCTAATTGGAGCGAATCACACCATCGGTCGCCGTACCCAGTCCGGGACTGGAAAAGGGATCAGCATTGCCGCGCCAGTTAAACCCATTAATGCGCAAAAGAATCGTCGCCAACTGGCGATCGAGGTTATAGCGAAACACCACCCCATAGGTGCGACGGCTATATTCAACAATAATGTTTGTATCAAAAACTCTCCCTGTGTCCACATTAATTTGCATTTGGGTACCCGCTCGCAGCGGACCGTAAATCTGCTGCAACAATCCCACGTTGAGCACACTAAAGTCAGTAATCCGATCAAAGAGAAAGGGCGAGGATGGCTCACTCAATGTCTGTGTAAATCCCACATCAAAACTGGTGTAGTCAAACCAATGACGAGAAAAATGACCCACTTGACCCCGAAACCCTGCCCCTGCAACTAACGCGGGTTGGGTACTGCCATTGGTATAGTAGTTCGCTACACCGCCTACCTGACTATAGAACTGCAAGAAGGGTTGTACAGGACGGGGGCTATAGCGCAGGCCTTGGGTTCGCGTCGGCGGTAAGGGAGTGCCCCGCCAAATGGGCATCACCCAGTTAAGACTTGCGGCAGCTTGAAGACGACCTAGGCTTGGCTTAGGGGGTAAGGAGGGATCATCACTGGCTGCCGTGACGTATTGACCTCCCAGAAGATAACTGAGTGCTAGGCCCTGAGTTAAGGGAATACCTGTACCACTGAACGTGCCGCCAAAGCTACTGGTAATTTCCTGCTCCCCAAGGGAACGATTAAAAACCCGTTGGCGATAAAGGGCAGAAACCGTTAGGAGATTGCGGGCATCAAAATTGTGGAACAAGTCTACCCCTGCGCGTGACGTACTCGGCCAGTCGTTAGGGTTGAGCGTATTCAAGAAGCCGTAACCGCGCACACGAGTCTGCGGCGTGAACCGATGGCCTAGCTCGATCGCCGCCCCGTAGCTTTTAGCATCAAAAACATCAAAGTCATTGTTGATGATCCGTTCTAAATAGATGGATGGCAGGAAGGTGATTTGGGTATTGGGGGTATTGATTGCTCTGTACCGATAGGCGAGAAATACGCCGCCGCGATCTTGTTCATCATAGCCAAACTCAAAGGGGAGAATTTCGTAGGGACGACCTACAACAAACCGCCGCAGCACAATGGGTAAGGCCACCCGCTGATCAAAGACCACACGACCCCGTCGTACCTTGAGCAGGGTTTCATCGGCACTGAGGGGTTCGGCGGTGGCTTCCTGAGCCCGTGCCTCCAGCTCTGGCGGACTAAAGGGATCATTCGTGATTCGCAGGTTTGTCGCCAACCAGCGGCGGCCATCAAACTCTAGGCGATCGGCCTCAAAGCGCAACCGATCAAAGGTTTCTGTCACTTCTGCTTGGAGATCTGTGCCCTGTTCGTCAAGACCGGGGAGAGGGCTAAGGGGTGGGGGGCTAGGAGAGCGGGTCAGGCTCAGGTCTTGATCCACCCTAGCGGTATTGACGACGCCGCGAGCATTGGTGAGAGAGCCTTGATCGAGTCTGAGGTTATATTCCAAGCGATCGCCCTGCAAGACTTGATCGCCGCGCGTAATCGTCACATTACCTTCCGCCACCAGAATTTGGGCGTCAATATCGGTTTGAATGCGATCAGCGGTGAGTTCAGCTTCCTTGAAGCGGAGGAAAACATTGCCAATGGCATTAAACAAGCGCCGCATCAGATCGAACTCTTGGCGATCGGCCGTCACCTCTAAGGGTTGATCACGGACAACGGGCGTTTCAGCATTGGCCTCCCCAAGACGGAGGGGGGCTGTAAAATTCGGTGTTGGCCTAGGGCTGATCGGCGTTGTACTGCTAAGATCAGGAGCTACCGTTGTTCCAAGTAGCTCCGCTGGTGATGCGCCGCTGACCTCAGTCATTTCTGCGGGTTGTGCAGGGGGGGGCAGACTAGCAAAAAGGGGTAAAAACAACAACGGCCAAACTTCCTCACGACCACTGCCTAGTTACGTTACCCGATGCCCACCCCCTTTGGCGAGGATTACTCGAGATCCTTACGCTTGGGGTTACGAGCTGGGTCACCCGAAAGGAACCCGAAAACAAAGAGCAGGACAAAGAAGGTCACAACGATATAAACGGTAATTTTGAGTGTTTCCATGATGTTGTCGTTTTTCGTAGCGTCACCTTCTGATCATACGGGATGAGGGACTCCCTCGCATCCCCTAAAACACTTGGCTTTTTGTGGCATCCGACAGCGTGGGAATTTCGGCATAGATGCCGCGTACAGACTGCACCACCGCATAGACGACGCCAATCACCGTGGCAATAAAGACAAAGTTGAAGAGCACTTTAATCAGCAGGTCAAAACTAGCAACGCGGATCAGCAGTTGTACCAGTAGTTGGACAATAAACAGCACAATCCCCATCAACAGTGCCTGCATCGTGTTATAGCGAATAAAAAGGCTGATACGACTGTTGCGCACCACCAGCAGGTACAACAGCATAAAAACAATTAGGCCAGCAAAGGGAATGGAGTAGATCAAGGCTACCGGTAAAACCACTAACACCAGTGCTTGCAGTGGTGGAAACAAATCAAACAAAAAGCCACCAAAGGGCATGACGTAGAAGAGCGGCAGCAGATACGCTAAGCTGGCAAAGATACGATCTAACGCAGTGGTCGTGGCACGCCAAGTCATGGGTTGCTCCTTTTAGGGGTTGGAGGGGGATTGACTCATGGCCTTCAGCAGTAGATCCGCCGAAATCATGTTGCATTCCACAACTTTACTGACCAGCGGTGGCCCCACTCGCGAGACAATGATCCCTTGCAGCTCCGGATTATTTCTGACTGACAGGATAGCAGCACCGATGATGGAACCGGAATCGGGAGCTGGGTTAGTACCATTGGTGGGTAGCATTTTGAGCAACTGGGCGATATCTGTACAACTTGCCCGTGACACATATTTTGCCAAGGAATCACTCAGCTGCTCAACCATGGTCTTCATCATTTCCGGAGGCAGCGGGCTGGCGCCTTGGGCACGCACTGGTTGACCTACTCCTAGGACAAGGATGCCACCTATCACAAGGGGAATGCCGATAGCCGACTTGAGCAATTGCAACATGTTCAACCTCATGTTCATTTGAACTCTCAGCCAATGTGCCAGCAAACTAGCTGTGACGCTCCTCAATCACCCGATCAATCAAGCCGTAGTTTTTTGCCTCTTCGGCGGACATGAAGAAGTCACGATCCATATCCCGCTCAATTTTTTCGAGGGGCTGGCCGGTATGGTGGGCGTATAGCTCATTGAGTTGTCGCCGTACCCGTAAAATTTCGCGAGCTTCGATCTCAATATCCGTTGCTTGGCCACGGGTACCACCAGAGGGCTGGTGAATCATGATGCGGGAGTGGGGTAATGCCAACCGTTTGCCTTTGGTACCGGCTGCAAGGAGGAAAGACCCCATCGAGGCAGCCAGACCCACACAAATGGTGACGACATCGGATTTAATATGTTGCATCGTGTCATAGATTGCCATGCCAGCGGTGACGGAGCCACCGGGGGAGTTGATGTAGAGCATGATGTCTTTGCCCGGATCTTCGGAGTCAAGGTAGAGCATCACTGCCACAATTTGGTTGGCAATCTCATCATCGACTTCTTTACCAAGGAAAATAATCCGCTCGCGATAGAGACGGTTGTAGATGTCAATCCACTGGGTGTAGGGTTCACCGGGCATCCGGTAGGGGACTTTGGGTACTCCGATGGGCATAGAATCCTTCCACGCTGAGCTATCAACGCCGCAACCTGAGCCATGAAGGCGGCTTTTCTCCCTGATTCTAACCTATTCCAAAGGCCTTCGCTCTAAACCTGGCAGAGGCAGAGGGCAAACCACTGCTGAGGGTCGGTAAAGGCCTTGATCCATCGAAATCCAGCAGCCGTTAATGCCGCCTTGAGGGCAGCAAGATCAAACTTGCGGGAAATTTCGGTGAGAATCGGTTCACCCACAGTAAAAGTGCACTGAAAATCAAGGGCAGCCAAGGTAACGGTTTGCCGCTGCTGTGAATCGAGATACATTTCAATTTGCTGGGCAATCGGGTTATAGATGGCGCGATGGGCAAAGGCTGCGGGCTGAAAATTTCCTTGAAAGCGCCAGTTGAGGTGATGGAGGAGATTGCGGTTAAAGGCAGCCGTCACCCCTTGGGCATCGTTGTAAGCAGGGAGCAAAATACTCGTGTCTTTGATCAGATCCACGCCCAGCAGGAAATAGTCCCCGTCCCTAAGAACCCGATGAATCTGTTGAAAAAGGGTCTGGCATTCGCTGGGGGAGAGGTTGCCAATGGTGCTACCGAGAAAGCAGAGCAAGCGCCGAGGTGCCAAGGGGGGCGGTAGGTGCTCTAATCCCACTTGATAGGTACCGACAAGACCATGAATACTGAGCTGCGGATAGTCGGCAAGAAGAGCCATGGCACTGGTTTTGAGGATTGAGCCACTGACATCAATGGGACGATAGTAAAGCCGAGGTTGTATGTGGGCATAGGCCGATAGGAGAAGGCGAATCTTGCGATCGCTGCCACTGCCCAGTTCCACCAGTTCACAGGCGCCCGTGAGTTGGGCGATCGCCCCGGCGGCGGTCTCTAAAATGCCCAATTCTGTACGGGTGGGGTAGTATTCCGGCAGCTCACAGATTTGCTCAAAGAGGCGTGATCCCGCAGCATCGTAGAAGTAGTAGGAGGGAAGAGACTTGGGTTGCTGAGTCAGACCTCGGATAACATCTTGGCCGTCCCGTTCTGTGGCGAGACTGGGTAAGTGGGTCAGGTGCAGGCGATCGCTCACAGGGAAAGCGGCTCCAGAATGTGCAAACCTTAAGATATTCTAGCCTTTAGCTGCTGCTCCAAACGCCGTCCCCACCACGCGATCGGCAAACTCATTAGCAGGTAGAGAATTAAGGCCAGCGCATACAGAGGAAATGGCTGGCTACTGTTGCGAATCACCCACACCCGCATCACTGAGGTTAAGTCCACGCCGGCAATCACACTGACAATAGTAAATGAGTGTATTTAGTGCTCCCCGCAAAAAGGCCGGCAGGGCAGCTTGGATCAGTTCCATCGAAGAGATTGGGTTACACCTGTTGCTCTAACTTAATGAGGGGTTCAGGGAGCTATCAGTCCCGCGCTCTACCTAAAAGGTGAGCTACATGGACTCCCCGCACTTATCGATTCGCCACCGCGACGCGAAAGCCAGCTACGATGGGGACGAGATTAAGTCTTTATCGTACACTTCGTACACTACAGTCCAGTCATGTAGTCCTCAATCGCCACCCACACCTCTGCACCACAGAGGACGGCACAGATGGTCAGACCAATGATGTCAAGGAGTTGATGCTCTAGCAAGTGTTCTGCGCGGGGGTCTTCTAGGGTTTTGACGTGGTCGAGCAGACGGGCAGAGGGTTGGCATGGTGGCATTCCCACAAACGATTGGCTTACTTTTCTACTATGCGTTTGCCCTAGAAATCCTCGTCCTAGGGTTGCGATCGCGCCCATCCCCTTGATATACTAGGCAAGCTGATTAAGTTGCCCTCGGCAAATCAGTGTATTTTTTGCACATTTTTGGTTGGACACCATCATCACTGTAGGTTGGGTATAGTTGCATGGCTCGATATCGTGGCCCTCGTTTGAGAATTGTCCGTCGTCTGGGTGAACTGGCTGGTCTCACCCGCAAAGCCCCCAAGCGGAGCTATCCCCCCGGTCAACACGGCCAAGCCCGCAAAAAGCGTTCGGAATATGCCCTGCGCCTTGACGAAAAGCAAAAACTGCGCTTCAACTACGGGGTCTCGGAGCGGCAACTTGTACGCTATGTGCGCAAAGCCCGTCGGGTCAGTGGTTCCACGGGGCAAACCCTTCTACAGTTGTTGGAAATGCGGCTGGATAACACTGTTTTCCGCCTTGGGATGGCACCAACGATTCCAGCAGCCCGCCAACTGGTGAATCATGGCCATATTCTGGTCAATGGCCGCAGTGTATCTATTCCCAGCTATCAGTGCCGTCCGGGGGACGTGATTACCGTCCGCGATAATGAGCGATCGCGCCGCTTGGTGGAAACCAACCTTCAAAATCCCGGTCTTGCCAATCTTCCCAGCCACTTGGAACTGGATAAAAGCACCCTCACCGGCAGAGTCACTGGTATTGTCGAACGGCAATGGGTTGCTCTCCAAGTCAATGAACTCCTCGTGGTTGAGTACTACTCCCGCAAAGTCTAGAGTATCGCCGCCCTTCCTATGGCAGAAGCCTATCTTCTGGAAAAACTTCGCACTGTCGAGCAAACCTTTACAGAACTTACCCGTCGCTTGGCGGATCCCGATGTGGCGGTCAACCCAACCGAATTTCAGAAGGTGGCTCGCTCCCGTGCTGCCCTAGAGGAGACGGTGAACGCCTATCACGAATGGCAGTCCCTCAATCAGCAACTGGTGGATGCCCGCCAACTGCTTAAAGAAGCAGTCAATGAACCCGAGCTACGCCAGATGGCTGAAGAAGAAGTCGCGGATCTCAGCCGCCGCATTACCGAACTGGAGGAACGCCTAAAAATTCTGCTGCTGCCCCGTGACCCCAATGATGATAAAAACATCATGCTCGAAATTCGAGCGGGTGCTGGGGGCGATGAAGCGGGAATTTGGGCAGGGGATTTAGTGCGAATGTACTCCCGCTACGCCAAAAGCCAAGGCTGGCAGGTGAGCTTAGTCAGTGAATCCCTTGCAGAAATGGGGGGCTTCAAGGAAGCCATCCTCGAAATCAAAGGCGATCGCGTCTATAGCAAGCTGAAGTTTGAATCCGGTGTCCATCGCGTGCAGCGGGTGCCTGTCACCGAAGCGGGGGGCCGAGTTCACACCTCTACGGCCACCGTGGCGGTAATGCCCGAAGTGGATGAAGTGGAAGTAGAAATTGATCCCAAGGATATTGAACTCACCACAGCGCGATCCGGAGGTGCCGGTGGCCAAAACGTCAACAAAGTAGAAACAGCCGTTGACCTCTTCCACAAGCCGACGGGTATTCGCATCTTCTGCACCGAAGAGCGTAGCCAACTGAAAAACAAGGAGCGCGCGTTCCAAATCCTACGGGCAAAACTCTACGAAATGAAGCTGCGGGAACAGCAGGAAGCCATTACCTCAATGCGTCGCTCCCAAGTGGGTACGGGCGATCGCTCCGAAAAAATTCGCACCTACAACTACAAAGACGATCGCGTCACCGACCACCGCTTGGGACAAAACTTTACCCTCAGCAGTGTCCTAGAAGGGGATCTAGAACCCATTATTCAAGCCTGCATCAGCCGTGATCAGCAGGAACAACTGGCACAACTGGCTGCCGAACAAGCCTAGGAGGATCAAATGACCAAATTTGTGGCTTGGGGACGCTACTGTGAGGATGTCCTCGAACGGCGTGCCCCCCATCGCCAAGCACACCTCGACGGCCTTGCGGCTCAAAAAGCCCAAGGGGTGCTCATCACCATTGGTCCTACGAAAGACCTGCGCTACTTTTTTGCCATTTACGCGGCGGATAGCGAAGAGACCGTGCGCCAATTGATTGAAAACGACCCCTACTGGCAGCATCAGGTGTGGATAGAGTACAGCATTCATGAGTGGATCCAAGCCCTCTAAGGGCGAGGGCGGATCCGCAACTCACTTAGGGCGCAAGGGCATTGCCCCGCATCAGGCTACCAATCGTTTTTGCCGTAATTTTCAACTGCACTAAGGGATTAGCCGGCACCACCGTCTTGTAGAGGTAGCTATCGAAGGTCAGCTTCTGTACATCAATATCGCTACACATCTCCACAAAAGCCTCACGGGTGGCATCGGAGCGATAAAAGACCCGTTGCAGCAGATCTAACACTAGGTACGTCATGCCGTAGGCTTTGTCCCAGCGCTTCAGGTAGAGCTTGAGATCTGCTTCGGTGGGGATACGGCGACCGCTGTTGGAGGTCTCGACAATGGTTTCAGCGCACATGCGGGCTGACTTGGCGGCAAAGTAAATGCCTTCCCCAGAAGACTTGGTGACCGTACCGGCTGCATCTCCCACCAAAGCCACGCGACCGACCACCCGTCGCGGCCGCGGATGCTCAGGAATGGGGTGAGCCTCCACTTTAATAATTTGCCCCCCTTCCAGTTTGGCAGCAGCACGGGCGCGGATTCCCGCTTGCAACTCCCGAATGCGATCTTTGTTAATCTTCATGGTGCCGGTGCCCACGGCCACATGGTCATATTTCGGGAAAACCCATGCATAGAAGTCTGGGGACACGTCATCCCCCACGTACATTTCTGCCAACTCGTTGTAGTAGGTCATTTTGTCCTCAGGCAGGCGGATGCGCTCCTGATAGGCAATGGCGTAGTTGTAATCGCCGGCATCAATTTCCTTGGCAATGCGGGAATTTGCCCCATCGGCACCAATCACCACATCCACTTCAAGGGCCTGAGCTGTGCCATCCTCTTGGACATAGTGGAGGGTGTAGGGCTGATCGCTGGTGGCGGGCTGCTCCAGCTTAAAGACGGTGCCATTGATCAAGTTGGCGCCCAAATCCGCCGCCCGATTGCGCATAAAGCTATCGAGGACTTCGCGGCGACACATACCGATATACTCGTGGTCTTTGAGGGTATGGCCAATGTTCACCTCGATATTGGAGGGGGAAATCATCTTCATTTTGCGCACGCGGCGGTCAATGATTTCCGGCGGCAAGTCAAATTCACTGACCATGCACAGGGGGATCGCACCGCCACAGGGCTTGGCATTGTCTAATTTACGTTCAAAGAGATAGGTCTGGATTCCGGCTTTGGCTAAGGTTTCGGCGGCTGAGGAACCCGCTGGACCACCACCGACCACTGCTACCCGAAGTGACAACGGACGACTCCCAATTTTGGCTAACAAACAACAGTTTGGATACTATCACGGCAATTTTTTGTCTTCAAGGATTTAATCCCGAAAAGCCGCATCTGTAACAGTTTTCAACATTTGGCCATCGTTGATCCGTTAGGATAGATCTATCTATGGATTCAGAATTGATCCAGCGTGCGGACTGTAGCAGAAGCTACCCAATTTGTCTCTCGCGGTGGAGAATGGTATCATTTGCGAGGTTGTACAATTTACACCATTTCCCAGAGAAGTTTAAGGTAGGGCATTCACATGGCATCGTCTCCTGTTGCGCCCGTTGTTTTGATGATTTTGGATGGCTGGGGCTATCGCGAAGAGACCTACGGTAATGCGATCGCTAGCGCCAATACACCTGTCATGGACAGTTTGTGGCAAGCCTACCCCCACACATTGATTTACACCTCTGGGAAGGCGGTGGGACTCCCCAAAGGTCAAATGGGTAACTCCGAGGTGGGGCATTTAAATATCGGTGCTGGGCGCATTGTTCCCCAAGAGTTGGTGCGCATTTCCGATGCCGTTGAAGATGGTAGCCTCTTTAGCAATCCCGTCCTTGTGAAGCTCTGCCAAACTGTGAAGGAGCGCAAGGGCAAGCTGCATTTTATCGGTCTGTGTTCTGCAGGCGGGGTGCATTCCCACATTGATCACCTCTACGGCTTGGTGGAACTGGCCAAGCGCCATGAGTTACCGGCCTGTATTCATGCCATTACCGATGGTCGCGATACACCCCCCCGCGATGCCGCAGGTGTCCTTGAGGAATTGGAGCAACGCCTGAAAACCATTGGCTGCGGACGAATTGTGACGGTGAGTGGTCGCTACTATGCCATGGATCGCGATCGCCGTTGGGATCGTACCGAGGCGGCCTACCGCGTCATGACCAGCAATGAAAATATTCAACCCCTGCAGGCGGTGGATGTCGCCAGTAAGTCCTATGCCCAAGATATTGGCGATGAATTTATTGTCCCCACGCGCATTGCTGAAGGAGCCGTTGAACCCGGCGATGGCGTGGTGTTCTTTAATTTCCGTCCCGATCGCGCCCGCCAGCTCACCCAAGCCTTTATTGACCCTGACTTTAGTGGCTTTGAGCGGACGCTAATTACGCCCTTGGAATACGTGACCTTCACCCAATACGATGCCAACTTTAACTGTGGTGTCGCCTTCCCGCCCCAAAACCTCAATCATATCCTTGGGGAAGTGATTGCCGAGCATGGCCTGAAGCAATTGCGGGCAGCGGAAACAGAAAAATATGCCCACGTCACCTATTTCTTCAATGGCGGCCTTGAGGAACCCTTCCCCGGCGAAGATCGCATTCTCATCCCCAGTCCAATGGTGGCCACCTACGATCAAGCGCCAGCCATGTCTGCCCTTGCCGTCACAGAAGCGGTTAAGGAGGCCATTGAGAAACAGGAATATGCCCTAATTGTGGTGAACTTTGCTAACCCCGATATGGTGGGGCACACGGGGCAATTAGTGGCAACAATTCAAGCCATTGAAACCGTGGATCGCTGTGTAGGCGTATTGGTGGAAGCAACAACAAAGGTGGGGGGCACGCTGCTGATTACCGCTGATCATGGCAACGCTGAGTACATGATTGACGAGGACGGTAACCCTTGGACGGCTCACACCACTAACCCCGTTCCCTTCATCTTGGTGGAAGGGGAGAAACGCAAAATCCCCGGCCATGCTACAGATGTGAGCCTGCGAGAGGATGGGTGTCTGGCGGATATTGCGCCAACAATTCTGGAAATTTTGGGGCTGCCTCAACCCCCTGAGATGACCGGGCGATCGCTGATTGCCAGTGCCCCCTATGAAACGCGCCTCAATCGCACCCCAGTCTCTGTGAAGGTCTAAGGGCATTCTCAACCCAAGAGCGACGGCAGAAAATTTTAAGAAATCTTAAAATAGGAACAGTGCTTGTCCTGTTTTTATGGCCACGTTTCGCTCCATTCTGGGTTACTATCGCGCCTATCGGGGGATGGCGATCGCCAGTATGACCGCAGCTAGTCTCTGCGAACTGGTGGATTTGCTCGTGCCCTATGCCATTGGTCAAATTCTCAACCTGCTCTCGCAACAACCCCTCGATCCGCCAGTGGTGGCGATCGCCCATACGCTGCAAACATGGACGGGCTGGAACAATGCCTTTGGCGTCAATCTCACCGTTCTCGGCAGTATTGTCTTTTTGGCCACTGTGGTGCGTGCCCCAATTCAACCGTGGCTGGGGGTATGGTTCCACTGGTGGATTGCCTTGGCTGCCCGCCGCGACCACACTCGCAAAGCCGTCGAGAAAATTCTGACGCTGCCCCTAGAATTCTTTGAGGAAAACAACCCGGGTCGCATTGCCAATCGTGTTAGCAAAGGGATTTCCAACCATACGTGGAGCTATCCCGAAATTGCCGGTCAACTGATTCCCAAACTGGTACGGGTGCTGGGGATTGGCGTGATTGTCTGGTGGCTTGATTGGCCGATCGCCCTTGGGTTGTTGACCTCCTTTACTGTGATTCTGGTGCTGACCCTGCGCACCCTGCGACGGATCATTCAAAAGGAAGAAATTCTCGACAGCCACATCGAAAGCACAGAAAGCCGCACCTCAGAAATCATTACCAATATCAAAACCGTCAAGGCCTTTGCCACCGAGGCTCGGGAATTGGCTCGCCAAAGGCAGCGCCTTGATCGTGAGTTCAAGATGGTCATTGACCGCATCCATCGCGGCTATATGCACCTGATTACTTGGCAGGGAACTGTAGTCCAGTTCTGTCTTTTCAGTTTGTTGGGGTTTTCCCTAGCAGCCACAATCGCCGGCCGGGTCTCGATTGGTCACTTTATGACGATTTACACCCTTGCCAGTATGGCCTATGCCGAAATTACCCCCCTCTCGCAGGTGTCGGAGGTGTTTGCCCGCCGCTATGCCTCCATTTTGCGCTTCCATGAATTTATGGAATTGCCCCCCGGTCGTGATGCCATTGATCTGGAGCAACAGGAGATTCCTAGCCTGAAGTTTTCCGGCAAAGTGGATTTTCAGCACGTTTGGTTTAGCTACACGCCGGGGCGTCCCATTCTGCGGGATATTAACTTACTCATTGAACCCTGCCAAACGGTGGCCTTGGTGGGGCGATCGGGTTCCGGGAAATCCACCTTGATCAAGCTGCTCTTTCGCTACTTCCAGCCGGATCAGGGGCAGATTCTCATTGATGGCCAAGATATTCAAACCCTCGATGTCCGCGCCTATCGCCGTCGTTTGGCCATTGTCCACCAAGAGGTGGATGTCTTTAATGGCACCCTCTGGGATAACCTCACCTATGCCAACCCCGAGGTCAGTGCCGACGCCGTCTATGAGGCCTGTGCCATTGCGCGGGTGGATGAATTTGTGCAGCAGTTGCCTTTGGGCTATCGCACAATTGTCGGTGAACGGGGGTTGCGGCTTTCGGGGGGACAGCGGCAGCGCCTAGGGATTGCCCGTGCCCTCTTGGCGGATCCCGATGTGTTGATTTTTGATGAAGCGACCTCAAGTCTGGATTATGAATCGGAGCGGGAAATTCAACTGGCCCTGCGCTCCATTACCGGCACTCGCACAATGATTGTGATTGCCCACCGCCTCAGTACGGTACGGGACGCCAATCAAATTGTGGTTTTGGATCAAGGGACGATTCGCGAGCAGGGAGACCATGAGACACTCCTCGCCCAAGGGGGGTTGTATGCCCATCTCTACTCGATTCAGCGCGATCGCGCCCCCCATGCCTAACTGAGATCGACACCAAGGAAGCGATCCAAAAGCCGATAGCGCCAAAAAGCCCGCAAGACCACCACCCATAGCAAGACAATCAGCACAATCAATGCCCATAGTGACCACGACAGGGGTTCCAACTCGGCCACTGCCCGTAGGGTCGGCGAGAAGCTGATGATCAGGAAGGCAGCCAGCAGAGCTAAAACCACAGCAACATAACGCCAGTTGCCCACTAAAGGCGCACCGCCAACCCATGTGGGATGGGGAGGTTTGAGAAACAGGACTAAACAAAGGGAGGCCAGCATCAGGGTCGTCACCAAGGCCGTGCGGGCGATCGCCACACTCTGCCCCAGTTCTAAGAGCACCTCGCGGCCATTCAACAGCGTTGGATCAAAGCGTCCTTGGAGCAATTCCACAAGGGGCGTCAGTTCCCGTGCTAACACCCCCAAGTACATGAAAATGGCCAACAGTGCGAGGCTTAGGGTGGCGGGGATGACAAAGTGCAACAATGAACGAATCAGCGATCGATGGGGACGCGGCCCCGGCACTGCCCAAAAAGCCACCGCCAAGGTCGGCAGACCCACTCCCCACAGGGTGAGCAGGCTATTGTGCTTAATCAGCAGCGGAAAGGCGCGCCCTGCCATAACGGTGACTAGACAAAGCAAACTAAAGCTAAACACCCGCACCAAAAAAAGCTTCGTGACATCTTGAATGCCGTTGTAGATGCGCTGTCCTTCCCGAAAGGCGGCTGGTAAGGCGGCAAAGGAATCCGCAAGCAATACAATATCAGCCACATTCCGGGTAATGGCACTGCCACTTTCCATAGCAATTCCCACGTTGGCCTGCTTCAGGGACAGCACATCATTGACACCATCGCCAATCATGGCCACCTGATGCCCAAGGGCGCGTAGTCGAGTCACGAGTTTCGCCTTTTGCTCGGGGGTAATGCGACCAAAGACCGTGGCTTTCTCGGCCATTTGATCAAAGCTGGGATCATCCATGGCGGCCAAGTCTGCGCCGGAGATGGCGATCGCCCCATCATCGAGACCCACTTGTTTCGCAAGGGCAACAACGGTTTCCGCGTGGTCGCCGGAGATAATTTTGATTTGAATTCCGGCTTGCTGAAAGCGTTCTAGAACCTCACGGGATTGGGGTCGCAGGCGATCGCCCACCCAAATCACTGCTAAGGGTTCTAGGTCTGGGGGCAAGAGGGCAGTCTCCTGCCGCTCATCCCATTGCGGATCACTGCAACTACGGGCAAAGAGAAGCACCCGCAATCCCTGCTGCCGTCCCCGCTGGAGTAATTCAGTCACCTCAGGGGAGAGGTCTTCAGCCTTGAAGAGAACATCCGGTGCCCCCAAGATAAACGTTTCCGAGTCCTGCCACGCTGCGGCACTCCACTTGTAGGCGGAGGAAAAGGGAATTTCGAGGCGTAGGGGCTGGGGCCTGCCGTCAAAGGCCTCCGTGAGGGCAACAAGGGTGCGGTTCGGAGCACTAACACTGGCGGTAAACGTGGCGAGAGCCGCTTTTGTCTTTTCCTCTGTATCAGTGAGGGCGTACCAGCTATGGAGTTCAAGGGCATTGGCCGTCAGTGTGCCCGTTTTATCAAGGCAGAGAATATCGACGCCACTGAGGGATTCAATGGCATTCACCTGCTGCACCAAGACATTGGCACGGGAGATGCGCAATGCCCCCAAGGCATAGGTGAGCGTAATTGTCAGATACAAGCCCACGGGGACAAGACCCGCCACCACTGCCGCCGTTTGCACACTCATTTGTAGGGTGGTCAGGCGTACCAACAGCGAAAGCAACACCAATAGCCACAGGAAAATGGCAAGGGCAAGGATGACGCGAATAATCAGGTTAATTTCCCGTTGCAGGGGGGTCAGTTTGTGGTGGTAAGTTTTGGCGGCAGCAGTTAGTTGATGGGCGGTACTGGCTTCCCCCACCTGTTCGGCGACATAGGCAGCGGCGCCGCGCACACAAAAGCTCCCAGAGTACAGGCGATCGCCCGCTTGCTTGGAGATGAGATCCGACTCCCCTGTGAGCAAAGACTCATCCACTTGGATCTGTCCATCACCAACGACAGTGCCATCGGCAACGATTTGATCCCCCGGCTCCAAAAGGAGAATATCCCCTTCTACGACTTCTGCGGGATCAATAATGGCCTCTTGGCGATCGCGCAGCACCTTGACACGGGGACGGGTGAGGAGGCTAATTTCATCCAACTGCCGTTTGGCGCGAATTTCTTGCAGGATGCTAATGATGGCATTGAGAAACACCACCACGATGATGGCGGCCACATCTCCCGGACGACCTAAAAAGAGCAAAATGACGCTAATAAAAGCAAAAACCCCATTGATAAACGTGAAGAGGTTTTCCCGCAAAATGTCGCCATAGGTGCGATTGCTTTCACTCGCTTGACGGTTAATGCGACCTCTGGCTTGCCGCTCCGCCACTTCCGCCGCTGTCAGACCCGTCAATGGTGCTGTCATACCCTAAGTTTCCGCTGACTTAACCACAAACACCGAACAGGGGGCATCCGCCACAACGGCGCCACTTACTGAGCCTTGCACAACCCGCTCAACCCCCGTGAGGCCACGACTCCCCAGCACAATCAGGTCTGCCCCATAGATATTGGCCAAGCGTAAAATTTCCTCGACGGGGTCACCGGTAACAATTTCAATTTCCGAGTCACAGGGGAGGTGGCTTTGGAACTGTTGTAAATGCTGCTCAATACTGCGGTAGGTGCCCATTTGCGGATGCAACGAGGGGCGATCGGCACTGACCCCAAACCCCGACTCCACCGGTGAAATCACATGACTGAGAATCACTTGGGCATCTGGGTCAAGATTTAACTGTGCCACCGCTGCCATCACCCGTGCCGATAACTCACTGGTATCGAGTGCCACTAAAATTGTTTTGAACATGCCTGTGACTCTGTACTTGCAATCTCCTAGTCTGCCACAAGAGCGCAAGTAGCGGTCAAACTGCCCTTCTGGATAGCTATTCGCAATGATTATTAACCACACCTATCGGTTTATTTTCCTGAAAACTCGTAAAACTGCTGGCACCAGTATTGAAATTGCCCTCTCCCAGTTTTGTGGTAGTCAGGATGTCATCACACCGATTCGCTGGCAGGATGAGCGCATCCGTCGTCAATTGGGTTATCCAGAGCCTCGCAATTTTCGTGCTCCCTTGGTTGACTATCGGTTGTCAGACTGGCTCGCTCTCTTTTATCAGGGGTCTAAGCGCAAGTGTAACAATCACTTCACGGCTGCCGAAGTTAACAACGCGATTAATCCCGACATTTGGCATAACTACTTTAAGTTTTGCTTTGAACGTAATCCCTTTGATAAGGCAATTAGTCGCTATTACTAGGAAATTCCATCGGCAACCCCAAATGAGGTATAGCTCCTTTGAGCATACAAAAGGATGACGAGGGGAAATTAAGTAAAAGTACTCAATGATAATGTCAACATTTGTTACAAACGTTACTGGGGATCATAAGACTTGTGGAGAATCCCCATCAAATGCTGACATTTCCTCGCATTCCTAAGGGGATCGCAGTAGCTTGAGTATCAGTACAGGACAGCAGGTGAATGTGTTGTGACGGTGTCGGGCGGTTATAAAAATGCCTGGATGAGTACACCAAGGAATTGTTCTGTCAAGACTGCAAACCCTATCCAAGAGTGCCTATGAAAGTTGGGGTCGTTAAGGAACGCGAAGTGGGTGAACAACGGGTTGCCCTGATTCCCGAAGTCGTTGCCAAGCTGGTGCAGCAGGGGTATCACCTCTGTGTGGAGTCTGGTGCAGGGGATATGGCTCACTTCAGCGATGATGACTACCGTGCAGCAGGTGCGGAAATTGGTTACTCCATTGAAGAGGTCTGGGGCGGTGTGGATGTGCTGCTCAAAGTGGCGCCGCTGCGCGATCGCGAGGTGGAGTGGATTCGACCCGGCACCACCTTAATTAGTTTTCTCAATCCCTTGGGCAATCCATGGCAGATGCAACACTTGGCAGAGCGGCAGATTACTGCCTTTGCCCTCGAGTGTATTCCCCGCACGAGTCGCGCCCAGAGTATGGATGCTTTGTCTTCCCAAGCAGCAGTGGCAGGGTATGCGGCGGTGTTATTGGCCGCTTCCCATTTGCCGCGCTTTTTCCCGATGTTGACGACGGCAGCGGGTACGATTCCCCCCGCCAAGGTGTTTGTGATTGGGGCAGGGGTGGCTGGCTTGCAGGCGATCGCCACCGCGCGGCGTTTGGGAGCCGTGGTTGAAGCCTTTGATATTCGCCCAGCGGTCAAGGAGGAAGTACAAAGCCTCGGTGCCAAATTTGTCGAAGTTAACCTTGAGGAGGATACGGTTGCTGCCGGCGGCTATGCCAAAGAGGTTTCTGAGGCGGCGAAGCACAAAACCCAAGAGGCGATCGCTGCCCATGTCCACAGTGCCGATGTGGTCATTACCACTGCTCAAATTCCCGGCAAGCCTGCCCCTCTTTTGGTGACAGAACGGATGGTGGCCAGCATGAAACCGGGTTCGGTGATTGTGGATTTAGCCGCTGAGCAGGGGGGCAACTGTGCCTGCACAGAACCGGGGCGCTCTATTTGTCATCAGCGGGTCACCATTATTGGCCCAATTAATCTGCCCTCGACAATGGCGGTGCATGCCAGTCAAATGTATGCCAAAAACATTTCGACCCTTCTGAAGTACCTCACCCCCCAAGGGGAATTGGTCTTGAACTTTGGCGATGACATTGTGGATGCCGCCTGTGTCACCCATGAAGGGCAGGTTCGCAACCCACGGGTACTGCAACTGCTGCATCCTGCCCAAACCTTGGCAACAACGGTTTAGAGATGTCCCTAGAGGATTCGTTCTATGACAGATCCCATTCTTGTCGGTCTGATGATTTTTGTCTTGGCCAGTTTCATTGGCTTTGAGGTGATTAACAAAGTTCCCCCCACCCTGCATACCCCCTTGATGTCTGGTTCCAATGCCATTTCGGGGATTGCCGTAATTGGTGCCCTACTGATGGCGGGGAGTGGGCACACCACTTTAACGGTGGTCTTGGGATTTATTGCGACAGTGCTCGCCACGATTAATGTGGTGGGCGGTTTTTTGGTCACGGATCGCATGTTGCAGATGTTTAAGCGGTAGGAACCATGGATTGGCTAACACGCATTGAAGAATTGAGCTATCTGGGTGCTGCGGCGCTCTTTATCCTCGGTTTGAAAAAACTGGGGTCTCCGGCCACGGCCCGTCAAGGAAATCGCCTTGCCGCCTTGGGGATGTTGATTGCGATTGTGGTCACGCTCCTCGATCGCCAGATTATTAGCTATACGGGCATCCTAGCGGCCATTGGCCTCGGCAGTGTCATTGGCGCGATCGCTGCCTACAAAGTGGAAATGACGGCCATGCCCCAGATGGTGGGGTTACTCAATGGCTTAGGAGGGGCGGCCTCTGCCTTGGTGGGCATTGGGGAATTTTGCCGCATCGTTGCGTTGGGTGAACCGCTGACCCCCAGTACGCTGATCACCATTCTTTTGGGGGTGCTGATTGGGGGTGTCACCCTTACTGGTAGCCTTGTGGCTTTTGGTAAGCTTCAGGGATTGATTTCGGGAACCCCGATCATTTTCCCGATGCAGCAGGCGATTCACCTCGGCTTGCTGGTGGCTTTCTGGGTGGCCAGTGGCTGGGTGTGGTTGCATCCAAGTCAGATGCCGATTTTCTGGGGCCTAGTGGCGATCGCCAGCATTTTGGGGGTGCTCTTTGTCCTGCCCATTGGCGGTGCTGATATGCCGGTTGTGATTTCCCTTTTGAACTCCCTTTCGGGCTTGGCTGCCAGTGCTGCGGGCTTCATCGTTGGCAACAGTATGCTGATTATCGCGGGTGCCTTGGTGGGAGCTGCGGGGCTGATTCTGACCCAAATTATGTGCAAGGCCATGAATCGCTCCTTGGCCAATGTGCTCTTTAGTGGCTTTGGTAGCTCGACCACAGGCAGTGCTGAGGGTAGTGTTCATGCCACCGCGAAGTCAGTGCGCACCATTGACCCCGAAGAAAGTGCGATGATGCTGGGTTATGCCAAATCTGTGGTCATTGTTCCCGGCTATGGGATGGCGGTTGCCCAAGCGCAGCACAGTGTCAAAGAACTGGCAGATCAACTGGAGCGGCTGGGTGTGGATGTCAAATACGCGATCCACCCGGTGGCAGGTCGCATGCCTGGTCACATGAATGTGCTGCTTGCCGAAGCCAATGTCCCCTACCCCCAACTCAAGGACATGGAGGACATTAATCCAGAGTTTGAGCATGTGGATGTGGCACTGGTCATTGGTGCCAATGATGTCGTGAATCCAGCCGCGCGCACGAACCCCGGTAGCCCTGTCTATGGGATGCCCATTCTCGATGTGGATCGGGCACGACACACGATTGTGATCAAGCGCAGTCTCAATCCGGGCTTTGCCGGTATTGACAATGAGTTGTTCTACAAGGACAGAACTCTAATGCTGTTTGGCAATGCCAAGGAAGTGCTCAATCAACTCATTGCTGAGGTCAAACACCTTTAGGCAGTTGCCTTGGCCACGCGACGGTCAAAAACAGGGGCAATTTCTGCTAGGTCAAACTGATCAAGGCGATCGAGCACCCACTGACAACGACGCTGGAGCATGTGAAAGGGATAGGTGTGCGCGACCCCCAAGACTTTGACACCAGCTTCACGGGCGGATTGCACCCCCACCAAGGTGTCCTCGATCGCCAGACAATCAGCGGCTGTGAGATCGCCCCCTAGGGCTTGCAAGGCTGCAATGGCACGGAGATAGGGGTCGGGATAGGGTTTGCCGCGTTCCACACTTTCGGCACTGATAATGCAGTCCACAATGCCAGTCAAGTTTCCCCGCTCAAGAGCCAAGTCCACATCGGATCGCAGGGCACCGGTGACAATGGCAATTTTCAATTGCGCAGCATGGAGTTTCGCCAGCAGGGCGATCGCCCCCGCAAAGAAGGGAAAAGGCTCCATATTGGCTAGGCGTGCGCGGTAGGCAGCTGCCTTTTGTGCCACCAGTTTGTCGAGATAGGCCGGCGTCACTACCCGGCCGCGGCGACTGAGGAGATTATCCAAACAGGCGCGATCGCTGCGTCCCAAGCAAAAGAGATCGTATTCCCCCCGCTGGGGTCGCAAGTTCTCTTGCAGCAGAATCTCATCAATGAGGGCGGCATGGATCGCCTCATCATCAAGGATCACCCCATTGAAATCCAATAAGACTGCCTTCAGGGGCATAGTTAACTGCGCTACTTGTGTGCCAACTCTGGGAATAACTGCTGAATCCGTGCTTGGAGTTGCTCCGCAGCGCTGAGGTGCGCCATCTCTGCTGGGGGTCGCATGAGGGATTCTCCCACCAAAATTGCCTTGGCTCCCGCTTGGGTCACCCGCTCAACATCAGCGCGCTGATGAATGCCCGATTCACTGACCACGAGGATGTCGCGATCGCGCAGTTGCGCCCCATAGGTGGCCAAAAGCTGTTCAGTGGTGGCTAGATCAACACTAAAATCCGTCAAATTGCGATTGTTGATGCCCACCAACTGTACGTCCTCCAGCTCAAGTACCCGTTCCATCTCCTCGGCGCTGTGCACCTCCACTAATGCGGTTAGCCCCAAGCCATGGGCAATGCGCAGGAAATAACGCAGATCGCGATCCGAGAGAATGGCAGCGATTAAGAGAACCGCATCAGCGCCCCGCAACCGCGCTAAGAACATTTGGTAGGGGTAAATGATAAAGTCCTTGCACAGCAGTGGCACGTCCACCACTTGGCGAATTTGAGCCAGGTACTCAAAACTGCCTTGGAAAAACTCACTGTCCGTTAGGACGGAAAGGCAAGTCGCGCCAGCGGCAACATAGGCTTGGGCGATCGCCACCGGGTCAAAGTTGGGGCGAATCACCCCTTTACTGGGAGAGGCCTTCTTGACCTCGGCAATCAGTGCTGGCTGGGTGACAGGGTTTTGCAGCGCGGCGAAAAAGGAGCGTACGGGTGGTGCATCGAGTACCTGACGTTGCAAGTCCGGCAGGGGGAGCACTTCCCGCAGTTGCTCTACCTCCTGTTCCTTGTGCCAAACGATTTTCTCAAGGATATTGCGGGGAGCCTCATCGGCCACCGGTACTTGGTAGTGGAGGTTGCGAACGGTTACAGCGGGATTAGGGGGACGCCGGCGAATTTGCATGATGAGTGTCGTATGGAGTTGCAACAGTTGAACACTAAGATAAATCACATTGGCTGTACTAAACCATTCTCCCTTAGTCCTTATTTACAATCTGAGTTCGGATGGCCATTGGCGTTTGGGTTTTAGGCGATCAACTGTGGCAAGGGCAATCAGCTCTGCAAAGCTGTCCAACTTCTGTGCCCGTCATCCTCATTGAGTCCCGCCAATGGGTGCAACAACGCCGCTACCATGCCCAAAAACTCGTGCTGGTGTGGTCGGCCATGCGCCACTTTGCCCAAGAACTCGAGGCAGCCGGTTGGCCGGTGACCTATGCGATCGCCCCCGACTTTGCTACCCCCTTGCGACAGTGGATTGAAGCTCACCATATCCACGAACTGCGGATCATGCAGCCCAGCGATCGCCCCTTTCGGGATCTGATCGCTACCCTCGATCTCCCCTGTACCATTAAGTTCTTGCCCAACAATCACTTTCTCTGGTCAGAAGCAGAATTTCAGGACTGGGCGAAGGGTCGCAAAACGCTGGTGTTGGAGTATTTCTACCGCGCCGGTCGCCAACGGTTTCAAATTCTCATGGACGGCAAATCCCCCGTGGGTGGCAAGTGGAACTACGATGCCGAAAATCGCCAACCGCCGCCTACTCGCCTCAAACCGCCACCACCGCTGCGCTTTTCTCCCGATCAGATCAGCCAAGAAGTCATTGAGACAGTGCGCCAAGGCAACTTTGACACCTACGGCCACATCGAACCCTTTGACTGGGGAGTCACCCGCGCCCAAGCGCTGCAGGTCTTGGAAAACTTTATTGAATACCGCTTGCCCCAGTTTGGCCCCTACCAAGATGCCATGGTGGCAGGAGAAGAGACCCTATGGCACAGTTTGCTGTCCCCCTATTTGAACCTAGGGCTATTGCACCCCCAAGAAGTGATCGATGCTGTCTTAGCCGCCTATAGGGAACGGCCGCTGCCCCTCAACAGTGTGGAGGGCTTTATTCGCCAAATTCTCGGCTGGCGTGAGTATATGTATGGTCTCTATCACTACCTTGGTGCTGACTACTGCCAGCATAATTTCTTTCAGCACACTCACCCCTTACCGACGTTCTTTTGGCAGAGCGATCGCGCCACCATGAACTGTCTGCGCCACGTTCTGCAGCAAATTGAGCGCACAGGCTATGCCCACCACATTCAACGGCTGATGATCCTCGCCAACTTTGCCCTGATTACTGGCTTGTCTCCGCAAGAAGTGGAAAACTGGTTCCACAGCGTATTTATTGATGCCTACGACTGGGTGATGCAAACCAATGTTTTGGGAATGGGCTTATTTGCCGATGGCGGACGCTTGGCCTCCAAGCCCTATGCGGCGTCTGCTAACTACATTCAGCGCATGAGTAATTATTGCCAAGGGTGCGCCTATGATCCCAAGCAACGAGTGGGCGATCGCGCCTGTCCCTTTAACTTTTTTTATTGGCACTTTCTAGCCCGGCACCGCAAAATCTTGAGTCGCCAAGGACGCATGAGCATTATCCTCAAAAATTTGGATAAACTGAGTGCCACAGAAACGGCAGCCATTCAACAGCAGGTGCAGCAGTGGTATGCTGAAAATTCATAGCCTCGAAAATAAAAAGTGTATTCTACATAACATTCATTTGCCATACGTCTTAAATTTAATCCGAAGTCAGTGAATCTGGAATAAACGAAAAATTCGGGTATTTTGAAATCTAGTGGGAATCGAACTTAACCAAAAGATAACCAAAAAATAATTTCCTCCTACTCTTAAGTCGAGATAATTTAAGTGAGGTAAAGCAGAGTACAGTCTTCACGCTAAAACAATTGAATACTCATTCTGGGGGACAATCAAATGAATGAGACAGTCAATATCCAACTGTCTGCAGCCGCTACATTGGCTGACTTACCCTATTTTTCCTATCAGGTTTCCCCTGAAACCATCTCTGAAAAAGTGGCTGATGAATTTCAACGTTATCCTGAGCTACCGGGGGTACTGGTGGTGGCAGGCGATCGCGTCATCGGCATGATCTCCAAGGTCAAGTTTTTTGAGCGCATGAGCAAGCAGTTTGGTCGCGATCTCTACTTGCCGCGCCCGATTAAATTGCTGCCAGAAGTTGCTGCACCCCAAGTACCTCCCCTTGTTTTGATGGCACGCACTCCTGTGGAAGAAGCTGTGGAACAGGCCTTGAGTCGCCCCCCCGCCTTTGTCTACGAACCCGTGGTCGTGCGTAAGGGCAAGCAACTGGTGTTGGTGGATATGCGGCTGATCCTGATTGCCCAAGCGCAAGTGCTGAGCAAGAAAAATCTCTTCATTCAGCAGCAGCACTTCCACACCCAGCAACTCCTTGAGAAGTTAAAGCTGGAAAAAGAGCGGAACCAAGACTATGCCAAGCGCCTTGAAAGCGAGCTGACCCGCACCCAACAGATGAACGAAGCCCTAGAGCAGCAGGAGCGCTCTGTGCGTGAGCAAGCGGAGCGGATTGCCCAACTCAATCAACGGTTCGTCTCCATTAGCCAAGTTCTTTCCCAGCGGGGGCGCAAAGCCTTTCAGCAAACCTTCACCGGGGTTAACCAAATTAGCCGTCACACAGCGGAGGTTTATCGCCTCAGCGAACGGCTGAAACAGGACGTGGAAATTATCGACCAAGCCACCCATCAAATTGCTGAGATTACCCGTCAGGTGAAACACCTTGCGGTGCAGGCGGGGCTGATTGCCAGTCGCAGTGGCCAGCAGATGGCTGGTTTCGATTTTATCAGTGAGGCAATTAACAAATTGGCCAACCAAGTGGTCTTTGCCAACCAACAAGTAGAGGAAATGGCCAATCATTTTCGCCATCACATTCGCGAGGTTGTAGAGTCCACCGCCTCTGGGGAAAAAATCGCGCGATCGCTCCTCAGTCAAGTGGAAGATACCCAACAAGCCATCCAAGAACTACAAGCGCTACTGGATACTGAGGAAGCCACGACTCAGACAGAGACCATGCCAGCGGCAGCAGTTGCTTAGGGCAGCCCGTGGATTTAGACCCTCGCCGCGGGGTATCGTGAATTTAGTCCATTGATTTCTATCTCGCCTATTCAGGATGCCCCAACCCACTGTGATTCTCCATGGCGGCGCCGGCAGCTCGCTCCAAGACAAAGGCGGTCTCATTCCCGTCCGCCAATCCCTGCATGCCATTGTCAGCCAAGTGGTTCAGACCCTAAAAGAAGGGGCAACGGCGATTGAGGCAGTGGTTTTGGGGTGTCGGCTCCTAGAGGATGAACCGCGCTTTAATGCAGGCACGGGGTCTGTGCTGCAATCCGACGGTCAAATTCGCATGAGTGCCTCGCTCATGGATGGGCAGCGGCAGCGCCTCAGCGGTGTCATTAATATCTCACGGGTGAAAAATCCCATTGACCTTGCGCATTGGTTGCAACAGTGCCCTGACCGTATTCTGTCCGATGTGGGAGCAGCAGAGCTCGCTCGTGAATTGCAGCTTCCTGTGTATCAACCCCTCACGGATCAGCGACTCTACGAGTGGCTCGAGGAACGCAAAGGCAATTTCCAAACATCGATGGCCGGAGTCGTGGCTGAGGAGGCAAGGCGGGGCACGATTGGTGTCGTGGTTTTAGATCAGCAGGGACACTTGGCCGTGGGGACTTCCACTGGCGGCAAGGGCTTTGAGCGTATTGGGCGGGTGAGTGACTCCGCAACGCCAGCCGGCACCTATGCCAACAGCTTAGCAGCAGTCAGTTGTACTGGCATTGGTGAGGATATTCTGGATGAGGCGCTGGCCACGCGGATTGTGGTGCGCGTCACCGATGGGCTTTCCCTTGAGGCGGCCTTTGAAAAATCCTTTCGGGAAGCCGCGAGTCGGCAACGGGATTTTGGCGCCATTGGCCTCGACCATCAAGGGGCGATCGCCTGGGGCAAAACCTGTGATGTCCTGCTGGCGGCCTACTGGAATGGCATCACCATTGGTGACACCTTAGACCTACCCCCCGGCCTGCAGGTGGGCGGCCAAAAATAATTTATCCTTGCTGTCAAGTTTTTTTATTGCCAGCTCAATGCAATTGGCTGCATCTGTTAGGGTAAAGGCCTATAATTTTAAGTGTTTTTACATTTGGCCGATGTCCCTTGAGGGAACCCTATGACCAATACGACCTCGCCTGCCATCCTCAATCCAATTGCTCGTCCTGAAGTTCCCCAAGAACTTGCGGAAAATATCATCCTTACTTCCCTCAACGATGTTTATGACTGGGCACGGCTATCGAGCCTCTGGCCGCTCATGTATGGCACTGCCTGCTGCTTCATTGAGTTTGCGGCCATGATTGGCTCGCGCTTCGATTTCGATCGCTTTGGCTTGGTGCCCCGCAACAGCCCCCGTCAGGCGGATTTGATCATCACCTCTGGCACCATCACGATGAAAATGGCACCCGCCTTGGTGCGCCTCTACGATCAAATGCCCAATCCCAAGTACGTGATTGCGATGGGTGCCTGCACGATCACAGGGGGGATGTTTAGCTCTGATTCTTATTCCGCCGTGCGTGGTGTGGACAAGCTGATTCCCGTGGATGTCTATTTGCCCGGCTGTCCGCCCCGTCCAGAAGCGATCATGGATGCGATCGTCAAGCTGCGCAAGAAAATTGCCAATGAGCATATCAGTGAGCGTGGCAACCTTGCCCAAACCCATCGCCTCTTTACCGCCAAGCACAAGATGAAGCCGGTGCCCCCTATTCTCACCGGTCAATATCTCAATGCTCCCAGTCGCCAAGCGCCTCCTCCTGCCCTTGCTGCAGCGATGGGAATTGCTGTTCCTGCCCTTGGGGAAGCGGTGAGGGAAACCAGCACCGTTTCAGAATAATCTAGTCGTTTTGGTGAAGAGGTAGTCATCGATGGCAGTTTCAACAGAGCTTTTGGTACTCGGTGTCTATGGCGCCTTGGCAGGGCTATATCTGCTGGTGGTGCCAGCGATCGTCTATGCCTATTTGAATGCTCGCTGGTATGTGGCTGGCTCCTTTGAGCGGGCATTTATGTACTTTCTGGTGACGTTCTTCTTTCCGGGATTACTCCTGCTGGCTCCCTTTATTAACTTTCGTCCCCAACCGCGCTCTCTCGATTCCTAGGTGCTATGCGCCGCATTGATGTTCTAGGGATTGGTATTGGTGTTTTCCTTGCGGGCGGCTTGGTTTATCTGCTGTTGCGCATTGCGGGGGTTGAGCCGCTTCAAGCCGGGATTTGGAGTCAAGCCATTTTTGTCTTGGTGGTTCTGGGTTGGCTCTCCACCTATCTCCTGCGGGTCTTTACAGGACGGATGACCTACCATCAGCAACTCAAAGACTATGAGGAGGCCGTGATGAGCGATCGCCTTGCGCGGATGTCGCCAGAGGAGCTAGCCGCCCTTGAAGCAGAAATTCTAGCGGAATCCAGCGAGATTGCCGATCCAGAATTGGGCGATAATTAGCTCAAGTTTCCCCGTGGCTTAAATAATGCACTTTCCCCGCTCCTGTGGTTTACTGCTTCATCCCACGTCCCTGCCTGGTGGTCATGGCATTGGTGACTTGGGTGCGGCAGCTCGTGAGTTCCTTGAATTTTTGGTTGCCAGTGATCAGCAGTACTGGCAGGTCTTGCCCCTAGGGCCAACGGGCTTTGGCAATTCCCCCTATATGTGCTACTCCGCGATGGCCGGCAACCCACTGCTGATCAGCTTGGATGAACTGGTCAAGGAGGGCTGGTTAACGGAAGCAGATTTGGCAGGACTCACGCTTGAGAATAGCGATCGCGTCGATTTCGAGGCTGTCATTAGCCAAAAACTCCCCCTGCTCCGCCTTGCTGCTCAACGCTTTCAGAATCAAGCCACCCCAGAAGACTGGCAGGCCTTTCGCGACTTTCAAGCCCTTGCCCACTACTGGCTGCCCACCTATGCCCTCTTTATGGCGCTGAAGGATCACCACGAGGGACAGCCGTGGTATGAATGGCCTGCCCCTTTGCGCGATCGCGAACCAACCGCCCTTGCCGCGATCCAAGCCGTTCTCAAAGAGCGCATTTTTGAGTACGAGTTTCAGCAATTTCTCTTTTACCAGCAGTGGCACGCCCTCAAGGAAGCCGCCAATCAACAGGGGATTCAGATTATTGGTGATATTCCCATTTATGTTGCCCACGACAGTGCCGATGTCTGGGCCTTTCCCCAATTTTTTGAACTCAATCCAGAAACGGGTGCGGTTGCCCTCATGGCCGGTGTGCCTCCAGATTACTTCAGTGCCACAGGACAACTCTGGGGCAACCCCATTTACAACTGGAAAGCCCTTGCTGCCGATGGCTACTCTTGGTGGATTGAGCGCTTCCGTGCCCTGCTCTCCTACATGGACATTATCCGTGTGGATCACTTTCGCGGCTTTCAGGGCTACTGGCAAGTGCCCGAAGGGGAGGAAACAGCCGTCAACGGTGAGTGGCAACTGGGTCCTGGTGCTGCCTTCTTTGAAACCTTGCAAGCTGCTTTGGGACGACTGCCTATTCTCGCCGAGGATTTAGGGGATATTACCCCCGATGTCATTGCCCTACGGGATCAGTTTCAGTTTCCGGGGATGAAAATTCTCCAGTTTGCCTTCGGCGGTGGTTCGGATAATCCCTTTTTACCCTTTAATCAAGAGCGCAACTGTGTGGTGTACACCGGCACCCATGACAATGACACAACTGTCGGCTGGTACCGCACCCTCAGTGACTGGGAACAGCAGCGCCTCATTGACTATTTGGGCTATACCCCCAGCGAACCCCACTGGGCTTTGATTCGCATGGCCCTAGGAACCGTTGCCAACCAAGCCATTCTTCCCGTTCAAGATTTGCTCGGTCTCGATAGTCATGCCCGCATGAATTTCCCCGGTACGAGCGAAGGCAACTGGGCGTGGCGCCTAACTGCGGGTCAACTTACCCCTGAACTTGCCGCTCATTTGAAGCACTTGGTGCACCTCTTTGGCCGTCAAGCGCCACCGAGACCCCAGCCGGTTGAAGCTGCCGAAGAAGCCGTCCCCGAAAAAGACCCCGCCTAAGCTCGCCGTCGGCCATCGGGCATAATCGTACCCCGCAAATCCACTTCACTGAGGTTGGCACCACTCATATCCGCAGCAGTCAGGTTCACCCGCGTCAAATCCGCCCGCGACAGGTTAGAGCCTGAGAGGTTGGCGTCCCCTAAGTCTGCCCCACTCAAGTTAACACCGCTGAGATCTACAGTTCCCAGTAAGCTGCCACTAAACGTTGCCCGGCTCAGGGTAGCTCCACTGAGGGTGGCGCGGCTGAGATTCGCTTCTGAGAGAGTAGCACGACTCAGGTTGGCTCCCACCAAGCGGGCACGGCTGAGATTCGCTTCTACCAAGTCGGCACGGCTAAAGTTGGCTTCCGTTAACTCCACTTCGCGAAGATTGGCACCACTGAGATTGGCACCCCGCAGCTTCACGCCATTAAAGACGAGGCCACTGAGATTGGCACTGCGTAGATCCGTTTGACTCAAATCCGCATTGTCCAGCAATGCCCCCTGCAAGTTTGCCCCTTGGAGATTCGCCCCCTGCAGATTGGTGCCCACCAGTTTGGCATGGCTGAGGTTGGCGCCCCGTAAATTTGCCCCACTGAGATCCGCACGGCTAAGGTTGGTATGGCTCAGGTTCGCGCCACTGAGATTGGCACCACTGAGGTTGACATCTGAAAGTTCTAGGGAGGACAGATCCGCCTTGGCCAGTTCCGCGCCGACAAGGTTGGCCTTGGCAAGGTTGGCTTCACTGAGCTTGACTTCCGTGAGATCAACGCGGCTGAGATTGGCTCCCGTGAGATTCGCCGCCGTTAAGTTCGCGCCACTCAGGTTGGCACCGCTGAGGTTCGCACCACTGAGATTGGCATTGCTGACATCCGCCTGAATTAAATCCACACGGGTTAGGTTCGCCTGCTTTAGATCCGTGCCATGCAAATTCGCGCCCTGTAAATTTGCCCCCGAAAGGTTAACGCCGTCGAGTGTCAATCCCCGTAGATCCGCATTCGCCAAGTCCACACGAGAGAGATTGGCACCCTGAAGCACCGTTCCCCGCAGGGTGGTTTCACTAAGTTCAGCGCGGCTGAGATTGGCTCGCGTCAGGTTTGCCCAACTGAGATCACTGCGGCTAAGGTTTGCGCCAGCGAGGTTGGCATCCACCAATTCTGCCTTGATGAGCATGGCATTAACAATTTCTGCGCCACACAGCACCGCACCACTGAGATTGGCTCCGCTCAGGTTGACCCACTCCATGTCGGCACGGGAGAGAATAATCCCCCGTAAATCAGCGTTGATAAACTCGCCATTTGTCAAACTGGCACGATTAAAGTCCCGTTCACCGCTGGCATAGCGTTTTAACAACTCTTGGGGATTCATCAAAAAAAACGGGTCTGGAACCCCGCCCTTGAGAACGGCTCTACACTCTAAGCCTAGCTTAATTCGCTAAAACCACACTACGCTCGTGAGAGGATGATAATAAAGACTTGCGCTCTCTCATGGATACCATCCCTATTCTTGATCTCAAGGCCCAATATCAATTCCTGCAAGCAGACATCGATCGCGCAGTTGCCCGCGTACTGGCATCCGGTCAGTTCATTCTAGGGCCAGAGGTACAGGCCTTTGAGGAAGAGGTAGCCGCCTATTTAGGGGTGCGCCATGCGGTAGCAGTTAATTCAGGGACAGATGCACTGGTGATTTCCCTGCGCAGTTTGGGAATAGGTGCTGGGGATGAGGTGATTACCACCCCCTTTTCGTTTTTTGCGACGGCAGAGGCGATTAGTTTGGTGGGTGCCCGCCCGGTCTTTGTGGATGTGGAACTGGACTCTTTTAACCTTGATCCCAATAAAGTTGCCGCAGCCATTACCCCCCGCACCAAGGCGATTTTGCCGGTTCATTTATTTGGGCGGCCAGCTGCTATGGGAGCAATTGTTGAAATTGCCCAAGCCCATGGGTTAGCCATTCTTGAGGATTGTGCCCAGTCCTTTGGTGCCCGCTATTGTCCGCCCTGTGAGAACTGTCAATGTGAAACGGCAACTCAAGAGGCTTTAGCTCATCGGTTCACGGGGGCGATCGGTACCATGGGAGCCTTTTCATTTTTTCCCACCAAGAATCTCGGTGCCTATGGCGACGGGGGGCTGATTACCACCAATGATGATGATTTAGCCGAGCGATCGCGCATGCTGCGGGTTCACGGCTCCCGTCAACGCTACCACCACGAAATGATTGGCTACAATTCTCGCTTGGACAGCCTACAGGCGGCAATTCTGCGGGTGAAGCTACCCCATATCGATCGCTGGAATCAAGAGCGACGGCGAGTCGCCCAAACCTATAACCAAGCCTTGGCGGGTCTTGAGGCGGTGGTAACCCCAGCAGTCTCACCAGGGCATGTGTTTCATCAATATACCATTCGGGTGCTCAATGGGCAGCGGGATGCGCTCGCGGCTTACCTCAAGGAGGCTGGTATTAGTTCGATGATTTACTACCCGATTCCCCAAGATCACTGTCCGATGTATAAGGGGCAATCTCCACCCAATCCGGTGAGCGATCGCCTTGCCAGCGAGGTTCTCAGCTTACCCATTTGGCCTGAATTGAGCGATGCCACCATTGAGCATATTGCCGCAACCATTCGCCAGTTTTTTCGTAAGCGCTAAGGGCATCCCCTAAGCAGTTGTCTGGGTATTTGTCCTCCCTTAACACAACCTTAAGCTGACACTCGCTAAGCTAACTACAGCTCTTTTGTGGAATATGGGGTTAACAGACAGGACACATCGGCATGCTGTCCGCCATTAACGTTCTCAGGATTCAGAGTGTTCAACCCTAGTGAAAAGGGCTGTAATGTCACTTGGGCTAGGAGAGCCATGCTATGAAAGTTGCCGTTTTCAGTGCCAAATCCTACGATCGCCAGTTTCTGAATGCCGCCAATGAAGCTCAAGGTCATCCCCATCTCCTCACCTACTACGATGTGCTGCTGCGTCCTCAAACAGTTTCCCTTGCCGAGGGACATGAGGCCGTCTGTGTATTTGTCAATGATGATCTGGGGGCAGAGACCCTCAAACGGCTGGCAGCGTTGGGGGTGCGTCTGGTGACGCTGCGCTGTACGGGCTTCAACAATGTGGATTTGGCAACAGCGGCCAGCTTGGGCATCACAGTTACCCGCGTCAGTGCTTATTCCCCCTATTCGGTAGCGGAGCATACGGTGGGGCTGATCCTGATGCTAAACCGCAAACTCCACCGTGCCTACAACCGCGTGCGCGATGATAATTTTTCCTTAGAGGGGCTGATGGGCTTTGACCTCCATGGTTGTACGGTCGGCATCATTGGCACGGGTAAAATTGGCCGTATTGTTGCTCAGATTATGGCTGGTTTTGGCTGCCACCTCTACGGCTATGATCCCTACCCCAACAAAGACTTTGAGCAGATAGGCACCTACACAACCCTAGAAACCCTCTTGGCTGAATCGGACATTGTCACTCTTCATTGCCCCCTTGTCCCCGAAAATGAACACCTGATCAATGCGACCACGATCGCCCAAATGAAGCGCGGTGTCATGTTAATCAATACCAGTCGTGGCAAGCTGGTGGACACCAAAGCAGTCATTGAGGGCATTAAAAGCGGCCAAATTGGTTATCTGGGCATTGATGTCTATGAAGAGGAAGACTCCCTCTTTTTCCAAGATCTTTCGGACACGATTATTCAGGACGACACCTTCCAACTCCTGCAATCCTTCCCCAATGTGGTGATTACTGCTCACCAAGCCTTCTTTACCCGCAATGCCCTCACGGATATTGCCCGTACGACAATTGAAAATCTGACCTGTTTTGAGCAAGGCCTGCCCCTAGCAAACGAAGTGAAACAGATGTAAGGCTCGGCGAAACGGTTATTGCTATAACGTTTCTGGCAAACAGATCCGCTATAGTAGCGATCGCATTTATTTCAGGAAAGAATCATGGGGCGTGCAGAAAAAGTCATTTTGGCCTATTCGGGGGGAGTGGATACCTCCGTGTGTATTCCCTATCTCAAGCACGAGTGGGGCGTGAAGGAAGTCATTACCCTCGCCGCTGATTTAGGACAGGGGGATGAACTGGAACCCATTCGCCAAAAAGCCCTTGATGCTGGTGCCAGTGCCTCGCTGGTGGTCGATGCCAAAGCTGAGTTCATCCGCAACTATGCCTTTCCCGCTCTTCAGGCCAACGCCCTCTACGAAAATCGCTATCCCCTCTCGACGGCCCTTGCTCGCCCTCTGATTGCCAAGCTCTTGGTGGATGCGGCTGCTGAGTATGGTGCCGATGCCGTTGCCCACGGCTGTACAGGGAAAGGCAATGATCAAGTGCGCTTTGATGTGGCGATCGCCGCCCTGAATCCCAACCTCAAGGTCCTGGCACCCGCTCGCGAATGGGGCATGAGCCGCGAAGAAACCATTGCCTATGGCGAACGCTTTGGCATTCCTGCGCCTGTGAAAAAATCTTCCCCCTACAGCATTGACCGCAATCTTTTGGGACGCAGTATTGAAGCCGGCCCCCTTGAGGATCCGTGGATTGAACCCCTTGAGGAAATCTATTTGATGACCCAAGCCATTGAAAATACCCCCAACTCCCCGGAGTATGTGGATATTGGCTTTGAGGCCGGAATTCCCGTTAGCCTCGATGGCCGCTCCCTCGATCCCGTAACGCTGGTGAGTGAACTCAATGAGCGGGTGGGGCGCCACGGCTTTGGTCGCATTGACATGATTGAAAATCGCCTTGTCGGCATTAAATCCCGCGAAATTTACGAAGCCCCTGCCCTCTTGGTGCTTATTGACGCCCACCGCGATTTGGAAAGCTTGACCTTAACCGCCGATGTGACGCAGTACAAACGGGGGATTGAAGAGACCTACAGCCGTTTGGTCTATAACGGTCTTTGGTATAGCCCCCTCAAGGAAGCCTTGGATGCTTTTATTCAACAGACCCAGAAGCGGGTGACGGGTACCGTGCGCGTCAAGCTCTTTAAGGGAACCGCACGGGTGGTGGGGCGGCAATCTCCCTACTCCCTCTACACGCCCGATTTGGCCACCTATGGTGCCGAGGATCAATTTGATCACAGGGCAGCCGAGGGCTTTATCTACGTGTGGGGGCTACCCACCCGTGTCTGGGCAGAAAAACTGCGCCAAGGCTAATCGGGGGCTTCGACGATACACCACTCATGGAGTTCGTAGTGGACACACTGGTGTTGGACGAGGGGATCGCGGGCAACAATTTCTTCAGCGGCTTGCCGGGAATCCGCCTGAAACAACAACATGCCACCCCCGCGCTCAGCCCAGTATCCCGTGCGGGCTTGATGCCCTGCGGCAATGAGGGCGCGCACATAGGCACGGTGGGCAGGAACGTGGCGATCAAAGGTGGCTTTGTCCACAATACCGCGTTCAATTTTGACAAACCATGGCATCGCTGACTGGCTCCTCTGGATGGGAATCAAGACCTAGAATAGCTATAGCAGTGGGCTTGAAAAACTCTGTGGTGCCCTGCTAGTGAGCGGCTATGAGCAAAGCAATTACCCTTGAAACCTTGTTAAGCGAATTTGCCCGTGGGGTGCGGAATTTCCGGGGTGTGAATTTGGCGGGCAGTGTGTTCCCGCTGGTGCAACTGAGCCATGTGGATCTAGCGGGGGCGGATCTTCAGGGCATCAACTGGAGTGGAGCGGATTTGATCAAGGCCAACTTGGCCAATGCCAATCTGCGGGGGGCAAATCTGATTGGCGCAGATCTGAGTGGTGCTAATCTGACCGATGCCAACTTGCAGGAAGCCATGCTCAGTGGCGCCATCCTAGTGGGTGCCTACCTCTCACGCGCCAATTTGCAGCAGGCGGTGCTCAGTGGGGCCATCCTCAAGGGGGCGGTGCTCCACGACAGTAATCTGAAGGATACAAATGTGGTGGGGGCAGATCTCTCAGAGGCGGATCTGACCGGGGCGATCGCCCGCCGCCAAGACTTAGAGGAAGCCAAGCTCTCAGGAACTATACTGCCCAATGGCGAAGTGGTCTTTGAGGCTGGGGAAATGGAAGAGGTTCCGTTGCCCGCCCCAACGCCAATGGCTAAGCCAATGGCCACTGCAAACGAAACCACCGTGATTGAGTGGACGAATGAGCAGGTGATTCAAATGCTGATCCTGCAACAACACCCCCTGCCCAGTACCTACCAAAGTGCTGATTTGAAGGTGGTTAGCCTCGGCAATCACTGCTATCAATTGCGCACGGTCACGGAAACGGTGGTGGCGGTGGTAGAAGGTGAGAGTGTGGCCAATGAAAAAGTAACCCTTTTTGCCGAGGCGCCCTTTGCCGATGTGGTGGCCAGTGTCCTCCAAGCCCATTCCTTCTTGCCCACACAATACGTCAGTGAACCCGTACCGGCGTGGCACTACGAACAGGTCGCCATTCCGTCGGGGCAGGTGGTGCGTTGGGGAACGGCACGGCAACTTTGGAAAACTTGGTGGTTACTGCTCAAGTCCACTGCCACACCTCAGGAGCCACAGCAATTGCAACTGTTGGTGGGCAAGGAGTGGCAGCCCATTTGCGATATTGCCTTTTCACCGTCGGCGGGCGGTGGTCTGATAATCAAAACGGCGATGGGCGATCGCCACTTTTCTGGGGATGCCTCGCTGATTTGGCTAGAAAGTGTCCCGTCTGGATTGCCCACCACCTCTGCCCCAGCAGTCCCGCCTTGGAACGGCTTACTCAAATTTGAAAATAACTGCCTCACCATTGAAACCGCCGCAGGGCTCGTCTGTGTGCAGGGGGAAAACTTGAGGGTCACCCTTGGGGGGCAAGCGATCGCTCTCAACCAGCTCTAATGGTCGCCCTTCAACCCTTTGATTTTAGTCGCTGGCCGATCGCAGTCAGTGATTTACCGGCCGATACCTACCTCGTGGGGGGAGCGGTGCGGGATGCGCTCCTAGGCCGGATCAATTCGTGCCCCGACTTGGATTTTATTGTGCCGAGGGATGCGATTGCCCTGACCCAAAAACTGGCGGATAAGTACAAGGCTGGTTTAGTGGTTTTGGATCGGCAGCGTCAGATTGCCCGCTTAGTCTTTGCTAATACAACGGTGGATATTGCCCAGCGGCACGGAGAAACCCTCTTGACCGATTTGAGCGATCGCGATTTTCGCCTCAATGCCATTGCCTACGACATTCACCACCACCACATCATCGATCCCCTCGGTGGCCTCCAAGATCTGCAACGCCGCCAAATTCACTATGTCGCACCAGAAAATCTCGCTGCTGATCCCCTGCGACTCCTACGCGCCTATCGCCAAGCTGCCCAACTGCAATTTACGATTACGCCCAAAACGCGGCAGGTGATCCAAACCCTTGCCCCCCAACTGCGACGAGTCGCCCCAGAACGGGTGCGGGTGGAACTCAGTTATTTTCTCAGTGCCCTTGAGAGTGCCCCCTATCTCACCCTTGCTTTTCGCGATGGCGTGTTGGCGGTGTGGCTGCCGTCGGTCACCGAGGAGCGGATTACCCACTACCATGCCCTTGAATCCACCCTAGGGAATTTTCCCTTCCCAGCCCTTTGGCCAGCGCTAACGACATCTATTGCCGCAACAACTGCCCCCGGCGAACCCCAACGGCGAACCCTAGCGGCTTTGGCCAAGCTCACCTGCCTCGTGAATGCCAGCGATCGCCGCGCTGCCGAGGAACTAACTGCCCTCACCTACACCACTGATGAAATTCGCATTGTCCAAGTCCTGTGCCGATTGCTCAACCACTGGCTAGTCCCCCTCGAACACCCCCTGAACCGCGAGCAAGCCTTCTATCTATTCCGCGCGGCGGGTAGCTATTTTCCAGCCTTTGTTGCCCTTGCCCTGAGCCGGGGCATCCCCAAAGCGCATCTAGTGCCCTTGGTCAAAGGGTGGTTAGACCCCAAGGATGCCATTGCCCATCCCCCCCAATTGGTGCGGGGTGCCGATCTGGTAGAAGTGTTTCAGGTCTCGCCGGGGCCGCGTGTGGGTGAATTGTTGCGAGCTGTGGAAGCGGCGCAAGCGCGGGGAGAAATTCGCGATCGCCCCCAAGCCCTCGCCTATGTGGCAGAAATCCTAGGTGGTTCAAGGCAACCGCGGCACACTTAGGAGAGGGGCAAAAACATTTCCTGCCAAAGGGTGTCATAGCGTTTTTGGGCAGCCACATCGAGGGGGAGCAGGAGTTCACTCTTGGCAAAGGCGGTGGGAGTCGCTAGGGGAATATAGCGATGCAAGAGAGTGCGTCTTAAATCGCTCACCAGCGGCGAGGGAGCATCACTAAACTGGCTGAGTTGCTCAGCAACTTCCGGTTGCCACCAGTAGTTCAACCAAGCCAAGGCTGCCGCATCGGGGTTTTGGCCACAGACCCACAAATCCACCCACAGCGCTGTCCCACTGGCGGGAAACACGGCGGCATAGGTCTGCGGATCTCGCTTCAGCAGCGGCAGTACATCCGTTGACCAACCCACTGCTAATTGTGTACTGCCCAGCATCAGTGGCTGCAGGTAGGCGTCAGAACTAAAAAAACGACACCCTTGGCGGAGACGCTGCAAGCGTTGCCGTAATTCGGGGTGGGTGGGTGGGGCATTGTAGGATAGCCCTAGGGATTTCAGCGTCAACCCAATCACTTCCCGCGGCTGATTTAACAGGCTATAGTGGCCTTGAACGCTTGGATGCCATAGGACATCCCAATCTGTGGGTTCCCAGCCCAAATCGGCAAAGAACTGGCGGCGATAAATGAGGACTGTTGCCCCCCAGCGATAGGGCAGACCCCAGAGAGCATCGTCTTTGCCAATGAGTTGCAGTAATGGCTGCCACGGTTCAGCCCAGTCCCACCGGTTTTGAATCAGTGGTTTGGGAATAGGGGCAATCTGTCGTTGCGCCACGGCCTGAGCTATCCAAGCATCCCCGAGACTGAGGACGGCTGACCCGAGGATTCCCGCTGCAAAGGTGTTGGCTAACTCTTGGGGGGTTTCCCGCAGCCGCAGCTGAAGTCCCACGCCGGCCTGTTGACGAAAGCGCTGAATCAATTGGGGGGGTAAGGATTTTCGCAGTAAATAGACGGTGAGTCCTGTATTGGCAGTGGCTTGACACCCACTGAGGGCGATCGCCCCCAAGGCAAACAACCCCTGACAAAATTGCCGCCGCTGCATTAGCGTTGCCACCGAAACTGCAATTGACTTGGCTGCCCTGGATCCCCCAGTTGCTCGATGCCGCGATCATTGGCCACAAGGTGCCGCAGGATCAGGTAAATCCGCTCCAGTTGATCCGGCGCATTGACAGCGTCGGCGATCGCCTGCAAGTCTAGGGGTTCATCACTTTGTTCTAAGACTTTAACAATCTGCCGTTGCAACGCCAAGTTGGCCGCCGCTGCTTTTTTCCCCGCTTCCACCCCCGGCTGATGGTAGGCATTGATATTCACCAAGAAGCCATAAAGACCCACCGCTCGTTCATAGAGGGCAATCAAGGCACCCACGGTTTTCGGGGTCACGTCCGGAATCGTCACCGTCAGGGAGGGGCGATTCTTTTCATAGAGAGCTTGGCGGGTGCCGAGGAGTAGGCCACTGAGGTAATCCCCCGCAGTAATCCCCGGCTCCACGTCAATGGCGGGTTCTTGGCCATCCCGCAGCACCTCAATAAACGTGACAAAGAAGTTAGGTAGGCCATCCCGCAACTGCTGCACATAGGCATGCTGATCCGTGGTTCCCTTGTTGCCATAGACCGCAATCCCTTGGTGGACAATGTTGCCGTCGAGGTCTTTTTCCTTGCCGAGGGACTCCATTACCAACTGCTGCAAGTAGCGGCTAAACAGGAGCAGACTATCTTTGTAGGGCAGGACAACCATATCTTTTTCACCCCGACCATTGCCCGCATGGTGCCAAGCCAAGGCGAGTAGGGCAGCGGGATTTTGGCGAATCTTCGGCACGCGGGTTGCCTGATCCATCAATTTTGCTCCCGCGAGGAGGGCATCAATGTCAATCCCTTGCAGGGCAGCGGGCAATAGACCCACCGTTGACAGTTCCGAGGTGCGCCCCCCCACCCAGTCAAACATCGGGAAAATGGCCAGCCAACCGTTGGACTCCGCCACTTGGGCAAGGCCACTGCCCGGCAGGGTGACGGCGACGGCGTGATCGGCAAAGGCAAGGCCGGCACGTTGGAAGCGGGCTTGGGCTTCTAGCATGCCATTGCGGGTTTCCGGTGTCCCCCCCGATTTGGAAATGACAATCACCAATGTCGTCCGCAGGCGATCGCCTAGTTCCGCAAAAACCCGCTCAAACCCGGCAGGGTCGGTGTTGTCCAAAAAGTGAATGTTCAGGGGCGGATTCACAGGGGCAAGGGCAGCCGCCGCAAACTGCGGACCTAGGGCAGACCCCCCAATGCCAATGGAGAGAATCTCGGTAAAGCGACCCCCTTGGGGTGGAGCAATGGCGCCACTGTGGACTTGCTGGCTAAACTGCTTCACTTGGGCAATGGCATCGCGAATTTCGGCACGCAGTTCTGGAGTTGGTGCCAAATCGGCATCCCGCAGCCAGTAGTGCCCCACCATGCGGCCCTCATCGGGGTTGGCGATCGCCCCTGCTTCCAATTCCTTCATTTGCTGAAAGGCGCGCTCAAAAGCTGGCTCTAGGCGACGTACCACTTCTAGGGTCAGCCCCATACGACTGACATCCACATAGAACTCTAACTCAGGGTGGTAGTACAACCAGTCTTGGTAATGCTGCCAAAGAGCCAAAGCATCCATAAGAAAATCTTTTCGCGCTACGATCTCAGCGTACCTCAACAACTGTCCCTTACTGGGAACATCAGCTTTCCCTTAATAAACACCCTAGGCAGATTGTGCCTTCAGAAAAGCAGCAAATTCCTCTAACGCTATCCGCAGGCGATCGCCCGCCACCTCAACAAAATCATTGTGATCGGCACCCTCGACCCAGAGGGAAAATTTTGGCTCACGGGCAATGGCAAAAAGGTATTGGCCATGACGAAAGGGCACGATGCTATCGGCAGTACCGTGGAGAATCAACAGCGGCACCTTGACTTGCGGCAGTTTATCTCGGTTGATAAAGCGATCAAAGGGAAACAACGGGAAAGGTACCACCACCCGAAAGATGGAAGTAAAGGTACTTTCTAAGACCAACCCCGCAATTGCAACCTGTGTTGCCAGTTCCGTCGCCACCCCACCGCCAAGGGAACGGCCATAGAGAATCACCCGCTCTGGGGGGACTCGCAGTTCCTCTGTGAGATAGGTATAGGCTGCCAAAGCATCTGCGTAGGCATGACGCTCACTAGGGCGACCCGAACTCAAGCCGTAGCCACGATAGTCGTAGGCGAGGACGGAAAACCCCCACTGCCGCAGCGTCTGTAGAAAGGGTTCCACCATGCCGAGGTCTTCCCCATTGCCGTGACTAAACAGCAGCGTAAAGTGAGCGTCTGGGTTGGCAACATACCGCACCGCAAGGCGATCGCCCTGCCCCACTGGAATCAGCCGGATCTCCTCAGAAAGGGAGTAGGTAGGACGGGGTGGATGGAAGATGAGGGCATCGGCGCCAAAGTAGAGATAGACCGCAATGATCAGATAAATCAGGAGTGCCGATCGCCCCAAGCGCAGCCAGCTCCACTCCCCCAGTACCCAATCTTGTAGCCAACTCATTTAGTCTTTGAGTTCAGGCTCGGTGCCACCAGTGTCCCTAAGGGTTGATCCACCTGCTGAGCCAGCGTCGGTACCACTTCCCGCGCTCGCGCAATCACCTGCCCCGTGGTGGCATCGTAAATTTGCGTCAATAGCTTGGGATAGAGGCCAATGCCAATAATTGGTACCAAAAGACAGGCAATGATAAACACCTCGCGGGGTTCAGCATCCACAAGGGCTTCATGCTCCACCAGTTCCTTGTTTTCAGGGCCGTAGAAAATTTCCCGCAGCATCGACAGCAGGTAAATCGGTGTCAAGATCACCCCCACTGCCGCCAAAAAGACCACAATCACGCGGAAGGGCAACGAATAGGCATCACTAGTGGCAAAGCCAATAAAGACCATGAGTTCAGCCACAAAGCCACTCATCCCCGGCAGGGCAAGGGAGGCCAAGGAGCAGGCCGTAAACATGGCAAAGATCTTCTTCATTTTCTGGCCAACACCGCCCATTTCCTCAAGGATCAGCGTGTGGGTACGGTCATAGGTGGCTCCCACCAAAAAGAAGAGACTCGCCCCAATTAAGCCGTGGGAGACCATTTGTAGCATTGCCCCACTCATGCCCAAATTGGTAAACGAGGCAATCCCAATCAGCACAAAGCCCATGTGGGAAATCGAGGAGTAGGCAATTTTGCGCTTGAGATTGCGCTGCGCATAGGAGGTCAGCGCCGCATAGATGATGTTGACCACCCCCAAAATCACCAAAACGGGGGCAAACTTGGCATGGGCTGCCGGCAGCATATCGACATTCATGCGAATCAGGGCATAGCCGCCCATCTTCAGGAGAATCCCCGCCAGCAGCATGTGCACCGGCGCTGTTGCTTCACCGTGGGCATCCGGCAACCACGTGTGCAGGGGGACAATCGGCAGCTTGACGCCGTAGGCCACCAAAAAGCCGGCATAAACCAGCAGTTGAAACCCAATGGCATAGTCCTTGGCCGCCAAGGTCTGCATATCAAAGCTAATCGTGTCGCCATAGAAGGCCATGGCCAAACCCGCCACCAAAATAAAGAGGGAGCTACCAGCCGTGTAGAGAATGAACTTTGTTGCCGCGTATTGACGCTTGTGCCCCCCCCAAATGGCCAGTAGCAGGTACACCGGAATCAGCTCCAGTTCCCACGCAAGGAAAAAGACCAGCATATCCTGCACGGCAAAAACGGCAATCTGGCCACCATACATCGCCAGCATTAAGAAATAAAACAGTCGCGGCTTCAGGGTCACTGGCCAAGCCGCCAAAATCGCCAGCGTGGTAATAAAGCCCGTGAGTAAAATCAGCGGCATCGAGAGGCCATCTGCCCCCACTGACCAGCGCAGGCCAATTTCGGGAATCCAGTCATAGCTTTCCCACAGTTGCATGCCGGGGGTGTTCAGGTCATAGAAATTCGTGAAGGCATAGACAATCAAGGCAAAGTCAATCAACCCCACCGTCAGGGCATACCAGCGGATTGGGCGTCCTTTGCCTGTGGCATCTGGAATGAAGGGAATCGCCAAGGAAGCCACAATTGGGAACAGGATAATCGTTGTCAGCCAAGGAAACGTACTCATGGCAGTCGTGTTTACTCCTCCAGCAGTTGGGAAAGAACCATGACCGGGGTTAGGCTTGCACCGAGAAGATGACAAATCCCAACACCGCCAGCAGCACAATGAGGGCGTAGAATTGGGCACGGCCATTTTGGAAGTATTTCAGTCCTTCACCAGTGACCATCGTGACAAAGCCCGTGAGGTTGACCACGCCATCCACCACGTTGTAATCCACTTCCAGGACCTGACGCGCCAAGCGACGACAGCCTTTAATGAAGACCGCTTCATAGAGTTCATCGAAATACCACTTATGCAGTGAGAACTGGTACAGCGGTTGAATGGCTTTGGCGATCGCCTGCGGACTGGGAGTGCCCTTGAGATACATCAGGGAGGCCAAGGTAATGCCAATCAGGCCAATGCCTACAGAGCTACCGCCAAGGATGAGAAACTCTGTCAAATCTACCGCGTGCTCCGCCACCATCTCCTCACCGGGAGCATGGATAAAGGCCTCAAAGAGATTGTTGAAGGGGGTACCCACAAAACCAATCAACGTCGAGGGAATCGCTAGCACCACCAAGGGTAGGGTCATTGTCCAAGGAGATTCATGGGGTTCAGCAGCGTGCTGATCGTGGTGGGCATTGTGATCATAGTGCTCCTGTAACTCTGGGGGCACATTACGGAACTTGCCCTCAAAGGTCATGAAGTACATGCGGAACATGTAAAAGGCGGTTAAGCCCGCCGTGAGCCACGTCAGCAGCCACATTGCCGGGTTGGCATGAAAAACCGCGCCTAAAATTTCATCCTTTGACCAAAAGCCAGCAAAGGGAGGCACGCCAGAAATGGCCAAGCACCCCACTAGAAACGTTGCCCCCGTAATCGGCATGTACTTGCGCAGCCCCCCCATGTAGCGCATATCTTGAGCCAAGTCTGGGTTATGGCCAACCACCCCTTCCATGCTGTGGATGACTGACCCCGATCCAAGAAAGAGCATCGCTTTGAAGTAGGCATGGGTCATCAGGTGAAAAAGGCCAGCACTGTAGGCACCCACGCCCATCCCCATGACCATATAGCCCAGTTGGGAAATGGTTGAATAGGCCAAGCTCTTTTTGATGTCGTTTTGGGTGATGGCAATGGTTGCCCCCATAAAGGCCGTAAAGGCCCCCGTCCAAGCAATGATCGTCATCACTTGGGGCAATTGCTCAAACACAGGGAACATCCGCGCAATCAGGAAGACCCCGGCTGCCACCATGGTTGCCGCGTGAATCAGAGCAGAAATGGGGGTCGGACCTTCCATCGCATCCGGCAGCCACACATGCAGGGGAAACTGGGCAGATTTGGCCACAGGACCGAGAAAGACCAAGATGGCAAGAATGGCGGCAAGACTAGGGGAAAGTAGGCCGGTATTGACCAGTTCCGTCAGGCGATCGCCCATGCCACCAAAGTCAAAGGTACCCGTTGCCCAAAATAGCCCCACCATGCCCAACAAAAGGCCAAAATCACCGACACGGTTGGTAACAAATGCCTTCTGTGCTGCTTCCGCCGCGCTTTTGCGGTCATACCAGAAGCCAATCAGCAGGTAGGAGCACATCCCCACCAATTCCCAAAAGATATAGACCTGCACCAAGTTGGGACTGACCACCAACCCCAGCATCGAGGAGCCAAACAGGCTGAGATAGGCAAAAAAGCGAACATAGCCCGCATCATGAGCCATGTAGCCATCGCTGTAGAGCATGACTAAAAAGGCCACCGTTGTGACGATGACCAACATCAATGCCGCTAAGGGGTCAATCACGTATCCCATGGCAATGTGGAGATTGCCCGCCGCTGCCCATTCAATCATTTGCGTATAGGGGGCGTGGCCTTGGACTTGACTCCAGAAAAGGCTCAGAGAATGCACCATGGCGATCGCCATCAACGCCATGATGAAAATGGCACTGGGTCGCCGCAGTTTCGAGGTGGTCTCTGAAAAGGCAATCAAGCCAAAGCCAACAATCAGCGCTCCCAACAGGGGTAAAACGGGAATCAGCCAAGCATATTGATACAGGGGTTCCATGCGTGCCACCTAACTTTCCATGAGAGCTGCCTGCTTGGAAAGACGAACTAGGTATGAATCACTAGTGCAGGCAAAACCCTTTACATTCTGCCACATCCGTTTTAACAACAGATGCCGGAAATCGGTTGCAGAAAATCAAAAAACAGGTTTTCTTCAGGTTTGTTACTGCCAACTAGGGCATGACAGGTCAGGGAACAGGCAGATAAGGTTGGCTCGTCTAACGATGCATTGACGCACAAATAAGAGGAACTGCGATGGAATTGAGTTTTCCTATGGCACGATTTCACCGAGCCGGCGCTGCAATTGTAGGGGCGATCGCCCTGATTTTCATCCCCCATACCACCCTTGCCCAAAATGCCCCTGATTCTCGCATGGTGCAACGGGTCGAGAATGCCACATTTGTCCTTGGCGAGTTTACATTTAACAACAACAACCGCATTCCACCGAGGATTGTCCAGCGCGCTCAAGGAATTGCCATTATTCCCAATGTCGTTCAAGCGGGCTTTCTCTTTGGGGGCCGCCGTGGGGCCGGTATTCTGCTTGTGCGCAATGAAAATAATGAATGGAGTAAGCCCGCCTTTATCACAATGACCGGCGGGAGCTTTGGCCTGCAAATTGGTGCCCAATCCACGGATGTGGTGCTGGCCTTCATGGATAAATCCGTCGTCATGCGCAGCTTGGCGCAGTCCTTTCGTCTAGGCGGCAATGTCTCCGTTGCGGCAGGCCCTGTGGGTGGCGAAGTCGTCAGTCCTACGGATCCGAGTCCCCAAGTCTTTTCCTACACACGCAGTGCGGGTCTGTTTGCCGGCGTTGCCCTAGAAGGCGCCAATATTAGTTTTGACCGCCGAAGCAGCAGCCGCTTCTATGGTCGACCCAATCTTACTCCGATGCAAATTTTCGAGAACTCGCCCCCCCTCCCTTCCCCTCCCGTCCTCAATGGTCTCTACAATGCCCTTGCCCGTGCAGCGCGCTAATCCCTTCTCAAGACAGTGATAAGATAGCAGTCAATAGTCCGCACTGTATAGAAGGAACACTATGGCACAGGGACAGGGTTTTGGCTTCGGTCTTGGCAAAATGAAGGAGCTGGCCGCAGCCATCCAGAAAGCACAACAAGTTCAAGAAGGCGCCAAGAAGCTGCAAGAAGACCTCGAAAAAATGGACATTGAGGGTCAAGCAGCGGGGGGTGCCGTCAAAGTGATTATGAGTGGTACCCAAGAACCCCGCCGCGTCGAAATCAGCCCAGATCTCCTGAGTGAAGGGGCTGAAGTGCTCTCTGATTTGGTGACCGCTGCCATGCGCGATGCCTACCAAAAATCCACCGCTACCATGCGGGAACGGATGGAAGAGTTAACAGGTGGCTTGAACGTTCCGGGTCTCGGTTAATGCACTTCCCCGCCCACCATGGCACCCAAGCTGCGGCTCCTGATTGTGGAAGATGATCCAATGATGCAACTGGGGCTAGGACAAGCCCTAGGAGAGCAGTTTGCTGTGGTGGGTTATGCCGAAGATGGCTATGGCGCCATTGATATGACACGGCAGTTGCAGCCGCAAGTGGTCATTATGGACATTGGCCTACCAAGGCTAGACGGGATTGCCGCCACCCAACGGCTGAAGCGAGAATTTCCTGACATTCATGTGGTGATGCTTACCTCCCACCAATCGGCTCTTGAAGCTGTTGCTGCCCTTTCTAGTGGTGCCGATGCCTACTGTATCAAGGGAGAAACCGTTGAGCGATTACTGATGGCGATCGCTGCTGCCCAAGAAGGAGCCACTTACCTTGATCCCCAGATTGCCCGCCATGTGATCCAGCACCTGCATCCGCCCCAACCGACAATGGACTATCACCTGTCGCAGCGGGAACTGGATGTCCTGAAGCTGATGGTGGAAGGCTATAGTAACCCTGAAATTGCCAGTAAGCTGTTTCTCAGTCCAAATACTATCAAGACCCATGTGCGGGGTATTTTGAACAAGTTGGCGGTGGATGACCGTGTGCAGGCGGCGGTTGTTGCACTTCGTAACGGTTTAGTCTAGGCCTTCCCCAAGACTCAAGGACACTTGTTATCGTGAAGGGGAACCGTCGGTGTGTTGATCCTGTGTCCCATGGCATCCCATAGCAATGAGGCAACGGTTTTAGCCTCGGATCAAGAATCATCCCCCTTTCTGCAAATGAGTACGCCCGCTTCCGTCGAGGAATTTCCACTCTTGCAACCCACGGTACGGGTAGGGCGATCGCCCCACAACGAAATTGTGATTTCCTATCCGACCATTTCGCGGCATCACTTTGAAATTGTTAAGACGGACACTGGCTATCGCATCCGTGACTTGGACAGTAAGCTCGGTCTGGTCTATGGCGATCGCCCCCCTGTTGTTAATTCTCTTTATTATTCCCCAAGTCACATTTGGGGGCGGGATTATTGCCCCCTCTCAGATGAATCCGATTGGCCAAGTCATGAATGTCTTTACCCTAACCAAGTGGCCCTTTGAAGCCTTTGTCACAACTACAAAAGTGGGCAAGGATGTCGCTTTGGATCCCTGCTGGACGAAACCCAATGAAACCCATCCCCCCGAAAGCTGTCGTTGCACGGGTGCCCAACTCTCTAAGACCTGCTACTTCCCGGGGGTTTGTGGCTACTACACCCCAGCCCTTGATGAGGCCGAACCGCAAAAGCCCACGGAACCAGGAACGCCAACCACCCCAGCCGCCTTTGCCACCTTCCAAGAGGAGATGACCAACTACAAGGATGATCTGCAGATTTGGCAAGAACGGTATTCTAACTGGATGCTGAAGCGGGAAAAAGCCATTGGCCAAGCAGAAGGCATTATTGACCGGCTCTACAACATTTATGGTGAGATCTTTGACGTGAATGTAGCGGGGCACTGGCTGATCATCAGCTTGTTTATTGTCCTCATGTTTGCCATGATTGTCGGCATTCAGATCTATTTCGACACCCTCCACTAGGGGCGTGACTGGTGAATTCTCTGATCCCACTAGGGCAAACCCAACTTCAAGAGTACGTCACCGCCTTGGCGTGGGGCGATCGCCATCTGTTGGCCGCTTCCGCCGCAGGAGAGGTCTATCACATTGATCCAGAGGTGGGTGAGCAACTCATCTTGCAAACGGCGACCGATCAAAGCTTAACGATCCTCGCGGTGGCCAGCGATCGCCAGTGGTGGGCAGCGGCGGGAGAGCAGGGACGGGTACTCATTGGTTCCTTAGCTCACCCTGAGAATCTTCAGGTGCTCCACTACGGTTCCCACTGGATTGATCAACTGGCTTGGCATCCCACATTGCCTTGGGTTGCTTTTAGTCTTGGTCATTACGTCCAGATTTGGGATGCGGCTCAAGCCGATGTCATTGCCACCCTTGATTTTGCGGCCTCGTCAGTGCTGGCTTTGGCTTGGCAACCTACGGGTGATGCTTTGGCCGTTGCCGGTTATGGCGGTGTGCGGGTGTGGTCGGCTAAAGATTGGGATGCCGATCCCCAAGAATTGGGGTTTATGTCTGCAACAGTGGGCGTAGCCTGGTCTGCCACAGGGGAATATTTCGCGGCCAGCAACATGGATCACACCCTTTTTGTCTGGCGTTGGGGCGATCAGTATCCGTGGCACATGCAGGGCTTTCCCGGTAAAGTGCGGCATCTTCACTGGTTGGAAACCACTAACCAAGCCCCCCAGCTCCTGAGCAGTTCCCAAGAGGGGATTATCCTCTGGCGCCTCAGCGAGGATGCAAGCGGCTGGCAACCCCAAGTGCTGGATCTGCACCGTGGCACTGTGCGCGCCCTCTCTATTCATCCCCAAGGTCAAGGCTTCGTGTCCAGTGGCGATGAGGGATGGCTGTGTTATTGGCAGCAAACTCAACCGCAGGAGTTACTGCAAGGTGCCCAAGAATACTTCACAACTCTTGCTTGGCACCCCAAGGGATCGTATTTAGCCGCCGGGGGCACCCAAGGGGAACTCTGGGTTTGGCAAGCCGGTTAGGGAGAACCCGTGTGGTAGGATGTTGCTGCGGGTTTAAGCTAGAGTGCCGATGAAACTCATTGATCGCTATGGCCGTCTTTTTGGCAAGCTGAGTCTTCTAGACCTTGGGGCAGGGCTTGTTCTCCTGTGCGTTTTGGCGGGCTTGTTCCTCCTGCCGGGGCGATCGGGCACCTCGTTGGCACAAATGACCGCTGCCCAACCCATTGAAGTAGATGTTCTCGTTCTGGGTCTGAGTACTCCCACTCCCCAAGACCTAATTCCCAAGAGCAGTACCGCCAACTTTATTATTCGCAACCAGCCCTACGGCCAAATTACTGTGAAAAATGTCCAGGTTCTGCCGCGCACAGTTACTGTTTCCCAGCCCGATGGGTCGGTTAAAGCGCTGCCAGATCCCCGCCCAGAGATGGCCTACAGTAGCAACTTGCTCCTGACCCTCGAAGGCCGAGGCCAAATCACGAACAATGGCCCGGTGCTAGGGAATATGGCCATCAAAGTGGGAACGCCCGTAGAATTAGAGGGCAAAGAGTATAATTTCCGTGCCTCGGTGATTGCCGTTAGGCCGTTGTAGGACAGTAGGCAATGCAGTCAATTTCGACCTTGGCTCCCTTCGGCAGGCGCGATACTTCCACACAGGCACGGGCAGGCGCTGTCTCAGCATCCATGTACTGAGCATAGATTTCATTCATGGCGGCGAAGTCATTGAGGTCTGCAAGATACACGGTTGTTTTCACCACCTGTGACCAATCGCTACCGGCGGCCTTGAGGACAGCACTGAGATTATCCATCACTTGGCGGGTTTGCTCCTTGACATCTTCGCCACCAACAATCTCACCCGTTTTTGGATCAAGGGCAATTTGCCCTGCGAGAAAGACCCATTCCCCTTGCCGCACGGCTTGGCTATAGGGGCCGACCGGCCTAGGCGCATCAGTGGTACAAATAATCACTTTTGTCATAAAACTTAAAACAATTTACATGTCGGGGGCGATCGCCCCAAAAGCCGATTCTACAGGGAATTGAGCCACGGCCACCTGTATTAAATCAATGGATATGATAGCGCATATATTATGCATTTATACCCCCACAATCATGTCAAGAATTCAAGCATCTTAAATAATGTTAATTATCGGCAAAGTCTGTACTCCCCTTCTATAATGCTGAATTGAGCATTCGCCTCCTGAACGGGCTTTATCGTTCCATTCTGGGTCTTTAGATTCACGATTCTTCACAATCATTGATCTAAAGATCTTTCTATATTGCCGAGGTGAATGCCCTCGTTCCTTCCTTGCCTAAGAGAGAGGAGAGACTCGATGACCATCAGTCCACCGGAGCGAGAGCCAAAGGTCAGAGTCGTGGTTGACAATGACCCGGTGTCCACATCGTTTGAAAAATGGGCAAAACCCGGGCATTTTGACCGCACCTTGGCCAGAGGACCCCAAACCACCACATGGATTTGGAACCTCCACGCTCTTGCCCACGATTTTGATACACACACGAGCGACCTTGAAGATATTTCCCGCAAGATCTTCAGTGCACACTTCGGCCATCTGGCTGTGGTGTTCATCTGGCTGAGTGGGATGTACTTCCACGGTGCAAAATTCTCAAACTATGAGGCTTGGCTGGCCGATCCCACCGGTATCAAGCCCAGTGCTCAAGTGGTCTGGCCCATTGTGGGTCAAGGCATTCTCAATGGTGATGTCGGCGGTGGTTTCCACGGCATCCAAATCACCTCGGGGCTATTCCAACTGTGGCGTGCCTCTGGGATCACCAATGAGTTCCAGCTTTACTGCACCGCAATCGGTGGCTTGGTCATGGCTGGCTTAATGCTCTTTGCAGGCTGGTTCCACTATCACAAGCGCGCTCCTAAGCTGGAATGGTTCCAAAACGTGGAATCCATGCTCAACCACCACCTCGCCGGCTTGCTTGGCTTGGGGTCTTTGGCTTGGGCAGGTCACCAGATCCACGTCTCGCTACCCATCAACAAACTCTTGGATGCAGGGGTTGCTGCTAAGGATATTCCCTTGCCCCACGAGTTTATCCTTAACCCCAGCTTGATGGCCGACCTATATCCCAAAGTGGATTGGGGTTTTTTGAGTGGCGTCATTCCCTTCTTCACCCTTAATTGGGCTGCCTACTCGGATTTCCTGACCTTTAACGGCGGCTTGAACCCTGTTACCGGTGGCCTGTGGCTGTCGGATACGGCTCACCATCACGTGGCGATCGCTGTCCTTTTCATCATTGCCGGTCACATGTACCGCACCAATTGGGGGATTGGCCACAGCCTCAAAGAGATTCTTGAAGCCCACAAAGGCCCCTTCACCGGTGCCGGCCACAAAGGTCTGTACGAAGTGCTGACCACCTCTTGGCATGCCCAACTGGCGATCAACCTAGCCATGATGGGTTCGCTGAGCATTATTGTGGCGCAGCACATGTATGCAATGCCCCCCTATCCTTACTTGGCCACCGACTATCCCACCCAACTGTCGCTGTTTACCCACCACATGTGGATTGGCGGCTTCCTGATTGTGGGTGGTGCTGCCCACGGTGCCATCTTCATGGTGCGTGATTACGATCCGGCCATGAATCAAAACAACGTTCTGGATCGGGTACTGCGCCATCGCGATGCCATCATTTCTCACCTGAACTGGGTGTGCATCTTCTTGGGCTTCCACAGCTTTGGTCTGTACGTCCACAACGACACGATGCGTGCCTTTGGTCGTCCCCAAGATATGTTCTCGGACACTGGCATTCAGCTTCAGCCTGTCTTTGCCCAATGGGTACAACACCTACACACCCTAGCCCCCGGTGGTACGGCTCCCAATGCTGCTGCCACCGCTAGTGTTGCCTTTGGTGGTGATGTGGTTGCTGTCGGTGGCAAAGTCGCCATGATGCCCATTGTTCTGGGAACGGCCGATTTCATGGTGCACCATATTCACGCTTTCACCATCCACGTGACAGTGCTGATTCTGCTGAAGGGCGTCCTCTTTGCCCGCAGCTCTCGCCTCATTCCCGATAAAGCCAACTTGGGCTTCCGCTTCCCCTGCGATGGTCCCGGTCGTGGCGGTACCTGCCAAGTCTCCGGTTGGGATCACGTCTTCTTGGGTCTGTTCTGGATGTACAACTGCATCTCTGTTGTGATTTTCCACTTCAGTTGGAAGATGCAGTCGGATGTCTGGGGTACTGTTGCTCCCGATGGCACGGTATCTCACATCACGGGCGGTAACTTTGCCCAAAGTGCCATCACCATCAATGGCTGGCTACGGGACTTCCTGTGGGCACAAGCTTCTCAGGTGATTGGCTCCTATGGTTCAGCCCTATCCGCCTATGGTTTGTTGTTCTTGGGTGCTCACTTCATTTGGGCCTTCAGCCTCATGTTCCTCTTCAGTGGTCGTGGCTACTGGCAAGAGCTGATTGAGTCCATTGTTTGGGCCCACAACAAGCTGAAAGTTGCACCGGCCATTCAGCCCCGTGCCCTGAGCATTATTCAAGGCCGTGCCGTCGGTGTAGCCCATTACCTCCTAGGGGGGATTGCCACTACTTGGGCATTCTTCCTAGCTCGGATTATTTCTGTAGGATAGGGGCGAGGAGGAGATAACCAACTATGGCAACTAAATTTCCGAAGTTTAGCCAAGACCTCGCACAGGATCCGACCACACGCCGGATTTGGTACGCCATCGCCATGGCTCACGACTTCGAAAGCCACGATGGCATGACCGAGGAAAATCTTTACCAGAAGATTTTTGCCTCCCACTTTGGGCATCTGGCCATCATCTTCCTGTGGGTGTCTGGTAGCCTATTCCACGTTGCGTGGCAGGGGAACTTTGAACAATGGATTCAAGACCCTGTCAACACCCGTCCCATCGCCCATGCGATCTGGGATCCTCAATTTGGCAAAGCCGCAGTGGATGCCTTTACCCAAGCGGGGGCTGCTAACCCTGTGGACATTGCCTACTCCGGTGTCTATCACTGGTGGTACACCATCGGTATGCGCACCAACGGTGACCTCTACCAAGGTGCCATCTTCCTGCTGATTCTGGCTTCGCTGGCTCTCTTTGCCGGCTGGCTGCACCTACAACCCAAATTCCGTCCTAGCCTCTCTTGGTTCAAAAATGCCGAATCGCGGTTGAACCACCACTTGGCCGGTCTGTTTGGCGTTAGCTCCTTGGCTTGGGCGGGTCACCTGATTCACGTGGCCATTCCGGAGTCCCGTGGTCAGCACGTGGGCTGGGATAATTTCCTGAGCACCATGCCCCACCCCGCTGGTTTGGCGCCCTTCTTTACGGGCAACTGGGGTGTCTATGCCCAAAACCCTGACACGGCTAGCCACATCTTTGGCACGGCACAGGGTGCTGGAACGGCGATTCTCACCTTCTTGGGTGGCTTCCATCCCCAAACGGAGTCCCTGTGGCTCACGGATATGGCGCACCACCACCTTGCGATCGCGGTGCTCTTTATTGTGGCGGGTCACATGTACCGCACCCAGTTTGGGATTGGCCACAGCATTAAAGAGATGATGGATGCCAAGGACTTCTTTGGCACGAAGGTGGAAGGTCCCTTCAACATGCCTCACCAAGGCATCTATGAAACCTATAACAACTCGCTACACTTCCAGTTGGGTTGGCACTTGGCCTGCTTGGGCGTGATCACCTCCTTGGTAGCACAGCACATGTACTCGCTGCCACCCTATGCCTTCATTGCCCAAGACCACACCACGATGGCTGCCCTCTATACCCATCACCAGTACATTGCTGGCTTCTTGATGGTGGGTGCCTTTGCCCATGGGGCTATCTTCTTGGTGCGGGACTATGATCCAGCCCAAAACAAAGGCAATGTGTTGGATCGGGTACTACAACACAAAGAGGCGATCATTTCCCACCTAAGCTGGGTGTCCCTCTTCTTGGGCTTCCACACCTTGGGTCTCTATGTCCACAACGATGTCGTGGTGGCCTTTGGTACCCCCGAAAAGCAAATCCTCATTGAGCCGGTGTTTGCTCAGTTCATTCAAGCGGCCCATGGCAAACTGCTCTATGGCTTTGATACGCTGCTGTCGAACCCCGATAGCATTGCTAGCACCGCTTGGCCGAACTACGGCAATGTCTGGCTACCCGGCTGGCTCGATGCCATCAACAGTGGCACCAACTCTCTGTTCTTGACGATTGGCCCCGGTGACTTCTTGGTGCACCACGCCATTGCCTTGGGTCTGCACACCACCACCTTGATTTTGGTCAAAGGTGCGTTGGATGCCCGTGGCTCCAAACTGATGCCAGATAAGAAAGACTTCGGCTATGCCTTCCCCTGCGATGGCCCCGGCCGTGGCGGTACCTGCGATATTTCTGCATGGGATGCCTTCTATCTGGCCATGTTCTGGATGCTGAACACCATTGGCTGGGTTACCTTCTACTGGCACTGGAAACACCTTGGTGTCTGGGAAGGCAATGTGGCTCAGTTCAACGAAAACTCTACCTACCTCATGGGTTGGCTGCGGGATTACCTCTGGTTGAACTCCTCCCAGCTCATCAATGGCTACAACCCCTTCGGCACCAATAACCTGTCGGTGTGGGCATGGATGTTCCTGTTTGGTCACCTTGTGTGGGCAACAGGCTTCATGTTCCTGATTAGCTGGCGTGGTTACTGGCAAGAGCTGATTGAAACCTTGGTGTGGGCGCATGAGCGCACTCCCTTGGCCAACTTGGTGCGTTGGAAAGACAAGCCGGTGGCGCTGTCGATTGTGCAAGCCCGCTTGGTGGGTCTGGCACACTTCAGCGTTGGCTACATCTTGACCTATGCGGCCTTCCTGATTGCCTCAACCGCAGCCAAGTTCGGTTGATCTACTTAAGTTAAGTTAAATTTTGTCAGCTCCCCTGCCTCTAGGTGGGGGATTTTTGTGTTTGATAACAAGTTGTAGCTGCTTGTTTCAGAGCGAGCCAACTGATTCCTTGCTAGTGACCACAGTTAGGATTTTTTAACATATCTCAATATCTCAGTACCTAAAAACGTTTTTCAATGACATCACGCTACTTTTTAGATATCCTAGGACTGAATTTTGCATTGATAAGGGTGTGTCTGAATTGAGGACGGTTGTAATGCGTGATACATTTAACCTAGCTATTTTAAGGTTTTCATCTAAGAACCCTATTGAAGGCTTGTTGGCTCAAGTTAATACTGAAGAAACTTCCCAAATTGTCGGTGAAAATTCAGTGAATCCAGCTTTTGATCTCAACAATTTGGGGAGCCTTTTAGCGCAAGTCATTATTGCAGTTGCTTTGCTGCTCATTGGCTGGATTGTTGCCACTATTCTGGCAAAGATAACACGCTCGGTTTTGAAACGAATGCGGGTTGATGAACGATTGACCCAATTCTTTGGTGGAAATGAGTCGCTCCAAAGCATATCAGTGACTGCGATTCTGGCAGCAGTAGTTTTCTGGGTCATTCTTTTGCTGGCGGTGGTGGCCTTTTTAGATGCCCTGCGCTTGACGACAGTGTCACAGCCCCTCAATGCGTTTCTCAATCAAGTTTTTAGTTTCCTGCCAAAGCTGGGGGCAGCGATCCTGCTGGCGGATGTAGCTTGGGTAGTAGCAACTATATCGAAAATGGTGGTCACTCAGTCTGCCCGTTCTTTGAATTTGGATCGTCAACTCCCCCTTGAATCTGAGGGGAATGGTTCCTCAGAGGGGCCGGCCACCATGTCTGTGGCTGAGATGTTGGGAAATACCCTCTATTGGTTTGTTTTTCTTTTCTTCCTGCCCCTAATTTTGGGGGTGCTTGATCTGCAAGGCTCATTGCAGCCTGTACAAAATCTCTTGAATGATATTCTAGGCGCACTGCCTTTTGTCTTTAAGGCGGTGATTATCGCGGTTGTCGGTTGGTTTATTGCCCGCATTGTCCGCAGTTTAGTCATTAACTTAATGACGGCCATGGGAATTCAGCGCATTGGTCAGCGCCTCGGTCTAGGGCAAACCAGTTTAGGGGAATCCCTAGCAACGGTCATCGGTACGATTGTCTATGTCTTAATCTTGATTCCGACGGCGATCGCTAGCCTTGATGCGCTACAAATCGTGGCCATTACGGAACCGGCAACGGCAATGCTAAACCAAGTGCTGACGGCATTGCCGAAAATTTTTACTGCAGCCATTATTCTGCTGCTGGCCTATGTAATTGGCCGCTTTGTGGCGGAGACGGTTACCAATTTCCTGCAAACCATCGGCTTTGATCAAGTGTTGGTCTGGCTAGGTCTAGAGCGTCCGATGGTGGATTCTCAGGAGTCTCAGCCTGCGGAGGCACCCGAGCAGCGCTGGCGACAGCCCTCAGAAGTGATGGGCATCGTTGCCTTTGTTGGCGTTTTGTTATTTGGAGCGATCGCTGCCGTTGATGTACTGGATATTCCTGCTCTCAGTGCTTTTGTCACTGCCCTAGTAGTGGTGATTGGTCGGGTGTTGGTCGGAACGCTGATCTTAGCGGTAGGGTTGTACTTTGCCAATTTAGTATTTCGGCTTGTTGCTAGTTCTGGCACCTCCCAAGGGCGTTTTCTCGCTCAGGCGGCACGGCTAGCAACGATGACGTTTGTGGGGGCAATGGCTCTGCAGCAGATGGGCATTGCAACGAGCATTGTCAATTTAGCCTTTGGCTTGCTCTTTGGTTCTATTGCGGTGGCGATCGCCCTTGCCTTTGGCTTGGGATGCCGGCAAATTGCAGCGGCTCAAGTTGAGGAATGGCTGAATTTGCTCAAAGGCAGAAATTCTGAAAATAATTGAGGCAAGTAGCAAGAGCTGGCCTAGGGATTCAGTTTTTCCCACAAAAGGGGGAGAAAGGTGTCCTCTCCCCCTCGTCTGGTAATCAGACTAGCGGAAGGAGGGTTGGTGGCGGATCAGATCTAGGAACTCTTGGCGGGTGCGGGCATCTTCAGCAAACACCCCTTGCATTGAACTGGTGACCGTCCAAGAGCCCGGTTTTTGTACGCCTCGCATCACCATACACATATGGGTGGCCTCAACAACCACAGCCACCCCTTGCGGTTTCAGGAGTCCTTGCAAAGCATTTGCAATTTGTTGGGTCAGGCGCTCCTGCACCTGTAGCTGCCGCGCATACATCTCGCAAATGCGGGCAATTTTTGACAGGCCAATGACCCTGCCATTGGGAATGTAGGCGACATGGGCTCGCCCAATGATTGGCAGAATATGGTGCTCACAACAACTAAAGAGATCGATGTCGCGCACCAAGACCATCTCATTGGTGTCTTCGTAAAAAACGGCACCATTCAGCAACTCATCCAAGGATTGGCGGTAGCCACTGGTTAAAAACTTCAAGGCTTGAACAACCCGTTTGGGGGTATCCCGCAGGCCTTCGCGATCAGGATTTTCCCCTAGCCCGATGAGGAGTGTGCGAACCGCCTGCTCCATCTCAGCATCTGACACCTGGGTCGAGACGCAGGTGGGTATACTTTCAAGGCTGCTTTGCACGGTTAACAACTGGTTACGGGATTGCTGGGACATAGGGTACCTAAAAATAATAACGATTATCATTCTATTTACTGGTGGAAATGGTGTCAAGGAAACTGACATGAAAGTCGGTTTAGTTGAGCATAGAATTTACAGAGGAAAAGCAGTCAAAATAAAATCCCCCTCATCCGCACTGGGAGAGGGGTTAGGGCGATTGAATCTACTAATTTAGCTTATCTAAAGCTGCGGTACAAAGCGCTCTTTATCGGGAACAACGGTGTATTCAGCAACAATTTGCCGGAACTCTTCACCATCAATGGTTTCTTTCTCTACTAGGAGATCGACGAGGCGGTCAATGACCACGCGATTGTCCCGGATAATCTTGATGGCAAGTTCGTAGCTGTGCTGCACCAACTCCCGCACTTGGGCATCAATGCGAGCCGCAATTTCTTCGGAGTATTCTGTTCGAGACACCAAGTCCCGCCCCAAGAACACTTCACCGTTTTGGGTTTCCAAGGAGAGAGGTCCTAGATCTGACATACCAAAGCGGGTCACCATTTGCCGTGCCATCGCTGTCACTTGCTGCAGGTCATTGCCAGCACCAGTCGTGACTTCAGCATCGCCAAAGACGACGTATTCAGCAGCCCGACCGCCCAAGGCACCAGCCATCCGCGCCATCAGTTGCGATCGCGAGATCAATCCGGAATCCTCTGAAGGCATGAACCAAGTCAGGCCACGGGCTTGACCACGAGGCACTAATGTCACTTTTTGCACAGGATCGTGATCCTTGAGCAGCGTACCGACAATGGCATGACCCACTTCGTGGTAGGCGATGAGGCGCTTGCTCTTGCCGTCAATCAGCGGTGTGCCCTCCATACCAGCAACAACCCGGTCCACGGCATCGTCAATTTCCAGCATGGTGATGGCGGGTTTCCGCCGCCGGGCCGTGAGAATCGCCGCTTCATTGAGGAGGTTGGCCAAATCGGCACCCGTAAAGCCGGGGGTACGGCGAGCGATCGCCTCAAGGGAAACTTCGGGCGCCAATTTCTTGTTGCGGGCATGCACCTTGAGAATCGCCAAGCGACCCTTAATATCCGGCGCATCCACCACCACCTGTCGGTCAAAACGACCCGGACGCAGGAGAGCCGCATCCAAGACATCCGGGCGGTTGGTTGCCGCAATCACAATGATGCCGGTATTCCCCTCAAAGCCATCCATTTCGGTCAGCAGTTGGTTGAGGGTTTGCTCCCGCTCATCGTTACCGCCGCCAATGCCAGCCCCGCGTTGGCGACCCACAGCATCAATTTCATCAATAAAGATGAGACAGGGAGCATTTTCCTTGGCCTTGCGGAACAAGTCCCGGACGCGGGAGGCACCAACACCAACAAACATCTCGACAAATTCTGAACCCGAGATGGAGAAGAAGGGTACCCCTGCCTCACCCGCGATCGCCTTGGCGAGCATCGTTTTCCCCGTGCCGGGGGGACCTACTAGGAGAACCCCTTTGGGAATGCGAGCACCCACCGCTGTAAATTTCTCGGGCTTCTTCAGGAAGGTGACCACCTCTTGTAGTTCTTCCTTGGCTTCATCGACACCAGCAACATCGTCAAACATGACACCCGTTTTGGCCTCCATTTGGAAGCGGGCGCGAGACTTACCGAAGTTCATCGCCTGACCTGGTCCTCCGGGCACGTTGCTGGAGCGGCGGAAGAGGAAAAAGAGTCCCCCCAAGAGCAAGACGGGGAAGAGTAAATTACCCAAGAGTCCCCACAGGGCACCATCATTGCGAGCGGGATGGACATCAATTTCTATGTGCTGCTCCCGCAGTTTACTAATGACTTCTGGAGCCGTCCCCGGCATATCTACCCGTACCCGCAGGGGACGACCGTTAATCAATTCTGGATCAGAGACATCCACAATGGCGGTGCGACCATTATCGAAAATGTCCACTTTACTAATGCGACCCGCATCTAAATAGTTGAGGAATCGCCCATAGCTCATGCGCGTACTGGCAGTATTCAGAGGAGGCTGACTTTGATTGAGCATAAAGTTGCTCGCCCCCTGCCAGAGGAGAACCCCCATGAGCAGTAGGGGGATTGACCAAAGGAGAACTGTTTTCCAAGAGACTTTCATTGGCGGCGCTTTTTATCAGGTTCTTAACTAAATTTAACATATCCCTCCCAAAGGGGGAGTATTAGTTCATCATGCCCTCAAGCAGGCGATCGCGCCGTTGCTGGAGAACTGCTTGCAGCAGAGGATAGCCCCGTAACTCAGGATCCTGGGCGATCAGTTCACTGGCCGCCGATCGCGCCGCCTCTAGGCAATCTTGATCCTCAACAAGGCTAGCGAGGGCAAAGTCCGGTAATCCCGATTGCCGCGTCCCCAAAACCTCCCCCGGACCGCGCAGCCGCAGATCCATCTCTGCAATAAAGAAGCCATCCTGAGACTGCGCCAGCACATTCAGCCGTTGCTTGGCAGCATCATTGCGAGAACTATTGAGCAGCAGACAATAGGACTGTTGGGCACCCCGCCCCACCCGCCCCCGCAGTTGATGGAGTTGGGATAGGCCAAAGCGTTCAGCATGTTCAATGAGCATCACCGTGGCATTGGGGACATCCACCCCCACCTCGACCACCGTGGTAGCCACCAGAATATCCAATTCCCCCTTGGCAAAGGCTTGAATCGTGGCATCCTTGTCACTCGATGCCATGCGACCGTGGAGCAGCCCGACGCGAAAATTGGGAAAAATCTCCGTTTGTAATCGCTCGTGCTCGGCAATGGCGGATTTCAGATCCAGTTTTTCCGATTCCTCAACCAAAGGCAGGACAATATACGCTTGCCGCCCTTGGGCCACTTCACGGCGGATTAAATCATAGGCGCAGGAGCGATCGCCCCGTCCCAAGACGGTTGTTTGAATCGGCTGCCGACCGGGGGGCAATTCATCAATTTGACTCACATCCAAATCCCCATGGAGGGTCAAGGCAAGCGTGCGGGGAATCGGTGTCGCCGTCATAGTCAACACGTGGGGCAGGAGTCCCTTGGCTTGCAGCTTTGCCCGTTGTGCCACCCCAAAGCGGTGCTGTTCATCAATCACCACGAGACCGAGGCGCTGAAACGTCACCCCCTCTTGGATCAGAGCATGGGTGCCCACCAGCACCGGCAATTCCCCCGTTGCCAATTGATCCAGAATCTGGCGGCGCTTGGCTGTACGTATCGATCCTGTGAGCAATTCCACCGGCACATGCAAAGGGGTGAGCCATTCCAAGAGCTTGCGGTAGTGCTGCTCCGCCAGAACCTCTGTGGGTGCCATCAGAGCTGCTTGGTAACCCGACTGCACAGCCGCCAATAGCGCAATCACAGCGACAACGGTTTTGCCGGATCCCACATCCCCTTGGACAAGGCGATTCATGGGAATCGGGCGCTCTAAATCCGCCAAAATTTCCGCCACCACCCGCTGCTGCGCCCCTGTGAGTTGAAAGGGCAGCCCCTGGTAAAACTGCTCAATCAGTTCCCCTTGGGGGTTGAGGGGGGCACTGGCCTGCTGTTGCTGCTGGCGCCGCCGTTGGAGCAATCCCAGTTGCAGGTAGAAAAATTCATCAAAAATCAGCCGCCGCCGTGCCAGACTCAGTCGCCTTTGATCCGCGGGAAAGTGAATGTGCCGCAGCGCCATGTCTAAGGGCATGAGTTGATGACGTTGGCGCAGCGCCTGCGGTAGGGGATCAGGATAGCCCTGCACCAAGGGCAGAACGCGATCGACCGCACGGCGAATCACATCGGGAGATACTCCCTCCGTTAAGGGATAGACCGGCACAATACGGCCAATCGTGAGGGAGTCTATTTCTGCCCCAGCATGATCCAGCACTTCCAACTGCGGATCTTCAAGGGTAAGGCCATACTTCGTCAGTTTCACGAGGCCAGAGGCAGCAACGATGGTCTGTGGGGCATAGAGGCGTTTTTGCTGCTCTTGCCACCCCCGTTGGGCATAGCGGGCACCCGCATAGAAGCGACTCAGGCGAATTTGCCCGGTGCGATCTTGAAGAACAATTTCTAAAATCGTCAGCTTGGCATTGCGGGGACTGGTAAAACAGTTGCAACGGCGGACTTTACCCACAAGGGTGACGGTCTCCCCAGCTTGGAGTTGCCGAATCGGCACTTGGCGGGCATAGTCAATGTGATCGCGGGGGAAGTAGTAAATGAGATCCGCAACCGTATAAAGCCCAAGTTTTTCCAGTTTCGCCGCAGTGCGCTCACCAATCCCATTCACTGTTTTGAGCGCTTGATCGAGGGGACGGGGGCGCGGGGGTGGACTCGTGAGTTGTTTGTGGACATCGTGGAGCAGTTGGCGCGTTTTCACCACGAGGTGTTGTCGTTGGCTGGGGGAGAGATCGTTGTAGTGGGCATAGGCTGCCGCCGTTTCCTGCCAGCGATCGCGCACCTGAAGGGGGAGTTGTTGCAGAGGGGCTTGCGTTAACGCTGCGTGTAAATACTCATTAAACCTATAGGTATTGCCCTGAAGGTTGCAAAAACCCCGCTCCGTTTCAATGGCAAGGGCGCGTTGTAGGCGTGGCCAGTCAAGGGACACAGCAGGCCTCCTTCCCTATTGCTCACCATCCATTGCTTCGGGGACACTGGCGGTCGCGTCTGCGGCTTCATTGGCTTTCCACGTTTGCCACCATGCCCGACTGGCCTTGAGAACCAGATATTGCCGCTGTTTTTTATGCAGTTGCTTCTGGAGGGTGGCCAGACGTGCTTCCAGTTGGCGAATTTGACTGCGCTGATTGCCGAGGGGAGGATGCTGAAACTCCAGTTCCTCAAGTTGCAGGTAAATGGCTGCCATGGGGTGATGACTGGAAGATTCCCTTGGGGACTCACTGGTGTCTCGCTCCTCTTCGCCCTCCTCTTGTAGTTTCTGCTCATCTAGCATCATCGTCAACAAATGGGGAATCCGCCCAAGGGGACGATTTTCCGCCTTACTGGCAATCTCTAAAATGACCGCGATTGGGGCAGGCGGTAAGATAGCCGCCCGTTGCAGTAGATGGTTCATCTTGAGCGAACTTTGATAAAGAACTTGGCTCAATTGCTCCGATAGGGAGGGGGGTTCCTGTTCCTTGGTTGCGTTTTCTTCCCCATTCGTCGCCTCTTGCTTTGCAGTTGAGTCTTCTTGGCGACGGGGCTGTAGGCCTAAAATCGTGGTTTCCAAGGCGATCGCCAGTTCAACAATCTGACGCTGAAGATCCTGTCGCTCTGGGTCTTCAAGGGTCAAAAATTTCTCTGGAAAGACTTGAGTGCACACCTGATAACTGACGGTGATCAACTGCTGGCGGGCAATGGGGGCGAGCATTTCTAGATAAACATCATAAAGCTGACGCATTTCCGCCAAGGCGGCCAATAGCATCCCCTGTAACCCTAAAATTTCCCGCTCAACGGCTTCTAAGTTACCCGACATACACGCCTAACTGGCAAAACAGTGCTGCTGCGTTTAAGAAGACTGTTTCTACAATCTATTACAACATCTTGGCGAGGATAGCCTGTTCACCGACTCATGGCAAGATAGTGGGGTTGCAAAGGTGAGACAGAAACGTGGATATTATTCTCTGGCTGCAAGCAGTCATCCTCGGCTTCGTGCAAGGTATTACAGAGTTCTTGCCCATTAGCAGTACCGCTCACTTGATTCTCTTTAGTGACCTCTTGGGGTGGAAAAGTGTCTGGCATAAAACTGCCCTAGATGCGATGCAATTTGGTAGCGTGATCGCGGTTTTTGGCTATTTCTGGCAGGATATTCGCCAAATTGTCCAAGGGGCTTGGCAGGCATGGCAACAGCGGGATTGGCAGCGGGAAGAATGGAAACTGTTGGTTGGGATCACGGTGGGCACGATTCCCGCACTAGCGGCAGGACTTCTTCTGAAATGGGCCAAAGTTGAGTTGGATCGGCCTCAGATCATTGCCACGATGGCGATCGCCATGGCAATTCTTTTGGGATTCGCAGAAAAATGGGGTTCCCGCAAACGCACCTATCAAGACATTGGCATTTTAGATGGCTTTCTAGTGGGTTGTGGCCAGATGATTGCCCTGCTGCCGGGGGCTTCGCGTTCAGGCTCCACGCTAACGACAGCTTTATTTTTAGGGCTGGAGCGGCAAACAGCGGCGCGCTTTTCTTTTCTGTTGGGCATTCCCACACTGACGATCGCCACCCTTGTTCAAGCCAAAGATGTTTTTGATGAGGGGACGCTGTTTATTCCTCTTGTGATTGCCACACTCTCGAGCATGGTTTTTTCCTATTTGGCGATCGCTTGGCTGCTGCGATTCCTGCAACGCCATTCCACTTGGGTCTTTATCTGGTATCGCATTGGCTTGGGAACTGCATTGTGGGGCGCGATCGCCCTCGGTAGTCTGCGAACCTAAGGAACAACATTTAGCAAAATTTAACCTAACCTGTGGTCGAGATCACAGGGAAACTACGGATGCCTTGCCATACTAGATGTGGAATCGTAAGAATAGGCGATTTCATAGTCGCAGTTGATATCTAGTTCAGGTATCTATTTAAGTTGTTGTTCAATAACCCAAGAAGACCGTAGGATGTGCTCATTGATCTGCTCATTTTGAAGCTGTGGGGGATTTAAGGTACGGTGTGTTCTATGTTCAGCACGACAGCCAATACTGACCTCAAGCATTCCACCCTCTCGCTGTTGCAGGCATACCAAGACAACCCTGCACGCGAATTGCGGAATCGCCTTGTCGAGTTGAACATGGGACTGGTACGCAAGGAAGCCCATCGCTGGGTACAGTGCACCCAAGAAAGCTTTGACGACCTGATGCAAGTGGGCACCCTTGGCCTCATTCACGCCATTGAACGCTTTGATCCCAGTAAGGGCGTGGCCTTTAGTTCCTTTGCCATTCCCTACATTCGCGGTGAAATTCAACATTATTTGCGCGACAAAAGTCCACAAATTCGCGTCCCCCGCCGTTGGCAAGCCCTCCAAAGCCAAGGAAAGCGGGTGATTCAAGAACTCCGCCAACAACTGCATCGCCCCCCCACCGATAACGAAATTGCCCAAGCGCTCGATGTTCCCCTTGAAGAATGGCAAGCGGCAAAATTTGCCAACTACCACACCACCCCGGTCAGCCTAGATGCCCCCGCCCTCGAAGGGGAAGAGGACAGTGTTTGCCTAGGGGACATCGTGCCCGATCAACGGTACCAAAGTTTTCAACTCGCCCAAGAAGATCGCATTCGTTTGCAGCAGTGTCTGCAAAAACTAGAAGCCCGCACCTGTCAGATTCTGGAATTTGTCTTTTTGCACGATTTGAGTCAAAAAGAAACTGCTGAACTCTTGGGTCTAAGTGCGGTCACAGTTTCTCGCCAGATTAAAAAAGGCCTGCAAGCCCTACAACGGATGATGAGTCACGACGACGCTGAATCCTGAAAACGCATAAAATATATTTATGGTTAATTTTGCTGCCCCCCTAGCGGCTTTAGCGGCACATCGTTGGTTCAAACTCATTAACGGTGCCAGTTTCCAAGATGTTGCCCAAATTTATAACTTGACGTTGGCCTATGCACTGGCAGGGGCTGATTGTATTGATGTGGCCGCCGACCCTGCCGTGATTTACGCGGCTAATCACGCTTTGACAGTTGCGGCAAGCCTTGGGGCCACTCGCCCCCTGCTGATGGTGAGTATTAATGATGGGGCTGACCCGCATTTTCGTAAGGCCACGTTTGATCCGAGTCGCTGTCCCCCAAGGTGCGATCGCCCCTGTGAACGCATTTGTCCTGCTGCCGCCATTCGCTTTGATGAACAGGTGCAGGGGGTGGTGCGCGATCGCTGTTATGGTTGTGGCCGCTGTTTACCCCTGTGCCCCTTGGGTTTGATTCGCACCGATGAGCAACCCGCAGTCTTTGAGCAGCTCACGCCCCTGATTCAGGCGGGCACGATCCAAGCCCTCGAAATTCATACTCAACCCCAACGCTACAGCGCCTTTCACGAGCTTTGGCAGCGAGTGCGGCCTTGGGTGCGCTATTTACAGGTGCTAGCCATCAGTTGTCCCCAAGGCGAGGGAGTAATTGACTATTTGCGCTGGATCAATGGGCAGATTCAACCGTTGCAGTGTGCCCTCATTTGGCAGGCGGATGGTCGTCCCATGAGTGGCGATATTGGCGATGGTGCAACACGAGCCACCATTCAATTGGGTCAAGCCATTTTAGGGGCAAATTTACCCGGATTTGTGCAGTTGGCGGGCGGCACAAATGGCCATACGGTTGCTAAACTCAGGGCAATGGGATTGCTAGATCCACAGGGAATTGCTGGTGTTGCCTATGGTAGTTATGCTCGCAAACGCCTTGCCCCTTTCCACGCGATCGCCGACCAACCCTGGCAAACTGTTCCTGCCGTCCTTGCAGCGGCTGTTGCTGAAGCAGCTACCCTTGTGTCTCCTTTGAAATCTGTCCCGTCACCCTCTGTACCCTATGGTTGAATTGACTGCTGGACAACGCCAAGTCACTGACGATCTCGATCAATTATTGGCGATCCTACCGCCGCCCCTTGGACAGTCCCTCACCGATCATCCACAGCGGGAAGAACTCTTAGAAATCGTTCTCGATTTGGGGCGATTGCCGGAAGCACGGTTTATCCACAGCACCCAATACCTTGCCGAGACGCCCGTCAGCCGTGAGATGTTGCAATATGCCGTGGATCGGGTGGGTGAGTTTAGTGGTGACAATCGCGCTGGCATTGAGCGTACGCTGCACCGCATTAGTGCCCTGCGCAATCGCCAAGGAACGATTATTGGCTTGACCTGCCGGGTGGGGCGAGCCGTCTTTGGCACGATTGGTATGATTCGCGACTTGGTGGAAAGTGGCCAGTCTATTTTGCTTTTAGGTCGCCCCGGTGTTGGTAAAACAACGGCACTACGGGAAATTGCCCGCGTCTTGGCCGATGAGTTGCACAAACGGGTAGTGATTATTGACACCTCTAATGAAATTGCGGGCGACGGTGATATTCCCCATCCAGCGATTGGCAAGGCACGACGAATGCAGGTGGCTCGCCCGGAACTTCAGCATCAGGTGATGATTGAGGCGGTGGAAAACCACATGCCCCAAGTGATTGTCATTGATGAGATTGGCACCGAACTAGAGGCACTAGCAGCACGCACCATTGCGGAGCGAGGCGTACAACTGATTGGTACTGCCCACGGCAACCAAATTGAGAACCTGATGAAAAACCCGACCCTCGCGGATTTGGTGGGGGGCATTCAATCGGTCACCCTTGGGGATGAAGAAGCGCGGCGGCGGGGCACCCAAAAGAGTGTTCTTGAACGCAAAGCTCCACCCACTTTTCAAATAGCCGTGGAAATGCTGGAGCGCGATCGCTGGGTTGTGCATCTCGATGTGGCCGCCAGTGTGGATCTCCTACTGCGGGGTCGCCAACCCTCACCTGAAATTCGCAGTGTTGCTGCCGATGGCTCAGTGGTGATTAGTCGTCCTGAGCCTCCTTCCCAGCGATCGGAGGTCAAATCTGTGCCTCAGCGTCCCTCTTGGCGTGAGAGTGGCCAGATGCTACCCGTCGTCGATGCCAACAAAGAACCTCTGCGAGCCAACTTTGCCCAACTGCTCGAAGCCACATTGGATACCCCCACGGTTGGGCCGAATGGCGAAGAACTCCCCCTCCACGTCTTTCCCTATGCCGTCAGCCGCCATCATTTAGAGCAAGCCATTCGCACTCTCAACCTACCCATTATTGTCACTAAGGATATTGATCAAGCGGATGTGATTTTGACGCTCCGCTCCCATCTCAAGGGGGAAAGCAAGCTGCGGCACCTTGCCCATATTCACCATCTCCCCGTCCATGCCATTAAGACAAATAGTATGGCGCAAATTGTGCGGGGGTTACGGCATTTGCTTGGCATTGAAGACCCCAGTCCAGCCGAGTCAGCAGATCTTTCCCTCTTTAGTCCAACGGGCAGTGATGACGAATTGGAAGCCCTTGAGGAGGCGCGCTTAGCTGTGGAAGAAATTGTTATTCCCAAGGGGCAAGCAGTGGAGCTACTCCCGCGATCGGCCAACATTCGGCGAATGCAACACGAGTTGATTGAGCACTACCAGTTGACCTCCTGTAGCTTTGGTGAAGAGCCGAATCGGCGGCTGCGGATTTACCCGAATCTATCACGCTAATTAGGGATTTACCGGCGCCTGCAAAAAGGCACCTCTGCGCCCAATGGGCAAAACATCCTGCACAGCGCCAAGGGCGATGGCCTGCTTGGGGATGCCAAAAATGACACGGGTGGCCTCATCTTGGGCGCAGTAAGTATAGTTTGGGCATGAATGCAGGTTCCTGTTTGTCAGCGGCTGAGGTTTAGAAATTGTGCGAGTAGTGGATCATTCATGGGTTCTATTCCCTAGGCTATGATCGTACAGAAAATATCGGAATCTGTCGGCAATCCTCAATCAAGTCAATGACACAAGCATATACCCCTGAAGATGTTTGGCGGTTATTGGGGGAGTTACTGGAAGCTCAAAAGGAAACAGAACGTCGATTTCAGGAGACTGAGCGGCGTTTTCAAGAAACTGACCGACGTTTCCAAGAGACTGAGCGCTTACTACGGGAAGAAGCACGGCAGCTCAACCAACAGATTGGTAAATTGGGCAACGGCCTTGGGGAATTTGTGGAATGGCAAGTACGTCCAGCCGTGCTGCGCTTATTTCAGAGTCGGGGGATTGCTGTCTCCCAACTCTACAGCGATGTGATCCTCCAAGATGGGAATGAGAGCCTAGAGATTGATCTGTTGGTCGTTAACACCGATGAAGCCGTTCTCGTTGAGGTGAAAACTAAACTCAGCCAAAGTGATGTGGATGAACACCTAGAGCGGATTGCCAAATTTCGCCGTTTGGCTCATCAGTATCGGGGCACAAAACTCTTGGGAGCCGTGGCGGGGATGATTGTGCCGCCTGAGGTGGCTCGCTATGCCTATCGGCAGAGTCTATTTGTGTTGGCACAGTCGGGAGATGGCGTGGCAATTCTCAACGACCTGCAGTTTCAGCCCCGCGCGTGGTAAAGCACAGTGGCAGTGCCCTTGCGCAGTTTATGATGGAAATTCTCTGAGCGCCTCCTAGGCTATGATGAGAGGGTTAGCTGTAGCCTAGAAAACCCGACCAAGATCATGACACAAGCCCATACCCCTGAGGATGTTTGGCGGTTATTGGGAGAGCTGCTGGAAGCTCAAAAGGAAACAGAACGCCGATTTCAAGAAACTGAGCGGCGTTTTCAAGAGACTGAACGGTTACTGCGAGAAGAAGCTCGCCAACTTAACCAACAGATTGGCAAACTGGGTAACCGTCTTGGGGAATTTGTGGAATGGCAGGTACGTCCAGCCGTGCTGCGCTTATTTCAGAGTCGGGGGATTGCTGTCTCCCAACTCTACAGCGATGTGATCCTCCAAGATGGGAATGAGAGCCTAGAGATTGATCTGTTGGTCGTTAACACCGATGAAGCCGTTCTCGTTGAGGTGAAAACCAAGCTCAGCCAAAGTGATGTGGATGAACACCTAGAGCGGATTGCCAAATTTCGCCGTTTGGCTCATCAGTATCGGGGCACAAAACTCTTGGGAGCCGTGGCGGGGATGATTGTGCCGCCTGAGGTGGCTCACTATGCCTATCGGCAGGGTCTATTTGTGTTGGCACAGTCGGGGGATGGCGTGGCAATTCTCAACGACCCGCAGTTTCAGCCCCGCGCGTGGTAAAGCAAGGGAATTCTCCTCTGAGGTGTGGGAGCGATCGCCCCCTAGGGTATGATTGTAGGGTTAAACTCTGTGAATCGCAGGCAACACCTGACTTCAATAGGGCTTGCTGAGCGAGTCTTCCAGAGCCATTGAAAACGATTGGAATTACACATTTTAGGATGACCACCCCTTTACTCCTACGTGCTGCCCGTGGTGAAAGCGTTGAGCGTCCCCCCATTTGGTTGATGCGGCAAGCTGGACGCTACATGAAGGTCTACCGTGACCTGCGCGATCGCTATCCCTCGTTTCGTGAGCGATCGGAAATCCCCGAACTGGCCATTGAAATTTCACTCCAACCCTTTCGTGCCTTTGCCCCCGACGGTGTGATTCTCTTTTCGGATATTCTCACGCCCTTGCCGGGGATTGGTATTCCCTTTGACATTGTCGAGAGTAAAGGGCCGATCATTGATCCACCCATCCGTACCCTTGAGCAGGTGCAACAACTCCATCCCTTGGAACCGGAAGTGGCCTGTCCTTTTATTCGTCCAATTCTCTCGACCCTGCGCCAAGAGGTGGGCGATCGCGCCACGGTGCTGGGGTTTGCCGGTGCCCCTTGGACACTTGCCGCCTATGCCATTGAGGGCAAAAGCTCCAAGGACTACATTGAAATCAAAACTATGGCCTACCGTGAGCCAGAGTTGCTCCACAAGTTCTTAAACCATTTGGCCACTGCCATTGCCGACTACCTGTGCTATCAAATTGACTGTGGTGCCCAAGTGGTGCAACTGTTTGATTCGTGGGCGGGTCAACTCAGCCGTCAGGACTACGATACCTTTGCCTTCCCCTACCAAAAGCAGGTGGTTCAGCAGGTCAAAGCCGTCTATCCCGATGTGCCAATCATCCTCTATATCAATGGCAGTGCCGCAGTGGTCGATCGCATGGCAGCAACTGGGGCAGATATTGTCAGCCTTGACTGGACTGTGGACATCGGCACGATTCGCCAGCAGTTTCCTGCCAGTGTCGGTCTGCAGGGGAATTTAGACCCCGTTACGCTCTTTGCCCCCCAGCCAGTGCTCAAGGAACGAGCGCTAGCCATTATCGAAGCGGGTCGCAAGGGCAAATATATCTTTAACCTTGGCCATGGCGTTCTCCAAGGAACCCCTGAGGAGAATGTGGGTTTTCTCTTTGATCTGGTGAAGTCCCTCGGCTAATGCGCATCTTAATCACGGGTGCCAGTGGTTGCATTGGCCAGTACATCGCTGAGGCGCTGATCCAAGAGACGGATCATGAACTCTTTTTGCTGGTGCGGCATCCAGCACGGTTGCAGATTGATCCTCACCAAAGAGCCGGGGTGAACGTGATTCAGGCGGATCTCATGGATTTGACCCCCTTGGAACCGCTACTGCCCACCCTCGATCTTGCAATCCTAACGGCAACCGCTTGGGGAGGGAACAATGTCTTTGCCATCAACTACGAGCAAACCTGCCATCTCCTCAAGCAACTGGATCCGCAACGCTGCCAGCGGGTCTTTTATTTTTCAACGGCAAGTATCCTCAATCATCAAATGGAACCGCTGCCGGAAGCAGGCACCTTGGGAACGGATTATATTCGCTCTAAGTATGAGTGTCTCCATGCCATTGAGCAGTTGCCGGTGGGCGATCGCGTGATTGAACTGTTTCCCACGATGGTCTTTGGTGGTGGCGCCGATGGCAAGCGACCCTCGTTCATCACTGAGGGCATGCGCGAAGTGCTCAAGTGGCTGTGGTTGGCTCGCTTTTTCCGTGCTGATGCCAGTTTTCACTTTGTCCATGCCCGCGATATTGCCCAAGTGGTTCTCTACCTGTTGCAGCATCCTGAGTATCCCGTACCGCGTCGGGTGGCTCTGGGTAACCCGCCAATTACTGTCAATGAGATGTTGGCGCAGTTGTGCGCTGCGGCAAAGCTGCCCATCTATTTGCAAGTCCCCTTGACGCTGCCAGTGATCAACTTCTTTGTGCGGGTATTTCGAGTGCAGATGTCGCCGTGGGATTATTTTTGCTTGAACTATCGTAACTTCACCTATGACACCGTGCTTAATCCTCAAACCTTGGGGCTAACTCCCTACTGTGCAACCGTTGAGGATTTGCTACGCTGTAGCTTGGGCACGGCAGACCTCTAAACTTAACCATTGCGGAATCTTTGATGGCAGGGATTTGGTTACTGAAGTCGGAGCCAAGCGTTTTTTCTTGGCAGGATTTGCAGGCAGCCCCACAACAAACCACCTGTTGGGAAGGGGTACGCAACTACCAAGCTCGCAATTTTATCCGCGATCACATGCAGGTGGGCGATCGCGTGCTCTTTTACCACAGTAATGCCAACCCACCAGCCATCATGGGCATTGCCGAAGTCGTCAAGGCCGCCTATCCCGACCACTTTGCTTGGGATCCGGACAGTCGCTACTTTGACCCCAAAAGTACGCCTGACAATCCCCGCTGGTTCATGGTGGATATTCAGTATCGCCGCGATTTTTCACCGCCAATTACACTTCCAGAACTGCGGCAAACGCCCGGCCTAGAGGGGATGCTGCTGTTGCAAAAGGGCTGCCGTCTCTCGGTACAACCGGTCACCGAACAGGAGTGGCAGATTATTCTCGGTTTGCGATCGCCCTAGGGTTGGCGAGGCAGACGGCGCAAATAGGGTAAATTTTTCAGGTGGCGATCGCTAGAGTATTGAAAGCCAAAATCCGCATATTCGGCGGTATTCACCAGTCGCCGAAAGGCCGATAAGCCAATCCGCCGCTTGCCATCGAGGGTACTCACCTTGGAGTTGGGGTTATCTGGGTTGCCGCCCAAGAGTTGAAAGGCCTCTTCAGGAGTCAGCCACTCCTTACTGGGATCACCGGTGGGAATTTTTTCCTCGAGGTGTTTGAGCTTGGTGACGAGGCTTTCCCAGAGATTGCGGCGGGGCTTTTGCTGCTGCGAACGAGCGGTCAGCGATCGCCACAAGCGTTGCAGTTGTCCTCCTAGATACTGGAAAAAACGCTTGATCAGCCGCCTGATTTGACTGAGAAGGAGAGACAATCCCGTGGGGGGCGGTGGCGGCGATCGCTCAATAACCACTGTACTCCAACCGCAGGCACTACACACTTGGCGGCCAGAGGACAAGGGCTTTCCTAAACGAGCACCACAGCGAGGGCAAATTTCCAGCATTCGTTGCACTTTACGACTGATGAATCAAATTTTAGCGGAATTGCAGCGGCTACCGAGGACGGCGATAGAACGGGCGAGGAACCACCACGGCTGGGACTTGGCGATCGCGCACCTGTATCGCCAGTTCACGACCGATGTGGGCAAACTCTGGAAAGACATAGCCAAGGGCGATCGCCTTCCCCAAGGTGGGAGATAGGGTGCCACTGGTAACCTCCCCCACAGCCTGTGCCCCCGCATAGATAGGATAGCCGTGGCGAGCGATGCCTTTGCCCACCAGTTCTAACCCCACCAATTGCCGCTCAATCCCCTGCTGCTTTTGGGCTAAGAGAGCCGCACGACCCACAAAATCGGGCTTTTGCCAATCAATCAGCCAATCGAGACCCGCCTCTAGGGGAGTGGTTTGCTCATCCATGTCTTGGCCGTAAAGGAGCATGGCCGCCTCCAAGCGCAGGGTATCCCGCGCCCCCAAGCCACAGGGAGTCACACCCGCCGCCAGCAGGGTTTGCCACAACTGTTGCCCCAATTCTGGTGCCACAAGAATTTCCCAACCGTCTTCGCCGGTGTAGCCCGTACGCGCAATCCAAGCGGGCTGTTCCAACAGGTTCACTTGAGCATGGCGATAGGCCTTGAGGTCATTTAGGGGGCGATCGCACAGGGGAGCTAAGGTCGCTGTCGCGGCAGGGCCTTGAAGGGCAATCAGTACCTGTGTCGCTGACTCATCAATGAACTCAATACTGGCGGGTAAATACGTCTGCAACCATGCCCAGTCCTTGGCAGTGGTGGCTGCATTGACAATACAACGCACTTGACCCTCGCCTATGTAGAGAATGACATCATCGACAATGCCCCCGGCCTCATTCAGGAGAACGGTGTATTTCGCTTGGCCGGGCTGGAGACGACTGAGATTGGTGGGTACCCGTTCTTGGAGTGACGCGATCGCCTCAGAACCGCGCAGCAGAAACTTGCCCATGTGGGAAATATCAAACATCCCCACCCGCTGCCGCACCGCTTGGTGTTCCTGCAAAATGCTGCTGTACTGCAAGGGCATCTCCCACTCGCCAAAGGGGGTAAACCGTGCCCCTTGATGCAGGGAATAGAGGGGCGTACGACGCAACGCTTCAGCCATAGAGATTATCCAGTTGTTGTTGTAGTTGGGTGGGGGTCAGTGCCGGTTCGCGGCAGCGCAAGCCTTCACAGACAAGGGCGACTGGCTCGAGGTCATCGCGAACTTTGAGGACAGCCGTTGGCAAGTAGCGCTCCCAGAGGGTTGTAACCTGATCAGGCCGCGCTTGCACACAGACAGGACGCAGATACCACTGCAACGCCGCCAAAAGGCTCGGACAACTCTGGGGAGACTCCTTCATCAACGGGCTAAAGAAACGCAATCCCTTTTCTGCCTGTTCGAGGTAGGCAGGATTCTCTGTAAGCAAAAAGAGTTGCACCAAGTTGGCGATCGCCACCCCATTCGCAGAAGGTGTAGCATTATCGAGACCTTCCCGCTGGCGCACAATCAAATCGGCGCGCTCCGGTGCATTGTAGTAGCCCCCCTCTGTTGCCGCCAATTCCTGATCAAAGAGGGTTTGATACTGCGTGGCCAATTCCAACCACGGCTGAGCCGCCTCCCCCACCGCTAAACTGGCTTGATGCAGGGCAAGCAGGGCTTGGATCCAGTAGGCACAATCCTCGGCCTGCGCCACTTCGGCCACGGTGCCGCCATAGTTGAGGCGGTAGAGTTTGCCTTCTTGATATTGATGCTCGTGGAGCCATTGTGCCGCTTTAGCCGCTCGCTGCCAGTAGGTGCGCTCTCTCCAGACTTGGGCTGCCGTTGCTAAGCCAGTGATCATCAGGCTATTCCAAGCCAAAATCATTTTTGTATCAGTGACCGGCGGAATCCGTCCCGGCCAAGCCTGTCCCTTTGCGGTTGCATTATCCGTGGCCACGGGAAAGGGTTGATCCATGGGCGTATCGGCACCATAGCGGCGAGCAAAGAGTTTACGCAGAATCGGTGCTAGCACCTCAGGATTCGCCGGCGGGCGCACTTGCTTGAGCACAATCTTGCCCTCGAAGTTGCCCCTGGGAGAGATGTCAAAGTGGGCTTGCAGTTGTGCCAATTCCGTTGGGGTTAGGGTCTGCTCTAGCTCTGCATATTGCCAGCAATAAAAGGCGCCCTCCTCGGGTTCAGGATCATTGGCACTGATAAAGCTATCGGCATCCTGTGCTGCATAGAAGTAGCCCTCAGGGGCCGTCATTTCGCGATCAAGCCATTGAATCGTTTGGGCAATTGCAGCGGGAATCTGGGGGGCGCGATCGCCCTGCTGCCACAGCCGCGCTAGATAGGTCACAATTTGGCCATTGTCGTAGAGCATTTTTTCAAAGTGGGGCACTGTCCATTGGGGATCCACGGTGTAGCGATGCCAACCACCGCCCACATGGTCATAGATCCCCCCCCGCAAGAGGTTGTGTCCCCGCAACTGACACAGCTGCAACAGTTCTGGGGGATCGGGACTGAACGCCAGCCCCTGTAGGAGCATTTGGGCATAGGGCATCATGGGGAAGCAGGTGCCTTGGGGGCGATCGCGCAAAATCGGCGTCACTTGGCGAATCCCTGCCCTTAGGAGTTCTTCAGTCAAGGGGACGGCTTCTCCCATCTCAGGGGGGGGAGCGAGATATTGCCAGAGCGTGGCCTGTTGGGCAGCGAGCTTGTCCTTTTCTTGGTCATAGAAGCGGCGCACCGCCTGCAACACCTGTAAAAAGCCCGGACGGCCATAGCGCGGCTGCACAGGAAAGTAGGTACCACCATAAAAGGGACGGCGATCCTGCGGCGTCAGGAATACATTGAGCGGCCAGCCTCCTTGACCCGTCATCAGTTGCAGTGCCTGCATGTAAATACTGTCCAGATCGGGTCGCTCCTCGCGATCCACCTTAATCGGCAGGAAATGGGCATTGAGATAGGCGGCAATCTCCAGATCCGAAAAGGCTTCCCCCTCCATGACAGTGCACCAGTGGCAACTGGAGTAACCAATCGAGAGAAAAATCACCCGATCCTCTGCCGCTGCTTTGGCAAGGGCTTCATCACACCACGGCCACCAGTCAATGGGGTTTTCGGCATGCTTGCGCAAATAGAGACTTTGGCACTGGCTAAGGCGATTCGGCATGGCAGCGCACCATTTCAACACTAATTTGACCCGTAAAATTGGGCACGGGGGGGGCAAGTTTGGTTACACGCACAGCAGCTCGCTGCACTTGGGGGGGCGCTAGGCACAGTTTCATAATTGCTGCTGCTAGGGTCTCAATTAAGTGAAAGCGTTGCTGCTGCATTAACTGCTCGATGGCTTGCAAGAGGGGGCGATAGTCAAGGGTGTCCTCAAGGCGATCGCTGGCCGCCGCTTGTGCCATATCCAACCAGAGCTTAATATCAATCTCAAACCACTGGCCGAGAATTTGTTCCTCTGGTAGGGCGCCCGTATAGCCGTAGTAGCGAATTCCCGAGAGGTGGAGACAGTCAGTTGATGATTCGCTCAAGGGGATCGATCCATGACAACACAGGAAAAAATTCTGCTGGGCCTACTGATTTTTGTGCCCCTTGCCCTCCTTAACTTTATCGTCAAAATGCCGCCAATGGTGAGCTTTATCCTCAGTGGTCTCGCCATTGTGCCCCTTGCGGCTGGGATTGCCAATTCCACAGAGGCGATCGCCGAAGTCATTGGCCCTGCCCTTGGCGGACTCTTGAATGCCACCTTTGGCAATGTCACTGAGATGATTATCGCCATTGTCGCCCTGCGTCAGGGTCTGGCAGAGGTGGTAAAAGCCAGTCTCAGCGGTGCCATTATTGCCAATTTGCTTTTGGGATTGGGTCTGGCCATTGTTGTTGGGGGCATCCGATTTCCAGAGCAGCAGTTCTCAGCACCTGTGGCACGCATTAATGCCTCTGCCCTCACCCTATCGGTGATTGTGCTGATGACCCCGACCGCGATTCAGGCGGCGGCACCCAGTGTGCCGCTTCACTTGATTGATCACTTCTCCTATGCGTCGGCGATTTTGCTGCTGATTTTTTACGGTCTGATGTTGCTCTTTTCCATGAAAACCCATCGTCACCTCTACCTGATGGATGAGACGATCGCTGGTCAGGAACCCTCCCCCACTGTCAATCTCAAGGTGCCCCTTGCCATTCTGCTGGTGGGTACGATTTTGCTAGTCTTTGTTTCCGACATCCTCGTGGATAGTTTGCAGGACAGCATTAGTGAAATCGGGTTGACCCAATTGTTTACAGGCGTGTTTCTCATTCCCATTTTCAGCAGTGTGGTTGAGTTCATCACCTGTATCAAGTTTGCCCTCAATAATCGTATGGAAGGGGCAGTGGCGGTGGCGATTGGGTCTAGCCTGCAGATTATCCTTTTTGTGGCGCCGGTGCTTGTGCTGGTGGGCTGGCTCTTGGGACAACGGGAGATGAACCTGAGCTTTAACCTCTTTGAGCTACTGGCAGTTGTGGCTGCTGTCGCGATCACTAACTCCATTAGTAGTGATGGGCGCAGCAATTGGCTAGAGGGCGTCCTGCTGATAATGACTTACCTCGTGCTGGCGATCGCCTTCTTTATTCACCCATAAACAATGCGGATGGCGAGACTCGAACTCGCAAGGCAAAGCCACACGCCCCTCAAACGTGCGCGTATACCAATTCCGCCACATCCGCGTAGCTTTATGATTATAGCGCAGATGGCTGAATTTCTGAAAGTGGTGATCTGGCCTCTCGATGGCAGAAAATTAAAGTGCCCTTCTCTAAAATCGCTGTCTTGCTGATCTTGGGAGAACTGCCATGAATGCAGCTGCCTACTTGATTGGTACCGTTGCCCACAGTAGTGGCCTGCCCGTCAAGACCATTCGCTATTACGAGGAATTGGGGCTGTTGCGAACTGTTGGCAGAACCAGTGGGGGCTATCGCCTCTTTGCTGAGGATGTTTTTGCTCGCCTAAGTTTTATCAAACGTGCCCAGTCCCTTGGCCTCACCCTGAGCGACATCAAAGCCTTGCTTGAGGTATACGATCGCGGTGAGATTCCCTGTGATCACATCAAGGAAAAGTTAGAGGAAAAATTGGCGGCCATTGAGGCACAAATTCAGCAGTTGCAGATTCTTAAACAGGAATTGCAAGGCCTCCTCTCCGGCTGGCGATCGCCCGCGCAACTCCAAGAGGGCAGGATCTGTCCCATTCTCCAGCCAGTGGTGTGCTCCTAACTACTCGTTCATATTCTTGTAGGTGGCCACTGCCGAAGGGGAAATCTGGTTGAGATAGCGGAAAATCCAATACTTAAATACCGTATCGAGCATCACCGGAAAGGTGGCAATAAACATGTTGATAAAGTCCTCATTGCGCGGAAAGCCAAAGTGCTCGAGGGTATTGTTCACCAACACTTCCCAGCCGTGGGGGGAGTGGTATCCGACAAAGACATCCGTAAATAGGATAATGATAAAGGCTTTGGCACTGTCACTGAGGCCATAAACCACTTCATCCAAAAAGACCTTGACAATGGCCAGTTGCCGCTGACCTGTGAAAACCAGCACCAGAAAGACGGTAAACCCCAAGGCATCGGAAAGGATGTTTTTCAGGGGTTCAATCAGTTGCTTTTGGTATTCCGTGGATAGCTCGATCGCCTTCTCGCGGATGCGGGCTTGAATTTCCTCTGCAGAAACAGGAACATTGCTCACCAGACTTTCAAAGCGAATTTTATTTTCAAAGCGAGCCAGTTCATCGAGAATGTTGTCCTCCAGTTGGGAGTTAATGATGCGTTCAATTTGCCCCACCGCCTTAAAGTGGTTGACGAGGGGGCTGACAATGAGTGCCTTGGAAATTTGCTGGGTCAACAGGGGCAAAATCACCAGCAAGAGCATAAAACGAACCGCCAGACGGGTGCGCAGCTTTGAGGTGCGAAAATCACGAACGACTTCAGCTTCGGTGGTTTCATCAGAATTGAGTTCACGGCGAAAGCGATCGGCGGTGCGCAAAATCGAGCGCGGAATAAAGCTGCTGCTGTCCAGCTTGGAATCATCGGTGAGATCATCACTGATATATTCGGAAAGATAAAGGGAATCATCCTCAATTTTGTCGAGGGCAGCCGCCTGCTGGCGTTGTTGGGGATCTTGGCGACTGAGGCTGGGACGGGCAAGGGCATTGAGTTCCTTTTCACGCTGCCGTTTATAGCGGTTGAGGGTGGCATCAATCACCCGCAGCTTTTCATAAACGCTGGGTTCCTCGGTCGTGCTACTGACGGTAGCCGTCACCGTATAGGTTGCCGTTGCACCATTGACACTATCGTTGACAGGAGTGGGGGGGCTTTGGGGGGGAGCAAGGGGCAAAATTTGACGGCTGGCGCGAAACTCCATCATCCGCATACGAATGGTTTTTAGCAGTTGTTTTAGCTCTGTCTCGAAGTAGCTAGAGACTTCTCCCACGGGTAGATTGAGGAGACTAATCGGTTGACCGTCAAAGTGTTCCAGTTCGATGGCGCGAATTTTCAGAGCGGCTTCATAGGCTTCCTGTAGGGCGCGGTTCGGAGTTGTGCGATACCACTGCTCTGCACGCTTGATCCAGTCTCTGAGGCGAATAAAGGGGTTGCTGGACATTGCTATTGTTCTCTTACCGCAGCAGCAATAAATCGATAGGATAGATAGAATCGTAGCAAATTGGCTTTGCGGGCTTTGTTGGCGGTGTTGCAGTGGATCAGTGGCGGTAGTCGCAGTGGCAAGACCTGTGCACTGGTAAGGGAATTTGCCCAGTGGGTCGGGCAGGACAAGTCCGTGATTCCCCGTGAGCGATCGCTCCTCTTTTTGACGGATAGCGTAGAAGGCCGCCAAGCCATCCAACGGGAAATTGAGTCACAGTTGGGCAGTGGCTACAGACCTTACATCACCACGCCAGTGGGCTTCATGCAGGATGAGGTGGAACTTTTTTGGCCGCTTCTGGTGCAGACGAAGGCCGTCGATCCGCATCCCCCTTTGCGTCTGAAACCAGAAACGGAGTTGGTGTGGGCACAGCGGTTGTGGCAGCCTTGGCTTGCCAACCAGACGTTTGCTGTCCTCAGTGAAAATCGCGATCGCGCCACTCGCCATCTGCTTGATATTTTTCAATTGGCTGCCTTTGCCCGCCTCAGCCTCGATGATCTACCCCAACTCATTTGGGATCATCAGCTTGAGATGCCTTCAGAAACCGTGGGGGCGATCGTCACTGCCCTGAAACAGTGGCAAAGTTGGTGTACTGCCCACAGCCTTCTCACCTACGGCATTACCACGGATTTATTTGGCCGAGTTCTCCTTGACCATCCTCGATACCAAGCCTCCTTGGGGCAACGGTTTCAGTGTCTTTTGGCTGACAACACCCACAACTATCCAGCGGTGATGGCGGATTTGATCGCCCGCTTCAACCAACAGGGGATCAAGATTGTCCTGACTCACCAACCCATTGGCGCTGTCCGTCTCGGTCTGGGAGCTGATCCCGATGCGTTTCTCAGCCTGAAAAACCAAGCCACCGTCATTGAGCAACCCTGCCCTGCCGAAACGATTTTTGGCAACACCCCTCTCCAAACTGAGATTCAAGAACGCCTCACTACGCCCCAAGCTACGCTGCCCGAAAACATCGCGGCTATTCAGACCACTTCGCGGATGCAACTGTTGCAGGAAGTGGTTGCAACGATCGCCACCGCCATTCATCAAGGGATGGTGCAACCAAACGAGATCGCCATCCTTGCCCCCGGTTTAGATAGCGTTGCCCGCCATGTCTTTAGCACTGAGTTAAAAAAACGCGACATTCCCTTGGTGATCTGGAATGAGCAGCGCCCTCTGATTCAATCCCCCTTTGTGCGTGCCCTTTTGACGCTGTTGCTGTTTGTTTATCCGCGAACGGGAATGATCCCAGAGGCAACGGCGGTTGCGGAGATGTTAACGGTTTTGCTGCCGCGAGCGATTGATCCTGTGCGGGCAGGCTTGCTCTCTTGCTATTGTTTTCAGCCGGGTCTGGAGAAAGCCGAACTGCTGAGTACAACCCAGTACAGCCATTGGGATCGCTTTGGTCATCGTGCCACGGACGCCTATGAGAACTTGCGTCATTGGCTGAGCACACTAGATCCTAGCCAAATGCCTGTGTATCTCCTAGAGGCGGCGATTCAACGCTATCTCTGGCCACACAACCTGACAGCCAGTGAATTGGCTCCCCTGCGATCGCTCCTTGAGGGCACAGCCGCCTACTGGCAAATTTATGATCACCTCCCAGAACACCGAGCTACGCCAACGGCTGAGCGACTACGGGAATGGATCGCCCTACTGCGGCGGGGAATTGTAACCGCTGATCCCGCTCCACCCCTGCGGCAGCCCCAAGGGGTCTTACTAGCAACCACATTTCAATATCGCAGTGCCCAACTGGCTCATCGCTGGCATTTTTGGTTAGATGTCGGCAGTCCGCGTTGGCAGGATGGCGGCTTGCAATGTCTTTGGCAGGCGCCGATCTTTTTGCGGCAGGGGGCGGCGAGTCCCAGTGCACGGGTGTGGCAATTGGAGTCAGAACGTCTGGAGCATTTACTGGTGGATCTATGTTCACGGGTGAGCGATCGCCTATTCCTTTGCCACAGTGACTTGGCTGCCAATGGCAGTGAGCAAGAAGGCCCCCTGAGTCCTTGGGTGGATCTGGCGGTGGGCGATCGCCTCCAAGCTGTTACCGATGGCACTATGATAAATAACGCGATTTGCTCGTCCTCCTAGGGAGAAACACTGCTTGTCACCGCACTTTTCACTCACTACCCCCCTGTACTACGTCAATGCCCTTCCCCACATTGGCAGTGCCTACACAACCATTGCTGCCGATGTGCTTGCTCGCTTCTATCGTTTGCAGGGCTATCAGGTGCGGTTCATTACCGGTACCGATGAGCATGGCCAAAAAATTGAGCGCACCGCCCAACAGCGGGGTCTCAGTCCCCAAGCCCACTGCGATGAGATTGCCGCTGGTTTTCAAGCCCTGTGGCAACAATTGAATATCCACTACGATCGCTTTAGCCGCACCACCAGTCCTCGCCACCACGCCATTGTCAACGAGTTTTTTCAGCGGGTATGGGACAACGGCGACATTTACCTCGGTCAGCAGCAGGGTTGGTACTGTGTCGAGTGCGAAGAATTCAAGGAGGAACGCGAACTGCTTGAGGGTCGGCGCTGCCCGATCCACGTGAATCGGACGGTGGAATGGCGAGATGAGCGCAACTATTTTTTCCGCCTCTCGAAGTATCAGCCGGCGCTCTTGGACTACTACGCTGAACATCCTGACTTTGTCCAGCCCCCTAGCCGTCGCAATGAGGTGCTGAGTTTTATTGAGCGGGGGCTGCAGGACTTTTCCATTTCGCGGGTGAATCTGGCATGGGGGTTTCCCGTGCCCACGGATCCAGATCAGACCCTCTATGTCTGGTTTGATGCCCTCTTGGGCTATGTCACTGCCCTCTTGGAACCAGAAGATGAGCCAACCTTAGCCAATGCCCTCAAAACTTGGTGGCCGATTGATCTGCACATTATTGGCAAGGATATTCTTCGCTTCCATGCCATTTCTTGGCCGGCAATGTTAATGTCGGCGGGTTTGCCACTGCCAGAGCAGATCTTTGTCCATGGCTTTCTCACCAAGGATGGTCAAAAAATGGGCAAAAGTCTGGGGAATACCCTTGATCCCTTTGCCTTGGTGGCGCAATACGGTGCCGATGCCGTGCGTTACTACTTCATGAAAGAGGTGGAGTTTGGCCGCGATGGTGACTTTAGCGAGACCCGCTTTGTCAATATCCTCAATGCGGATCTGGCCAATGATCTGGGCAATTTGCTCAATCGCACGCTGAAAATGGCTTGGAAATATACCGATGGGAAAGTACCCAATGTCCAAGGGTCAGCGATTCCGCGCGAGCATCCCCTGCGGCAACTGGCGGAGCACCTCTGCCAAACCTATGGCCAAGGGTATCGGCAACTGGCCTTCCATGAGGTGTGTCAACAGGCACTGACGCTGGCACGGGCGGGGAATAAGTTCCTTGATGAAGAGGCACCGTGGCAACGCTATAAGGCTGGGGAAACGCAAGCGGTGGCGGAGATTCTCTACTGTGTATTGGAGTCAGTGCGCCTTGTGGCCTATGTCCTTGCCCCGATTATCCCCCAACTGAGTGAGGCTATCTATGGGCAGTTGGGCTATAGTATTAAATTTAACGGATCAGTTGACCCCGACCTTTTGGGCGATCGCCAAGCCCAGTGGGGTGTTTTACCTGCGTCACAACCTCTGGCCAATCCAGAGCCGATTTTCCAAAAACTGTCGCTGCCTGCAACTGTCGCCGATTCCCCTTGACGCGCGATACGCTAGAGGTATGACTTCATATTTCGATAACACACTTTTTTTGAGATGATTTCTACATGGTTACATCTTCGTCTTCAGCTATTTACACGCCAGAACAGGTGTTACAAAATCGCGGGCGCGTTGCCATTTTTATTGATGGCTCCAACCTCTTCTATGCAGCACTGCAACTGGGCATTGAAATTGACTATTCAAAACTCCTCTGCTACTTGACCCAAGGTTCCCGTCTCTTTCGCTCCTTCTTCTATACAGGGGTTGACCCCACCAATGAAAAACAGCAGGGGTTTTTGCTGTGGATGCGCCGCAATGGCTACCGTGTCGTCTCCAAGGAACTGGTGCAGCTGCCGGATGGCTCGAAAAAGGCCAACCTTGATGTGGAAATTGCCGTCGATATGATGGCACTGGTGGGCTGCTATGATACGGCCATCTTGGTTAGCGGCGATGGGGATTTGGCCTATGCGGTGGATGCTGTGAGTTATCGGGGGGCACGGGTCGAGGTGGTGAGCTTGCGATCGATGACGAGCGATAGCCTGATTAACGTTGCCGATCGCTACATTGATCTCGAAAGCATCCGCGAAGAAATCCAAAAAGCACCCCGCCCAACCTATACCTATCGCCCCGTCACGGGTAGCCTGACGCCGCCCCCCATTGTGACTCCCCATTGGGAGCAAGATACCGCCGAAGGGAAAGATGAAGCTGCGCCCAATAAGTCACCCGAGACCCTAGAGAACCTAGACAACAATGCCTCTGCCTAGACCCCTCCTCCCCCTTTGCCTTGTACTGGCCTTGACAGGCTGCGGCTGGGTGGATCAATGGGTGGGCGAGGAACCCTCACCAGAACCAGAAATCACGGGGGATGTCAAGCTGCAAAATCTGACCCTACGGCAAACCAATGCCAAAGGTGAACTTCTCTGGTTATTACAAGCGGCGGGAGCGCGCTATCGCGATGACGATCGCCAGCAATTGGAGATTCAAAACCTGACGGGGGAATTAAAGGCAGAGGGCAAAACTGCTTACAAGGTGCAAGCTAAGGCAGTCAATGTGCGGCAGCGGGATGGACAACTCTGGATTGAAGGCCGCACCACCGTCACTGATCTCCAGCAAAAGGGGACGATTGTGGCCGATCAATTGGTCTGGCAGGGCGATCGCGGCGTTCTCATTGCCCAGAAAAACTTGCAAGCCCGCTATCCCCAAGTCACTGTTACTGCTAAGCGCCTCGAAGCCGATAGCCAACGCCAAGAACTGCGTGCCCTCAATGCCGTTCAGGTGACCTCGTCAGCCAAGGAGGCCAAGGATTTGCGACTCAGTACGGAGAGTCTAGTGTGGCAGCAGCAACCCAATCGACTGTTGGCAGGGGTGATTGGTCAAGGGGGGGTCACCGTCCGCGGTGTGGCGGGCGATCGCCAAGGGCAGCGGCTGCAAGCCCAAAGGGCCATCTGGTCGATTAGCGATCAGGTAGTTACCCTTGAGGGGGGTGTTCAAGTGCAGCTTCCCAACCCTGCCCTACGGGTTGAAGGAGAAACGGTACGCTGGTTGATTCCGCAGCAGCAATTGGTGAGCGATCGCCCGGTGCGGGTGCAGTCCTCCACTCAAGGCATTCAAGGGCAGGCCAATCGTGGTGTCTTCCTGATGGCTGAAAACCGCGCCATCTTTGACAATGCCCAGATCAATAGCCAACCTCAACAGGCACAACTGCGTGCCCAACGCCTCAATTGGTGGATTCCCCAAGAGCGGGTGGAAGCCAGCGGTCAAGTGGAAATTCAGCGCCCCAATGCCCACCTGCGCACGGCTCAACTGATTTGGCGGATTCCTCAACAGGAAGTGGAAGCCCAAGGGGGCGTCTTTTACCGCCAGCGCAATCCCCGCATTCAAATTCAGGGACAGCGGGCAAAGGGGTGGCTCGATCGCCAAGAGGTGATTGTCAGTGGCAATGTCCAAAGTGAAGTACCGCTGCAACTACGCCTCCCCTAAACCGATGGTAGAGATAGCAACAATCTTTGCCCTATGAGTGCTGCACCATTGCAAATTCTTGACTTGGGGGGTGAGATTCTCCTTTTTCAGCGTTTGATTCCGGCTCACCAGTGTCAGCAGGTGATTGCTACGGCTGAGAAGGTGGGGTTTGAGGATGCACAAATTCTCATGGGGACGGTCGATCGCTCAGTGCGCGGCGGCAGTTTGCTCCGCTTTGATCCCCAAGATCCCCAACAGGCGACAATGCGGCAGATTCTGCTTCAAGCCACACAAACGATTCAGATTGTTCTCTACCAGCACTATGGCATTCGCTTTCCTGAAATTGAGAACTTCTCGATCCTGCGCTATCGCGTGGGCGAGGGCTATCGCCGCCATGTGGACAACCTGCTGCTGGCCAGTCGGCAAATGGAACTGGCGCAAGGTATCCCAACACGGGATGTGAGTTTAGTGGGCTATCTCAACGAGGACTTTCAGGGGGGAGAAACCTATTTCGATCGCCAAGGGGTGAAGGTCACCCCACGGACGGGGGATGTTGTTGTTTTCCCTGCCTACTACACCCATCCCCATGCGGCTTTGCCCGTGGTGCAGGGGACTAAATATGCCTTTGCCACTTGGCTATTCTATTGATGGATGATCATGAACCCTTGAGGCAATAACTCAGCAACAACCATGACTGAACCTCTGCGCTTCAAAACCTCGCCCCTGATTTCTGGAACGCTCATTGCCCTCTATGGCGCACTCACACTTCCTCTCCCCTTTTTGGCGGCACAGACGGCGGCGCCTGTTTCACCCCTGCTGCTTTGGGGGGCGATCGCCTGTGGGGGCATTTTGCTCTGGGGGGCACTGAGTCAGCGGGTAGAACTGGACGCGCAAGGGATTTGCCTCACCTATCCCGGTTGGGTGCCCCCCTTCCTGCGGCGGCAGTGGCAACTGGCTTGGTCAGAGATTCAAGGGCTTCAGCCCCGCAGTACCAGCCAAGGGGGCTTGGTCTATTATCTAGTCACTGCCACAGGTCAGGGGTATCTTCTGCCGATGCGAGTGGCGGGGTTTGCCCAAATGATGCGTGCCATTGAAGCTCATACGGGATTGCCCACAGAGGTGATTAAGCCCCTTGCTCAGCCTTGGATGTACGGTATTTTGGCCGTCTTTACGCTGCTATTGGGAGCGGTTGATCTGTGGATTTTGACCACTGTGGGATAATAGGGGCGTGTTGAAGTGCTGAGCGATGACCATGAGTGCGAATCGGTTTGTGGCATATCTGCGTCGAGGAGTGGTGTGTTTGCTCCTGAGTGTCCTGTGCTGGTCAAGTATCGCCCCGCTGCCGGCGATCGCCGCTATTCAAGTGCGGCTCTTTGACCTCAGTTACCACGAATGCCCGCCAGAAATTGGTGAAGGTTCAGTCACACCCGGGGGCACGACCCTCAAGGCCAACTGCTACCTGATTACTGGCAAAGCAGAGAATAAATCCGGCAAAACAGTGGTGGATGCCGATGTCTTTGGCCGCATCTACGATGCCAATGGCAATCCAGTGTTGCAAAACCGCACACGGGTTGGGGCAATTGATGTGATTCCACCCGGCATTAGCGATTTTGAAATTCGCATTAGCGTGCCCTACGACCAACCAACACCTTTGCAGTTGGAGCAATTTAAGGCCTCTGGCTTTACAGCAAAAGTGCGCGGCTAAGCCAGCCAATCTCTGCGCAAACTCGCACTGAGGGGCAAAAATTGTGATATCCTAGAATGTTTGATGCTCCCTTTTTTCTGGGAATCCTCTGTAGGGTTATTCCCAAAGGGTTCTGGTGTCATTTCTAAACCCTTAGCCATTTTTGGAGGGGTTCCCTGTTCTTCCTAAATCAAGGCACGTGTTGCGGTTGATGGACTGGTTTATCTCTAGAGGTTTGGGTTCAGGTGCGCATTCCCCTCGACTATTACCAAGTGCTGGGTGTGCCAATTCAGGCAACGCCGGAGCAAATCGAGCAAGCGTTTCAGGATCGGCTGTTGCAACTGCCCACCCATCAACACTCCCCCACCACCGTTGCCACCCGTCGTGAACTCATTGAGCAAGCCTATGCGGTTTTGCGAGAACCTGAGCAGCGCCATGCCTACGATCGCCACTGCTGTGCCGTTGACCCCAATGATTTGATTGCCCAGTTGGATCCCGATGCCACCGCTCCCCACCTTGAAATTAGTGATCAGCAATTTTCGGGGGCGCTCCTCCTGCTCTATGAACTGGGGAACTACTCCCAAGTGGTCAAACTGGGAGAACAATTCCTAAAGGAGGATGCTTTTGATCTCAACCGCCCCTATACTTCCTCTGCCGCCGTTGCTGACATTACGCTGACTGTGGCTTTGGCCTATTTGGAATTGGGACGCGAGGAATGGCAGCGGCAGTCCTACCAAGCAGCCGCCTCTCGCCTCGAAGCCGGTCTAGAGGTACTTCAGCGGGCGAACCTGTTTCCCGACCTCCAGGAGCAGTTGCAGACGGAACTGCATCGGCTGCGTCCCTACCGCATTCTGGAGTTACTGGCACTGCCTCTATCCGATAGTGTGAATCGGCAGCGGGGTATTTTATTGCTGCGGGAGATGCTCAGCGATCGCGGGGGCATTGAAGGTCGTCATGATGATCACTCTGGCCTAGGGGTTGAGGATTTTCTCAAATTTATTTTGCAACTGCGCAGCCATCTCACCGTAGCAGAGCAACAGGAACTCTTTGAACGAGAATCCCGCCGTCCCTCAGCAGTAGCGACCTATCTGGCAGTGCATGCGCTGGTGGCACGGGGCGTACAGGAACTTCAGCCGAGCTATATTCGCCGTGCCAAGAATTTACTAGAGCGACTCTCCCCCAATCAAGACATCTACCTCGAACTGGCCAGTTGTTTACTGCTGTTGGGACAACCTGCTGAGGCCTTGGCCGCTCTCGATAAATCTCAAGATCAGCAGAGTCTCGCCTTTATCCGCCGTCATTCCCATGACTCCAGCGATCTGCTGCCGGGCCTGTACTACTACACAGAGCAATGGCTACGGGAAGAAATTTATCCTGCTTTTCGGGATTTGGGGGAAACGCCGGTGGCCTTGGATGCCTACTTTGCGGATCCCGATATCCAAACCTACTTAGAGGCTCTCAGTGACGACTCCTTTGCCCCTGAACCGCCCAGCACCACTGCCTCTGCCCTCCCCGAAGTCATTAGACCAACGGTGGCCGTGCCGCCGCCCGTCTCCTTCACAGCGGAAACGTTGCCCTTGGAGTATCATACTGGGCTGGGTCAAGGCTTTTCGGCAGCGGCTGCTACCCGCTCTTCAACCGCAACGGAGACCGACACGCCCCCAGCATCCACTCGCAAACGGCGCCGCCCTCCAACCAGTCACCACAAAAAACGTCAGACTTGGTTTTGGATGGGTGCAGGGGTTGTTCTTGTTGGGTTAGGCGCCTTGGCAAAAGTCTATTGGCCAGCCAAAACGGCTGAAGCCCCACCACCACCACCGCCAGTGACCCCGACGCCAACTCCTGTGGCAACGCCAACCCCAACGCCACAACCAACGACCTTAGCCACCACCTTAACGCCGGAGATGGCACGCGATCGCCTCCGCACGTGGCAGCAAATTAAAGCCCAAGCCCTTGGCACGGCATTTGAGATGGACAAACTAGCAACGATTTTGGCGGAGCCAGAACTCAGCCGCTGGCGATCGCGGGCACAGAGCTTAAAATCCGAGGGTAGCCATTGGGTCTATACCCTGCGGAACCTAGAAGTGAAGGAAGTCCGTCCCCGAGGCAGCGATCGCGTGGATGTATTGGTGGAAGTCAATGAGGATGCCCGTTTTTATGAACAGGGAACCCTACGCAATGATATTTCCTATAGCGATCCCTACCGCGTCATTTACACCTTTACCCGTCGCGGCAATCAATGGTTGATTCAACGCATGCAGGTGGTTAGCTAAGGGGCATTTCCACCTGTCGGCCAAACTTGAGATTCAAGAGAGACAACGACAGGATAAATAGGAATAAGACCAGTCCCATCGTACAGGCGTAGTTTATCTCTAAGCGCTGAAAGGCATTCTCGTAGATATAATAAACAATGGTCTTGGAGCTATTGAGGGGCCCCCCTTGGGTCATGACATAGACCTCTTCAAAGACCTTCGTGGCAGAAATTGCTGAGATAATGCTCACCAAAAGAATATAGGGACGCATCAGCGGTAGGGTAATATCCCAATGCTGTCGCCAGCCGTCACTGCCATCGAGTGCTGCCGCTTCGTAGAGTTCACCACTAATCCCCTGAAGTCCCGCCAGATAGATCACCATGTAGTAGCCCAAGCCTTTCCAAATCGTGACGGCCATGACACTAAAGAGGGCGAGTTGGGGACTTGTCAGCCAAGGAATCGGGGTGTCCCGCAGATGCAGACCCTGTACCAGTTGATTGAAGAGGCCATTGGGGGCATAGAGCCAGCGCCAAGCAATCCCCGCCACCACCATTGAGATAATCACGGGGCTGTAGTAGGCAGCACGAAACCAGTGGATGCCCCGCAGGGGTTGATTGACCAGAATCGCCAACAGCAGGGGGGCGATCGCCAGAATCGGCACCACGACCACTAAATAGAGGAAAGTATTGGCCAAGGTTTTCCAGAAAACACCATCACGCCACAATTGCGCAAAGTTGGCCCATCCCACCCACACAGGCGGACTCAGGAGATCCATCTCATAGCGGGTGAAACTAAGGAAAAAGGCCTGTAGGGCTGGCCAAAAGACCGTCAGTGTGAGTAACCCCAAGGCAGGGGCAAGAAAGAGATAGGGGGTGAGCGATCGCCCTTTCATTGGCTGCGGGGGTGTTGTTGACGATAGGCACGCATTTGCGCCACAAAGTCGCCAAAGAGATAATCAGCATCGTGGGGGCCGGGGCTGGCCTCAGGGTGGTACTGCACTGAGAAAATCGGCAATGTTTGGTGCTTCAGACCGGCAACGGTTTTGTCATTGAGGTTAAAGTGGGTAATCTCAACGGGGGTTTGGGCAAGGGATTCTTCAGTAATGGCAAAGCCGTGGTTTTGGCTGGTAATTTCCACTTGCCGGGTCAGGCCAGCGGGCTGGTTCAACCCGCGGTGACCAAATTTCAGTTTGAAGGTTTCCGCCCCCAAAGAAAGTCCCAACAACTGATGCCCCAGACAAATGCCAAACATGGGACGCTGAGCCGCCAGTAATTTGCGTGCGGTTTCAATGCCTTCCTGAACCGCCGCAGGGTCGCCGGGGCCATTGGAGAGGAAAATGCCATCGGGGTCATAGCTGAGAATCGTTTCCGCTGGGGTATCCGCCGGCACAACAATCACACGGCAACCATAACTAGCCAAGCGACGGAGAATGTTGCGCTTCACGCCAAAGTCAATGGCCACAACCGTCAAGGGTGGCTCTTCGGTGGCTGTTTGGGGACGAAATTCCCAAGCCGGGGGCGTCGGTTCTGTCCACTCATAGGGGGTGCGGGTGGTCACCACCTTGGCTAGATTTTGTCCCTGCATACTGGGAGCGGCAAGGACTTTTTGCAGCAGTTCAACGGGATCAAGGATTTCCGTGGAGATGCCGCCATTCATGGCACCGACAGTACGAATTTTGCGGGTGAGGGCGCGGGTGTCAATCCCGTAAATGGCGGGAATGCGATGGGCTTTGAGGTAATCAGGTAAGGATTGTTGCGATCGCCAGTTACTGGGAATGTCACAGATATGGCGAGCAACCGCACCGCGCACTTGGGGGCGATCGGATTCATCGTCTTCGGGCGTGGTTCCAGTATTGCCCAACTCAGGGTAGGTGAATGTCACGATTTGACCACAATAGCTTGGGTCAGTGAGTACCTCTTGATAACCCGTCATGCCGGTATTAAAGACCACTTCGCCAATGGCTGTTCCCGGTGCCCCAAAGGAAAAACCGCGAAAGACTGAACCATCGGCAAGAACCAGCAAGGCGGGTGTCGGCATTTCAATATCTCCAACTGGGAAAGCCCAATAGTTTATTGTGCATGATAAAGCCGGCCGTTGACTGCACAAGAATTCTCGGATGTTTTGATTTTCTTACTTGCGGCGACTCACCTGTTCAGTTAGATAATCTGCCGCTGTGGCCACTAGGGGAATAATCCGTGCATAGGGCATCCGCGTCGGCCCTAGAATGCCAATACTGCCCACGGGGGAGTCCCCATAGCAATAGCAGGAATAAACCAGTGTACAGGACTGCATCGGCGCTAAGGTATTTTCACTGCCAATGCGGATTTGCACCTGCGAGGGGGCTTGGCTATCGCCACTGATCAAGGGAGCCAGTTGATCCTGTTGGTCTTCGAGAAGATGCAGTAGCATTTGCACCTGCTCCACTTGGGAAAACTCTGGCTGCTGGAGAACATCGGCAAGACCACTGATGACAAAGGAAGTGCCTTGGTGGCTGTAGCGATCGCTCAACTGCCGCAGTAGGGTCTGAAGCTGCTGACTGTAGGTCTGAAACTCCAAATCCAGTTTTTGCCAGTCAATGGCACTGAGTTCCACCAGCGATCGCCCCTGCAACTGATGATTGAGGAAGTTGGTCAGTACCTGGAGGGTGCGCTCCCGTAGCTCAGGGTCTTCTTCCCCTTGCCCCAATTGGATCAGTGCCGACTGGGTTTCGTAGGTATCGAGCACAAGAATCACCATCACCTGCTGGGAATCCAAGGCGACCAGTTGAATCACCCGAATCTGCCGCTCCAAACGATTGGGGAGCGTAATCAGGGTAATGTAACCACTGAGATCCGAAAGCAACTGCGCCGCTTGCCGCAAGATCACCTCAAGGCGTTGTTGCCCCCAGATAAACCGCTCACTCAAGAGACTCTCGGCTTTGCGAGCCACATCGGGAATGGGCTGGATCAGTTCATCCACATAGACGCGATAGCCAGAATCAGAGGGCACCCGCCCTGCGGAGGTGTGGGGTTGGTAAAGCAGGCCACTTTTTTCGAGGAGCAGCATCGTATTGCGCACCGTGGCCGGGCTGACGTTGAGGTTGTATTCCGTGGCGATCGCTTTTGAGCCGACGGGTTCTGCCGTGGCAATGTAATGGTTAATCGTGGCGCCAAGAATTTGCTTTTGGCGATCGCTGAGTTCAATCGTCATAACCCCTTACACCTGTGACTTGTTATCTGTGTTTTTTATCTATCTATAAACTAGCCTTTGTATTTCAGCAATTCTGAGTTGCAACTTGCGGCTATGGCGATTGGTCTTTTGTGACTAAAAACTCAGCTAGAAATGGCTAAGCAGTACTGCCAATGGGGGATTCCCAAATAAATTGCAGATGGATCGACCAAGGCTGTGGCGGGCGGCTGGTGACCGCTATGGCATGTAAAAACTCCCGTAGATAGAACCGTTGCTCTGCTGCCGAGAGTTGGTACCAAAATTGCGGCTGACCAAGGGTCACCGCCAGTTGCAAAAGATTACTAGGGGGCAATTGGGCCTGCTGTGCCTCAATTTGTGCCCGTTCCCCAGCCAGTTTATAGCGGCGCAGTTGAGCGGTTTCGGGATCCAAGAGGCCTTGGGCTTCTAGTTCGGCAAGGCGGTGCAGTTGGGTTTCAATTGCTTGCAGTTGAGCCGTCAACGGTGGCGGCGGCAGCGACAGTTGGGCGATCGCGGGCGGCAGGCGCTCAGCAATTTGATCAATCACAGCAGCCAAGGCCGCGTCGTAGGGAATGCTGCGACATTTGGGGGAGAGGGGACAGTGCAGGGGACGCAAGTAGGCATATTGGCTCGGTTGGCGGTAAGGCTGCACCTGAGTCCGGCCAAAGCGTTGCTGACATTGGCGGCAAATCACCAATCCCGCCAGAGGATGGGGGGCACTAGCACTGCGACGAGGCAGAGAGCGTTGGCGTCGCAACAGCCGATCCACCTGAGCCGCTTCATCGGGGGCAATCAGGGGGGCATGGGTCTGAGGAATCACCGTTTTCCCTTGGTAGTAGAGATGGCCGCGATAGACGGGGTGGGTCAACCAGCGCCGACCGGTCGCTACGCTAATCTGCTTGTGGTGGGTGGTGGCAATAAAGCGCACCGCTGCACTGAGGGAGCCATAGAGGAGAAAATGCTCGACAAAATCCTTGACGACAACGGCTGCCGCTCGATCAATGACATAGTGCTCTTTGCCCCGGCGATAGCCATAGGGAGCACGACCCGGCGGCGGACGGTGCTTGAGGCGATTGCGGGCATGGCCATGGCAGAGAGTGTGGTGATGGAGTTGCTGCTTTACTTGATCCCAAAGGGATAGCAGCTGATCTCCGCTGGGGGGGCGATCGCTCACGTAGCCTTCGGCTAGGGCAATCACCATAATACCCGCTGCCTCCAGTTGCCGCAGGCGATCGCTCACTTCCATCACCGTTTGGCCAAGGGCACTTAATTGGTGCAACAGCCAATAGCCCGGTGCTAACCGCTGCAACCAGTACCGCAACTGCGGCCGAGCAGCCTCCACATCCAGTACCCAGTGGTCAATCTCCTGCCCCCACCCTTGGGGATCGGGGAGGGGCTGCCAGAGGGGATCAATGTACTCGTAGGCAATAATGACCACACATTACATCGTCCTGAGGATCAGGTCGTTGCCGGTACTAGGGTTGGACTAGGATTGGGCATGGTCTCCGGCGGCAAGCCATAAATGGAGTTATAGAGGGCATTGTAGGCTAGTGCTGATTTTGTCCAGCTAAAGTCCTCGCGCATACCCCGCTGCTGGAGGGTGTGCCACTCCCGTTTGTAGCGATACCCTTCCCACGCCCGCACTAGACAGGTGTAGAAGTCAAGGGGTTCATAGCGGTCAAAGCAGTAGCCCGTTCCCGTTTGCCGCTCTGGATCATGGTGAGAGACGGTATCCACAAGGCCACCCGTGCGACGGACAATCGGCACACAGCCATAGCGCAGGGCAATCATCTGAGCAATGCCACAGGGTTCAAAGCGACTCGGCATGATGAAGGCATCGGCACCGCCATAGATCCGCCGCGACAGGACATCACTGTAGAGCAACTGGACACTACAGCGCCCCGGAAACCGTGAGGCAATTTGCCACATTTGGGTTTCGTAGTAGCGATCGCCCGTTCCCAAGAGGACAAACTGGCTATCGGTGTAGGCCAAAAAGCGATCCAGCACCTGAATCAACAGATCCAACCCCTTTTGCTCCACCAAGCGGGTGACCATCCCCACCAAGAAAGCACCGGAATTCACCTCCAACCCCAGTTCCTCTTGGAGCGCAATTTTGTTGGCCTTACGCCGCTCAAGGGTATCTACGGTGTAGTTTTGCACAAGGGCGCGATCGGTACTGGGATCAAAGACCTCTGTATCAATGCCATTGAGAATGCCGGAGAGCTTGCCACTAATAAACGACAGCAGCCCTTCCAATTTCTCACCATATTCGGGGGTTTTAATCTGTTCGGCGTAGGTAGGCGAAACCGTATTGACGCGATCGGCATACTGCAGTGCTGCTGCCATCGTATTGTGCCCCTGCATGTACCACGGACACCAAGTAATTTGCTCGAGGCGCCACCGCCAGGGCCCTTGATAGGCCAAGTTGTGAATGGTGAACACAGTGGTGATGTCGGGATCCTGATGCATCCACACTGGGATCATTCCCGTGTGCCAATCGTGGCAATGGATAATCTGGGGTTTCCAGTAGTTCCAAGCAAATTCTGCTGCCCCATTGGCAAAGAAGGTGAACCGCCAGTCCTCATCCTCCCCGTAGTAGATGCGGCGGGGATTAAAGCAGGGATGGCCAAACAGGTAAAGGGGAACATCCGACCCCGGCAACACCGTTTCATAGACATGGAACGTCTGAAACATGGCATGGCCAATCCAGATGGGATCCTTGGGAATCTCCACCTTGTCGGGCAAGAAGCCATAGTAGGGCATAAAGATGCGCACATCATGTCCCATGCGGCGTAACACCTTGGGCAGGGAACCCACCACATCTCCCATGCCCCCCACTTTCGCCAGCGGTGCCGCCTCAGCAGCAACAAATAGAATTCGCATGATCCTCCTGAACCTGTTTTTTGGCCAATTCTAGGGCAACGCAATTGCCGTTAACCTACCACAAGTGCGGGACAATTTGGCGTACGATCGCTCTTATACGTCTTTGGAATTGGCAACCCCTATGGCAGATTCTCCCCTCGTGCAACGGGTCAAAGAAGTTCATGAGCAGGCGCGTCTGTTGGCTCAGCTGGATGCCACTGCCCGCAATGATGCCCTAGAGCAGGTGGCCTGTGCCCTTGAAGCGGCGCGGGAGGAGATTCTGGCGGCCAATGCTGCCGACTGTGAGCAGGCCAAGGCCAATCAGCTCAATCCTTCTCTTTATGCGCGGTTGGAACTGAGTCCCAGTAAACTAGCGGCGGCGATCGCCGGGGTGCGTCAAGTGGCGACCCTTGCGGATCCTCTAGGTCAGCGCCAACTCCATCGCGAATTGGATACAGGCTTAATTCTCAGTCGCGTCACCTGCCCTTTGGGGGTGCTGGGGGTAATTTTTGAAGCGCGTCCCGATGCCGTCGTGCAAATTGCTTCCTTGGCAATTAAATCGGGGAATGGCGCCATTCTCAAGGGAGGACAGGAGGCGAGTCGCTCGTGCCAAGCGATTATGCAGGCCATTCACAGAGGGCTAGAGAAGTCGGCAGTGCCCGCTGGGGCGATCGCCCTCCTGATGCGGCGGGCAGAAATTACGGAATTGCTGCAACTGGATCAATGGGTTGATCTGATCATTCCGCGGGGTTCCAATGAATTTGTACGTTATATCCAGAACAACACGCGGATTCCTGTGCTGGGGCACGCCGATGGTCTGTGTCATCTCTATGTGGATGTCGCTGCGGATCTGGAGAAGGCGATCGCCATTACCCTCGACGCCAAAACCCAGTACCCGGCTGCCTGTAACGCCATTGAGACGCTTCTTGTCCATCGGGGCATTGCCGAGGCCTTTTTACTCAAAGTGGCTGCTGCCCTTGAGAAAGCAGGGGTGGAATTGCGGGGGGATGCGATCGCCTGCCACCTTGTGCCCATGACCCCTGCCAGTGAAGCCGACTGGGCGACAGAATACTGCGATTTGATCCTCTCTATCAAAGTTGTTCCCGATCTCGATGCCGCGCTGGATCACATTGCCACCTATGGATCGGGGCACACTGAAGCCATTGTTACCGAGGATGCTGCCGCCGCCGCCCGTTTTCTGCAAGAGGTGGATGCCGCTGGCGTTTTTCACAATTGCTCCACCCGCTTTGCCGATGGCTTCCGCTATGGCTTTGGCGCTGAAGTCGGTATCAGTACCCACAAACTACCGCCGCGAGGCCCGGTGGGGCTAGAGGGATTAGTTACCTACAAATACCAACTGGTGGGGAATGGCCACATTGTGGCAACCTATAGCGGCGCCAATGCCAAACCCTTTACCCATCGTGATTTGGAATCCTAACGAATTTAAGGGATTGTTAAGCAACAAACACAGCCAATTTTTCTGTTTCAGAATGGAGATATAGGGCAATAGTGATTTAACCACCGTGCAGATGATGACCGCTGCAAACTTTGCCTATCCAGTCTCCGTTGGAAATGTGTTGCGTGCTTTACCCAGTGTCTGAGCAAAGGAGCAGCCTGCGTTTGGCAACGGACAAGTCTGACTTGGGAATTGCGTGCAGTTAGGTGATTCACAGATTCACGATAGCAAAGGGAGCCAAAGACACTCAAAACTTTAACGGCTCAAGCACTGCTGTTGCATCCCCAGAGGGACAGCAAACGGCAATTTAATCAATGAAACTTAATGTTTGGGAGCATAACAATGACTCAATCCATCCCTAGACCAACCAGTGAAGTGACCCATCGGGAAACAGCGTTTGTTTTAGAACTGAATTCCTTGAGCTGCAAAGACCTGCCCCTAGTGGGGGGCAAAAACGCTTCCTTGGGGGAAATGCTCCAACAACTGACGCCCAAAGGCATTAATGTCCCCGATGGTTTTGCGACCACAGCCTATGCCTACCGTTACTTTATCCAAGCGGGAAATCTTGATACCCAACTGCGGCGGCTCCTTGAAGGTCTCGATGTCGAGGATGTCACAGAACTCCACCGCGTGGGGCAAGCGATTCGCTCGCTAATTTTGCACACGCCGTTTCCCCAAGAAGTGACGGATGCGATTGCTGCCGCCTACCAAAAAATGTGCGATCGCTATGGCCCGAATACGGACGTGGCGGTTCGCTCCAGTGCCACCGCTGAAGATTTGCCCGATGCTAGCTTTGCCGGTCAGCAGGAAACCTACCTCAATGTCCATGGTCTCAAGGGCGTTCTCGACGCCTGTCATCGCTGCTTTGCCTCACTCTTTACGGATCGGGCGATCTCCTACCGCCAGATCAAAGGCTTTGACCACTTCAATGTGGCCCTGTCGGTGGGGGTGCAAAAAATGGTGCGCTCCGACTTGGCCTGCTCTGGGGTGATGTTCTCCATTGACACAGAAACGGGCTTTAAGGACACTGCCCTGATCACGGCCGCCTATGGCTTGGGTGAAAACGTTGTTCAAGGCGCCGTCAACCCCGATGAATACTTGGTCTTTAAGCCAACCTTGAAGGCGGGCTATAAACCCATCTTGAAAAAAGCCCTCGGCACCAAAGAAATTCGCATGGTTTATGCCCTTGGCGGGACGAAGCTCACCCGCAATGAACCCGTGCCTGAGCCCCTGCGGAAACAATTTGCCCTCAGCGACGAAGAAATCCTCACCCTAGCCCGCTGGGCCTGCCTCATTGAGGAGCACTACTCTGCTCTGCGGGGAACCTACACCCCGATGGATATTGAGTGGGCAAAGGATGGCCTCACAGGTGAACTCTTTATCGTGCAGGCGCGCCCCGAAACCGTCCAATCCCAAAAAGCCACGAACGTGCTGCGCAGCTACCATCTCAAAGAAAAAGGAACGCTCCTTGCCACAGGTCGGGCAGTTGGCGAAATGATTGGCCAAGGCCGTGCCCGCGTCATTCTCAATGTCCGCAATATCGATCAGTTCCAAGCGGGGGAAGTGCTGGTGACCCACCGCACGGATCCTGATTGGGAGCCCATCATGAAAAAAGCCAGTGCCATTGTCACCGATCAGGGGGGACGCACCTGCCATGCGGCGATTATTGCCCGTGAGTTGGGCATTCCTGCCATTGTCGGTTGTGGCGATGCCACCGAAACCATCCCCAATGGTGTTGAGGTCACAGTTTCCTGTGCAGAAGGGGAAGAGGGGCACGTCTATCAGGGATTGCTGCCCTTCCATGTGGAGGAAGTGGCTCTGGAAAATCTGCCGCGAACCCGCACCCAAATCCTGATGAATGTGGGTAACCCCGAGGAAGCCTTCAGCTTGGCGGCAATTCCCAATGATGGGGTGGGGTTGGCACGTATGGAGTTCATTATTGCTAACCACATTCAGACCCATCCCTTGGCATTGCTCCACTACGATGAGTTGACCGATGAGGTGGCGAAGCTGAAAATTGCCGAGCTGACTCAAAACTACACCGACAAGGCGGAATACTTTGTCGATAAGTTGGCTCAGGGGATTGGGGCGATCGCTGCCGCCTTTTATCCCAAGCCTGTGGTCGTGCGCATGTCCGACTTCAAAAGCAATGAGTACGCCAACCTCTTGGGCGGTCGCCAGTTTGAACCCCATGAAGAAAACCCAATGATTGGCTGGCGGGGCGCCTCCCGTTACTACGACCCCAACTATGCCGAAGGCTTTGCCCTTGAATGCCGCGCCATGAAGAAAGTCCGCGATGAGATGGGGCTGACGAACGTGATTCTGATGATTCCCTTCTGTCGTACCCCAGAGGAAGGACGGCGAGTACTGGCAGAGATGGCCAAACATGGGCTGAAGCAAGGGGAAAATGGTCTGCAAGTCTATGTGATGTGCGAACTCCCCAGCAACGTGGTGTTGGCGGATGCCTTTGCCGAGGTCTTTGATGGCTTCTCCATTGGCTCCAATGACCTGACGCAACTCACACTGGGGTTGGATCGCGATTCGGCCTTGGTGGCGCACCTGTTTGATGAACGCAATGAAGCGGTCAAACGCATGGTGGCGCAAGCGATTCAAACGGCGAAGGCCAAGGGGCGCAAAATTGGCATCTGTGGTCAAGCCCCCAGTGACTATCCTGAGTTTGCTCAATTCTTGGTAGCGCAAGGGATTGACTCCATTAGCCTCAACCCCGACTCCGTCCTGAAGACGATGCTGCAAATTGCTGAGGCTGAAAAACAGGCCTAGAGTGCACAACCCAGTGACAACGCCTAAGCTGAGGGCAGAGAATTGAAGCCGCGATCGCTCTGCCCTTTTCTGTGGGTGACGCAACCCAGTAGGATCAAAGGAATCAGGTGGAGAATATTGGCGTGGACACAGCAGCAATTCAGGAACTCATTACCTCAGCGGATGTGGGCGATCGCCTGCGGGGCATCAATCAACTGCGTAGCCTTGACCCCAACGATGCCTTTCGGCTCATTCAACCCCTCAGCCAAGATGAAAATTCCCGTGTCCGCTACGCTGCGGTGAGTCAAATTGCCAGCCTTGGGCACGTCAATCTCAATCAAGCCCATGACCTGTTGCGCGATCGCCTGCTCCATGACAGCGAAACGGATGTCCGTGCTGCTGCAGCGGATGCGATGGCTGCCCTACAAGTTCCCTTTGCCCTTGAAGATTTAGAAACGGCCTACCACAGTACCGATGATTGGCTGTTGCAGTTTAGTATCATTGCCGCCTTGGGTGCCCTAGGCAATCCTGCTGCTGTTGGGCTGCTCACGGAAGCCCTCAATAATCCCCAAGAATTGGTGAAATTAGCCGCCATTGGTTCCTTGGGTGAACTGAAACAACCAGAAAGCATTGTCCAGCTGCGGCAGTTTGTCGAGTATCCCGATTGGCAAGTCCGCCATCGCCTAGCGATCGCCCTTGGCCAAATTGGCACTCCAGAGACTCGCCCCCTGCTGGAACAGTTGACCACTGATTCTGCGGAAGCGGTTGCCGAAGCGGCTCGCACTAGTTTGGCTCAGTTAACTACTTAACACCCGTGGGTTATACGCTACCAGTTTTTGCGGCGGCGGCGGCGGTGGCGGCATTGCGTTGCCTTACGGAAGGAACCTGTCCTAAGGAAATCACCCTTGCGCTGCTGCGCCCCAACCGCTGTGAAACCTTTAGGATTGCCCAAGGGGCATGCTTAGATGCCCAACAGGCCTTAGCCATTACCTACAGTGAACCCAGTGATCCCCTTGATCTCACCCGCCATACCCCGATCTGGGCTTGGGTGCGCTGGCAAGACCCTGTAACGGCTCCCAAAATTCACATTGAGGGAGGCTTTGGGGTGGGGCGCGATCGCGCCACGGGCGAGGCAGCTATCTACCGCTATGCCCGCTTGTTGTTAACCACTAACCTGTTGCTCTATTGTCCTAAGGAGCGGGCGATCGCCGTCACGATTCTCCTGCCCCAAGGGCGAGATTTGGCAGAGCGCACCTCGAATGCGGCTTTTGGCATTGTTGAGGGACTCTCCCTACTGGGAACCACTGCCTTAGCCCAACCCCTCACAGCCTCGGAGCAACTGGATCGCTATCGCGAGGACTTAGCCCAGAAGGCAGCAAAATCTCCCATCCTCGTCTTTTGTATTGGCGAGAACGGCCTTCAGGTGGCGCAGCAACTCCAGATTCCCCCTTCCCTGTGTGTAAAAACTGCCAATTGGCTAGGGCCAATGCTGGTGGCCGCTGCTCAACACAAGGTTCAACAGTTGCTCCTCTTGGGCTACCACGGCAAATTAATTAAACTCGCTGGCGGCATTTTCCATACCCATCACCACCTTGCGGATGCTCGCCAAGAAATTCTCACCGCCTTTTGTGCCCTTGCAGGTTTAGACCCAGAGATTCTGCATCAGGTGTGGCAAGCACCAACGGTTGAAGCTGCCCTCAAATTTTTAGCAACAATGGCTCCCCAAGCCTTGCCTGAGATTCTCAGCCACATTGCCAACCGCATTGATGAGCGCGCCATTACCTATATCCATGCCCATTGTGCTGCTCCCATGGGGCGGTCATTACAGGTGGGATGTGCTTTGTTTGGGCGCGATCGCCAAATTGTTGCCATCAGCGAGGCAGGAAACCTAATTTTGACAAGGATTAGGCTATACTAAGTGAAAGACTCAATAAAATGTGTACCAGCACTTATGAGTACAAACTGCCATGTTCTTGATCGCGAAGAGGTCATTCGTTTTATCCCGAATGAAGATGATAACTCAAGAATTATTTACAAACACCGTAATACTGATATTACTTATCCAGAAGAATTTCTAAAGCTTATTTTTAATGATGCTAGATTGATTCCACCATTAGTTAGAAGTTGCTCAGCAAGAGTTATGATGCTCGATAAGACGGGTTGGCATAAGGGTAGAGTGCGATTAGAAATTGTATTCTATCCCGATGAGGAAAATCCCAATATCAATGTTAGTGATGAACTGAACATTAACGAATATCTATCTCAGAGTTAGGGTTGATCTCATAGAAGCTAAGAAAAGTAGTCTACTAAGGATTGGAGTTTCTAAAGACGGTAAAAGATTGATAGCCAGTATCAATTAAGATATGCTCAAATAGTTCCTCTCCAATCAATTCATCGATAACTTGCTTCACGGGTGAGTTATTATTACCTTCAGCATCATACCAGCCATAGTAATCGTGCAAAATAAAGTAGCCACCCGGTCGTAAATGCCAAGGCACATAATTAAAAACATCCGCTTTGCACCCCTCATAACTATGATCGCCATCAATAAAAATGAGATCAACTAAACCGTCAATCGTGACTTCATCTGAACGGGTATTAATAAATTCAACATAGTTTTCAAGATTTGCTTCAAGAATTAATTCCTCAGCTTCCTTGGTTGGAAATGGATCAATTGAAAGCAGTTGTCGTTTTTTCGGCGCTTCAAATTCGTTGTAATTGATGTCAGGTCGCTGCTTATGTTGTTGTGGTTCTTGCCAGCCAATATCAATGAATCGTAGGGCACTTGCTAGACAGAGAGTTGAAAAGCCCTTAAAACGTCCAATTTCAATGATCCGAGTAGCGCGAATACTTACGGCTAGAGAAAATAGGGTCATTCCTAACCCCAGCTCTGAGCCACCAGCAACGAGTGCCTTCCGCATCAGGCCAAAAAAATCCCCAAAATAGCCGTCCATTCTTTTCTGGTTATGGGCTAAGGCTTCTGTTGTCATTAGGTACTCTGGACTAAAACTCATGGGAGTATTTCCGGCAGCGACTTCTTGTGGCTCTACCTTATCCTAGCTGAGGTTACAATATAGGATACTGGGAGAGATGGCAGAGTGGTCGAATGCGCTCGACTTGAAATCGAGTGTGGCAGTGATGTCACCGAGGGTTCGAATCCCTCTCTCTCCGTTGGATGAAAAAAGGCAGCTAGAACTGCTCTAGCCGCCGAAACATCACTCTTGGAAACCCTTACAGACCAAGATCTGCCAAAATGTCGGTGGCGTGGGTATCGGTTTTCACACTGGTATAGACGTGGGAAATAATGCCATTGCCATCAATGACATAGGTGACTCGCTTGGCGTAGCCGCCACCATCCACGTCGTAGGCCTTGATAATGGATTTGTCCACATCTGCCAAGAGGGGAAAGGGGAGGTTGTATTTTTCAGTGAACTTTTGGTGCGAGGTTTCGTCATCGGTACTCACCCCCAAAACGACAATCTCTTTGCCCTGATAGGCGGCATAGTTGTCACGGAAGCTACAAGCCTCTTTGGTGCAGCCGGGGGTGTCATCCTTAGGGTAGAAGTAGAGCACCACAGTTTTGCCCGCAAAGTCGCTGAGGGACACCGTATTGCCATGGGTGTCTTTGGCAGTAAAGGCAGGGGCGGGTGTACCAACGGCTAAAGCCATGGGGGATAACCTCCTAATGTTAAGTTTTATTACGTGCTTGTTCTTTATTTTATCGGCAGATGCCAAAAAGTTAGTAGTGGATGCGGGGGTCAATCCAAGCATTGAGCAAGTCAATGAGAATACTGGCGGCAACCACAATCACGGCAAAGAAAACCACAATGCCCTGTACGGTTGGATAGTCCCGCAGAGCAATGGCCTCGTAGAGTCGCTGACCCAGCCCCGGCCAAGAAAACGTCACCTCTGTCAACACGGCTCCCCCCAAGAGGCTGGCAAGGGTCAGCCCCAAAACCGTGATCACTGGAATCAAGGCATTCTTGAGGGCATGGTGAATGAGAATCCGATGCTCAGGGATACCACGGGCACGGGCGGCTTCCACATAATCGGCCACTAGGGTTTGCTTGAGATTCACCCGCACAATGCGCTCAAAGATACCACTGAGGACGATCGCCAGCGTCAACGCAGGCAGGAGCAAGTAACTAAAAGCAGTTCCCAGTTGGTGGAGATTACCATTCAGGAGCGCATCCAGCAGGTACAGCCCTGTGGGACCTTGGGGGGGTGTTTCCGTGATTGGGTAGCGGGTACCCAAGGGAAGCCAACGCAGATTCACCGCAAAGAGCAGTTGCAAAAGCATCCCCAGCCAAAAGAGGGGCAAGGCATAGGTGATGATGCCAAAGAGACGCCCTCCGATATCCCAAGCAGTGCCAGATTTGACCGCAGCCAGACTGCCAATGAGCACCCCTAAACCAAAGGCGATCGCCAGACTCGCAAGGCCTAATTCTGCCGTTGCAGGGAAATGCTGAGCAATGATACTCGTGACGGCTTCCCCTTGACTGGTGAGGGAGGTTCCCAGATCAAATCGCAGGAGTTGCCCTAAGTAAGTCAAGTATTGCTGCCACAGGGGTTGAGCCAAGCCCAATTGTTCTCGCAAGGCTTCCTTGACAGCCACCGGGGCACGGGGACCTAAAATCGCATCCACGGGATCCCCCGGCGTGGCTCGCAGCAGCAAAAAGACGACGGTGACAATCGTCCACAGCATCAGCGGCGCAAGTAAAAGCCGCAGGAGCAGGTACCCCTGCAATGCACGCAGACGAGACATGATCACAGCATCTGGAAATAGCTATTCTTGGGGTGGGTTCGCCGCTCGCTGGCGATCGCGCTCAATCGCGGCCAAAAGACGTTTGGGATAGCTATCCGCTGCAATTTGCAGAATTTGATCGAGGGGCGTATCATTCATAAACTTGGTGGCGGCAGCAATGTACTCACGGTTGGGACAGCGATCGCCCAAGACACAGCCATTGACACAGGCCTCTGCACAATTGATGGTTTCTGGCGTTAGTTCACCCATGGCAGCTCTCCGAGGAATTGCTCAAATTTTAACAGGGGGAAGGTGGCCGACCTGAAAATTGGCCGTGATTCCCCTCGGCTCCTAGGCTAGAATCATACTGGCACTGGAAATGCTGGGCACCCTCAAGGAGGCACAATGCGCAAGAAGTGGCTCACCCTTTTGGTTTTGCTGTTGGGCGTGGTTCCTTTCATTGCCATTTCGGTGATGCCCCTGCTCAGCAGTGCCTTTAGCCCAGCGCAACCCACGCCAAGCCCCGTGACCAGTCCTGCCGCCACTGACAAAGTTGCCGAACTGCAAGCCCAAGAAAAAGGCTACCAACTGGTGCTGGAGCGTGAACCCAACAATGCCACAGCCTTAGAAGGGTTGGTGCTGGCTCGGCTGCAACTGATTCAACTGGGCAAAGGAGAAATTGCTAGCGTCATTGACCCCCTGCGCCGCTTAGCTGCTCAACGCCCCGAACAAACCGATTATGCGATTCTGCTGGGACAGGCACAGCAGCAAACGGGCGATCGCGAGGGGGCTGCCCAAACCTTTCAAGGGGTTCTGGCCAAATCCCCCGGCAATCTCAATGCCCTGCGGGCTTTAGTGGATCTCTACTTGAAGGAAAATCGCCCCCAAGCGGCCATTGGCCTCATTGAAGAGACCCTGCAAGGGGCAGAGCAAGCCAACAAAGTCCAACCAGGGAGCGTCGATGTCACGGCGGTACAACTTCTCCTTGGCGATGTCTATATGGCGCAAAAACGCTACGATGAGGCGCTGACCCTCTTCCAAAATCTGGGCAAAGAAAACCCCAACGATTTTCGCCCGGTGCTTGCCCAAGCGATGGCACTGACGGAACAGGGGAAAAAGACAGAAGCTGCGCCTCTGTATGCCAAAGCCGTGGAACTTGCACCCGCCAAATATAAAGATGCCATTCAGCAGGCAGCGCAGCAGGTGCAAAAGGAATCTCCAGCAACCCCTGAACCCCCGCCACAGCAATAGAGGCCTAAACTTGCTGTTGCAGTTCCTCTAGGCGAGCCAGTACCTCCTGACTGTGGATCGCGGGATTCACTTTGACAAACCGCTCGCGCAATATCCCCTCAGGATCGATGATGAAACTGTGGCGCAGCGAGACAAACCCCAACCAAGAGCCATAGGCCTTGCTGACGCGGCCATCGGGGTCAGAGAGGAGGGGAAAGGTCAAGCCTTCACTGTCACAGAAATCTTCATGGGAGTCCACGGAGTCGGCACTGACGCCAATGACTTCAGCATTGTGGGCATGAAATTGCTCAATATCCCGCTGAAAGCGTTGGGCTTCGAGGGTACAGCCAGCGGTAAAGTCCTTGGGGTAGAAGTACAGCACCACCCACTTGCCGCGATAATCCTTCAGGGAAATGGGCTGGCCATCGACACTGCTGGGAAGAGAAAAGTCGGGTGCTGGGGCATTGAGGGGCGGCAATTCACCCCCGAGAGCCCAACTGGGAACTGATGGGCTCAGAAACAGAATCAAACTCAAAAGGGCAACAAGTAGTGAGCGCAAGAACATAGTTAAATCGCTAAACTGGCCTTAGGAAAGCATCTAGCTGCACTGTACCGTAGTTTTAACGATTTTTCGAGGTTGATGCCGTCACTCCCTCTTGTACAGTTGATGCCCCGCTGGCTGCGCTGGCTGGGTGGTCTGGTTCTAGCGATCGCCCTTGGGGTTGGCTTGTGTCGCTTCATTGCCGAAAGCCTCTGGTTTGATCAACTGGGCTATTTGGCGGTGGTCTGGCAGCGCTGGAGTGTCCAAGCTTTACTGTTTCTGGCGGTTGCGGGGGCATCGGCACTGTTCTATGGCTGGCAGCAACACTGGCTCCTGCGGCAACGCACCGTGACCCTCGATCCCACCCTGACCGCCCAGAGTACCTATCGGGGGCTGGGGCTGTGGCGGCTTTTGTTGTGTGCCAGTGGTCTCATTTGGCTGCTAATTGTTGCTACTTACCACATTGGGGCGATCGCGCTGCAACTGTGGCAACAACGTTCAGAAATCACCTTTAACAGCCCTCTGCTGCCGCAATTGAGTGTCTGGCGGGTGGCAGAGCTATCACTTCTAGTGGTGCAGAATCCTTGGCTACTCGTGCCGAGTTTGGCGGCATTGGTACTGGGGTTGTGGTTTCCCCTGCGCCTCTTTCAGGGGGTTGCAATTCTCTTGAGCGTTGCCATGGGGGCGATCGCCTGCCTGAGCTGGCCGGTGGTGCTCAAGGGACTGTTTGCCGCCAGTGATCCCCATACGGAACCGCTATTTCGCCATTCCATTAGCTTTTACCTGTTTGAAATCCCCCTGTGGGAACTGTTGCGCCTATGGCTGGTGAACCTCAGTGTTGTCGGCTTAGGGGGAACGGCCTTGGGTTATCTCCTTGCCAATGAAAGTCTCAGTCATGGCAAATTCCTCGGCTTCGTGCGATCGCAACGGCGGCATTTACAGGGCTTAAGTGCCTTTGTCTTTGCCACAGTGGCCTTTAGCTTCTGGCTAGAACGCTACAAACTTCTTTATTCGACCAATGGGGCTGCCTTTGGCGCCGGCTATACCGACGTCACTGTACGCTTACCCCTCTATGGTTGGCTTTCAGCCTCGGCTTTTGGCGTCGCCTGTTTACTGGCTTGGTCAGCGATTCGACGGGGCGGCGAAGGGCAGCGGCGGCTAGGACCGATCGCCCCCGGCCTCTTTGGCTTTACATTGGGCTATTTAGTGGTCATCCTGATTGCCGATTGGCTCCTGCCCACAGCCATTGAAGCGGCCATTGTTCAACCCAATCAACTGCAACGGGAACTCCCCTACATTCAACGCACCATTACCCACACCCGCGAAGGCTTTAACCTTGAAAAAATGCGGGTCGAACCCTTTCAGCCGGAAAATAACCTCAACGCCGAGATCATTGCTGCCAACGCCGCCACCACCCGCAATATCCGCCTTTGGGATACCCGCCCCCTTTTAGAAACGAACCGGCAACTGCAACAACTGCGCTCCTACTATCGGTTTCCAGCGGCCTTTTTGGATCGCTACTATCTCAAACTATCCCCTGAGCAAGACCAATCAGAAATTCGCCAAGTCCTCATTGCCGCTCGCGAAGTGGACTACAGTGCGGTTCAGCGCTTTGCCCGTACTTGGATTAACGAGCACTTGGTCTTTACCCACGGCTATGGCTTCACCATGAGTCCCGTGAATACCGCCGAAGCCAATGGTCTGCCCAAATACTTTGTCCGCGATATTGGCGATACGGGTGAGCTACTGGTCGATCCGCCGCAAATCCGTGAAAGCATTCCCTTTTTCTACCCCCGGATCTACTACGGTGAACTTACCCATACCTATGTCTTTGCCCCTTCGGCGGTTCCAGAGCTGGATTTTCCCCGTGGCGCCGAAAATGTCTATAACCACTACGACGGTACGGGGGGGGTTCCCATTGCCAGTTGGTGGCGGCGCTTGGTCTACGGTGTCTATTTTGGTGACTGGCAACTGCTGTTGACCCCCAATTTACGACCGGACTCACGGGTACTTTTTCGTCGCTTAATTCAAGAGCGGGTGCGGGCGATCGCCCCCTTTTTACGTTTTGACAGTGAACCCTACCTTGTGGTCGCCGATCCACGCTCTGAACAGGACATTGCTGCCAGTCCTAGCGCCACAGGGGTGAGCTATCTCTACTGGATTATTGATGCCTATACCGTCAGTCGCTACTATCCCTATGGCGATCCCGGCGAGCACTCCTTTAACTACATTCGCAACTCTGTCAAAGTGGTGGTGGATGCCTATAACGGCGATGTCACGTTTTATGTGGTGGAACCCGACGATGTCATAATTCGCACGTGGCAGCGGGTTTTTCCAACCCTCTTTCATCCCCTGAGTGCCATGCCCCACCGCCTCTACCGCCACATTCGCTATCCCATTGATTTGATGCAGGTGCAGTCGGAACAACTCCTGAAATACCACATGACGGATCCCGTGGTCTTTTACAACCGCGAAGACCTCTGGCAAATTCCCAAGGAGATTTACCGCGAAAAGCCCCAAGCCGTTGCCCCTTACTATCTGATTACCAAGCTGCCCATTGGCTACACTGAGGAGTTTATTCTGCTTGTTCCTTTTACGCCCGTGAATCGTCCCAACCTCATTGGTTGGCTAGCGGCTCGCTCCGATGGTCAAAACTATGGCAAGCTCCTGCTGTACGTCTTTCCCAAGCAAGAACTGGTCTTTGGCCCTGAACAAATGGAGGCGCGGATCAATCAAGACCCAATGATTTCACAGCAAATTTCCCTCTGGAATCGCCAAGGGTCAAGATCGGTGCAGGGAAATCTCCTCATTATCCCCATCGAGCGATCGCTCCTCTACGTCGAACCCATTTACCTCGAAGCCGATCAAAATCAACTGCCCACCTTGGCACGGGTCATTGTTATGGACAATCAGCGGATTGTGATGGCACCTACCCTAGAGGAGGCTTTGCAAAAACTGTTTCCTGATTAACTTTCATCGCAGAAACGTTGAAAGATAGTTTAATTGGTATTACTTCCGTAATGGGAGCACCTGATTTCTCATCAGCAGTGACAGATTCCATGGTTTCGGAGTGGGCTTTTCCCCTTGGTTGACTAAATGGCGAGAGGAGGGGTCTGTAATAACCAATCGACTACTGGGCTTCGGCCTGTTATTTCACCGTCTGTCTCTTGGAAGCTAGTGCAGGCTGCCAGAATCCGACCCATACTTGTTGCAGAAATGCAGGTAAAAGCGCACCCACTTTCGATACTCAGGCCATTGTTCTGTTTGGGTATTTTGCTTAGATAGCAGGTTAAGTATGGGGTCTCTATGCTGTTTATCGTTACAAATTAAGTCCTTGCATACGTATCTACTATTGCAGTTTAATTACTGTTTAGCTTTCAAAACCACCAATCTGCAGACAGGACTTGATGGCCCGAAAAAAGAAGACCGAGACCAAGCGTCCGATCGCACCCTACGAGCATCGGGACAAAGCGCGCGTCAACAACCCGCCCGTTGGGCTGGTCACGCCCGAAACCGACCCCGACACCGGACAGCAGAAAAAGCGCTACGCCTACGACCCGCACCTCGACCCGCAACTGGTCTGGGCGGGCAAAGCCGAGCATACCTCGTTTGAAGTTCCTACCGTCTCCCTGCACGTCCACGAGCGCATTGACCCGCGCACAATTATCGAGGCGGTGCGCAAGAAAAATGGGCAACAGGAACCGGTGCAACTGGGGTTGTTCGAGGTCGAGCGCCAAGAACCCTTGCACAAGGTCGTCGAGTTCTACCAACACAAGCACGACTGGAGCAACCGCCTCATCGCCGGCGACTCGCTGCTGGTGATGAACTCGCTGCTGGAAAAGGAGGGCATGGCCGGCAAGGTGCAGATGATCTACATTGACCCGCCCTACGGCATCCGCTACGGCTCCAACTTCCAGCCCTTCGTCAACAAACGCGACGTGAAGGACGGCAAGGACGAGGACTTAACTAGCGAGCCGGAGCAGATCCGCGCCTTCCGCGATACTTGGGAGCTGGGCATCCGCGCCTTCCGCGATACTTGGGAGCTGGGCATCCACTCCTACCTCACGTATCTTCGCGACCGGCTGCTTCTGGCGCGGGAACTCTTGACCGAGAGCGGCAGCATCTTCGTGCAGATCAGTGACGAGAACGTGCACCACGTGCGGGAGTTGATGGATGAGGTGTTCGGGGCGGGGAATTTTGTAAGACAAATATCTTTCCGCAAAACATCGCCTCTTGGGTTTGGAGAATTACCGAGAGTTCACGATATCATTAATTTGGTATGCGAAAAACAGGGAGGGCGTGAAATATAGGCAGCTTTACACGGAGAAGAGTCTTGATGAATCCTGGTTTGGATTCGTAGAGTTGCCGAGTGGAGAGGTAAAACCAATTCGTGCATTGTCAACCGAGCTTGACCAAATTGAAGGATCAAAGAGGCTGGCTTTGGGTGACCTCAAGTCTTCTGGTTACACCGAGTCTTGCACCTATGACTTTGAGTTCTCAGGAAGGATCATATCCGCACAAAGGAAAAGCTGGCGCACACATAGGGAGGGAATGCAACGCCTTATTACCGCTTGCAGACTATACGACACCGGCAACATTCCAAGATACAAGCAATGCTTTGATGATTTTCCTCTCCAGCAGATTGACAACCTTTGGAATGATACTGCCGCTGACCACCGACCTTGGCGACTTGGTGTTTGACCCGACCTGTGTGCGGAAGGGGACGAGGGTGTGGGTTTGCGGCTCCTCCCCGACCCTCCCCACACGTGGGGAGGGAGAAGCCCTATCCCCCCGCACGCGGGGGGATGACAGGGGGGCTACCCTCATCGCCATCGAAGACATCCAGCCCGGCGACTACCTGCTGGCGCATGACGGCTTGCCCCATCGCGTCGTGCGCACGATACGGCGAATGTATCGCGGCGTGATGATCGGCATCCGGCACGACCTTAGCGGGCAAACCCTATGGCTTACGCCCGATCACAGGGTGTTGGCCCACAGACGACCGCACAGCCTGGGTGGACATTCCGACTGGTCAGGTATTCCCAAGGCGCTGCGCGGCAGAAGCAAAATACTCCGCAAGGAAATGACTCCGCCTGAACGGAAACTTTGGAAAGTCTTGCGAGGCAATGGGTTGGGCTTTACCTTCAGACGTCAGCACCCTATTGGCCCCTATATCGCCGATTTCTATTGCCGTGAAGCTGCCTTAGTGGTAGAAGTGGACGGCGCCATGGCTCATGGCACTCCGGCCGCCATGGAACATGACCGTGTCCGCGATGAGTTCATGCACGCGCTGAATCTAAAAGTGCTGCGTGTTCCCGCCCCAGAAGTAGAGCATAATCTCGAAGGGGTTTGCACTGCTATTGAACAGGCGTGTAAAGAGCAACTTTCGCCAGAGTATGCCCAGTGGATGGAGGCAGAGCAGATACAAGAGGGAGACATCCTGTTCCACGGTCCCGACCGCGTTCCCGTGCGCCTTGTGGAGGTGGTTAGAGACTTGTCCGAGGAAGAGGTTTACGATTTAGAAGTAGAGGACGCTCACTCGTTTATAACGGAAGTCTGCGCCGTACACAACTGCGGCAGCGGCACGACGGCCTATGTGGCCGAGCAGTGGGGCCGGCGCTGGATCACCTGCGACACCTCGCGCGTGGCGCTCACCCTCGCCCGCCAGCGCCTGATGACCGCGGTCTTCGACTACTACGAGCTGGCGCATCCCGAAGAGGGGGTGGGCAGCGGCTTCAAGTACAAGACCGTGCCGCATGTGACACTCAAGTCCATCGCCAACAACCCGGAGATCGACGGCATCTACGCGCGCATGCACCCGGCGATCGAACAGGCGCTGGCAGACCTCAACGCCGCGCTCCGTCTCCCCTCTCCCGCTGGGAGACCCCCTGACGGGGGCAGGTGGGCCGGGGGTGAGGGCTATCCCCGTTTCAAGGTCACGCAAGGCGGCCGGGCCGGGCATTTCGTGGATTTTGCCGCGCCGGACAGCGCCACCTTCACTATGCCCGCCGGCCAAGCGGTCAAGGTCAATGAGCTGGTGGAGTGGGAGGTGCCCTTTGAGTTCCCTGCCGACTGGCTCGAAGCGGCCCGCAAGCCCTTCGACGCCTTCCACGTCGCCCGCCGCGCAATGCAAAAGGCCATGGATGAGGCGATCGCCCGCCACGCGCCGCAGGAAACCCTTTACGACCAGCCCTTGGTGGACCGCAAGAAGGTGCGCGTCACTGGCCCGTTCACGGTGGAGGCCGTGCCCGCGCCGGCGGTCAAGTCGCCGGAGGAGATTCTCGAAGCCAGATCCCAACCAGCCGACACATCCATCGCCCGCTCGGGCGAGACGCTGCGCCAGGCCGAATGGCGCGACGAACTGCTGCGCGCCGGCATCCGCGGCAAGGCGGGGCAGTACATCCGCTTCGCGCGCCTAGAGCCGCTGCCCGGCTGCCGCTTTTTGCACGCCGACGGCGAGACGCGCCCCAGCGACGAAGGTGCCGATTCGGTGCGCGAGACCGGCCCGGCCGACAGCCCGATGCGCGTGGTCGTTTCCTTCGGACTCGAACATGCCCCGCTGGAGTAGCGCTAGGTGGAACATGCTTGGGAAGAGGCGCGGACGCTCGTGCCAAAACCGAAATTGCTGGTCTTTGCCGCCTTCCAGTTCGACCCGGAAGCCGCCAAGGACATCGACGAGATGAAGCCGGAACTCGCGGGGATGCAGTTTCTGAAGGTGCAGATGAACGCTGACCTGCTCACCGACGACCTCAAGAAGAAGCGCGCCAGCAACAAATCCTTCTGGCTCATCGGCCAACCCGATGTGCACGTCGAGCGCATCACCACGGGCGAGGACAAGGGCAAGTTCGTCGTCTCCGTGCACGGCTTCGACTACTACAACACCAAGACCGGCGGGATCGAATCGGGCGGCGCGGACAAAATCGCTGTCTGGATGCTGGATACCGACTATGATGGGCGCAGCCTCCACCCGCGTCAAGTCTTCTTCCCGATGGCGGGCGAGGTCGAAGGCTGGGCGAAACTGGCGCGCAATCTCAAGGCCGAGATCGACGAGGAACTGATTGAGGCTTATCGCGGCACGGTGTCGCTGCCATTCGAGCCGGGCGAGCACAAGCGCATCGCGGTCAAGATCGTGGACGACCGGGGGATCGAGAGTTTGAAGATCGTTGTCTTGAATGGGACAGGCTGATGGAGTACGTGCTCACGGAACACGACCGAGACGCCTTGCAAAAGCGGCAGATTGCACTTGCTTGGCTGGAACGCGCCCTGAATGCGCCAGAGGCGACCGAAGCCGATCGGGTGGATCCGGACCTGGAACATCGCCTTGCCCGGATTCCAGAGTTTGGCGACCGGGTGTTGTGCGTAATCGTCAACACGAAGAGAACACCGCCATTCGTCGTGACCGCATTCTTTGATCGCAGGAGGACTCTCCCATGAAGCTTAAAGTGGACCAACAGGCCGACGCCCTCTACCTGACTTTGAGTGATGCGCCCGCGAGCCGCACCGAAGAAGTCTCGCCGGGTGTTTTTGTGGATTACGATGAGCAGGATCGCGTAGTCGGCATTGAGATGTTGTACCTGTCAAAGCGGGCGCCGGACCTAGATCTGCGGCGGCTGCAGTTCGAAACGGTGCCCGAAGCAGGTTGAAACCGGAGGAAACCACCGCTATGCCTCGCGCTACCATTGACCGCCTGATCATCAACTCGCCCTACGAGGAGCCGCAGCGGCACTGGCGTTACGACCGCGAGACGCGCACTTTCGAATTGGTGGAGGGTCGCCGCCCGGCGGGGTACGTGGTGGCGACGCCCGGCTCAAAAGCCTTCGATGACCCGGGCATCTTCGTCAAGATTCCGCTGGTCAACCAGATCCGACCGCGCGTCAAGGCCTGGCGCGAGGCGGGCTATCTGGGCGTCACCAGCATCACCAGGCGGCTGCTGGAGCACTGGCGCGATCCGGAAGAGTTCGAGGCGCGCCGCTTTTTCTTCTGCCAACTGGAGGCGGTAGAAACGCTCATCTGGCTCACCGAAGCGCCCGCTGCCGGGCGCGTGGGCATCGAGATTCCCCGTGATGGCGGAGAGCCGGCGGACGATCTCCTTCACGTAGTGGAGGCTGCCGCATGAAAAACGAGGCGGATACGCGGGCGACGCTCATCGATCCAAAACTGAAAGCCGCAGGGTGGGCCGATACACAAATCACAAGGGAGCACTACTACCAGCGGGATCAGCAGTATACGCAGGGGCGCGTCATCTTGGTGGGCAATCGGATTCGCAGGGGCGAGGTCCGCAAGGTGGACTATCTTTTGCGTCTTTCGGATTCTTTTCCCATCGCCGTTGTCGAAGCCAAGTCCGAGGGGGAAGCGGCCGAAGCTGGGCTTGAACAAGCCAAGCGCTACGTCAGGGATCTAGGGATCCCGTTCGCCTACGCCACGAACGGCCACCAGATCGTCGAATTCGACTTCTTTACGAACTCAACCAAGGATCTTAAGCAATTCCCGACTCCCGGTGAGCTGTGGGAGAGGTGGCAACAGAATCAGGGAAGCCCAGATGCGTCGCGCGTCGCCGAGCGCCCAGAGGAATACGGCGTAGTCAAGCGGAACAATCCACTCCTTCATCCATACTGCCCGGAAAACCTGTGCGGGAAAATACCGTTCTACTTCCAGGAAGTGGCCATCCGCGAAGTCATCAAGCGCCTTATGCGTGGCCAGAAGCGCGTCCTGCTGACGATGGCCACTGGAACCGGCAAGACCTTTGTCGCCTTCCAGATCGTTTGGAAGCTCGTTCAATCGGGTTGGCTCCAGCGCCGGCATTCCGACCGCCCCGGGCGCGTTCTGTTCCTAGCGGATCGCGTCGTGCTGCGCGACCAGGCATACAATACCTTCGCACCGTTCGCCGATGGAACGAGCGAGCCGCGTTTCAAGATCGAAGGACATCCGGCCAACTTGATGCGGGACCTCTACTTTGGGATCTATCAGACGCTGTGGAGCCCGGATGAGGCGGGTAAACGCCTCTTCGAGAAATTTCCGCGAGACTTCTTTGATCTCGTTATCATCGACGAGTGCCACCGTTCGGGTTTTGGGACCTGGCGGAAGATCCTTGATCACTTCGGCACCGCCATGCAACTCGGCATGACCGCCACGCCCAAACAGGACGAGAACGTTGACACCTATGCTTACTTCTGCGCAGAGGAACCAGAGATTGCCATTGATCCGGACCACCCCGAGCGTGGCACCTGGAGGCCGCCCGCCTACCAGTACAGTCTGGGCCAGGGTATTGAGGACGGCTTTCTCGCCACGTATAAGATCCACAGGGTGCGCACTACCGTGGACGCCACGGGCCTGCACCTCCAGGACGCCATTGAGCAAGGAGCCGAGGTCTTCATCCCCGACGACGTCGAGCCACGGGAGTTTTACACCACGCCCCAGTTCGAGCGGGAGATTTCTCTTCCTGACCGCACCAGGGCAATGGTCTCCCACCTGGCAGGGCTTTTGCGCCGCTTTGGCAAGATGGAAAAGACCATGGTCTTCTGCGTCGACATGGAGCACGCGCGGCTGGTGGCTCGGCTCTTGCAGGACGAATTCGGTCCCGAAACCGGACTTTCCAACTACGCCGTGCCTATCATATCGGAAGAGGGCGAGGAGGGGCGGCGGGCACTCGAAGCCTTCGCGGACTCGGATAAGCCGGCGCCGGTGGTCGCCACCACCGCTGAGCTTCTTTCCACCGGTGTGGACGTTCCATCTTGCCGCAACATCGTCTTTATGAAAACCCTAGCTTCGCCCACACTCTTCAAGCAAATCGTGGGCCGGGGAAGCCGGCTCGACCCTTCCACTGACAAGTACTGGTTTCGCATCATCGATTACACCGGCGCCACGCGCCTCTTCGATGAATGGGATCGTCCGCCTCTTCCACTGCCGGAACCCTCCACGGGCTCACTCACGGCGGCCGTGCAGGGGCAGGTGTTCCACGACGAAACGCTGCACGTGGACGTGCCGCTCAAGCCGGCCTCGAAAAAGATCGGTAAGATCCGCGTGGAAGGGCTTGAGGTCACCATTGCCGACGAGGCGGTGTTCCTCATCGAGGAAACGCGCGACCAGCTTACGCTGGAGCAGTATCGGAACTACACCCGACAGCGCATCCGGGCGGACGCCCCTAACCGTCAGAGGCTCCGCGACATCTGGGTGGACAGCGGCCGGCGCCAGTCCTTCCTCGCGGAGCTCCGCCAGTCCAGCATTCACCCGGAAATCCTTGCCGAGGTGCTGGGTCAGCCGGAGGCCGACGCCTTCGATCTTCTCTGCCACATCGCCTTTGGTCGTCCTATCCGGACGCGCAGGGAACGGGCTGAGGCTTTCCGCAATCGCGAGCAGGCGTTCATCAACGCCCATAAGGAAGGGGCCAGAAAAGTCATCCTCGAGCTGCTGGAGAAGTACCGGGTAGGTGGCATCGAGCAGCTGGAACCGGAAATCTTTGGCGTTTCACCCTTTCTGGAATGGGGCGGAGCAACCAAAATTAGCCGTTGGTTCGGCGACCTGAATCAGCTTCGCCGCGCCATGCAAACCATGAAAGAAAAGATCTACGCTGAGGAGGCAGTGGCATGAACGGGCCCCAAACACGCGAAACCCTCGCCAACGAAATCTGGCGCGCTTGCGACATCTTACGCCGCGACAACAATTGCGGCGGCATCATGGAGTACATCGAGCACCTGGCGTGGCTGCTCTTCCTCCGTTTCCTCGATGCCCAAGAGGAAGAGTGGGAGACCCAAGCCCAGCTCGCCGGCCGCCCCTATACGCGCATCCTCGACGGGGAGCGCCGCTGGTCCCAGTGGGCCACGAAAGATTGGCCCGCCGATCGCCTGCTGGAGTTTGTTCACGGCCGGCTCATCCCCTACCTCCAAAGCCTGGGTGGCGACCCCCTGCGGGAGACGATCCGCAGCGTCTTCGCCGAACGCAACGTAATCGTCTGCGCTTCAGGCTACAACCTGAAAGATGTCCTCCAAATCATCAATGGCATTGACTTCCATAATCAGGACGACATCTTTACCGTCTCGCAGGTCTACGAAGAGCTGCTGCGAAGGCTGGGCAGTGAAAACCGCATGGCCGGCGAGTTCTACACACCGCGCCCGGTGGTGCGTTTCATCGTGGACCTCATTGCGCCAAAGATCGGCGAAACCGTCTACGACCCCGCCTGTGGCTCCTGTGGCTTTCTTGCCCAGGCTTACCTGTACATGAAGCCTCAAGAACGTACCATCGAGGACCATAAGACGCTTCAGGAACGCACTTTCTTCGGCCAGGAGAAAAAACCCCTCCCCGCTCTTCTAGGGCTTATGAACATGGTCCTCCACGGCATCACGGCGCCTCGCATCGTCCGCCGAAACACCTTAGAAGAGAACATCCGCGCCGTCTCCGAGCGCTACGATGTGGTGCTCACCAATCCCCCCTTCGGCGGCACGGAAGGCCGGCATATCCAGGCCAACTTCCCCGTCCAGGCCACCGCCACCGAGCTGCTCTTCCTCCAGCACATCATGAAGAAGCTCAAGCCCCGGGACGGCGCCCGCTGCGGCATGGTCGTGCCCGAAGGCACGCTCTTCCGGGGCGGCGCCTTTGCCGCTGTCAAGCAGAACCTTCTTGAGCAGTTCCACCTGCACACCGTCGTGAGCCTGCCGCCGGGCACCTTCGCGCCGTATTCGGATGTCAAGACCGCCCTTCTCTTTTTTGAGCGACCGGGACCCACGAAGGAGATTTGGTATTACGAACTCCCTCTCCCGGAAGGCCTCAAGAAATTCAGCAAGGGAAGCCCCATCCAGGACGAGCACTTTGCCGAGGCCCGCCGGCTTTGGGCCGCATGGGACGCCTACCGCCAGGGCAAGGGGCCACGGGAAGCCTGCCTCTCGGAAAACGCCTGGATTGTGCCTGTGGAAGAGGTAAAAGAACGCGGCTATGACCTCACCGCCCGCAACCCGAACCGCAAGGAGGCCGAGGCGCTTCCGTCGCCGATGGAGATTGTGGTCGGGCTTTTGGAACGCGAACGGGAGATTCTGGCGATCATCGAGGAATTAGACGACCTTTTGGGCAACAACGCCACGGGGGAAAACAGCCATGCCCTTTGATCCCGAAAAGCACCATCGGCGATCCATCCGCCTGAAGGGATACGATTACACCCAACCGGGGGCGTATTTCATCACCATCGTCACACAGGACTGGGCGCCTCTATTCGGCGAGGTGGTGGACGGCGAAATGCGGTTGAACCCGTGGGGCGAAATTGTGCGCGAGGAATGGTTCAATACCGCGCAAATCCGCCCGTATGTGCGATTGCACGATGATGAATTTGTGGTGATGCCAAACCATTTGCACGGCATCATTTGGATTGTGGGGGATGATGATGCGCGTCGCCCCCACAACGGCCCGCCGCGTTGCCCCTACAGAATACCCACCACGGGGACCCGCGCCATGTTCCATCGGCGCCATCATCGGCCAATTCAAATCCATCACGACCAAACGCATCAACGCCCTGCGGGACATGCCCGGTGCCCCTGTCTGGCAACGCAATTATTACGAACACATCATCCGCAACGACGAATCCCTGAACCGAATCCGCCAATACATTGCCGAAAACCCCTTACGCTGGTACCTGGACCGGGAAAATCCGCACCGGATCGCAAACGACGACCTATGGGATCAACTCTTCAAACCAGAGGACAACCATGACTGAAGGTCCCTACAAACTCCCAGAAGGCTGGCGCTGGGTGAGATTGGGGAAGGTGTGTGACATAATAAGCGGGTTCGCATTCAAAGCCTCCGACTTCAACACGTGCGGTCTGGGAATGCCCGTTATAAAGATCGGCGACATTGATAAGCAGACGACAGAGGCTTATTATAGTGGGAGCTGCGAGCGCTTACCCGTTGTTGAGCCTGGAGATCTTCTCGTAGGTCTAACGGGCAGCTTTAAAGTTGCAACATGGCAGGGACCGAGGGCGCTACTAAATCAGCGGGTCGCCAAGATTGGGGTGAAGAATAAAAGTTGCTATGCAAAGTGGCTAGAGTTGGCCATTTCGTTCTCTATTCAGGGACTGGTTCGAGAAATACCAGAGGCCACAGTAAAAAATGTGTTGGTGAGGCATTTAAAAGCACATCCCATTCCCCTCCCCCCTCTCTCTGAGCAGCGCCGCATCGTGGCGCGGATTGAGGAGCTGATGGCGCGGGTGCGGGAGGCGCGGCGGCTGCACCAGGAGGCCCTGGAGGACGCAGAACGTCTCTGGCAATCCGTCCTTGCCGACACCTTCCCCCGCCCCGGCCAAGACCTCCCCAAAGGCTGGCGGTGGGTGAGGCTGGGGGAGGTGTGTAGGCATAAGACGGGGATTTGGGGACCGGAGGCCCCTGATTCAAGCAAAGGATTTCCGGTTGTCCGTTCAACGGAGATCCATGGCATGGTTCTTATGCCTCAGAAAGCTTCCGTTAGAGCTATCAGATCAAAGCAGATTTGGGCTTACAAACTAGAGGCGGGCGACATTCTAATTAATAAGTCAAGTGGTAGCCCCCATTTAGTGGGCTGGCCAGCTATTTTTGAAGACCCACATGACGGTAGGACTTACTTATTCTCAAACTTCATGCTCCGGCTCAGGCCTGAAAAAGAGTTATTGGAACCTTGGTTCCTGCTCTTCTACCTACATAGCCCAATAGCCCGTTCTCTTTATCTGGGAGCGCAAGATACGACATCTGGCCTTCGCAATCTCCGCATCCGCGATTTCATGGAACAATCGGTGCCCCTCCCCCCTCTCTCCGAGCAACGCCGCATCGTGACGTACTTGGAGGCGGTGCAGGAGCGCATCCGGGCGCTCAAGACGGGGCAATCGGCCACCGAGGCCGAGCTCACGCGCCTGGAACAGTCAATTCTGGACAAAGCATTTCGGGGAGAGCTATAAGAATGCAACGAAATCTCTGGGGCCAACCCATCCGACGAACTGCCGAATACCACGTCTTCCATGACGAAAGTATGCCAAACAAGCGCTGGCTTCTGATCGGCTTGCTCTTCGTTCAAACGCAACACCTCAATGAGGTCCGGGTTGCTTTGCAAGATTTTCGCATGCAGGAAGACTACAGCGGTGAAATCCATTTCTCCGATTTGCCCAAGAACTTTGATGGTTGCTGGAGTGCGAAGGCCCGCGTGGCACGAGAATGGATGCGGCATTTTGAGAAAGGCTTATCCGACCGTGTCTTCTTTTCAACGCTTGCCGTGGACCGCCACAGCCCCCGCTATGAGCACAAGCGCTTTGCCAGAGATTTTCATGCCTATAACCGCTTCACCGCGATGGCTCTCAAGGCAGGTATCGCCTGGCACCTTGGCCCCCAGAATCTGGATGACCTGATCGTTCACTTCATCTCCGATGCCAAAGATCGCGCAACCAGACCGGATTGTGACTTGACTGATAACTTCGAACAGTATCTGCCCTCTCGTGCGGAGCTAGATTCGTTGTTGAGCCAATCGCCGAGTTATCCTTTCCTAAATATGGATCTGGAGCTTCGCGACTCCGCCAAGGAAGATCTTTTGCAACTGTGCGACCTCTTGCTCGGCGCGACCCAAATGGCGCTGGTGGCGGGCTCCTCCCGGCCTACAAAGCGCGAGCTCGGGGAGATGATTGTCCGCTGGTACCGCGATCTGCAGCAACCGCCGTGGCAGCAGAAATTCGGACTCCACCGGAAGTTCAACCTTTGGGCCTTCCCCGACCAGAATGGTAGCCCATACAACAAGGTAAAGCTCGCTTTGAACATCGATGATGGGCAGCTCAGCCTGTTCACAGATAGTTCATGAGTCGGCGCATCTGCGTTACGCTCTACGACGAGATAGTGCAGCTATGGCCTTCTCGGGTGAGCACGAATATGGCGGGGCAACGGTTACTACACCCAGAGCATCTCCCGCTTGACCCAGATGGTGGAAGACGAGGACAAGGCTTGGCGCGAGGCGGGCTATCCGGGCGTCACCAGCATCACCAAGCGGCTGCTGGAACATTGGACCGACCCCGAAAACTTTGACCGGCGGCGCTTCTTCTTCTGCCAGCTGGAGGCGGTGGAGACGCTCATCTAGCTGACCGAGGCCGCCCCCGCTGAGCGCACCGGCATCGAAATCCCCGGCGATGGCGGCGAGTACATCCGCCAATGCTGCAAGATGGCCACCGGTTCGGGCAAGACCATCGTCATGGCCTTGGTCATCGCTTGGCAGGTCCTGAACAAGGTGGCCAACCCGCAGGATGCCCGTTTCTCCAAAAACGTGCTGGTCATCGCCCCGGGGCTGACGGTCAAAAAGCGTCTGGAAGTGCTTTACCCCGCCGCGGACGGCAATTACTACGAAGCCCTCGTCCTTGCTCGAGAAATTGCGCCAAGGCAAAGTGCTGGTGCGCAACTGGCACGCCCTCGCCTGGGAGAGCGAAGAACAGATCAAGAAACGCAAGTCTGTGGACAAACGCGGGGTCAAAAGCGACGAGGCCTATACCCGCGAGGTGCTGGGCGAGATGGCCAATGCGCGCAACCTTCTGGTCATCAACGACGAGGCTCACCACGCCTAGCGTGTGAACTGGGAGGCGGAAGGAAAGTATTTGCGGCAGCGGGATCTCAAGGATAGCGCCGCGGAGGCCACGGTGTGGATCGGTGGGCTGGATCGCCTGCACCGCTCGCGGGGCATCCTCAGGTGCTATGATTTTTCCGCTACTCCCTTCACGCCTTCGGGCAAAAAGAGCAGCGAAGAGGCGCTCTTCGACTGGATCGTTAGCGACTTCGGCTTGAATGACGCCATCGAGTCTGGCCTAGTCAAGACCCCGCGCGTGGTGGTGCGCGACGATGCTGTCCCCGACGCTAAAACCTACAAGTCGCACCTTTACCACATCTACAACTACCCGGACGTGAAGAACGACTTAAACTGCAAGGCGCAGCCGGAGGAGCCGCTGCCCGACCTAGTGCTGAACGCCTACTACCTTTTAGGCTACGATTGGTGCGAGACGTGGAAGGCATGGAAGACAGCCGGAGTGCCCGTTCCGCCGGTGATGATCACCGTCTGCAACCGCACCGAGACCGCGGCGCGCGTGAAGCACGCCTTCGATTCGCGGCGCATCCACATCGATGAACTGTGCGACCCAGAGCGCATCCTGCATATCGACTCGAAGGTGCTCGATGAGGCGGAAGCGAAAGAAGAGTTTTTCGTTTCGAGTGGTCAGTTTGTCGAAGATGAAGAAGGGGTCGAGGCAACGGCAGAAAACGCAAAACCAGCAACTCAAAACGCAAAACTCACCAAGGCCCAGCAGGCCAGCGCTTGCGCCAGATGGTGGACACGGTGGGCAAGGTGGGACAGCCGGGCGAGAGAATCCAAAACGTCATCTCCGTCGGCATGCTCTCCGAGGGCTGGGATGCCAAGACGGTGACGCACATCATGGGACTGCGGGCGTTCACGTCGCAGCTGCCGTGCGAGCAGGTGGTCGGTCGCGGCTTGCGGCGCACTTCGTACGAAGTCAACCCGGAAACGGGGCTGTTCGAGCCGGAATACGTCAACATCTTCGGCGTGCCCTTCACCTTCTTGCCCCACGAAGGCGGCGAGAACGACCCGCCACCGCCGCCCACGCCCAAGACCGCCGTTGAGCCAGACCCGGCCAAGGCACAGCTCGAGATCCGCTGGCCGAATGTGGTGCGCATCGAGCGCGTCTTTCAACCGACGCTGACCTTGGACTGGTCGAAGGTGCGACCATTGGAACTGGACGCGGCGCAGACAGCGAAGGTCGCCGAGCTGGCGCCGATCCTCGAAGGCAAGCCAGACGTCACCCGGATCAACCGCATCAAGTTGGAGCGGCTGGCGGGGAAATTCCGCACCCAACGCATCATTTTCGAGACGGTGCGCGATGTCTTTGACCAAATGCAGACCGCTTGGAAAGGCAGCCGCGAAGTATTATTGGCGCAATTGATTCGCATCGTCGAGCAATTCATCCGCTCCGACCGTATTCATATTACGCCACCGCTTTTTTATCAGGACGAATTGCGCCGACGGCTGATCATCACGCTGAACCTGTCGCGGGTGGTGCAGCATATATGGGAGGCGGTGCGGCAGGAAACCACCGGGCGGCTGGAGCCGGTCTTCGACCGCGATTATCCCATCCGTTCCACAGGCGAGATGCGCACTTGGTACACGGGCAAGCCCTGCGAGCGCACGGAGAAATCCCATATCAACGTCTGCGTCTACGACAGCACATGGGAAGCGTCCGACGCCTTCGCGCTCGATAGCAGTGACGCGGTGGCTGCCTGGGTCAAGAATGACCACCTAGGCTTCGAAGTGCTCTACGTTTATCGCGGTGTGGTGCGCAAGTACCGGCCTGATTTCTTGGTGCGGCTGAAGAACGGTGATCATCTGATTCTAGAAACAAAGGGTCAGGATACGGAGCAGGACAAGGTGAAGCGTCAGTATCTTGCAGAGTGGTGCGAAGCTGTGAACGCGCACGGCGGCTTCGGGCGATGGCGCGCGGAAGTAGCGAAGACGCCCGGTGAGATTCAGGATATAGCTATTCCAATAAAGAATGAGACATTATCCAGCACAATACTTGCGAATCACCTCATCAATCGAACTGTTTGACCCTGCATACATCCGCGCTCGCTTCAACACACTGAAGTCGTGCTCAATCACATTCAAATCAGGAGAGTATTTCGGTAAAAATAACACCGCGTGACCCGCCGCTTTCACCACTGCCTGCATCCCCCCTTGGGGATGAATCGGTGCATTATCCATCATCAACAACGACGGTCTCTTTAAAACAACGACGGTCTCTTTAACGCCGGCAAACAGTACTGACTCAACCAACTCACATAACGCATTCAAATATCCTGAAAACAGCATTGGGGCGATGAAGTCTTTCTGGTATCTATACCGTCCTGCGACTAAACTCTCTCTTTTCTGACGCTTCCCCACTCACTCTCCATCAATTCGTTGGCCTCGCGCTGACCACCCATACTCAGACTCCACTCGATCGCTGGGCACGGTCGATTAAACGGTCATCGGGATGGGTAGCAACATCCGCTGCTAAGGCCGCCCAATCCAGTTTCCAAGGACGACGGGGGACAACCGTGAGCGCTAAGTCCTCTCGCTTCAGCCAGCGATGGATGGTGGCGCGACTGACCTGAAAGATTTGAGTCGCTTCACTGATTTTGCCACCTTGCTTGATGTAGGAGACAACCCGCTCTCGTCAGTCCAAGCTATAGCTCATGTTCTTGAGTAACATTCATGACGCTTTGAGTATAGCCTATCCCTCTTGAAAATATCTCACTCCCTTTCGAAATAGCTATATCTACCTGAACAGCCGTTTCCTATTCGGGTCAATATCTTGATAGGACGTAACTTTACGCCATAGCCAGACTACTGTTTCTCGTCATCCTTGTGAAAACGGCTGTTATTCCTGACTGATTGAGCCGATAAAACAAGGCTCTCATACTGTTTAAGCTGGCGTCCAAAATGTACGTCAGCCAGATTTTGAAGAGCAGTTGTGAGTTCAGGACGGGATAGTCGCAAGGGCTGAGGCGCCTGAGAATAGACTTGACAATAGCTCCAAAAGATGCCATAGTAAATTGACTGTTTTTTAATCTTTTAAGGGAAGAATACAATATTTCTTCTCTTTTTCCTACCTCTTCAAACTGTTGTTCAATACTTCTGCAAAGGAATAAGCCAATCATTTTACCTTTGGAGAGAACGTTGCCTATTGACTGATAAACTTGATAGTCTCCTGAAGATTGATTTCAAAATATGGCTTATCTTTTTGGAGTGCATCTGTGAAGGTCGTTGTCGTTGGCAGTGGTGGTCGAGAGCACGCGATCGCTTGGAAATTACTCGATTCTCCTCGCGTGACACAGGTCTATTGTCTGCCGGGGAATGGGGGCACAGCCAGCCTGGAGCGGTGTGAGAATGTGGCCATTGCAGCCACCGACCTCACGGGTATTGGTGAATTTGCCAAAGAGAATAACGTTGATTTAGTGGTTGTCGGGCCAGAGGTTCCCTTGGCAGTGGGTTTGGCCGATCACCTACAGGCGTTGAACATCCCTGTGTTTGGGCCGGTCAAGGCCGGCGCACAAATTGAAGCCAGTAAAGCTTGGGCAAAGGCGCTCATGCAGGCGGCTCAGATTCCTACGGCCAAAGCAGCAGTGTTTGACAATTATGAGGCGGCCTCTCGTTATGTTCAAGCCCAAGGGGCACCCATTGTCATTAAGGCCGATGGTTTAGCGGCAGGTAAAGGGGTGACGGTAGCGGCCACAGAAGGGGAGGCGATCGCTGCCCTCGAGCGGATTTTTGGGGGTGAATTTGGTGCCGCTGGTCAACAGGTGGTCATTGAATCAGTACTAGAGGGGCAAGAGGTCTCCGTACTCGCCGTTACGGATGGCAAAACCATTCTGCCGCTGCTGCCCGCCCAAGACCACAAGCGCATTGGCGAAGGGGACACAGGTTCAAATACTGGAGGAATGGGGGTCTATGCCCCTGTCCCTTGGGTGACACCAGAGTTAATGCAACGAATTCAACAGACGATTCTTGAACCTGCCCTTGGGGCGTTGCAGGATCGGGGAATCCACTACTGTGGGGTGCTCTATGCCGGTCTGATGGTGACGTCCGCAGGGGATCCCTACGTGGTGGAATTTAACTGTCGCTTTGGTGATCCTGAAACCCAAGTCGTCCTCCCCCTCTTGGAAACCCCTCTGATTGAGGTGCTCTTGGCCTGTGTCGAGAGACGCTTAGCCAGTTTGGGAGCGTTGCAATGGCGCAATGAGGTAGCTCTATCCGTCGTGATGGCGGCGGGGGGCTATCCGGGGAGTTACCGCAAGGGGGATGTGATTCAGGGTATTCCCGCAGCGATCGCCCAAGGGGTTCTCGTTTTCCATGCTGGAACGCGCTGGCAAGAGGGGCAATGGTACACCAATGGCGGTCGGGTATTGAACATTACCGCTTTGGCTCCTGATTTTGCCACGGCTCAAGCCAAGGCCTATGCGGGCGTCAGCGCCATTGAATTTGCCGACTGCTACTATCGTCGTGACATTGGCTACCGTATTCTGGAATCATCGGCTCACAAAGGTGAATACCATCCATGACCCTCCTCCCCCCAAAAACTAACCCATTACGCTGTTTAACTGGTGCGCTGATTGCTGGCACGCTTGGGATTCTCCTTTATCGGCTAACAGGGGCGATCGCCTACGTCTTTGCCACTCACGCAGTGAGCTACCACAATCAACTGGTTTATAGCTTGGCCGTGGCCGTGCGCACCCTTGTGGTGGGCTTGTGTACCCTCGCAACGGGGGTCTTTAGCATTATTGCCGTGGGTCTGGTGGCGCTGACGCTGCAACTGCTTTGGGAACGCTGGGTACAACGGGAGCAGGCTTAACCGTCGCTAATTTTGCCATCTTCGATTTTGGTGATGCGATCGGCAATGGCTGTAATCCGTGGATCATGGGTAACAATCAACACTGTGCAGCCTTTTTGCTTTGCTAGCTTGTAGAGAATTTTGATCACCTGTTGGCCATTTTGGGAATCCAAGGAAGCCGTCGGTTCATCGGCAAAAATGATCTGCGGCTCACCCGCTAGGGCACGCGCAATGGCCACCCGCTGTTTCTGACCCCCAGAAAGATTTGCGGGCACAAAGTCGAGGCGATGACCCAACTCCACTTCCTCTAGACGGGCTGCCGCCTGTTCCTTGGCCTGTTTGCCTTTGATTCCCTTGAGATTGAGCGCCAGTTCCACATTTTCCAGCGCGGTCAAGGCGGGGAAAAGATTAAAACTCTGAAAGACAAAGCCAATATTTTGCAAGCGAAATTTCGCCAGTGCAGCCTTGGACAGTTGCGTAATCTCTTGGCCTAAGACAACCACTTGGCCACTGGTGGGGGCAAGAATGCCAGCCAAAATCGAGAGCAGGGTGGTTTTCCCTGACCCCGAAGGTCCCATTAGCAGATGGATATGACCGCGCTGGATTTGCAGGTTAATGCCCTGAAGAACAGGGGTCTCGTCATGGCCAGAACGATAAACTTTAGTCAGATTGGTGGTGGCGATCGCCAGCCCAGTTGTTGTCACAGTGGCAAGTCTCATCAGTCATTGATTAGCCGAATTAGCTACTGGTGGCACTAGCAAAGCGGATTTTCAGGTAGTCCGCCTCCATTTTCGCGCCCACCGGTTGCAGTGCTGCTAATCCTTGGGGGAGCACCATATTACGACGATGGTTACCAATGCGGATATTCAACTCATCTGCCGTCTTGTTCAGTTCAATTTTTTCCTTGGGTACCCCCGGTAGATAGAGTTCAAGGCTGTACTGGCCATCACTGGGCACCACCCGAATCGTTTGCTCTTGGTAATAAACCTGAGCTGGATCTTCATCAGCGTAGAGGGTCTCCTTCAGGCGGTGCAGTGCCGCCAAACCACAGAGTTCCTCAGCAAACAGGGGCACTTCCTTCACCGGTAGCGGGCGGAAATTGTCGTGAATTTCTTGACGGTATTGCTGCTGCATTTCTTTCCAGCGGGCAAAGAAGGGATCCTGTACCGTGTTCGGCAGAATACGGTTTGCAATGACTAAGTCGGTGGCCACGTTATAGAGGCTAAGATAGGCATGGGCGCGCAGCGACTCCTTAATCACCATCTTTTCTGGATTGGTGACCAAGCGCACTGAGGTTTGCGTGTTGTCGGTGAGGACTTTTTCGAGGGCTTCAATCTGCTCATAGAATTCATAGGGCGCATCCATCACCTCTTGATCGGGCAAAGAGAACCCCACCAAGGGCTTGAAAATTGGCTCCACAATCGGTCGCAAGGCCACGGACATCCGCTGTAGGGGTTTATAGAAGCGGCGCATGTACCAGCCGCTCACCTCGGGTAGACTCAACAGCCGCAGTGCCGTACCTGTGGGGGCAGAGTCAATAATTAAGACATCGTATTGGCCTTCGTCATAGTGGCGTTTCATGCGCACAAGGGCAAAAATTTCATCCATCCCCGGCAAAATCGCCAATTCTTCAGCTTGAACGCCCTCTAGCCCGCGCGCCTGCAAGACTTGGGTAATGTAGCGCTTCACCGCACCCCAGTTGTCCTCCAGTTCCATGAGAGCATCGAGTTCCGCTCCCCAGAGATTTTCGGCGACGGGCACAGGGACATGCCCCAATTCAAGGTCAAAACTATCAGCAAGGGAGTGGGCGGGATCGGTGCTCAGCACCAGCGTTTTGTACCCCAACTCAGCACAGCGTAACCCCGTTGCTGCCGCCACTGAGGTTTTACCAACGCCACCTTTGCCAGTCATTAAAATTACGCGCATGGGAAGGCCCTGCCCTAAACACGGTTGCTTAAAATATCTTAACCCTTGAGCTTGTCCTCAGGGGGGGGCGATCGCTCGCAATCAATGAAAATAAAATCATTAAGAAAAATAAATAAATACAACTGCTTATTTAGCTTTATTAACAATAATTTAGGCCTCTCCCCGATCCCTTGGGGCAAATATTAAGTTAATGCTTAAGCCCTTGCAGTTTATAACTGTTTTCAAGGGTTTGTAACGGGAAATATATTTGGACTTATCACGACTATGACCACAACTCTCCAACGTCGCGAAAGCGCGAATTTGTGGGAGCGGTTTTGTAACTGGGTGACCAGCACCGATAACCGCCTCTATGTGGGCTGGTTCGGTGTGATTATGATCCCCACCCTGCTGGCCGCAACCATTTGCTTTGTGATTGCTTTCATCGCTGCTCCCCCTGTGGACATCGATGGCATTCGTGAGCCTGTTTCTGGCTCCTTGCTCTATGGCAACAACATCATCACTGGTGCAGTGGTGCCCACCAGCAACGCCATTGGCTTGCACTTCTACCCCATTTGGGAAGCTGCTTCCCTCGATGAGTGGCTCTACAACGGTGGCCCCTACCAGTTGATTGTCTTCCACTTCCTGTTGGGTGCCTCCTGCTACATGGGGCGCCAGTGGGAACTCAGCTACCGCCTCGGTATGCGGCCTTGGATTTGCGTGGCCTACTCCGCTCCCTTGGCCTCTGCCTTTGCGGTCTTCTTGATCTACCCCATTGGTCAAGGCAGCTTCTCTGACGGGATGCCCCTCGGTATCTCCGGTACCTTCAACTTCATGATTGTGTTCCAAGCGGAGCACAACATCCTAATGCACCCCTTCCACCAATTGGGTGTGGCCGGTGTCTTTGGTGGCGCACTGTTCTCCGCCATGCACGGTTCTCTGGTGACCTCCAGCCTGATCCGTGAAACCACCGAAACGGAATCCACCAACTACGGCTACAAATTCGGTCAAGAGGAAGAAACCTACAACATCGTGGCTGCCCACGGTTACTTTGGTCGCTTGATCTTCCAATACGCCAGCTTCAACAACAGCCGTGCGCTGCACTTCTTCCTCGCCGCTTGGCCGGTGGTCGGGGTTTGGTTCACCGCTCTGGGTATCAGCACGATGGCCTTCAACCTCAACGGGTTTAACTTCAACCACTCGGTCATTGATGCCAAGGGCAACGTGATCAACACCTGGGCTGACATCATCAACCGTGCCAACTTGGGTATGGAAGTGATGCACGAGCGTAATGCTCACAACTTCCCCCTCGACTTGGCTAGCGCTGAATCTGCTCCTGTGGCCATGATTGCTCCCAGCATCAACAGCTAAGCAACACTCATCTGCTGAACTTTGACACAGCCGCTCCTGCACTAGGGGCGGTTTTTTATTGCGTTATAGCCCACAGGCATTAACACGCTCAACACGGTAAGAAACCACGTCTCAGAGACGCTGCTACCCGCCCAAAGTCAATCTAAAAGATTGATAAAAGTCAATGGATAGACAAAGGTCTTTTGATTCTATAAAAGCCGACCTCAAACCCCTTGCCGCTCAGAAATATAACCATATAATCAATAAATAGGAGCTTGCAGCGTTCATTGCTGCTGCTTAAGTTCTGTTGTTATTCATGGATTCATAACGACTATGACTACAGTTCTGCAACGTCGTCAGACAGCGAATCTGTGGGAGCGTTTTTGTGATTGGATTACCAGCACAGAAAACCGCCTTTATATTGGCTGGTTTGGGGTGATCATGATCCCGACGCTCCTTGCCGCAACGATTTGCTTTGTCATTGCTTTTATTGCGGCACCCCCCGTGGATATTGATGGTATCCGTGAGCCTGTCTCTGGCTCCTTGCTCTATGGCAACAACCTCATTACAGCGGCAGTGGTGCCCTCCTCTAATGCCATTGGGCTACACCTCTACCCGATCTGGGATGCTGCTTCCCTCGATGAGTGGCTCTACAACGGTGGTCCTTATCAACTGATTGTTTTCCACTTCCTGATCGGCATTTTCTGCTACATGGGTCGGGAATGGGAACTCAGCTACCGTCTGGGGATGCGGCCTTGGATTCCCGTGGCCTTCTCGGCTCCCGTGGCAGCGGCAACGGCTGTGCTGTTGATCTACCCCATTGGTCAAGGCAGCTTTTCCGATGGCCTGATGCTGGGCATTTCCGGTACGTTTAACTTCATGATTGTGTTCCAAGCGGAGCACAACATCCTCATGCACCCCTTCCACATGCTGGGTGTGGCGGGTGTCTTTGGTGGTGCCCTGTTTGCCGCTATGCACGGTTCTCTGGTGACCTCCAGCCTGATCCGTGAAACCACCGAAACCGAATCCACCAACTATGGCTACAAGTTTGGTCAAGAGGAAGAAACCTACAACATCGTGGCAGCTCACGGTTACTTTGGTCGGCTGATCTTCCAATACGCCAGTTTCAACAATAGCCGCTCGCTGCACTTCTTCCTCGCTGCTTGGCCAGTGGTGGGCATCTGGTTTGCTGCCCTTGGCATTAGCACGATGGCCTTTAACCTCAATGGCTTCAACTTCAACCACTCCGTTGTGGATGCGCAAGGGAATGTCATCAATACTTGGGCCGACATCATCAACCGCGCCAACATTGGTATTGAGGTGATGCACGAACGCAATGCCCACAACTTCCCCCTCGACTTGGCAAGCGGTGAATCGGCTCCTGTGGCGATGATTGCCCCAAGCATTGAAGCCTAAACAGGTCGCTCCTAAACCGCTCTAGTGATAAGTCCAAATATCGCTCCCCATAGGGGGGGCTTTTTTTGTCGCGATTATTGGGCAGGGAGTTGATACTGATCAACAATTTTTTTGGCAAAGGCGGGCACGTGAGCGGCCAGTTTTTGGGGATAGTTGCGCCGCACATAGAGATAGTTGCGGGTGAAGTGGGAGTCAATGGAAAAGCGGGCATATTCAAGCCCTTTGGGACCAATGCGCTCAATTACTAGGCCGACTAGTTTCGCCGCCCACATGGGGAGCGTGACGCCTTTATCGTAGGCAGGAATGCTTTGTTGCACGGCAGCGTGGCGATCGCCGGCACTCGTAACAGGCTGAATGTCTAACTGATCGCGCACGAGGTCAAGCATTTCTTGGCCAAGCTCGTTGCGCACCACCAGCCACTGCCAACCAAAGGGGGCGCCCATGTAGCCCACGACCAGATCGGCAAGGCCATTCACGTAGTCAAAGCAACTCATGCAGGAGGGGGCAAAGACATCCTTGAGTTGATTGGTCTTGAGGCCAAAGAAGGGCACGGTTTCCGTGGAGCCGTCGCTGTGCTTGAAATGCACCCGAAAGTCTTGCATGAACTCGTAGTAAATGACGGTTGCGGGCGATCGGCTGGTGGTTTCTAAGAATTTTTGCAGACCGGCACGGGTGACATTGTCCACGCAGGGAGTGCCTAGGACGTAGAGCTTTTCAAGACCCAGTTTGTCCTGTACGGCTCGCAGCGCCTGAATTTGACAGCCAACCCCAATCACCAACAGCCGCCTGAGTCCAGATTGTTCCACCTGCTCGAGAACCGATAGATTGGGAGACAGGGTCGGTTTATTGACGCGAGCAGCGAGAATCTCTTCACGGCTGCGGGCAATCACGGGCTTGGGGGTAAAGCGATCGCTCTCGCTATTTTGAACGCAGACCACCCCTTCAACCCACCCCGACTCCAGCATGGCAATGGCAATACTGCTGACGATGCCCGTCCACTGCGCCCCCGCAATGGGTTCGGTTTTGCGAGCCGCCATCATCTGCTGGTGAACGCCAAAGTAGCACTCATCCCAATTGTCAAGATCACGGGCACGGCCATGACTTTGTTGCTCGAGAGTCTCAAACTGCTGATTGAGGAAGGCACAGGCCTCTTTGACGTAGTGGATATAGTAGGTGTCGCAAAGACCACACTCGCTACAGAGGGCTTTGGCGGGGCGAGGGCTGCCGGGCTTGAGGGCACGGGCTTTTTGATGGGCAGCAGTCATGGGCACTTACTTCAGCAGTGAACGGGCGCGATCGCAAATCGCTTCGGGAGTGAGGCCATTGTAGGCCATGAGTTCGGCGGGGCTAGCCGTCGTTTCTCCCCGTTGCCAAGCCAAGACATCGCGGGGACAGGTGGCACGCAAAAGAATTGGCTCCAACAGTGCCGCAGGCCCACCCGTGACTCCCAAAAGGGCATCACCACCAAAAAGTCGTTGGAAGGTGGCCTCATCGGCAAAGCCACCATCGGGTTCGGCACAGGTTTGCCAAGCCACATCCGTAGGCCGATATAGGCGGCGGGGGTTAATGACCGAGACAATGCGCACCCGATAGCCGAGCTGTTCCAACTGGGGTAGGGCATTATACACGGGCTGCAAAATCATATCCCCTAGCACCGCCAGTACCAATGTGGCACGACCACTAGCAGACTCGTAGAGGGTTACTGCGCCCTCATCAAGGGCCTGTTCGGTTTGGGCAAACGTGGTGCGCACCGGCAGCGGTGTTTTACTGGCAAAGATGGCAATCCCCTTGTTTTGTGCTGTGAGTGCCCAGCGGTAGCACACTTGAATGCTGTTGGCATCCGGCGGAAAGAGGACAAAGACATTGCCATTGCGCAATAGGGCAGCGTAGTAGGCTTCGATTTCTGGGCGTTGGTGCGTCCAGCCATTGCGCCCCTGCTCAAGGGCACCGGCGGTAAAGAGGGTTACTGTGGCTGGCGTCGGACGGCGCAGCTCTGCCATGGCTTGGGTGACGGTTTGCCAAATGGGGAGACCATTAATGGCAAAGGACTCATAGGAGCACCAAAGACTGCGGCTGCCCATCAAGCAAAGCCCTGCCGCTAGACCGGCACAGGCATCTTCGCTGAGGGGTTCATAGACTTGGCCATTGGGCACTTGATTGTAGAGGGGATCCGTGGTCGGGTGAATGATCTTCAGGGCTTGGTTGATGTTGCCAATGCCAGAGGCCTCATTGCCATCGGCATTCGTGACCAGATAGCGGCGATCGCGCTGTCCCACTTCTGCCACCATGCGCCCCATCGCCGTTGTGGCTACTTTGTTTTCCCCCAAGGCATAGGCCTCAAGGGAAATCTCCCCAAGGGGCGGTAAATCTAAGACCTGCTCAGTGACCACCACCTCTGCCGCAGGCCCACCGGCCGCAGCAACACAGTTTTGGCGCACCAGTTCCCAAGCAGCGGGAGACAGGGCACGGGCTTTCAGGGCATTGACAATATCGGGGTTGTCGAGGGTGTGCTGGGCATAGAGGTTATGGGATTTTGCCCCCTTGGCATGCACGCCGGCGCCTTTCAGTTGCTTGAGGATAAAGACCGTTAACTTGCCGGAGAGAGCCGATCGCGCCGCCTCCTGTACCCCCTTGAGCACCGCCTGCATGAAGGCCAATCGCTGACCAAAGGAAAAGAGCGTGCTATCAACGTAATCCCCCTCTTGGTCGCTATCATCAAAGTCCTTGGCATCCACCAGCACCACCTCTTGGAAGCCATTGCCGTGCCAGTAGGCCATCATTTCGGGATTGGTTTTGCGGGAGACCATGCTGTGGTGCTCTTGGCTAAAGCCATTCCACACGAGGACAGGCAGGAAGTTGGTGACCTCTGGGAAAGCCGTGTGGAAGTGGGCCATACTGCTCATGACGTAGGGTTCCCCCAGACCGCCATCGCCTAAGGTGAAGGGAAAGAGGGTCTGGCGGTGCAACCAAGCAGCGGCCATGGCAAAGTGCTGCCCCTGTCCGAGGGGGCCGGCGGGGGCAAGAATCCCCGGAATATAGCCAGAGAGATGACCCAGAAGGCCATGTTTTTCGCGGAAGCGATCGCGCAGGTCTTGAACCGTATAAATGCCCATCTTTTCGAGGGAGCGATCCAAGAACATGGCGGCATAGAAGCCGGGGGCATGGTGCCCCACTTCCGTGATGATATTCTTGTGCCCCAACATCACTAGGGCGGCATAGGCTTCCGCTTGGCTGGCAAACCCGCCGGGGTGACCTGAGGCTTTACTGCCGGTCATCTGTAAGATCAGATAGCGGAGGGCATCGGCATAGAGCAGCGTTTGATAAGCGGCCTCGGTGGCGTCTAAGTCGGTAAGGGCAGGCTGTTGGGCATTCAGAAGCGGTGTTTGACCATAGCGATCCCAGTCTGGCCAATCGTCGCCAAAATACTGGATTCCTTCACAGAAACTGGGCACCGAAGTTACCGCTGTCATAGACCCTGACCCAACTGTTGACTGCACGCTTAGTCTCCTATCTTACAGGGGTGGGGGGCGCTCTCACGGCGGCTGGGGCAGGGAATCTCCCTGAAATGCAGGCATTGCGATGGATTGTGGCCATAGATTGATTTTTCTTGGGGAACGGGATTAACGATGGCATTGGTGATAGCGGGCGATCGCAGTGGTGTCGGCAAAACAACGGTTGCTTTGGCCTTGAATGCAGCCTTAACGGCACGGGGGCAGCGCGTCCAAACATTTAAGGTGGGGCCTGACTACATTGATCCCCTGTTTCACAGTGCTATCAGTGGCCGGCCTTGCCGTAACCTTGACGTGGTCTTGACCAGTGCTGACTATGTCCGCGCCTGTGTGGGCTATTACAGTCAGGGGATGGATGCAGTGCTCATTGAGGGAGTGATGGGGCTATTTGATGGCCGAGGGGGCAGCCATGAGGGCAGTACGGCACACATTGCCCAACTCTTGCAGGCTCCCATCCTACTGGTTTTGGATGTGCAAAAACAGGCAGCTTCCGTGGCGGCCTTGGTCTATGGCTTTTGCCACTATGATCCCTCCCTCCAGATTGCTGGCGTGGTCTTGAATCGGGTGGCCAGCGATCGCCATCGGCAAATGTTAGAAGCTGCCCTTGCCCCCCTTGGGGTGCCCATTCTCGGCATCATCTATCGCGATCAGGCCTTGGCACTCCCCAGTCGCCACCTCGGCTTAGTGCCGCCCCACGAATCAGGGGAATTTCAGCACCTCGGCGATCGCCTTGCCCATTTAGGAAACACCTGTTTTGACTGGGAGCGCCTCACGCCACTCCTTGCCCCAGCCCCCACCCCCGCAGCCCCCCCTTTTAGCGTTTCCCCCCTGACCCCAGTCACCCTTGGCGTTGCCCAAGATGCCGCCTTTCAGTTTTACTACGCTGACACCCTTGATCTGCTCCACGCTTTAGGGGCAACGTTAATTCCGGTCTCACCCCTGCGGGATGCCCCCTTGCCCACCGGTCTACAGGGGTTGATCTTGGGGGGTGGCTTTCCAGAGGTGTTTGCCCCAGAGCTAGCGGCGAATCACTCGTTTCTTGAATCACTGCGGCAGGCCATTGAAGGGGGCTTAGCTCTCTATGCCGAGTGTGGTGGCCTCATGTACCTCAGCCAAGGCATCCAAACCTGCGAGGGACACTACTATCCTTTGGTGGGATACTTGCCGACGGTTGCCCACATGGGTAAAAAACTCACCCTCGGCTATCGCCAAGCCACGGCTTTACAAACAACGGTGTGTCTGCGGGCAGGAGAGACGGTTCAAGGCCATGAATTTCACTATTCCTGTTTGAGTGTGCCGCCGCCAACGCCGCTGTGGCAATTGGACGGTCAAGCCGAGGGCTGGGGCAGTTCTCAACTCCACGCCAGTTATCTCCATCTCCATTGGGGCGGCCATCCACAGTGGGCGATTCGCTTTCTGCAGCAGGCAGCAAAGGTTGGATAATGCCACTCACGGCAACGTAATGTTTGCAGTATTTGAGGGCGCTCAATGCCGATGCGATACCGCTATAGCCTCTACGTTTGCCTTGGGGTACTTGTGACCCTCAGCGCCACTTTAGTGGCTTGGGCAACGGCGCCCTCCCAAAACTTGGCGTATTGGCAGCGGGTGATCCAACAACATCAGCAGCACCAGCAGGCGGTGGGTCAGCAGCGTCAACAACTCGAACGCCTTGAGGCAGCGGCGAGCGATCGCCTTGAGAGTTTGGAAACCAATGTGGACACAACAACGCAGCAATTAATGGCGGCCAGCGATCGCCTGCAAGCAGCGGAAAAACTGCTCAAAGACCTCAAGGAACAGCAACAAACCCTCAGCCAGCGCTACGAAGCCAGTGTGGCCGTGATTAGCGATCGCCTGCGGCGGCTCCAACGCTACCGCGAGATTCCGCAGTGGGCAATGGTCTTTGAGGCGGAAACCCTTAACGATTGGTTTGAGCAGCAGGGGCGTCTGCGTCAGGTCTATGAGCGCGATCGCCAGCACTTGGCCGCCTTGGTTCGCGATCGCCAGCGACTTCAGCAGCAGGAGCGACAAATTCAAGTGCAACAGCGCTTCATTCAAGCCCTACGCCAACAACTGCAACAGCAACAGGCCATCTATGAGCGCGAAGCTGCAAACCAACGGCAACTCATTGCTCGCCTACGGAGCGATCGCCAAGCCCTTGCCTCCATTGAAGCCCAACTCGCCCGTGATAGTGCCGCCATTCAGCAGCTCATTAACCAACGCCTCGGTTATGTCCCTAGGGGCGCCCCACCCCTTCCCCGCAGTGGTCGTCTTGCCTACCCCATTCAAGCACCGCTGACCAGTCCCTTTGGTTGGCGGATTCACCCAATTTTAGGCACACGGCGATTTCATGCTGGGGTGGATTTTGGGGCAGATTTTGGCACCCTCATCTTTGCTGCTGAAGCAGGCACCGTGATCTTTGCCGGTTGGTCAGGGGGCTACGGCCAAACCGTGATTTTGGATCATGGCGGCGGCATGACGACCCTCTATGCCCATGCCCAGCGATTGCTCGTACGAGAAGGTGAATTCGTGCAACAGGGGCAGCCCATTGCTGAAGTTGGCTCGACGGGACTCTCAACAGGCCCCCACCTCCACTTTGAAGTGCGCCTCAATGGCGAACCCAGCGATCCCTTGGCCTATCTTTAGGGGGTTGGCTGCCAAAAGACCCCAATGGCATTATTGACCCGCGTTGTTGTCACCGAATGGCGATCCACCAAGACCCCACCAATGTAGAGAGCCGTGGAACTGCCACCATCCAGATTGACGGCATTGATCAAGCCCAACTGCCGCACAATTTGTGCCCATTCGGCGAGGGTTGGCCCCATACCCCCAATACGGTTGTGGGTGGTGACCCAGACAATGCTGCCATCACTGCGGTTGCCCATGGCACTGCGGGGGGCTGCCTGCGCATCTAAACCTGCTCCAAATTGCTCCAGTGCCGCATTCAAGACCACTCGCCCCTGATCCACCAGTAGGGGACCTGCACCAACAATATTGGGAATGCTATTAAACACAGCGGGCACAGCCGTGGTTTCCAGTTGCACGGAAGCTCCCGGTGGGAAGTTGGCCAAGGCGGAATTAAAGTTACGCGCCACCAGTAGAAAGCCATCTGCGGGAATAGGAATCGCTTGATTGTTATGGATCGGTTGCTGCCCCACCACCTGCTGATTGCGCACCGTAATCACCACTTCACTGCCCGTTTTCCCTTGGTAGCTCGCGCCCCAACTGGGGGTATAAAGGCCAAGACCGGCTTGGACATAGCCAGAATTGAACGTGACAATGGGCACCGTACCGGCCGGCGTCCTCACCCGCTGCTGCAAACTCAGGCGACCGACAACCATCTGGCCGCGATCGTCCCAGCCAATGGCACCGCGATTGAGAATCGGGCCTGAGAGCCAGTTGCCCTCACTGCGAATGGCCCCCAAGGGAGCTTGGCGATCGCGATTAAAGAATCCAGCATTAATGGCGGCGGCGGCTTGCCAGCGTTGAGCCAGTTCGGGCACCGTTGCTAAGCCCACCAAGGTTGTGGGGGTCATGCCGAGGGAACGCAGACGCAGCCCCGGCTGTTGCGGATTGATGACCAGCAAATCTACTGGAAACTGGTGATTGCCGAGGGTCACGGTTTGCTGTTGCCAGCGCAGTCCCGGTGCCCATTGAATCGTACGCGGGGGGGGCGCATCCCTGCGAAAATCAATCACCAGACGCGGTGGATTGAGCAGCATTGAGGCCACTGGGCGAGCCGTGCCAGGAATTTGTGTTTCCAGTACTGTGCGATTGGGGGTAGCGGTAATTTTGACATTGGGAATCGTGGCCAATTGTCCCGTCGCCTCAATCGTCAGGCTGAGATCGCGAGGGGTAAGACCTGTGCGGCTAAAGGTGAGCCGATTGATTTGCCAAGGGGTGGGGCGGTCTAATTCAAAGACCCAGCGATCGCCCCACGGTTGTCGTCCCTGCCGCCAACTGAGAATCTGTGCCGGGGGGGTACTGATCTGGAGCGTATTCCCTTGGGGTTGCACCTGCCACTGATATTGCTCAATCCACGGTGTAATGTCCAAGTAGCGATACATGCCGTTGGGGCTAAAGCGCACCGCCAAGGGGCTAAATTGCGGCTGAAACCAAGCCACTGGTTGCTGAAACGGGTCTGTAGTATCCCCAAGAAGAACCCCGAAGCGATTGGCAAGGCCACCATCGCTAATCCCTATGCGCAGTTGATTTTGGTTATCGCGCCACTGCTGCCAAGCCACGGGGTAGTCGCGGCCATTTAAGTTCAGGCGATCGCCTTGAATTTCCTGAGGTAATGCGATATTGGCGCTGGAGCTAGCGATCGCAAGTGCAATCCCACTGCCAACAACCCGAGAAGCCGATCTTGCCAACACGCTTAACGCCACACCCTGCCCACTGAAACTCTGCCAGTATAGTTGACCCCGTAGCGCTACAGATTGCTCCAGAGCAACAAGGATCAATTTTGGGCAACTCGGCTAGGCCTGATCTGAGGACGAGGACACCTCCTCTGGGGGCGGTGCCACTTGGGGCTGGAACTGGAAGAGAGAATACACGACATTGCGGCGAATCATCACCATCATGTCCAAGAACAGTTCATAGCCCTCCCGTTTGTACTCCACCAAGGGATCCTCTTGACCATAGCCCCGTAGGCCGACCGACTCCCGCAGGGCATCCATTTGTTGTAGGTGCTCCCGCCACAGCAGGTCAATCTGTTGTAGGATAAAGAACCGCTCCGCTTGTCGCATCAGACCCCTTTGAATGCGCTCAATTTCTGCTTCTTTTTGCTCGTAGGCGGTGCGCACTTGCTCATGCAAAAAGGCCTGCATCTCCGGTACGCTGAGATGAGCCAGATGCTCAGGGCGCAGATCCGACAGCAAATAGACAAATTCCTGTACTTTGGCCACCAAGCCCTCTAAATCCCATTCCTCTGGCGGCAGATCGGGATTGACATAGGCGGCAATGATGTCGTCCATGGTTTTTTCGGCGTACTCCAGCACCCGATCCTTGAGGTCTTCCCCTTCCAGCACCCGCCGCCGCTCAGCATAGATGGCACGCCGCTGGTTATTCATCACCTCGTCGTATTCAAAGACCTGCTTACGGATGTCATAGTAGTAGGTTTCCACCTTGCGCTGGGCATTTTCCAAGCTGCGGGTAAGGAGTCCCGACTCAATGGGCATATCCTCGTCAACGCGCAAGGCATTCATGATACTGGCGACGCGATCGCCCCCAAAGATGCGCAGTAGGTTATCCTCCAAGCTCAGGAAAAAGCGCGTGGATCCGGGGTCACCTTGGCGTCCTGCCCGTCCCCGCAACTGGTTGTCAATCCGCCGCGATTCATGGCGTTCTGTCCCAATCACGTGCAAACCACCGAGGGCGACCACTTCTTCATGTTCTTTCTTGGTGACCACCTCATATTCTTCGCGGATACGGTTAAAGGCATCCCGCAGGGCTTGAATCACAGGGTCTTGGGTCGGTGCTTTCTCCGAGGCGATCGCCAGCATATCCTCCGCCTGCAACTCCGGCAGACTGCGCTCACCATAGGTCTTAACTGCCACATCCACCGCATGGCGCAGCAGCTTTTCCGCCTCCTTACTAATTTCGCAGGGGAAGAGTCCCGGTGAAGCTTTCCAGTTTTTCTGCGCCGCCTGACTAAAGCCTTGGCCACCGCCACGATCCATTTTCAGCCCCAACAGCATCATCGGGTCGTCACTGGGGGGCATGACAATGCGAGGCATAAAGTATTCCCGCACCTTGAGGCGTGCCATGTAGTCGGCATTCCCCCCCAAGATAATGTCGGTGCCGCGGCCTGCCATGTTGGTTGAGATCGTCACTGCGCCCTTGCGGCCGGCTTGGGCAATGATCTCCGACTCTCGCTCCACATTTTCAGGTTTGGCATTCAGCAGGTTATGGGGAATTTCCAACTCCCGCAGCAGTTGCGACAGTAGCTCCGACTTTTCAACACTGGTGGTACCCACGAGCACTGGGCGACCCGTAGCGTGAACCTCGGCACATTCAGAGGCCACGGCCAGCCATTTACCCCGCTCCGTTTTATAGACCACATCGGGAAAGTCCCGCCGCTGGCTGGGGCGATTGGTGGGCACTACCGTCACTTCCAGCTTGTAAATTTTCTCAAATTCCGCCTCTTCCGTCTTGGCTGTCCCCGTCATCCCCGCCAACTTGGGATAGAGCAAAAAGAGATTTTGGTAGGTAATTGTGGCGAGGGTTTGGGACTCATTTTGAATCTCTAGGCCTTCCTTGGCTTCAATCGCCTGATGCAGGCCATCACTCCAGCGGCGACCCACCATGACTCGTCCCGTGAATTCATCGACAATCACCACTTCACCATTGCGGACGATGTAGTTCACATCCCGCTGGAAGAGTTCCTTGGCCTTGATGGCATTAAAGATATAGTGTGCCCAAGGGTCTTGGGGGTCATAGAGATCGCTCACCCCCAATAGTTTTTCAGCTTCGATAAACCCCTCATCGGTCATGAGGACATTACGAGCCTTTTCATCCACCTCGTAGTGCTCGTCCTTTTTCAGGAGGCGGGCAACTTCAGCCGCCTTGAGGTACTTCTCGGTGGGACGCTCCACTTGACCTGAAATAATCAGGGGCGTGCGGGCTTCGTCAATCAGTACCGAATCCACCTCGTCAATGATGCAGTAGTTGAAGGGACGCTGCACCACCTCAGCCATGGACGTAGCCATATTGTCCCGCAGGTAGTCAAAGCCAATTTCGCTGTTGGTGGCATAGGTGATATCGCAGGCATAGCTTTTCTGCCGCTCTTGGGGAGCCATGTGCTGCTGAATCAGCCCGACCGTCAGACCCAGAAAGCGATGCACCTGCCCCATCCATTCCGCATCCCGCCGTGCCAGATAGTCGTTGACTGTAACAATGTGCACCCCTTTCCCCGTCAGGGCATTCAGGTAGGCCGGCAGCGTGGCCACGAGGGTTTTCCCTTCCCCCGTTTTCATTTCGGCAATCTGGCCATCGTGGAGAATCATGCCACCGATGAGCTGGACATCAAAGTGGCGCATCCCCAGTACCCGTCGTGAGGCTTCGCGCACCACAGCAAAGGCCTCGGGCAGTAAATCATCGAGGGTCTCGCCATTGTCGAGTCGCTGCCGAAACTCAGCCGTTTTTGCCTGTAGCTCACTATCGCTGAGAGCCTGAACTTGTTCCTCCAGCAGGTTAATTTCGACCACAAGGGGCTGATACTTTTTAATCTTGCGCTGATTGGGATCGCCAAAGAGGGCTTTCAGCATGGGACGGGCACCATGGATACAAAGCTATACATTTTAATCGTATAGCAACTGCAAGTTCCTCGCTGCCTAGACGTATTGGCTGATGTCCTCTTGCCAGACATTGCTGAGGTCGGTGAGGGCACGAAACCGCAGCATCACGACTTCTTCATAAAAGGGATTGAGTTTACACAGAGGGGAATGGTGATGACTGGCCGACCCAAGAAGCAGAGGGTGCGGGCAAAGGGAGATTGGGCTGGAATAAGGCGGCAAATGCGGTGGGCGATCGCTGGCGTTGTGATCGGATAAGTCATTAGCCACTGACGGATTTTGGTCGTTAAATGAAGTAGACGTGCGTTGGGCAAGGCGTTGATTCATGGGGCTATCCTCACAATTGCGCATACCCTCACGGTAAAAGATAATTTAGGCAAATAGCAATACGCTTTTAATATAAAAAATATTTATCAATAATAAGCATTGCTAAACTTGCAGCCGCTTCAGGGATAGATCTCCATTCCTCAGCTCAGCAGAGTGCTAAACTGTTCAGCAACTCAAACTCTGATGAAGTTTTGTCTAGAAATTTTTCAATTGCTTGCATAAACTCATTGACTGCTTTATTCATTTTGGCCTTGCTTGAATTCGTTAAGGAAGAGACTCAATGCGTCCACTGGTTGCTAACTACTACCTGACCTACCGCTGTAACGCCCGCTGCCACTTTTGCGACATTTGGGCACTGGAACCGGGCAAAGAAGCTGATTTTAGCGCCATCCAAACCAATCTCCGCGATTTGAAACGTTTGGGGGTCAAATATGTGGACTTTACGGGGGGTGAACCGCTGCTGCGTGCCGATGCCCCAGCCATCTACCGTGAAGCCAAGCGTCTGGGTTTCATCACCAGCATGACGACCAACACGATTCTCTATCCCCGCCGTGCTAGGGAAATTCAGGGCTTGGTGGATTTCTTGAACTTCTCCCTCGATGGGCCTGATGCGGCCACCCATGATCAGTCGCGGGGCGTGAAAATTTTTGACACGTTGGTGGAGTCCGTCAAAATTGCCCTTGAGCTTGGTGAATATCCAGTGCTGAATCACACCGTCACTGCTCAAAATTATGAACGGATTGGTGAGGTGGCCGAATTTGCCCAAAGTCTAGGGGTACGGGTTTGGTTGAATCCCGCTTTTACCGCCCATGAACACTACAACGACAAGAAGAACCCCACCCCTGAAATTGCCGACCACATTGAACAAAATGCGAAGAAGTATAACAATGTTGGTTACAATAAGGCAGCATTAGCCCTCATCCGTGCGGGGGGAAACAATACCCAAAATCCCCGTTGCAAGGCGGTGGATGCGGTGATTGCCATTTCCCCCAATGATGAGTTGCTTCTACCCTGCTACCACTTTGCGCAGAAGGGAGTCCCCATCAACGGTCGCCTGTACGAGCTGTACAAGTCCTCCGAGGTGGTAGAGGAGTATCGCCGCTCCCAAGGCCGACTCTCCGTCTGCGAAGGCTGCACAGTGTGGTGTTATCTCATTCCCAGCTTCTTTAAGGGAGTGGATAAGTACTGGTTTCTCAATCAGGTGACCTATGCCGGAGAATTCCTGGCCCGAAAACAGTTTCTACAACGAAGCCGATCCCCTCGACGAACTCCTGTCGGAGTGGGTTGATGCCCCAGAGAGTCCTCCATTACAACCGCGTTCTGAGGGTCGCCGTCGCAAGGCTTTCCTAGCGCTTTCTCTGATTTGGGGGAGCACGATCGCCCTGCATCTGATTGTGGGTGGCATTTGGCTGATCTATGCCCTAACGCTGCTAATGAGCTTGCAAACACTGCGCTACTGGCGAGCCAAGCCACAAACGCTACCTGCGTTGGAGACGGCAGAAAGTGTGCAGCCGATGGTGTCTTTGGTGGTAGCGGCGAAAAATGAAGAGGCGGTGATTGGTCGCCTCGTCAAAAACCTTTGCCGCTTGGATTATCCCCACTACGAGGTGTGGATTATTGATGACAACAGTAGCGATCGCACCCCCGATATTTTGAGTGAACTACAAAAGCAATATCCTCACCTCAAAGTGCTGCGGCGGCTGCCGGGGGCGGGCGGGGGTAAGTCCGGTGCCCTCAATCAAGTCCTGCCCCTGACGCGGGGGGAGATTATTGGTGTCTTTGATGCCGATGCCACGGTACCCCAAGATTTATTGCAAGAGGTGGTCAACCGCTTTCAGGTGGCCAGCGTTGGCGCGGTGCAAGTGCGCAAAGCAATTAGTAATGCCGACATCAATTTGCTGACCCAAGGCCAAGCGGCAGAAATGATCCTCGATGCCTACTATCAACAGCAGCGGGTCGCCTGCGGGGGTATGGGGGAATTGCGGGGCAATGGCCAATTTGTGCGGCGGCAAGCTCTAGAGCGCTGTGGCGGCTGGAATGAAGAAACCATTACTGACGATCTGGATCTCAGTCTGAAGCTGCATCTCCATGGCTGGCAGATTGACGTGCTGATGAATCCAGCGGTACAGGAGGAGGGGGTGACCACACTCGTGGCGCTGTGGCACCAACGCAACCGCTGGGCTGAAGGGGGCTATCAAAGCTACTTGGACTACTGGCAACCGCTGCTGCGCAATCGCCTTGGCTGGCAAAAAAGTTGGGATGTGCTCTGCTGGTTTTTGATCAAATACGCCATTCCCACGGCCACAATTCCCGACCTGCTGATGGCTCTACTGCGTCACCGCAGCCCGATGCTAGTACCCCTGACGACACTGAGCTTTACGATTTCGATGGTGGGGATGTTGCGGGGCATTCCGCAGGCACAATCGGTGAGCATCTGGCAACTCTTTTGGCAAAGTTTGCGGGGAACCCTCTATATGCTCCATTGGTTACCAGTGGTGAGTACGACGACGCTGCGTATGGCCGTACGGGCGAAGCGTCTCAAGTGGGTAAAAACCCTGCACCACGGCGTCTAAACCTAAACATTGGCTAAAAAAAGATCAGTGTGGGGACAACCTTGAGCTAGGCTAGGGTCAGAGTTTTGACTGGTTTTGCCATGTCTCGCAATAGCAACCTGCTGCCTTTGCTGGTGTCTCTTGTCCTCACCTGTGGTCTATTGGGGGTGGGGGCGGTGCTCGTGATTCGGTTACTGGGCAATCAAAATCCCCTTGAACAGGTGACTGAAAACTTGGGGGTGCCCCAGAGTACGCCAGAGATGGCGGCTGCGAATTTCAGCGATGTCAGCAATGTTCCCAGTGGTACGTTTCAATACGGGGGCAGTACGACGTGGGCACCGATTCGCCGCGATGTCGATCCCCTGATTCAGTTAGCTTGGCCCAATTTTCGCCTGCGCTACACCAACCCCCCCACCGGCACGCCAGGCTCGGGCAGTGGCATTCGCATGGTTCTCAATAATCAACTTGCCTTTGCCCAGTCCTCGCGCTCCCTCAATCCACAGGAGCGGCAGCAGGCGCAGAGCCAAGGGATAAAATTGCTGGAACTACCGGTGGCGATCGATGGCATCGCGATCGCTGTCAATCCCAACCTCCAGATTCCTGGCCTCACGGTACAGCAAGTGGTTGATATTTATACCGGAAAACTCACGAACTGGAGCCAAGTGGGCGGTCCGAATCTAGCCATTACTCCCTTTTCACGGCGGCTGGAAGATGGCGGAACGGTAGAGTTTTTCGTCCAAGATGTCTTGGGGAACCAGCCATTCAGTCCCAAGGTGGTGATGGTGCGGGATACCACAGATGCCCTACGGCGGGTGGGGGCGACCCCCGGCGGCATTTACTATGCCTCGGCACCGGAAATTGTTGGTCAGTGTAGTGTGCGACCCTTGCCCTTGGGACGGCAGCCCAATCAGTATGTTCCCCCCTATCAGGAGCCCTATGTGGATCCGTCTCAATGTCCACAGCGACGGAATACGCTGAACTATCGCGCCTTTCAGGAGGGCAGTTACCCCCTCACCCGTCGTCTGTTTGTCATTACTAAGGATGACAATAGCCCGGATGCCCAAGCCGGTCGTGCCTATGCAGACCTGTTATTAACGGATCAGGGTCAAGCCGCAATTGAAAAAGCCGGCTATGTCCGCTTGCGCTAGGGGAGCCAGATGTTTGATAAACCATTGAATCGAACCTATGAGCGGATCATGGTGGCCATTGCCAGCGCCAATTTTCTGTTGGTGCTCTTTGATCTCACCTATATTCCCCTACGGGACTTCTGGCTTTTGGGAAAGGTCCGCATTCCCCTGATTCAGCGGGTGATTTATCTGCCCCAGCCCTTGCCGATGACTGCCCTTTATGACCCCATTAAGGGAATCGAACCCCACCGGACGACGGAGCGGTACATCAACACGGTCAACCAACTCCGGCAAACGATTACCACTGAAGGGGTGGATGCCGCGGCGACGCAAGCACTCCTAGCTCAGTTGCGCGAGCAGAGTAAAACTATGGTGGACACCGACCCCTTTGCCCTTGCCAATAAAACCGGCACCCTTGAGCGAATCAAGAACCTGATGCGGTTGCGGGTCTTTGGCGATCGCAATGCCTCCTCTAAACAGTCCTTTGAGCGCTTTTGGAGTCCGGAGTACATCAATGAACGGGACTGGCAGACCAGCCTTGCTTGGTTTGAGGCGCAGATCATTCCCCTGATGGCTACCAACTATTGGCGCCGCTACGGTGAGGATGGAAATTTTATTGACCGCTTTGATGCCATTGATCTTCCCTTCACTCTCCTGTTCTTTGTTGAATTTTTGGGGCGGACGTTTTGGCTGAGTCGCCAGTATCGCGCTTATCACTGGCGAGATGCCATGTTTTGGCGCTGGTATGATGTGCTCCTCTTTTTTCCCTTTTGGTGGTTGGCACCGACGTGGGCATGGCTGCGGATTATCCCAGTGACCATTCGCTTGGATCAAGCGGAGATTATCTGCCTTGATACCCTTGAGCGGCAGGCGTCGCAGGGGGTTGTGGCAGCGATCGCCACCGATATTTCGGAAGTGGTTGTCCTGCAAGTCCTCACCCAACTGCAAAAAGCAATCCGTCGCGGCCAATTGAGTCGCTGGCTACCGCGTGTCTCTGGCGGCCAAGGGAGCAAGACGCTCAATGACATTGATGAACTGGGGGAACTGGCAGCCTTAGTTGTGCAGGTAGTCATTTACCGCGTGATCCCCCAACTGCGACCAGAAGTGGAAGGCTTAGTGGCTTACAGTGTCGATCAAGTCCTGCGGCAAGCGCCCCCCTATCGGCGGCTATTGGAAATTCCATCCCTTGAGGCCTTACCGCGCCACTGGCACCAATCCCTTGCCAAGGAGATTAGCGATCGCCTCTTTCTGCTATTGGAGCAAGCGAGCAAACACCAAGGCAATCCACCCCGCGAAGGCGCATTACTGGTGAGTCAACTGGCGCAAAAATTTGGCCAAACCCTGACTGCCGAACTCCAAGAGGAACAGGTGGGCAAGGTGATTCAAGATCTGTTGGTGATGTGGCTAGAGGAAATCAAAATTAATTTTGTGCGGCAGACCCACCTTGAAGGCATTGAAACGGTTTTGGATGAAACCCGTGCCCTGCAGGAAAGCTTAGAACAGGGACGGCTCAAACCTTAGGCTATTCAAGAGGTTGGAGCAGCCAGAGAGCCGTGTAGGTGGTGTCATTGGGAGTCGGTTGAATGAGAAGAAAGTGCAGACCCTGAGTGGAGCGCAGGCGATCGCGAAACACTTCCCCTGCCCGAGCAATGTCAGTATCTTCAAACGTCAAAAAGACCCAGCGATCGCGCAAGCCGCTGTGCAACACCACCCCACAGGGTTGCCCCGGCACAAACTCCAAACGATAGGGCAGTTGCTCTTGGAACCACCGCGCTAGCTTCAGGGACTTGCGACCGCCATAGAGAATAATTCCCGGAATCAACGTATCGGGAGCCAGCCCCAAAGACTCTGGCAACATTGCCATCTCAAAGGCCAGAATCCGCAGCGGATATTGCATCAGTTGTGCCAAGTCGGGGGGAGTAATTGCTGCAAACTGCCAAGAATCTCCCCAAATATCATCGGGCAGGGGCAATGGCGGCGGCTGCTCAATGGCCAAGGGATCGTAGGCTTCACCGGTGTAGGTTTTCAGGCTTTGGTATTCCTGAGTGCGTTGGCACAGGTAGTGCTTTAGAGCCGGGGTGCGGCGGGTGGCTTCGAGGGGAAGGTTGAGTTCTTGGCAAGCCACTTCCACGAGGCCTAAACTCTGGGGACGAAAAACCTGCACTCGCTGCGGCAGGGGCTGCCCGCAACTTTTAAACTCTGTGGCCAGCCATGAACTGCTCACGAGGGGTTCTGGGCAAAAAGCCGTGTAGTAAAAATTTTCCTCAGGGTCACAAATCACAAGTTCCCACAGATCAAGACCACTGGGGGTACGCAACGGCCGACGGTAAAGGTCAACTTGCCAACAGGACATGGACGGAAATGAGCAGCAAAGGAAGTTAACAGCCTTTTCACAACCATTGAAAGCCGCTAAGCTTGCCGCTAATTCTGCTGATGCGTCCTCAAGCGAGAGAAAAAGGCTATCTGTTGCTATTGTGCCTTGTTTTGCCTCCTCTGCTAGGGTGTTTTAGGCCTGAATTTTTTCAATACCTAGGCCACAACTTTGCCACGAAACACTAAGTAATTGTAGAGATTGTAGGCCAGCATAATTGGAATTAAGAAAGCGACGAAAATCAGCATAAAGACTTGAGCGCTAGGAGAGGCAGCGGCTTCGTAAATGGTGACGCTGGGGGGAATGATGTTTGGAAAAATGACAAAGCCCAAGCCAATAAATGACAGGAGAAACAGTAAAAACGTCCACACTAAGGGCATGACTTCTTCCCGTTTTTGTAAACTACGCAGCAATAGAAAAATCAGCAAGATACCCAAAATGGGAATGGCGGCAAAAATGTAGAACAGCGGTGGCTGAAACAGTTGGGCACGCAGGTGCTCATGGAAAATGGGGGCGCTAATGGTAATCAACACAGCACCGATAAACGTTGTCCAAGCTGCAATCGTGGCCGTGCGGTAGTGGGTTTGCTGCAACTCACCCGTGGTTTTGTAAATCAGATAGGTTGACCCAATCAGCACATAGCCCTGAATCAGCGTCAGTGCCACTAACACCGAGTGCCACGTCAACCAATCCCACATGCCTCCAGCAAAGTGACCCGCAGCATCTACTTTGATGCCCTCAAAAACAGTGCCCACCGCAAAGCCCTGCCCCAAGGCAGCCAAAAAACTGCCAATGCCAAAGGCAAGGTTCCACACCCGTTTATTATTGGCATTCTCGCGAAACTCAAAGGACACTGCCCGCAAAATTAGCCCCACCACCATAATCACTGCGGGTAGGTAAAGGGCATTGAGGATGGTGGCATAGGCCAAGGGAAAAGCACCAAACAGCGACCCCCCCATCAGCACCAGCCATGTTTCATTGGCATCCCAAACATTGCCAAGGCTGGTCATGAGGATATTGCGGCGCCGTTCGTTACTGCTGGTGAGAGAAAGAATGCCAATGCCCAGGTCAAACCCATCTAGGAGAATGTAGAGAAAGAGAAACAACCCTAGGATAAAAAACCATACCTGCGGCAAAAAGTGCTCCAAGGGTGCAAGGGGATTCGGTTCCATGGTGTACTCCCTTATTGTTGAGTTTCTAGGGGACGGCGATCCGGTTGGTGCTCTGCTAGTTTGATGCGGATTTCCAGTTGTTCAGCATTGTGCAGCCCCGGCACCGGCAAGGCAACATTGGGGCCTTTTTGGATGATGCGACTGCCAAAGAAGAGGGCAGCAAAGAAGAAAATGGTGTACAGGGCAACCAAGCCACTAAGGGAAAAGAGCACCACTTGGGGCGGTAAATTGGAGGCCACTTCTGCCGTCCGCAACTGGCCATAGACAATCCACGGTTGACGCCCGACACAGCGGACAATCCAACCGGCTTCGACGGCAAGGTATCCCAAGGGTCCTGCAAAGATCCAGCCCCACCAGAGCCACTGGTAATTGCGTAGGCGATCGCCCTCGAGGCCTGTGCGCCACCAGACAAAAACGGTGACGATCGCGAGAGCCGCGAGGTACAGACCAATGGCCACCATCAGGCGAAAAGAATAGTAAATCAGGCCAATCAAATGGGGGCGATCGCTAGCGTTCCACTCCTTCAAGCCCAAGATCGGTGTGTCTAACTGCGGTTTCAACTCCAGTAGGTAGCTCAGCAGGCCGGGAATTTTCAGTTCCAAGGTATTTGCTTGGGCGGCCTCATTGGGTAAGGCAATCACACTCCAATCGGCAGGGGTGCCTGCGGGTATTGTTTCCCACAGGGCTTCCATGGCGGCTAATTTGGCGGGTTGGTAATGATAGACCTGCTCAGCACTGAGGTGGCCAACAAACACCTGTAGCGGTGCAATCACCAAGGCCATCACCAACACCACCTTCAGGGATTTCGTGAAGAAATTGGGCAGGCGATTTTGCAGTAGATACCAAGCACTAATGCCGCCAATAACAAACAGCGAGGTTTCTAGGGTGGCAAAGAACATGTGGAAAAAACTCTTGACCATGAAGGGGTTGGCAATGGCTTGGAAGTAGTCTTGAACGCGGAACTTACCCTCGACAAAGACGCCCCCCGCTGGTGTCTGGAGCCATGAGTTGGCCGAGAGAATCCAGAAGGTGGAGAGGTTCGCACCAAAGGCGACACAGATGGTCGAAATCCAGTGCATCACTGGCGGTACCCGTTGCCAGCCAAAAATCATAATGCCCAAGAAGCTGGCTTCCAGCATGAAGGCCATGGTGCCCTCAAACCCCAAGACAGTGCCGAAGAAATCCCCCACTGCTTCCGAGAAGGGTGCCCAGTTGAGGCCAAATTGAAAGGCCATGGGCAACCCCGAAGCCACGCCAATACCAAAGTTGAGGATGTACAGCTTTGACCAAAAGCGAGCATGGTGATAGTAGGTCAGGTTCTTGGTTTTCAGCCATAGCCCCTCAATGACCACGAGGTAAATACTCATGCCCGTCGTCAAGACCGGCCAGAGCATATGGAAAATGGCCGTGAGGGCAAATTGCCAACGGGAGAGAACAATGGTATCGAGACTAGCCAAGGTCATAACGCCACCCTAGGGGCTGATCTGCCTTACTTTTAGCAACCCCCTTTGAGCGGTGACAAGGAGAATGGCGAACCGCTGCAAAAATTTCAGCTTTGCTTAAGACTCTGGTGAAGTGATGGGCACTGAGCAACTACACACGAGGTGGCGATCGCCATAGGCATTGTCAATGCGGGCAACCGCTGGCCAAAATTTGTACTCCCGCAGCCAAGGGGCGGGGTAGGCAGCCACTTGCCGTGAATAGGGGTAAGGCCATGGCTCTGTGGCCAGCATCAGGGCGGGATGGGGGGCATTTTTCAGGGGGTTTTGCTGGCGATCGCTGACGCCCGCCTCAATTTCAGCAATTTCGGCGCGAATGGCAATCATCGCCTCACAAAAGCGATCCAATTCCGCCTTGGTTTCACTTTCTGTCGGTTCAATCATCAGCGTGCCCGGCACCGGCCAAGAAATGGTGGGGGCATGGAAGCCATAGTCCATCAGCCGCTTGGCAATATCTTCTACCTCAATTCCCGCGGATTTTTTCAGCGGACGCAGATCGAGAATACACTCGTGAGCCACCAAACCGTGGGCACCTTTGTAAAGAACCGGGTAGTAGGGTTCAAGGCGTTTGGCAATGTAGTTAGCATTGAGGATGGCAATTGCGGTGGCGCGTGTCAACCCCACCCCCCCCATCAGGGTAATGTACATCCACGAAATCGGCAAAATACTGGCACTGCCCCAAGGGGCGGCAGTCACCGGGCCAATTTCCGATCCTTGGGGAATCAGCTGCGTGGTTGGCAAGAAGGGGGCTAAATGCGCCTTGACCCCGATGGGTCCCACCCCCGGCCCACCGCCGCCGTGGGGAATACAAAAGGTTTTGTGGAGGTTGAGATGGCAGACATCGGCACCAAAGTCCGCCGGACGGCACAGCCCCACTTGGGCATTCATATTGGCACCATCCATATAGACTTGACCGCCGTAGCGATGGATGATCTCACAAATTTGGCGAATTCCCGTTTCAAAGACACCGTGGGTCGAGGGATAGGTGATCATCAAGGCCGCTAGGCGATCGCCATAGGTTTCGGCCTTGGCCGCCAGATCCGCCACATCAATATTGCCTTGGGCATCGCAATTGACTGCCACCACCTGCATGCCAGCCATGACCGCACTGGCAGGGTTGGTGCCATGGGCAGAGGTGGGAATCAAACACACATTGCGCTGGCTTTCGCCGCAGCTGTGGTGGTACTGGCGAATCACTAGGAGTCCCGCATATTCCCCTTGGGAACCGGCATTGGGTTGTAGGGAAATGGCATCAAAGCCGGTAATTTCTGCCAGCATTGCCTCTAGCTCACGGAACAGCTGCTGATAGCCTTGGGCTTGCTCAGCCGGGGCAAAGGGATGCAGTTGATTGAATTCTGGCCAACTGATGGGCAGCATTTCCGCCGTGGCATTGAGCTTCATGGTGCAGGAGCCAAGGGGAATCATCGAGGTGGTGAGGGAGAGATCCTTGGCCTGAAGGCGGTGAATGTAGCGCAGCAGGGCGTGTTCGCTGTGGTAGTCCTGAAAGACGGGGTGCTGCAGGTAAGCAGATTGGCGTTTTAGGGTTGGCGGTAGGCGATCGCCCGCGGCAACTGCCGCAGGACTTGTGCCAAAGAGCGCCAGCAAATCCGCCACATCTTGCTCGGTGGTGGTCTCATCGAGGCTGATGCCGACACTGCCATCCTCAAAGTAACGCAGGTTGATTTGCGCCGCTGCTGCCCGCTCCTTGAGCACCTGTACTGGCAGGTTCCCCAAGCCAATGCGTAGGGTGTCAAAAAACTCAGAATGGTAGAGTGGATAGCCCGCTGCTGCTAAGCCTGCTGCTAGGGTCACTGCCCGTTGATGGATGCGCTCAGCGATTTGCCGCAGCCCCGCGGCTCCATGATAGACGGCGTACATACTGGCAACAACCGCGAGGAGAACTTGGGCAGTGCAGATGTTACTGGTGGCCTTTTCGCGGCGGATGTGCTGTTCACGGGTTTGCAGGGCAAGGCGCAATGCTTTTTGACCGAGAGCATCGTGGGAAACCCCCACTAGTCGTCCGGGTAATTGCCGCTTAAAGTCTTCCCGGATGGCAAAGAAGGCGGCGTGAGGCCCCCCATAGCCCAAGGGCACACCAAAACGCTGGGAGCTGCCGACGGCAATATCTGCCCCCAATTCTCCCGGCGGTGTCAGCAATGTCAAGGCCAGCAAATCAGTGGCCACCGTCACCAAGAGTCCCCGTTCATGGGCAGCGGCAATCAGGGCTTCGGGCGATCGCACCGCACCATCGCTGGCGGGATATTGCAAGAGCAGGCCAAAGGCATTCTCCCAAGGCAATTCACTGGCGATCGAGTCAATGGGTACAATCTCAATGCCAAGGGGCAGGGCACGGGTGCGCAGCACTGCTAGGGTTTGGGGATGGCTATCCTGCGCCACCAAGAAGCGGTTGGCTCCCTTTTGACGGCAGGCATTCAAGCTCAGCGTCATGGCTTCAGCGGCAGCCGTCGCCTCATCAAGGAGAGAGGCATTGGCAATGGGCAAGCCCGTTAGATCGCTGACAAGGGTTTGAAAGTTGAGGAGGGCTTCGAGGCGTCCTTGGGCAATTTCCGCTTGGTAAGGGGTGTACTGGGTGTACCAGCCGGGGTTTTCCAGAATGTTGCGCTGAATCACCGCTGGCGTAATGCAGTTGTAATAGCCCATGCCGATGTAGCTGCGCCAAACTTGGTTTTGCTGGGCAAGGGTGCGTAATTTTTGCAGGGCTGCTGTTTCACTGAGACCTTCACCCAGAGCGAGAGGGCGTTGCAAGCGAATTTCCGGGGGAATGACGGCAGTGATCAGCTCCTTGAGGCTGCCATACCCCAACAGGCTCAACATTTTGGGTAGATCGGTGGGCGTAATGCCAATGTGCCGCGCGACAAATTCGGCATCGGTCTCTAAGTTGATCTCCAGTTGGGGCAGTGAACTTACCATCGCTATCGCACTCGTGTTGTAAATCGTTCATATATCTTAATTCTTTGGGCAGGGTTTGCGGGCATGGAGCACCTGCAAGCTGCGCCCGAGGTGGTAGGTCTGCCGCTCGACAGTGAAGCCCTGTAACCGTAGCTGCTCAGCTAAGTCCGTTTGCAGCAGTTGCCAAGCGGTTTCCGTTTCAAAGAGCCAGAAAAAAAGAGCCATCCCCGGCCAAAAGAGAGGCACTTGGGGACGATGAAAATCAATCAGGGCAAACCAGCCACCGGGCTTGAGAACCCGCCACACTTCCGCCACAATGGCACGCAGTTGTTCCGCAGTCATTTCATGCAGCGCCATGCTGGTGTGTACCAGATCAAAGGTGGCATCGGCAAAGGGCATCTTCTCCGCAAAGGCTTCCACATAGGTGGCTTGGGGCACGCGCTGCCGAGCACGGGCGATCGCCTTCGGGGAAGCATCTAGTCCCGTGACCTGATCAAAAGCTTGAGTTAAGGCTTGAGTCACCACGCCATGGGCACAGCAAAGATCTAAAACCACGGCACTGCGGGGTAAGTCCAAATCTTGCCAAGCCAACCGATGCAGGCGATCGCTCCCCCCCACCGTTATTGCTGCGAGGGCACTAATGGTGTCGTAGAGCCACGGATATTGATAGCTCCAAGTGCGTAAAATGGTTGCCACAGCGCTGGATCAAGCCTTGAATTTTGCAGAATTGGAACCAGTTCAGTGTCAGTGTACCGCCTTTTGGGTAACGATTCCTTGAGAAAGGACTGTTATAGTCTTATGTGGTAGCAAGAATCCGTAGTTGTAACGGTGTCGGGAGTGAGCATGGGTCAACCATCCATCTGCCAACAAAGCAGTCTGCTGCTGGGGAGCCTTGTGGCGGTCTTGATCACCATGAGCGGGGGGGCGATCGCCCAACCCAACCCTACGGCCACCGATCTCCTGCCCTTCAATCCCAATCCCGATCCCCTCTATCTCCCGAGTCGTCCCGATCAAGTAAAAATTGATTTGGATCGCCCCATTACCCTCAACGAAGCGATTGAACTGGCGCGGCGGAATAATCGCCAACTGCAAATCCTTGAGGCGCAACTGCAACAAAGTCGGGCGGTTCTGCGCCAAGCGGAGGCGGCTCTCTATCCCAGCATCTCCTTGCAATTGGGGATTAGTCGCACGGATTCAGCGGCGATTCGCCTGCAAAATGCCCAACTACCACCCCCCTTGCAGGCCAATCCCACCAGCAATACTTGGACCAGCACGGTGCAACTGGGCTACAACATTTTCACCTCTGGCCAACGGGATGGCAGTATCAAAGCAGCACAGGAACAGGTGCGCAATGCCGAACTGGATCTGCAGCGAGAATTTGAACAACTGCGGCAGGATGTCACCAATGCCTACTACAACATTCAACAGGCGGAGGCGCTGGTGCGCATTGGTGAAGCAGCGGTACAAAACTCGCAAATTAGTCTACGGGATGCGATCGCCCGCGAACGGGCTGGCTTAGGCACGCAATTCGATGTCCTCACAGCACAGGTGCAACTGGCCAATAACCAACAGCAACTCGTGCAAGCCCAAAGCCAACTGCAAACGGCTCAACGCCAACTGGCACAGCTGCTCAGTCTCAATGACAAAGCCAATGTGCGGGCGGCTGACCCCATTCGGGTAGTTGGGGAATGGAAACTCTCCCTTGAGGAGAGCATTGCCTTGGCGTTTCGGAATCGTGTGGAATTGGAACAGCAACTGACACAACGAAATGCAGCACTGCAGCAGCGCCGGGTGGCCTTGGGGAATCTAGGGCCGCAGTTGGTGGCCGGCGGAAGTTTTAACACCCTTGATAGCCTCACAGATGGGAGGGCACCCCGTTGGGGATATACGGTTGGGGGTCAAATGAACCTGACCCTCTTTGATGGCGGGGTCTCCCGTGCCAGTGCCGCCCAGCAGGAAAGCGCTGCCGCGATCGCTGAAGCCCAGTATGCCGCCTTTCGCAACTTAATTCGCTTTCAAGTGGAGCAGGCCTACTACACGCTCAAATCCAGTCAGGAAAATATCCGCACCAATGAAGTGGCAGTGCGCCAAGCCACGGAGGGACTGCGCCTTGCCCGTCTGCGCTTCCAAGCAGGGATTGGCACCCAAGCGGAGGTGAGCAATGCAGAAACGGCTCTGATTCAAGCCCAGAGCAACCTGTTGAGTTCTACCATTGACTACAACCGAGCGATCGCTGCCCTGCAACGCTTTGTGAGTGGCTTACCCTTGACGGCAACGCCTTGATGTTTGGTTTTTTGAATCTCAATAAACCCCCCGGCTGCACTTCCCACGACTGCATTAACGAACTGCGAAAGCGGCTGCGGCTCAAACGCATCGGTCATGGGGGCACATTAGATCCAATGGCCACAGGGGTGCTGCCGATCGCCCTTGGTGCAGCGACGCGACTCCTCCCCTATTTGAGCGATCGCAAGGCCTATATTGGCACGGTGCGCTTTGGCATCACCACAACCACGGATGACATTACGGGTGACATTTGCCAAGAACAATCTGCCAGTCACCTCACCCTTGAGGCCATTGAGGAACAGCTTCCCCAATTCATTGGCCAGATTGAGCAATATCCCCCCGCCTATAGTGCGATTCAAGTGGATGGCCAGCGGCTCTATGCCCGTGCCCGTGCGGGTGAAGTCGTGAGCGTGCCGCCGCGGATCGTTGAGGTGTACAGCATTGATGTCTTAGATTGGCAAGCAGGATGCTACCCAGTATTGACCCTGCGCATTACCTGTGGCGGTGGCACCTATATTCGCGCCCTTGCCCGCGATTTGGGGGCGGCACTGGGGGTAGGGGGAACGCTGGCAGCCCTGCAACGGATTGAAAGTGGTGGCCTGAGGATTGAGGAGAGCCATTCCCTAGAAAGCATTTCGCCAGAGCATTTACCACTGCGCCCGCCCCAAGCGGTTCTCTCACATCTACCGTGGCTTGAACTCAATGAAGTACAACTCAACGACTGGTATCATGGCCGCGCCGTGATTGGTGAGGGGCTACCGCCGGCGGAGAGGTTCGTGGGCGTCACCTTTGCCGCTACCTGTGTGGGGATCGGAGTGAGTGGGGGCGATCGCCTGCATCCCAAGGTGGTTCTCAAGGCATAACGGTGTCTTCCGAAACATTTTTCTAGTGCTAGCTTAGGAAAAAGAAGCAATCAGCAGGTGAAGGAATGGGGGTTCGTTGGCTGCAACGTCTCATTTGTTGTTTGGTGGTCTTGGTGGGAGTCTGGGGCATTTTCCCCACTGACTCGGCGATCGCCCTAACGGAGGAACAAAAACTCTTTAATGAGGCATGGCGCATTGTCAACCAAGCCTACGTAGATCCCTCTTTTAATGGCCAAAACTGGTGGCTGGTGCGCGAAAAGGCGCTGAAACGTCCCCTACCCAATCGCGAGGCGACCTATGAGGCCATTCAAACCATGTTGGCGAGCCTAGAGGATCCCTTTACACGGCTACTGCGCCCCGCCCAATTTCGTAGCCTGCAAACCACCACGGCTGGGGAACTCACTGGTGTCGGCTTGCAAATTAGCACTGACCCTGAAACCGGTGTCCTCGAAGTGATTGCTCCCATTGATGGCTCCCCTGCTGCCCAAGTGGGGATTCAACCCCGCGATCGCATTCTTGCCATTGATGGCGTCTCCACCACCCAGCTCAGCCTTGATGAAGCCGCCGAAAGAATGCGGGGAGCCGCCGGTTCTGCTGTGCATTTGTTGTTACAACGGGGCAGTGAAGCTCCTCAAGAAATCACCCTGAAACGGGGACACATTGAGATTAATCCGGTTATGGCTGAGGTTCGCCAAGTGCAGGGACACACCATTGGCTATATTCGCCTTGGTCAATTTAGCGCTATGGCGGCCACAGAAATGCGCAAAGCCATTCAAATGCTAGAGCAGCAGGGAGCGGAGGAGTACATTCTTGATCTGCGCAATAATCCGGGGGGACTGTTGCAGGCGGGGGTGGAAATTGCTCAACTGTGGTTGGATTCGGGGGTCATTGTCTATACCGTCGATCGCCAAGGGATTGTGGATAGCCTCAATGCCAGTGGCGGTGCCCTCACCCATGATCCGCTCGTCGTCCTCGTGAATGGCGGAACCGCCAGTGCCAGTGAGATTTTAGCCGGTGCCCTGCAAGATCATGGCCGTGCTCGACTGGTGGGCGATCGCACCTTTGGTAAAGGCTCGATTCAGTCCCTCTTTAACCTCAGTGATGGCTCTGGCCTTGCGGTTACCATTGCCCACTACGAAACCCCTAATCACCACAACATCAACAAAGTGGGGATTGAGCCAGATCGGCGGGTTCTCGATGCTCCCGAGAGTCTCATGGCTATGGGTACAGCAGCAGATCCCCAATATCTGGCGGCCCTAGAGCTGCTCCACAGTCCGGTGCAAGTGGCCACTAACGCAGGGTGACAAACTCCTCCGCCGTCGAGGGATGAATGCCCATCGTGGCATCAAAGTCCTTCTTGGTGGCGCCCATTTTGAGGGCGATCGCGATCCCTTGAATAATCTCAGCCGCATGATCCCCCACCATGTGGGCACCGAGCACCCACTCCGTATTTTTCTCCACCACCAATTTGACGATCACCTTTTCATCTCGACCCGTGAGACTGTGGTACATCGGGCGAAAGGCCGCACGGTAGATTGTCACATTCTCTTCCCCCAATTTCGCCTTGGCCTGCGCCTCAGACAGCCCCACCGAAGCCGCCTCCGGCTGGGAAAACACCGCCGAGGGAATATTCTCATAGCTGAGGGTGCGCGGTAGATTACCAAATTGCGTATCAGCAAAGGCGCGTCCTTCGGCAATGGCTACGGGAGTGAGGTTGACGCGGTTAGTGCAGTCCCCGACAGCAAAAATGTGTTCTTGATTGGTGCGGTAGTATTCATCCACAGCAATGGCGACAATCCCTTGACTATTGGCCGTAAGATGCACCCCCGCCTGATCAAGACCTAGCCCCTGCAAGTTGGGCGCACGCCCCACGGCACACAGCACCATATCAACTTTAGTTTCACAGGCTTGCCCCTGCTGTTCGTAGCGAATGCGGATATTGCCCTTCTTGGTGAGCTTCAAGCCCGTAATGTGGCACTGGGGACGGACATCAATGCCGTGGCGAATCATCCCCTCATAGACACCATCTTGAATGTCTTGATCAAAGCCGCGCAGGGGGCGATCGCCCCGCAGAAAGTGAATGACCTCCGTGCCAAGTCCCTGCATAATGCCGGCAAACTCAACACTGATGTAGCCGCCCCCAAGGATAGCCATGCGCTTTGGCTGCTTGGGCAACAAAAACATCTCCCGCGAGGTAATGCTGTGTTCAATGCCCGGCACATTGGGCTTAATCGCTTCGCCCCCGACAGCAATTAAGATTTTCGCCGCTCTCACTCGCTGTTGCACCTGTCCTTGGCGATCCAGGAGTTCTAGGGTGTGGGGGTCAGCAAAGCGGGCAAAAAAGGGCAGCAGTTCGACCCCGGCTTTGGCAAGGTAGCTAATGTGCAGTTGACTGAGGCGATTTACCTCTTGGTTCACTGCTTGAATCAGTCGCTCCCAGTTCAACTTGGCTGCAACGGGGCGCCAGCCATAGCCGACAGCGTCTTCAAAGAGGTGGCTAAACTTGGAGCCATAGACCATGAGCTTTTTAGGGACACACCCCCGAATCACACAGGTACCACCCACTTTATCCCCTTCGGCAATGGCCACCCTAGCGCCGTAGGAAGCTGCCCGCTTTGAGGCCGCCAAGCCACCGGAGCCGGCACCAATCACAAATAGGTCATAGTCGTAGCTCATCCTTGCTCCCCAAAACCTAGCCTCAGTCTAGCGAAATCTGGATCGGGTTACATGAAGGCTTGGCGATGAATCGCTTGTAGGGCTTGGTATTCAGCAGTTTTGCCAAGACGGCGCAGCGATCGCAACCGCTGTTCAATGAGCATCCGCGCATCGGTGCGACTAATAGACTCAAACGCCATCCCTGCCGGCCGTTGGCTGACAATGAAGAACAGCCGCTGTGCATACAACGTGGTAAAAAGTTGCCGATGCTCATCAATAGGGCACACCCCATAAAGCAAGCCAAAGGTGGGGTGATTGAGATACTGCTCAGCGGTCATCGAGGGTTTCATTCGTAGAGAGAACCTACCTCGCAAAAGGATCGTGACAGGTCAACACGGCAAGGGTGGCTTGTGAGGGGCAAAAACAGGAGAAAACCGCAGGGGGCGGCTAAAATAAGTAAAACATTTGACTAAAAACTTTTCAGATTATACTCAACCCTTTCCTCCTCTATGACGCGCTCCCTTCCCCCCTTTTGGCCCAGTGTGTTTCACCGCTGCGGTGTGATCTTTTTTGGCACGCTAACGTTTTTTTTCACATTGGGGGTGGTGGGCTTCAGTGCCACGATTTTCTTTGCCCTCCTCGGGGTCTTGTTGGCGCCCGCCAGTGAAACCAGTCCCTACGAGCACGTCAGTGGCAAGGAGGGCAGTCGCGATCGCATTCTCAGAATTGACATTACTGGGCCAATTCTCGGCAGCCCGCAAAACGAAGAAGATAGCTTCTTTGCGCCCCTTGTCGGTGTCACCTACGGCTATGAAGTGCAGCGGCAGTTGGCAGAGGCGGCTAAGGACGAAACGATTAAGGCTGTCTTTGTCAATATCAGCACTCCCGGCGGCACGATCTTTGGCTCGCAGGCGATCGCCGAAGGCATTAGAAGCTACCGCGCAGCCACCCAAAAACCGGTCTATGCCTTTATTGAGGGCATTTCTGCCTCCGGTGGCGTTTGGGCTATGGTGACAGCGGATCGGATCTACGCTGATCACGGCAGCATGATTGGCAGTATTGGCATTCTCGGCCCTAGTGTTTTCTACTACGATCGCCCCACCAGTCTCGATAATGGCCTATTGATGGGAGGCGTTACTGCCAACCGTATTGAAGAACGGACACTGAGCGCCGGTCGTAGCAAAGATATTGGCAATCCCTTCCGTCGCCTCACCCCCCAAGAAATTGAGGTCTTCCAAGCCGGCCTTGAACAGGAGTACAGCAAGTTTATTAATCATGTGGCGCAGGCACGGGGCATTGATCCCAGTGTTATTCGCAACAAAATGGGAGCAATGATTTTCAGTAACGAGCAGGCGCAGCGCTATCGCCTCATTGATAGCACCCGCAGCCGTCCAGACACCCTCAGTGCCCTTGCTAGTGCTGCCAAGCTCAAGGAAGGAGAATATGCCCTTGTCCGTTTTCGGCGCGATCGCTCCCCTTTGATCAATCAACTCTTTGGTGTCCAGTCACCTCCCCCAGCACCAGAAACCCAGCAGGTGTGGAAACAAGAGCAACTGTGTGCCCTCAGCCAATTGCGCGCCCTTGCCTACTATGGTTCCCTCTCTTGCCACCGCCAGTAATGCGTTTCGATATTATTACCCTCTTTCCAGAGTTCTTTGCCTCCCCCCTCGGCAGTGGCTTAATGGCCAAAGCCTTGGCACGCGGGATTGCCGAGGTCGTCCTGACGAATCCGCGTGACTTTAGTACTGATAAGCACCAGCGGGTGGATGATGAACCCTACGGGGGGGGTGTGGGCATGGTGATGAAGCCTGAACCCCTCTTTGCGGCGGTGGAATCGCTGCCCTCCTTGCCCCGCCGTGAAGTGATCTATGTCACCCCCCAAGGGCAACCCCTGACCCAACAGCACCTCTGGCATTGGTCGCAGGAGCGAGATCAACTAGTGATTCTCTGTGGTCACTATGAGGGCGTGGATGAGCGGGTCGTCCAGCATTTGGTGACCCAAGAGATCTCCATTGGCGACTTTGTTCTCACTTGTGGGGAAATTCCAGCTCTGGTGATTCTCAATGGTGTGCTGCGACTGCTGCCCGGCACGGTGGGCAAAGCGGCTTCCCTGCATCAAGACAGTTTTGAGGACGGTTTATTGGACTATCCCCACTACACTCGACCCGCAGAGTTTCGAGGGTGGACGGTACCGCCGGTCTTACTTTCTGGTCACCATGGGGAAATTGCTGCTTGGCGGCGGGCACAGCAAATTGAACGCACTCGCCAACGCCGCCCAGATCTGTATGCGCGCTGGCTGGCTCAGCGGGAAGCCACACTCAAAACCAAGGAAGGAGAATAGGAAATTACTTTATACTTCTTAAGAAAATCAGTTATAAATCAGTTATATGTCAAAAAAAAAAAAAATAATAGCAAGTACCATCGTAATTATTACGAATATGTAATCAGAAAGCTGCTGCGCTTAGCTTTAGTCAGGAGCCCCAGTAACTTCCTACGATTAATCCTATGGATAGTTTGTTCCCCACTTTCCTAAGGCCTGCCACCCCCAATGCCAGTGGCGGTGCAGATTCAGTGATCGACCGGTCAGATGGAATGGGGAAAAGTGATGGGGGGCACTACCTAACAGCAATCCTAGGGGCGTTACCAATTGCTGTGGCTCTTGCTGATCCCGCGGGGGAAATTAGCTACATTAACCCCTTTGGCCAAAGACTCTTGGCGGTGACGGATCCCCAAGCGGCGGCAGCCGACATTTGGGCAAATCTGCAGGTTTACTACTGCGGTAGCGATCGCCCCTATCCCAAGGAAGAGTTGCCCAATAGGCAAGTCCACCAGCGTTTAGAACCCTGTTCTGTGGCCGTAGATCTGCTGTTGAGCGATCGGCGATTAACCCTAGCAATCCACGCCCGCCCCATTGTTGATCCCAGCGGCAATCTGCAGTGCATTGTGCTCACGTTTCAGGACATTACTGGGCACCAACCTCAGAAAATACAGCCCCAAGGGCTTGCCTGTTCTCGTCAGCAGCAGCCTGATTCTAGGCAGTGTGACTCCGGCATCTTCCAAGACCAAGGTGATTTTCTTCTATCCCTGCACCCAGATACCACCATCCTATTTGCCAATGAGGCCTTTTGCCGCTTCTTTAACTGTTCTGCTGCTGAAGTCATTGGTCGCCCCTTAGGGGAGTTGGTCTGCTGTGAAGATGCCGTTTGTTTCCAAGCGCAGGTGATGCAGCTTACACCCGCTGCGCCCCTATTTACCTGCGAAAGTTGCCTACCTCATCCCCAAAAAGGGAGTCGCTGGATCCAGTGGCTGAATTCAGGGGTTTTTACGGCTGATGGTTCCCTCAGTGGGATTCAATCCGTTGGCCGAGATGTGACCACGCTCAAAAATCAACTACTGCGCGAGCAGGCTCTCAATCGTGTCATCCAAGCCATCCGCAATTCCCTTGACCTTGAAACCATCTTTGACACCGCTGTGCGGGAAATTGTGGAAATAGGGCTGGGATGGGATGCCTGTGTGGTTCGCTACCTTCCGGAAAGGCAGGTGTGGCAGCCGGTTGCTGAATATCACAGCGATGCCAATGCGCCGCGGTTTCTTGGCTTTGAAATCCCAGATCAGGACAATCCCTTGGCCACACGGCTGAAGGCAGGAGAAGTGGTTGCCATCGCCGACACCTGCCAACTGACCGATGCAGTGAATCGAGCCTTTGCGGAACAATTGCCGGGGGCATGGTTACTGGTGCCTTTGATTGTTAAAGAGCGCCCTTGGGGCAGCCTGAGTTTGTTTGTGCCGCACCAAACCCATGCGTGGTCAGAAGTGGAAATCAATTTTATGCGTACCATTGCCACCCAACTGGAGGTGGCGGTTTACCAGGCCAATCTATACGCCCAAGCCCGCAAAGAACTGGCTAAACGTTCCCGTCTTGCCGCGGCATTGCGCAAGAGTGAAGAACGGTTTCGTTTGACAGCTCTTCACCTACCTGGTGCCCTGTTTCGCTATGAACAGTACCCCGATGGTCGCAATCGGGTATTTTATCTGAATCCAATGTGCGAACGTCTTTGGGGCATCCCGGCGGCGGTGGCTGCTGAGGATGGTGAAAGTTTGTGGCAGCTGGTACATCCAGAGGATCGGGAAGCCACATGGCAATCGGTTCTCTATTCTGCGGCAAATTTGACGCCATGGCTTTGGCAATGGCGCATTATTCATCCCACCAGCGGCGAAGTGCGCTGGCTAGAGGGTGCCGGACAGCCCACACTGGCGGCTAATGGGGTCGTGGTCTGGTACACCGTGATGTTGGATGTCACTGAGCGCCATTTGGCCGAAGAGCGCCTCAAGGAGCAGCAGGCCCAGCTAGAGGTGGCTATCCGTGCTTCCAAGATTGGCTTTTATTTTCATGACCTCTCTACGGGAACCATGCTTGTTTCGCCAACCCACAGAGCCCAGCTGGGCGACCTGCCTAGGACTGAAGCGTTCAGTTGCGCAGATTGGCAGGAGCAACTCCATCCCGAGGATCGCGATCGCGCCCTTGCGGCCTACGAGCAATTTCTGCGCGGTGAAGCGGACTATGACATTGATTTTCGCCTGCGCCACCACGATGGAACCTACCGCTGGTTCCACAGCAATGCCGTGTTAATTCGGGATGCCCAAGGTCGCCCCTCTAAGGTGGTGGGTACCCATATTGATATTACAGACCGCAAAGCTGCTGAACTGGCGCTGCGCGAAAGCGAAGAACGCTATCGACTGCTGGCGGAAAACATGACCGATATTGTGTGCCTTTTAGATCGGGAAGGCCGGTGTTTGTATGTTAGTCCCTCCTATGAAACCCTATTGGATTGGTCTTCTGGGAGGCTCATTGGTCAGCATTTTACGCAGTTGTGCCATCCCGATGAGCGATCGCGGGTCAAGCAGGAACTGCAACAGATGCTTCAGCAGCAGCGGTTTTGGCCCATCACCCATCGAGCCTGTACAGCGAATCAGGAGTTGCTCTGGCTAGAAACCCTCTTCAAGCCCCGCTACGACAGTCAGGGACAATTGCAACAGTTGCAGACCAGTTCCCGCGATGTCACCAGTCGGGTACAGGTGCAATTGCAGCTAGAGCATGAGGCCTATCACGATCCCCTGACAGGGTTGCCCAACCGCCTCTACTTCATGGAGCAGTTGGCAGCCACAATTGCCGCAGCTCAAAGGAATCCTGAGCTTCACTATGCCGTGCTGTTTTTGGATGTGGATCGCTTTAAGGTGATCAATGACAGCCTCGGCCATGCAGTGGGCGATCGCCTGCTCATTGCCTTTGCCACTTTGCTGCGGCGTCTCATCGAAAATAGGCATATTGTGGCTCGCCTCGGCGGAGATGAGTTTGTGATTTTGGCAACCGCTTTACCCAACTTGGAGAGTGCCATTGCTCTTTGCGAGCAAATTACCCGTTGCCTCCAAGAACCCTTGGTCGTAGAGGAGCGGCAAATTTTCCTCAGCAGTAGTATTGGTGTCGTCTTTGCCCAAAATGAGTATAAAACGGCTTTTGCTGTCCTTAGGGATGCCGATATTGCCCTGTATCAAGCGAAAGCCCACTCCACAAGACGCTACGCCATCTTTAACGCCCAGATGTACGAACAGGTGCTAGAGCGCCTCCACCTTGAACACGATCTGCGCCATGCCCTCAGCCATGGAGAACTGCAGCTGTTTTATCAGCCCTTTTTTAATTTGGCAGATCAACAACTGGTGGGCATGGAGAGCCTAGTGCGTTGGCAACATCCTGAACGCGGACTGATTCTGCCGGGTGCTTTCATCTCAATTGCTGAGGATACAGGGCTGATTGTTGACCTTGACAAGTGGGTTTTGGAGCAGGCTTGTCGACAGTTTTGGTTGTGGCAACAGCAGTTCCAAGGGGCAGCCAACTTGATCCTGAGTGTGAATGTCTCGGCCAAGACACTGAAGCACCCCAGTTTCCTCCACCACCTTAGCCGCATTCAGCAACAGTATCCCTTGGGCAGAGGACAGTTGGTTCTAGAACTCACCGAAAGCATCGCCCTTGAATTGGGCAGTGAAATGCTGAGTCTCCTAGAGTCACTGCGGGAGCGCCACATTGAAATTAGTATTGACGATTTTGGAACGGGCTATTCCTGCCTGAGTTATCTCCACAGCCTACCGATTCACCACCTCAAGGTGGATCGCGCCTTTGTCCAGCAATTGGAAGACAACCAGCGCAACCTCAAAATTACCAAGATGATTTTAGTCCTTGCTCAGGAGTTGGGCTACCGCGTTATTGCCGAAGGGATTGAAACCCACGAGCAACTGCACATCCTGCAGCGACTGGGGTGTGATTATGGTCAAGGGTATCTCTTTGCCCGACCCATGCCTGCTGAAGCACTCGCATCCCTCTTGAAAGCCCACTAAAATATTGGCATGGCTGTTTTCCGTGGGACGTGGCTGGCAACGCCGACGCCGCGCTTTTTTGTATGGGCAGAAGAATGGCGATCGCTCACTCAGGCAATCACGCCTTGGGTTCCGACTGCTGTGCCTGTTTATCCCTATGCCACCCAACTGAAGACACCTCCGCTGGTCAAGGCCAGTCCGAGTGTTGCCTATGCTGCTTTGCCCGCACAGATTCAGGAGCATCACCTATTACCGCCTCCCCTAGCGGAAGTCAACGGCGAACCGCTGTTTCTCTGGCAGGTGCCGGGTTGGGCGATTCCTGCCTCAGGGGTTTTAGAGCAACTACATCAACTGGGTCTTCAGGGTCGCGAAAGCGCTGCTATTGGCGATGATCTGCGCTATTGGCTGCACGTTAGTCGCTGGTTACTGGATTTAATTGTGCGCGGCCAATACTTGCCTACGGCTGAAGGGTGGCGGATTCTGCTCACCCATGGGGGCGATCGCGATCGCTTTCGGCAATTTAGCCAACGGATGCCGCATTTATGTCGCTGTTATCAAACTGATGCCACGGCGCTGCGGTTTCCGCCCCATGCCACCGATCTATTGGCAGATTTTCTGCACCACACCTTGCAGGGCTATCTCCACACTGCCCTTGCCACCCTAGAGTTACCCAAAGTGGGCTTGGCTAAGGAGCATAGTCACTGGCTGACTTTCCTCAAAACAGGGCAAGCAACGGAACTGCCGCCTTCTTTTGTGGAACGGCTCCAACGTTGGCAAGAACCCTACCGCGAGCAGTTGGATCTGCGCCCCCAATGGCGCTTGGCACTGCAACTGGTGCCCCCAGATACTGCCGAGGGTGATTGGCGCTTGGCCTTTGGCCTACAAACGGAGGGCGAAACGGAAACGATGCTGGCGGCAGCCGAGATTTGGCAATGTACGCAAGAGTCCCTCCTCTATCACGGACAAGTGCTCTGGCAGCCCCAAGAAACCCTGCTGCGGGGACTGGGTTTGGCCTCACGCATTTATCGTCCCCTCGATCGCAGTCTCCAAGAACCCTCCCCTGTGGGTCTGACGCTGCAAACCACGGAAGTTTATGCCTTCTTGCAAAGTGCCATTCCGCTCCTTGAGCAGCAGGGGGTTGCAATTATTGTGCCGCCGAGTTTGCGCCGCAATAGCGCCCAGCATCGCTTGGGTCTGAGGATGATTGCTTCATTGCCGCCCACCGCCACCAGCGGCTTGAGTATTGAGAGCTTGATGCAGTTTCAGTGGCAATTACAGTTGGGGCAGCATCCCCTCTCGGAAGCAGATTTTGATCAACTGCGCCGCCAAGAGAGTCCCCTTGTTTATCTCAATGGTGAGTGGGTGCTGCTGCGTCCCCAAGAGGTCAAGGCCGCTCAAGAGTTTCTCCAGTCTCCCCAAAAGACCCAGCTCTCCCTTGCCGATACGCTGCGCATTGCCACCGGGGATACGGTAACGGTGGCCAAGTTACCCATTCTTGGTTTAGACGCCAATGATGCCCTTCAGGCACTACTCGATGGCCTCACGGGTAAACAAACCCTTGATCCAGTGCCGACACCGCAGGAATTTTGTGGTGAACTGCGTCCCTACCAAGCGCGAGGGGTGGCGTGGTTGAGTTTCTTGGAACGCTGGCGGTTGGGGGCTTGCTTGGCCGATGATATGGGCTTAGGGAAAACGATTCAACTGTTGGCCTTTTTGCTCCACCTTAAGGAAGCAGGACGTGCCTACCGACCGACACTGTTGATCTGTCCCACCTCGGTACTGGGCAACTGGCTACGGGAGTGCCAAAAATTTGCACCGACATTGCGTGCCTATGTCCACCACGGCAGCGATCGCCCCAAGGGCAAGGCATTTCTGAAAAACGTCGAAACTCACGATCTGATTCTCACCAGTTATGCCCTCCTGCAGCGCGATCGCGCCACCTTGCAACAGGTGTCATGGCAGCATCTGGTCCTCGATGAAGCCCAAAACATCAAAAATGCCAACACCCAGCAGTCCCAAGCGGCACGGGAACTCTCCGCCCAGTTTCGCATTGCCCTGACGGGAACCCCCCTAGAAAATCGTCTCCTTGAACTCTGGTCGATTATGGACTTTCTGCATCCGGGGTACTTGGGCAATCGCACCTACTTTCAGCACCGCTATGTGCGACCCATTGAACGCTATGGTGACACTACCTCCCTCAACGCCCTGCGCACCTATGTTCAGCCCTTCATTCTACGGCGCCTGAAAACTGACCGCAGCATTATCCAAGACCTGCCCGAAAAACAGGAGATGCTGGTCTATTGCGGTCTCACCCTAGAGCAGATGCAGCTTTACACTGCGGTGGTGGAAGACTCCCTTGCTGCCATTGAAAATAGTGAAGGTATCCAGCGGCGCGGCCATATCTTGGCTACGCTGACCAAACTCAAGCAAATCTGTAACCATCCCGCCCAGTATCTCAAGCAGGAAGACTATGCCCCCGATCGCTCGGGCAAGTTGCAACGCCTCATAGAAATGTTGCAAGAGCTTCAGGAAGTGGGCGATCGCGCTCTTGTCTTTACCCAATTTGCCGAATTTGGCACCCACCTGAAAACCTATCTCGAAAAGGCACTACAGCAGGAGATCTTTTTCCTGTCGGGACGCACCCCCAAAGCGCAGCGAGAACTCATGGTGGAACGCTTTCAGCACGATCCTGAGGCACCCACGGTCTTTATTCTTTCCCTAAAAGCGGGGGGCGTGGGCTTAAATCTCACCCGTGCCAATCATGTCTTTCACTACGATCGCTGGTGGAACCCCGCGGTTGAAAATCAGGCCAGCGATCGCGCCTTCCGCATTGGCCAAGCCCGCACTGTCCAAATCCACAAATTTGTCTGCACGGGTACCCTTGAAGAAAAGATCCACGAGCAAATTGAGCAGAAAAAAGCGCTTGCGGACATGATTGTGGGCAGTGGCGAACAGTGGTTAACCGAACTCAACCTCGATCAACTGCGGCAACTGCTCACCCTGGACAAAGAGCGGATGATCACACTCTAGGCCATTGCCCACTGGGATGCCTGCTCACCGCGTAGGAGGCGAATTTGGGCGATCGCGAAAATGGTGGGAATAATGCGCGCATAGTTGGTGGAAATGGCACGCCAACCCAAGTCGGCAATAAACCACACCCACAAAGCTGTACTGGCAAAGGCTAAGACGCTGCGACCGAGGGCAAATTTAGCGGCTCCCACGGCAGCGCCCCGAGACACCAAGGGAGTGATGGAGAGCTTGTACCCAGCAAAGTGAATGGCAAATTGACGAGCCACCTGCTGCACCACCATGGAGCGGACAACAGAACTGATGGCGATCGCCGCGCCTCCCTCTAGGATCAGGCGTACAGTTTCCATAGAAATCGGGTGGCCGTTGCGCAGTTCGGGCAAGCTATCTTGGATTTGGGCAGCCAAGACCTTGCGATCCTCATCCCCCAGCTTTTTCCACATCCGCTGCAACACATTCAAGAAGATTTCCATTTCCAGTTCGGGGACTGTCCAACTGGGGGAAAACTTAATTTTCAGATAGCGACAGACCCGCATCAACGTTTGCCGATAGCTGATTTGCTGTGCTTTGCCCTTGAGTACTGTCAGACCATCTGCCGCCAAAAAGCGAAACCGCTCCTCAATATCATCGAGCCATGCTTGGCGATCCTGAGCTTGGACGGCAATGGGATCCGGCGTTGTGAGATAGTCCAAGGGATTGAGCCGACGACGAAACAGAATTTCTGTTAGGTCTTGCAACTCCTCCTCCGTCGCCAATTCCAGCGCAGCCCGTAGCTCGTTCATGGGGTTCTCGCTCCAGCAGCAGCACAATAGAACATGATGATTCTTCACCCCTGATTATAGAGATTCAGGCTGAAATTGTGGTACAGCCCTTTTCACAAGAATGGGAGATGCGCCACTATCCCAGAAAAGCACGGTTCGGACAGTACAATACAAAAGAGTAGCAGGCTGGCAAAATAAAAAGCTATGGATTTATTAACCCTAGAAGGTTGGCTCGATAACAGTGCCTTTGCGGTGCTTTTGATCACGATGTTGCTCTACTGGTGTGGGGCAGCGTTTCCCCAATGGCCTGTTCTCACGGCTGCGGGTCGCACGGGGATGGCGATCGCCAATCTCTGTATTACGGGCCTGCTGGCGGCGCGTTGGATTGAGGGGGGCTACTTTCCCATCAGCAATCTCTATGAATCCCTCTTTTTCCTGTGCTGGGGTTTGACAGCCATGCACTTTGTCGCCGAGTCCATCAGTGGCCAGCGCCTTGTGGGGGTTGTTACTGCACCCGTTGCCATGGGAATTACGGCTTTTGCGGCTCTCTCGCTCCCCCCGGAAATGCAGCAGTCAGCGCCTCTGGTGCCTGCCCTGAAGTCCAACTGGTTAATGATGCACGTCAGTGTGATGATGCTCAGCTATGCCACGTTGATGGTGGGGTCACTGCTGGCGATCGCCTTCCTAGTGGTCACATGGGGCAAACCCGTCAGCCTTAAGGGCAGCTCTGTGGGCACAGGCAGCTTCCGCAGTCGCGCGCCAGAACCTTCCTTAGAACCCTCGACTGGGGGCGGTGGCACCACGGTACTGACCCAACCCACCCTGCAATTGAGTTTGCAACGCCTCACCTTGGCTGAGACCCTCGATAACTTGAGCTACCGCATGATTGGTCTTGGCTTCCCACTGCTAACCATCGGCATTATCTCTGGTGCGGTCTGGGCAAATGAGGCTTGGGGGGCGCCTTGGAGTTGGGATCCCAAAGAAACTTGGGCACTGATTGTCTGGCTGGTGTATGCTGCTTATCTCCATGCCCGCATGACCCGTGATTGGCAGGGGCGCAAGCCGGCGATTCTCGCCACCGTTGGCTTTGGGGTGGTCTGGGTGTGCTACTTGGGGGTGAACCTGCTGGGGAAAGGTCTACACTCCTACGGTTGGTTTTTCTAGCGGTTTTTTGCCCGTGTGGGGCATCTACCACGCCCGCCTGCATACCACCTTAAAAACCCAACAATGGCTCCCTGGGGGGGCACGAATTCTGATTGCTCTATCGGGGGGGCAAGATTCCGTTTGTTTAACGCGCCTGCTATTGGATCTACAGCCCTACTGGCGGTGGTTTTTGGCGGCTGTCCACTGTGATCACCGCTGGCGGGCAGATAGCGCTGCCAATGCAAATTTTGTCCAAGCGCTAGCGCAGCAATGGCATCTACCCTGTGAGGTGGTGAGTGCGCCGCCGCTGCCGAAAACTGAGGCCGCAGCCCGTTCATGGCGTTACCAAGTCTTTGAGACCGTGGCCAAGGCGTTGGATTGCACCCATGTGGTGACCGCCCACACCCAGAGCGATCGCGCCGAAAGTCTCCTACTACATCTACTGCGCGGCACCAGCCCCGATGGCCTAGCCACCCTCTTACCTAGCCGTGCTTTGGGTGCGATTCAGTTAGTACGTCCACTCCTAGGGATGACGCGAGCGGAAACGGCTGCCTTTTGCCAAACCTACGGGTTACCCGTCTGGCAGGATGCAACGAACCACCATCTCAACTATCGCCGCAATCGGCTGCGTTTGGAGTTAATTCCCTATCTGCAAGCGCACTTTAATCCGAATGTGGAAGAGGTGCTTGCCCAAACCGCTGAACTGCTGGCTAGCGATCGCGCCTATTTCGAGGCTGAGGTGGAGCGTCTTGCCCCCACCGTGATCCGCGAGCATCCCCCTGCCTTGGAGCGGCTGCGCCTACGGGAATTGCCCCTTGCGCTGCAACGCCGCTTGATCCAGCGATTTTTGCGTCAGCACCTGAAACGGGGCATTGATTTCAGCCTGATTGAAGCGGTGCGTCCTCTGATCACGGCAGGTAATGGCAGCCAAACCTCAACGCTGCCGGGGGGGTACCACCTGCGGGTCTGTGGTCAGTGGCTTGAACTGATCAGGCCAACGGCACCACCGCCTGAATCTGTTCCTGCGGATCAAGGGGAGCGATCGCCACCCCTACCGCCTCTTTATTGAGGATGGGGATCTCTTCGCCGTTGGTGATCCAGGCTCGCTCTTGGTTCGTCACCAGTGCCAGGGGGCTACCGCCGCGGCCAATGCCCGCCAAGCGATCCGCTTTTTGCCGCAGAGGCATCGCCAACTGGCCTAAATGACCAAGGGGCACAACTTCCATTAGGGGCAGCGGCACTTGTTTACCAAGGCCTGAAGTGGTAACGAGGATCACATTCTCCAGTTCCGACAGGGCGATCGCCCCCACCAAGGTTTCTTGCCCACTGAGGTGCACCGCCGCTTGACCTGGATTCAGCCGCCCCAAAGCGGGAATGTCGGGGATGAAAAAGTGAAAGACCCGCCCCCGCGAGGTGGCCAACACTAAGTGATCCGTATCCGCAGGCAGTACCCAACCGAGGGCATCCCCCGCCTTGAGTTTCATCAGTTGCAGACCCCGCCCGCTCAGGTCTTGCAGATCTGAGATTGGAATGACCTTAGTGCGGCCTTGGCGCGTCAGCAAAATCAGCTTCTCTGCTGGGGGTTGACTGGGCACGACTGTCAGGAGGGTTTCCCCTTGCGCCGACTCCGGCAAGAGGGTCAGCAGCGGTTGCCCGCGATCGCTCTCACGGCGGCTGGTAACGGGTAATCGCTCTACGGGCAATGGATACACCTTGCCACTTTCCGTAAACACCCACAGGCGATCGCTAGCCTGTACCGAGAAGGCCAAGGGCAATGGCTCTGACCACGGTAGCCACGTTTGCCACTGGAGACTCCCCCGACTGCGCTGGGACAGACAGCGCCCGTAACCGCGATGATTCACTTCGACCCAGAGGGGCGTATCGTCACGATCATTGGTCTCCACGGCGGTGGGGGGCGGCGGCGCTGCCGTGAGGATTTGAGTGCGGCGGGGATCGGCAAAGGCTTTCTTTAACTGCCGCAATTCTTTCTTCAGTGCCTTGAGGCGCTCAGGACGCTGGCTAATCAGGGTTGCCAACTGGGCAATCCGCGCTTGTAGCTCCGCCTGTTCCCGTTCTAGGTCTTGGCGCTCCTGTTGAGTGAGGCGGCGTAGGGGCATGGCAATCAGGGCACTGGCTTGGCGATCGCTCAAACCCAAGCGGGTCATCAATTCCCGCTGAGCAGTACTGCCATCCGCTGCCGATCGCAAAATCTCAATCACCTGATCCACGGCATTGAGGCCGATTAAGAGTCCCGTCACCACATGCTGGCGGGCTTGAGCCGTTTCGAGATCATGGCGATATTGCCGTAGCAGGGTCTGCTCGCGAAATTGCAGAAACTCACTGAGAATCTCCTTGAGGGAGAGTTGGCGGGGTTGATTGCCCACCAGTGCCATCAAGTTGATGCCATAGGTTACTTGTAGGGCCGTCAGGCGGTAGAGTTGCTCCAAGAGTTGTGCCGCTGAGGCATCCCGCTTCAGTTCAATGACCACCCGCAGCCCCTCGCGATCGCTTTCGTCCCGCAGATCGGCAATGCCCTCAAGGCGACCTTGATTCACCAAATCCGCCACCTTCTCAATCCATGCCGCCTTATTCACCTGATAGGGTAGCTCTGTCACCACAATGGCTTGGCGACGGTGGCGGCCGCGTCCGGGCTGAATATCCTCAAGGGTGGCCACCCCCCGCAGGGTGATCGTCCCTCGACCCGTGGCGTAGGCGCGCAGCAATGCTGCCCCATCCACAATCACACCCCCCGTGGGAAAGTCCGGTCCCGGCAGGTGGGTGAGCAGTTCCTCTAGGGAGAGATGGGGACGGTCAATAAGCGCAATCAGAGCATCCACCACTTCCCCCAGATTGTGGGGTGGAATGTTTGTGGCCATGCCCACAGCAATTCCCGTTGCGCCATTCAACAGCAAAATCGGCAGTTGCGCCGGCAGCACCAATGGCTCCTCTTGGGAACTGTCAAAGTTGGGGACAAAATCCACAATGGCGTCGCTGATATTCTCCAGTAGCGTGCGGTGGGCGATCGCTGCCAAGCGCGTTTCCGTGTAGCGCATTGCCGCCGCAGGATCATCATCAATGGAGCCAAAATTGCCATGCCCTGCCAAGAGGGGATAGCGACTGCTAAAGGGCTGCACCAAGCGCACCAGTGCCTCATAGACCGCTTGATCCCCATGGGGGTGATATTTCCCCAGCACATCCCCCACCACCCGTGCACACTTGCGAAAGGGGCGATCGGGCGTCAACCCCAACTCATACATGGCATAGAGAATCCGCCGATGCACTGGTTTTAGCCCATCCCGCACATCTGGTAGTGCCCGCCCCACAATCACACTCATGGCGTACTCCAGATAGGAGCGTTGCATTTCACTGTGCAGTGGTGTTGGGATCACCTGTCCAGAGGTCAGCAAATCCAGTTGTTTGGGCATGATCACGAGCGAGCCAAAGGATCATTCCCCACGATACAAGAGTTTTGCGAATTGTAAAGTAAGTTAAGACTCCGTTGGGGTTGCTTCCTCAAGCTTCTCCTTGGTCAGCCGCGCCACTAGTTCCTTAATGAGGATGTAAATGATCGGCACCACAAAGAAACTGAGAAATGTGGCTGCAAGCATGCCGCCTGTGACACTTGTTCCCAAGGAGTGACGGGATTTTGCCCCAGCACCCGTAGCAATGACCAGCGGGAAGATGCCCAGAATAAAGGAGATGGCCGTCATCAAAATGGGGCGCAGCCGTTCCTCGGCGGCATAGATCACCGACTTGACAATGGACGTGCCCTTGCTTTCGCGAATTTGGTTGGCAAACTCCACAATCAGAATTGCATTCTTACTGGCGAGGCCAATCAGCATCACCAAACCAATTTGGCAAAATACATCATTACTCAGCCCCCGCAACCACTGTGCCAACAAAGCGCCCATGATCGCCAAAGGCACCGAAAGGATAATGATCAAGGGGTCAATATAGCTTTCGTACTGCGCCGAGAGCACGAGGAACACAAACACGAGACCAAGGCCAAAAATCAACGGTGCTTGGCCTGCGGAGCGGGTGGACTCTAGGGATAACCCCGTCCAGCTATAGCCGATGCCATTGGGGAGAACCTCCTGAGCCAAGGATGCCATTGTCATCATCGCTTGACTATCACTGAGGGGTGGCACATTTTGACCAGTCACCTCCGCCGAACGGAACAAGTTATGGTGATAAATAATCGGCGGTGCCGAGACCTGTTCAATCGTGACGAGATTACTGAGGGGAATGAGCGCATTTTGCTCCGAGCGTACATAGATGCGGTTGATGTCATCGGGATTCGCGCGAAACTGCTTATCCGCCTGCACAATCACTTGGTAACTGCGGGCAAAAATCGTGAATTGGTTAACGTATAACGACCCCAAGTAAATCTGCATGGCATTAAAAATGTCCTTGAGGGGAATCCCCAAGGCAAGGGCGCGGGTGCGATCGACCGTTACATTTAACTGGGGGGCATTAATGGCAAAGGGGGTATTCACTGACACAAGGCCGGGGGTTGCATTGGCTTTGAGGATTAGCTCGTTCACTGAACTCGCAAGCGCTTCAAGGCCGAGACCCTGCTGATCCATCACCTGCATATCAAAGCCGCCAAGGCCGCTGCCACCAAGGTTAATGGTCGGCACATTGGATGAAAACACTACTGCTCCGAGTTCACCCACGACGGCCTTCTGAAACTGGGGCAGCAACTGATCAAGGGTTGGCCGCTGTGACCAGGGCTTGAGACTCGTAAAGATAATCCCCTTGTCTGAACCTATGCCGAAGAAGCTAAAGCCGCCAATAGCAAAGGTATGTTCGACCACTGGATTTTGGGCGATCGCGTCCGCTGCTTTGAAGACAATATTGCTCGTGTATTCGAGGGACACCCCCTGAGGCGATTGCACAAGGGTAACAAAATAACCTTGATCCTCTTGGGGGACAAAGCCACCGGGAACAATCTGAAATAGCCCGTAGGTCACCCCCAGCAGTGCCACAAAGCCTGCCAGCACCCAGTATTTTAGGCGCACGACCACAGTCAGGTTGCGTTCATAGCCCCGTCGCATTGTATCGAGAAAGCGGTTAATCCAGCGAAACAAAATAAAGTTCGCCATCGGGGGGCGTTCCCGCCGCAGGAGCAGGGCGCACAAAGGGGGAGAGAGGGTTAAAGCATTAAACGTAGAAAGGGCGATCGCAAAAACAATCGTCAAAGCAAACTGCTGATAGAGCCGCCCAGTGACCCCCGGAAAAAAGGCCACAGGGATAAAGACCGCCATCATTACCAACGAGGTGGCAATCAGTGCCCCTGTCACCTCTTCCATCGAGCGACTGGCAGCTTCTTGGGGGGTCATGCCCTCGTCTTCCATCAGGCGAGTGACATTTTCCACGACCACAATGGCATCATCCACCACCAGCCCCGTGGCCAACACCAGACCAAACATGGTCAAGCTATTGATTGAGAAGTCAAAAGCCTTCATAAAGGCAAAGGTGCCCACCAAGGAAACGGGAATCGTGATCGAGGGAATGATCGTGGCACGCCAATCCTGCAAGAACAAAAAGATCACGGCAATGACAAGGATGATAGCCACAATGAGTGTAATGACCACCTCTTTGATTGATTCCTGTACCGCATCCGTGGTGCTAAATCCCACGCTCCACTTCAGACCGGGGGGAAATTTCTCAGCTAAAACAGCCATCTCCGCTTCGACAGCGCGGGCAATGTCGAGGGCATTAGCACCACTGAGTTGATAGATACCAATCCCAACGGCGTCACGGCCATCAAACTGAAAGTTGGTGTTGTAGTTTTGTGCTCCTAGCTCGGTGCGACCGACATCGCGAATGCGAATCACAGAACCATCGTCGCCGCGCTGAATAATAATGTCGGCAAACTCTTCTTCTGAGGCCAAGCGACTTTGGGCTTGAATGGAAATTTGAAACTCCTGTCCCTCTGGTGCTGGGGGGGCACCAATAATCCCGGCTCCCACCTGGACATTTTGATCGGAGAGGGCACGCACCACATCCTGAGCCGTCAGACCGCGACTGGCTAAGCGATTGGGATCAAGCCAAATCCGCATGGCATAGGTGCGTTGACCAAAGACCTGAACCTGCCCTACCCCGTTCAGACGTTGCAGGGGTTGCACCACGTAGAGGGTCGCGTAGTTACTAATGAATGTGGCGTCGTAGTTGTATCCCTCCTCTGGGTATAGGGCTAAGGCCAAAACAATCTGATTTGTGGATTTGCTGACATTTACCCCAGTGTTGATGACCTCTGGTGGCAGTTGGGAGGTGACTGATGCCACTAAGTTATTCACATCCACCGCTGCAATGTTTTGGTCATAGCCCTCAGTGAAGGTGATCGTGATATTGCTGTTGCCAAAGCTGTCACTGGTGGAGTCAATGTAATCCATCCCCTCCACGCCATTAATTTGCGTTTCTAAGATCGTGGTGACATTCGTTTCAACGGTTTCAGCGTTGGCACCTGCATAGTTGGCAGACACCTGAATTGTTGGCGGTGTAACGTTAGGGTAATACTCAATGGGCAGCGTTGGCAGCGCGATCGTCCCCACCAAAATAATCAGCAGAGAACAAACCGTGGCAAAAACCGGGCGCTTAATAAAAAAATCGCTAATCATGCTCTTTTAGGACTCAGGAGTAATGGGCACACCATCGCGCAAGCGCTGAATTCCCGAGACAACAATTTGCTCTCCCGGTTTGAGGCCTTCAAAAACTTGATATCTATTTCCTTGGATTGCCCCCACTTGAATGGGCTTTTGTTTGGCAATCATTTTGCCCTCGGCGTCTTTTTCGGCCACAAAGACAAAGTTTTGCCCGGCAAGATTGGATACCGCCGTGGTCGGCACCAAAATCCCCGGTTGCTGATCGAGAATAATGCGGGCTTGAATTTGTTGATCGGCACGGAGATTATTCCGCGTATTGTCGTAGAGCGCTTTCACTAAAATGGTTTGGGTATTGTTTGTGGTATTGGGGGCAATGAAAAAGACAGAACTCGTACCGACGGCATTGCCATTCATGTCTATTAATTCCACCGGCGTCCCCATCCGAATGCGGGGGATTTGCTCAATGGGCACTTGGATATAGACTTCTAGGGGTTGATTTGAGGTCAGGGTAAGGAGGTCGGTTTGGGGCGTTACAAAATCGCCCACTTTGGGGGGAATATTGCCGACAACACCACTAAAGGGAGCACGCACCTGAAACCAATTCAGGACAACGGCCTGCTGCTGGGCATTGGCTTGGGCAGCCAAGAGAGCTTTTTCTAACTGGGCAATGGTAGCCTGTTGGGCACGAATATCCGCCTCGGTTTGTTGGAGTGCTGCTTGGGCAGTGCGAAAGCTGGTGATGAAGGATTGCGCTTGTTCTTTGGAAACAGCCCCTTCTTCAAAGAGTGCTGTATAGCGTTGCGCTTGAATCCGATTGAACTCTACGGTGGCCAGATTGGAGCGGCGCTGGGCTTCAAGGGCGCGGAGGACCGAGCGGGCATTCTCTACATTGGCTTGGGCAGATTGAATTGCGGCTAAATTGCTGGCCACAACGGCTTGCTGTTCTGAGGGGTCAATAAGAATGAGGGGCTGGCCTTGAGTGACAAACTGGCCGTTTTGAACATTGATTTGGGCGATTCGACCCGAAACTTGGGGTTGTAGCGTGATCGACTCACGGGATTGCAAAGAGGCATTGTAAACAGCGGTTTGCGAAAGGGTTTCCGTTTGAACCGCCGCAAGTTTCACCCGTGCCGCTGGTGGGGGAGCCGTTGCCTTTGGTTGGCCACAGGCGGTAGCAAGGAAGCAAAGACTGCCTAGGAGAGCTGACGTGAACAGTTGCCGTTGCACCATACCTCAGACCTTACAATGTCACCCAGAGTGGGCAATAAACATCCTTCAGTCTAGCCTAGAGGCCCCTATGGCGAGTGCTGCTTTAATAATTAGTTTCTGTGTATCTAGGCGAAATCGAGAATAGCTCCTATTGGCAATCCTCCGCTAAGATGTAGAGCAAGGGGCAGGGGGTCATTGCTGGCTCACCTTAGAGCCTAGGACAGTCCTTGCACCAACCTTTATCAACGACAGTACAGGTACCAGTGGCTCTTACCAAGAAAACACAGCAAGAACAACCCATGATTAATGAGCGCATCCGTTTTCCTCGGGTGCGGGTGGTGGATAGTGATGGTTCCCAATTGGGGATTATGTCGTCTCAAGAGGCGATCGCGATCGCCCGTGAAAAGGAACTTGACCTTGTTCTCGTCAGTGACAAGGCAGATCCACCCGTTTGCAAAATTATTGACTACGGCAAGTTTCGCTTTGAGCAGGAAAAGAAGGCGCGGGAAGCCCGCAAAAAGCAGCACACCTCCGATGTCAAAGAGGTGAAGATGCGCTACAAAATCGAAGAACACGATTACAACGTTTGCATCAACCGCGCCGAGCGTTTCCTTAAGGCTGGAGACAAGGTGAAGGCCACTGTGACCTTTCGCGGGCGGGAAATTCAACACGCCCACCTAGCCGAAGAACTCCTCAACCGTATGGCCAATGACCTGCAAGCGGTGGCCGAAGTGCAGCAGGCACCCAAGCAAGAGGGGCGCAATATGATCATGTTTTTGGCACCGAAGCGGTAATCCATGCTGGGGAGCGTATGTTTGGCTATCGTCCAGACCCCAAATCTACCCCGCTGGATATTTCAGACCCTGAGAAACCCCGTTCGGCACTGCTGCTAGCGATCGCCGCCCTTGTCACGATTCTTCTTTGGCAGATTCCCTTGGGGAACTATCTGCTGTATCCCTTTACAATCTTGGCCACATGGTTCCACGAGATGGGGCATGGCCTCACGGCGATTCTGTTGGGGGGCTACTTTCGCGAATTAGTCATCTATCCCAGTGGTTCAGGATTTGCGCGCTACGGGGGCGAGGTGCTGCTGGGCAATTTGGGACATGGCTTAGTCGCCATTGGCGGACCTCTAGGACCCGCGATCGCTGGCAGTGTCTTTATTTTGTCGAGCCGCTCTCATCGCGCCACAGATATTTGCCTCAAAGCCCTAGGAATCATTATTCTCGCCTCAGTGCTGCTGTGGGTGCGATCGCTCTTTGGCATTGTCTTCATGACATTGGTGGGGATTGCCATTCTGCTGGTGGCCTATCGCGGCAATCGCTGGCTCAAGGGGATTTCGATTCAATTCCTTGGGGTGCAAGCCTGTATTAGCACATTTCAGCAGGTGGACTACCTCTTTACCTATGCCATGCCGGGGGGGCAGCTTTCCGATACAGGGCTTCTCCAACGGTACCTCTGGCTCCCCTATTGGCTGTGGGGGGCGCTGATTTCTGTGATGACCTTGGGGTTGCTGCTGTGGAGTCTCAAGGTGGCCTATACCCGCCCTAAGTAATGCCCCAGCGGTGTCGCCAACGACTGGTGGATTCACGGTTAGCGGTTTGTTGCTCCGCTTGGCGGCGCGATCGAATCATCTCCGCACTATCCCGCAGGTGCGGATCGCGGTAGGGAATACCCGCGCGGGTTTGCAAATGTTCCTGCTCCATCAGCGACAGCGGAATAAGCTGATCGGCTTGCCAGCGAGCCACGGTGCCCTGTGCCCACTCATGACTCTGCTGGGGGGCAACAAGTGGTAGCGTTCCAAGGTGTAAACCCGCCGCCTGCAAAGCGGCACGAACGGCAGCAGCACGACAATAGGTGGCCAAATGCCCCGTTGGTGCCAGACACTGAGCCACCAGACGCAGAAATTCCACTGTCCAGAGTTGCGGACAGCGCTGGGGTGAAAAGGGATCAAGAAAAATGGCATCTGCTTGGAATCCTTGGCGAACAAGCTCTTGAATGGTTTGGCGAGCATCCCCAATTAAAAGCTGTGCCTCACAGTGGGGGGTGCTCACCTGCTGTTGCTGAGCGAGTCCTTCAAGAATCGTTTGAACCGATGCTGGCCAAGGGGGCATGACTGCTAAGGCTGCTTGGGGAACGCCCAGATCCAGTTCTAAGCCAATAACTGTAACTTGACAGGTGGGATTGTGCTGCCAAATCACCTCTAACGCAGCGGCGGTGTTGTAACCCAAACCATAGCAGATGTCCAAAAGGCGCAGATGAGACGCTTGGGCTTTGGGGGGCAAATCGGTGGCGATCGCGAACTTTTCAAAGGCTTCCTGACGCGCTCCCCCAAGACTATGGAACGTTTCCTGAAATTCTGGCGAAAAAAACGTAAAAGAGCCATCCGCCGTTGGTTGCGGCTGCCAGATTGAGTTCAGGGCAGGAGCTAAGTTTTGGGAATAGGCCATCACTGCATTTGCGTGGGAGTTTCCGATTGGGGGGCAGGTGGTCGATTCATGATCACAACGCCAATTCCCGCGATCAAAAGAACAACGACGATGCCGCCAACAATCAGTAACCAAGGGGGAGAGGATTTAGGGGCGGGTGCTGACGCTGGGGTAGCATTGGCTGGCAGCGATGGGGGCGTGGCATTAAATTCTGTTTCTTCTTCTGATTTTTTATCGTCTGCACCTTCCTCAGCTTGGGTAATCGTTGAGGTCATGGGCACGGCCTTAATGCTGTGATAGTTGACGCTCTTCAAATACTTAATAAACTCCGCCTCCCCCATGGACACAGTAGCATAGTGCGCCTTAACGGAACCGCCAAAGTTAATCTCATCTCCATCTTTTAGCTCATGACTTTGCACCCGCTGGCCATTCACTAGGATACCGTTGGCACTGGGCTTACCATCAGCATTGCCATCCACGACGCGGTAGCGATAGCCATTTGGTGAAGGAATCCGCAGCAGCAGCGCGTGTTGCCGTGAGACACCGTGACCATGAATCACGATCGCATTGGTGACATCGCGGCCAATGGAGTAGGTTGCCGCCTCCAAAGGGATCGTGCGCTTACCCGTTTCGTCCTCAATGTTGAGTAGATGGTGCTGACGGTTACCACTCATGGGAACAACTTAGATTAATTGACGATTGTTAATCAATATCTTAGCCTGAGGGCTAGAATTCCCAAAGATACTACAAAAGCTAAGGGCAACGATCATCCCGTATCAATAAGAGGCTCAGGAACTAGAACCTACGGTGTGGCATTAACGCCGCTGTGCCAATGGTTGTGCCTTCAAGATAGAGGGGCTGACGGCGCATAGTGTCCTAACCAACACAACAAACGCATGAGCCCTCCCCCATGGCATCGGTTGGGGTGAAAAGGTGAAGCCGATTTTCACCTACGCAGTTTCCTGATCCACTAAGGGAAAGAGGCGCACGGGGGCGAGGGCTTGCAATTGTTGACCGAGGCGAAAGGCTTGGGGTTCATAAAGTCCAAGAGTCAGTGTCGCAGGCAGTTGCTGGATAAAGGTGCGCGATCGCGGCAGGGGCAGACCCGTAATCTTGGTGATCAGATTGCCAATTTCTAGGGCAGCTTCCGCGTTGCGAGGATGACCGACCCAAAGCCGCCAGAGACGGCGGGGCGCCATTTTGCCCTGTTCAATGCGCCGTAGGCCATCAATGGTTGCTAAAACAATCAGGCGATCGCCCACCGTGAGTTGCAGCGTATCACTGGGCAAAAACTGATGACTGATCTCACCGCCGAGAAACTGCTCATGGCGATTGTAGAAAATGGGGATGACTGCATAACCATAGGCCACCTCACCAATCAACTTGCCCTCAAGGGTGTCGCCGGTAGTAACGGTGTAATCGGCAATCAGTACCGTCTGCTGGTCAATTTGAAACAGACCCAACATTGTTTCGCCAAAGGCGGCACCGGCAAAGGCCTCAGCAGCAAGGGCATAGGCACAGAGGGGGCGGGCACGCGGTAGGAGATCCCGCAGATCATTAGTGAGGCTGGGATCATAGATGCCAATGACCAACCCAATGGGGGATTCCCGCTGCTCCGTGGCTTGACGAGCAATGAGGGCTGCCTCTAGGTTCAACATTTCATCGGCAGTGGTGAGAACCACACTTTTGGCGGTCTCCAAATGGGCTTGGGGGAGCTTTTCTGGAATGTTGCCAAGGAGCATGGGCAGGTCTTCAAAAAGCTGAGTTTGCTCTGGGTTGTCCACCAGTAGCACAAGGGGTTGACGGAAGGCACGTAGGATTTGCACCACCTGTTGACCAATGCGATCTAAGCCAACAACAATCACGTGATCCGCCGTGGGCAGGGGGGGACGTTTCTTGAGAAAGTCAAACCGCGCTTGCAGCAGCTTTTCCGCCAAAAGTCCCAAGACACCGACAATAAAGAGGAGGCTGACGATCGCCACCAAAATACAGACCACCAGCAGCCAAGGGGGAATCGGATCGTTTTCTAGCCCGCCAAAAACATCGCCAAAGCCCCCCAAAAGGAGAATAAACCCGGCAGCAAAGGCTTTTTGCCATGTGAGTTCGGGGACGTTGTAGCGCAGCAAGATCGCGGTCACAAGCCACAGACCACTGCCCATCCAAAGGCCATTGAAGATCAACTCACGAGAGCGATCGCCATGGAGCCACTGCCAGAATTGTTCTACCTGCTCAGGCAGTTGGCGCACCTGCTGAATGCGGCGCTGGATGGGATTGGGGTCAGGGATGGGCAAGGATTTCACCACTTCTACCCGTTCAATCCAAATCGGGCGATCGCCCACCGCAAAGCACAAATCCGGCGGCCAATGGTTAAAGAGGCGGTGGGGGCGCGTTGGCTGGAAGATTGAGGATTGGGCATGGCACGAGCGCACACTAATGAGGCGTTGGTGACGGCGTTGCCAGCGATGGACAGGGGTACCCACCAGAGGACTGTCGGCGGTGATGGGTTGTTGAAAGACGCGAAACTGCTGCCCCTCAATCGTAAACGCAGCAAGGATATTTTCCTCAAGGGCTGCAAGGGCGAAGGCAGGAGCTGGTAGTTCGGTAGGATTGAGCGCCACAAAGCTCCCTAGTTTTTTCTCTAGGAGGGCATTGAGATTATCGCGACTAGAGCGCACCACAAGATGGACATCGGGATTTAAGCGCCGAGCCACAATCGCCGTCGCAATATTGGTGGCCTCATCACTGGTCACCGCCAGTAAGGTACGACAGCGATCAATCCCAGCCACTTTCAGAACCGCCTCCTGCCGGCAATCACCGATGATCACAGGTTCACTGAGCAACTCCGTCAACTGCGGAATTTCCCACTCAATGTTGGCGTGGCGTTCAATGGCACGAATCTCTAGAGCCAAATGCTCACCGGCAAAGCGGCGCAGACTTTGGATACAAAATTGCCCTAAACTGCCAAGGCCGCAGATAATAAAGCGATCGCCCGCAGTCGTTTCACCTATTTGAGTGGCCTGCGGTGTGGCTGAGGCAACAGACCAAGATGTCCACCAGTAGGGAAACGGTTGACGAGGCTCAGCAGCAAAAATCAGAACACTACCCCGTTGCCACTGCTGCCAAAGGGTCTTGCCCCACCTAGATAGGCGATCTAAATCTGTTGGCTCTAAAGTGGTCGATTCAACCCAGATGCTGAGGTGGCGATCGCCGATATCAATGAACCACGTTGCCCTGCTACCCAACAGTTGGCGCAGTTGGCGGTCAATGATGTCCTGAAGGCTGGCCATAGCTTCCTAGGCAAAATGGGACAGCAGCTCCTGTTGATCCAACTGACGACCAATCACCACCACACGGGTTTGGCGTGGCTCTGCCACTTGCCACAGGCGATCGTAAAACAAGTCTAACCGTTGACCCACCCCTTGCACCACCAGACGCATGGGTTTGCCCTCAATGGCCGCAAATCCCTTAATGCGGTAAATGTCAGGTACTTGCAGCAAGCGCTCGAGGGATTGCCGCAGGCGCTGAAGATCGCAACTGCCCATCTCTAAACAAATGGCTTGAATCTCTGCATCGTGCTCATGATCCTCCTCAAAATCATGGTGACTGGGTCGCTGCCCCAAGTCTTCCTCCACCGCTGCATTAAATCCCAGCAGCAGATCCGCCGGCACCTGTCCTTGGTGAGCCGCCAGCAGCTTAATCCGTGGGGGCAATTGAGTGCGCAGTTCAGCGATGAGCAGCTCTACCTGATCGGGAGTCAGTTGATCCGCCTTGCTGAGGATGACCAAGTCGGCACAGGCCAGTTGATCGTTAAAGAGTTCCTCAAGGGGGGTGTCCTCATGCGCCAAGCTAGGATCGGCTGCCTTTTGGGCAAAGAGCGCCTCCAGATCAGCACTCACTTGACCGGCTGCCAAGGCAACGCCATCTACCACTGTCACCACTCCATCGACGGTTGCGGCATGGCGCACCTGCGGCCAACGAAAAGCCATCACGAGCGGCTTGGGTAAGGCGAGTCCAGAGGTTTCAATGACAATGTGATCAATCTCCTGCCGTTGTGCCAAGAGGGTTTGCATGGTGGGCAAAAATTCCTCCTGCACTGTGCAACAGAGGCACCCATTGGTGAGTTCCCAGATGCCCGCTGTGCGATCGCAACAGGACTGCAAAAGTTCGCCATCAATACCGACATCACCAAATTCATTCACAATCACGGCAATGCGCCTGCCCGCTGCATTCTGAAGCAACTGCCGAATTAGGGTGGTTTTACCGCTCCCTAGAAAACCCGTGATAATCGTGACTGGAATTTTTGCACTCATTTTGCTAAAAGGCCTCAATACCGGCAAAATCTTGAAGTTGATGGGCGGCTTCGCCACAGGTTCGGGGTGTGGGAAACACCTTTTCGGGGTTGGCAAGGCGTTTGGGATCAAAAGCGGAGCGCACCTGCTGCATCGTTTCTAAATCTGCTGGGCTAAACATCTCACCCATGAAACAGGCCTTATCGCTACCAATCCCGTGTTCACCGGAAATGCTGCCCCCCAAGCGCACACAGAGCTTGAGGATTTCACCGCCTAGAGCCTCCACCTCGGCAAGGGCGCCCGGCACTGCCTGATCGTAGAGAATCAAGGGATGCAGATTGCCATCCCCAGCGTGGAAAACATTGGCAATGCGATAGCCACTGCGCTGACTCAGTTGTTCAATTTCCTTGAGGACGGTGGCCAGTTGACTGCGAGGAATCACCCCATCTTGGACAAAATAATTAGGACTGAGGCGACCCGCAGCCGCAAAAGCCGCTTTGCGACCCTTCCAAAGGCGGAGGCGATCTTCAGCTTCTGTAGCAACCGTTACATGGCGTGCTCCCTGTTCATAGCAAATGCGTGTGACGCGCTCCTGCAAAATGGGCACTTCGGCATCTAGGCCATCCACTTCCACTAGGAGTACGGCGCCAGCATCGCGGGGGTAGCAATTGGTGGCCACCACATCCTCAACGGCATTGATACTGAGGTTGTCCATGATTTCCATGCCAGCGGGAATAATCCCCGCCCGAATAATCGCGGAAACCGTTTCTCCCGCTGCTTCAATCGTGGTGAAGTCCGCCAATAGCACGGCGATCGCCTCCGCCTGTTTGAGAATCCGCAGCCGAATTTCTGTGGCAATTCCCAGCGTCCCTTCGGAGCCAACAAAGACACCCATGAGATCGTAGCCGGGCATTTCTGGGGCCGCACCCCCCAGTTCAACAATCTCACCATTGGGCAACACCACCGTCAGTCCCAGCACATGATTCGTGGTCACGCCATACTTCAGGCAGTGGACGCCCCCAGAGTTTTCAGCGACATTGCCGCCAATGGAACAAATAATTTGACTGGAGGGATCCGGGGCATAGTAAAAGCCCTGATCGGCAACGGCTTGCGTTACCCAAGCATTGATTACCCCTGGCTGCACAACCACCTGCTGGTTGGCCAGATCAATCTCTAGAATCTGGTTCATGCGGGAGGTGACGACGAGAATCCCCTCGGTGTGGGGTAAGGCTCCCCCCGATAGCCCCGTCCCTGAACCGCGGGCAACAAAGGGAATACGGTAGCGATCGCACACCTTGAGGATGGCAGAGACTTGGGCAGTGGTTTGCGGTAGCACGACCAGTTTGGGTCGTTGCCGATACATGGATAGCCCATCGCACTCATACACAAGGGCTTCTGCTGCATCACTGATGACGCTCCCCTTGCCGACAATGGCTGTTAGCTCCTCTGTGACCCGCTGCCAAGGGGTAATTTGCTGTAGTGTGGACATCCCCAGTGCTCTAAACCGCCTTCTCCTATCGTAAATGGGTCTGTTGCCTCAGGAATGGGACTAGGGGGCATTTGACATTTATTTACTAGATAGTTATAAAATTATATTTAGATTGACTAGGCTAAAGTCGTCACCGTTTTAAGTCTGCACGATTCCCCTCACGCGATACCCCATAAAGGAGTCCGTTATGCTGTTTCGCCAACTTTTTGACTACGACACTTGGACCTATTCTTACCTGATTGCCGATGAAGCCACGGGTGAGGCCGCCTTGGTGGATAGCGTCCTTGAACAGGTGGATCGGGATGTGCAGTTAATTGAGCAATTGGGGTTGAAACTGCGCTACTGCCTCGAAACCCATGTCCACGCCGACCACATTACCGGGGCGGGCAAAGTCCGCGAACGCACAGGCTGCAAAACCCTTGTGCCCGAAAATGCCCATGTGGACTGCGCCGATGGCTATATTAAAGACGGTGAAGTGATTCACGTCGGTAGCATTCCGATTCAGGCGATCGCCACCTTGGGGCACACCGATAGCCACATGGCCTTCCTCGTGAATGGTACCCACCTGCTGACGGGGGATTCCCTGTTTATCCGTGGCTGTGGGCGCACTGACTTCCAAAGTGGCGATGCAGGCGCAATGTACGATGCGGTAACACAGCGGCTCTTTACGCTCCCAGACACCACATTGGTCTATCCCGGCCATGACTATCGCGGTCACACCGTTTCCACCATTGGTGAAGAAAAACGCTTTAATCCCCGCTTTGTCGGTCGCGATCGCCAGCAGTTCATTGAGTTCATGGCCAACCTGAACCTGCCGGATCCCAAGAAAATTATGGAAGCGGTGCCCGCTAACCAACAGTGTGGCATGGTTGCCGCCGCCGTCTAGTCCTTTGACCCCTGATCGCCCCTGTCTAGCCAACCCTGAGTAACCACTGGAGAACCAACGACGATGACCACAGCAACGACTGAGTCTCCCCTCATTTCTGCGGCTCAACTGCACGCTGCCCTGCAACGCCAGCAGGTACTGCTCATTGATGTGCGGGAGCCAAGCGAATACAACAATGCCCACATTCCGGGAGCGCTGCTCTGTCCTTTGGCCAATGTGAAGGAACTTGAACCCGCCTGTAATTCTGACACCCCGGTGGTGCTCTACTGTGAATCTGGCCGGCGATCGCGCATGGCCTGCGAAATCCTTGCCAGTCGGGGGTTCACAAATCTGAAAAACCTTGAAGGGGGCATTCAACGCTGGAAACAGGGGGGCTATCCGATCACGGGTGCGGTTAGTGCGCCCATCAGCCTGATGCGGCAGGTGCAAATTGTGGCCGGCAGTCTGATTCTCACGGGAGTGATCTTGGGCTTTACCGTCAATCCGGGATTCTTCTTCCTGTCGGGCTTTGTCGGTGCCGGTTTGGTCTTTGCCGGTGTCACCGGTACCTGTGCCCTAGCGCGGGTTTTGGCACTGCTGCCCTTCAATCGCCCACAGGTGAAATAACCCATGCTGAGCTACTGGATAGGGCATGGGCTGGCGATCGCCATCGGCTTGAGTCTGGGTCTATTGGGGGGCGGCGGTTCTGTCCTTGCCCTGCCAGTGCTGGTCTATGTCATGGGCATTGAAACCAAGGTCGCGATCCCGATGACGCTTGTGATTGTCGGCAGCGTCAGTTTACTGGCAGTCATTCCCCAGTGGCGGCGCGGCTACGTTAATTTGCGTCTGGCACTGATTTTTGGTTCGGCAACCATGATGGGTGCCTATCTCGGGGCGCGACTGGCAGCCTTGCCTTGGATTACCGATACGGTGCAACTCTTACTTTTTGCCGTTGCCATGATGGTGGCGGCTATTTTAATGATTCGGCGGCAACAGCGTCCCCCTGCCCCTGAACTCACCCCGCCGGAACGTTCCCTTGAGAGCCAGCTCTATGCTCCTCCAGTCTGTAAGTACTGTTGGCTGTGGCTACCCACCGAAGGCATTGGTGTGGGTATTCTGACGGGGTTGGTGGGGGTTGGTGGGGACTTTGCCATTGTGCCTGCCCTTGTTTTATTGGGCAAAATTCCAATGCGGCAGGCGATCGGCACCTCACTGCTGATTATCACCGCCAATTCCGTGGCTGCGGTTTGGGGCTATCTGGGCACGGTTAGCTTGGATCCCCACTTAACCCTGACCCTCACCTTAGCCGCCGCTAGCGGTTCTGTTATCGGTAGCTATCTCAGTCACGGCATTTCTGCCAAGCGACTTCAGCAGGGCTTTGGTTACTTCTTAATTGGCATTGCGGCCTTTGTGATCCTGAAAACCCTACTGGCACCTCCCCAGCGCAGCAAAAGCTCCTCCCTACCGCCGAGGCACTACCTTACTGCATCGGTTCCCGCAAGACCAAGCCGCACCTAAGACGCTGTTTCAGGAGTCTCTGCAGCACTCTGCTGTTGCCCAATTTGATTCAGTAGCGAAAGAACGCGACTGCCCCGTTCCAGCGATCGATCCTCAATAAAGACGACCTCCGGTGTCCGCCGCAGGCGAATGCGCTGCCCCAATTCCCGTCGCACAAAGCCTGAAGCCGCTTTCAAGCCGGCCATGGTTGAGCGCCGTACCTCATCGGTGCTGTAGATACTGACGAAGATCTTGGCGTGCTGCAAATCACCGGAAACTTCCACATCGGTGACACTGACCATGCCCGCCCCCACGCGCTCATCGCGGATTTCATACATTAACAACTGGCTCACTTCCCGTTTGATTAATTCTGCTACCCGTGCCACCCGTCGTTCGGTCGCCATGGCGGGCCTCCTTTTCTCGGTTGTTGGCAAAGACTATCCTGCACGTCTCCTATCTTATCAAGACAGCTATCCCTCTGTTTCTGGCGGGTGGGCGATCGCCCAAGACTTTTATGGCAGCAACCGCTGGCAGTAGTGTTACAAAAGTTAACATTTCTTGCTGACGTTCTCTGCCAGTTGAGGCCTGAATTTCTTGCTCTCTTGCCAGATTGCCACCCCTGCTCAAAAATGAGAAAGCTGAGAAGCTAGGCAACAATCACCTTGATATTTCGTAAGAATTCCGCTATCACGTTAATATAGTTCTCCCGCAGCAAATGCTGATGGGAAGCTTAACCTACCCTTGGTGAACGCCAACAGCAACTAGGTAAAACCACCTACTAGCTCAAGCGTTAGCGAGGGATGGGTTTCTTAATTTATGAAGCCAAATTAACAGGATGCTGGAGCGATCGCTCCTAAGTTTTAGAGAGCCGATCACGCCCTACCAGCAACTGTAAGGTTCTAAATCTGGCATCTATATCTGCAAGAGGATTTAATTCCATGACGATCGCAATTGGACGAGCGCCAGCAGAACGGGGATGGTTTGACATCCTCGACGACTGGCTCAAGCGTGACAGATTTGTCTTTGTCGGCTGGTCAGGCATCCTGCTGTTTCCCTGCGCCTACCTTGCCCTCGGGGGCTGGCTGACCGGTACCACCTTTGTGACCTCTTGGTACACCCACGGCCTCGCCTCCAGCTACCTCGAAGGCTGCAACTTCCTCACCGTTGCCGTTTCCACCCCCGCCAACAGCATGGGGCACTCCCTCCTGCTCCTCTGGGGTCCCGAAGCCCAAGGGGACTTCACCCGCTGGTGCCAACTGGGCGGTCTGTGGACCTTTATCGCCCTCCACGGCGCCTTTGGCCTCATTGGCTTCATGCTGCGGCAATTTGAAATTGCTCGCTTGGTGGGCATCCGTCCCTACAACGCCATTGCCTTCAGTGCCCCCATTGCCGTTTTTGTCAGCGTCTTCTTGATGTATCCCTTGGGGCAATCCAGTTGGTTCTTTGCCCCCAGCTTTGGCGTGGCTGCCATCTTCCGCTTCCTGCTGTTCTTCCAAGGGTTCCACAACTGGACTTTGAACCCCTTCCACATGATGGGGGTGGCCGGTGTGCTCGGCGGTGCCCTGTTGTGTGCCATCCACGGTGCCACAGTGGAGAACACCCTCTTCCAAGATGGCGAAGGCGCCAGCACCTTCCGTGCCTTTAGCCCCACCCAATCGGAAGAGACCTACTCGATGGTGACGGCCAACCGGTTCTGGAGCCAAATTTTTGGCATTGCCTTCTCGAACAAGCGCTGGTTGCACTTTTTCATGTTGTTTGTGCCCGTGACGGGGCTGTGGATGAGTGCGATTGGCGTGGTGGGTCTGGCGTTGAACCTGCGGTCTTACGACTTTATTTCGCAGGAGATTCGGGCAGCGGAAGACCCTGAGTTTGAGACCTTCTACACCAAGAACCTGCTCTTGAACGAGGGCATTCGCGCTTGGATGGCGCCCCAAGACCAACCCCATGAAAACTTTGTCTTCCCAGAAGAGGTACTCCCCCGTGGTAACGCTCTCTAGTAACTCGATTTTTGCCACCAATCGCGACCAAGAATCCTCCGGTTTCGCGTGGTGGGCCGGTAATGCTCGTCTGATTAATCTCTCCGGCAAACTCTTGGGTGCTCACGTCGCCCACGCTGGCCTGATCGTTTTCTGGGCCGGTGCCATGACCCTGTTCGAGTTGGCTCACTTCATTCCTGAGAAGCCAATGTACGAGCAAGGGCTGATCCTCATTCCCCACATTGCCACCCTTGGTTGGGGCGTTGGCCCTGGGGGTGAAGTCGTGGACACCTTCCCCTTCTTTGTGGTCGGGGTGGTGCACCTGATTTCCTCTGCTGTTCTCGGCTTTGGTGGGGTTTACCATGCCATTCGTGGCCCTGAAACCCTTGAGGAATACTCCTCCTTCTTTGGCTACGACTGGAAAGATAAAAACAAAATGACGACGATCCTCGGTTTCCACCTGATCGTCCTCGGTATTGGTGCCCTGCTGTTGGTGGCCAAAGCCATGTTCTTTGGTGGCCTCTATGACACTTGGGCACCCGGCGGTGGCGATGTCCGCGTCATTACCAACCCCACCCTTGACCCCACGGTGATCTTTGGCTACCTGCTGAAGTCTCCCTTTGGCGGTGAGGGCTGGATCGTCAGCGTCAACAACCTTGAGGACGTTGTCGGTGGTCACATTTGGATCGGTTTGATCTGCATTGCTGGTGGTATCTGGCACATTCTGACGACGCCCTTTGGTTGGGCACGCCGTGCCTTTATCTGGTCTGGGGAAGCCTATCTGTCCTATAGCTTGGGCGCCCTGTCCATGATGGGCTTCATTGCCACCTGCTTTGTCTGGTTCAACAACACGGTCTATCCCAGTGAATTCTATGGTCCTACGGGTCCAGAGGCCTCTCAGGCTCAGGCAATGACCTTCTTGATCCGTGACCAAAAATTGGGTGCGAACGTCGGTTCGGCTCAAGGCCCCACTGGTCTTGGTAAATACCTGATGCGCTCTCCTACGGGTGAAATCATCTTCGGTGGTGAAACAATGCGCTTCTGGGATTTCCGTGGTCCTTGGTTGGAGCCGTTGCGCGGTCCCAATGGTCTTGACCTGAACAAGATCAAAAATGACATTCAGCCTTGGCAAGAGCGTCGTGCCGCTGAGTACATGACCCATGCCCCTCTGGGTTCTTTGAACTCCGTGGGTGGTGTGGCCACTGAAATCAACTCGGTGAACTTTGTGTCACCCCGCTCTTGGCTGGCTACGTCCCACTTTGTCTTGGCCTTCTTCTTCCTAGTGGGTCACCTGTGGCATGCTGGTCGTGCCCGTGCGGCGGCGGCTGGTTTTGAGAAGGGGATTGACCGTGAGTCTGAACCTGTACTCTCGATGCCGAGCCTTGATTAGAGTCACTGACTTCATCTAACCAAACTCAATCGTCCTTGGCTCCCATCTACGGATGGGGGTCTTTTTTTTAGCAGGACTCAATGCCGAGTATTTTTAACAGTTGCTCAGCAATGCGATCGCTCGCTCCGGGGTCGCCCATGCGTTCTTTGCCATTGGCGGCAATTCGCGCAAGTAAAGTCGCATCTTCCCAAATCTGCCAAAGGGTCGGGATGGTCTCTTGAGGATCATCGAGTAGGAAAATCGAGTCTCCGAGAAGGCGTTTTTGGCGACTAGCAAACTCACGGGTAAACTGGGGGCCTGCACCCGCAAAGGTGATCACGGGTTTCCCTAAGCCCACACACTGCTCTGTGGCTGTGCCGGCGAGGGCAATGCCCCCTTCTGCCCAATGCAGAAATTCACGAAAGTGATGTGAACTTAAAATCAGTTGTTGCTGACCCAACTGCCATGCGCTGGTCTGGGGTAATGCACTGGCGATGGGTTGCCAGCCCTCAAGGCTTTGCTCAAGCATCCGTAAATCAAGGCTGGGACTGACAGCGGCAAGACAGGTCAGCGGCTGATCGGGATAGGGCGCCAGTACCCGTAGGATCTGTTGCCAATTGCGGTAGGCCTCAGGGGCACGAGACCCCGGCAGTAGCACAATGGTTCTAGTCGTAAAAGGCGATCGCTCAGGGGGTGGCATCACTAAGTCCATCATGGGATTGCCACAGTAGTGAACCGTGTAACCGAATTGCCGCAACCCTTTAGCGGTTAACTCATCACGGACAAAAATGCCTCGACAGCGGGGCGATCGCCACAACCATCGCTCCCAAGGCAGGTAGTCACTCCCCGCCCAGCCCATGCCCCAACGATAGGGACGCCCCGTCGTGTCATATAGGTAGTAGTCAGACTTAGCAGTGCCGATAAAACTATAGGTTCCCCCTGTGCCATAGGCCAGCAATAGGGGCACAATATCCCCCACCGCCAACAGATGTCCTCCCGATTGCTGCCAAGCTTGAATGGCGCGAATCTGTGATCCCAAGAGTCCCAGCAAACCTGCCTTGAGATCTCGCCATAGCTGTCGCAGATCCATGTAGATAAAGCCCCCAGAGGGGAGTATTTTTCTAGGCTGCAATACAGGAATTCCCAGCCGCGTATAGGCAGACCCTAAGCCCACCAAGGGCAACGCCATTAGGTCTAAGTGTGGACACCGCTGCCGCAAGGCCTGCAAAATCGAGCTAGCGATCGCATCCTCACCGTGGCCATTACTCAGGCAAAGGAGTCGCTTCATGCCTGCATCAACTCAAGAGCTGTAGTAAATCGTGACCAATCATCCGCCTGATCAATGGCCTGCCAAATGTGTTCGATCTGGGAACGCGTGAGGATGACAAGGGGATTGGCTGCCTGTAGGGTTTGGGGAATTGCCGCCCGCTGCCGTGGGCTGGCTTGCTGAAGTAGCTCAAAATAGGTTCTTTTCCAAACCTCTAGCAATTTCTGATCTGCTGGCGTGAGGGTTGAGCTGTTACGAAAGATATGACTGGGATCTACAGCCCACTCAGGGGAGAATTCCTGCCGTAGGCTGACAAAGAATTGGGGATAACTGATGGTGCTGCGGCTGAGAAAAGCTTGGGTTTCTGCCACCAAGGGATGGCCAATTTCTAGAGGAAGGTCTGCCCAACCGAGGCGTTTGAGCATGAGTTTCAAGTAGGTGGTTTGGCAGCGATCGCCAAAGGTCTTTAGGGCAGCTTGCATTTCCTCAAGGGGCATTACTGAAGACAGAGGGATTTGCAGCTTCTCCAAATTCCAAGCACAAATTGCTGGTTGATTGCCGTAGGCGTAGCGGCCATAGTAGTCAAAGTAGGCGGCTGTAAACCCCAAATCATAGTGCTTCAAAAAGACATAGGGACCATAGTCGAAGCTCTCGCCCGTAATGGCCATATTATCGGTGTTCAAAACCCCATGACAAAACCCCGCCACCAACCACTGCGCCGCCAGATCCGCTGTGCGTGCCACTAGCTCACGATAAAAGGTACAATCCCGTTCCTTGGGGTCTGGGATCTCTAGCAAGTGGGGGTAGTAGTAGTAAATGACGTGGTCGAGTAACCGTCGAATCAAGTCCGGTCGCCGCAGATAGTGGAGCCGCTCAAAGGTACCAAAGCGAATATGGGAACGGCCAAGGCGCACTAAGACACTCGATCGCGTCGGCGATGGCTCATCCCCCCGCCAGAGGGATTCTCCCGTTTCCACCAAACTGAGACTGCGAAAGGTGCTCACCCCCAAGCGATGCAGCAGTTCACTGGCCAAAACCTCACGGACACCGCCTTTGAGCGTCAGCCGACCATCTCCCCCCCGCGAATAGGGTGTGATGCCGGATCCTTTCGTGCCAAGGTCATACAGTTGACCATCCACACCGCGAAACTGACCATAGAGAAACCCTCGGCCATCCCCCAAGCGAGCATTGTATTCCCCAAATTGGTAGCCGTGGTAACGCATCGCTAAAAAAGGTTCACGCCCCTGAAACTGGCCAAAGGCCGCAATAAAGTCAGCATCGGTTACCTTGGCGGGATTCAGACCCATCAGGGGTAAGAGGGCATCATTGCGAAAACGCAGAATATGCTGCGGAAAGGTTGCCGCCTGTACCTCGTCCCAGTACTCTTCCCCTAGGGAGAGAAATGCGGGTTCGTACTCAAGGGTTTGAAAGCAATGTCGAGACATTCAGAACATTCAAAGCGGACTCAGCTATTGCGGCGTCTTGGCAGTTTCCCGTTTGGACTTTTTGGGATTGGGGGGATCCACAAGGGTACGCAAGCGCGCTTGAATTTGTTGATGGCGTTCGACCCCCTCAAAGGCAAAGGGGGTGTACCCGCGATCGCGCATCAAACCACGGATATAGCGAATGCGCTCATTGGTCGGCGGGTGGGTAGAAAACCATGGTAACGGTGGCTCCTGATGACGGTATTCCTTCTTGAGGGTGTGCATGAGGTTAAGTAGGCCATCAGCGGCATAGCCTGCCCTCGCCAGAATCCGTGTGCCCAAAATATCCGCCTCTCGCTCCATTTCTCGACTATAGCTAGTCACGAGAATCCCTGTCACATAGCCACCAGCAGGTAATAACCGCGTCAAGTTGGCAGTGGCCGTGCCTTGGGTGACCAAGCGAAAACCGTGGGAGAGCACCGCGTGGGCAATTTCGTGAGCCAGTAAGCCAGCAAGTTCTGCCTCGGTATTGGCTTTGAGAATTGCACCGGAATTGATAAAAATCTTGCCTCCTGGCAGGGCAAAGGCATTGAGATCATTATCTTTTATCACAAAAAACTCATACTCAAACTCATTGCGACCGGCCACTTTGGCGAGGCGTTGCCCCACTTCATTGACATAGGCTTGAACCTCAGGATCCTCAAGGAGCTTGACTTGGCGGCTAATTTGCTGTGCTGCTGAACGGCCTAGGGCAGATTCTCCCTGCATCATCAAGGCCATCATTTGAATCGAGTCCAAGGATAGTAAGGGATTGCCCGTGAGTGCCACACCCACCAGTCCAGTGAGGGCGCCGACAATCATGCCTTCGCGCAGTTGTCCCTGCAGGCGACGACGGAACCGTTGCATTCGCTCTGCGGCTAGTTGCTGAAATTCGGGTGTGGCGGGGTGGTCAGGATTCAGTAGGGCAAAACGTTGGGCGGCAAGGGCCGCTTCTAGCCACTGTTGCTGGCGATCGTAGAGGGTGACGAGGCTACGTTGAATATCGGGTTGATCAGGATAGAGGCTGGCGGCTTTTTCGAGATGGGCATAGGCCTCTTTGAGGGAACCCTGCTGCGCTAGAAACTCAGCGAAGCGCACTTGGCCGGGGATAAACTCTGGGAATTGCTCCACCAACAGCCGCAGGGGCACGGCTTGGGCACTGTAGAGTTGGGAACCCCCTTGAACTTCTCGCCAATAGACTTGGGCAGCGGGGGGCAGTTGACTAATTTCCAGTACAGCGGGGGGGGTGACACGGGGGGGTGGCAAATCTAGGTCAGCCTTGGCCTTTTGGTAATAGGTTTGGGCTGTGACGGTGTCTCCTAATTGCCAGTGGCGATCGCCCTCCCGTAGAAGTGCTAACCGCGCCTCCTGTGCGGCTTGCTCTGCGGTCAGTTCCACTGTTGTTGGAGCTTCTGAAGAATTGTCAGTCGTTCTTGGTGCAGGTTCCACAGAGGGGGCTGCTGAATCATCCTTGATCTCAGTGCTCGTGGGTAGGGGAGCAGGGGATTCTACAGGCGGAACGACTTCTGCGGGGGGCTGGGGTGGCAGCGGCAATAGATCGACAGCAGAGCCTTCAGATTGCGGCAGGCGAGCTTGGGCAAAGGGGTCTTCTTTAATGAGAGCAATCAACTCCTCCTCTGCTACACCCGTTTGGGGTAGGGACATCTCTGCTGCTCTAACCGGTTCAAGAGCCACTCCTAAAAGAAGAACAACACCCAGCGGCCAGTAGCGTAACCCATCTTTCACCATGAAACTGTCCTCAAGCCACCTGATGCTTTATAGTCTAATCACTAGGCATGGGTGAATTGGGTCTTCGTTAGAATTATAGCTATTCCAATAAAGAATGAGACGCTATTCAGCACAATAATTGCGAATCACTTCATCAATAGAATTGTTTGACCCTGCATACATCCACGCTCGCTTCAACGCACTGAAGTCGTGCTCAATCACATTCAAAGGAGTGACCTCCTACAATTCTTGAAGGCAAGAGGCCTCAAACCTTAAAAGCCCCTAGGGTGAGATGATCGCCAGCAGAGTCAAAACGGGACTTGGGCGATCGCTTTGAGCGGTTGATGCAGGCTTACTTTCGCATAGGGGAGGGGCTGTTTGCGTTGCGGTCTTAAGCCAAGACTTGCTTGAGCGCCTGAATGACTTGATCCTGTTGGGCAAGGGTCAGTCCATAGTACAGAGGCAAGCTAATCGCTTCTTGGTAGTAGGCCTCGGCGTTGGGAAAGTCTCCCCATTGAAAGCCCAATTGCTGATAGTAGGGTTGGGTATGCACAGGAATGTAGTGGAGATTCACCCCAATTCCAAGGGAACGAAGGGCTTCAAAGACTTCGCGATGGGAAGCTTGAATTTGGTCTCGCTTCAGGCGAATGATGTAGAGATGCCAACTGGAGCGGGTATCAGGATGCTGAAAGGGGAGCGTGAGGGGCAAATCCGCAAGAGATTGATGGTAGCGTTGGGCTAAAAAACGGCGCCGCTCGACAAACTGATCGAGGCGTTGCAGTTGCTGTAGGCCGAGGGCCGCTTGCAGGTCGGTCATGCGGTAGTTAAAGCCCAGTTCCAGTTGTTGGTAATACCAAGGGCCGTGGGAGTCGCTCACCATGTGTTGGGGATCGCGGGTAATCCCGTGGCTGCGCAGACGGATGAGTTGCTGGTAGAGGCCTGGATCATTGGTGAGAATGGCACCGCCCTCACCCGTGGTGATAATCTTGACGGGATGAAAGCTAAAAACCGCCATCGTCGAGAATTCACAGCAGCCAATGGGTCGGCCACGGTAGTGACCCCCAAGGGCATGGGAGGCATCTTCGATGAGGGTAAAGCCATAGGTCTGTGCAAGTTCAGCAAGGGCAGCCATCTCACAGGATTGTCCGGCGAGGTGAACAGGAATGACAACCTTGGGAAGCGTCCTTTGCTTTTTGGCAATTGCTAGCTTGTCGGCAAGGGCAGAAACACTCAGGTTATAGGTGTGGGGGTCAATATCAACAAAATCCACCGTGGCACCACAGTAGCGGCCACAATTCGCCGAGGCAACAAAGGTAATCGGCGAGGTCCACAGGCGATCGCCCCCTTGTAGCCCCGCTGCAATACAGGCGAGGTGAAGCGCTGCTGTGGCACTACTAACCACAACGGCATACCGTGCACCACAACAACTGGCCAGTGCTGCTTCAAACTCGGGAACCTTGGGGCCTTGGGTCAGCCAGTCCGATTGCAGGACGTCAACGACAGCCGCAATATCCTCTGGCGTAATGTCTTGGCGACCGTAGGGAATTGTGCCCATTTAGCCCCTGCCTGGGATAAAGTTCGGGTCAACGTGTTGGCGAATCAGAGTGCGCAGCTCCTCGACGCTAAGGAAGCGATCGTTGGTGCCAGAATTATAGCTGAAGCCCGGTTTAACCCGTGTTGCCCCTGTTTGGGCACAGTACTCCTCTAGCGTGAAGCGCCCTTGAATAGGCAAAATGGCATAGTACTGGCCTAAATCAACCGTGGTGTAAGAATCGGAAGTGGTAATCATCTCTTCGTGGATCTTTTCCCCTGGACGGATACCCACAAACTGTTGCTCACATTCCGGGCAAATGGCCTCTGCAACATCGAGAATGCGGTAGGAGGGAATTTTCGGCACAAAGATTTCGCCCCCCCAACTGTGCTGCAGTGCCCACAGTACCATTTCTACCCCCTCTTGGAGGGAGATATTAAAGCGAGTCATGGCTGGATCCGTAATTGGTAGGCAGCCCTCACAGCGCTTTTTCAAGAAAAGAGGAATCACTGACCCCCGTGACCCCATAACGTTGCCGTAGCGAACCACACTGAACCGCAGATCACGACCCGCAAAGTTATTGGCAGCAATGAAGAGTTTGTCACTACAGAGCTTTGTTGCCCCGTAGAGGTTGATGGGGGCAGCCGCCTTGTCGGTGGAGAGGGCAATGACTTGCTTGACACCGGTGTCGAGGCAGGCTTGAATGACGTTTTCGGCCCCCATGACATTGGTGCGAATAAACTCAATGGGGTTATATTCAGCCGCCGGCACTTGCTTCAGGGCAGCCGCATGAACCACAATATCGACCTTGTTCAGAGCCCGGCGTAGGCGATCGCGATCCCTAACATCGCCAATGAAGTAGCGGATACCTGGATACTTTTGGTAGGGGAACTCCTGAGCCATCTCGAACTGCTTTAGCTCGTCACGGCTGAAAATGACAAGACGTCGAATATCAGGGAACTGCCGCAACACCTCCTTGACAAACGCACGGCCAAACGACCCTGTGCCCCCCGTCACAAGTACGCTGCTCTCTTTCGTTAATCCTTGAGGCATTCTTGTAGATCCTCTCCACTATGCTTCAAGCCATCAATCGCAAAAAATCCCGTCGAGCGACCACGGCGAGCTTGCTCTTGACAACTGCCTTGAAAATCAGTTAAATTGAGGTATTTTAATTATCATAACGTAAATAAAGCATGAAGAAGCCTATCAAACCTCAAAAAATTTGGCCAAACTATGAGGATATAAATCCTTTCGAGGGTTTTGATGATGCATATCTCGAATATATCTGTTCGGAAAAAGTAGATACTAGAATTAAGAGTAATTTTGCAAGACTTCCTGCTCTATTTTGGCCTACAGAGCTTTATAGTTTTGGTCGTTGCTATCGTTTATGGTTAAAGTGGCCTGATATATTACCAATACCGGTCTACGGAGATCATGGTGTAGCACTTTCAGGGGAGCTTCAGGAACATGAGATAAACAATAAAGCTGCTTACTACCTATCTTGGTATAAACAGAGAGTTATTAGTATTGAAAGATACCAAATTAAGAAGGTAGTTCATATAACACATCCATGGGTGATGTATAGAAAAATAGCTGGTTATAATCTAAAGGAAAAAGCAAAAGGCACTTTGATTTTTTATCCACATTCCAATGATGGAATTGAGATCATAGATTATGATTGGGATGAGTACTTCCACAATCTGGAATCATTAAAAGATCGCTATAAACCATTTGTTATATGTATGCATATGCATGATGTGAAAAAGGGTTACCATAAGAAGCTTAGAAAGTACAATATACCAATAGTCAGCGCAGGCGAAACACTAAGTCCGCTGTTTGTAGATAGGTTTTATGACTTAGTCTCCAATTTTCTTTATGCAACATCACCAACAGGTGGTAGTGAGTTGTTTTATTGTGAAGAAATAGGAGTTAAATACTTTATACTTGGTAAAGAGCCAGTCTACTACAATTTTTCTCATCCTCAAAATCCATTGGATGTGATTAAGCCAAGAGATGAAGTGGCAATGATATCGCATCAAATCAAGAAAGAATTATTCTCTAGCTTACCTCCAGAAAACAGTTACGAGAAAAAGCAATTTGTAAGTGATGTATTAGGGTTAGAATTGGACTCGTTAGCAATCGCTAAAATATTAAAGACAATATTTTTTATTGAGATGATCAGGCTTTTACCGGCAGTATCTCTAAATATCCTACTTAGGCTGAAATCTAATTTATTTTTTAGGATTAAATCGCTATTTAATTCTAAATATTAACCGCAAGTTTATCTATAGTGTAGCCATGTATCCAAGGAAAAAACTTGAGTTTCTTATTCCATCATATAAAAGACTAGAAACACTAGTAAGAGCGATACAGTCTATAACAACTCAGGTTAAACAATTTGAATTGGCTGGCAAAGTAAGTGTTGTGGTCGTTGATGACTGTACTCCGAACTTTAGCTGCGATGAAATAAGAAGGCAAGTCGATATATTACCAGAAATAGTTGATATAAGGACTAATACTTATAACAAAGGTATGAGCCTAAATATTCGTGATATGGTCTTTGAATCTTCTGCTGACTTCGCGTGCATCCTAACTGATGATGACTACTTACAGCCGAACATCTTAATTGATATAATTAATTTCATAGATAACTTAACTAGCTACGAAAATAACACAAATGTACAAATAGGTTCATTTTTTGTGCCAAGATATTCATACTTAGAAGATGGTTCTCTTCATTGTGTAGTGTGTAAGCCATTTGAGCGAGATACCTTAATACCGTGTGGAACCATAAACTCAATTCGCTATTTACATAATGGATTTATATTAACTGGGCTTTTCTTCAGGCCTAAACTGATAAACTTCAGTTTGTGGAATGAAAATATTGAAAATGCTTATTTTCCAGTCATTTATTTTTTTGATTTACTATTAAAATATAATTGCTTCTTCATTAATAGAAACTGGTTTGTTCATACAGTTCTTAATAGGTGTCACTGGGAAGCGTGGGGAGCAACAGATTACGAAAGGACAAAGCGGCTGTACACTGACTACATGAAGGTTATTACTGTTTGCACTAATATATCTATTGATTACGATAAAAGAACTACAAGTACTTATATTCATTACCTTAAAAAAATCTTTATCCTTATAGAAGAAACTAAGAATTACCGAAACCAAATTAAGAGTGTTATCCGTTCTGGTCTATCTCTAGTAGATATAAAGGGTGTCAATGACCTTACAAAGCAAAGGCTGACATTTCGTTTAGCAGTCGTGATAAGCTACATTGATTTGATTTTATTTCGATTTATCTTAAAATTTATTCGGAATTTACGAATCTTGACCTATGATAAGTAGCCCGGTATTACTTGTAGTGTTTAATCGCCCCAAAACCACTGCAAAAGTGTTTGAAGCGATTTGTCAAGTGAAACCCAGAAGGTTATATATAGCTGCAGATGGTCCTAGACCTAACTATGACGGTGAAGCAGAGAAAGTTAGACAGGTCAGGGAGATTGTTACGCAAGTAGATTGGCCTTGTGAAGTTAAAACTCTTTTTAGAGAGAAGAACCTAGGATGCAAGGTAGCGGTCAGTAGTGCTATTACTTGGTTTTTTGAGCACGAAGAAAAGGGGATTATTCTAGAAGATGACTGTTTGCCCCATCCTGACTTTTTTAGGTTTTGTGATGAATTGCTTGAATACTACGAACAAGACGAACGAGTTTGGGTTATCACGGGAAACAACTTTCAGGATGGGCAGTGGCGTGGAAAAGCTAGCTATTATTTCTCTAAATATAATCACTGCTGGGGTTGGGCTACGTGGAAACGGGCATGGTCTAAATACGACGTAAACATCTCATTTTGGCCGGCGTGGAGCAAATCATCAGCGTGGCAAAATCTTCACTTTAACTCTGTTGAGGAGGGATACTGGCGTAAGATTTTTAATCGAGTGTATTCAAGTGAGATTAATACATGGGACTATCAATGGACGGCCTGTGTCTGGTATCATGGCGGGTTAACGGCAACACCCAATGTTAATCTTGTAAGTAATATTGGTTTTGGTTCTGATGCAACTCATACAAAGACTGCAGGTCATATTCATGCAAACTTGCCCGTTTTTCCAATAGGAGAGATTCAACATCCAAGTGAAGTGGCTGTTGATGTAGAAGCAGATAAGTATACCTTCAATGATACCTTCAATGAGCATTTTGGTGGTAAGTTTATACACTCGCCATTGAGTGTAATTAGGCTATTGAAGGAAAAACTTTATCGTTTTATTTTTTAAATCAAGTTCTTAGGGAGTAGTAATTGTAAAAATGAGTACATATTATCAGCTTAATAAAATATGTCCTATTTGTGGGAGTAGCCTAGAGTTTTGCTTTTCTCATCAAGTATTAGATAAGTATTTTGCTAAATATTACTTCTGTAAAACATGTGGCTATCTAAAAGCTGATGATCCCTTTTGGTTAGGTGAAGCATATTCATCAGCCATAAGTAAAGCAGATACAGGAATTCTGATCCGTAATTTATCTTTACTTCCTAAAGTTGCATCAATTTTATACTGGCTTTTTAATGAAAGAGGGGAAGGCAGGTATCTAGATATTGCTGGTGGATATGGTATACTAACTCGCTTAATGCGTGATATTGGTTTTGATTGCTATTGGAATGATAAGTACTGCCAAAATTTATTTGCACGCGGTTTTGAATATACTAGTGAGCTAGGGTGTTGTAAGGCTGTCATAGCTATTGAAGTAATGGAACATTTGGTTGATCCATTAACTTTCATGAAGGAAACAATTGCAATGAGTTCTGCCGAAACAATTATTTTCACAACTGAGCTTTTTTCCGGAGATTCACCTCCACCAATCAGCTGGTGGTATTATGTATTTAAAACAGGCCAGCATATTAGCTTTTTTCAAGCAAAAACTCTTGCTAAATTAGCAAATTTACTTAATATGAACTTTTATAGCTCAAACGGTATACATATGTTTACTCGTAAAAATTTGAATAGACTTGCTTTTCACCTTCTAACAACTAGATTTATCAGCCTTGCATCATTCTTAATAATCAAGAAACTAATGCAGTCAAGAACTTTACCTGATCATTACTTAATGCTTAATGATTAAATAACCTCAAGAAAACTAATTCAAACTTTAAAAATTCTAACTAAGGTGATCAGCAATGATAAACCTGTTAATCACTGGAACAGTCCGTAACGTTGGAAATAGTATCTTAAAAAGAGTATTAAAACTAGAAAAGAATCTAAAATCTGCTTTTGATACAAAATGGTTAATTATTGAATCGGATAGTGAAGATGACACTATTGTTGAGTTATTGAAACTAAAACAACTGGTTTCAAATTTCGAATTTATTAGCTTAGGAAGACTACAGGAAAAGATACCTCTTAGAACACAACGACTTGCTTATTGCAGAAATTTATACCTACAGAAGCTAAAAGAATCACCTAAGTATGAGAATATTGACTATGTCATGGTTATTGATCTAGATGAAGTAGGTGACCAACTAACCCAAGAATCTATTTCTAGTTGCTTCGAGAGAAGCGATTGGGATGTTTGTTGTGCTTGCCAAAATGGACCCTATTATGACATTTGGGCATTGCGTCATTATTTATGGTCTCCCAATGACTGCTGGAAGAGTTACCAATTCCTAATAAACCACGGCTCTAGTAGGTATACAGCTTTAACCTCTGCTGTATATAGCCGAATGTTAAACATATCTAAATGCAAGGATTGGATAGAAGTCGATTCCGCATTTGGTGGATGTGCAATTTATAAGAAACATATTTTGCTAGATGTTTTATATTGTGGAACAAATGAAAATAACGAAGAAGTATGTGAACATGTTGAGCTTCACAGGCAAATAAAACAAAAAGGGGGACGTATTTTTATTAATCCTAGGTTTATTAATGCTAGAGTTATTGAACATTCAATTTATGCAACTCATTTGGGCTTGGTTAGGCTTTGGCTTAAGGATTTTATTAAGTCTGTAATGGCTTTATTTTCTGGACGATTTTAGAGGCGAGCAACTACCTCGACAGCACTGACTACTGATCGCCCCAAGGCATTAAGGTTGTACCCTCCCTCCAAGCCAATGACAATACAGTGAGTGATCTGCAAGCACTGGTGCATCATCCAGCCATAGTCTGCCTCCTGTAATTCAATGCTAGAAAGGGGATCATCGCGGTGGGCATCATAGCCCGCACTGATGATGAGCACATCTGCGCCAAATTGCTGCAAAAAGGGCATGACTTGATCTTGAAAAGCAGTGCGATAGGCCGCTCCAGTGGAGCCTGTGGGCATGGGTAAGTTGAGGACGTTGTTGTGGTGCCCGCGATCGCTCCCCTCTCCTGTATAGGGATAGGCAGGAAACTCATGAAGTGAACAATAGGCAATCTGAGGATGATCTTGAACCAGTGCTTGGGTACCATTGCCGTGGTGGACATCCCAATCGAGAATTGCGACTCGTCTTATCCTTGGCAGACTGAGGGCATAGTGGGCAGCAATGGCTGCATTCGCTAGTAGGCAAAAGCCCATTCCCCGCTCCCGCAACGCATGGTGGCCGGGGGGGCGTGCCAAAACAAAAATCGGTTGCTGCCGCTGTACAGCTAAATCTACCCCATCGAGCCACGCCTGTACTGCTAACCGCGCCACGCGATCGCTCTGGTCATTGAGGTAGGTATCGGGATCTAGCCAGCCGCCCCCTTGTGCTGCAATCCGCGTTAATTGGTCTAAATACACCCGACTATGTACCTTTTCCAACCAAGGAGTTAATCCTTCTCCGACAGGTGTAGGTTCACGCCATTCTGCTGCTGGAAATGCTGCCTCTAAGTGCTGACGGATGGCCACTAACCGTTCGGGTCGCTCAAAGTGAAACTGGCGGCAGCGGTGTTCGAGGAAGCGATCGCTATAGATAAAGACAGGGGAAAACATAATTTAATCCATCCAGATCTGCCCATGCCTTATTGACAAGAGCTTGACACTGCTCTTGCGTTCACGCATAAAAATCGGTATTGTAGAGCGCAGGATGACTCATAAAGAGAACCAGTAAACTACTGACAAACTATACCGCAACCCTAACATAATGAAAGTCGCGATTATTCCTGCGCGGGGAGGAAGCAAGCGAATTCCTCGCAAAAACATCCGTAACTTCTGTGGAAAGCCGATGATTGCTTACGCGATCGCGATCGCTCAAGACTCCTGCTTATTTGATCGCATCGTTGTTTCTACTGAAGACCCAGAGATTGCTATTATTGCTTCTCAATGGGGTGCAGAGGTTCCTTTTGTGCGGCCAGCTTCCCTAGCTGATGACTATGCAGGCACCACACAAGTCATTGCTCATGGTATTCAAGTATTGCAAGAGCAGGGTTATCATCCTGAACTAGTGTGCTGTATTTACCCCGCTGTTCCTTTGCTACAGGCTGATGATCTCAAAGCTGCCTTAAACATGCTACTGAGTTCTAATGCTCCCTATGTTTTTCCCGTGACGATCTTTCCTTCTCCCATACAGCGAGCTTTACGACGACATCCATCTGGTCAGATGGAGCCTTTTTATCCAGAGTATGAGCAAGAACGTACTCAGGATTTAGAGCCTGCTTATTATGATGCAGGTCAGTTCTACTGGGGCAAAACTGAAGCATGGCTTGCAGACATCAGTATTCATCAGCAAGGTATTGGTCTTGTCATTCCCCAGTGGCGGGTTGTGGATGTCGATACCCTTGAGGATTGGCAGCGTGCCGAACTTCTGTATAAAGTACTGTACTCTACCGAAGTGGTGCAGGATTCATGGTAGTCGTTTTCTACTGGGGCTTTTCTTATCTAGGCTGTTTGAAAAACAGAACTAATACCATTGTTCAGGAAACATTATTTATATGCGAAGGTTAGGTAATATTGCGATTAGGGTAGAGGCTAATTCAGAGATCGGCCTAGGACACTTACGACGTTGTTTAACCTTAGCAAAACAGTTATTTGAAGATGGCTTTTGTGTCTACATTGTTTCTCTTTCGTCAATTAGCCACGATCTTTTACAGGGTTTTCATCATATTTGTATGAGAAACATTTATAGGAATCTGGCCAAAAGTAATATATTTGCTAATAACTTTAATAAAGAATTACTTGATGCTGAATGTACATTAATAGCAATTAGAAACTTGTCAATTGATTGGGTAGTACTAGATAGCTATAATTTGGGGATTTCGTGGGAACAACGAGTTGCTGAATCTGGATACAAAATACTTGTGATTGATGATTTTCGTAATAAAGAACACTATGCAGATATAGTATTGAGTGATATTGATATTCCTTTTGATAAAAATCTGCTAAAGAAATCAACTAATTGTCATCAATTAGTAGGCTTAAGATATGCACTAATTGATTCACATTTTATTGCTGTAAAGAATAGTGATCAAGACTGTACTGTACAAGATAATAGAAAGAAAATTCTGATTTCCTATGGTGGAAGTGATCCTACAGGAGAGACAATTAAAGTGCTAAAATCAATAAAGTTACTAATCTAGCACGAGGCTATTTGGCAACCAACGCCGTATATGTTTGCACAGAGCATACACCGGAGATCATTCAGAGCTATGGTCAAGCCCTAGATGAAGTCTTTGGTCTCATCAAAGAGTGTGAAGAGGGTCGGGATGTCAAGACCCTGCTAAAGGGATCAATCTGCCATGCAGAGATGCGAAGACTCAACTAGGGAGGAGGGCTAGGAAATGCTCATTGTTTTCCGTGCCGACTCGGCAACCCACATTGGCACTGGCCACATCATGCGGTGTATGACATTGGCAACAGCGCTGCGTGAGCAAGGGGCAACCTGTATTTTCATTTGTCGCAACCATCCAAACAATATCATCGCCCTTGTGCAGAAAAAGGGCTTTAGGGTCTATGAGCTGCCAAGGGGAGCTGAACCCACAACAGCGGCTGACCTAGGCGTGCCTCAACAAGTGGATGCAGCACAAACCAAGCAAATTATCGAAAGTCTAGAGGCAACCCCTGACTGGCTGGTTGTCGATCACTACGGCATTGATAAGGCGTGGGAGCAGCAGTTGCGCCCAGTGGTCAAGCAAATTTTTGTCATTGATGACCTTGCCAACCGCTTCCATGATTGTGATGTCTTGCTGGATCAAAACTATACACATCGCTGGGATCGCTACGTCGGCTTAGTTCCTCCGCACTGTTGCCAGTTGCTAGGGCCTGAGTACGCTCTCCTCAGATCAGAGTTCATCGCTGCCCGCGAAAAATTGGAGCGACAAGGACGCCCACCGTTTGATCCACGTAAGGTACTGGTCTTTTTTGGCGGGATGGATCCCCAGAACTACACAACCCGAGCCCTGCAAATCCTGCGGGAAATTGGGGATTTTGCCCCTGAAGTGGTGATTGGTGGAGCCAACCCTCACCGTGCGGAAGTGGAATCGCAAATGCAGTATTTCCCTGAAGGACAGTTGCATATTCAAACAGATCAAATGCCCGACATTATGTTAAGGTGCTCATGGTACTTGGGGTCTGGAGGTTCTATTACATGGGAGCGAATGTGCCTTGGTTTGACGGGAATTGTTGTAGTGACCTCTGATAATCAAATAGAGTTCTGTGAAGCTTTATGGGAGAAAGGCTTCCATAAACTGTGCTTCCATTTATCATTTTGTGCTGTTTTAGAATTCTTTAATCAAATGATCAAAGATAAAAGTGGTTTCGAAAGACTGGGAAAGAGGTGTGAATTTGTAGATGCAAAAGGATGTTACCGTTCAGCTAAGATAATAAGCTATAGTTAAAATAATGATAAATTTTTGAAAAAAACTAGTTGTGGGTTATGAAGATTAGTATTTTGTCTCAGAAAGAATCATGGATTAATGATTACTTAAGTAGGTGGATATTGGATTTATCTGGTGAGCATGAGATTAGTTGGGTGCATCGGCAGGATGCGCTGAAGGGGGGTGATATTCTTTTTATATTATCTTTTTGGAGCATAGTTGCTCGTAGGTATATTGAACAATTTTCCTCAGCTGTTGTCGTTCATGAAAGTGATTTACCAAAAGGTCGTGGATGGTCTCCGGTATCTTGGCAAATCTTAGAAGGCAAGAATATAATTCCAATCACTTTGTTTAGGGCAGCTGAGAAAGTTGACTCAGGTGAGATTTACTTAAGAGACCAAATAGAATTAGAAGGGCATGAACTTATTGATGAAATAAGGAAGAAGCAAGCAATGAAAACAATAGAATTATGTAAAAAATTTATCGAATCATATCCAGATATTTTAGAAAAGGGAATTCCTCAAAAAGGAGAGGTAACATATTATAGGAAGAGGACACCAGAGGATTCTCGTTTGGATATATCGAAAACGCTTCATGAGCAATTTAACCTTTTTAGAATTGCAGATAATGAAAAGTATCCTGCTTTTTTTGATTACAAAGGCCAGCGTTACATCTTAAAAATATCAAAATTTAGTTCAATGAAAAATGACTAGTTATTTTAGAAAAAGATCGGTATTAGTCGTTGCTGCCCATCCTGATGATGAAATTCTTGGCTGTGGTGGCACGATAGCTTTACATGCTGCCCACGGGGATAAAGTGACTACTCTAATCTTGGCCGAAGGCCTAACCAGTCGGAGCGCCAAGCGAGATATTGAAGAATGGGAGGAGGCACTGGAGCAACTGAAGGAAACAGCACGAAGGGCTGGGGAAGTGGTAGGGTGTAGGGATGTGCGCTTTGGTGGCTTTCCAGATAATCGGATGGACAGCGTGGACTTGCTGGATGTTGTGAAAGTAATTGAGGGAGTAATAGATGACATTCGTCCAGAAGTAATCTATACTCATCACTACGGCGATCTCAATATTGATCACCGTATTACCCATGAAGCAGTTATGACAGCAGTACGCCCCTTGCCCGGTAGTTCGGTAAAGCAGATTCTGTTCTTTGAGGTACCCTCTGCCACTGGATGGAATACACCAACGGCTTCTAATACTTTTATTCCGCAGTACTTTGTGAATTTATCCGAGAAAGTGAATGATACTGAAAATGCACTTGACCTTAAGTTGAGAGCATTGGACATGTATTCTAAAGAGATGCGTCAATATCCTCACTATCGCTCTATAGATGTGGTAAAGTACCTAGCCTATATTCGTGGCTCATCCGTGGGTCTTTTTAGTGCAGAAGCATTTCAGGTTGGGAGAATCATAAGATGAGCAATGACTGTATTGTGATTGTTACGAATAGAGAAAGAAATAAGTTTTTAGTCGATTCAATTTCAAGAAAAATCAAAGCTAAAACACATTTAATTCAAAAAGAATCAGATTTTACCCATGATAATTTATCTGAGCTGTCGCCTCGCTGGATCTTTGTACCCCATTGGTCAAAATTAATTCCAGCAGAAATCTATGAGAACTTTCAAGTCGTCATTTTTCATATGACTGATCTTCCTTTTGGACGTGGAGGAAGTCCGCTACAGAACTTAATTATGCAAGGATTTGAAAGTACTTTTATCTCTGCTATTCAGTGTACTAAAGAATTGGATGGAGGACCAATTTACCTAAAGGAGCCACTTAGCCTTCACGGAACTGCTGATGAGATACTAATTCGTGCTAGTAAGATCATTGAGAACATGATCATCAGGATTATAAAGAAAAATCCATCTCCCACACCCCAAATCGGAACCCCTACTTACTTCAAGCGACGCAAACCCGATGAAAGCAGAATTGATATCAGTCAAATATCATCTCTTGAAAGTCTGTACAACTTTATTCGAATGCTAGATGGTGAGGGGTATCCGCCAGCTTTCCTAGAAATTGGTAATTTTCGTATTTCTTTCCGTTCACCCCACCTCCGCTATGGTTATATTGAAAGTCAAGTTAAAATTGAGCAAGTAAAGTCTCCTACGTTAGATAATGATGAGCAAAATCAATATTAATAAACTCCAAACCACTGTTCCCTTCATCATTGCCGAAATGTCGGGTAATCATAATCAATCCTTAGAGAGAGCGTTAGCTATTGTTGAAGCTGTAGCAAAAGCTGGCGCCCATGCCGTCAAACTTCAGACCTACAGGGCTGATACAATCACAATCTCCTGTGAAAAACCTGATTTTTTCATTAGTGACAAGACCAGTCTTTGGCAAGGGGAATATCTCTACAATCTCTACCAAAAAGCCTATACCCCTTGGGAGTGGCACGAACCCATCTTCAAGCGTGCCCAAGAACTGGGTTTAATTGCCTTTAGCACCCCTTTTGATCTAACAGCAGTTGATTTTCTTGAAGAGTTGGATTGCCCAATCTATAAGATTGCTTCCTTTGAAAATGTGGACTTAGGACTGATCCGTCGGGTCGCCCAAACGGGCAAGCCCATCATTATGTCTACAGGGATGGCAACTCTTGCGGAACTGGATGAAGCGGTGCGAACAATTCGGGCAACCGGCAATGATCAGATTGTCTTGCTCAAATGTACTAGCACTTATCCTGCGAGTCCAACGGATTCTAACTTACGGACAATTCCGCACCTAAGGGAACTCTTTGGCTGTGAAGTGGGGCTATCGGATCACACGCTGGGCATCGGTGTCGCAGTAGCGGCGGTGGCTCTAGGGGCAACGGTCATTGAAAAGCACTTTACGCTGAGTCGTGCTGAGGGCGGGGTAGATGCCGCCTTTAGTTTGGAACCCCACGAAATGAAACTGCTGGTGGAGGAAACGCAGCGGGCTTATCAAGCGCTGGGGCGGGTGCACTATGGGCCTACGGAGGCGGAGAAAAAGTCGCTGGTGTATCGCCGCTCACTGTACTTTGTCAAAGATATGGTGGCAGGGGAAGTGATTACGCCAGAGTGTATTCGTTCGATTCGCCCTGGGTATGGGTTGCCTCCTAAATACTATGAGGTACTGCTGGGCAAGCGAGTGAATCAGGCCATTGAGCGGGGTACGGCTGTTTCATGGGAGCATATTGGCTGAGTTTGTACTATCTGTTGTAGTATTGGCCATAATAAGCAAATAATATGGTTCTTTAGATGATATTGGTATTAGTAGCAGGACGGTATAGACACCAGAAAGACTTCATCGCCCCAATGCTGTTTTGCGGATATTTGAATGCGGTAGGGTTTGTAAGCTGGCTGAGTCAGTACTGTTTGCCGGCGTTAGAGAAACGTTCGTTGTTGATGATGGATAATGTACCGATTCATCCAAAAGGGGTGATTCAGGCAGTGGTGAAAGCGGCGGGTCACGAGGTGTTATTTTTACCGAAATACTCTCCTGATTTGAATGTGATTGAGCACGACTTTAGTGCGCTGAAGCGAGCGCGGATGTATGCAGGGTCAAACAGTTCAATTGATGAGGTGATTCGCAAGTATTGTGCTGGATGATATCTCATTCTTTATTGGAATAGCTATAGTTTAGACTTGAGTCATGTTTCAACAGCTTTCCCGACGATTGATGTGCTGTAATGTCAACAAGCTGCCCTGCTTGAGTGAGGGAGATTTGTCTGAGAATCGCCAAGAATCCTCAAGGCGCAATTGTAGGTCAAGGGTGTAGTCGGAAGGTTTGAATTTGCCATGGGCTGAGGGTCACTGTGTTGGTATTCTCTGTGGGCGTCTCCAAGAGTGTTTGCGGTGCTTTGATCTGCCATGGGATTAGCGTTGAGTGCAGTTCCAAGGTGCCCCCTTCCCCAGCCACTTCTGCTACTCGCAATTGCCAACCCTGTCCATCCTCTGGTTGTTTGAGGGCAAGGCATTGAATGCGGGCATCCGACCAATGGAGAAGCTGAGCGTGGGGCGGTAATGATCCTGATGGGTTGGCGGGGGCAATTTCTCCCCTCAGAGGTTGATTAAACTGAGCCGCCTGCTGCGGGACACCGGCCACTTGCCACGAGTCACTGTGGGGAAACACACCATAGCTAAAGCGGTGCTGACAGCGATCGCTCGTCGGATCTGGCCAAGTGGGCGATCGCAACAGGGTCAATCGCAGTTGATTCGCTTGGGCATCAAGGCCATGCTTGCAGTCGCTGAAAAGACTCACCCCATACTCTGGGGTACTCAGATCCACCCACGTTAAAAAGGGCACCTCCCATTTTGTTTGCTCATGGGCGCTGAGGTGGGGATTGGGAAGGGTCGGGCGCAGCGTAACGCCGCCGGGAGTTTCACAGGTGATCTGCTCAGCACTGATTGCCAAGGGAAAAGCCGCCTTGAGGAGAATATGTTCCTCCTGCCAGTCAATCACCGTATCAATGCGCAGCCACGGGGTTTGATACTGCAACACATACTCCTGCTGAATCTGCGAGGACTGAAAGCGCCATCTGACCCGTAGTCGCTGCTCCAGTTGATGCCACGTCACCCATTCAATAGCCTCTAGGGTCGCCCCCGGCAGTCGATGCTGCCCATAGTTGGGGTCAATGTTCCAAGCATCCCAGTATTGCCCCTGATCACGGAAAAATTGCAGTTGATTACCGCGATCGCCCAAGCAGGGACGATGATTCAACTTGTCATACAGGTTAGTGATTTCCCCTGTTGCCGGATCAATTTCAACGTGGAGATAGTTATTTTCTAAGACATAGCCCAAGGGTGGGGTTGGTAACGTATCAGGGCGCGATCGCGGGCAGAGCCACAGCAGCGTGTAGCCAATTCCCGTCACCTCAGGGGTACGAAACGTCAAGCAACCTTGGGGAGCATTCAACTGCGCTGGTAAATCGTAGTCGCCCCGTGGACAATAAACCCGCCAAGAGGGAACCTCCTGCGGTAGCTGCGCCAAGTCAATGTGGACAACCCCGGCGCGATCGCCCACCAATCCATTGAAAATCACAACGGGAATTGCCTCTGTCACCGGCGGTTCACCGCCGTCAATCGACTGGCACAGCGCTGTTTGTGCTTCCCTTAGGACTGTCTCTGTCGTGGTCAGGAGTTGCTGCCATGTTGGCGCCACCTCAGCATAGACCTCTGGAATCGAGGAGCCAGGGAGAATATCATGAAACTGGTTAAAGAGAAGTTGTTGCCAACAGGCTTTGAGTTCTTCTTTGGGGTAGGAAAAAGAAGTTGTGATTGCCGCGAGGGCACACCAGCGTTCCGCCTCTTGCAGTTGGCGTTGGGCGCGATCGTGGGCGGCCTTTTGATCACCATGGCTGGTGTAGCAGCCGCGATGGAATTCCAAGTAGAGTTCCCCTTGCCAAGCGGTTGTAGGGGGTGTTTCTTGGGTTAATTGTTCCAGATACTGCTGCACGGTTGTCCATTGCCACTGCGGCCCAATACCACCGAGGTGTTGCCAGCGTCGCACCCGTTCTAACATGTCTGCCGTTGGTCCACCACCATGATCGCCGACACCGGGGAGCCAGAGACTGCGCCGCGCTCCCGTTTGTTGCCACCACTCTTGGGCATAGGCAGCCATTTTCACGGGAGCAATCCCCTCGCCAATGGGTGCTGACATCAGGGCATTCACCGCCGCCCCCGCCACATCCCGCCAGACAAACCAACCGTGGGGAAAGCGCGTGGTGTCATTCCAGCGCAATTTTTGGGTGACAAAGTAGCGAATGCCCCCCTGAGCCAAGAAACTGGGGAGCCGTTCCGGAAAGCCAAAGGTATCGGGCAACCAAGCAATGGGGCTAATGCCACCAAAGGCCTCCTGTACGTACTGCTGGCCATAGAGAATCTGGCGGGCAATGGATTCACCGTTAATCAGATTCAGTTCCGGTTCGACCCAAAGGCCTGCCGCTACATCCCACCAACCCGCTGCCACGGCTTCCTGAATCCGCCCAAAAAGTTCTGGGGCATGGATCTGCAAATAGGCGTAGAGGGCGGGAGTGGAGTGGGTAAAGGTGAGTTCGGGATAGCGTTCCTTCAGCTGCAAGACAGATCGAAAAGTGGACTGTGCCACTTGCCACGTTTCGGCGATCGGCCAAAGCCACGCCAAGTCCAGATGGGCATGGCCACACAGGTGCATGGTGAAGTGCCGCAAGGGGGTAGCGATCGCCTGCATTTTCTCGTGGATCTCCGCCAGTAACGGATCTAAGATGGGGCGCTGTCCATGACTTTCTAAAACGTCCTTCAGCAGGGGTTCAAGGGGTTGCAGGTTGAGGGTTTCACCAAAGATCGCCAAAATGTCCAACTCAGTGGCAATAAAGTCGGGATCCACTCCCGTTGGCGATTCAAACCGCAGGCCTGATCTCACCAAAGCACCGTCATCGTGGCCGGGACTCACAAGATGCAACACCACCTCCCACGCTTGGCCGGGGGTCACCGCCTCCCCTAGGCACAGACTCACCGAATGATCAAATAAATCCCCCTGATGCACCACCTGACCATTGACATACACCGTTGCCCGATCCGCCCACCACGTGAGATCAAGGCGTAGAGTTAAACCCGCCACACTATAGCCTTGAACCGTCGCGGGTACCGTGATTCGCTGCCCCAACCAGAGGGAGTGCCGACCCTTGGGCCACGCCAAATGCCCTTTAGCATTCACTGCATAGGGGCTCGTCCCCGCATCTTTGAGCGAGGGGGAACTGAGGGGAAACCACTGGGAATGAATCTCAATGACTGCCAATGATTGCAAATAGTCACAAGATTTTTTGACTAATTCTGTCAAGAGCATAAAACTTCGTTAATTTTCCTGCGATCGGCCTAGGCCAATTGCTATGCTAGAGGTGTGAGGAGCCGTCGTCACTCGTTTAACCAAACTGTCAATAAAATAAGCAAACTTTATTTCAGAGGAGTGACCTCATGGTAACCCGATTTGCGCCGTGGCGGGGCTTTTTCATCTCCTCAATCTGTGGGATATTGACAGCCCTTGCGATCGCCCCAGTAACGCCTGCCCAAGCCCAGCGACCCTCAGCCCCCGATCAACCCGTAGAAACAGTAGTCACAGATCCGCTTCAGAGTCCTTTCCCCCTCCCTTGGAAATGGATTGACGACGGCCACGCCGCTGCTCTAAAGGCTAAGAAATCTCTCCGCTTGACTCAGCAGACGCCCCAATATCTCTCTCCCGATGGCCGCTATGTGGCACAGGCCACCCTCTACTTCACGGCTGATCCCGAGGCGCAACGGCAACAACTGGTGAGCGTTCTTGAAATTCGCGATCGCCAGAGCGGCAGTCAGCAGCGCATTGAAAGCCTCAAGGAAATGCCGCCTGAATTTTTGGCAGAGGTGCCCCAAGGTCAAGGTCTGATTGCAGTACTAGTTCCAGTTGGCTGGTCAGAAACCGGTAATCGTCTCTTGGTGCGCCAGCTTGGCGGCTTGTTTGCCACTGATTTAATTAGCGATGGCGCATGGATTTGGCAGGCGGGGGTGGGTCATGTGGCCACGGTTTATCCCACCGCTGATGAATACGACTTTGCCACCCTTTTGGGCTGGAGCACAACGGATCCGCAACGGGTACTCTTTCAAACCCAAACCATGGGGAACCCCAAAGCCACCATTTGGGCAGTGGATACTCAAGGCAGCACCCAATTGGCCCAGGGCGATCGCCCCCGTGTCTATGGCACAACCCTACCCGCCACTGCCAATGCCCAGCGTTAGATCACCTCAAGGGGAGGCCAGCAACTGGCCAAGGTAGCGATCAATCCAGCCAATCATCACCGCAGGGCACTCCAACTGCGGCGTTAGTCCCACCTCTGGCATCACATCAAAGGCACGAATCGCCTCGGGGTTTAACTGTGCCAAGCGTTGACCCACGGCCACAGGAGGGAGTTTTGCCTGCTCTCCCCAAACGATACAGGTCGGCACCGTCAAATGGGGTAAAAAGCGACTGAGATCGCAGCAGAGATCACCCCGCACAAAGGCCAACGCGGCAAATTCTGCCCCCGCCGACTGCGCTACTTGGGTATAGGTGGCAATCATTTCCGGGCTGATGCGGCTAGGTCGAGCAAACTGTTGATTGGCCATAAAGGACTGCACACTCAGGGAATTGGCCACGCCGAGGCGATAAAAGGCGATATCCACATAGGGCTGGCGGGCAATCTGGGCAAGGGGGGTCTGGCGGTAATCTTGACCAAAATCACTCAACCCCGTTGGGCAGGTGAGAATCAGGCCACGGAAGCGTTGGGGATGGGCGATCGCCCCTTGGATGGCAAAGGCTGCCGTCAGTGACGACGTGATCACCACCGCTGGTTCTGCCGTCAATTGACCAAGGCACTCTAGCAAATGATCCACATAAGCCGCCACCGTATAGGGTTGATCGCGATGCTCAGAGGCGCCCCAACCGGGCAAATCCAAAGCAAAAAGGGGATACTCGGCTGAAAAGGCCACATAAACTGCCGACCATTCATAGCGGCTCGAGCCACCGCCAAAGCCATGCCAAAAAAATAAAGGCGGCCGAGCAGGGTTAACATTGCCGAGATCATTGGTAACGTAGGCCACCTCACCCATAGCCGTCGTGAGGGTGCGCGATCGCAAGCAATCAAACATCGGGATTTCCTAAAAAGAAGAAACCTGCTATGATAATAAATCGCGCTGAATTAAACGGGTAGCAACGGGCTGCCCCCGCCCTAAGGAGTGCCGCCGTGACCAAGAGTACCGAAGGCGAAAAGCCCACTAGTGGCTTTAATCTAACCGAGTTTTTCCGCGAAACCAAGGAAGAACTCAGCAAAGTGGTGTGGCCCGATCGCCAGCGTCTGATTGGCGAATCTGCGGCAGTCATTCTCATCGTTTCCCTTTCGGCTGCGGTCATCTACCTAGTGGATGAACTCTTTCGTTGGCTGGCCACACTGATTTTCTAGACAGCCAAAGATTCCTACGAGTACGCGCCTATGGTGAGTGAATTTACTGATCATTCTGATCTGAACGATCCTCTTGACGACACCGTTGAAGTGGCCGAAGGGGATCAAGCGGGTAAGGTCAAACGGTTTTGGTATGCCGTGCAGGTGGCCTCTGGCTGCGAAAAAAAAGTGAAAAGCACCATCGAGCAGCGGCTCCATACGCTGGATGTGGCCGATCGCATCTTTCGCATTGAAATTCCCCAAACCCCCGTCATCAAAATCAAAAAAGATGGCTCGCGGCAAACCATTGAGGAAAAAGTTTTTCCCGGTTATGTTCTTGTCCAAGTGCGGGCACAGCAGTCCCCCGAAACGGGTGAATGGCAAATTGATGATGAAGCTTGGCAGGTGATTAAAAACACCCCCAATGTGATTAACTTTGTGGGTGCCGAGCAACGCCGCAGTACAGGCCGCGGCCGCGGTCACGTCAAGCCCATGCCCCTGAGTCCGGCCGAAGTGGATCGCATCTTCCGCAAAGCCCAAGAACAAGAACCGGTTCACCGCATTGATCTCAATAGTGGTGATAAGATCAAAGTTCTCAATGGTCCCTTTAAGGACTTTGAGGGAGAGGTGATTGAAGTCAGTGCTGAGCGCAGCAAACTGAAAGCATTACTCTCGATTTTTGGCCGCGAAACGCCGGTCGAACTCGAAGTGACTCAAGTGGAAAAAGTAGATTAGGACGCTAACTCACTATGGCGAAAAAGGTCGTCGCAGTTATTAAACTTGCCATTCAAGCGGGTAAAGCCAACCCTGCTCCCCCCATTGGTCCAGCCCTTGGTCAGCACGGTGTGAACATCATGATGTTCTGCAAAGAGTACAATGCTCGCACCGCCGATCAAGTGGGGATGGTGGTTCCCGTTGAAATTTCGGTCTATGAAGATCGCAGTTTCACCTTTGTTCTGAAAACGCCGCCCGCTTCCGTGCTGATTCAAAAAGCTGCGGGCATTGAAAAAGGCTCCGGCGAACCCAACAAGAAAAAAGTGGGCAGGATCACCCGTGCCCAACTGCGGGAAATTGCTGAGAAGAAAATGCCGGATCTCAATGCCAACGATATTGAAGCGGCCATGCGGATTATCGAAGGCACCGCTCGCAATATGGGCGTGACCATTGCCGACTAAAGCTTTCCTTCGTGTGTTCCTGTTGAGTCCGTTGTTGTGTTGGGGGAGAAACTGCGTTTCGTTAGTACCCCGTGGAGGTAAATTCTGATGCGTAAACTCTCGCGACGACTGCGCGAACTCTATGCCAAGGTGGAGGATCGTCCCTACGCTCCCCTCGAGGCCTTGCAACTGCTGAAGGAAACGGCCACAGCCAAATTTCCTGAATCGGCAGAAGCCCACATCCGCTTGGGCATTGATCCCAAATATACCGACCAACAATTGCGAACCACTGTGGCGCTCCCCAAAGGCACCGGTCAAACGATTCGCGTCGCGGTCATTGCCCGGGGTGAAAAAGTGACTGAAGCCAGTGCCGCCGGTGCCGATGTTGTGGGTTCAGAGGAACTCATTGACGAAATTCAAAAGGGGCGGATGGACTTTGATCTGCTCATTGCCACCCCCGATATGATGCCCCAAGTGGCCAAAGTGGGTCGGATTTTGGGTCCGCGGGGGCTCATGCCATCGCCCAAAGCCGGTACGGTGACCTTTGACTTGCCCCAAGCGATTCAAGAGTTCAAGGCGGGGAAAGTGGAATTCCGCGCCGATCGCACCGGGATTGTCCATGTGCTCTTTGGCAAAGCTAGCTTCAGCGCCGAAGACTTGCTCGTTAACCTCAAGGCACTACAAGAGAGTATTGACCGCAACCGCCCGAGTGGTGCCAAGGGTCGCTACTGGCGCAGTGTCTATGTGGCCGCCACCATGGGGCCGAGCATTCAAGTGGACATCAACGCCCTGCGGGAGCTAAAACTGGCCGAAGCCGCCTAAGGAGGACTTGTCTATTGCCCAATACTGGACAACTCAAGACTGAAACCGAAGACCGCAGGGGTCTGGCTCAGACATAATCTTCCTGCCGAGGTTTGCGAAGTCCATCCGTTGGGATTGGGCGATCGCCCCGGCACCACTGCTGGGGTTTTTCTTTCACTGACTACAGGAGGTGATGCGCGTGGGACGCACGCTAGCAAACAAAAAAGAAATTGTGGCGGAGCTAAAGGAACGCCTGAGCGAGTCACAAATGGCACTGGTGATTGACTACCAAGGTCTCACCGATGCTGAGATGAAGGATTTGCGGCAACGCTTGCGCAAGTGTAATGCCAGTTGCAAGGTCACTAAAAATACGCTGATGGAATTGGCGGTTAAAGAAAGTGACACTTGGCAACCCATGACCCAATTCCTTAAGGGACCTTCGGCGTTCCTCTTGGTCAAGGATGACATTGGCGGCACGATCAAGGCCTACCAAGAATTCCAAAAGGCCACGAAAAAAACCACCCTACGCGGTGGGGTCATGGAGGGACGGGCCCTTGATGAAGCGCAAGTGAAGGCCATTGGTGATCTGCCCTCAAAAGAACAACTCATGGCGCAGATTGCTGGTGCCCTCAATGCCGTCACAGCGAAGATTGCCATTGGCATCAAGGAGGTTCCTGCTTCCTTGGCGCGGGCAACCCAGGCGATCGCCGACAAAGGTGCGGCATAGATCGATCCTGTTTTCGGTTTCCCTTGGGAAGCCACCTGTTCTTGTTTTCCAACCTTGAAACGATAGGAGTTGACAATGTCTGCTGCAACCGATGAAATTCTCGAAAAGTTGAAATCCTTGACCCTGCTGGAAGCCGCTGAGCTGGTCAAGCAAATTGAAGAGGCCTTTGGTGTCAGTGCCGCTGCGCCGGTCGGTGGCATGATGGTCGCCGCTCCTGTGGGTGGTGGGGCTGCTGCTCCCGCAGAAGAAGTCGAAGAGAAAACCGCCTTCGATGTCATTCTCGAAGAAGTCCCCGCCGACAAGAAGATTGCCGTGCTCAAAGTGGTGCGCTCTTTGACCGGCTTGGGTCTCAAGGAAGCTAAGGAAGTGGTGGAATCCACGCCCAAACCCGTGAAAGAAGGTGCCACCAAAGAAGACGCCGAAGCCGCTAAGAAAGAACTCGAGGAAGCCGGCGCCAAAGTCAGCATCAAGTAGTCTTTGGTATCCATTTGTTTCGGGGGTGGTCTTGTGGCCACCCTTTTTTATTTGCAACCTTTGGAGAGCATAGAGACTCATGACCGAGATTCGTGCCATTTATACCGATGGTGCCTGCGAAGGCAATCCGGGATCGGGGGGCTGGGGCGTGGTCATTTACTTTGCCGACGGCTCTGTGCAGGAACTGGGAGGACATCACCCCGCGACCACAAATAATCGCATGGAATTGCAGGCGGCCATTGAAGCCCTCAAGGCATGGCGCCAACTGGCTCCGGGGAGCGCGATCGCCCTTTACACCGACAGCGAATATGTCCTCAAGGGAATTACGGAGTGGATCCACAACTGGAAACGGCGGGGCTGGAAAACAGCCGCCAAAAAGCCTGTTCTCAACCAAGACCTGTGGCAGGAGCTAGATGCCCTCAATGATCCCTTAGTCCAGTGGCACCATGTGCGTGGCCATAGTGGCGATGTCGGCAATGAACGCTGTGATCTTATTGCCCGCAGTTTGAGTCGTGGGCAGCCAATTGCCCTAAGAACGCTGCCACCATCGCTGGGGTAATGTCGCGCGTGTGTTCAAAAACTGCACTGGCTCCCGCTGAGCGCAAGCGATCGCCATAGCGTTGCCGATCTTCGGGCTTGACATGGGGAGGAATCACCCCTAAGGCAATCCACGGCGTTGTTGCTTGTTCTTTGCGGGCATTGACAACGGTCTGCATATCCGCCACTGTATCCCCCACATAAAAGGCAGGAATGGTTTCCTGAGCCGCGGCCTGACGGTAGGCCATGCGGAGTCCTGTGGGGTCGGGTTTGCCGGGGGCATCTTCCATGGCGATCAAAAGGGGCTGATCGAGACCCAAGCGGTGTTTCAGAACATATTCTGCCGAGTCCCGCGTCGCACCACTGACAAACCCCCAGCGGATTTGTGCCTGATCAAGAGCCTGAAAATAGGCAACATCCACCAGCAGTGGCTCATCTTGAATATAGCCGCACCAATTTTGGCCGCTATAGCGCTCCTCAAAAAAGATTACAAGGCGCTCGTAATCCAAGGGCACTTGGCAGCGGGGTTTCCCTTGGCGTTCAAAGTAGCGATAAATGAGTTCACGCGACCCTTCCCAGTCGTTATTCCAGCAGCCTTCCGCCTTGAGGTTGTCAATTTCCTTTTGACTGGGACGATAGGCACCCCCCGTAAAATGCTCGACGGTATCCGCTAGGGCACGGCGATAGGAACGACTGACATCGCGAATTACCCCATCAATATCAAAAAAGACACAGGCACAGGGGGGACTCAACGGCAGCTCTCCAGAAACTTGTATGCAGTTGGCCTGATTGGTTATTATAAAGGATGGCTTTTTGTGAAAAACGAGTTTTAGGAGGTTAGAATTGTCCCGCTTTACCCTGAGAGTACTTTGGTTAGAAAAAGACGTGGCGATCGCTGTCGATCAAATTGTTGGCAAAGGGACAAGCCCCCTCACCTCCTACTTCTTTTGGCCGCGCACCGATGCTTGGGAACTCCTGAAGGCGGAGTTAGAGAAGAAATCTTGGATTACGGAAGCCGAGCGGATTGAACTCCTCAACCGTGCCACCGAAATCATTAACTACTGGCAAGAGGAAGGCAAAAATCGTCCCGTCAGCGAGGCACAAAAGCGCTTTAGTGATGTTAGTTTTGTAGGCACAGCCTAGGGTATTCTGAATTCCGAGGTAAATCACTACCTGTTGAGGAGAAACATGATGGGAATTGTTTTGTACTTTGTCATTGTTGCAGGCGCGATCGCCTTGGCGACAATTTTGTTTCACACGCTACGTACGGTGAAGCTCATTTAGCGGCATCATACCCTCCTAATACCTTGTCTTTCAGTTCTGCATAGGGAGAGAGAACTCGTGTCCCACGCTGTTACCTTAATTCGCGGCGACGGTATTGGTCCTGAGGTTGCCGCTGCCACTCGCACGGCCATTGATGCTACGGGCGTCAAAATTGATTGGGTGGTGGTGGATGCCGGCGTGGACATGATGGAACGCTATGGTACCCCCTTGCCCGAACACGTTCTCGATGCGATCAAAAGCACGAAAACTGCCATCAAAGGGCCGATTACCACCCCCGTGGGTACCGGCTTTCGTTCTGTGAATGTTGAGATCCGCAAGCGGCTCAATCTCTATGCGAACCTACGGCCGGCTAAATCCATTGTTGGGGTGAAAAGCTATTTTCAAAACATTGACCTTGTCATTGTTCGCGAGAATACCGAAGACCTCTATGCCGGGATTGAGTTTGAATACACCAGTCCCGAGGCGGCCAAAGCCCGTGCCTTTTTGAGTGATCTAGCGGGTAAGCCGATCCGTGAGGATGCTGCCATTGGTGTCAAGCCGATTTCTGTGCTGGGGAGCGATCGCATCATTGAGTTTGCCTTCAAATATGCCAAGGCCAACCATCGCCAGAAAGTGACCGCCGTTCACAAGGCCAACATCATGAAATTTACCGATGGCCTCTTCCTAGAGCGCGCCCGTGAGATTGCCCGCCGCTATCCGGAAATTGAATTTGAGGATCGCATCGTCGATAACATGTGCATGCAGTTGATGCAGAAGCCTGAACTCTATGATGTGATGGTGATGCCCAACCTCTACGGCGATATTCTTTCTGACCTTTGTGCAGGCATGATTGGTGGCCTTGGGGTGGCTCCCGGCGCCAATATTGGCGATGAATATGCCGTTTTTGAGGCGATTCATGGTTCAGCACCTAAATATGCCGGCCAAAATAAAGCCAATCCTACGGCATTGATTCTCTCTGGTGTGTTGATGTTGCAACACTTGGGTGAAATGGAAGCGGCACGGCGTCTTCAGGCAGCTGTGGAAAAAGTCATTGCTGAGGGGCGCTTTGTCACCTATGATTTGGCTGCAGCGGGCAAAGAACCCGTGGGTACCCAAGAGATGGCTGCCGCCATTGCCGAGTACGCCGCCCCCTAACCCACCAGCAGGTTTTCCTCAGGATATTGGACACTAGAAGGCTGGGGGTCACCGATAATTGCCGCCATCAGCAGCAGGATACCCACCCGTCCGGCATACATCGTTACAATCAAGACCAACTTGGAAAAGGCGGTTAGCCCACTGGTAATACCGGTGGAGAGACCAACGGTGGCAAAGGCGGAAACGGTTTCAAAGAGAATATTAATGAAATTCTCTTCGGGGTCAGCGATCGCGATGAGGGTAGTGGAAACCAGCACCGTAAACATTGAGCCAAAGGCGACAGCGACCGCTTTCATGATCAGCGAGGGGGGCACCTGACGGCGGTAGAGCAGCACCACCTCTTTCCCTTGCAGAGCTGACTTGGTAATCCCTGCCAAAATCCGCAACGTGGTTGTTTTAATGCCCCCTGCCGTGCCACCGGGGCTACCACCAATAAACATCAGGGCAATCATAATAAATAGCCCGCCATTATTGAATTCACCAATGTTGACGGTATTAAAGCCCGCCGTCCGCGCTGTCACCGACTGAAACCAGGCCAAGAGGAGCTTCTGATCAAAGGAAAAAAGACCAAATCGTTCTGGCGATCGCATCTCCGTCGCAAACAGCATCGCCGTTCCCAAGATGAGGAGAATCGCCGTTGTACTCGTCACAATTTTGAAATTGAGGCTAAACGTCATCTGGCTCGCCTTGCGGATTAGATAGGCGGGTTTACCCCAGTGGCGCAGATGCTCCCGCAGCCAAAGATAAAATTCAAAGATCACCTCATAGCCAATGCCGCCAAAAATAATCAGCAGTGAAATCACGAAATTCAGGGGCACAGAGGTTTGATACCCCATCAAGCTGTCACTAAACAGACTAAACCCGGCATTATTCCAAGCACTGATACTGTGAAACACCGCCAGCCACAGTGCCCGTGGATCACTAACGTCTTGGCGAAAAATCAGCCACAGCAACAAGGCACCCGTCAGTTCAAAGAGAAACGTGAGACCCAAAATCGAGCGCACCAATTGCCGTGCCCCCTGCATGCCCCGCCGATCCAAGGCTTGCTGTACCGCTATCTTCTGCCGCAGGTTAAACTTGCGTCCCAGCAAAATAATCAAAAAGGTGGTCGCCGTCATGTACCCCAGACCACCCACTTGGATCAACAGCAGAATCACCAGTTGACCAAAGGGAGAAAAGTGGGTTCCCGTATCGACAATAATGTGGCCGGTCACACAAACGGCCGATGTTGCGGTAAATAGCGCAACGATAAAGGGGTTCCATTCCCCATTACTAGTGGACCAAGGCAGCCACAACAGCAGCGTCCCCAGCGTAATCACCGCCAAAAATCCAAGGCAAATTGTCCGTGGAACCGTCAGCATCAATGAATACGTATCCAAAAGGCCTGAGGCTAATCTACCGCAGGATTGTATGGGCAACAATCGTTCTAGGTTTACGGTTCCGAATCGGGATGACAGGATTTGAACCTGCGACCCTCTGCTCCCAAAGCAGATGCGCTACCAAGCTGCGCTACATCCCGGCAGTTAATTTCTATCCTACCACCGAATTCTCAGCACAATCGGACAGGGACGCTTAGAATCAAGAAAGGAGTTTTTCATTTTGTTAAGGTTGTCCTCGCTGGTATGACCGACGTCCCCGTTTCCCACATTCGCAATTTCTCGATCATTGCCCACATTGATCACGGCAAATCGACCCTTGCCGATCGCCTGCTGCAATTTACAGGCACGGTGGATCCCCGTGAAATGAAGGAACAGTTTCTTGACAATATGGAGCTGGAGCGGGAGCGGGGAATTACGATTAAGCTGCAAGCTGCCCGCATGACCTACACCAGTCGCGATGGCGAAACGTATATTTTGAATTTGATTGACACCCCCGGCCACGTGGATTTTTCCTATGAGGTGTCGCGATCGCTGGCTGCCTGTGAAGGGGCACTCCTCGTTGTGGATGCCTCCCAAGGGGTAGAAGCGCAAACACTGGCCAATGTCTATCTGGCATTGGAGCATAATTTAGAGATTATTCCGGTCCTCAACAAAATTGACCTACCCGGTGCTGAACCCGATCGCGTCAAGGCCGAAATCGAAGAGATTATTGGTCTCGATTGCTCCCAAGCGGTTCTAGCGTCCGCCAAGGAAGGGATTGGCATTGAGGAAATTCTGGAATCGATTGTGCATTTGGTGCCGCCGCCTCGGGATACGGTAGATCAACCCCTGCGGGCATTGATTTTTGATAGCTACTACGATGCCTACCGAGGGGTGATTGTCTATTTTCGGGTCATGGATGGTGTGGTTCGCAAGGGCGATCGCATTCGCTTGATGGCCTCTGGCAAAGAATACGAAATTGATGAACTCGGCGTCCTCGCCCCCAACCAAAAACCCGTGGACAGTCTCCATGCCGGGGAAGTGGGCTACCTCGCAGCCGCCATTAAAGCCGTTGGCGATGCTCGTGTCGGCGACACGATTACATTGGCACAAAACCCAGCCAAGGAACCTCTTCCGGGTTACACCGAGGCCAAACCGATGGTCTTTTGTGGTCTTTTTCCCACCGATGCCGATCAGTTTGAGGATCTGCGGGAAGCCCTTGAAAAATTGAAGCTCAACGATGCTTCGCTCCACTACGAGCCGGAAACCTCCAGTGCCATGGGCTTTGGGTTCCGCTGTGGCTTTTTGGGGCTGCTGCACATGGAAATTATCCAAGAGCGGCTAGAGCGGGAATACAATCTGGACTTAATCATTACCGCCCCTTCGGTGGTCTATCGCGTCACCACCATCAAAGGGGAAGTGCTGACGATTGATAACCCCAGCCTGCTACCGGAACCCCAATACCGCGAAAAAATTGAGGAACCCTACGTTCAACTGGAAATGATTACCCCCGAAACCTATGTGGGAACGCTGATGGAGTTGGCGCAGTCGCGGCGGGGCATCTTTAAGGATATGCGCTACCTCACCCAAGGGCGCACCACATTGGTCTATGAAATGCCCTTGGCGGAAATTGTGACGGACTTTTTCGATGAAATGAAGTCGCGATCGCGGGGCTATGCCAGTATGGAATACCACCTGATTGGCTACCGTCCTAATGATCTGGTGAAACTGGATATCCTGATCAATAACGACCCAGTGGATTCCTTGGCAGCGATTGTTCACCGCGATAAGGCCTACTATGTGGGACGTGCCCTTGTCAGCAAACTCAAGGATTTGATCCCACGCCACCAGTTCAAAATTCCCATTCAAGCGGCCATTGGCTCACGGGTGATTGCCAGTGAAAGTATTCCCGCCTTACGCAAAGATGTCTTGGCCAAGTGCTACGGCGGCGATGTGACCCGTAAACGCAAGCTCCTCGAAAAACAAAAAGCGGGTAAAAAACGGATGAAGGCGATCGGGCGGGTGGATGTCCCCCAAGAGGCCTTTATGGCAGTATTGCGACTCAAGAATGAATAGGAGGCTCAGGGTGTCTCAACGGTCATCGGGCAAATGGGTGGCGATCGTCACCGGTGTCATTTCCCTGTTATTGGGAATTGGCTACTTGGTGTTAGTACAGCTTTTGGATTGGCGCGGCGATTGGCAGCCGGCTCCTTTGGGATTACTGCGAGTGCTCCTGTCTTAGAACTGTTTAGGCAATTGGGGGCAGCTCACTATGAATGGTAAAGCGCACATGATTGAGGGCTAAATCTCCAAGGCGTAGTCCGCGATCGCGATAATTCATGCTCTCAAAGCGAATCCCTTTACCCGCTTCCACGTGGTACCAAGGCAGTGCCATAAAGAACCGCGTTGGATAAGGGCCGCGCTCTACGACATCATCAGGATTGGACTCCATGGGCAACCAGCCAACCCCCGGCACATAAAACTCCAACCAAACGTGGTTATAGGTGGGTTGGAGGGGAATGCCCCGCTTTTGGGGATGGGGGGGACATTTGTAGCGACCCACCGTACGGCAGGCAATGCCATTTAATCGCGCCAAGGCAAGGAGCACCCCCACGTACTCACCACAGGACCCCGTTCCCCGTTTCAAAACCAAATCGGGGGTTTCAATCGTGGGTCGCATGGCATAGCTCAGGCGATCGTACACATAGTTACGAATCTTGAGCATCTTACGCAGGATATTGGTCTCTGTGCCCACAGCTTGCCGTGCCGCCTCCTGGACAATGGGTTGATCCATCGCCAACTCATCGTTATCCACTAGATACTGTGCTGCAAATTCTGGTGGCAGCGGTAGCGTCTCATCAATGTCGTCAAAGCTGAGATGGTACTTGATACCTCTCACTTCTAGCCAAGCACGCCAACCAAAAAGACGGGCTTCGTAGGGACGCACTTCAGGAAAATCAAACACCGCCACCTGCTGATCACCCACGGTTTCCAAGTGAAAGGGGGTACCGACGGGTTCAACCCGCAGCAATTTTTGGCGCAGGGAATTGGCGGGCAGAGCAATTCGCCACTCTAGGTTATCTAGGTGCAGCGCATCAAGGGGAGACATTTCCTCCACGTAGGCCATCTCAATCAGATAGCCATTGGAGACCGTGTAATGCTGCTCTTTGTGGGTCTGATAGAGCAGAGGATGAATCAGGCAAATATCGCGATGATCAATTTCGAGGGGGGCTTCGCGGTTGTTGGGGTTATCCCGCAAATAGGGTTCTTCGCCGCCATAGGCCACCCACAGTCGCCCCGTCGCATCAAAGGTAAACGCCGTTGGCTGGGCAAAGGGCGTCAAGGCCACCCATTCAACACGGCCACTCTGGTGATCGAGACAATAGATGGATTGCTCTAAGCGATCGCTCACCCACAGATAGCCATCCTTAAGGGCTAAATTTTCACAGCCAATGCCCGGCGCACTGAGGCGATACTGCTCTCGACCCGTCTCGTCAAAACAGTGAATGTAACCCGATTTTTGACAGGCCACATAGATGCCTGTGTCATCCACCGCCACACCGTAAATGGGATAGCGGCACGCCAACACCTTTTCTACATGCCAGTCAGGCAGATGACAGCGATAGAGCCATGTGTCCCGGCAAAACCAGAGGGTTTCGCGATGGAGACAGAGGCCATCGGCATCGAGAAATGGCTCTAGATCGTAGGGATTGAGAATCTCACTGTGGTCATTTTCGCCATTGATGAGCAAAATAAAGCCCCGTACCCGGTCCAAGGCCAAAAAACTGGCGCCAAGGGTTGCTTGGCAAAAGGGCAAACGGGGCAATTGACGTAGCCACAGGGCTTGGGGATCGACCCATGCCAGACCGTGGATTTGGTAAGCACCCAAGGGATAAATGGTGCGCCAGTCGTGATCCAGCGCTCGGGAGCTGAGGGAGTCCCCATAAACCTCTTGCGGTGTGTCTGGCATAGGAAGTCAATACCCTACTCAACCGCTTGGGGCAGTAGCTCACGCCGAGGTTGAGCTTGGATCTTCACTTGACCTGATTCATCCACATCAATGAGGGCAGTATCCCCTTCACGAATACGGCCAGAGAGCATTTCCTCAGCCAAGGTGTCCTCTAAGAGGCGCATAATGGCCCGCCGCAGGGGTCGCGCACCGTAGCTGGGATTGTAGCCTTCTTCAATGAGTCGCTCCTTGAAGCGATCCGTCACTTCTAGGGTGATTCCTTTCTCGGTCAGGCGTGAGAAGACTTCCTTCAAGAGGATGTCAGCAATTTGCTTGACCTCGTCTTTGGTCAGCTGGCGGAAGACAATAATCTCATCCACGCGGTTGAGGAACTCTGGACGGAAGTACTGCTTCAGTTCCTCATTCACCAAGGAGCGAATGCGATTGTATTGCGATTCAGCAGCATCCTCAGTGCCAAACTCAAAGCCAAGACCGCCAGCGCCTTTCTCAATCACCTTCGAGCCAATGTTCGAGGTCATGATCAAGAGGGTGTTCTTGAAGTCAACGGTACGCCCCTTAGAGTCAGTGAGGCGACCATCCTCAAGGATTTGCAGCAGCAGGTTAAAGACATCGGGATGGGCTTTCTCGATTTCGTCAAAGAGCACCACCGTGTAGGGACGCCGCCGCACGGCTTCGGTCAGTTGACCGCCCTCGTTGTAGCCGACATAGCCAGGGGGCGAACCAATGAGCTTGGAGACGGTATGCCGCTCCATGTACTCGGACATATCCAAGCGGATCATCGCCTCTTCAGAACCAAAGAAGTAGGCGGCCAAGGCTTTCGTTAGCTCGGTTTTACCCACACCGGTTGGCCCAGAGAAGATAAAGCTAGCAATGGGACGGTTGGGGTTTTTTAGACCGACACGGGCACGGCGAATGGCACGGGAGATGGCTTTCACCGCTTCATCTTGGCCAATGACCCGCTGGTGCAGGGTCTCCTCCATGTGCAGCAGTTTTTCCGATTCGCTTTCGGTGAGCTTGCTGACAGGCACACCTGTCCAAGAGGCAACAATGTGGGCAATGTCCTCTTCAGTAACGACGGGGGTTTCCTCTTCACCATTGGCGCTTTCGGATTTTTTCTGCTGGGCAATGGCACGGATTTGCGCTTTCAGTTCCATCTCGCGATCGCGCAATTCACCCGCTTTGTCAAAGTTTTGGGCACGCACAGCATCATCTTTTTCTTTGAGCACTTGCCGCAATTCGCGATCCAATTCCTTGGCCGCAGGCGGTAGTTGCGAGTTAATCAGGCGCACCCGTGAGCCAGCTTCGTCAATGAGGTCAATGGCTTTGTCGGGCAGGTAGCGATCGCTAATATAGCGATCAGACAGCTTCGCTGCCGCCTCAAGGGCTTCATCGGAAATTTTCAGCTTGTGGTGCTTCTCGTAGCGTTCCCGCAGGCCGTAGAGGATCTCAATGGTTTCCTCAACGGAGGGTTCACCCACCATCACCGGTTGGAAGCGGCGCTCCAAGGCAGCATCCCGCTCAATGTGTTTGCGGTACTCATCCAACGTGGTGGCACCAATGCACTGCAACTCACCACGAGCTAGGGCGGGTTTGAGGATATTCGCCGCATCAATGGCACCCTCAGCGGCCCCAGCCCCAATCAACGTGTGTACCTCGTCAATCACCAAGATCACATTACCGGCTTGGCGGATCTCATCCATGATCTTCTTCAGCCGCTCTTCAAACTCACCGCGGTACTTCGTGCCCGCCACCAACAGGCCAATATCGAGGGTGACCACCCGCTTGTCTTCCAGAATATCGGGGACATCTTTATTGGCAATGCGTTGGGCAAGGCCTTCAGCAATAGCAGTTTTACCTACCCCCGGTTCACCGATCAGCACAGGATTATTTTTGGTGCGGCGGCCAAGGATTTGAATCACCCGCTCAATTTCTTTTTGCCGACCCACCACGGGATCTAGCTTGCCATCAATGGCCATCTGGGTGAGGTTGGCACCAAATTCGTCCAGCGTCGGTGTTTTGGTACGCCCTTGGCTGGCACCGGCAGCCACTTCGGCGGTTTCACCCAGCATGCGAATCACTTGGGTGCGCACTTTCGACAGGTCAACGCCGAGATTTTCAAGAACCCGTGCTGCTACCCCTTCCCCTTCGCGAATCAGACCCAAAAGAAGGTGCTCAGTACCAATATAGTTGTGTCCCAGTTGGCGGGCTTCTTCGAGGGAGAGTTCCAACACTCGCTTGGCACGGGGGGTAAAGGGAATCTCCACCGCCACAAAACCAGACCCACGGCCAATAATTTTTTCCACTTCGATGCGGGCATCCTTGAGGTTCACCCCCATGGAACGTAGCACCTTCGCAGCCACACCGGTGCCTTCACCAATCAATCCGAGGAGAATTTGTTCGGTACCGACAAAGTTGTGGCCGAGGCGGCGAGCCTCTTCCTGTGCCAGCATGATGACTTTAATGGCTTTTTCTGTAAACCGTTCAAACATGACCCTTCCCCTAATGGCTCCTGCGTGCTGGTAACACTCATCTTAACACGTCCACTTTGGCGTGTTTTTGTATGCCAATTTACAGCCCTCTTCCCAAAAGATGGAACAGACCCAGAACCGTCAAATCCACTCTTAAACAGGATCAACGTCCCTTGACGTACCCTATAGCTTAGATAAAGGGCTGTACTCCTACTGTAGATGTTGACTCATTTTTTTGCAGGTGTGGTTGCCCGTATTTTAATTGAGATTTTGGGGACTAGCCTGCAGCAAAATTCGATTGATCGATTGGCCAGCCTCTTTAGTCTCAAAAGACGATAGACTACACTTGCTGATGCCCAAATTTTTCGCCAATGGCTAATTTTTCCCAGTTTCTTGCCGTTGAACCCTCGCAGCGTGCCCTGATTTTTGATATGGATGGGGTCATCTGCCATACTATGCCCTACCACCTTGAAGCTTGGCGGGTCTATGTCGATCGCACCCCTGAACTGCGGCAGCAGATTAACTTGGAACAGTTGCGGCAAATGGGGGGTAAACGCAATGCCGAACTCCTGCCAGAACTCTTGGGGCGATCGGTCACTGAAGCGGAAGTCGAACGCTGGGGCGCGGGCAAAGAGGCTGTCTTTCGGGAACTCTTGGCACCCCATTTGGAACTGTTGCTGGGGCTATTGCCCTTTCTCAAAAGTGCTAAAGAAAAAGGCTATCGCTTGGGCTTAGGCACCTCGGCCTGTGCTGCCAATGTGGAATTGGTGCTCTCCTGCGAGGGGGTGGGCAACTTTTTCGATACGGTGGTGATGGAGCAGGATGTGCAGCGGGGCAAGCCCGATCCAGAATGCTATCTCCTAGTGGCGGAGCGGTTGCAGGTGTTGCCGCAGCATTGTCTTGTCTTTGAGGATGCCGTGGCAGGGGTGATGGCAGCGGTGCGGGCAGGGATGCTCTGCTGGGGAGTGTTAACAACGCAATCGGAAACGGCACTGCAAGCCGCAGGAGCAGAGGTCTGCATTGAGGACTTTACGGATCCACGCCTGCAATGGCTATTGTCCTAGGGCATTTTCGGCGATCATGGGTACTGGCGCGTTAGGAATCCACCACCTTGGGCGTTGATCTGCGCAGTTATGTCTATCTCGACTCGATTCAACCGCAACACGCGGCCTACTTGGGAACCGTGGCTCAAGGGTTTTTGCCTTTGCCGGGGGATTGCTCCCTCTGGGTGGAGATTTCACCGGGGATTGATGTCAATCGCCTTTTGGATATTGCCTTGAAGTCTGCGGTGGTGCGGCCGGGAGTTTTGTTTATCGAGCGACTCTACGGACTATTGGAGGTGCATTCGGGCAATCAGGGGGAAGTACGCGCAGCAGGGCAAGCAATTTTAGATGCCATTGGCGCTCGGGTACAGGATTGCTTGCGGCCACGGGTGATTTCGAGTCAAGTCATTCGCAATATTGATGCCCACCACACCCAACTAATTAACCGTTCGCGGCGGGGCAATATGATTTTGGCGGGGCAAACCCTCTATGTGTTTGAAGTGGAACCTGCCGCCTATGCCGCACTGGCCGCCAATGAAGCGGAAAAGGCAGCACTCATTAATATCTTGCAGATTTCAGCCGTGGGCAGCTTTGGCCGACTCTTTTTGGGGGGCGCGGAGCGGGATATTCTGGCAGCAGAACGGGCCGTCTTGGCAGCCATGGAACGCTTGCCGGGGCGTGATAGCCTTAGCGATCGCCGCGAGTAGCCTTGGCATGTTTCTTTAGCTTCTGCTCTAGGGCAGGTAAGAAAGGACAAGGGTCACTGTCTTGCAGTTGATAAAACCCTCGCCAGTCAAAGGTCTGCCAGTTAAAGGGGGCTTGGTGGGCGGCGGCGAGCCACAGTAAACGCTTAGCACGGGTCATGGCCACGTAAAGCAGGCGGTATTCCTCGGCAACTTTGGCCTCTGTGGCTTTTTGATAGGCGGTTTGCCAGTCAGGAAGGGGTTGCTGATGGCCGTAGGCTCGCAGTTGCGATCGCACCACATCCGTAAAATCCACCTCTGGACTGAGGAACTTGGCATTGGCCGCCACCCAGCTCTCACCGGGGAGGGTTCTTGCCTCTAAGAAGGGAACAAAAACGGCATCCCAATCCAGACCCTTGGCGCGATGCATCGTCATAATCGTCACTTGCCCCAATCGCACCAAGCGGCTATGGAGGTCTTCCATCTCAACAGCGTCAAAGCGATCCGTCGCCACCAACTCCTGCCAACGGGGATGGATACGCTCCCACAGTTGCGTTGGTTCCTGCTGTGCCAAGTGGCAGATCAGGCGATCGCTGGTGGCCAATTCAGCGGCATCATAGCCCAATTCCTGAGCGCAGTACGTGATCAAAGGAAATAGAGATAGCTCTAGGCGGGCTTTGAGGAGACGTTGACAGTAGTGCCGTGCCTTGAGTACCGGTTCCTCGGCAGGGGGGTCTAAAGGACCAGGGTAGAGAAACACCTCTGGCTGGGCGGCTAAGCGATCCAAATTTTGGACAGAAATGCGTTTGCGCTCCTGAAGAACAGTCAGGGCTGCTTTGACCGCTTCGGGAGAATAGGGACAGTGGAGAAAATAAAGAATGTCCAGCAATTCCTTGGGCACCTGCGATCGCCGTTCAATGCCCGATACATCGAGAATCGGAATCCCCTGAGCGGCAAGGTCGGTATTAATGCTGAAGCTAGCGGGCGATCGCAACAGATCCGCGACAAATTCCCCTTGGCGGTTGGTACGCACCAGTACCGCAATTGAGGCCTCAGGATACTCTGCTAAAACCTCAGAAATACGTGCTGCTAGCTCGCGCACGGTCTCGAAAACGGTTGCTGGTCGGGCAATTTCTACCCCTTCTCCCCAGGGGGGTGGGTTCGCCCCCGGTTGCGGATCCGTCGGTGAGACGGGCTGAATTGCTTGGGATCGAAAGGGCAGTTCTTGGCCTTTGAGGGCATGATTGACCCAGTTCACTAAAAAGTTGGCCGATCGAATGACCAACTCAGTGGATCGCCCCGCTTGGGTCATTTTATAGAAGGCCTGCTGCTGGGCACATTGGTCACAGAATTCATTAAAAAAGAGAGGGTCTGCCGCCGTAAATGTGGAGTTAATGGCTTGATTGGGATCCCCCACCCGCACAAAATTCACTTGCCCTGTGGTGTTGTCCTCGGCGAGAAGTCGCAGTAACCGCGATTGCAAGGGGGTCGAGTCCTGCGCCTCATCCTCAAAGACGGCATACACCCGCTGTTGCCATTCTTGGCGGCACTGGCGATCGCCCTCTAGGAGTTGTACCGCTGCCAAAATCATCTCATCATAGTCAATTTGCTCTCGCTGTGCTAAATGGTGCTGGTACAGTTCCAAAAGGTCGGCACCAATTTCTAAAAAGGGGTAGGGTTCTGCTGCGGCTGCACTTTGGGAGCGCAACTGCTGGGACAACTGCCGCAGATCATGGGGCGTCAACGCCATACTGCGGGCACTGCTAATAACGGTTTGTGCCAACTTCACCAAGATGTCAGTCAAAAGCGCACTTCTGCGACCATCGTGTTCAACGTCACTCAGGGGACTGGTATCGCAGCCTTGGATCAGTTGCTCGAGAATATCGGGGTGCGATCGCGCCCATTCCTTAACACAGGTAACACACAGGCGTCGCTGCTCATGCTCACTCATTAAATTCTCGCCACTCCAACGCAGACCCGCTGTGGGGTGACTGGTGGCAATTTTCAAGGCCAAACTGTGGAGCGTCTGCACACTAAAACCATTGCGGGGCAAGCCCATTTCCCGCAGGTACTGGCGAATCCGCACCTTGATATTGGCCGCTGCCGAACGACTATAGGTGACTACGACCAGTTGCCGCTGCTGATGGAGTTTTTCGCGAGCGATGGCGATCGCGGCTCCTACGGCCATGCCATGGGATTTGCCTGCTCCGGGCACTGCCGATACCGCCAAGAGACCCCCTTGCCATTCACTAATTTCCCGTTGACCTGGACGCAACGTCCTTAGAAGGTGACTGGCATTGGCGGGGAGTGACAACACGTTCATAGGAGGACTGTGGAAGGGCTAAAGATTTGTTAAAAAAACCGGCTTCTACCCAATGAAGATCGAAAAATCGTATAATAGAATACAGAAAGTTAAAAGCAAGTTGTTTCCTAGCGCAGATCACCTAAAGCTTGATAACGAGTCAATAGTATTCACCTAGAAGCCTTGATTTAATTATGCAAGTAATCTATCGCGGCGTTAAATACGAAACTTCTGAGCAGCACATTCCCCTTGTTGAATCGGGTGCCAAGGGTTTCTACCGGGGGGTGCAATGGGTAGGGCACAAAGCGGCTGAACCGGTTCCTCAACCCAATCATGTCCTCTGCTGGCGGGGGGTGACCTACCAAACGAACGGTACACCAGTTACCACAAGCGCTCCGACGACGAGTACTGCCCCTTCAGTACTTCCCCAGCGTAAGCGTGACTCCTTGGCCGAAGCCCATCGCCATGCAATTCTGAAAACTCTTGAGCGGCGGCTGCAAGTGGCTCGGAGTCAGGGCAACGAAGATCTCATCAGTCTGCTGGAAGAAGAGTGGCAGCAATTTGCCTAAGGTTGGATCACCGAAACCCAAACTGCGGTGCCGTTGCTAACAGCGGCACTTTTTTATTTTCTATTGGTGATTGCCCCTTTCTTGGCGAAAAGCTGTTGCTTGGGCAAAGGCCGCCGCCGCCCGCTCGCGATCGCCCAAGGTTTCATAGGCACGCCCTAGTTGTTCGGCTGCAATCTCCCGCACATAGCCCAAGGGAAAAATCATCTGCTTGCTGTAGCCATTGGTGCGCCCCAGTTCAAGGCAATACTCAAAGTAGGCCGTTGCTCCCAAAGGAAATCCTAAAGCCATCAGCCAGCGCCCGGCCAAATCATTGAGGGGAGGATAGGTGGGAAACCACACCAGACTTTGCTGACAGAGGAGTTGCAATGTTTCGTGATCCCCCATAGCCAGCAGACGCCGCCCCAGTTGATTCAGAATTTCGGGCAGGGCGCCAGGGGCATTCTCAGGCAGTTGGCTGATGAGGAGATGGGGCAAGAGCCGCTCAAAAAGTTCTTGGTAGCAGTCATCCGCAGCCGTGGGGTTATTCACAGCGTGGTACATCTCCGCCAAGGCAAAGAGGAGATTCAAAGGCAGACCTTCACTAGCGCGGATGCGTTCCAAAATCGGGATGTTGCGATCGCGCATCTTGGCTTGAATTTGTGCGGGTTGATAGCCATAGTGGTCAATACGCAGCGTTTCCAGAGTACCAATGGTCAGCGGTTCTGCGGCTGTCGAAACCAACTGCTCATGGAAGCGTCCCTGATAGCGCAGCGTCGGCAGGTTGCGAAAGAGTCGCACAATGGCAAAGTCAGAAAATTGCTGCCCCGTGCCGATTTCCCGTCGTAGGAGTTGATAAGCACTGAAAGTGCTGCCCTCCAGTTGTTGGCCGAGGGGCACAGGCGGCTCCCGCAAGGTCACGAGCACCTCATCAGCATCAATCACTAAAATCCAATCGCCCGTGGCCTGCTCTAGAGAGTAATTGCGGGCAGCGGCAAAATCATCCTGCCAAGGGAAGGTAAAAATGCGCTCTGTAAACTGGCGGGCGATCGCGATCGTCTCATCCGTTGAACCGGTATCTACCACAACGATCTCATCTACCCAAGGCTGGACACTGCCCAGACAGCGTGCCAAATGGGCTGCCTCATTTTTGACAATTAGACAGGCACAGACCCGCACCATCTACAGCAGCTTTTCAAGTTGTTGGCGCAACTGATTCAGTTCACTTTCGGAGAACTCACTCTCAGCAGCGGGGGGCACGCGATTTTCTAGTTCCCAGTCGGTTTCTTCGACATTGCGTTCAGGGGGTGCCAAGAAAAGACGCTCAGCATCGTTTGTCGGCACAAATCCTTCGGGAACCAAGTGACAGGTGTAGCCTGAGGATTCGCAAAATTCTTCAATTTCCTTGGCATCAATGGGGACAACGCTGGGGGGATGAAAATCCTGTGCCTCTAAAAGCATGGCATAGCGACTGGCATCGTCTTCGCTTTCAAACATCAGAATCAGGTTGCGATCGCCCAGTTGCAGAGAATGAATGCCCTCATTTTCAGTCCCCGGGTTGTAGAGCAACACGTAAACGCGCATGATGCCTCGCTAATGAAATCTCAACAGCGATTATAACGATTTTGGTTCCCCCTACCCGTAGGATTTTCCCCTTCAGAACTGTCAAAGGGGCAAAAATAGCTTGAGTTAGAACAATGTTTTTTCAGGTTCCCCTTTGATCCGCTGCTCTAGCCATGCTTGGCGATAGGTGAGTTCTAATTCATTGCCGGTGCGGCGAAAAATTTGTGCCTGCTGCAAGAGAAACGCTTGAAAGAGCCGCTGAAAGGCAAGGGCAATGATTGCCACCACCAGGCCAGAGGCGGTACTAATCAAGGCCTCACTAATCCCGAGACCCACGCCCATGGTTGCAGGTGTGCCAATATCCCCCAAGCGAATAGAACTGAGGGCACTAATCAGACCTAACACCGTTCCCAACAAACCCAGTAGAGGTGCCATCGTAATCGTTGCTTCCAAGACCTTTTCTCCCCGCCGCATGGCACTCAGCTCCTCATCAGCCGCAGCTTCTAGGGCTAGGCGAAAGATTTCTGGGTTGGTGTCAATCAGTTGTAAAGGGGTATAGAGGAAGCGACCAATCGGTTGGTCACAGGCATTGGCTGCTAATTCAATGGCTTCTTGCCAATCGTGGCGAGCGGCATCCAGAATCTGCTCGGCCAGTTTCGTCTCTCCTCGGAGAACAATGCTCCAAAACCAAAGCCGCTCAAAAATGGTGCCTAAGGTCAAGATCGAGAGAATCAGTAGTGGCCACATGGCCAAGCCACCACGGTTAAAAATTTCAGCGATATTCACGATCAGTTCCCTGTCAGAGCATCCGACGTTTAGTATAGTCCAGCCAGTAGCCGCAATTGTTTACCAAATTCTAGCGAACCGTGGTGCCAAGGGTCTTGAACCGCTCTTTTCGATGCCCCGTCTAAATAGATAATTACGTTAATGGAGTGATACCTCGCATGAGTGTATCTTTACCCCTATCAGCGGCAACGGCATCAACGGCTATCGTGACCCGACCCCAAGTGATCGATCCCGATCGGCGGATTATTGAGCAGTGCCTTTCCGGACATCCAAATGGGTTTCGGGAACTCTATCAACGGCATCAGCAACGGGTGCGATCGCTCCTGTTTCAGTTGTGCGGTGCGGTTGCCCTTGATGATTTAGTGCAGGAGGTTTTCTTGCGGGCATGGAAGGGGCTAAAGGGTCTCAAACATGAGGCAAAGTTTTCAACATGGCTCTATCGGATTGCCTGGAATGTGGCTTGCGACTATCGCCGCCAACTGGCAACGCGCAAATCGCGACATCAGCAATACCTGTCTCAAAGTGAGCCACTCACTCCTGGACTGGATCTACGACAATTGCATTACGAAGATTTAGTTCAGCGCGGTTTAGCCACCCTGCCCTTGGAGTACCGCAGTGTTTTGGTCCTGCATGATCTGCAGGGCTTGCCCCAAAAAGAAATTGCTGAAATTCTGCGGATTCCCGTGGGTACAGTGAAATCCCGCCTCTTTCGTGCCCGAGGCACATTGCGGACTTACTTTACGGAGGCTGGAATCACTTTATGAAACGTGAACCCCCACCTGTGGAGGATACACCCTTGGTTAAATTTTTACAAACCTATGCGGGGACGCCCCCGCCCCCCCACCCCCATTTGGAGCAGCGCATTGTCCAAGCGGCTTTGCATCAACATCAACTGAGTAAGCGACGCTGGCAAATCGTGTCTCTTTTGGGGGCTGGGGTGATCGCCACCGCCACCAGTGTGTGGTTCCTCAAACCCTCAACTCAAGTGGCAAAGCAGACGTCCCCGGATGCAGTGGCTATCTTCATCACCACCAATTGGCAAGCAATGTTTCAGGACGCAGAACCCGCCATCTTCGACTAAATTCTGTCCACCCTACTTTTACTCTTTGTTGAGTTTTGACAAGTTAAGTTTTGACAAAGGAGAACACAGCTATGTTGAAAAAATCTTTAGCCACGCTTCTTATATGTGGTAGCCTCAGCCCCCTACTGGCGATCGCTCCCCCGAGCGTCGCTGACCCCGGTTATGGCGGACCTCGCTGGAGAGCCAATCTGGACAACCTAAACCTCACACCTGAACAGCGGCAACGTTTACAAGCCGTGCAGCAACAATACCAAGGCCAAATGGAGCAAACCCGCAACCAACTGCGCACTGCCAAGGCAGAACTGCGGCAAATGATGAGTGGCAATGCCTCGGAGGAGCAAATCCGCAGCAAGTATCAGCAAGTGCGTCAACTGGAAAATCAACTGGCTTCCCTGCGCTTTGAAAGCATGCTAGCGATGCGCAGCATTCTCACACCCCAGCAACGACAAGCCTTGGCCACTCAAATGCAGCAGCGGCGGCCGGGCAATCGCCCCATGAAACCCCAGCAGTAACCCATTAAACTTGGCAACGCTCTAAAGCTCTAAAGGAGTTCATGACTTCCCTAAGTGCGGGACAGCGGATCCTGCACTTTTTTGTTGCTCAGCAGATCAAGAATCTCGGTGGCGGCGCGATCGACCACGCCGGGGGTGCCCATCGCAGCTCGCATTTTGGCATAGCCTGCCTGCATGGCTAGGCGTTTTTCAGGATGATCCAATAGCGCAAGGGCAGCAGCGGTAATGTTGGCAACGGTGGCTCGTTCCTGCAGGAGTTCGGGGACGATGTCTCTATTCACGAGTAAATTGGGGGGAGAGACAAATTTGAGGTCAAACTTCAGGAAACGCCGATAAAGCCACAAACTGAGGGGATGAACGCGGTAGATCACGACTTGAGGCACATTCAACAGCGCGGTTTCTAAATTCACCGTGCCGGATTTAGCGATCGCCAGATCTGCGGCCGCTAGAACTTGCAGGGAGTCTTCCGCCAATGTGACGCGAATGGGATATTCCTTGAGAACTGCTTCAATGGCTGAGCGATACTGCCGCAGCGAAAGGGGTAACCAAAAGCGGGCGTGGGGATAGGCTTTGGCGATATTTGTGGCAGCCCCCAAAATTAGAGGCAAGAGGGACTTGATTTCCTGTTTGCGGGACAAGGGCAACAGGGCGATCGCCAGCTCATCGGCAGCAATGCCCAAACTTTGGCGTGCCACTTCGCGACTGGGAGCCGCAGCAATGCGATCCAAGAGGGGATGCCCCACCCAGACCACATTGGCACCATGACGGCGGTAATAGGTGGCTTCTTCTGGAAAAATGGCAATCAGGCGATCGCTGAGGGCAACAATTTGCCGAGTGGCCTTCAAACTATGGGACCAGACCCACTCTTGGGGAGCGATGTAGTAAACCATGGGAATAGAAAAATGTTTGCGGATAAACCGCCCCATGGCGACATTGCCACCAATGTAGTCAATTAAAACCACTAAATCAGGGGGATGCTGCCGTAAATAGCGGCGAGCCTTGAGTTGGAGCGCGATCGTTGGCTTGATCAATGGCAGGGCTTCTAGTAGCCCCACGGAGCCAATTCCTCCGGTATTAAAGAGTAGCTTTGCCCCCGCAGCGGCCATGCGATCGCCCCCAAGGGCAGAAATTTCTAAGGGAATCCCCCGCTCTGCTGCGAGGCGATAGAGTGCCTTGACCAACAGGGCGCCCTGCAAATCCCCAGAGACTTCACCGGTGCTAATGAACAAATGCGCCATGCCTAGCCCCGCACTGCCGCCACTGGTTGACAGAGTTGATCGGCAAATTCCTGTTCCGTAGCGGCCATTTCCTGTACGGCGGTGGCCATAATCTCAGGGATCGATTGCCCCGCTGCATAGTGAGCCAGCCATTGCTGGGCGGTGTTTCCCTGTCGCAGGATTTTCTTAATCGGTGCCAGAAAGCAGCTAAAGCCCTGTGCCTTGGCGATCGGCCAAACCTCTTCGTAGAGTTCGGCTACCCAAGCGGCTGCCGTTAGTTGCCGGCGATCGCGCCAGTGGGTCAGCACGGCCTCTAGGCTGTTTTTTGCAGCAATCTGCTCGTTTTCATCGGCTAGTTGTGCCAACATCTCGCCATCCCCCCACCGCAGGGGGTCAAGATCAGGGGTATCCAGCAATTGCAGGAGCCGCGCCTCTAGAAGAGCGGTCATCGCCAGTAGGGAAATGGCATCCGTAACTAGATCACAAATTCGCAGTTCAAGGCGGTTGAGATCATAGGGTCGGCGATCGCCATTGGGGCGCACAGCACTCCACAAGTGCCGCACATTTTGCATCGTGCCGCGTTGGAGTTGCTGCTCTGTCCACTCAATGAAGTGGGCATGGCTAGTAAATAGGGGCACTTGCGGTGGGGTCTTCGGAAAGATTGCCCAACGGGTGGAGTGATAGCCCGTTACCTTGCCATCAAGAAACGGCGACGCAGCACTGAGCGCCAGAAACAGGGACGCCTCCAGCCGCACTAGCCGACAGGCACGGATCAACTCTTCTGGATCCCGCAGGCCAATGTTGATGTGGACACTGGCGGTGACAACCCTTGTGCCATAGGTTTGCTCAATGTAGGTGTGATAGGGATTCTGGGGGTCAGAGCGATAAAAGCGTTGACTGTCCCCTAGACTCAGGGTGCTACCGGGAACCAGCGTTAAATCCCCTAGGGATTGCAAATAAGCGCGCAGCCGAAAGCGAGGACGCAGCAAGTCACAGAGGGCTTGGTCATATAGAAAGACCGGCGGGGTTGTAAATTCAACATTGCGGCTATCGGGTTCACGCACAAACCCCGGTAAGTCCCTCACAATGCGATCCGACAGTCCCACAATCTCGCCCGTGGGCTTACCCGTGTAGAGTTCAACCTCAAAGCCCTTTGACAACATGGCATCCCTTTGGCTAACTTGGGTCAGCGAGCCCCCTCGCAGAAAGTGGGAATTTTGAGCTACTTAGCCACAATACCATGCCCGCGTCCCTGCCGCACATATGAACATTCGTAAAACCCTCCCTGTGGCGATCAAAACCTGATCAGTTAACCTGTATTATCAATGACACAAATCACCCCTATAGTGAGAATCTCAAGATGTTTGGTCAGCGGCGAGTCGAAGCAGATGTCCGTGTCAGTCGCGTTTTGGATCGCCTGGGAATCCGCTATCAAGTGGATGAGGATGGTGATTACCGCGTTGTCTTTGAGCTATCCAACGGTCGAACGCAACAGGCCTTTATTGACTCCAAAACCCAGCAGCTGGGAAGCTATGAAATTCGGGATGTCTGGTCTGTGGGCTACAGTTGCGAGGGCTTTCTTGACCAAGAGATAGCCAATTATCTGTTAATTGAAAATGCCAATAAGAAAATTGGCGCTTGGGAGTTGCGTCCCCTTGCTGACAATAGGTATATCGCTGTATTTTGTACGAAGGTTGCTGCTGACTGTGACCCCGAAGCCCTTTACACCAGTATCCGCGTGGTTCTTGAGGTGGCAGACGAACTTGAAAAAGTTCTTGAGGCGGGCGATCGCTTCTAGGTTAGTTTGCAGTGAGTCCCCTTAAAATCAGGGTTTGAGGCCAGTGGGGAGCTTCTGAATGCCCCGCCCCTAGGTAGGGATTGTCATTTTCATCTGAAATACTAGAAAATGCTCAAACCCGCTTCCTGAGAAACGCTAAGGGATTCAACGAAAGCATCAGGGTTGGAGGCAACTTGGCAGATCTCTCGGAAGCAAGACCCAAATGTTTCAATTCTTATAGCTAGTACAAAAAACTGTAAATACTACAAAAGAATTTTTATTTTGCTTCCACTGCATATCCCAACTCACGACACTGGATAAAACATTAGCTGCGATCGCCCAAGGCGCACGGTCGCCGATTCGCAGTGGAGTCAATTGTTCTAGGAAGGCCATCCATGTACTACGAACGCAAACTCTTTGCCCTCCTCCACGACCCCTACCTCAAGGCGTTGTACGGCAACAAAGCTCTCAAAGGCCCATGGCAACAGGTGTCTTGCCTGAATCAACATGCCGAAGATTTGCAAAATTGGTGGAATCCTCACGGCGGTATTACCGCAGACCATATTGCCTCGGCCAGCGATCGCCTGAGCTTTCAGCGCGGCATGAGCACCCCCCCAACAACCACTGCAAATATCACCCAAGTGGAAATTCGTCACCCGATTACTGGTGCCAAAAGTGATTTGAACTTTGCCTTTGCAGCGAGTCTCAGCGATGAGAATTTAGCTGAAATTGAGGCGCAGTCCATCTGGAGCAAGATTCGCCAAGAAACCGATGCTGAAAAGGTCTTCTGGTGGTTTTGGCGATTTTATGGCGAAGCCATTGCTGGCGATCAGCGCATCAAAGATCAAGCGGTCTATGCCAAAGATGTCTTGCTGTTACCCTCAGACACACGCATTCCCGACTGCCCCCTCGAAGCTCACACCTCGATTACCGCTGCCCTTGCCGGCACCCTCTTTCCCCGAAACGCCAGTAATGGGGATAAACCGCAGCACCCATGGCTGTTGATGTTTTCCTTTTCACCGGTTCAGGAATTCATTAAATCTTCACGCAAGCTGCTGGACTTTTGGTCAGGCTCCTATCTACTCCATTACCTAAGTGCCAAGGCCTGCTGGTTCCTTGCCGAACGCTATGGCCCTGATGTTGTGATTACCCCCAATCTCTACAACCAAACGATCATTGATGCCTTTCTGCTGCAAAAATACCCAGACTTTGAACCCTACTTTGCGGAATTTGGTATTCCCAAACCAGTTGAGGCGCAAGAGCAGCCGTCCTCCAGCTTGGTGACAGCGGGTTTTCCCAACGTGATTACGGCACTCATTCCTGAACAAGACAAAGACACGATTGGCAAAGAGCTTCAAGACCATTTGCGGGAAACATGGCTCAACCTTGGCAAAAATGTGCGCGAAGCCATCAAAACCAAGGTACGGAGTGGCTATGAAGATTGTCACTGGATTGCTCACATTGAAGCGTGGATTGATACACAGTTTCCTGCGGCAGAACAAGAGGAGTTAAAGAAAGAGTTTCTCAGTTGGCAGCAGGGAGGACGCTGGGAGTGGAATGCCCTTTGGCAAGCCCAATTAGAGAATTTTTGGGAAAGCTACTGGATCGCTTTGCCCCTTGGGGAGCCAACCCAACCTCTAACCTGCCAGCGTGGAGCATCCACCTACCCAACTTGGAAAACCGCCCAAACCACGTTAGCAAAAGCCGAGGATCCCCTGCCCACTCAGGTTGAGGAAAAGGTGTATGCCACGATTAACGTGGGTACATGGTGGCCATTGCTGCAACAGCGCCTTGGGTCAGCCCTCTCCGCTGTCAAAAACACTCGCAACTGGCAGTTTCCCGCTTCGCCGGGTGAGCGCTCCTCGATTTCTGGAGCCTACAGTGCCCTGCACCCGAATTTGCTGTACCGTGATCCTTTTCGCGAGGGGCATGGCCTGCCGGCGAGTTCCCTGCGCCTGTTTTGGTATGTGATGAGCCAAGCCTTTCCGGGGCTATTTAATGGCAGTGAGCGCTTGAGTGCGATTGAAGTTACCAAGCGAATGGCATGGAAACATGGCGGTGTCGCTGAGTCTTTGGGGGTTGCGTGCCCTGAGGAGGACTATGAAAACTTGGTGCGCTTTCCCAATGCCAGCAGTATCGCTGCCGCTCGCTTTATGGTGAAGTATCCCAATCAGGTCAAGCGGTATTGGCGAGAATTGAAGCAAGAATTTACTGCCGCTCTGGCTTTACAGCCCTATCACGCTCGCTTTAACAGCACCACTTGCCGCCCAACCCAGATTCCCCAAGTAGATGCCAAGCTAGGGAATTACAACGGTGTCATGTTCTCGACCAAGTGGTTGGCAGAAGCCTTAGGTCTTGACAGTAAACAGGAGCTGGCCGAACTTCGGAGGGCGGTGAATCAGACCCAAAAACGAGTGGGTTGGGGCGATCGCTCCCCTGCTGACTGGTGGTGTATTCTCTTGGCCGATGGCGACAGCATGGGCAACTACGTCCGCGGTCGCAACCTGAAGAAGTATCGTGAGTATGTTGCTACAAACATTATTGAAATTATTGAAGACATTCAGCAAAGAAAGAGCTACATCAAAAACCCTGATGAGTGGCAAACACTGCTCAACCAGACCCCCAAACGCATGGGACCTGCCACCCATGTGGGACTCAACCGTGCCCTGCTGGATTTCTCGAATCGTCTGGTGCCCTACTTAGTGGAGCAACGTCACTGTGGCCGTGTGGTCTATAGCGGTGGCGATGATGTCATGGCCGTCTTGCCCCTAGAGGATGCCCTCTCGGTGATTCATCTCCTACGCCAAGCATGGTGCGGCGGTACGGATCCAGCCGGGGAGTTTGAACCCCACGGGGACTACTGGCAAACGGTTCAGGACAGTACAGCGGCTAAGGTCTTGGGCATGCGTCGCCTGTTTACGATGGGCAAAGGGGCAACAATGAGTATGGGCGTGGTCATTGCCTACAAGAGTGTTCCTCTGCCCACGGTTCTAGAAAACCTCTGGCAAGCCGAAAAGGAACGGGCGAAAAAACTCCCCGGCAAAGATGGCCTCTGTTTCCGGGTGCTCTATGGGTCTGGCAATGTCCTCGAAGCAGTGTTGAAGGGTGAACTGCTAGAGGCCTGGAGCCGACTACTTGAGCAAGCAAATGACGATGTGAGTCCGCTGCTGTACCGACTCGTGACAGAGTTGCCCCAACACTGTTGGTTGAGCAAAGAGCGGGTCATTGAGAAGGCGATCGCTAGCATTGCCAATCGCCGCGAAAAAGACATCCCTTCAGAACTGATTGAGCAGCTTTGTCGGTGTTGCAATCAATGGGAAGACTGGGCACTCCAGCATGAAGGTCAGCTAGGAACGGATCTGCAAGACCTGCTCAACCTGTTGCGGCTCATGGCCTTCTTCATTGATAAACGGTTTGTACCCCCAGGGAGTAATCAGGATGGCGATCGATGAAAGCAGAGAGTTCTAAAACTCATTTGGGCAAAACTATTCTGCTTCAAGGATAACGAAAGACACATGAGGTTGATTATCATGACTGAATTAAGTTGGTATCGTCTAGATCCCCTAGATGTCCTCCTTTTTCGTGACTCCCGACCCTTTCAACCGGGAGAAGGCTCTTGGGCAAAAAGTCTCTTTCCGCCCTTGCCGATTACGGTCTTTCAAGCCTTACGCTCCCTGTGTGATCCCTACGCGCAAAATCTGGAGTTTCTTGGGCCTTTCCTCATTGATGCCAAAAACCAAGTCTGGGTAGACACGCCCAAAGATTTGGTGTGCATTGGCAACAAAAGCAACGAGGAAGCCGACATCAACGATCGTGCCGACCTCAGTAAAGTCAAGGGTTTTGCCCGCACTCAACCCGCTGCCACCGACGACCCTGCTTGGAAAGATGTCCGCCATCCGTTGCCGGGAAAGTTACGCCCTATTGTGGAACCGACCCTCAGGGAGAATGAGCAAGCCCAAGGCCGACCGGCTCCCCTCATGCGCTTGGATGCTCTTGTCCTCTATCTCCAAGGAAAGCTGGATCAGCTCAACGCCAAAGAGCACTTCCATGATTTGCCGTGGTCAACCCAAGTCCTCCCCCACATCAAAATGCAAACCGAAAGTCGCAATGTGGAGGACGAAGCCGGCTACTTTACGGAAGTGGCCAACCGGATGCATCCGGGCTGGGGCTTTGTGGCCGGCATCAGTGTTGCCAATCTAGAGGGAGTCGTGCGCATTGGGGGTGAGGGTCATCAAGCCCAGGTGCATGCCCTAAAGAAACCTCCCTTTGCAGACCTAGAGCGGTTTCAAGGCACCGGTCAAGAAACCCTAGCCTACGTGCTGACTCCCGGCTTGGCGCCCGTGGTGGCTGACGCACCTGTTTATGGACTGTATCCCCATGATTGGCAAGAGCATCTGATTGGTGTGGTGGGCGATCGCCCCCTTTTAGCCGGTGGTCTCAGTACCTTTACCCGTCGCAATGGGCAACCCCAATTGGGCTATTCCGCACAGCGTGCCTATGTCAGGCCGGGAACTATCTATCGCTTTGCTCAGCCTCCCTCTCCCCAGCCCCAACAACTCCTCGGCGGTGTAGCCCCCAAAGCTCGCACCACCTTTGAAAAACTTCACTACGGCCAATTGCTCTGGGGCACTGCATAACCACCCGAATACGAATGGATAAATTAGGTGAGCACCGATACACGTTGACCTCAAAGAGACTGGATGATCAACAATGTTTAACCTTGCCTACCTCTACCTTCTCTCCCCCCTCCACACGGGTGGCACCACCCAAGAGGGCAACCTTCTCGGCATTGCGCGGGAGTCCCACACAGAGTTGCCCTACATTCCCTCCAGCACGATTCGGGGTCGCTTGCGTGCCAGTACCCCCGACAAAGACCGCAACCGCCTTTGGGGCAACACCATTGAAGATGTCATGGGCGGCGAAAACACCAACCTTACCCAAGGGCAAGTGTGGGTCGGCGATGGTTCACTCCTGTGGGTACCGGTTCCCTCCCTCAGCCATGGCGTGATCTGGATTAGCTGCCCCATGCTGCTGCATCGTTGGCAACGCCTCACTGGTCAGTCCTCAGGAACAGTCGCTGCCTACAGCACCAGTTTAGACACCAGCAAACCTGTTTATCTCAAGGACGCGATCCTCAAAGGCGATCAGCTCAAGCCTTGGGAGAAATGGCAAGAGTGGATTCCGATCCGCGAGCAAACCCAAATTCAACAGGTCTTGGTTCTACCCGATCAGCACTGCAAAACCCTCATTGAAACCAGCCTGTGGCGACAGGTCAAGGTGAAACTCGATCAGCATAAAACCGTTGAAGGCGGTTTTCGCTACGAGGAAGCCATTCCCCCCGATACATTGATGTACTTCCCGTGGGGGACGGTTGCCCAACTCAATGGCGCCGCAGAAAAAGTGGAAAGCGATCTGCGGGATGTTTTCGATAGCCACCCAATTCTCCAAATTGGTGGTCAAGAAAGCCTTGGTCGCGGCTTTGTCCAACTTGTAACCCTTGGGAGTTAGCTATGGCCTTTGATCCACGCACAATGGCACAGCCAGTCTATGAAGCCTTGAGTAAACTGCGGAATGATACAAAAGACGACACTCGGCTGCGGGAGCAAAAAAGCCAAGCCGTTGAACTCTACACCTACTTGGCCACTTGGGGACTGATGCGCCTAAAAGCGGAGGAAGCTGCTCTCAGTCAAGAGGGGAAGAAAGAGGTTGTCAAAGCTTTTTTCCGTGCCCTTGAAGAAACAGCGCATGTTCAGAATTTGGCGGATGACAAAGGCTTGGAGACCCTCAAGAACCTTGACACAGAATCCTACCTTGGCTTAACCGGCTTAGGGTTACAAATTGCCCGTGAATTTAGCTTCTGGACAACCGCCCTTTACGTTGACATCGGCAATGCAGACTAGGAGGAGTACAACATGACAAATAACCCTGCATTACAGCGACCTCAAGTGCATAAAGCAACACAGCGTCCCAACTCAGGAAACGCTGGCAATAGCGGTAGTGGTAAAGGTGGCAGAGGCAATAGTGGTGGTTCCCAAAAGGGCGGGAACACTCCACCCCGTCCTTCCCCATGGCTCGAACATCCCCTTGATCCAAATCCCACCCCCCATCGAAGTGCAGGGTTTGTCGAGTATCTGCGCTGGATGCGATCGCCCGCTAGCCCCGCCAAAGATGGTACGAAAGTGGAACTAATGACAATGGCAGAGCAGGGTGACTATCGCCAACGTTTGCAGGTCTTAACAGAGCGCACTCGCCAAATTGCCGGCAAAAACAATTGTTTTGCAGTCACCTGCCCATGGCGCATCCGTGTTGGTGGCCACCGTGGTCCTGAAAGTATCCTTCTGCCTGCCTTTGATAACCTAGGCATTCCCTATATTCCCTCCAGTACCTTACGAGGTGTTGCTCGTGCCCAAGCCATTCGGGAGGTGATGCAAAACGAAGGCGTACCTTGGGCTGAAGCGGATAAACTGGTCGGCCAGCGTTACTTTGGTTATCTCGACAGCAGGGACTCTAGCGAAAAAGCTGGCAAAATTATTTTCCTCGACGCCTACCCCTTGCCTGAACAAAAGAACGGGGGACTAGCAGTGGACATGGCCAACAACCTTTGGTCATGGAATAATGGCAACCTCAAGTATGCTGCCAACCCAAACGTGTTCTTTTCCCTGCGAGAAGCTTCATTTCTTATTGGTATTAAACCTACCAATCATTGCTCTCCTCAAATGCTTAAACAGGTCAAGAACTGGTTGATTCGCGGCCTGACCCAAGGAATTGGTTCGCAAGTGAATGCAGGCTACGGCGTTTTAGTCGAACCCCAAAAACAGGTGGAGCGTGGCTTCTTTAGTGTGGATTTTACCGTTCAAGGCCAACTCATCCACGGTTGCCAAAAGTGTACGTCTACGTCATGGCAATGGAACGTTAGAAATCAAGCGTGGCAGATGCGCGGGCAACCAGAGGCCGAGGTGCGAGCTACAGCCTTTAAGTCCCTGCTGCGATACTGGTTTCGTGCCTTTGCGCGGGGGGTGTTGCCCCCAGCAGAAGTCCAAAGCCTTGAAGGAATGATTTTTGGTGCAATTCAGCCGCAACCCAAACATGGCTACCTGCGGGTACGGGTGATTAATGGGAGGGTGACCCAACCTGAGGCACGCCCTAATCAGCAAGGTAAAAACGATCCCTGTGGAGAAGAAGAGGGGACACTGGTATTAGACTATTCTTCTGAAGTTCCTGATGCCCACAAAGAAACGCTAAAAGAGCTGGCAAGCAACTTGATGTGGCTCATGTTTCACTTGGGTGGCATTGGTCAAGGGGCACGTCGCCCTTGCTACTCTCGTAAAACCCGTAGCCAAGCACCCTGGTGGCGTGGTTCTAATCTGATTCCTAAAAACAATAATCCCTTTTGGAAACTCCCCAGCAGTGCCAAGGAATTCAAAGAAATTTTTCAACAGCGACTGCAAAGGTTTTATGAAGCTTTAGGGCAGCTTAGTAATCACCCAATCAACCCGACTCAACCATTATCCATTGGCACTGTTACTACCAACCAATGGGCAGAAGCAATTGATGCAAACTGCCGTATCGTCGTTTGCAGTGGTGATTCCAAAGGAGAAAAGCCCTACGGCCTTGCCCTTCTTCATGACCCTAACCTTAAGGTGAATGGTAACTACGACAAAAACCTCTGTGGTTCCACTGGCAAACCCTCGCCAGTTTGGGTGGCTGACTTAGGGAACTATCAAGTTATTACGATTTTTGGCGTCAATAAAGATCCGCGCCTCGAGTTTCTGAAACACTTGAATAAGTCTGGAAGATGTTTGCAACTATTTCCTTTCAAATCTTCTTGACCTTTTGAGCTTGAATAAATACCTAAGGAGCCATGACCGACTACTACGACATTCTTGGCTTGCAGCCGGGTGCTTCCAAAGAGCAGATCAAAGCAGCCTATCGCCGCCTCTGCCAAGAGTGCCACCCTGATAAACTGCCTCCTGAGACCCCCAAAAAGGCGCGGCAAATCGTCGAGGAGCACTTCAAGCAAATCAACGAAGCCTATGCCTACCTCATGGAGCAGGGCGATCGCCCGCCCCCACCTACCCAACCAGCAACAGATGTTAGAACTGCCCGCTCCATTTTCGATCCCGCTCGTATGGAAGCCGTAGCTCGGAAACTGGAGACAGAGCGGCAGGCCATTCAACGGCAGTATCAGCAATCAATCAATGCTATTGACCAACAACAGCGGCAAAAGCTAGCTTGCCACGGCCTCAAGATTGACGACTTGGATACAGTCGATCCAGCAACCAAATGGGGCAACGTTATTCAGGGGGGGATTCTCTTGTTGGTTGGCCTATTGGTAGGGAGTGTAGGCGGTCTTTTGGGCTTTCTGGGATACCTGTGGGCTTTCTTCTGCTTTTGGGGAACCTTGGGGGCAATGCTGACAAAAACAGTGAGTCCCCGAAAATATAAAATTATTTGTGAGATTAAAAAGGAAACTGAAGCAGCAAAGGCCGCTGCTGCGCAGAAAAAAGAACGACGATTACAGGAGCAATCTAGTTACATTCGTCGTCAGATTGACTATTTCAAAACTCTACCCTTGGAAATGCTTTCAGAATCCTTTGTTCAAAATTTAAGTGATGAAGATCAGTTTTTCCTGCTCTTGGCCATCAAAGAAAAAGAGGATGATGAGCAGTGGGCGCGCACAGTTGCAGCCGGTGTAGAGATTGCTGCAGCAGCGGGTGTGGTTCTACTGCTGTCGCAACTCTTTCTGGGTGAGCCATTCTAATCTGAGCGCAACCAAGAAAAACAGGAAGGGAGGAACGATCGCCCCCCTATTAGGAAGAGTTTTGCTGAAACGCATTCTACCCCTACCCTTAGCGAAATAAAATGTGATAGCATAACTGTTCTGGCATTATACCTAGTGTTTACCTATGCCCAAAGTTCTGGTTTCCGATCCCATTGAACAGGTGGGGCTTGATTTACTTGCCCAAGTGGCACAAGTCGATGTCAAACTTGGCCTCTCAGAGGCAGAACTGATCAAAATCATTCCCGAGTACGATGCCCTGATGATTCGATCGGGAACCAAGGTCACAAAGGAGGTCATTGAGGCCGCCAACCAACTGAAGATTATTGGTCGGGCAGGGGTTGGTGTAGATAACATCGATGTGCCTGCGGCCACCCGTAAAGGGATCATGGTGGTCAACTCCCCAGAGGGCAACACCATTGCTGCTGCGGAGCACACCTTGGCGATGATGCTCTCCCTTGCCCGTCATATTCCCGATGCGAATGCTGCGGTGAAAGCAGGTCAATGGGATCGCAAACGCTTTACGGGCGTAGAGATTTATAAGAAAACCTTGGGCATTATTGGCCTAGGAAAAATCGGCTCCCACGTGGCCACCGTTGCCCGTGCTATGGGCATGAAGCTTCTTGCTTACGATCCCTATCTATCTACGGAACGCGCCGAACAACTGGGCTGCCGCCTCGTGGAGTTGGATGTTCTCTTTGCGGAATCCGACTTTATTACGCTGCACTTGCCGAAGACCCCAGAAACGCAGCATCTGATTAACGCCAAAACCATTGCCAAGATGAAGCCCACAGCCCGCATCATTAACTGTGCGCGGGGGGGCATTATTGATGAGGCAGCGCTTGTGGAGGCGCTCAAGACGGGTAAGCTGGCGGGGGCTGCCCTCGATGTCTTTGAAACTGAACCCCTTGAGGCGGAGTCTCCGCTGCGTGCCTTGGGGATGGAAGCCATCTTGACCCCTCACTTGGGGGCTTCCACGGAAGAAGCACAGGTGAATGTGGCCATTGATGTTGCCGAGCAGATTCGCGATGTGCTCCTAGGGTTGCCGGCGCGATCGGCGGTAAATATTCCGGGTCTGCGTCCGGAGGTTCTTGAGAAACTGGCGCCCTACATGCAGTTGGCGGAAACTCTTGGTAATCTTGTGGGGCAATTGGCGGGTGGTCGGGTCGAGTCTCTGGAAGTCCGTTTGCAAGGGGAATTGGCCACCAATGACAGTCAACCGATTGTGATTGCTGCTTTGAAGGGGCTACTCTCACCAGCGCTGCGGGAACGGGTGAACTACGTGAATGCTGGGTTAGAAGCTAAAGAACGGGGAATTCGCGTGGTCGAAACCCGCGATGAATCACAGCGTGACTATGCGGGATCCCTAGCGTTGATTGCTAAAAGCCCCTCGGAAACCCGCTCGGTGTCTGGTGCCTTGCTGGCTCACAGTGAATTGCGCATCACCAGTATTGATGACTTTCCCATTAGTGTGGCGCCAACCCGTTATATGTTGCTGACGCTACACCGCGATATGCCAGGCATTATTGGTAAAATTGGCACCCAGTTAGGGAGCTTTAATGTCAACATTGCCAGTATGCAAGTGGGACGCAAGATGGTACGCGGTAACGCGGTGATGGTGATTAGCTTGGACGATCCCCTACCCGAAGGCCTCTTGGAGGAAATCTTGAAAGTCCCCGGTATTCGTGATGCCTATATCGTGAATCTGTAGGCACGGTTGTGGTACAGCGTTGGTGGGAAATTACCGTCACTTGTCAAGCTGAGGCGGAAGAGCTGGTCTATTGGCGCCTTCAATCCTTTGGCTGTCAAGGTACGGCAACCCAGCAACAGCAGGGGCGGGTGTTGATCCAAGGCTATGTGCCGCAGCAGCAGGTGACCCTACTGGACATTGCTGCCCTAGGGGTTTGGATTGAGCAAGATGTGGTGGCGCAGGGCTACCTCTCGCCAAAACTCCACTGGCAGTTGGTGAATGAACAGGATTGGGCCCATAGTTGGCAAGCCTATTGGCATCCAATACCGGTGGGCGATCGCCTGCTCATTTGTCCCGCTTGGGAAACCCCACCCCTTGACAACACCCGCTTGGTGATCAAACTGGATCCTGGCATGGCCTTTGGCACCGGCACCCATGAAACCACCCAGCTTTGCCTTGAGGCTCTAGAGATGCAATTGGATCAAACCTTTGAGCCGCTGCCACCCACGGTGATGGCTGATATTGGCTGTGGTAGCGGCATTCTGGCGATCGCCAGCCTACTCCTTGGTGCCCACAAAGCCTATGCTGTAGATACCTCAGATTTAGCGGTCACCGCGACTCAACGCAATGCCAAGCTCAATGCCATTGACCCTGAGCGGTTGATTATCAGGCAAGGCAGCTGGGAGCAAGTCCTAGAACTCACCGATGGGGTTGTCTGTAATATTTTGGCTCCTGTAATTATTGAGATGCTGCCCCACTTGCCAGCGATCGTGAAGCCTAAAGGGTGGGGAATCTTCAGTGGGATTCTTTTAGATCAAGCGGATCGCGTAGCAGCCCAACTGGAACAGCAGGGCTGGAGCTTGGGCAGTGTCTGGCGACGACAGGAGTGGTGTTGTCTCAATGCCCGTTTCGAGGGGTTGCCAAATTCGAAAGCTAGGTTTTCACCTTAGCTCCATGGCGAGCCCAAGCATAGGTAGCCATCAGTTCTTGATAGCAGGCTTCGAGGCGATCCAAATTGTGACTGAGGCTATAGTGCTCCAGCACCCGTTTGCGGGCTTTGTCCCCCAAGAGGCGAATCATTTCCGGATGCTGATAAAAAATGGGCAGCAGCGTTTGCAACTGGGTTTTTACATACTGGGGATTCAAGACAATCCCTGCTCCAGTGAGCACTTCACCATCAGCACCCACATCGGTAGCCAAGCAGGCCAAGCCACAGGCCATTGCCTCTAGGAGCGACAGGGATAACCCCTCAATTTGTGAGGGCAAAATGAACACATCACAGCCGCGTAAAATTTGCAGCCGCTCTTGATCATTAACGATCGAGCCCAGCCAGAGAATATTTTGATCCGGACCATAATTGGCCATCAAGGAGGGCATCAGGGCACCGCCACCCACCATCAGCAACTTACAATCCGCCGGCATTTCCGCTGCACACCAAGAGCGCAGCAGCGCTTCAACATTTTTTTCAATAGCCATCCGGCCTTGATAGATATAGAGGTAGCGTGCCTTAAAGTCCTCTTTGGCCGTAGAAGGTCCCGGTGTATATTTGCGCGTATCGACGCCATTGGGAATCACCCGCAGCGTCTCAGCACCGACCCCAAGACGAATCAGTAGTTCCTTTTGCGATTGGGAAAAGACAATCACGCGGTCATAGCGAGCCAAAAAGGGGGCATACAGTTGGTAAGTCATTAAGGCGGTGCCCGCCGTTAGGGTACGATACTTTTCGCTGTAGGCTGGATGAAACGTGGCAACCAAGGGAATGTTTAACTCTTCGCAGATGTCGGGCAGAAAGAAATCGAGGGGGGACAGGGTCAATGAGGCGTGGACAATATCGGGTTTGAGTTTTTTAAGGGATTCAACCAGAACTTTGTTGGCTCGCAGGGAGGGCAGGGTATAGACTTGCGATTTATAGAGGCAAGGGAGCGTCACATCTGGCATCTCCCCTGCGTTCTCAACGTCCTGTTCATCCTCTTGGGCAAAATGCAGAAAGCTCACCTGATAACCGCGATCCAGTAGCCCATTAGTAATTTCACGACTATAGGTGACATTGCCGCAGGGGGGAGATTTTTTGCCAAGCCACGCGATGTGTAAAGTCACAATTATTAATTCCTGATTTATTACGTTATTTCGTTATTTATAGAGTAGCGGTACCCACCTGATCAATGATGCGAATGGGGCCATTGACATCGCCGCTGAGAAACTGCCGTAAATAGGGATTATCGGTCGTGCGGGCTTCGGCATGGGTGCCCTGCCAACAAATGCGCCCTTGATAGAGGAGAATCAGGCGATCGCCCGTGCGCTCAATGGTACTGTTTTGGTGGGTAACGACAACGTAGGCATGCCCCGTCTTCTCCCGCAATTCGCGAATCAAATCCTCAATCACTGTCGAGGCAATGGGATCTAGCCCTGCCGTTGGCTCATCGTAAAGCAGCAGGTAGGGGTTGTCATTGGGATCTTCGGGATTATCCACAATGGCGCGGGCAAAGCTGACTCGCTTGCGCATTCCCCCAGACAACTGCGCTGGGTAGAGGTCTTCCATACCAGCGAGGCCGACCATCGCCAGTTTTTCCCTAACAATTTCCCGAATGCGTGCCTCCGGCAAACGCGTATGCTGGTACAGGTAAAAGCCAACATTTTCAGCAACTGTTAAGGAATCAAACAGGGCAGATTGCTGAAAGACCATGCTCATGCGCATCCGACAGAGACCTTCTTGCCGTAACCCTTGGCGACGCTCACCTGCAACATACACTTCACCCTTATCGGGAGCGATTAGGCCGGCAATAATCCGCAAAAGGGTTGACTTACCGGTTCCCGAAGGTCCTAGAATCACTAAGGCATCATCGGGGTAGATGGCCAAATCCACATGATTGAGCACCTGCTGATGGCCAAAGGCTTTGCAGACACCGCGCAGCTCTACCAGTGGTTCAGTCATTTGATGCATCCCCTAGCCAAAGGCTTCTAATTGCAGGTCTGCGATCGCCTGTAATCCCCGTGCATCCCCCAGCTTAAAGAGGGCTGCTTTAGCATCTTCTTGGACACCCATATCACTGTCCTGCAGGGCAGCAATCAGTTGATCAATGGCTTGCGTGTAAAGAGGCCCAAGGGGAATTTTGCGACAGGCATGCCCCAAGGCCCAAGCACAGTTACTGCGCACAGCGGCAATTGCATCCTGAGCCAAGGCAAGGGCAAGGGCAGGAATGGCAAGCGTCGCCGCCTCTTCACTGGCTTCGGCCACCTGACCCAAGGAACTCGCTGCCCAGAGACGCACGGCAGAAATATCTGTTTGCAGGGCACGAATCAAGGGATCAAGGGTGCGTCGATAAATTTCTGGCAAGGGAAAGCGCACGCTACAGTTACCCAATGCCCAAACAATGCCTTTGCGGACATAGCCATTCCAGTCCCGCTCCAATTGCTGAATGAGGGCATCCACCGCTGCCAAACTGGGGTTACGGCCAAGGGCATAGGCGGCACTGACACGGACAAGGGGACAGGGTTCTTGCAGGAGATTGATGAGATAGGGTGTGGCGCGTTCATCCTGCAATTCGCAAAAGGCGCGAGCCGCCAACATCCGCTCCGTCACATCGGCGGAGGCCAGCAGGGGCAACATGGCTTCGGGATCGGGGCGATCGCTCTCCTCACTCGGCAGCGCCGCTAGTGCATCTTCTGAAGTGTCGAGAAGGGGAAAATCATTGTCATCCATACTGTTTAATCTACAGGATGCTTGGAATCCCGACTAGAGCGCACCGTTGACTTCGCCGCGAAAGCCATAGATTTGGCGACTGCCATCAAAGGCCACCAGTTGCACCACCCGCTCATCCGGCTCAAAACGAATGGCGGTGCCAGCGGCAATATCTAAGCGCATTCCTCGTGCCTGTTCACGATCAAATTGGAGGGCTGGATTGACTTCGTAAAAGTGGTGGTGAGATCCCCCCTGAATTGGGCGATCGCCCGTATTGGCCACCGTTAACGTCACCGTTGGCCGGCCAGCATTGAGTTCAATGGTTCCCTCTGCGGGGATAAGTTCACCGGCAATCATGGGCATCTCAGCCAATCTCTAAAGATATCCCTATCCTAGGGGTAGAGGCGCACCCGCTGCCAGTGGTCTCCTTGGCGCCGATAGCACAGGCGATCGTGGAGGCGATTGGGTCGCCCTTGCCAAAATTCAATCAGGGTCGGTAGAACACGATAGCCCCCCCAATGCTCTGGCCGAGGGACATTTTCGCCATAGCGGGCTTCCACTTCCGCAAGGCGGGCTTCCAAATCGGCGTAGGATTCTAAAACCTCACTCTGCTGGGATGCCCATGCCCCCCAACGGCTACCCAAAGGACGACTCTGGAAGTAGGCATCGGACTCCGCTGCACTAATTTGCTCAACAGTGCCTTCAATGCGCACCTGCCGTTCTAGCTCTGCCCACCAAAAGACAAGGGCAGCCTTGGGATGAGCGGCTAATTCTAGACCTTTGCGACTGCGATAGTTCGTAAAAAAGACAAACCCGCGATCGTCCACATCTTTGAGCAGAACCACTCGCGCAGCGGGCATACCATCCAAGCCAATGGTGGCCAGTGTCATCGCATTGGGTTCCGGTAGTTCTGCTTTAACGGCTTCAGTAAACCAAAGGCGAAACTGTTGGATCGGGTCTGCCGCGGCTTCGCTTTCCAGAAGACGTTGACGACGGTAATCACGGCGCAGATCAGCAATGCGGGTCATGGGGTTTCTTCGGACTTGTTGGTTGGGCTTTCTTCACTGATCCTAGAGGATTCCACGGGCGATCGCCGCCACAGGGCGCGGAAAAAATAGCTCAGCAGCAAAAAAATCAAACCAAACCCCATAAACAGGAGTACTCGCCACACCGGCGCAAGATGGATGAGATCAACGAAGAAAAGCCGCACCAAAGTAATGATCAGCGTGATTAAAGCCACCGTGCGCACCGCTGAGGTGTCCCGTCGCAACCCATAGATCAGCAGTCCGACGCCAAAGAGTCCCCAGACAAGGGTGGCTGCCCCCGTACCAAAGGGCGCCAGTTCGTGCTGCATCCAGATCATCGTCACTCCATGACCCAATATCCAGTAGAGGGGGCGGGTGGGTGGGGGCAAAAAACGGATACTGACTGCTGCGGCGCCAAGCACCACCAAATGGGAGAAAAAAGCCAGATTCAACAGCGGGGGGCGATCGGCGGCAGTAAACAGCAGTTGCCCAACAAAACCAAGGCCGAGCAGTCCCCACCAAAGATGGGCAATAACCCGCAGGGTGCGCGAGGCATAGTGTTGGCTCAAATAATGCAAAATCAGCCCCTCGATCGCCAGCGGTGCGAGGATAAAGCGATTGCTGTAGTAACGAACAACAATGCCAAGGGCAATGAGCACCAGTCCCGTCAAGCTATAGACCCAGCGCCAAGATTGCGGCAAGTGTCGCCAGAACAGACTGGTGCCAAGGTAGAGCACCCCAAAAACAACAAACACCCGCCCCGTTAGCGTTGCCGACCAATCCCAGAGGAAGGCACTTAAGCCCAAAGCAATCAGCGGATTAAAGAGGGCGATCGTCTGACCATAGGACCGTGGGGAAGTCTCCTGAGGGCGATACAGCTCCCCTGCCCTGTCGCGATCGCGTCCCTGATACCAAGGGGGTAATACCGTAAAGCCCAGCCAAGTCAACGCCAGAATGATCTGTAATGCCACGACCCGATCAAGCCGTTGAGCAGTAATAGACACCGTTAACATCAGCCATCCCAACCAAAAAGCTGACAGCAGGAGCGATCGCCAGCCCTTCACTGCGTAAATTGCCCAACTGCCCAAGAGAATTAAAAACGTATAACTGGCCAAGGCCAAGGGACGACTCATCTCTGTGTTGTAGAGCAGCAAAGGGGTTGCTAAGCCGCCAACCACGCCAATCACCGCAAAAATGGCTCGATTTTGGCGCAACGAGATGAAAAATGCCCCTAGGGTCACTAACACCATCAACGGGAAGGCCACACCCCAAGGCATGACGGTCAAAACCTGATAGGCCGCAAAGATCGTCAGGTAATAGGTCGCCAGACCGCCCCCCTGCAAAAACTGGCTAAAGATGGCTCGCTGCTGCAACCGCCAGCCCAACCCCATCAACACCGTACCAATGACAAAGCCCATGGCCACAAGAACTGCATCGGTAATCCAGCCCAATTCAACGGCGTACCGAAAGAGGAAGCCAATCCCCAACAGCAGCAGGCCGATGCCGAGACGGTTGAGCCACAGTTCCCAATTTTGTAGCCAGTCAGCTTGGGAAGGCCTCACTGGGCGTAACGGTGGCACCGCTGGAGATTCAGGCGCTGGGGGTTGTAATTCAGTCGCAGGGGCAGGAGCGATCGCCGTCGGTTCCTCAGGTGGCGTTGATGGTGTTGCGGGTTCTGGGACTCCAGAAGAGGAGAGGTCTTCACGGAGAATGGCTCTTTGCAGAATCTCGAGCGATCGCTGCAGGGCAGCCACAGCGGCTTCTAAGTTTTCAAGACGACGCCGCAAGTCATCCCTATCTTCCATGGTTCGGCTCCCTACGGACTATATCCCCGTTTTATGCGCTAGAGGAGAGAGCCATTCCTTGGGCAATGCACTTTATGAAGTGGCTAGAGGCGCATCCCAAAAGGGGTAAAACGGGAAACAAAATTGGGTGAGAAATCGTCCTATGGCACACAGAAAAGGTCGCAAAAAGCAAATTTTCTCTTTTAGATAAATTTTTATTTTTGGTGATCTGAGTCACAGAAATCTTCAGAAATTAAAAACGATTTGTTAAAAGTTTATAAAATTTTCTTATTTTCTTTCGTCAACTGTAAATTCCGTTAATATGCCAGTCTGCGTAGGTTTCACCGCCTTCAGCGCTTTTTTATTCTTTTTCAAAATGTTTACCATGAACAAAATGCCCCTGATGCTTGATTCTAGGCCTTCGTGGTAGGTTGAAACAGTTCCGCGATGAGAGCGAACACGGCACCAGTAGGGGTAACCCCTGTGTGATGTTGGTGCCCTACTGTCCAGCCGTATGGATGCCCTTTTTAACGGACGCCTATGAAAAAAACGCTTTATGTGGGTCTGACAACAAGCACGTTGGCTGTGTTGGGAATCCTTTCCAGTAGCCGTGCAACCACAACCACACCAGCCATAGAGTCAGGTTCAGCCCCCTCTTCCGCTGTCGTTGCCACCAAAGTGGGGGAACGTCAATCCACGACCCCAACAGCAACGCGGGCGATCGCCAGTCTGCATCGTCACCAACAGCAAGGCCGCGAAGCCGTAACCGTCTATTTGCGGGGGATTCCCGTACTCACCTTCTTGGGTCAACGGGTAGCAGCTACAGAGGGCGTCAAAGTCGCTGCCGCCAACAGCGCCGGGATACCAGAGCAAACCACCCTCTCAGAAGCAGCCCAACAGGCAACCATTCTCACCGCTCGCCTCAATCAGCTCCACGAACAGGGCTTTGATGCCAACCTTGTGCGCGTGGGTTGGGATGCCCAACAACAGCAATACCGCATCTACGCCGACAAAGAACCTCTCCTGACTCTGAACCATCAAGTCACGCTTCCCAATAGTTCACAACGCAATGATGAAAACGCCCTGCGCATTGCTAACCTGATCCGCCGCCAACTGGGGAATGCCCCTGCCCTAACCAGCGTAGAGGGTAGACCAAATACCGTTGTGGCCATGGGACCGATTCGGATGCAGTTGACGGGTATTGCCTCGTGGTATGGCCCCGGCTTCCATGGTGCCCGCACTGCCAATGGCGAGCGATTTGATCAGGACGCCCTGACGGCGGCTCATCGCACACTGCCCTTTGGGACACGGGTACGGGTGACAAATCTCCAGAATGGCCGCTCAGTAGTGGTGCGCATTAACGATCGCGGGCCTTTTACGGGGGGACGGGAAATTGACCTCTCGCGGGGGGCTGCGGCTGCCATTGGCCTCATTGGTGTCGGTGTCGGCCCTGTGCGCATTGACGTTTTAGACTGATTAGACTGATCCCCACCCCCCAAAAGCAAAGTGATAGAATGAACGACATGCTAGGGGTGTCTGCGGTCAGAGCAGGCTGAGAGCAAACCCTTAGAACCTGAACCAGATCATGCTGGCGCAGGGAAGCTGTCTAGAGAGGATTCTATCAATGGTGCGTAGCGAATGGATTGCTGCCCGCAAAGGGCATGACAATGTTACCCAAATGCATTATGCCCGCCAAGGGATTATCACCGAAGAAATGCACTATGTGGCGCGGCGGGAAAACCTGCCTGCGGAATTGATTCGCGATGAAGTTGCCCGTGGGCGGATGATTATTCCCGCCAATATCAATCACCCCAACCTCGAGCCGATGGCGATCGGGATTGCTGCCAAGTGCAAAGTCAATGCCAACATTGGTGCCTCTCCCAACTCCTCCAGTCTAGAGGAGGAACTCGAAAAGCTACGGCTAGCGATTAAATACGGCGCCGACACGGTGATGGATCTGTCCACGGGTGGGGGGGATTTGGATGCCATTCGCACCGCCATTATTAATGCCTCACCCGTACCCATTGGAACGGTGCCCGTCTATCAAGCCCTTGAAAGCGTCCACGGTAGCGTTGAGCGGCTTACCCCCGATGACTTTCTCCATGTCATTGAAAAGCACGCCCAGCAGGGGGTGGACTACATGACGATCCATGCGGGGATTCTCATTGAATATCTGCCTTTGGTGAAAAACCGCATCACTGGGATTGTGTCGCGCGGCGGCGGCATTCTCGCCAAGTGGATGCTGTATCACCACAAACAAAATCCCCTCTACACCCACTTCCGCGACATTATTGAGATCTTCAAAAAATACGATGTTTCCTTCTCCCTCGGGGACTCGCTGCGGCCAGGGTGTCTCCATGATGCCTCTGATGAAGCTCAATTGGCGGAATTGAAAACCCTCGGTCAACTCACCCGCAAGGCTTGGGAACACGATGTCCAAGTGATGGTGGAAGGCCCCGGCCACGTGCCCATGGATCAAATTGAATTCAATGTGCGCAAGCAGATGGAAGAATGCTCTGAAGCTCCTTTCTATGTCCTTGGGCCCTTGGTCACGGATATTGCCCCCGGCTATGACCACATTACCAGTGCCATTGGCGCGGCGATGGCGGGTTGGTACGGCACGGCCATGCTTTGCTATGTAACCCCCAAAGAGCACCTTGGCTTACCCAATGCTGAAGATGTGCGCAATGGCTTGATTGCCTACAAAATTGCGGCTCACGCAGCGGATATTGCCCGTCATCGTCCGGGGGCGCGCGATCGCGATGATGAACTGTCGCGGGCACGGTATAACTTTGACTGGAACCGCCAATTTGAACTGGCTCTCGATCCGGATCGGGCACGGGAATACCACGACGAAACCCTACCGGCAGATATCTATAAAACGGCTGAGTTTTGCTCCATGTGCGGGCCGAAGTTCTGCCCCATGCAAACGAAGGTAGATGCCGACGCCCTTGCCGAACTGGAGAAATTCCTCGCCAAGGACAAAGATCAAGTGAGTGCCTCTGCCTAGGGCATGGCCATTGATTTCAAGGGGGGGTTGATTGCGATCGCCCTCCTTTTTGATGTCACCAATGGCTTCCATGATGCCGCCAATGCCATTGCAACGGTGGTGGCCACCCGTGCCCTTTCCCTGCGATCGGCGCTCATCCTTGCTGCTGCGGCTAATTTTGGTGGTGCCTTCTTGAGTACGCGGGTGGCGCTAACAATTGAAGCCGGCATTCTCAACAGCAGTGCCTTGGGTGCCCATTGGTTTGGCGTGATTAGTGCCGCACTCCTCGGCGCGATGGGCTGGAATTTGCTCACTTGGTATTGGGGTTTACCCAGTAGTTCTTCCCATGCCCTCATTGGTGGCTTGGTGGGGGCAGCCCTCTTTCAAGTGTCACCACAAATCATCTATTGGCAGGGGATTGTTGAGGCGGTGGTGATTCCCATGGTCGTGTCCCCCTTGGTGGCGATCGCCATCGGCCTTGGTTTGATGACCCTAGTCGAAAAGTGGTTGCAATGGCAAGGAGAACTCCCCCCAGAGCACTGGCAACGGTTGCAGATTCTCTCCGGAACATTGATGGCCGTTGCCCACGGTGCCAACGATGCCCAGAAAACAATGGGGGTGATCACCCTTGCCCTTGTGAGTTGGGGACAACTGTCACCGGAGGCGGGTGTGCCCTTCTGGGTGATGGCTGCCTGTGCCTTGGCGATCGCGATCGGTACCTATGGCGGCGGCGAACGCATTATCCGCACTACGGGGGAGAAAATTACACCCCTTGACCCTGTGAGTGGCTGCTTAGCGAATCTCAGTGCCGCCTTGACTGTGGGAGCCGCAAGTCTGGTGGGCTTTCCCGTCAGTACGACACAAGTCGTGGTGGGTGCGATTACGGGTGCTGGCTATCGCCATCAAGGGGAAGTGAACTGGCAAGTGTGGGCGCAAATTTTCATGGCATGGGTACTCACGTTTCCCGGTGCAGCCCTGCTGGCGATCGCGATCTCTTTTGGTCTATCCCAACTTTGAGTCAACCTCAGGAAACCTGTGTGGGCTGCATTTGTTGGGCATATTCACGAAAGCGTTCGAGATCTGCTTGCAATGTACTTTCAACTACGCGGCCAAGGAAAAGGCGATCCATCATTTGTCCCAAAATTCCCGGAATGGCATAGGACACCGACAGCTTCACAATGGTGCTGCCATGGCGATCGTAAAAGCGAATTGCACCCCGATTGGGCAGCCCATCCACGGACTCCCACTGAATCATTTGGTGCTTCACTTGGCGGCAAATGCGCGATCGCCAGCTAAAGTGCCAGTTGCCCGTGGTCAATGTCCAGCGCGATAGGGTAGGGTCTTCTTCAGTGATGACCACAGATTCAATCCACTTCATCCACAGGGGCATTTTCTCCAGATCCGACCACAGTGCCCAGACGCGATCGACATCGGCTGCCACTTCAATCTGAACCGTATGCTCTAACCAACTCATCCATGACCTCCTGCCAAAATCGCTTGGGCGGCTTGTCGTCCGGACATTGTCGCGCCCTCCATGCTGTCAATGTAGTCCTGCTGCGTATAGCTGCCCGCCAAGTAAAAGTTAGGAACGGGTGTTTTTTGGGGCGGACGATAGGGATCCATGCCGGGGGCTTCGCGATAGAGGGACTGCGCTAATTTGACGACACTGTACCATGTCATGTTCAGATGGCGCGACGAGGGGAAAAGTTCATGGACTTGGCGCAGCACATGTTGGGCAATTTCTTCATTGCTGGCTTTGATGAAGGGATCACCGGGAGTAAGCACCACTTGCAGTAAGGAGCCTTGACCTTCGCGATAGTAGTCCGCTGGACTAGTGAGGGCCAGATCCGCAAAGCAGGAAAAGTCAGCATCGGCAGTGTAGAGCAGGTTATCAATACCCGTTGCCGCCACCTGTTTTTGCTTACTGGGGTCTTGCAGTTCCGTAACCCAGCCATCAAATCGCAGTTGTACCGTGGCCACAGGCACGGCCTCGAGCTTAAAGATGTTGTCAAAGGTTGGGTGCGATCGCCACGCCGCCGGAATCAGGCGCTGAATCCCCGGCACATCACAGGCACACAGATAGGCATCCGCTGTAACTGTTTCTAGTTCTTCGCCTAGGGGAATCACCAACCCTTCCACCTGCCAAGTGCTCGGATCCTCGCCGCGAAAGCGAATTTCCTTCACCCGTCGCCGCAGATGAATCTTAGCCCCCCGCGCTTCAAGGTAGTTCACCAAGGGTTTGAGCAGGTACTCTGCCGGTGACCCCTTGAGCATATTGAGCCGTGAGGCAGTGGTTTTGGCGGCAAACATCATAAAGATCGTCAGCATACAGCGAGCAGACATGTGCTCGGTATCAATGAAGCCAAGGGCATAGGAAATGGGATTCCAAAGGCGCTTGAGACTGTTTTCTGAGCCCCCATGGCGGCGAAACCACTCCGCAAAACTGACCCGATCTAAGGCGCGAATTTGGCGCATTGCCCCCTCATAGTCCACCAGACCCCGCACCACAGGACTGGTGCCAAGGGCAATGGCATTAAAGAATTTATCGGCAGCAGAGAGTTGACTGGTGGTGAAGAAGGCCTTGAGACCGTTGAAGGGGGCACCCAAGGGAAAGCGAAAATCCAGTTCTCCCACCTGACCACCGCGATTAATAAAGGTGTGGGTATGTTCCTTAGGTAGTAGGTTGGCGATCGCCCCCACCTTGGTCATCAGTTCGAAGAGATTGGCGTAGTTGTAAAAGAAGACATGCAGCCCCATCTCAATGTGGTTTCCATCGGCATCTTGCCAACTGCTGACTTTGCCCCCCACAAAGGGACGGGATTCATAGATTTCAACACTGTGACCGGCATCCACCAAATCCACTGCGGCGGCTAAGCCGGCTAATCCTGCACCAACAATGACAACCCGCATCGGTGATCCCAGAAAACTTTACAGATTTTAACATTTTTCGCCCCTCGGACGGTTTCTCGCGCGTTAAGAAACTTGGCAGAGACCCTTGCCCCCCAGAACCCTCGTCTATGATCAAGGTAAGTTGAAGTTTTTGAATCGCTCACGCTCACGGTGTGCTTATGGCTACGCGTCGTGTCCTCGCCTTTCCCCTCTGGCAGTATTTGAACCAACGGCTATTTAGTCCGGGCTTTACCCTCAATCCCAAACGGTTCTGGCGGCAGTATTACGATGCTTACCTCGAACGCTGCTGGCAAAAGGACTGTGCCTCCAAGGAAGAACCCTCCTGTTAATCGTTCCACAGGTTCGCTAAAATGAGATAGCTCACTTTCCCGATCAAGATTAGGGACTTTTGGCTGTCGTCATTTTAGTTACTTTCACCTGCTGGAAAAAAGAACACTATGGTTGCTTCGCCCCCCTCTGCTGATGCTGCCCTGAAACGCTCAAAAATTGAGGCTCTCAAGGAACAAAGCCAACATCTGCGGGAACCCCTAGCCACAGAACTGCTAGAACCAACGAATCGTTTTAGCGAAGAGGGGGTGCAGATCCTCAAGTTCCACGGCTCCTATCAGCAGGACAACCGCGATAACCGCGTCAAGGGTCAGGAGAAAGACTACCAGTTCATGCTGCGTACCCGCAGTCCAGGAGGGTATATTCCGCCGCAGCTTTATTTAACCTTGGATCGCTTGGCGGATGAATATGGCAACCACACCCTGCGGGCAACAACGCGGCAAGGATTCCAGTTGCACGGCATTCTCAAGAAGAATCTGAAAGCAGCGATCGCAGCCATTATTCGCAGCATGGGATCCACATTGGGCGCCTGCGGTGATTTGAACCGCAATGTCATGGCGCCACCCGCCCCCTTTCGCGATCGCCCGGAATATGCCCTTGCCTATGAGTATGCCCACCGCATTGCCGATCTGCTGACCCCACAAACCGGTGCCTACTACGAGATTTGGCTCGATGGTGAAAAGGTGATCTCCGCCGAAGAGCACCCCGATGTCAAGGCGGCACGGCAGCGCAATGGCAATGGCACGATCTTTCCCAATAACGAAGAGCCAATCTACGGCGATCACTATATGCCCCGCAAATTTAAGTGCTGTGTCACGGTGCCGGGGGATAACTCCGTAGATCTCTTCTCCCAAGATTTGACACTGGTGGTGATTATAGATGCCCAAGGCCATCTTGAGGGCTTCAATATCTATGCCGGTGGTGGTTTGGGGCGCACCCACAACAAAGAAGAAACCTTTGCCCGCATGGCTGATGAAATTGGCTTTGTCCGAGCGGCAGATGTCTATGAGGCGGTGAAGGCGATCGTGGCCACCCAGCGGGACTATGGCGATCGCTATAATCGGCGCCACGCCCGTTTGAAATACCTGATCCACGATTGGGGAGTCGAAAAATTCAAGGCCAAGGTGGAAGAATACTTTGGCAAACCCCTCGAACCCTTTCGCCCGCTGCCGCCGTGGCGCTATCAGGACTTTTTGGGCTGGCACCCCCAAGGAGATGGCAAATTCTTCTATGGCCTCTCCATTGCCAATGGCCGCATCCTTGATCAGGGGAACTTCAAACTCAAGTCGGCCCTCAAGAAAATCGTCAAAGACTTTCAGCTCCCCCTGCGGGTCACGCCTCACCAAAATCTGCTCCTGTGTGATGTTTCTCCCGATCAACAGGATGCAATTCAGCACATCCTTGAGCAGCACGGGGTGCGTGATGTCAATGCCATTGATCCCCTCGAACGCTATAGCATGGCCTGCCCGGCGTTGCCTACCTGTGGCTTGGCCATTACCGAGTCGGAACGGGCAATTCCGGGGGTACTGGAGCGGATTCGTCGCCTCATGGATCGGCTGGGACTCCAAGAAGAGCACTTTGTGATTCGGATGACGGGGTGTCCCAATGGCTGTGCCCGCCCCTACTTGGCGGAATTGGGCTTTGTTGGCATTGTCCCCGGCGCCTATCAGACTTGGGTGGGGGGGAGTCCCGATCAAACCCGCTTAGCAGAGGTCTATATTGAGCGGTTACCGATTGCCGAACTGGAAACAGCCCTAGAGCCATTGCTAGTTTTTTATCGCGATCGCCGGCACAAGGGCGAATCCTTTGGGGACTTTTGCCACCGCGTCGGCTTGGCTGCCTTGCGGGAATTTGCCGCTACCTATATTCCAGCTACCGCGACAAAGCGCTACCGCGTGGATGTGCGTGCCGATCAATACCAGCAGCTTAAGGAATTAGCAGCGGCCAAGGGCATGTCTCTGGCGGCAGTGACCCGTGAAGCCATCCAGCGTTACCTTGAGCAATCTGGTCAGTAAGCTAAAACAATCAAGGATGGGAAGAGCGCTATCGGCTATAATGAGAAATCGCCAAATAGGGCGGCATAGCCAAGTGGTAAGGCAGAGGTCTGCAAAACCTTTATCCCCCGGTTCGAATCCGGGTGCCGCCTTTGGTCATTTAGCTTCTGGTGTAACTCTGCTGTGCTAGCCAATCCAAGAGCCGATGAATCCCCCAGCAGTAGTCGGGATCGCCCCAGAGGCGTTGACACTTGCGATCGCTGGTAAAGCCCACGTGACCCCCTTGCTCTGTCATCAGCAGGGTGAGGGCAGGGTTGGCCTCGGCAATGGCTAGGAGTTCTGGCACCAGATTGGGATCAAATAGGGGATCATCGGCGGCATAGAGAATCCATAGGGGTATTGTCAGTTGCGGCAGCAGCGGCAAGGGACTGCTGGCAGCGTAATACTCGGCCACACTGCCAAAGCCAAGGCGGTCGATGACGAGGGCGGCATCAAAACCGGCAATGGTGTCAATCTGGGCAACGGTGTTGAGATCAAAGATTTGAGGATGAAGGCGATGCAGGTGGCGAGCTAAGTGTTGGAGTTGACGGCTGATGGCGCGTTCAAATTGCCGTCCCCAAAAAGTCGTGCCGAGGTGGGCAAGGGAGCGGTTGGAGTCAAGGTTGGGGCAAATCACAGCCGCCCCCCCAATCTCTTTTGTCCCTTGCTGTTGGGCATACCACGCCCCCCAAAGGGCTAACTGCCCCCCCAAGGAATAGCCAACAAACCAGTAGGGCGGCCTATAGCCCAGTTCTTGGCACTGTTGGGCGATCGCGACAAAGTCTTGGCCTTCGTAAAGCCCATCACTGGTCAACGCCGGAGAAAGTTCAGCACTGCGGCCATGGGCACGCCAGTCGAAGAGCACCACATCAAAGCGGCGGGCGATCGCCCAATGGGCAAGGGTATGCAAGTACCATTGATTCTTGAGATCACCCGTAATGCCGTAGGTGGCAATGATGGTTCCGCGTGCTTGGCCAAGCCGATACCCCTCACCGTACAGGGGCACGCCCGCCGCCCCATGGAAAACATGGCTGGTTTGCGGTTGCCAAGGGTAGAGGCACCCCCAGCGTTGGACATAGGCAGTAAAGACCGTGTGGATCACGCCAGAGTGCAGCGGCAGTGGTGGCCAATAGGAGAGGGATTGCATAGAATTTAGTCATCCATCGTAAAAGAAATAGGCAAGGTTGGGCGTTTTTGGTGATTATTGTGAGGCATGGGTGATGACACGGAGCGATGATCCGCAGAGGACAGACCCCTATACCATGGAAACCTGTCTGACAGATGTCCAAGCCAACCGCTTGCTGGATGAAGTCTTTGCCGCTGTGGAGGCCGACCTCAATGAGCCAGAATCCCTAGCAGCGGTTTTAGAACCGGAACCTTCCCTCCTCGTCCCCTTTGAAGCGACAACTCCTCCTCCGCCCCCACCACCGGCGGAACCTTCTCGCTGGCTGCACCGATCGGAACCAGAGCAGGCCTTTTCTTGGGGCGATCGCTTTTTGATGGGGGTTGGCATTGCCTCCTTTGTCCTAGGAGTTGGCCTTTGGATCAGTCTGAATCGCCAACCAGTTGCAGTTGCCCCTGACGCTACGGTGACCACAACCACCAGCCCTGCGGACATTGCCTTCGCTGAGTATCTGCAAACCTCCCTTCAGCTGCTCAGCCAACGGGCCGCCCCCCCAACCCCTGCATCGCCAGCGATCGCCAGCAATTCGGTTCCCACCCCCTCAACCCCCACCCCGACGGTTGAACGCATTTACGTTCCCGTCTACCAAGCCCCCAGCGCGCCAACGGTGACCCTGCCCAATTTACCAACGGTGACAGCTCCTACGCCGGCAGCCACACCGGTACCCCCTGCCCCTACACCGGCGCCCCCCCAACATACCTTAGTTGGCATCCTCGAACTGGGCGATCGCTCAGTGGCTCTTTTTCAAAGCAATGGCCAAACACTGCGCTTGAGTGTGGGCGATACAATTGGCAACGACGGCTGGCAACTGGTACAGATTCAAAATCAGCGGGCGGTGCTACGGCGTCAAGGGGAAGTGCGCTCCCTCACTGTTGGCCAAAGTTTTTAAAAAAAGGGGCACTCATGAGCTTTTTCCGCGACTTGAATGCATTCCTAGAGCAAAAACTCGAGGACTTTATTCGTGCCAATCCGCAGCTTGAACTCAATCTACTGCTCCTTGAGCTAGAGGATCAAGAACGGGAAACCCAAGAGCGGCTACTGCGGCTGCAACAGGAAGTCAATACCTGCGAACAGCAAATTTTAGGCCTTGTTTCCGAGATTCGCCGCTGGCGCGATCGTACCCACACCGCTATGGCCGCTCAGCGTCCTGATCTGGCCGAATTGGCACGACAACGGGAGGCCGAATTGCGCCAACGGGGGGAACAATTGTGGACGCAACGCCTCGACGCCCTCAATCAAATCCCCGTTACCCAGCAGCTGCTGCAAAAGATTCGCGATCGCCGGCGAGAAATCATGAACCGTGTGCCTACCGCCAGTGCGCCCCCACCACCGCCCCCACCGCCACCACGCATGAGCAGTGACCTCAATGACCCAATTGAAGCTGAGTTTCGCCGCTTGGAACTGCAAACTGCCCTTGAGGAACTGAAGCGCTCAATGGGGCTATAGCGCAACAGACGTGGGACAATCGAGAACGCGGTTTTATCCAAATATCCCATGGCGGTTATTCAGATTACATCCGACGACACTTGGCAAATTCAGGCCGATGGCCATCCCCTGCAGGGCACCCTCCAGGTACCGGGAGATAAATCCATTTCCCACCGTGCCCTGATGTTGGGAGCAATGGCAGAGGGCACTACCCATATTGAAGGCCTGCTCGTGGGTGAAGATACCTGTAGTACCGCCGCCTGTTTTCGTGCCCTTGGTGCCGAGATTTCAGATCTCAATGCCACAGCAGTCACAGTTCAAGGCTTGGGAATTGGCCATCTCCAAGAACCCGTGGATGTCCTGAATGCCGGCAACTCTGGTACAACGATGCGGTTGTTGTTGGGGGTATTGGCAGCGCAAACAGGTCGCTTTTTTACGATGACTGGGGATGCCTCATTGCGATCGCGCCCCATGGCACGGGTCGTCACACCCTTGATGCAGATGGGTGCCCAGATTTGGGGGCGTCAACACCACAGCCGTGCCCCCTTGGCCGTTTTGGGGCAGCCCTTAGAGCCAATCACCTACTACAGTCCCATTGCCTCCGCTCAGGTGAAATCAGCGCTATTGCTCGCCGCCCTCCACACCGAAGGCACCACCATTATTCGCGAACCCCACCGCTCACGGGATCACAGTGAACGTATGCTTCAGGCCTTTGGTGCCTGTTTGAGCGTGGATGAGGCCACCTGTACGGTGAGTCTTGAAGGACCTGCGGTCTTAAAGGGTCAGAAGGTGATTGTGCCCGGCGACATCAGTTCAGCCGCCTTTTGGTTGGTGGCAGCCTCCATTACCCCTGATTCAGAACTAGTACTGACCAATGTGGGAGTTAACCCCACCCGCACCGGCATTCTCGACGTGCTTTGGGCAATGGGGGCTGAGATTACCCTTGAAAATGAGCGGCTCGTCACAGGCGAACCCGTTGCAGATCTGCGGGTGCGATCGGCGAGGCTGAAGGGAACCCGTATTGGCGGTGAATTGATTCCCCGCTTGATTGATGAGATTCCGATTTTGGCTGTGGCTGCTGCCTTTGCCGAGGGGATCACCGAAATTCGGGATGCAGCAGAACTACGGGTGAAGGAAAGCGATCGCCTCAAGGCCGTGGCCACAGAATTGCAAAAAATGGGCGCTAAGGTCACTGAACTCAGTGATGGCCTCGATATTCAGGGGGGCGTACCCTTGCAAGGCACCCATGTGGAAACCTACGGCGATCATCGCATGGCCATGAGTCTGGCGATCGCTGCCCTCAATGCCACAGGAACCAGCCACATTCACAACGCCAGTGCGGCAGCCGTCTCCTATCCTGAATTTGTAACAACTCTGCAACAAATTGCTTGACAACACAAAAATCCCAGTAATTTTTGGGACAAGTTCACTCAACACCAAACGCTGTATGCTAGAATCAAATAAATTGTTTTGGTGTCACAATGCAGCTTCACGTTGCGTTGAATTCTCTGTAGCCTTGTAATATTCAGGTGTTTACTTTTCCTTGATAATTGTAAGACTAAATTAGACCCAAAATGATACAGAACCAAAAAAATACGATAATATAGTTTCACTCCTGCTCTAGGGGCGCCCTTGCGCTCTATCTGGGACAGGAAAATCCCTCTCTAACTGACTTCTTTGTTTTTTTCGTTCAAAAAAGGCTGTGTTTGCTCATCATGGCAACAATTCAAGATTTCATCCACGTTCAGGATCAATGGTCATTAGATGAGTTGGTGGAAATCGCCAACGAACTCTTACCCCAGCACCTCCCCCAGGAGGATTCCAAAAACCGTGTTTTGGAAGAGGTCAACCCGCGTCTGGTGCGCCATTACACCTCCTGCAAATTGATTGACCGTCCCGCTCGCATTGGCCGCGAAGGGCGCTACGGCTATCGCCACCTGGTGCAATTGCTGGTGGTGCGGCGGCTGTTGATGGAGGGCTATACCGCAGGTGCCATTTACAAGCTGGTGTATCGCATGAGCACCCCAGAACTGCGGGCACTCCTTGAGCAAGGGGTTCATCTGCAATTGAATCCACCCCCGATCAACCCAGCTTTGGCCTTTTTGCAACAGGTACAAGACCGCTCCGAGCATCGCTATGGGGAACCCATGCGCGTCAGTCCCAGTGTCAGCCGCCGCGAGGTACCGCCCCCGAGCCATTCACCGCAACCAGAATCTTGGAAGCGCATTGAGGTGGTGCCGGGCTTTGAGGTTCATATTCGCGATGACTTTAACTTTCCCCAGATCAATCGCGATCAGGAAGCCCTTGTGAAGCAACTGGTGCAATTGCTCTCTAGCTATACCCAGCGCTAACTGAGACTGACTATCCGGTGTCGCGGTCAGCCCGCTGGCGATCGCTATAATAGCGCCATGGAAGGATGCCTCAACGATACGGATATTTACACGCTGTGCCAAACCCTTGCCCTTGGCCAGCGCACCGGGGAACTCTACCTCGAAGATGATGCCGGTCATACGTGGCTTCTCTTTTTGAGTCATGGCCACCTAGTGTATATTGCCGATCGCCACAGCCACAGTTTAGAGCGGTTGCAGGATCTGCTCTATGGGCAGGGCATTCCTTGGCCGAGTCCCGATAGCTTCATCGAAAGCAAAGCCGGTGCCAGTTGGGTGGAATACGAATGCCTGTGGTGGCTCCTCGATCACTGCAAGCTCAATCAAATCCATAGCGTGTGGCGGGCGCTGCTGCGGGAGAGTCTCTTTGACGTTGTTAGCCTCAATCGCGCTTGGTTCAAGTTTTATAGTGCGAGTCCCCTCACCCCCCAATGGCACAATCTCTCCCTGACAATGCTGCTCAATGACAGCCTGAGTCATCTGCGGGAATGGAAAAAACTGCATCCAGAGTTGCGTTCCCTTGATCAATCCCTCGAACTGACGGATATTAAACCCACAGGCAACGATCCAGCGGATCAGTGGTTTCGCCAACTGGAACCCTTCGTGCGCGAGCGGATCACCTTGCGCCGTCTGAGTCGGCAACTGGGACGAGATGGCGTGACGGTGGGCAAACTCCTGCTGCCCTATCTCCATCAAGGGTACTTACAAGTCAGTTCTTGGGGAACCAATGGCCACACCCGTACATTTCCCCCCCTCTCTTGGCGGCGATCGCCCCGGGTCGTGTGTGTGGATGATGCCGCCACTGTCCGTCAAGTGGTTGAATCCACCCTGCAAGCCGCAGGTTATGAAGCCACGGCGATCGCCCACCCCTTAACGGCCTTGAGTCTCATTTTCCAACTCAACCCCGACCTGATTTTCCTCGATATTGCCATGCCCGAATTGGATGGCTACGAATTTTGCACCCTTCTACGGCACACCCCTCGCTTCCGTTATACGCCGATTATTATGCTGACTAGCCTCGTTGGTTGGAGCGATCGCCTGCGCGCCAAAGTGGCCGGTGCCACTGATTACCTCAGCAAGCCCTTTTCAACTCAAGAATTGTTAACAATTACGCACCATTACATTGGTGCAGCGCCACCTGTGACCTCCTTAACAGACGAGTCCTTTGGCGACGTGCTAGAACCAAAATCAGGCCTTGAGACGCCCCGTTAGCAGGTTAGCTATCATCAACCTGTCAACCTCTTAGGCTTTTAGAATATAAAGCAAACCCTGAATTCTACGTGTAACCCCCTATGAGTAAAGTCTTAGTTGTCGAAGATAGTCCACCCCAGCGGGAAATGATCAGCGAATTGCTGGCGAAAACAGGCTTTGAAGTAACCGTTGCCACCGATGGTGTCGAGGCCATGGAGCAATTGCAGCAGAGCACGCCCGATGTGGTTGTCCTCGACATTGTCATGCCCCGCATGAATGGGTATGAAGTCTGTCGCCAAATTAAGTCCGACCCCCGCACCCAATCCATTCCCGTGGTGATCTGTAGCTCCAAAGGTGAGGAGTTTGATCGCTATTGGGGCATGAAACAGGGGGCTGATGCGTATATTACGAAGCCCTTTGACCCCAAAGAATTGGTTGGCACCATCAAGCAACTCTTGCGAGGCTAAAAAAATGTTTAGTAGCTCAGACTTACTCGCAACCAATGCCCCCATCGAAAGTGGCAATATCGATGACCTCAGAACCCCAGAGGGGGATTTACATATCCTCTTTACCATCCCTAGCGGTGATACCCTAGCCCTACCGGCTATTGGGGTACGCGAAGTTGTGGCCGTGACTCCCGATCGCATTACGCCAGTGCCCAATACCTCCAATCTGCTACTGGGGATTTTGAACTTGCGAGGGCAGGTGATTTGGGTCGCGGATACCGGTAAGTTTCTTGGCGATGACACCCCCTTGAATACCGATCGCTCTGAGCTATCGATTATTGCCATTGAAGATGATGAGTTAATGGTAGGGCTAGCAGTTCATCAAGTCCGAGGCATGGAGTGGCTCAACAATGACACCATTAAGCCCGCGACCCATGTCAGCGATCAGATGGCTCCCTTTGTCCGTGGCGAATGGGTTTTTGATGCCGAGCAACAGGACATTGTTAAGCTCTTGGATCCCCTCGCCATTTTACGCAGTGCTCGTTGGGGACTCTAAACTAGAAAAAGTAGAATCTCAATGACACTCGCCCGCAAGTGTCACGATGGAACCCATCAACACCAGTCACTTTAGGAAAATTAACACCCCCGTGCTATCTTTCCCAAGGATTGGCGCATACTTTAGTAATTAAAGCTTCCTTGATGTAGTCCCTAAGAATTCTCTGCCCCTCGTCATCGTCCATTCTGGGAGTAAGCCCATGGCATCCAGCAGCACCCAACACACCCAAGAATATCAAAAAGCGGTTGCCGCTTATGTGCAAGGCAACTATGAAGAAGCAGCCAAAATCACTGACCAGTTGGTGGGCACCCGACCGGGCGATCCAAACCTGCGGCTGCTGCGGGGGCACATTTACTGCTGTCAACAACGCTACAGCGAGGCTCAAGAGCAGTACCATGCGGTTCTCAATGCCACAACGGATCCAGAATTGATCAACTTGGCCAACGAGAGCCTTGCCAAGATTAAGGATTTGATTCCCGCTGCTGAACCTGCCAAAAACGGCGGCGAACACCACCCCCCCCTGCAAGGAGATCACACCCAACTGCAGGGGGACAATACCTTTTTGCAAACCACGCCACCCATTGTGGAACCCCAAGCCGCAAACCCTTCAGAGGAATTGAGTCTTGATCACTTTGATGACTTTGGTAGCGATTTAGGGACAAGTAACCCCTTTGACGATCTTGAGGTGGGCGGCATTGAGGAAGAATTTGGCGCCAGTTTAGAACAGGGTGCCTTTAATCCCTTCGACGAAGATGCGGCGGTTCAGGATCCCTTTGCCTTTTCGGCCAATTCTTTGGAGGAGCCAGTCGCGGACATTCCAGAAATTCCCATCGGCGAATCCGTGCAGCCCCTAGGTACAGAGTCCATCAGTGATGATGATGTCACAATGCTCATGGGAAGTTCTCCTTTGACCCCGTCCGAACCAGCCAGACCTATTTTTGATGGTGAGACATCAGAAAGTACTGCGGCTCCGTTTCAAGAAATGACGCCCCCCGCCCTCGAAACATTTGATGATCCCTTTGCTGCTGAAGTAGCCGTATCTGAAGAGAGTCTCTTTGGGGGGCTTACAGAATCGGGAGAAGCCAACGCTTCTGAAGAGAGCCTTTTTCCCGGTCTTGAGGAATCCCTAGCGGCAAATATGTCGGCAGAAAGTCTCTTTGGCGATATTGAGGAAGCCCCAGCAGCCAGCATTCCTGAAGAGAGCCTCTTGCCAAATCTGACGGAATCCATTGAGACCAATGTTCCTGAAGTCTCTACCTCTGCCGCTGGTATCAGTGATTTGTTGACCAATGAGGCGGCAGATGCCATTGAATTGTTGCCGCAGCCGGAATTAAGTTCCTCTGATGCAGCCGAGGAGGAAGACGATCTCTTTGGCGACTTTTCGGTTTCCCTTGAGGCTTTTGAAGCCCCAGATATTGTGGCAGAACCCCTGTCTCCTGAGGCCTTTGACCCCGCTACCTTTGAGGATGAGCAAACGATCGCCATGTCTGAGTTTCCCGCAGGTGAAACCGTTAGGGAGCCAGAGGCACCAGCGATCGCGAAAGGGGAAGCGAGCTCTGGTGGTGCTGAACCCTTTGAATCCATTGCCGACTTTAATCTAGAGGATCTCTCCTTTGGCAATGCAGATCTCTCCGGTGCGGGATTTGATGATGAAATGACCATTGCCAATCCTCAAGTGCATGGTATGGGGGCTGTTGGCTCAGATGCCACCGTGATGGCCGATGCCGGCACCGAGACCTTTGCAGTTTTACCGGATGAATTTGATCTCAGCCAGCAAAGTCTTGAGGACTTGGCCGATTTTAGCCTCGACCTGAGTCAAAGCACTGCTAGCCGCGCTGAAACCCCACCCCCTGCAGCAAGTCAGGATCTGTCAGCCTTTACCGAGCAAGTACCCGTTGCAGCACCAGCAGCTACTGCGCCAACACCTTCCCGTAGTCCTAGTCCTGTGGCTAGAACAGTCCCAGCAACCTCAACGGCCACGAGTTCCTTTGGCCAGCAAAACATTACCTCAGCCGTAACCAGTGGTGTCCTTTCCGCCTTGGCTGCGGGTGCCGTTAGTTTAGGCTTTAGTGCCTCCGGCCCTGCGCCTTTAGTGAGTGGTACTGCTGCTGGTCTCACCGCCGGGGTGGCCGTCTATGCCATGGGGCAGCGCAGTGTCAGCCGCATCAAGCGCTTCTGTACGGATTTGCAGGCACAGTGTAATGCCGTGATTGCCGGTGATATGACGGCGCGGGTGCCGGTCACCAGTAACGATGAACTGGGACTCTTGGCACAAAGCTTTAACCAAATGACGGATACCATCCAGCAAATTACTGCTGATGCCCAGAAAAAAGCAGAGGAAAACGAGCGGCAGCGGGATGATTTACAGCGCCAAGTGATCCGACTCCTCGATGATGTGGAGGGGGCTGCCCGCGGTGACCTGACCGTACAAGCGGAAGTGACAGCGGACGTGCTCGGCGCAGTGGCCGACTCCTTTAACCTGACAATTCACAACCTGCGGACGATTGTGCAACAGGTGAAAATTGCCGCCCAGCAGGTGAGTCGCGGTGCGGCAGAAAACGAAACTTTTGCCCGTAGTCTCTCAGCAGATGCTCTGCGGCAAGCGGAGGAGCTAGCCGTCACCCTGAACTCGGTGCAGATGATGACCAATGCGATTCAGCGGGTGGCCGAAAGTGCCCAAGAAGCTAATGAGGTGGCACGCAATGCTTCAGAAACAGCCCTCCGTGGTGGTGAGGCGGTGGAACGCACAGTGGCGGGTATTTTGCAAATTCGGGAAACGGTGGCCGAGACCACCCGCAAGGTGAAGCGCCTAGCGGAATCTTCCCAAGAGATTGCCAAGATTGTCGGTGTGATCTCGTCGATCGCCAACCGCACGAACCTGTTGGCCTTGAACGCCAGTATTGAGGCCGCACGAGCTGGGGAAGCAGGTCGGGGGTTTGCGGTGGTCGCCGATGAGGTGCGCCAACTGGCAGACCGCGCAGCCAAAGCCTCGAAAGAAATTGAGCAGATTGTGTTGCAAATTCAAAGTGAAACCGGCGCGGTGATGACCGCCATGGAAGAAGGGACACAGCAGGTGATTGAGGGGACGAAGCGGGCTGAACAGGCCAAGCACTCCCTTGAGGACATCATCCAAGTGTCGTCGCAAATTGATACCCTTGTGCGCTCGATTACCAACGCTACGGTCGAGCAAACAGAATCGGCGCGAGCCATGGCTCAGGTGATGCAATCCATTGAGTTGACAGCGCAGGCCACCTCTCAGGAGGCACAGCGGGTGTCTGACTCGTTGCAAGGTCTAGTGAGTGTGGCGCGCAACTTGCAGGCATCGGTGGAACGGTTCCGCGTTGAAAATACTGAAGATCAAGCCTAAGCAATCCGGGAGGGGGCTATGCAAAGCGATCAACAAAAGCGCATTCTTGGCTACTTCATTGAGGAGGCGCAGGAACACCTGACCACCATTGAAGACAGTTTGATGAATCTCCAGCAGGTGGTCAATGACCCCGAGGCGATGAGTGAAATGTTTCGGGCAGCCCACTCCGTCAAAGGGGGAGCGGCTATGCTCGGACTCCATAGCATTCAGCACACCGCCCACAAGCTGGAGGACTACTTCAAAATTCTGCGGGAACACCCCGTAACGGTGGATGAAACCCTAGAGCAACTCTTTTTGCAAGCCTTTGATGCGCTGCGGGAACTCCTCGATGAATTGCAAGGCCCCTTTGGTTTGACGGAGGAGACAGCAACGGCAACGCTGAATCGGGTGGAGCCAGTCTTCAATCAACTGCAAGCCCACTTGAGCCACCTGACCCAAGGAGCAGAGGTGGCGCCCCCTGTAGCTGCGCCTTCTCCCCCTGTGGCCGAACCTGTTAAGCCGCCGGTGCAACCCGTTGCTGACTCCAGCTACCGCTTAGTCTTTCAAACGGAGGTGCCCGATCGCTTGCGGGCAATGTTGCAACTCTTTAAGCAACCCGATTCGCCCCAAGTGCGGCAAGAATTGGCGGAGGCCTGTTCTAATTTGGGTCAATTGGGGGAAACCTTTGCGCTGCCCCAGTGGGTTGAACTGCTGGCGATCGCCCAACAGGCGGTGAGTAACACAGCTCAGCCCCTCACGGCCTTGGCACCCGTGGTGATTAAAGAGATTATGGCGGCTCGCGACTTGGTGCTCAATGGTCAAGGCAGTGCGATTCGTCCCAGTGACAGTTTAGTGGCGCTTCAGCCCCCTGTGATTGAGGAAGCGCCGGCTGTTGTTCCAGAAGCGCCAGAGCCTGTGGTCTTAGAATCAGCTCCCGTCACCCTTGAGGAACCACTGCAACCCCTTGAAATGGCCTCTGAGGTTGCTCCGCTAGAGGTGAGGGTGCCTGAAGAAGAGATTTCCGAGCCAATGGAGCCAATGAGCAGCGGTGGCGATGGTGTCACTGTTTTTGGTGAGGAGAGTGGGACTGATTTCCAAGAATTGAGTGACATTTTTAGTGATGCCACAGCGCTGCCGACGGCCTGGCTGGAGGACACCCTTGAGGAGGATTTGGCCAGTTTAGAGCTGGGGGATGAAGCGGCCTTTGATGAGGAGATTTCCGACTTTTTGAACATAACCGCTGCTGAGGAGTTGCCTGAGGCAGAACCCCGCCTTGATGCCATTCTCGATGAAATTGAAGAACTCTCGGGTGAGCTGGTCTCTGCGGAGGTGGAGGAAGCCCCCCTCGATGACCTCACACCGCCAGCGATCGCCGAAAGTATGGCTGAGGCCCTTGAGGCGCCCTTGACACTTGACCGTCCTCTTGAGGAGAGTGCAGCCGCAGAACCCGCCGAACTTGGTCTGGATGCATTTCTTGAACAATTCGCCGAGGAAGCCCCCTCAGAGATGGCCGCTCTTGATGAGGCAGTTGCTTCCCTAGAAGACTTTTTGGGTGAGGTGGAAACCACTGAGGCTCCCGATCTGCTTCCCTTAGAAGAGGACTTTGAGATCCCTGCTCTCAGTGATGTTGCTGAGGATGTGGCTGAGTTCCTCGAAGAGGTGCCGGGTCTCAACGATGTCCTAGAAAACTTGGTTGTGGATAATGCGGCGGAAGAAGCCCTCGCGGAATTTATTGCTCCGCCAAGCCCTGATGATCCTTGGGCAGAAACGCTATCCGAGGCACCGGCGATCGCTGAGCCAAGTATGCCTGAAGTCACAGCGGCAAATATTGCTGAACCCGAACCCCTAGTGGAGGAGATTGTACCCGCTCCTGAGACTGCTAGTAGCATTACCGAGCGAGAATCCCTCATGGAAGCCTCCTTCACCTCTCCTGAAGCTGCAGGCATGACGGAACCCGAAGCGGTGGTGGAGGAATCCATTCCCTCCCCTGAAGCTGCCAGCATGGCTGAACTGGAGGCACTGATGAATGATGCCACTGTGCCTGCCACCCCCGAAAGCGTCCTAGAGGAATTGGAGGGGTTGATTGAGCAAAGTGCAACGAGTACAACCCCAGCTGAGGCTGCCACGTTCAACGAATTGGATCAGCTTTTAGAGACGGTGGCGCCACCGGCCTTTGAGGATCTCGAGCAACTCTTGGGTCAAGCCACCCCTACGGCACCCACCCCACCGCCGGCCACAACAGCCCCCTCGACTGCGGATGATAGTTTTGCCGATTTAGAGAAATTAATTCCCCAACCCGCAGGGAGTAGTGCGAAGGCGGCCACTCCTCGCCGAGCCGGGGCAGGGCCAAAAGGTAGCGCCTTGGTGGAGCAAACCATGCGGGTACCCGTACGCCACCTCGATACCTTGAGTAACCTCGTTGGGGAGTTGGTGGTCAACCGCAATAGCCTCGAAGACACCCAAGAACGCCTGCGGCAGTTTCTTGATAACTTGCTCTACCAAGTCCAACAACTTGGGGATGTCAGCCAACAAATGCAAGACCTCTACGAGCGATCGCTCCTTGAGAGTTCACTGTTGGGCGTAACGACAGCACGGGCAGCCAATGGCCAAGGGGAACGGGGAACCCACGCCACGGGGGTCGAGTTTGATGCCTTGGAAATGGATCGCTTTACCGGTTTCCACACCCTCTCTCAGGAGGTGATTGAGCGGATCGTGCGGGTGCGGGAGGCAGCGGATGACATCCAGTACGTGATTGATGAAGTGGAGCAGGTGGCACGGCAGTTTCGTCAAGTCACTACCCAAGTTCAAGAGGGGTTGAGCCGCTCACGAATGGTGCCCTTCCGTGAAATGTCTGTCCGCTTGCCGGGTGCCGTGCGCCGCGTTGCCAGTACCATTGGCAAACAGGTGGAACTGAAGATTGAAGGGGAAGATACCCTCATTGACAAGGGCATTCTCGAAAAGCTCTTTGACCCGATGACCCACCTGATCAATAACGCCGTCTATCACGGTATTGAACCCCCCGAAGAGCGGCGGCGATTGGGCAAACCTGAAAAAGGCCTGATTCGCGTGCGAGCCTTCTATCAAGGCAGTCAAGCGATTATCTCCGTCAGTGACGATGGGGCGGGGATTGACCCAGAACGGGTAAAACGCAAGGCAATCGAGAAGGGTCTCCTGAAGGAGGCGGATGCCCCCAACCTGTCGCGCCAAGAGGTCTATGCCTTCCTCTTTCAGTCGGGATTTAGCACCAAAGATCAAGCCGATGCCCTTGCCGGTCGCGGTGTGGGGATGGATGTGGTGCGCAAAAATCTGGAGGACATTCGCGGCACGATTAACATTGACTCTACGGTGGGCAAAGGCACCACCTTTACGATCCGCTTGCCGCTGACGCTGAGCATTACCAAAGCCCTCTGCTGCATTGATAACCACTGCCGCATTGCTTTCCCCATTGACGGTGTGGAGGATATGCTGGATATTCCCCAAGAGCGCATCCAAACCCTAGAAGATGGTCAACGTGTCCTCTCGTGGCACGATCGCCTGCTGCCAGTGCGTAAACTTGGGGACTTGCTCAAGTACAGCCGCAATATTAGCCGCAGCAATGTCTATGGCGGGAGCAGCCAAGACGATGGCATGGTCTCAATTGTTGTGCTGCGCAGCGGCGATGATCTCGTGGCCATGGAGGTGGATCAGGTCATCGGCGAACAGGAAATCGTGATTAAGCAGTTGTCTGGACCGGTGCCGAAGCCGGTGGGGGTAGCGGGAGTCACAGTTCAAGGGGATGGTCGCGCGATGGCGATCGCCGACGTGCTGGAAATTATTGACCTGTCCCTAGGACGCATGGATCGCGACTGGCGTGGCTTTGGTCACACCATGGATGTTGCGGAACCCGAGGAAGCCTCCGAACCCTTGGTGCTGATTATCGACGACTCGATTACAGTGCGGGAGTTGCTCTCAATGACCTTTACGCGGGCAGGCTACCGCGTTGAGCAGGCACGGGATGGTCAAGATGCGTGGGAAAAACTGCGCTCGGGCTTGCCCTGTGACTTAGTCTTTTGTGACATTGAGATGCCACGCATGGATGGCTTGGAGTTGCTCTCGCGGATTCAAAAAGATCCCAAACTCAACCATCTGCCGATCGCCATGCTGACCTCACGGGGCGCCGATCGCCACCGCAAGATGGCCGCACAACTGGGGGCACGGGGCTACTTTACCAAGCCCTATCTCGAGGAGCAATTACTGGATGCGGCGGCACGGCTCCTCAGGGGTGAAGTTCTGGTGCAGCAGGAGCCGACACCTACCCCATGAGTGAGCGATCGCCGGCCCTAGCAGACTTCCTTGCCCAACTCCCCTTTGAACTGGATGCCTTTCAAGAAGCGGCGATCGCTGCCCTTGATGCCGGTCGCTCTGTGGTGGTCTGTGCTCCTACGGGGTCAGGTAAAACCCTCATTGGTGAGTATGCGATTCACCGTGCCCTGACGCGGCAGCAGCGGGTTTTTTACACCACCCCCCTCAAGGCACTCTCCAACCAGAAGTGGCGTGACTTTCAGCAGCAGTTTGGTGCAGAGCAGGTCGGCCTCTTGACCGGGGATGTCTCGATTAACCGCGATGCCCCGATTCTGGTGATGACGACGGAAATTTTCCGCAATATGCTCTACGGCACTCCCATTGGCGAAGTGGGTACCTCCCTTGCGGGGGTTGAAGTGGTGGTGCTCGATGAATGCCACTACATGAACGATCGCCAGCGGGGCACCGTTTGGGAAGAATCGATCATCTACTGCCCCAAGGAAATTCAACTAGTCGCCCTCTCCGCCACGATCGCCAACGGCGAACAACTCACCGACTGGATTCAATCCGTCCATGGGGATGCTGAACTGATCTACTCCGACTGGCGACCGATACCGCTGCACTTTTACTTTTGCAACGGCAAGGGACTCTTCCCCCTCTTGGACGGCCAACGCAAACGCCTCAACCCGAAGCTCCACGGCCAGCCCGAACTGCGGCGACGCGGCGGCAAGCGGGACTTTTTGAGCATCCGCTACGTGGTCAGCCAACTGCAACAGCGGGAGATGCTGCCGGCCATTTACTTTATCTTTAGTCGGCGCGGCTGTGACCAAGCGGTTCAAGAGGTCCTGGGCATGAATCTCCTCACCAAGGCAGAACAGCAAGCACTAGCGGAGCGGGTCGAGGCCTTTTTGGCACAACATCAGGACATTGTTGCCCCGCAAATGATTGCCCCCCTCTACCAAGGGATTGCCGCTCACCATGCCGGGGTGCTACCCGTGGTGAAAACCCTTGTGGAAACCCTCTTTCAAGAAGGCCTGATCAAACTCGTCTTTGCCACGGAAACGCTGGCCGCAGGGATCAATATGCCCGCGCGCACCACCGTCATTTCCACCCTTTCGAAGCGCACCGACAGTGGTCATCGCCTCCTGACGGCCTCTGAATTTTTGCAAATGGCAGGGCGAGCCGGCCGCCGCGGTATGGATACCGTGGGTCATGTGGTGACGCTGCAAACCCCCTTTGAGGGCGCCCATGAAGCGGCATTTTTGGCCACCGCCGCCCCGGATCCCCTCATTAGCCAATTTACCCCCAGCTATGGCATGGTCTTGAACCTGCTCCAACGCCACACCCTTGAAGAAGCGCGGGAATTGGTGGAGCGCAGTTTTGGTCAATACTTGGCCACATTGCAACTCACGCCCCAACGGCAGGCGATCGCCCAACTGGAAACGGAATTGCAAACCGTGCAACAACGCCTCACAGGCATTGATCGGCAGCAACTAGCGCAGTATCAAAAGCTGCGGGAACGGCTACGACAGGATCAACGCCTCCTGAAAATCCTCGAACAGCAGGCGGAGCAGGAACGTGCCCAAGAACTCCTCCCCTTTATGATGGCGGTGCCGCCGGGGACATGGCTCCATATCAAATCCCCCCTGCGAGACCATCCCCCCTTAGCCGCCGTCCTCTGTCAACCCGTTGCTGGTTCCGGGCAGTTGCCCCACTGGCTGTGCCTTGCGGCTGATGGTCGCTTTCGGGTCGTTGGCATTGATGACATTTTGGCTGTCTATCCCGATCGCCCCCCCTGTAGCAATCTCCCCCCGCCCCCAGAGGCAATGAAACTGCGCCTAGGGGAAAGTTATCCCTGCAATGAGGCGAATCACTACCTCGGTACCCTCCCGGATCTGCCACCTGTCTTAGCCGCGCCGGAAGTGGCGGCTCAAGCCGCTAAAATCGCTGACCTTGAGGCCAAACTCACGCAACTCCAAGCCAGTCTGCCGCAAAATGTCCATTCGCTGCTACGCTTAGTTCGTCGCGAAGAACGGCTACAAACGGAACTGCGCGATCGCCAGCACAAGCTCCAGCAACAGTCCCAACGCCACTGGGAGCAATTTCTTGCCCTCATTGCTGCCCTGCAGGACTTTGGTGGCCTCAACGACCTAACCCCCACCCCCCTTGGGGAAATGGCCGCTGCTCTGCGCGGCGAAAATGAACTGTGGTTGGCTCTGGCCTTGGCCTCTGGTGAACTCGATGACTTGCCCCCCCACCTCTTGGCGGCAGCGATCGCAGCTCTAGTGACTGAAACGCCCCGTTCCGACAGTTGGTGCAACTACCCCATTCCCAGTGAAGTGGAAGAACGCCTTGCCGCCCTTAGTCCGATTCGCCGCCGACTGTTTCAGGTGCAGCGTCGCCATCACATCATCTTTCCCCTCTGGTACGAGTGGGATCTCATTGGCTTGGTAGAGCAGTGGGCCTTGGGCACGCCGTGGCATGAATTGTGCACTGAAACCAATCTCGATGCCGGCGATATTGTGCGGTTGCTGCGGCGCACCCTCGATTTTCTTTCCCAGATTCCCCATGCGCCCCACACCAGTCCCCAACTCCGCCAAAGCGCCCAGCAAGCACGCTACCTCCTCGATCGCTTCCCCGTGAATGACTTGCTAGAAGGAGTCGAGCTAGAGGCAGCAACCGTATAGTTTGAATCGTCATAAGAAGTGGCTCAGGCGGGATTTGAACCTGCGACCTTGGGCTTATGAGTCCCCTGCTCTAACCACTGAGCTACTGAGCCGAAATTTTTGCGCAATTCTCATTATAACGCGAATGTCCCAAAACTCAAGGCTCGGCCCGCAGATTCCAGTCGAGTTCGCCGTACAATAATAGAGTGGATCCATTAGAGGAAAGATAGGCGTTGAGCAAAGCAGAACGCACGGCGCTTGACAACAAGCTATCGCAGCGATTTATTCATCTCGATCCGGCAGGGTATTTCATTATCTACATTGACCCTGCGCAAGAACTGATCTGGATGAAACACTATCCCAATGACATCAATGAGAAGGGCTTAGCGGTGGATCCCGATACGGGAGAACCCATTCCCACCAAAGGGAAAGTAACGCGGGAACCCGATCTAGTACTTAGCGGTCGAACAGCCAAGGAGTTGTGCATTGAACTCTTTGAAAAGGATCGCCAACTGGTGACGATGTTTGACCATGCGGCCTATCTCGGTCGTGAACTGATGCGGGCACAGTTTTGTTTGGATGAAGGGCTTGAGTATATCCAAGATTAGACACCACTGGCGTTGGCGGGTAGGGGCAGTTCTTTTGATGCTCTGTGCCCTAGTGGGTACAGCCTTAGCAGCGATCGCCACCCCCGACTGGAGCGGTACCGTCGATGTTTTGCCCTTGAATGCCCAGTTGGGAGCGCAAATCTATCTGCGGCGCTGTGGCAGTTGTCACCTCGCAGTCCCCCCGGAAACATTGCCCACTCCGGCATGGCAGGTACTGATTCAAGATACCAATCACTACGGCGCAACCCTCGAACCCATTCCCCGCCCAGAGCTGGTTCCCCTGTGGAACTATTTGCGCACCTATTCGCGACCCCTGCCCAACGATGCCCAAATTCCCTTTCGCGTCGGGCGATCGCCCTTCTTTCGTATCCTCCATCCCCGTGTTGCGGTGCCGCAGCCCGTCACCCTCGATGGTTGTGCCCAATGTCATCCCAAGGCCACCCTCTTTAACTTTCGTGAGCTAAGCCCGCAGTGGCAGGATTCCCCCTAGAATGTTTAGGGATGGCGAATTTTCCACCGCCCGATGTTTTCTAGCTCCTCCAATCGCTATTCTCCGCGTGTCCAACGCATGATGATGCGCCGTCGCTGGCTACAGCAAGAGTGGTGGACGGTTGGGGCACTTCTCCTCTGGGGAATGTTGTTTCTTCGATATTGGTGGCAGGGGCGACTGGGGTTACTAATTCACCCCAACTATTTTGCGCTGGCGATCGCCGCTGGGTTTCTTTTAGTTGCTGTGAGTGGTTGGCAAGGGTGGCGGTTATGGCGGGGGCGAGTGACACCTGTGCAGCATGTTGCCCTCTTACCGGCTCGTTGGACGCTCAGTATTCTGATTTTCGCGGCAGTCGTGGGTTTGGTGATTACGCCCCGTCCTTTCAATAGTGCCACGGCCATTCATCGCGGTCTCGAGGATGGCTTGACAGTGACCCGCAATAGTCCAGTGGCCTTTCGCCTCAATCAACGGCCTGAGGAGCGGACGCTCATTGACTGGATTCGCACCCTTGATGTCTATCCCGAACCCGATGCCTATAGGGGGTTGCCCGCTCGCATTGAGGGATTTGCGGTTCATAGTCCCCAACTGCCAGAGACTTATCTCACGCTCACCCGTTTTGTCATTACCTGTTGTGCAGCGGATGCCTATCCTGTGGGACTGCCCGTGAAATTGGGGCGATCGCGCCAAGCCTATCCCCAAGATCAGTGGTTTCGCGTTGAAGGTCGGATGACCACAGAAACCCTCAACGACCGCCGCCAATTGGTATTGGTTGCTGAGACGATAACGCCGATTCCTGAGCCTGAAAATCCCTTTATGTACTAAGGCAATGCTATTTCACTTGATTCACACTCCCTACTGGATTGTCTTGGGCATGGGGGTCTTGCTCTTTTTGACGGTGATCTTTGGCGATGTGGGCGCTGAAGAGGTCGAGCTAGAGGGAGATGCCGATCCCTTGGAAGTGGAGGTCGATCTAGAGGAGGGCATCTCATTTCTGACAATTTTGCATTGGTTGGGGGTGGGGAGAGCGCCCCTCATTCTCTTGCTCGCCTTAGACTTTAGCCTTTTGGGCGTGCTGGGCTGGTTTTTTAATGTTCTCTTTTACACCCTGAGTGGCAGTTGGCCGGGGGTGGTGTGGTCTGGGGTGATTGCGATCGCGGCACTGCTGTTGGCGCTAACAATTGGGGGGCTGTGTTCACGGCCTTTGGGGCAAATTTTTGCGCAGTTTAGTGAAGATACCAGTCGCGATCGCCTGCTGGGGTGTAGTGGCCACGTCAGTTCTGCCCATATTCCCCGCAGTGGTACTGGTATTGGCCAAGTGAGTGTTTTGGATGCCAATCGCAATCGGCTGATTCTGCCGGCAGTGCTCCCCCCTTGGGCAACGGTCACCCCCCAGCATGGTCAGGAGATTTTAATTATTGATCACCAAGAGAATGAGTACATCGTCGTGGCCAAAGACAGCTTGGATGAAGCCACATGGTTACGCCAGCAGCGGCAATCTCAGATCAAAGATAGCGAAGATTCCTGAGGCATTGATTTTAGGATGGGCGGTGAGGGACTCGAACCCCCGACAGCCTCGGTGTAAACGAGATACTCTACCAACTGAGTTAACCGCCCAAGTTCCAGAATATCTATCATAGCATAAGGTATAGCCTGTTTCTAAAAAACGGTACACAAAGCGGATAGGAGCTTGTTCTATGACTCTGTGAACGGGGAATCTCCTGCTATACGCCTAGCGTTAGCGGGATGAGTGTCAAAGAAGTTTGAACCTTTCAAGGCCGTTCAATCCCTGTGAAAAGCGCTGTGTTACGTCAACATGGGGCAACTCTTGGGAAGAAAATCCGCTAGGATCAACGTGTTAAGACGTGCAAGGAATGCCCTATGGGAGCAGCAACGGCAGCCAGTGGTCAACGGTTACGGAATTTTGTGATTGCTGTTGTCGCCATTCTCATTAGTCTTGCCCTATTGGCGGGTCTGCGCAGTAGCAATCAACCCCTCACCCTCGCCGAGCAAGCCCGCCAAGCCACCCCTTGGGAGGAGGCTCAAGTCAATGGCAAGCCGACACTTTTGGAGTTTTACGCCAACTGGTGTAGCACCTGTCGCGCCATGGCCAAGGATTTGGCGGAATTAAAGGCGCAATATCGCGATCGCCTGAACTTCGTCATGCTGAATGTGGACAACACCAAGTGGCTACCGGAAATTGAGCGCTTTAATGTGGATGGCATTCCCCATTTTGTCTTTCTGAATCGGCACTTGGAACCCCAAGCGGTGGCGATCGGTCTGCAACCCAAGGAAGTGATGGCCAAAAATTTGGAAGCGCTTAGTAATGACCTTCCTCTCCCCTATGGTCAATCAACGGGTGAAGTTTCACAATTGGCCAATCCCCTCGCCCGCCAACGCAGTGATGATCCCCGCAGTCATGGGGGCTAGGTTGTGGAACCCCAAGATGAGGTGCGTCAGGTTTATGAAGAGACGCAAACACGGATGGCAGAGCTTTACCGTGAGTACGAGCAGATCAAAGCCACCCAAGCACGGTTAAAAGGACGTAATCAGGCTGCCCTAGATCAAGAGCGCGATCGCCTCGTCCAAGAGCTGCGGCAACTAGAGGCGGAGTTTGGCCTGACCCTCCTGTTCCATTTAGGGGAAGCAGCGCGGGAATGCTGGCAGGACATTCTGGCTCAAGAAAACTTTTGGCACTTTGTCCGCTTTGCTGGTTTGGGATTTGTCCTTGGCCTCCTCGTTAAGAGCCTGACGGGTTAGTCAACTGCCCAAGGTTTAAGGCCGTTTGCCAGAGTCCGGGCCGCGAATTGGGAATCGGCATGGCACCAACGGTCTTTGCATAAAAGTCCTCTGAGGAAACCCAGCCAATCACGGCATAGGCATAGCCCGCTGCCTGCATCTGAGCCAAGGTTAACTGCAACAGCAGGCGACCAATCCCCCGCCCGCGATAGGGTTCGGCCACAGCCATTGGCCCAAACAGTCCCAGGGCGGCTGCATCGTAGCAGGCAAAGCCTAGAAGTTCGCCATTTTCAACGGCAATCAGTCCCCGTGGCGGACGCTGACTCAAGGCAAGAGCCACTTCACTGCGCCAACCGGCACTAAAGCGATCGCCCACCCACTGGACAATGCCATCCACTTCTGACCCCAAAGGCTGGCGGTAGTGAATCCCCTGCTGCTGATGCGCCATGACGGCGGGCCAATCCACCGCTAGCTCGTAGAGCTTGACCAGCATATCGGTCATTTGGGCAGCCTATCGACTGAGACTCACAAGGGGACGTTGCAGGGCTTGCATCAACTCATCAAACTGAGCGGGCGTGAGGGATTGGGCACCATCGGAGAGGGCTTTTGCTGGGTTGGGGTGCACTTCAATCATCAGGGCATCGGCGCCCGCGGCCACGGCGGCTTTGGCCATCGGCGGAACAAATTCTGCCCAACCAGTGCCATGACTGGGGTCAACCATAATCGGCAGATGGGTGAGCTTGCGCAGCACCGGAATCGCTGCTAAATCCAAGGTATTGCGGGTATATTCACGGTCAAAGGTGCGAATGCCCCGTTCACAGAGAATCACATTGGGGTTCCCTGCCGCCAAAATGTACTCAGCAGCCATCAGCCATTCCTCGATGGTGGCAGACATCCCCCGTTTCAAAAGCACGGGTTTGGGTTGGGCACCCACCCGCTTGAGAAGCGAAAAGTTTTGCATGTTACGGGCACCAATTTGCAGCACATCGGCCACTTCAGCAATTTTGTCTAGATCCGCTGCGTCCATGACTTCGGTAATGATGCCCAAGCCCGTTTTTTCTTTTGCTGCTGCCAACAGATCAAGGGCACTTTCACCATGGCCTTGGAAGGCATAGGGGGAGGTACGGGGTTTATAGGCGCCACCGCGGAGAAACTTGGCACCCGCCGCTTTCACCCGCTGCGCTGTTTCAAGGATCATCGCTTCATTTTCAACGGAGCAAGGCCCTGCCACCACCACTACCTCATGGCCTTCGCCGAAAATAACTTCGCCGTTGGGCGTTGGCACCACTACTTCACTGGGTTCGCCGTGGCGATACTCGCGGCTGGCTCGCTTGAAGGGCTGCTCAACCCGCAGCACATGCTCAATCCAAGGGCTAATTTCCTGAATTCGCAGGGGATCGAGTTCCGCAGTTTCGCCGACAAGACCAATAACGACTTTGTGCTTGCCCACAATTTTTTCGGGGGTGAGTCCCCAAGTGCGCATCTCAGCGCTGACCCGCTCAATCTCTTCACCGGGAGTGCCACTTTTTAGAACAATAATCATCCGCTTGCTGATCCCAAATTTTTGGCTTAGGGTTTGATTGTATTGTGCCAAATTGGTTCCGTTCTGCCTATGCTGCGTCGTTTCCGAGGCCTGCGGTTGATGATTTCGCTGGCGATCGCTACCGTGGTTGTGCTGTCCCTGTGGAGTGTGATGATTGGCTCTATCCCCAGTGGCGATCGCCCCCTTGATTTGAGTCAAGCGGTCTCCATTGATGATCCCCAATTTGATCCGCCAACGGACTCATCGCCCTCACCCCCGCTGCCAGAGAATACCCTGCTGCCTCTACAACGCAGTGATGGCGCCGCCTATGAACGCCTTTTTGCTCAAGTCCGCCAAGTTCATCAACAGTGTTTATTTACGCCCCCTTGGTACAGTGTCCCCATCGACCGCACCAATTTTGGCGATCGCTACCGTACCGATATTCGGGGTCAAGTGGTGGACAATGCACCGCTGATTGTTTTGCATGAAACTGTGGCCTCTGCCCAATCTACGCTGGATTTTTTCCAAACACCGCATCCCCGCGATGAAGATCAAGCCAGCTACCATGAACTGATTACCCTCAGGGGTTGGCTGCTGCACTTAGTGCCTTGGTCCAAGCGTGCCTATGGTGCGGGCAACTCTGTCTTTGGCAGGGAAACGGTGCAGACCAACCTCCGCCTTGCCCCTTCGGTGAACAATTTTGCCCTCCACTTTTCCCTAGAAACCCCTCCTGAAGGTCGCCATAATGGTTCTACCCATGCGGGCTATACCGATGCTCAGTACCGTACCTTGGCATGGCTGGTGGCGCAAACGGGCATTGATCTCCAACGGGTAACCACCCATGCGGCGGTGGATCGTTCTGGCGAGCGCATGGATCCGCGTAGTTTTGACTGGGCCACGTTTAATCGCTATTGGCAGGCCTATCGCGATCGCCCCTGTGGGGATATTCGCGGCTAGAAGTAGCGATCCAAGAATGTCTCTAAAGACTCAAAGGAGAGTTGAAAATAGGTTTGGGCACGTTCAATTTCACTGGCAGGGCAGAGACTTTCATAGGCCAATAGGGTTCGCAGCGTTCCTAGGCTGGCCTCAAGATCCCGATTCATCACTCCCAAAAACTGACGAGCGCCGTCAATCACGGCTAGGGGAACCGTCATGACAAAGGGGCGTTTATTGAAAAAGCGACCAAGGCGATCGGCAATCTCTTGGCGGGTTAAGACCTCTGGATGTGCCAAGCTAAAAATGGCCGGTTGGCTGGCTTGACTAGCCACGAGAATACAGCGGGCTAAATCCTCGGGACTGAGCAGTTGCAGGCGGTGCTGGGGATCTCCAAGGACAATGTAAACCCCCGTCTGCTGAAAGCGCTCCGCAAGGGGCAGCAAACTAGACATAAGGGTGGGGCAGCGGAAAATGGCATAGTTGAGGCCACTGCTGATGAGCACCTGCTCGACTTCGTACTTGGCCTTGAGAAAGGGGGACTGCTGGCGATCGCCCGTCACCGCCAAAGGAGAAATCAAGGTTATATGGCGTACCCCCTGTTCCTGAGCCGCCTGAATCACATCCAACGTGGCACGGTAATCAATCGCCTGAATAGCACGGCTGAGTAACTGACTACCATGGCAGCAAATCACCGCCTCCACGCCCGCCATGGCAGCCTGAATATCGCGGGGCTGTTGCAGATCGCCAATGAAAATCTCGGCACCCCATTCCTTGAGGAGATCGTATTGGCTCGTCAGGCGCACAAAGGCTCGTACCGGCAGCCCCAACGTGATACAGCGGCGCACCACCCGCAAACCCAATTGTCCTGTGGCACCCGTGACCAAGTACATGCAGCGGAACTATTAAGCGATTCTTGTCTCAGCGTGCCCTAGGCAGAGCCACAATGCAAGACGCTTGAAGAATATGCAGGGGGGGAATGCGCTAACCTAAGGAATACCAAGGAATACCTTTGAGAATCTTCACAAAAACTCTGCGCCGCATGACCCTTGACTTTTCTGCTGCTCAGCACCTGAGCCATGAGCTGTTTGCTGCCCTGAAACCGACAGAGGCGCTTTTCGTTGAAATTGCCAGTGAATCCAGCCAGTTTATTCGCTTCAATCGGGCGCGGGTGCGGCAAATTGGCACCGTAGAAGATACGGTGGTGACCCTGCGGTTGCAATCGCAGCAACGGACGGCAAGCACCTCGTTTCCCTATACGGGAACGGCGGATCTAGCGGCTGCCCTAGAGCACTTGGCCGCATTGCGTTCAGAAACGGTGCAACTCCCTGTGGATCCCTACCTCGTGCCACCAACGGATACCGGTTCGATTCAAGACACTTACCTTGGCCGCTTACCTGATCCTGACTCAGTGGTAGAGACAATTCTGACACCCGTTCAAGGCCTTGATTTTGTGGGCATTTACAGTGGGGGGACGATCGCTCGTGGGAGCTTTAACTCCGCTGGGCAAGAGCACTGGTTTGCTACGGAAACGTTTTGCTTGGATTATTCTCTCTTTACAGCGGCGGGCAAGGCGGTGAAAAATAGCTATGCCAGTACCCATTGGGACACTGTCATCTATCAAGCTCAAATTGAGGGCGATCGCCAGCAGTTAGCACAATTGGAACAGCCTCCCCGTCAGTTAGCAGCGGGACGCTATCGCACCTACTTTGCCCCGGCAGCGGTGGCTGAACTGGTGGGCATGCTCTCTTGGGGAGCTGTGAGTGAAGCGGCCTATCGTCAAGGCGGCAGTGCCCTCGCCAAATTACGGGAAGGGGCAACCCTCTCTCCCCTCTTTAGTTTGCAGGAGGACTTTACCACCGGAACGGTGCCCCGCTTTAATGCCGATGGCGATATTGCGCCCCCTTGCTTGGCATTGATTGATCGCGGCAAATTGCAAACGTTACTCATTAGTCGGCGCACCGCTCAGGAATACCACCTTGTGGCCAATGGTGCCAACCGCCAAGAAACTCTGCGATCGCCCCTCCTCTGGCCGGGCACGCTACCAGAGCAGGAGGTGCTGGCTGCCCTCGATACGGGTCTCTATGTGGGCAATTTACACTACCTCAACTGGAGCGATCGCCCCAATGGCCGCATGACCGGCATGACCCGCTACGCCTGCTTTTGGGTAGAGCAGGGCAAAATCGTTGCACCCATTACAGACCTGCGCTTTGATGACAGTCTCTATGAGTTTTGGGGAGACAACCTCGAAGCCTTGACAGATACCCCGCTTTGGATTGCCCACACCGACACCTATGAGCGCCGCTCCCTTGGAGGTATTACGGTGCCGGGGATGCTCGTCAAGGCCTTTCAGTTTACACTCTAGTCTACTCAGCAGTCGCCAATTCGGTGCTGCCGCGCTGTTTACGACGAGTCAGCGTATTAAAGAGCAACTGGCCAATGGCTCTGATGAGGTTGCCCTCCAGTTCTTGGAAGATCTTCATATTCATGCCAAAGGCGGCATTGGCCTCATCCACAATCCGCTCCGCTGTTGCTTCATCTACGGCCAATTCATCCAAGCGTTGGCGATAGAGTTGCTTGAAGGCTTTTTCGTCACTAATGGCCTCAAAGCGATAAAAGGCGGTGCCTTCGCCATTTTGTAGGTTCATCGCCCGCTCAGCAATCCCCTTGAGGATTTGGCCGCCCGAAAGATCGCCAAGGTAACGGGTGTAGGAGTGCGCCACCAACAGTTCGGGTGCGGTATTGGCCACTTCATGAATGCGGGCTACATAGGCCTGTGTGGCTGGCGAGGGCGTAATTTCTTCCCGCCAATTGGAACCAAAGTAGTAGGTCAGATCTCGCTCAAGGCTATTTTTGCGGTTCAGCTCCGGAAAGTAAATTTTGCCAACAATGGGATGGTCTTTGAGCTGTTCCATTTCCTGCTCCATGGCACTGTAAACGTGATAGAGGCTGGCAACGAGTTTGCGGTAGGAGCTTTTTTCCACGGTGCCTTTGAGGAAGCAGCGCACAAAGCCAACGTTCTCGGCCATGGTGTGGGCTTTTTTGGTGCCTTCACGCAATTTCGTCGCTAGAGACGTCGTCATCACGAGATCCTTCTTAAAAATTTGCAACGTTTTGTTTCTAAAAGCGACCGTCAGTACAGTCTATTTTTCAGGCTAAGGGTAAATGACACCATTTTTCATTAAAAATCATTAAGGCGATCGCGAGCCGCTGCGAGGGCTTGGCGCACCTGATCAAACCCTGTGCCCCCGTAGCTATTGCGGGCAGCCACCACCTGTCGCGGTGCAATGCGTTCGTAAATATCCGCTGCAAAGGCGGGGTGCAGGGCTTGCCATTCTTCAAGGGTGAGGTCTTTGAGGAATTTCCCTTCAGCAAGACAGGTTTTCACCACCTGCCCCACCAAGTTATAAGCCTCACGGAAGGGCACCCCCTTACTGGCCAAGTAATCCGCCACATCGGTGGCATTGGCAAAATCGCTCTCCACAGCCGCCGCCAAGCGTTGCGGTTGAAACACCACCCCCTCGGCCATCAAGATCGTCATTGCCTCTAGGCAGGCACGGACGGTATCCACAGCATCAAAAAGCGCCTCTTTATCCTCTTGCAAGTCTTTGTTGTAGGCCAAGGGCAGCCCCTTCATAATCACCAAGAGGGCTTGCAAATGGCCAAACACCCGTCCTGTTTTGCCCCGCACCAACTCCGGCACATCGGGATTTTTCTTTTGGGGCATGATGCTAGAACCCGTGGCACAGGTGTCGGTGAGCTTGACAAAGGCAAATTCCTCAGAGGCCCACAGAATAATCTCCTCCGAGAGCCGCGATAGATGCACCATGATCAAGCTAGCGGCACAGAGAAATTCAATGGCAAAATCGCGATCGCTGACGGCATCGAGGCTATTACGATAGGGTTCGCGAAAACCCAACAATGCTGCTGTGTAGTGGCGATCGATGGGAAACGTTGTGCCCGCCAGTGCCCCAGCTCCTAAGGGAGAGACATTCACCCGCTCACGAATTTGCCGCAGTCGCTCGCTGTCCCGCTCGGCCATTTCCACGTAGGCCAGTAGATGGTGCGCCAAGCTCAGGGGTTGTGCCCGTTGCAAGTGGGTGTAGCCAGGAATCAAGGTTGCAATGTGGGACTCTGCAAGATCCAGAAGCGTGCGCTGCCACTGTCGCAGTTGTTGAAGGAGTTGATCAATTTCCGCTCGCAAATAGAGGCGAATATCGGTGGCCACCTGATCGTTGCGCGATCGCGCCGTATGCAGTTTCTTACCCACATCCCCAACCAATTCTGTGAGGCGGCGTTCGACGGCAAAGTGCACATCCTCGGCATCAATACCGGGGGTAAACTGGCCATCCCGGTATTCTTGGCGAATTTGCTCTAGGCCTTGAATCAGCGTTTCGGCTTCCTCAGGGGAAATAATCCCCGTTTTTGCCAGCATGCGGGCATGGGCTTGGGAGCCGCTGAGGTCGTATTCAATGAGGCGAATGTCAAAGCCAATACTGGCATTAAAGCGGGCGATCGCCGGATGGAGGGCTTGTTCAAAGCGCTGGCTCCAAGGCTGAGGTTGGGCAGTCACGGGCGATTCTCAGGGCTAAAAATTCAGGAGCTTGCCAAAGATCCAGCCAATGGCCAGACCAATAATCAGTGCCCACAGTTGGCCAGAATCGACAAAGTTTGCCCACGCCTTAGAAACGTCTTCCCCCAAGGTATCTTTGAATTTCTGCGCCACAATAATCTGCGGCTCAATCGTCATTTGGCTGGCAATAAAGTAGTTCGGTGCAGTATTCATAGCCATTGGCGGAAACGCAACTCAAGTTTATCCTAGCGGAGGCGGGGGCGATCGCCAACCAGTATCACAAGCCCCAAGATTATGAAGACCCATTGTGTGACCACTCAAGCAGAACACAGCGATCGCGCCCCTGTTGCTTGGCCTGATAAAGGGCGGCATCAGCAATGGCAAAAATCTCCGTTAAGGTGCCCTCACTTGCCTTGGCAGGAACAAAGCATAAGCCAGCACTGACTGTTATGTAGGGATGGTGTGCCCTCTCCCCTTGGGGGATTTTCATCTCTCGGACATGATGGAGCATTCGTTCAACAATGTGTAGAGCCGTATCAGCAGAAACATGGGAGAGCACAAGGGCAAACTCCTCACCGCCGTAGCGAGCAATGATATCGTTGGAGCGCAGATGGGTCTTAAGGGTTTGAGCCACCTGTTGCAGGGCGCGATCGCCCGCTAAGTGACCACAGCAGTCGTTATAGGCCTTGAAGTCATCAATATCAATGATAGCCAGCGTCAAAGTATGGCCTTGGTCTTGAGCCTGCTGCCAGAGCTGATTCAATGCTGTGTCAAAAAAGCGACGATTGCCTAACCCCGTTAAGGGATCCCGTTCCGCAAGGATCTGGAGGTGCTGTTTTTCCTGCTCTAGGGCTTGTTGGCATTGTTGCAATTCCGTCACAAGGGCAATTTGCCGAGCCAGTTCGGCCTGTAGTTGTTGCAACTGGGCAGCGAGTAACTGCTGATTGTGGCAAAAGCTAGGAACAATCCGCGTCAAAATCGCAGGTTCATCATCCAGATTGACGCCAATGCCTTCAATAACCCACTGATCCGTCTCAGGGTTGGGAATCGGAAAATGGGCAGCCAACATCTGGGCATTGCTTTGACAGAGCTTTAACCATGCCTGTACCTGCTCCGGCGATTGTTGCAGCAGCGCTGCGAGGGATTTACCAATTAAGGCTTCTGCATCCTGTTGCCAAAAGAGCGAGGCACCATCGTTGATTGCTAGAATTTCACCGCTACTGTTCACGATCGCGATCGGCTCAGGGAAAAGGCAAATATATTCAGCAAGTGTCCCCCTCATTTGTTTCGTTTGAGCCTATCAAAGGAATGGTTGTACTAATAAGAAATATTTCAGGAACACACCAAAAAATTAAAGGTTAGTTGTCAAAGTAAAATTTTTATAATTGTTAGGCTATACTAAAAAATAGATAATTAGAGCGAAAAGTTAATCCGAGGGCGATCGACAACTGTAGTAGTCGGGGAAAACAACGTAAAGGGGCTTTTCAAGAATCGTTGCTATTTCTTTCTCAATCATTGCCGAGCGGGAGCGGCCACGAATCACTGCCGATACACAATGACGCGAAACCCCTAGCTTTTGGCCAATTTTAGCGCCATTCCAGCCCCGTTTCCGCAATTCTGCCTTAATGTCCTCAGGATGCATAGTGCTGTTATAAATCTGTGCCAAGCAATTCAATGTTAATTGCGGGCAATAAGGTTGTCAAGCGACAACTTTTGACAAGATAGTGGGAGTATTCATTGGTGAGGTTGACATGTAAAGTTATTGAAAGACGCAGTGCCCTTTCCAAGGGTCTATTTAGGTTCCGCATGGTTAGTCCACTCTCTCGAAAACAACTCTCTAGGCTGCTACGCCAAAAACGGGGGATACGCAGTCAACGTGCCTTTGCCGCCGAGCTGGGAATCTCCTATACCTGCTTGCAAAAATGGGAAAATATGGCTTCATTTCCAAATACTGAAAATCTATTAAAGTTATGTCGTGTTTTTGGCTTTGAGGATTTAGAAAGTTTTATCGCCTACCTCGACCAAACGGATGTCACCAACCGCGAAGAAGAACAACTGGTGACTGAGATTCTTGGCAAATTGCGTCACTTACCTCCGGCGACAGCAGTTCGGGTGCTAGAAACAGCGTTAGGGTTGTTAAAGGCTGCCGCTAACAATGAAGGGGACATTTGAGTATTTTTTAGGTTCCGAGAAAATTATAGCAAATCTCTTGGGAGGCGATCGCCTGCCGCAGCTTGCCGCTTCTATGGCATCCTGAAAGGGAGAAGTTGCGCAATTTGGCCACTTACATCCTATGCAAACGCTGCCGAGTCCTGTTCAAGCTACTCCGACAGAAACCGCCATTGTCCGTCGCAAAACCCGTCCTGTGCCCGTTGGCTCTGTCATCATTGGGGGCGGTCATCCTGTGGCGGTGCAATCGATGATCAATGAAGACACGCTAGATATTGAAGGCTCAGTAGCCGCCATTCGTCGTCTCCATGAAATTGGCTGTGAAATTGTGCGGGTGACAGTGCCTAGCCTTGCCCATGCTAAAGCCATGGAAGAGATTCGCGATCGCCTCTACCAAACCTACAAACCTGTGCCCTTGGTTGCCGATGTTCACCACAACGGCATGAAAATTGCCCTCGAAGTTGCCAAGTATGTGGACAATGTACGCATCAATCCGGGGCTATACGTCTTTGAGAAACCCAAGCCCGATCGCACTGAATACACCCAAGCCGAGTTTGAGGAAATTGGTGCCAAAATTCGCGAAACCCTTGAGCCACTGGTAATCTCGCTGCGAGATCAGGGCAAATCCATGCGCATTGGCGTCAATCACGGTTCTCTTGCTGAGCGGATGCTCTTTACGTATGGGGACACCCCAGAAGGCATGGTGGAATCGGCTCTAGAATTTATCCGCATCTGCGAGTCTTTGAATTTCTACAACCTTGAAATTTCCCTCAAAGCCTCACGGGTACCCGTGATGATTGCCGCCAACCGCCTTATGGTCAAGCGCATGGATGAACTGGGCATGGACTACCCCCTCCACTTGGGAGTCACTGAAGCCGGCGATGGCGAGTATGGCCGCATCAAATCCACTGCTGGCATTGCCACCCTCCTTGCCGAAGGTATTGGCGATACGATTCGTGTCTCCCTCACCGAAGCCCCCGAAAAAGAAATTCCCGTCTGCTACGGCATTTTGCAAGCCTTGGGTCTGCGGCGCACCATGGTGGAGTATGTGGCCTGTCCCTCCTGTGGCCGTACCCTCTTTAACCTTGAGGAAGTCCTGCACAAAGTCCGCGAAGCCACCAAACACCTCACGGGTCTGAATATTGCTGTCATGGGCTGCATTGTCAATGGGCCAGGGGAAATGGCCGACGCCGACTATGGCTATGTGGGCAAACAACCTGGCTATATCTCGCTCTATCGCGGTCGTGAGGAAGTGAAAAAGGTGCCGGAATCTGAAGGGGTGGCTGCCCTTGTGGAATTAATCAAAGCCGATGGCCGCTGGGTGGATCCCTAAACCATTAGACCTCTGTGAGGAGTGAAACCATGACCACGGAAACCATTTTTAGCCGCATCATTCGCCGCGAGATCCCAGCGGATATTGTCCATGAGGATGACCTTTGCTTGGCCTTTCGTGATATCAACCCCCAAGCCCCCGTGCATATTCTGGTCATCCCCAAAAAGCCGATTCCCCAACTGAGCTTGGCAGAACCGGAAGATCACCGTGTGCTGGGGCACCTGCTGCTGACGGCCAAACGCATTGCTGAGGCAGAGGGTTTAACCAATGGCTATCGGATTGTCATTAACAATGGCCCCGATGGCGGTCAAACCGTCTATCATCTGCACCTGCACCTGTTGGGCGGGCGAGCCATGCAATGGCCACCGGGTTAAGGAGATTTTGAACTCTTTCCTGTGCTGAAGAAAATGCTCTACCCCATGGGTGCAGATCTCAGCCAAGAGGCATTTCGGTCCTTCTAGTGGAGCAGCACCTCCACGTTGTGCGGGGGGCAGACTGGTGCTATGCGATACAAAAGGGGGGCATTGTGGCCTCTGACCCCACCGGTGATCTCAGCCAAGACGGGATTCAGCGGTTCCTCGCAGTCTAGGGATTGCCCCCCTCCAAGGAACTGGGCTGCTCCACCAGCGTCACCCGTCGAGGTTGCGCCAGTTGCCGTAGTACCGGTTGCAAATTCCCCAGCGTGTGGTTGAGGCGATCGAGCAGCAGTTGCAGATTACCCGTATCGGCGAGGGCTTGCAGGGCTTGGTTGAGGGTTTCTAACAGTTGTAACCGCTGTTGCAGGGTGCGATCGCTCTCGGCCAAGAGTTGAGCAATGTACTGACTTTGTTGCCGCAGTTCTTGGGCAATGGCGGTCTGTTCCTGATTGACGTGCGCCAGTAGTTCCCCTTGGCTGTGCTGAATCTGGGTCACGAGGCGCTCAAACTGCTCAATGGACTGTTGCTGGCGCTCCTCCAGTGTGGCCACAAATTGCTGCCGATCCCTGACCACGGCACGAGCCAGTTGATTTAAGTTGTCCAAGAGTTGTTGCAGCCGTTCCTCCGTGGGCAGCTCCGTGCGAATCGTTTCCTGAATCATGTCTTGGAGGGTGTCGCGATCCACCCCTGCGGACGTATTCGTAACGGGGAGGCGGGGCAGCAGTTGATCGTTAATGTAGGTGTCAATTTGCAGCAGCAGCTTATTCTCCCAGCGTTCAACGATCACCATCGGAATCATCACCAGCACACTCAGCACCAAGGCCACGAGGGTCGTATCAAAGGCCACTGCTAGCCCCGTCGTCACACCGCCAATCCCCTCCTTGATTTGGTTCACGTCCTGAGCCGTCTCCAAAAAGCTGGAAAAGCCACTGACCGCTTGGCTAATCCCAACCACGGTGCCAATAAAGCCCAGCAGGGGAATCGCCCAGACGAGAACACGGGGAATCGTATAGGAGGCATCAGTGGCGGCTGCGGCACTGCCACTCTCTTCTGCGGCGGCTTCAACGGCAATCTCTCGCTGGCCACTACTGAGAAACGCGCCTAAAACACGGGCACAGCGATTGGGCAGCAGTGTCCGCCGTTGGGCAAGGGTTTGCTGTAATTGCAAAATATCCCGCATTGAGGTGAAGGGGTAGTTGGCGGGAATCCAGATTTGCCGCAGGCTGGGTGCTTGTTGAAAGAGGGCGATCGCCTTCAAAATCGTAAACACCAAAACTGTCCACGCAAAAAAGACAGCCACGGGTTGCGTCCAGCCACGATTGAGGAGCAGTTGGCCAAGGTAGGTGCCCTGAAGGGGCAAAAAGAAAATGTAAAGGATCACCGTAGCAACGGCAGCGATCGCCAGCGCTAACCACAGCGGCACAGTCAGATCCCGGCGGGGTACCGCCACCGGTGTTAGGGAAGGGGCAGTTGTTGTCGAAACCGGAGAAGAAGCTGTCATGACGATACTCAGGGCGCAAACATCTTTCAATCTATCGTGAAGGCGCCTCAAATTTTGGCAACTGCGGCTGCTCCCTGCTGCCGATCAGGGAATGAACCAGCCCCGAAATCCACAGGGTACTGCCGTGAGAGGATTCGTACCAGTTCCCAGTCAATGAGTCTCCTACTACCACGGTTCTCTGCTCTCCTGAGGGATGGTATTCATGGACAGGCCACTCCAGACTTGGCGGACATCCTTGCTAGGATGGGGATGACTGGTCACGGAGACGGGAATCATGCCTGCACAGGTGGAGGAAAAGTCCATTGTTCCGACAGTAATTGTTGGCGTGGGAGGTACAGGCATTGAGGTGCTATCGCGGGTGCGGCGACTGGTGGAAGAAACCTACGGCAGTCTGAAACAGTTTCCCGTGATTAGCTTCCTTGCCATTGACACCGATCGCGACTACAAAGTGAGTAACCCCCTCGCCGCTGGCTCTCCCCTCAAGGACAACGAAAAGCACTGGGCCAGTGTCAGTGGCAAAAACGTGCAGCAAATCATTCAAAACCTCGACAACTACCCGTGGATTGCCTCTTGGTTTCCCAAGGAACTGGAGCGCAACATTACCGCCCTAGAGGCCGGGGCGGGTCAAATCCGTGCCTGTGGTCGGTTTGCCTTCTTTTGCAACTACCATGCGATTCAACAAAAGTTCCAAGCGGCCAGCGATCGCGTTAAAGGCCACGAAAGTTATATGCAAAGCCGCTATGGGGTCAAGGTCAACAACAGCAGCTTAAATGTCTTTATTACGGGCTCCCTCTCTGGGGGCACCGGTAGCGGTATGCTCATTGACTTGGGCTATTGTGTGCGCCATTGGCTCAAGGGGCAGTCGAGTCCTCTGATCACGGGAATTGTGCCCATGCCCAATGCCTTTGCAGCCATTAGTGTCGGCGATCGCGTGCTGGCCAATGGCTATGCCGCCCTCATGGAACTCAGTTACTTTGCCGACTACCGCACCGAGTACGTGGCGCAATTTAGTAGCAGCCTCAGCGACGAAGTGCGCTACAACTGTCCTCCCTTTGACTTTACCTACCTCGTGGGCACCAAAAATGGCGAGAATGAATTCAAGCTCGATGAGATCCGCGAGATGATTGCCCAAAATATCTTTTTGGATCTCACTTCTGACTTTGCCCCCCACAAACGCTCGATTCGCGACAACATTAAGGCGGCTTGGGCCTCTCAGGATGCCGGGGGGCGAGGCTATCCCAAGAGCTTTATGGCCTTTGGCCTCTCCAGTGTCGAAATTCCCATTGCCCAAATTCGCGCCTCCTTGACCTATCGCCTTTGCCAAGACTTTATTCACTGGTGGCTGAACGAATCGGTGCAATTGCCACCCCAGCTTTTAGAGGTGACCCAGAGTCTCCTGAAACCCATGAACTTGCTGGATGTGGATTTGGTACTGGCCTTAGCAGCAGCGGGCGATCGCCCCTACATGCAGGAAATTTCCCGCTGGGTTAACGATCTACGCAATCAAATTAGCCGTGAAAACCGCCTTGAATGTACCCAACAGGGGGTAGGGGGCATGATTGGTGCGGAAAGAGGCAAAATTTTGCAATTTGTGCCTTGGCTGAGTGAACAGGTGGACAATTACCGTGCTGCCCACTTGCGCGAACTTAGCCCCGATGAGCGTCTCCACGGTGACTTTTTGCAGCGCATGTACGACAACCGCAATCAAATTATTCAGCAGGCTCGCCAAAGTCTTGAGGAGGAGTTCTACCGCATTGTTGAAGATCGCAATCGCGGACCCAAGTTTGCCAACGCCTTTCTGCAGCAAATTCGCCAAATTTTTATGAGCCAAGCAGAAAAGTACGACCGCGAAATTCAGCATACTTGGCAACCCAATATCACCAACCGTCAGCGACAATACGAAAATGCCCTGCAGGACATCCAGCACTTTAGCACTCTCTTTGGCATCTCCAAGCAAGCCAAAATGGAGGAATTTTGCCAGCAGGCTCTAGAGGGGATTGAGGGCAGTTTCAATGCCATCATTCAAGCCAAAGCCCGCATTCTGGCCAAGGAGGTGATGGGCAAACTGGAGGAATGGCTGCAAGGGATGGAGGCACGTCTTGCCAAGCTCAACCAGCGGCTCCTCAATTTACGGGATGGTTTCAAGGCGATGGCCGATAGTCAAGCGGATAGTGCCGATGCCCTGCGAATCAATGGGGTGAAGCTCTACGATCGCCAAGAACTCAATGGCCTCTATCAAGACTTGGTGGAACGCTATGCGGGTGCCAATACCGGGGTGCAGTCCACATTTGCCATTGGTCTGAACCAACTCTGTACCACAACGGCAGCAACGGTGTTGCAGGAGGCCAGTCCCCTCTGGAAGGAAACCCGCGCCGCCAATGAGGTGATGCGTCTCTTGGATTTGGCACAACTAGCGGATGTCCAAGAAAGTGACCTGCGGGAGATTATCCAAGAAACCGTACGGCGCACCGTGCAAAATGCCCCAGAAGAGAGCCGCCTTGTGCGGGATCTCACTGCCTGCGATCGCCTGTTGCAGGTTTATCGCAATGATGAAGGGGAAATCCTCAGTGTCCTGCGCATGGCCTATCAGAAATCAAAGCCACTGCTATTGCTCTCCCAAGCGGTCATGAGTGGTCGTGATGCTGGCTTTACTCCTTCAGTGAATACCAATATCGCCATTGTCGGCGGTGAAAATACTACCGATTTGGCTGCCAAAAAACTGATTCCCCTGCTCAAGAACCTCGTCAAACCGAATGGCCAGAGCATTACCAGTGATGACATTAAGCCCTTGGGCGATCGCGAACGCCACCGCATTGTCTTTGTCCAAGAGATGGGGGGCTTTTCCCTACGCTGTATTGAGGGCATGCCCGAACTGCGGCAGTCCTACCAAGATTGGCGAGGCCAAATGATTACCGCCAAACGCGCCCGCCTGCGGGGAGAAAACCGCGATTTGCCCATCCCCGTACATCTGCAAAAGGATCCCCCCTTCTGGGATGTCTTTCCAGAAAACCCCCAAATTCTAAAACTGGTGGTGATTGCTCGCGCCCTTGATGTCCTTAAACAAGCAGAAAACCGCGCCACCCGCGAAGCCACCATCCGCTACACCCGCCATACTGCCGTTGGTCTTGAAGATGTGGATATTGCCGCCAACTGGGAGGAAGTAACCCAAGTCCTAGAGGTGTTGGCCTGCCGTCCCGACTTAGAGGAAATTCAGCGCCAAGTGACCGCTATCCTTACAGCCGCAGAAACCCCAGAACAAAAGCAAACCCTCTATGAGCATCTACTGAACTACTTGAAGCGACGCGAGGAAGAACTCCACAAAGCTGGGGGACGCGACAGCCTTGAATATAAGCGAGAAGCCGCCATTCTCCAAGAGGTGATCCAAACCTATCAATTGGCTCAAGGCACACCAGCCCCTAGCCCCACACCAACGTCCCCTGCTCCTGAACCACCTCCATCCCAACCCGAACCAACACCTGAAACCAGTGCTTCGGCGAGTTCCTCTGGCTTAGAGCAACTGCAACAACTCATGGCGATGTACCAGCAGGGGCTACTCTCAGAAGCGGAGTTCCAAGCGGCCAAGAAAAAACTACTGGGGCTATAGGGGAGCTGCCTGTAATTTTACGGAGATCTGTGGGAACACTTGAGAGTGAAGACGAGTCTAACCTGAGAGCCGCCCTATGTCTCCTTACCGTCTTAATTTGCCTTGGTTCTACCGATCGCTCATCCTCTCGAAAGGCTTTACCCTGATTGAACTGCTCGTCGTCGTTATTATTATTGCGATTTTGGCCGCGATCGCCCTGCCCTCCATGTTAAATCAAGCCACCAAAGCCCGCGAATCCCAAGCCAAAACAAACGTTGGTGCGGTCAACCGTGCGCAACAGGCCTACCGTTTGGCCAATCCCACATTCACCACTGACATCGCAAGTTTACAAATCGGCTTTAGTGATACGCCCGACTATGATTACGCAATCACCGCTGCGAATAGTAACTATGCTGAATTCCAAGCCACCCCTGAGCGTTCAGAATTGAAAGCATTTACGGGCTGCACCTATGCTACGTTTACAACACTAACCACAACCCAAATTTTAGAAGCTGCCCCCGCTGGTTCAGGAATTGCCTCACCCTCATCTTGCCCCGTTCCCACTCCCTGAAGTGTCTGATGCGTCTTCATCTAAGTGTTCTGCGACCGCCTCATAAAGAGCGAGGACATGGTGATCTAGCAATTGATAAAAGATATGCCGCCCTTGGCGACGAAACTTGACCAGTCGCATGGCCTTAAGCATCCGCAATTGGTGGGAGACGGCAGACTCGCTCATTTCCAGTGCCACGGCAATATCGCCAACACAAAACTCCCCTTGGGCGAGCAAGGCTACAATCCGCAGTCGGTTGGCATCGGCTAGCAGGCCAAAAAATTGCGCCATCCGTTGGGCTTTTTCTGTAGAGAGCAGGCGATCGCTCGCCCGTGCCAAAGCCTCTGGATGATGAGGATGAGAAGGAGCAAAAATTCTAGTATTCATACTTCCATCATAGGCGTTGATCAGGTGCTAACTAATTGACGTTTGAACAACTGTTCAGATATATTAAAGGAGAGGTGAAGCATACCTCCCTTGTGTCACCCATTTGGAGAAAAAGCCATGACAACCGTTACCCAAATGAAATGCGCTTGCCCCCACTGTCTCTGCATTGTCTCCCTCAGCGAGGCCATCATGGTTGAAGGCAAACCCTACTGCTCCGAAGCCTGTGCCAACGGCACCTGCAAAGAAAGCGGTGGCTGTGGCCATACAGGCTGTGGCTGTAGCTAAGGCTCGCAATTTTTAGCTGAATGGGCGGGGAACTCCGCCCTTTACCACTAGCAAGCCTTAGCAGGAAAGCTGAAGGGGTGCTACACTTGTGCAAGCGGAGTTAAGCATCGCCTCAGGATAAAACACGAAAAGCGCTCAGACCTAGGTGCATGTCGCCTAAAAGTAGAGGGAAAGATTATGACATTAAAAATAGAAATTTTAGGCACAAATTGCAAAAAATGTCAACAACTAGAAGTGAATACTCAAACTGCTGTTAAAAATCTCAACTTGGCGGCCGAAATTACTCACGTAACCGATAGCCTAGAAATAGCCAACCGAGGAGTAATGTCAACACCTGCTTTGGCCATTAATGGCAAGGTGGTCAGCAAAGGAAAAGTCTTAACGCCTGAAGAAATTGCATCCTTCTTAAAATAACATTCCGTAGAGTATTGCTATTGGTAGCGTTTCAATTGCTTGAGGTTTTCTCAATTTGAAAAAAGCCTAAGTGCTCGCTACAAACTTAACTGGAAAAAGACATGCTGGATTTGTTTTACCCCTTTGATTGGTTATCTGCTCAAATAGTTACGAAGTTATTTGGCTTATCCCTAGATTCACACCTAGGCAAAAGTTTGCACTTCTTCTTTTACGATGTGCCAAAAATATTAACCTTATTAGCTGTAATTAGCTTTGTAGTTGGAACACTGCAAACTTTCTTAGAACCTGAAAAAGTTAGAGTTTATTTAGAAGGAAAACGCAAATTAAGCGGGCATATTTTAGCAGCAAGTTTAGGAGCAGTAACACCATTTTGTTCTTGTTCTGCCGTGCCTTTATTCATCGGTTTTGTTAAAGCTGGCATACCTTTAGGTATTACCTTCTCCTACCTTATTTCCGCTCCGATGGTGGATGCAGTTGCTGTATTTTTATTATTCGCTTTATTTGGTCTAAAAATAACTTTATTTTACATCTTTTTTGGGATTACATTAGCTGTTATTATCGGTTATGTTATTGGTTTGTTGAAGCTAGAAAAATGGGTAGAACCTTTTATTTGGAAATTAAAAGATAAACAGCATAAACAATCTCAAGATGAGGATATTGAACTAACAAGATCCTCTCAGATAAGCTGGGAAAATAGATTCAAAGTTGGTTGGTTTCAATCGAGTGAAATTCTTAAATCAGTTTGGATTTATGTGATAATTGGGATTGGTATTGGTGCTGGAATCCACGGTTATATGCCTGCTCAAATTATTAGTGAATGGATAGGAAAAGATAACCCCTTTGCTGTCTTAGTTGCTGTTTTAATTGGAGTACCCCTTTACACTAATATTGCAGGGGTTTTACCCATTGCCTCAGCTCTATTTTCTAAGGGAATGCCTATCGGTACAGTCTTATCTTTTACCATGGCAGTGACTGCTCTTTCTTTGCCAGAGATGATCATTTTGCGAAAGGTTTTAAAACCAAAATTATTAGGTATTTTTATTAGTTTAACTACCTTAGGAATTGTGGGGGTTGGTTATTTATTTAATGCTATCTCAGCCTAACAGATCCTTAGCCTGCTGTCGCTGTCGCCGATGGCGTTTATGCTTAAGGAACCCAAGAAAACTTCTGGGGCACAAATAAAGGACAACAAGGATTAGGAGCAACTCATAGCACCCACTGCGCCATGTGAGGCGAAGAAGAGTTTTCGTATCCAATGTCTCTGCATTAATTTTGGTGTTTATCAATGTGGCTATGGCAATTCGGCGAAAACAGGCCTTAATCCCTCGGCGGTGGTGGTAAGGAGTTTGCTGAGAGTGTAACAACTCTACTAAAAAAGGTAATGAAGCAGGGAGTGCAGCTTGAGGGAGTTTACTGCAGCGATTCTCTGCATCTTGGTTATAGATAACAGTAACTATTGCTGCATGAGCCACAGGGTATTGGTACCCCAAGTGCCACCAAGCGATGTAGTCCTCATTTAGTTTGACACCCACGGGGAAGCCCCCAACAGAAAGTAGCGCCTCCTTGCAAACACAAGCAGTTGAGGAATTAACAATGCTTAGTCCTTGGGCATGGGCTTCAAAGAACCGCTCCACCATGCCTCGCCAGCCATATGGCAACCCGCTTGGTGGCAAATAGTAGTTCCCATGTTGCCGAATTAAACAAAATGTACTCCACAAAGCGGCTTGCGGAAACTCAGTAATTAATGTTTGAAGAGTACTCAAGTGCTCAGGCAGCCACTCATCATCAGCATCCAAAAATGCGACGTAGGGATAACTGGCTTCCTGTAATCCGCGATTACGGGCGGCGCTCACCCCTTGGTTTGGCTGTTGAATCAAACGCACACCCTGATCCAAAAAGCCGCGAACAATTTCAGCTCCAGCATCAGTTGACCCATCATCAACCACAAGAATCTCAGCTGCTGGGCTGGCTTGCTGCAAAACGCTCCTCAGCGTATGAGCAATATGCCTAGCTTTGTTATACAAAGGAATTACAACAGAAATTTTGATCTCTGTTGTTGAATGCGGGGCCAACATCTGATAATCCGATAAAAGAGTAGCAAGGTTTGGACAAGGAGGGAGTGTCCTAAACGAACTTGAATCCGATACAGCTCAACAATCAATCCCAAAAGATCGCTACCACTGGTTCCATGGGGATGGAAACGCCCAGCAATAAAATCTCTCCTAGCAACCCTTGCGCCTGCACGAATTGCTTGCATAACAAAAAGCTGATCCGCTAGGAGAGGAAAATGGCGGGAGTATTGACCAACCCTTTGGTGTAATGTGCGTCGAATTGCCAAGCCAACAGCATGACCAGTTACGTGAGCATGCATTCCCCTCCGCCATTCCCATGCTGGCTGCGAAACAGACGCTATGTCACGCTCTCCTACGTAATAGTTAGCAGTAACAAAATCCGCCCCTGTTTCCTCGCAAGCGATCTTGTATTGGGCAACTGCCTCAGGAAAGAGCTCGTCATCTGCACCTATCACCAGATAATAGTCTCCTGAGGCTAGGCGAATAGCACGGTTGAGGGCATCATAGATCCCAAAGTCAGGTCGCGAGTCGACAACAACTGCCTTGAGTTTAGCTGTTGCTGCTTCTATTAGCTCTAAAGTGCGATCTGTAGAACCACCATCGGCAACGACCCACTCAAAGTCTGGATCGGTTTGAGCAATCAACGACGCAATCAACCGTGGCAGGTGTTCCTCAGCATTATAGGTCGCAGTAATAATACTTAGAGTTGGTTGAGTGGGTTTCATGGGTTCAAGGTCGCTGCAATCGCACCATCTCGGCCTGAATACGCTGACTCAAGGCGCTGTCCTGCTGTGCTCGCAGTGTAATCGCATTGAATTGCTCTAAAGACATATTATATTTCCTCAGCACCTGCATCGCCTCACGCACATAATTAGCACAGATGGTCTCCAAGCCACTGGGGATATTTTGGGGATTCATGCCAAAGCAAGAGTTGCGGGGCACTTGACCTTGGAAAGCCACCTGAGCTTGACGATAGTATTTTTGACGAATGGGTTCAATTTCCAGAACCACGCGGGCATAGTTCATGATCTCCCACGGAGCGATCGCATCTGTGCGCGGGGAAGTTTGAGCCAAGGAATGAGGTGAAGGCACAGGCACCAGCAGTAGGCCTGCACTACACACAGCAAGGGGCAACCACTTCCAAGACATTGACCACCACACACAACGCATCCGACTACACTGTACTTGGAATCCCTAGAACCCTTTCAAGTTCCGCAACCTAGGCAAGCGCCACGGATTAAATGACTAAGATTGACCCCACAGTAGGTAAATTTACCAGACTTTACAAAAAAGTTACATTCTTTGAAGTTTGCTCATCCACCCCACCCAGCAATCAACCACTGCGGTATCCTAAATCTCGGTATTTATCTCCAGACTGCCCTTATTGTCGTAGCTTAGGGGCTTCCTGAGTTGGCGGCAGGGCATCCACCTGTCATCCTGATCGTTTTAGGAGCGGTTACCACATGGCTCACACTGTCAAAATCTACGATACCTGCATTGGCTGCACCCAGTGTGTGCGGGCCTGCCCCACCGATGTGCTGGAAATGGTGCCTTGGGATGGTTGCAAAGCGGGTCAAATTGCCTCTTCCCCCCGCACAGAAGATTGCGTTGGCTGCAAACGCTGCGAAACGGCCTGTCCGACGGACTTTTTGAGCATTCGTGTCTATCTGGGTGCCGAAACCACCCGCAGCATGGGTCTAGCCTACTAGTCCCCTATTTTCGTGAAACCTTCGGTAAATCCTTGATTGGGCTTGAGGCAATATCCCTACGTCTCAAGTCTTTTATTTGTTTTAGCAGCCGTACTCTACCTACCGCTCAAGGCTGATCGTCGTTGCTGAGGCGGTTTTGCAGGTCATCCACCGCTTCATTAATTTGGGCAATTTTGGCCTCTAGCTCTAGGCGCATCGACTCCATTAAGTTGTCATCACTGCTGTTGAGAGGAGTGGCTTTATCCCCCCGCAGTCGCCTAGATTCACCCGTAGCTGCTTGCCGCAGTCTGTCCTTGACTAAAAGCGTGACAAGGGAACCCGCAATGCCCCCAAAAAGGGCACCTGCAAGAAATCCCCAGCCAAAGCCATTGCCACGGTTATTCATAAAGAGACTGATCAGGCTTGATAACTATAGACTAGCCTACTGCACATGAGGCGAAGATACCACGCGAGCCAGCTACCGCAAATTTAGCAGATTGGGAATGACGCCTACCGAGGGCACTCCAGTAGTAGCGGGGAAAAAATCGGAAACTTTTTAGCAGGGGTGTTAATTTTGCTGCAGGGGGTGGGTATGTTATGCCTAGAGGCGAATATCTCTTGACTTAAGGAGTCTCAAAAATATGAAAACCGAACTGAAAGCGAAATTCCTCCAGCACCTGCTGGCCAAGAAAAAAGCCAACGAAGGCTTCACCCTGATTGAACTGCTGGTGGTGGTGATCATCATCGGTATCTTGGCCGCCATTGCCCTGCCCTCCATGCTCAACCAGGCGGCTAAAGCTCGTCTCTCTAGCGCCAAGAACACGATCGGTGCCATCAACCGTGCCCAACAGGCCTATCGTTTGGAAAACACAAATTTTGCACCTGATGTCACAACCCTGAAGCTAGGGGTCTCGACACCTGATGGATACGAGACGCCTGGAATTACGGTTAATGCTGGGGCAAGTGCTATCGCCAAAACGACCTCTATTGACGACCAAGGGACAGGGGTCACAGGTTGTGTGACGGTGAACAACGGTATCACGACCTCTACAATTGTGACAGGCGCCAATAATAATGCTCCTAACTGCCCTGCTCCTTCTTCTTAGGTCAATGCAGTAGGACTGCCTAAGTTTTTTTGCAGAGTTTTACTGATAAAACCTGAAGTGCCAAGAATTCTGTATTCTTGGCCTTTTATTTATATCTAGATTTTATTTTGAATGTGATTGAGCATGACTTTAGTGCGCTGAAGCAAGCGCGGATGTATGCGGGGTCAAACTGTTCTATGGATGAGATAATTCGCAAGTATTGTGCTGGATAATGTCTCATTCTTGATTGGAATAGCTATATTAGTCTTAAGTTAAGTTTTAAGTCAAAGTTGGCTTTACTCAGTCAAACCAAATTAGAGCTAAAACGAGGTATTCTTGGCTTTTTTCACCAAAAACTATTACCTTAAGAGAAAATTAGTCTGGTCAGTTACCCTCTGCTCCTATGCGCATTCTCTTTATTGATCGGATTGGTTGGCAGTACACACTCAACACACCCTATGAAGCTCCCTTAGGGGGGTCACAGTCGGCGTTGTGTTATCTGGCGGAGCAATTGCAACAGCGAGGGCACGAGGTCTGGCTCTTCAATAACACGCGGCATATTGAATGTATTCGGCAGGTTCCCCATCTGCCCCTAGCTTGGCTGACGCTGCCATTCCTTGAGCAACTGCAACCTGATGTGGCCATTATTTTAAATAGTACCGCTGCGGCTGACCAGCTTCGTTTAGTGTTGCCACCCCAGACTCCCCTATTACTATGGACACAACACGCTGCCGATCAACCTGCCGTTGAATCTTTGCAATCCCCTGAACATCAAGAGGTCTATCAACGGATTATCTTAATTAGTCAATGGCAGCAAGAGCAATATATTGAAGTATTCAAGATTCCTGTTGAGAAAACCGCTGTCCTGCGTAATGCCATTGCCCCTTGTTTTGAAAACCTTTTTGATCCTACAGAATCTATCCTTAAGGCAAAGGCGCAACCCTTGACGCTGGCCTATACGAGTACCCCCTTTCGCGGTTTGCATCTACTTCTTGATCTCATGCCTTCGCTGCAGGCGAGCCATCCCGCAGTACGTCTCAATGTTTATTCCAGCATGAAGGTTTATCAAGCCAGCGAGGCTGAGGATCAACAGCGGTATGGGAACCTTTACCAACGCTGCCATGACTTGGCCAATGTCAATTATATTGGCTCACTCCCCCAACCAGAACTAGCTCAAGCCCTTAAATCCACTGCCATTTGGGCTTATACGAATACCTTTGCTGAAACCTCCTGCATTGCCGCAATGGAGGCTATGGCCAGTGGTTGCTACGTCATTACTAGTGAACTGGGGGCACTCCCTGAAACAACAGCGGGCTTTGCTGACCTCATCCCTCTTCCCCACGAGGACTATCTGGTTGCCTATGGCTGCGTGCTTGATCAGGTGATTCAACGGTTTAAAGACCCTCAAGCCCATGCCGCCCTCGATGCCCATCTCCGTGCTCAAGTGGACTACATCAATCGCCACTGCACATGGTCAGTTCGTGCCCGCGAATGGGAAGCATTTCTAGAACAGGTGTTGACAGAGTCTGTGGTAATGTTGGGCAACTGGCAGCAGCGACTTCGCTATTATCTTGAACAGGGACGATATGAGGATGTACTAGCTGCCTGCGAGACATTGAGCGAGCAGTTTCCTGCAGAGCACTACTGGGTTGCCTATCAAGGCGCCACGTACATTTTTCAGGGCAAGGAGACAGAGGCACAGCTGCTGTGGTCAGCGTATCTCAGTGACTTTACTGAAGAAGAGCAAGTAGAAATTACGGCAACATGGGCACCCATCTTATTGGAGCTTGCAAATTTACCCTGCAACACCTTAGAATTGCAATTTGCTCTCACAAGCTACGCCTACGAATTTACCCCTAACCTCAAGATAGGGCTGAAATTAATTAACCTCTCACTTCAATTACGATTCGGCACAGAAGAAATTACTCACTTGTTACATCAACTCACTGCTTTATTGCCACCAAATGAAGGCTTAGAGGAAATTAACCCTGATGATGTTGTTAATACAGTGCAGCACTTAGTGGGTGACAACAGTGAGCTAGAGGGGTTGCCTGAGTTTATCAAAGCGCTAGGCCAATATCCATCACTGCAACCTGCGCTTGAGAAGGTAGTGTTTGAAATGCTCAACAATCATCCTGCTAACCTAGCTCCTTCCCTAGCTGAGGTTTATCTAAAAATTGCTGAGGAAAAATGGGGATTGTACGAGTTTCTTTCTCGTATTTGTGCTAAGAGCAAGTTACATGAGTTGGCACTTTACTGTGCAAATAAGCTCTTTGATTATCCACTGACACTTTTGGGGGAGGATGTCAGCCCCACTTCTAAACTGCACGTGCTACAAACGTTTAAGTATGATCTCAATTATTCCGAAGAAGTTGCAAATCTGTGGAAGAGATGGTTTGAGAACGCCGATCGCTGTAATCAATTTCTTGCAGAGAATATCAGCAGTCAACAAATTGACTTTGGCAGCATCTTTTATGCTATCTCTTCTTACTTTCATCTGACACATCAATTTGATGAACCTTCTAAAATTAAACCAATCTATAACAGGCGTAATAAAGTCTTTTATGAAAATGCTCAGTACTTTCTACCCGTCAATAATTACTATGCTAATCATCAACGATCTTTACATTCTTCCATAGAGAGTTCATCTACTGAGAAAATTAAGGTTGGATTTATTGGCAATTGTTTTCACGAGCATCCTGCGGGTCATCAGGTTCGTGCCTTTATTCGGTTGTACGATCGCCAGCAGTTTGAATTTTATGGTTATAATCCATGGTTTCGTACCAGTAAGGAAGACCAACTTTCTCGCTGGTTTCAAGCTAGTTTCGATTACTTTCGCAGTTGTGACACAAAAGTCAATGAGATTGCTCAGCAGATTTATGACGATAAAATTGATCTTCTCATTGACTTAGATAGCTGCACCAGTGACCTTACCTATCAAGTTCTCACCCTCAAGCCAGCACCTGTACAAGCGACATGGGTGGGCTTTGATGCCATTGGCTTGCCAACAGTAGATTACTTTATTGTTGACCCGTATATTCTTTCCGAGGGAGCGCAGGCATGGTACACAGAAACCCTGTGGCGCCTGCCGGATTGTTATCTCTCCCTTGATGGCTATGAGGTGGCCAACAAAACTGGGATTCGCGATCAATTGGGGCTGAGTGCCGATACGGTGATCTTTCTGTGTGCCCAGCGAGCCAGTAAAATTCAACCCGAAATGCTCAAGCTGCTATTTGCCATTGTTGAAGCGGTGCCAAATGCTGTACTCATTGTCAAGTACCACGCTAGTAGCTCGATTTTTGAGGAGTGGTGCCGCAGTGTGGCGGAAGCTGCCGGATTTGATTTAAGCAAACTCTATTTCTTGACATCAAATCTGCCAGAGATCCACCGTGCCAATCTCTATGATGTGGATGTGGTGCTGGATACCTATCCCTATGCTGGGGGAGCAATGAGTCTTGAAGCCCTCTGGTTGGAGGTGCCAATTGTTACAAAGGTAGGCCAGCAGTTTGTGGCACGCCATACCTATACTTTCCTGAAAAATGTTGGCGTTGAGGAGGGGATTGCCTTCAATGATGAGGAGTATGTGAATTGGGGAATTCGTTTCGGGACGGAGCCAGCGCTGCGGCAGCAGGTCAGCTGGAAACTGCGCCAAGCTAAACGCTATGCCCCCCTGTGGAATCCCCAACGCTTTAGCCGTGAGATGGAGCAAGCCCTAACGGCCATGGTGAATCGGTATCGGACAGGGGAGTTGGTTGTGCCCCCGCGCCATCGAGTCGGAGAATAGAGCCAGTCATCGAGTTTGCTTAATTTTCTCCATAGGGTTCAATGTCTATAAGTATTTCAGATACCTTGGGAGCCTCAAATTACGAAAACGATACAAAGAGGGACTTGAATCCAACCATCAAGGTTAGGGTTTTCCCCTAGTATCTAAATTGGAGCGTGATGGCTCCCTGCCTTTTCCATACATGAGAGGACAAGATTCATGGCAACCTACAAAGTAACGCTAGTGCGTCCTGATGGAAGCGAAACAACAATTGACGTGCCCGAAGATGAGTACATTCTGGATGTGGCTGAAGAGCAAGGCTTAGACCTGCCCTTCTCCTGCCGTGCTGGTGCTTGCTCGACCTGTGCCGGCAAGCTGCTGGAAGGGGAAGTGGATCAGTCGGATCAATCCTTCTTGGATGATGACCAAATCGAGAAGGGCTTTGTGCTCACCTGTGTCGCCTATCCCCGTTCTGACTGCAAAATCCTCACCCACCAAGAGGAAGAACTTTACTAAGGCGATTTTGCACAATTTATGTTGCTGGGGCGGTTGTCGTTGGGCATCGCCCCTTTATTTTGGGACTGGAGTCCTTAAGATGGAAGTAGTGATTGGTGCCGGCTGATGGTTTCCGACTTGCCCTCCACTGGTGATTTGATTATCCGTCCCTTGGCCTATCGGGATGTGGAGGTGGTGGAACAGCGGCTGTGCCATGAAGGGGTACATGATCAACCCTTTGGTCTGCCGTCCTTGGCGGGTGGCCTGATGACCTCACCGCTGCATCTATTGCAGTGGCTAACGGGGATGAGCAAGCTGCGGATTTATGTTGCGGAGCGGGACAACCAAGTGTTGGGCGTTGTGCAGGTGGCTCCCTTTAATGAAAGTCGCACCACATGGCAGGTGCAGCAATTGGCCGCCCAAGAGTTTACGGAGGTGGGGACACAACTCCTGCGCCACTGTTTTAGTACCCTTGTGGAAGCCCGTACTTGGATGGTTGAAATCAATATTGACCACCGTGAAGCACTAGACCTCTACCGCCAAAATGGCTTTCAACCCTTGGCGCATCTCACCTACTGGCAAATTTCAGCGGATCAGTTGGCAGAACTGGCACAGGGCACACCTTGCTTGCCTAATTTGCTGAAGGTCACGAATGCTGATGCACGGTTGCTGCATGAGTTGGATACGATGTCGATGCCGGCACTGGTGCGCCAAGTCTTTAATCGCCACTATCGGGACTTTCAAACGAGTCTTTTGGATTGGCTACACCACGGTTTGGCCAGTTGGTCGCAACAGGTACAAGTGCATCGTGCTTATGTGTTTGAACCACAGCGGAAGGTGGCGATCGCCTCCTATACACTCCATACCAGCCAAGATGGACACACGCCCCACTGGCTAGACTTAACAGTACATCCTGCCTATACAAATCTGTATCCAGGGGTACTGACCCACATTGCTCGCTTGGTGCAGGCCTATCCGCCCGTACCTCTACTGCTGTCTTCGACGGATTACCAAGGGGAGCGAGAAGCCTACCTTGAAAGCTGGGCTGAACCTATCCGCCGCAGTTTAATGATGTCGCGCTCGGTGTGGCACAAGGTGCGGGAAGTGCGATCGCCCCTGCCGGAAGGCTTGACCTTATCAGAAGTGCTGCAAGGCCTGCAAACCCATCGCCGTCCTCAACCCGGTCAGATTCATACCAAAGAGGGAGCACAGGCCTACTACCGCGAGCACTCACCCGAAAACACATCGCCCCCAGAAGCCCAATCTTAATCTTGGGAGAGGGAAATTTCCGAGGTTTCAGTGTAGCCTTGGAGGGCTTGTAAAAGGCGTTGGATTGCGGTTTCATTGTCGAGGGGCAACCCTTCAGGTTCAGCAACAGCCGTGCGCTGGGTGAGCTGCGGTAGAGTTTCGAGGCGTTGACCGTAGGTATTGCCCTTGGTGGCCAGCGGTGTGCTTCGGGGCAGCGGGTTGAGGAAGCTAATTTGCTCAGGCAAGTAGAAGATGGGTTGCAGGTGCTCTAGGGGAAAGGTGCCATAGCCTTGGGCATCCGCTGGATGGTGTTGCCAGTAGTCAAGAAGGGTCTGGCGATCGCAAAAACCCAGCATCTGTGCCTGACGGCGATCGCGATCCAAACCAACAGCAACTGCCAAATCGGCGTTGATCACCCCCAAAAATGTCGGGCAATGGATCCGCAGAGACTCTCCCGCCTCGACAGGATAGATAGATAACTGCACCCCTTCCAAGTTGAGATCCGCAATGTCCACAAGGTCAAGAACCTCTGGCCGCTCACACCAAGTGGTACTCAAGGTCAGATCATCGGGCAGATCGTCCAGATCATCCTGCTTACTGGGAACACCCTCATTTTCCCACCAGTCAATGAAGGCGTAGAGGGCAACCAAATAGGGCAGAACCTGCCGTTGCCGACTGGGACGACATCCCTGAAGCACCGCATGGGCGGCATCCAATATCAGGGAACGAATGGGAACAGTCGGTGCCAAAAAGGAAGTCATAGCCGTCGTCATCCAAACCAAGTACGAAAAAGCGAGGCTGCCTAGGGAAGGTAGTAAATATCGTTATGCTCACACCACTGCGCAAGTTTGGCCTCTATTTGCTCATCAATTTGTTTTGCGGTGTAGCGGCCACGGGCATAGTCAGGGTGAATTTCACGGCGGGTTTGCCGTCGTTGGTGGGGGCTGGGGATTGATTGGGTTTCATACCATCGCCTCATCCATTGCGGAATCTGGGGATCTTGAAAGAATTTACGGTAGAGCCACAGGCGATATTCACGACCGAGGCAGCGAGAAATCGTGGGCTGGCTGACAAAGAGTTCACGGGCAATTTCGGCTTGGGTACGGCGACGCTCACACCAATCCCTGACCCATGTCGGCGTCTGCGGATCATTGAGAAACTCCACTATGCACTCCACCCCTTGGCCATTGCTGGTTGGCAGTGTGCGGGTATCGGGATAGTTGTCAATCCATTCTTGGTTGCTGTCGGTGGAGCAAATGTTCAGAGAGCGAGTGGACTGCACATAACGTCCAAGAATACGCCGCACCTGTTGATGAATGTCGCGGGTGTACTCGATCGTCCAGCCCAAGAGTTGGGCAATGTGCTGGCGCAAGCGAGCCGTCGAAGCACGGATACGGGGATCGGTAATTTCCGTTTGGACAATCGTAATCAACTGAGCGCAGGCTTTGGGATCAATCTCCCGTTGTACCTCAGGGGGTGCTGCTTGATAACGATCTTGAAAGACTTGCAGGGCGCGGTTGTCATAGAAGAGCAGTTCATCGGCCTCGCGCTTGAGGAGTTTGCGTTTTTCATCCGCCAGTTTATTGCTGATGACCGTGCGCACCCATGCTTCAAAGGTGGGACGACCATGACCAGTGGCACCAAAGGGCTTGAGGGGGTCAAAGGATTTCATTGCTTCCCAGAGCCAGCCCGTGAGGTTACTTTGGCATTGCTCGGGATCAGAACTCCCCAGACACACCGTGCGCAGGAGATCGCGGTACTCTTGGCGAAACTGGGGGGATAGGAGAACCGTTGCGCCGAGTTCTTGACGTAGGCACTGGATAAAGAAGGCAAGGAAACACTCGGCCTCTGTCAATTCGGGAGAGGGATTACGGTTGGCTAGGGCTGGGCGACTAAAGGCAAGCACCAGTTGCTTTAGGGGTTGATTGTACTGGCCACGATTGAGGCGATCGTACTCGTCTTGAATGACGGTGGCGGGAATTTGCAGTAACCGCTGCACCGTTTTTTGCACTGCCTGCTGTTGGAGTTGATCGCGGCTCAAGTTTTCTAGGCAGCGAGGAAAGAGGCGAAAATAGGCTTCCACTAGGCGTTGGAGATAGCCGCCGCGTTGACTCAGATGGGTATCAATGTTGCGCTCGAGGATGGCTCGCAGGGCTTGAGAGAGGGGCTTCGTCACAGCGGGCGATCGCTCCCCGGCCAAATAACGAGACCGAGCTGCCTGCAATAACTGCGGCAGTTGTTCCACCTCAAGATCGGGACTGCGGGTCGAGAGACTCATCCGAAATCGGTAACATAAAATAGTTACTGAACATAGTAGCGGTTTTTGCTAAGACCCTTGGGGGAATCCTAAGAATACCTTAAGGCAGCTCTTCCTCATGGGATAAGGGTGTTTTCATTGCTTCAGGCATCATGGTGCCAAGTTGCGACGGTAAGCGGGCGATCGCCTGCTGCACAAAGGAGCGAATAAATTCATCGCGGCGATTGAGTTCAAATTGCTGTTGAACTACTTCGCTGATGCCACCATCGCCCCAGTCTTGGTTGTGGCGAAAATATTCCATAAAACTTTTGCCCGCAATCCGAGTGAGATAGGCGGCTGTAATTCCTTGGACGGCTTTGCCCACCACCAGCCCCCCCATGCTCAATTGCAAGGCCGTACCGACGAGATTCATGGCTCCCTTAACAATGCCCAAGCTGGCCAGGGTTTTGCCTAGGGAAAGAGCTAGCTCGCGGGCGCGATCGCGATTCAGGTCACAGCCATAGACCTTGCCAATTTCCATCACCATTTGCGCATTCACGGCGGCGGCAGCCAGTAGATCTACGCCGGGAATCGGCGTGACACAGACCACACCCGCACTGATCCACTGGTAGCGCTCCACTACCTTATCGGCTTGGCGGCGCCGTTGCTGATCAATGATTTTGCGAGCCTGCTCCCCTAGGCGTTGCGACTGCAAGAGGATATTATCTGCCACGAGGTCATCCCCTTCCTCGCGGAGAATAGCACTCAGCCGCCGAATCAATGGCCAAATATGGGGTTCGGGTTCTAACCACTCTCCTGTGTCGAGGCGAATCGGTTGGGGACGGGCGGCAATACCCACCACATCTTGGGGTGGAATCAACCCCTTGACCCGCTGCCGTAGATGGCGCAAAAGAGCCAGTTGATCGGCCTCGGAGCGCAAGTCAATTTTATTGAGCACCAAGAGCGATCGCTTGCCCATTTCCACCAAGTTGACCAAGGGGGTATATTCCGACTGGCGCAGGTCATCATCGAGCACAAAAAGGAGTAAGTCTGCTTCGGCGGCCAGTTGGCGGGCTAATTGCTCGCGGTAGGTACCAGCCACACCCGCCTCCAAAATGCCGGGGGTATCGGTAATCAGAATTTCCCGCTCTGTATTAGGTAGCCAAAAACGATAGGTTTGCCCCACCGCCGTCGTGCCCATTGTTGGTGCCACTTCCCCCACCATTTCACCAAGAAGGGCATTGACAAGAGAGGTTTTACCCGCCGAACCGGTGCCAAAGACCACAATGCGCAATTCTTGGCGGTAAAAATCCTCCGCCAGCTCCCGTGCCCGTGCCAACAGCGCCTGCCGTGCCACCTCATCTTCAATTTGACTCAGTTGCTGCCGTAGGGCTTTGAGGTTTTCGGCGGCGGCCTCCGTTTTATCGAGGGGGGCTTGGGGCGTAGCGGTGGCGGGCTTGCCCTTGCGCTCAAGTAAGTACAGGTAACGAAAGAAGGTATAGAGCAGCCCCCCCAATAGACCAATGAAAATCAGCACCAAGAGATTGGCCAAAAAGGGGGCAGTAAAGGCCACCTGCACATAGAGCCACGTGAGTGCCGATATCAACCAGAGGATGAGCACCAGAATGGCGCTGAATCCCAACAGGGGCCAAAACCAGCGCTTGGGGGTCATGGCAGGTATTTCATCAGACGTTGTAGGAAGGGCAATTGCAGCGATCGCCCCTGCCACAACTGTACCATCAGCCCCAAGTTCACCAGAAAATAGGCGGATCCCCAGAGACTATTGAGAAAGAGTAATAGGCCATGATGCAGAGACTGGGCTTCACTCACGCTGACCGCCCCATTCAGCAGGCCATAGCCCAACAGCCAAATGAGACCAATGAGAACAGCGAGGCGGCTCACTTGTCGGGTCTGGCGATCGCTCCCCCGGCGACTCAACTGCCACAGTGCTGGAATCATGCCAAAAATGGGCAGCAAATAGACAAAGAACAACAATCGCTGCAATGTCGGGTTGGTAAAGGCTTCCCGATCCACGGGGTCGAGCGGTTCCATCGAATACTCCCCAAGGGCATGAGCACCGTCGTCAGGGCTTCTTGATTCCTAATATATCGCTGATTGATTCAGAGACAGCCCTGTGCCAAAGCGCTGCATCTGGAGCAATAAATGATCAGCCACATTGCTAAACTTAAGATTGGCCTGTTTGCGGCCATGCCCGCGATCGCCAGTGTTGCATTGTCACTAGGGAATCTGCATTTATGTCAGTGATTCAGGAGCTCCACCGTCAACTCGTTCGCAAAGAACGCTCCGCCACTGAAATTACCCAAGCTTACTTAGATCGCATTGCCCAAGTGGAGCCAACGCTCCATAGCTTCTTAACCGTGACGGGCGATCGCGCCCTTGCCCAAGCGGCCGCTGTAGATGAGCGCATTGCTGCCGGTGAAGAGATTGGTGTGCTCACAGGGATTCCCTTGGCCATCAAGGATAACCTTTGCACCTACGGTGTGCGCACCACCTGTGCCTCTAAGATGCTGGAGCACTTTGTCCCCCCCTACGAATCCACCGTGACCCAAAAATTGCAGGCCGCTGGCGCGATTATGGTGGGCAAAACCAATCTCGATGAATTTGCCATGGGCAGCTCCACCGAAAATTCTGCCTTTGGTTTCACCGCCAATCCTTGGCATCCAGAGCGGGTCTCTGGGGGGTCTTCTGGGGGATCTGCTGCCGCCGTTGCTGCCGGGGAATGTGCGGCTGCCCTTGGTTCCGATACCGGCGGTTCCATTCGTCAACCCGCCGCCTTTTGTGGGGTGGTCGGCCTCAAACCGACCTATGGTTTGGTGTCGCGCTATGGCCTTGTTGCCTATGCGTCGTCATTGGATCAAATTGGGCCTTTGGCACCGACAGTTACTGATGCTGCGATTCTTTTGGGGGCGATCGCGGGGCATGATCCCAAGGATGCCACCAGTCTCAGCGTGTCGATTCCCGACTACACCCAAGCCCTCAAACCCGATCTCAAAGGAATGCGCATTGGCGTTATTCAAGAAACAGTGAGTGAAGGCATCCAACCAGAAGTGAAATCTGCCCTTGAGGCCGCCCTAAAAACCCTAGAGGAATTGGGAGCCACGATTGTTGAACTCTCCTGTCCCCGCTTTGCCTACGGCCTGCCCACCTACTACATTATTGCCCCTTCGGAAGCCTCGGCAAACCTAGCCCGCTATGATGGCGTGAACTTTGGTTTTCGCGCTGAAGGAGCCAGCGATCTCCTTGAAATGTACATGAAAACCCGCGCCCAAGGCTTTGGGGCTGAGGTGAAGCGACGGATCATGATTGGCACCTACGCCCTTTCCGCTGGCTACTATGATGCTTACTACCTACGGGCACAAAAGGTACGCACCCTGATCAAAGAAGACTTTGCCCAAGCCTTTGCACAGGTGGATGTTTTGGTCTGCCCCACAGCTCCCACCACTGCCTTCAAAGCTGGGGAGAAAACCGCCGACCCCCTGAGTATGTACCTGTCAGATCTGATGACCATTCCCGTGAACCTTGCTGGCTTACCCGCATTGAGCCTCCCCTGTGGCTTTGATCACGAAGGGCTGCCCATTGGTCTGCAATTGATTGGCAACGTCCTAGGGGAAGAGACCCTATTTCACGTTGCCTATGCCTATGAACAGGCGACCCCTTGGCACCAGCAGCAGCCGCCGCTTTAGACCTTAGCCGAAACGGCCACTGACATAATCCATCGTGGCTTGCTCTTTGGGGTTATTGAAGACAATGCTAGTATAGTCATACTCAACGAGGTAGCCTACCCGGTTGCCCCGTTCTGTGGCCTCGGCATTAAAGAAGGCAGTGCGATCGCTCACCCGAGTCGCCTGTTGCATATTGTGGGTCACGATCACAATCGTGTAGTTCTGCTTCAATTCATGGATCAGTTCTTCCACCTTGAGGGTAGAAATGGGGTCAAGGGCAGAACAGGGTTCATCCATGAGGATGACCTCGGGCTTGGTGGCGATCGCCCGCGCAATACATAGCCGTTGCTGTTGTCCGCCAGAGAGCGACAGACCATTTTCTTTGAGCTTGTCCTTCACCTCATCCCAAAGAGCCGCCTGCCGTAGGGCAGTTTCCACTAGCTCACCCAAATCCCCCTTATACTTATTGACCCGCGCTCCAAAGGCCACATTGTCATAAATTGACTTGGGAAAGGGATTAGGCTTTTGGAACACCATACCAATACGCCGCCGCACCTCCACGGGATCCACCTCCTTGGCGTACAGATCCTTGCCGTGGTAGGTAATCTTGCCCTCTACCCGAGCACCCGGCACCAGATCATTCATGCGGTTAAAACAGCGCAGCAGCGTGCTCTTGCCACAACCCGATGGGCCAATGAGAGCCGTTACTTCATTGGCATAGATGTCCATCGTCACATCCCGTACTGCCCGAAATGAGCCATAAAAAATCGAGGCGTTCTGCACTTGGAAAACCACTTTAGGAGTAGGTTTAGGGTAAGTTGTCATAGAACAGTTACCTTTTAAGTCTTTAGTAGCGTTTCTTACGAGTGAGTAAGCGGGAGCCAATACTGACGATCAAAATGATGCTCAGCAACACCAACGCGCCTGCCCATGCCAGTTCCTGCTGGGGTTTGTAGGGAATGATGGCAAAGAAATAAACCTGTACCGAAAGCGTGGAAATGGGGCGAAACAAATCCGTTGACCAGAAATTATTATTCAGAGCCGTAAAGAGGAGAGGTGCCGCTTCACCCCCTGCCCGCGCCACCGCTAGAGTTACCGCAGTAGCAATAGAGGGCAACGCCGCAGGGAGAACAACTCGCGTTACCGTCTCAAAACGAGTGGCACCCAATCCCAATGCTGCCAGACGAACCTCCTCAGGTACCAGCACCAAGCCTTCCTCTGTGGTTCGCATCACAATGGGCAGCATGACCACTGCCAGAGCCACCCCACCGGCAAAGGCACTAAAGGTGCCCATCGTCATGACCACAATCGTATAGGAAAACAAACCCGCAATGATAGCGGGCACCCCACTGAGAACGTTTGCCGAAAACCGCACCCAATAGGCGATTTTGCTCCCCCGCCCAAATTCGGACAGCCACACAGCGCCCAAAACGCCAATGGGAACACTAATCGCCATGGCAACAGCGAGCACGATTAACGTACCAACGATCGCATTTCCCAAGCCCCCCCCACTCAAACCCGGCGGCGGTGGCAGTTTTGTAAACAGATCTAAGTTAATCCGAGGCAGTCCTTGGGACGCCACATTGATGACAATGGCTGCCAAGGGAATCACCGCAATGACAGCAAACAGTCCCGTCACACCTGTCATCAACAGACCAAAGAGGTTTCGTGCCGAAGTCCAGACCTTGCCTAGTTGAATCTCTGCGGTAGAAAGGCGGTTACTGATCTCTGTCATGGTGCAACCTATCGCTCAACGTTTTGAAACTTCTTAATAATGATTTCTGCCAAGATATTGACCAGCAGTGTCAGGATCATGAGCACTAAACCGGCATACAGCAGTGCAGCCACTTGCTCTCGCCCTGCTTCCCCAAACTGGGAGGCAATCAATGACGCGATCGTCGAACCCGGCTCAAGGATTGAGAGGCTGATGCGGTTGGTATTGCCCACGAGCATAGCTGCGGCCATCGTTTCCCCCATCGCCCGACCGAGAGCCAACATAATCGAACCCACAATCCCCGAAAATCCAGCGGGAATGAGCACCCGCAAAATCGTCTCCCAGCGGGTGGCGCCTAGAGCCATTGCTCCTTGGCGTAAGTAAGGAGGCAAAGAAACCAGCGTTTCCCGTGAAATGGAGGTGATCAGGGGCAAAATCATGAACGCCAGCACTAGACCTAAGGTGAGGATGCTGTTACCGCGAGGACTGGTACCAAAGAGAGGAATCCAGCCGAGGTACTCGTGCAGGAAATTGTAAAATGGCCGCAAAAAGGGAATCAGCACAAAGATGCCCCACAGGCCAATGACCACACTAGGAATGGCAGCTAATAGCTCAATCGCAAAGGCAATTGGGGTACGAATGTACGTAGGTAGAAAGTCCTCACTGAGAAAGACGGCAATACCCAGTCCTAGGGGAACTGCCACCAGTAGGGCAATGAGGGCACTGACAAGGGTACCGTAGATTTGGGGTAGGATGCCGTAGATATTTTGCACCGGATCCCATGTGGTGCTAGCCAGAAAGCGCAGACCAAATCGTGTAATTGCAGGTATAGCCGCAAGGCCAATTTGAATCACAATCCAGAGCAGGGCAACAGCCACCGCCAAGGCAAAGACCATTGTCAGATAGTAGAAGGATTGATCGAGGTAGTAGCGGAGGTTTTTCCGTGCCTCAATCGCAGCCAAATCCGGTGATTCAGGGGGGGTGCTGGTAACAGCCATAGGGTTTCACGGGTAATATTGATCAGTTGCCTCAATTGCCATAACTGGCTCTTTTTCATCCTAGGGGATTGCGAGGGGGAAACACTCCCCCTGCGGTTGCATGATTTAGCCTGTGACTTTCACCTTATCGAGGGTTGCCTTGACTCGCGCGACGATGTCGTCAGGCATGGGAACATAGTCCAGCTGTTCGGCAATGCTTTTGCCCTCATTGCCCAGTGCCCAAAGCAGCACATTTTTAAGGGCTTGCCATTTTCTGCCATCTTGGTACTCAGGGTACACCAAGATCCATGTCAAGCCAGCGATGGGAAAGGCTTCGGGATTTTCGGGATCCGGCACTAGCAATGCAAAATCTTCGGGAACGTCAGCGCCCTCAAAGGCTTTGGAGGCAGCTTCCGGGGAAGGATAGACGAAGTTACCTGCCTTGTTTTCCAGTAGGGCGCGGGGCAAGTTGTTGAGTTTGGCATAGGCATACTCGACGTAGCCAATGGTGCCTTCGTTTTGCTGAATTTGGGCAGCCACGCCTTCATTGCCTTGGCCACCAACACCCACAGGCCAATTGACGGAGGTGCCAACCCCTGCCGGCCAGCCAGGACACACGGTATTGATGTGGTTTGTGAAAATAAATGTGGTGCCACTGCCGTCAGAGCGGTGGGCAAAGGTAATTGGTTTATCGGGAAGCGTTTTACCCTCATTTGCAGCAACCAGCTTGGGATCATTCCAGCGGGTAATTTTGCCCATGACGATGTCGCAATAGACCGCCCGCGGTAATTTCAGTTCATCCACACCGGGCAGGTTATAGGCAAAGACAACGGCACCACCGACCATGGGAACTTGGATGGGGTCAGCCTTGTATCTTTCCTGAAAGGACTTCAGGCGATCGCCGGCTATCGGTGCATCGGAACCAGCAAAATCCACTGTGCCGTTAATATACTGCTCCAAACCAGCACCACTGCCAACGGATTGATAACTGATTTGGACGTTGGGATCAACCTGCTGGGCGTAGGTTTTGAACCAGTTTTGGTAAAGGGGGGCAGGAAAACTGGCGCCGGCACCATTAATATTTATCGGCTCGCCCGCTTGATTTGGGCCACCCCCTCCTTGAGGACCGCAAGCAACAACGATGCCAGCGGTAATAATAGCGGAGAGGATCATGAGAATTCGAGATTTTCTGAGTTTGAAGATCATAAGCGCGATCGCAAGTAAGGACAATGAACGAATGCATTGATGCATCAGTAGTTACAGCCCCTCTCGTGAGGATTGAGACTGCTCCAAACAGTTAGAACGATTGTGCGCTGACAGCAGGCACGAGGCTCTCATCCCCGTTCATGTGCTCCATAGTTTTTAGAACAAGGGCTGTATGACAGCTTGCTCGATAGCAACGACAAATCTATCGCGACTCAAAGACAAGCTAGGGCGATAATACGGGAACGATGTAAAGGTTAGGTTAAGAACGACTCCATCTGTTAATTAAGTTTTTTTATTATTGTGCAGTCTCTGTCGATCTGAACCAAAGCTTGGGTAGGGCAGTCTAAGCTTAGTTTTCCGCTGGGTGTAGTGAGGAATACTTTCAAGGAAGCAATTTATAAAAATTTTCTTAATCTCTAGGTTCCTGAGACCAAAGGCAGCCTAAGATTATCGCTAGGGTGTTCTCAACAATACTTTCTCTAGGGAGAAGGGCTAACGAAATACCTTAAGATAAGACTTTTTAAGTCTCAATTCTTTGAATTCAAGTTACTAACTTTAGAAGGATTTATATTAATAACTCATCTTTGAAGTTTTATTTATAAATAGTTTTGGCAAGTTATTCATCGTTTTTAGTGATTTTGTTTTAGTGGGGAAATAGTTGAATTCACCAATTTTCTAATTGATGCAATATCCGTCATTTTTAGAGTGAGGCTTGAGTGATGCAGTTTCAGCAATTGAGGCGCGGCGTTTTACCCCTTTTGGCCATCATCTTTGTGGGCTGCACAATGGAGGCGGCATCTAATGACCCAATGCTCAAGGTGATTCGGGTGGATGGATCGAGCACGGTTTATCCCATTTCCAGGGCGATCGCCGAAGGGTTTAAGACCACGCCCAATGGTCAAGAGGCCGATATTGCCGTTGCTTTTTCAGGGACATCTGCTGGCTTTCGCGCCTTTTGTAGCGGCAAAACGGATATTAGTGACGCCTCTCGCCCGATCCTCATTACTGAAATGAACGAGTGCATTGCCAATGGTGTCCCCTTTATTGAATTGCCCATTGCCTTTGACGCGCTGACGATCGCTGTCCATCCCCAAAATACTTGGCTCAAGGAAATTTCTGTGGCTGAGCTGAAAAAACTCTGGGAAAAAGCGGCGGAGCAAAAGCTCACTCGCTGGAACCAATTACGTCCCGACTTTCCCAATGCACCCATTGTGCTCTGGGGACCAGGTCAAGATTCAGGCACCTTTGATTATTTCAACGAGGCGATTCTTGGCAATCAGCGCGGCTCTCGCACCGACTACAAAGCCAGCGAAGACGATAACGAAATCGTAGCGGGTATTGCCGGGGATGTGAATGCCCTTGGTTACCTTCCCTATGCTTACTACATGGCCAACCAGAATCGGCTACGAGCTGTGCCCGTCAATGATGGCCGAGGGGCAATTCCGCCTTCAGTGGAAACGGTGCAAAACAGTACATACCAGCCCCTCTCGCGCCCCCTCTTCCTCTATGTCAATGCCAAATATGCCCAAGACAAGCCCCTGCTGCGACAGTTTGTTGAGTATTACATCCAGCAGGCACCGACGGTCGTTCCCAAGGTCGGGTATGTTCCCCTTACGCCCGAAGGCTATCGCTTGGCAGGCATTCAGTTTATTCGCCTAGAGGTGGGGACTGCCTTCAAGGGGGTGCCTGAACCTGATGTGACGATTGAAGAGGTGCTGCGACGTCAGGTGATCTTCCAAGAGGCCCATGCCAATAATCCGACCCCCTAGAATAGGGGCATGGAAATTATCGAGAAGTCTCAGCAGCGGCTGATTTTGCGCAGTCGCCCTTGGGGGGTGTGGCTGGCAGGTCTGATATTCTGTGTTGGTGCTGCTGTACCGATTTGGTTTGCAGCCCGCTATGAGCTGGTGTGCCGCCATGAGGTTCGCGTTATTGATAGTCGCTGTCGCTGGGTGCGCTCTGGGGCAACGGGGGTACAGATCACCCAAATTCCCCTGAATCGGCTCCAAGGGGTGGGCATTATCGAGCAGTGGCGCTCTAGTCGCGGACGACGCTACCGTGTCTATCAGGTGCACCTACAAACCGCCGCGGGTTCTATTGCCTTTGGTGAATTTACCCGCGATCGCCAGAATCGGGAAGCCGTTGCCGAACGCATCCGTCGCTTTTTGCAGCAGCCGCAACATCCCCCTTTAACATTAGTGGAAGACAACCACTGGTGGGGATTTTTGATCTTAGCTATTGGCTGGGGTCTAGGCTTACCCCTAATCTTTATCGAAGCCAAGGTGCTGGTGCTGGTTTTTGATAAAAGTGCAGGCGTGGTATCGCTGCAATATAGCAGTCTTCTCAGGACAGAAAAGAAAACCTTCCCTTGGCATGACCTCAAGGATGTCGTCGTACAGCTCTCCCGTGGTAAGAAGGGCAGAGTATCAGCTCGTTTGGCCTTGGAGTTACAGAATGGGCAGGTAATTCCCCTGCGGTTTTATTACAGCAGTGATGTCAGGGGCACTCAGGCACTGCAAGCCACGATTCGGGCGTTTCGTGATCGTTCGTGATCAAACGTAACGGGTACGGCGGAACGGCAATAAATTAGCTAGGCTAGAAGCAAGAAATTTCCCTCAGCAGGGATAGAAATTTTATCTGAGAATAGCAAATTAGAATTTGTTAGCGGTTGTTGACGCGAGCGATCGCTAGCCCTGAATTCCCGAAAAATTTATCCCTTTGCTGTGGGCGATTTCTGTTAGAAAGGCTACAATCAATGAGGTTTTAGTTAAAATTAGTCAAAAGATTCCTGCACAGTCTCAACCGCTCGCTACTGCCTGCTCCCTGACCCCGTGGGTCACACAGGAAATTTTTCAAGATGATCCAGCGGCAGAGATCCTGAGGATGTGGAATCTAGAGCCTATGCCCCCGTCCAACCGCTTTCCTTGGCTGCATTCCATGATTGAAATGTGGCTGACGATTCTAGCGTCACCAAAGGCAACGGTTGCCGACAACACACTGACAATACACATTTAGGGAGATTTTACGAGGACAACGGCATGACCCAAGCGAATGTACTTGACGTTTACGACCCCGCAACAGCCCCCCTTGAGGATGAGGTGGCTCTACTCAGTGACTATGGCCTTGATGCTGTAGAGGCCGAAGAAGAGGAGGAGAGCGAAGACTTTGAGGAGGTCAGCGACGATCTTGACGACAAGCCCACAAAAGGTCGTGCCAGCCGACGGCGGACACAGGTCAAGAAGAAACACTACACCGAGGACTCGATACGCCTCTATTTGCAAGAAATTGGCCGCATTCGTCTGTTGCGTGCCGACGAGGAAATTGAATTGGCGCGCAAAATTGCCGATCTCCTAGAAATGGAGCGAGTGCGCGATCGCCTGTGTCAACAACTCGGCTGTACCCCTGAAGAGCTAGAGCGCAATCCTGAGCCTTGGGCTACAGAGCTGGGTATGACCGTGCAAGCCTTTCGCCATCGCTTATTTGTGGGTCGCAAAGCCAAGGAAAAAATGGTGCAGTCGAACCTGCGACTGGTGGTGTCGATCGCCAAAAAATACATGAACCGGGGGCTATCCTTTCAGGACTTGATTCAAGAGGGCAGCCTAGGGCTCATCCGCGCTGCTGAGAAATTTGACCACGAAAAGGGCTATAAATTTTCCACCTACGCCACCTGGTGGATTCGCCAAGCCATTACCCGTGCCATTGCCGATCAATCCCGCACCATTCGTCTGCCTGTGCACCTGTACGAAACCATTTCGCGGATTAAGAAAACCACTAAACTCCTCTCACAGGAAATGGGGCGCAAACCCACTGAGGAAGAAATTGCCGATCGCATGGAAATGACCATTGAAAAACTGCGCTTCATTGCCAAATCGGCACAACTGCCCATCTCCCTAGAAACCCCTATCGGTAAAGAAGAGGATTCCCGTCTGGGGGACTTCATTGAATCCGACGGTGAAACCCCTGAAGATCAAGTGTCCAAGCACCTGCTGCGCGAAGATTTAGAAACGGTATTGTGCACCCTTAGCCCCCGCGAGCGAGATGTGTTAAAACTGCGGTATGGCTTGGACGATGGTCGCATGAAAACGTTGGAGGAAATTGGTCAACTCTTTAATGTCACCCGTGAGCGCATTCGCCAAATTGAGGCCAAGGCCCTGCGGAAACTGCGCCATCCCAACCGCAACAGTGTCCTCAAAGAATACATTCGTTAAGGAGTCGTTTATGTTGCGTCCCCTCATTGCCCTGACCGTTGGTCTGTCTGCCACTTTGGTGGCAATGCCGCAACCCAGTTCTGCCCAAGCCTGTGCCTATGCGAAAGGGTTAAGTCATCAAAGTCTGAGTAATTCCTCATTCTTCGATAGCAGCAAGCTGCCGATCGCCCTTGGACTGGGTGCAGGTGCAATTACAGCAGCGGCAGTGGGGGTGACCCTCTGGCAACGGCGGCAGCAAACGGATGCCCCGACCCCTGCTTCTGATGCTGCCTCTTTGGAACTGCCGGTGGTCTTGCCGGAGTCTGAAGGTGCAGAGCGTTCTGAAGATGTGACACCCATTGCCTAGTTATCGATTTGTCAAATTACTCCCCCTCATGGGGGCGATCGGGGTATTCCTAGGCTGTAGTCCCATTGCGCAGTCGGATACCCCGTTACCCTTATCAACCGCTGAACCCCTGTTAGAATCGCAGCCACCACCAACACTGGCGGTACGCATTGAAACCGTTGTTGAAGAGTTAGAGCATCCTTGGGCAGTAACTTGGCTGCCGGATGGCAGTGCGTTGATTACTGAGCGCCCCGGACGGTTGCGGCGATTTCACCAAGGGCGTTTGGGTTCACCTATTCGTGGCGTGCCGCCGGTCTTTGGCCAAGGCCAAGGGGGCTTATTGGATGTCGCCCTTCACCCCCGCTTTGCTGAAAACAATTGGGTTTATCTTACCTATGCCCATGGCACAGCATCCGCGAATCGTACTCGCCTAGCACGGGGGCGTCTGGTGGGCGATCGCCTTGAAGAGGTGACAGTTCTCTTTGAAGTCTCGCAAGCGAAAACTGGGGCACAGCATTTTGGCTCCCGCTTGGCTTGGCTCCCCGACGGCACATTGCTCATGGCCATTGGCGATGGCGGCAATCCCCCAATTGAACTGGAAGGCAAATTAATTCGCGAGCAAGCCCAAAACCGCCGCAGTCATTTGGGCAAAATTATTCGCCTGCGGGACGATGGCACTGTGCCGGAGGACAATCCTTTTGTGGGCGATGCCACGGCCACCCCCGAACTCTGGAGCTACGGCCACCGCAATATCCAAGGACTGGTGGTTGATCCAGTCACAGAAACGGTGTGGTCAACGGAGCACGGCTCCCTTGGTGGTGATGAACTCAATCGCATTGAACGTGGTGCCAACTATGGTTGGCCAGTGGTCACCTATAGCCGTGAGTATTGGGGGGCAGAAATTACCCCAGAGCGGCGCCGGCCGGGAATGGTGGATCCTTTGGTGGTGTGGACACCGGCCATTGCGCCTTCAGGGCTAGCAGTTTATCGGGGCGATCGCGCTCCCCAGTGGCAAGGTGCCCTTTTTGCCGGCGGTCTCGTCTCCCAAGATGTGCGCAAAATTCGAGTCAATACCAACAATGCTGTTGCAAGCCAAGGGCGCATTCCAATAGGTCAGCGGGTACGGGATGTGCGCCAAGGCCCCGATGGTTACCTGTACGTTCTCACCGACGATGCCCAAAATGGCCGATTGTTGCGTTTAATTCCTTAACGTTCAGCTAAACAAATCTTTATCGCCACTTAAATACAAGCCAATATCTTGAGTCGAGGAACAAAAAGCAGTCGCAGGTGAGGTGTGACTGCCGAATTGTGTGTTGAGGAGTGTATATGCGTTCTTGGGGGAAGCTTCTAGGAAGCTGCCTAGTTGGCTTGGGCATCATTTTGGGATTGAACAATGCAGCCGTTGGCCAGTCATCAGCAGAGGAAATGTTAGGGCCTCGAATCCAGCCCCGTGGAACGATTCGCTTCAATAGTGAAGGCGCTGGTTTTGATCACTACCTCAGTGCAGAAACATTTATTCCGTTCTTTCAACAGCAGGGTGCTAGCGTCGGCTTCTTTGAAGGCAAACTCCTCATGGCCACGCCCAATACAGCCTTGGGGTACAATTTGACCCTTGGCTACCGTGCCCTGACAGGCAATCAGAAATTTGCCCTTGGTGGCTACCTATCCTACGATTTTCGCAACACGGGAGATGCAGGTTTTAACCAGCTTGGGCTTGGTCTGGAACTCTTGGGAGATGTTGATGTCCGTATAAACGGCTATATCCCCCTAGGGACTCGGCAAGTCCTTCTCAATCAAGCAGTGGGTTCAATCGGCACCATTCAAAACAACCAGATTCTTCTTGATCGCGATCGCCTTTTCCAAGAAGCGCTGACGGGTTTTGACTTTGAAGTAGGAACCCGATTGGTTCCATTAGGTAAAGACTATCTGCGGGGTTACGCAGGTTTATACTACTACAGCGGTGAGAGTATTGCTGATTTTGTTGGCGTCCGTGCCCGTTTAGCTACCCGCCCTATTGAGTACCTCAGCCTCAGTGCAACAGTGCAAAATGATGATCGCTTTGGCACGAAAGCTTGGTTTGGAATTGGGGTTTCTTTTCCCGGTGTCGCAGGTAGTCGCCGCCGTGCTCCAGAACAGGGTCAAAATGTAGCAGCCCGTCTAGGTGAATCTCCAGAGCGTCTCAGCTTTATTACCGTTGATAACGAACTGGTTCAGGATCAAATTGCAGCAATTAATCCTGCCATAGGTCAACCCTATCGAGTTTTTACAGTTGATACTGGAGCAGGTAGCGCTGCCCGTATTAATGATTTACCCCTTGCTCAAAATGACATTGTCTTGGTTGGTGTTGCCGATACGGATGGCAATACCGCAGGTCAAGGCATTATTAATCTCCAAGATGGAGTTCAACTGCTTTCAGCAACTGTGAATCGACAACTTCCTAGTACACTTGGAACGATTACTATTCCTGCGCTCACACCGATTAACCAACAGCCTATTATAGCTGCCACTATTGTTTTAGCTAAGAATAATACAATTGATGGCTTCAATATTACACCGCCTGCCGGCTAACCTGCGATTATTGGTAATAACGTCAATCCACCGCGTATTCTCAACAATCAAATTACAACCATCAATGCCAACGGCATCAGTATAACGAATAGTACTGGTGTACAAATTACCAATAACCAAATTACGAGTACCAATGGCAGTGGCATCATTTTAGTCAATGCTGAATCCCCTGTGGTTCGCAATAATACCGTTACAATTACGAGCACAACTGCCCCTGCCTTTAACCGCCGTGGCATCAGTATTACTGAAAGCACCAACGCAACGATTGAAAATAACACTGTTAATGGTGGTATTGGTGAGGGAATTGGCCTAGATAATGCCCTTGGAAATGTAACTATTCGTGGCAACACTGTCCGTAATGTTGGCCAAACAGCAACAGATACTAACCTCGAAGCTAGCATCTTCATTCGCAACAATCGTGGCAACGCCAACATTACCATCGAAGATAACGTGACTGAAAACAACTTGACGCCAGGTAATCGTGTGGATGGAATTGAATTTAACCTCTGCCGTGGCGATAGCTTTGCTGTGGCTGACCGTTTCAGTGACAATCAGTTTGCGAACTGTGCGGCTCCCGCGAGTGCAACTGTTATCGTTCGGAACAATCAGATTCGCAACATTGGTACAGGTACCGACGGCAGTGATGGCATTGACTTCAATATTGGCGATGGTGCCAACCTCACAGCCGTTCTAGAAAATAACGTGGTTAACAATATTTCTGATGCGGGGATGACGTTTGATATTGTCAGCAGTGCGGCTCCAATTGCACCTCCCAGCGCAAACATCATAATTCGCAACAATGAGATACGCAACATCCTCAATGATGATGCCATCACGCTAGAGTCCAACAGTGCAGGACAAGTGGTACTAAACATTGAAAATAATGTAATCCAAAATATTGGCAATGGTAATGACGGCATTGACATTGAGTTCACCACGAATGCTGCCAATCCAACACCGGCACGGGTCAGAATTGTTGGCAATCAGCTTTCTGGTGTCAGCGATCGCGGGATAGAAATCGATACCACTAACAATGCTAGCTTGCAACTTGAGGTTAGCAATAACAGTATCCAAGCAACAGCTGGTGGTGAAGCAGTGCGACTGCGTGCTCAGAATACTTCTCGCCTCAATGCCACAGTCAACAATAACACCCTCACTCAAGGGAATCCTGCCACGCGAAGTTTAGAGCTGCGGGCTGATAATAATGCAACACTGTGTGCAAACGTATTTAGTAACGTCGAAACAAGTGGTGCAGGTTTCCGCTTACGACCCCAGAATGCTCCTGTCATCTTCCGTGTTGTTAATGCTCTTAGTCTCACCCCGAACAATGGTGGTGTAGTCATCAACACAACTGGAGCAGGAACAGTTACCAATATCACGCCTGCCATATTCAGTGCTGCACCACCCGCTGGTTGTACATTCCCCTAGGACTCAGCAGGATTGTGATACTCACTCAAGGTGGTCAAAGAGTACTGCCAACAGTTTTCGAGCCAGTCTATCAAGGTCTCGCGAGGGGCAGAGACTTGGCGCACCACTGACCACACCTGTAAGGCAGCTAAGGGGGAGTTGACCTCGACCCTCAGGGGTTGATAGGGAGCATAGTCACAGGGCACCTCTAGATCAATCAACCGTTGGTAGATTGGCCAGCGTAATTGCCACTGAACTGCAATAAGGTGGGGGTTTATAGACATTCAATAAGCACTCCACTATTGAAAATGTACAGAAAGGTAGTTTAGGATCGGGCTGTCAGAGCTAAGTTGGTTAGCTCACTAGTGTCCGCAAAGGAGCATCGTGCTATGACGACCAGTGCATTGCCGCGCCAAGCCTTTGGCGAGATGAAAGATACAGTTGTACTGCTGGAGAAAGCCACCACCACGCCCATCTGTGAGGGGATGAATCGCCTCTTGGCCAGTTTTCAAGCCCTGTATTTGCAGTACCAAAAGCATCATTTTGTGGTTGAGGGGGCAGAATTTTATCCACTGCATCAGTTTTTCCAAGACTGCTATGAACAGGTGCAAGGTCACGTCCATGACTTGGGTGAACGTCTGAATGGTCTGGGGGGCGTGCCTGTGGCCGGTTTTCAACAGTTGGCCACGCTCTGCTGCTTTACCCCTGAACCGGAGGGGGCTTTTAATTGCCGCCAAATGCTCACTAATGATTTGCAGGCCGAACAGGCAATCATTGGTGTTCTGCGGCAACAGGCTACCCAAGCAGAGAGTTTGGGCGATCGCGCCACTGCCTACCTCTATGACCAAATCCTGCTGCAAACGGAGGAGCGTGCCTACCACATTGGTCATTTCTTGGCCAACGACAGCCTGAAGGCGTAGTCTTTCGCAATTTAGGTTAACGAACCTTAATGCAAGATCACGGTTGTCCATAAAACGCCCCCACCCAAGGGGGTTTTTTAATGCAGATTTTTCCTATTGCTTAGCCTAGCTTAGTTGCGATTAAATTGCAATAAATTTATCCGAGGAGGTTTGTTGCAGGACGCTGGCGGGGATACTGTTGCATCAGGGCACGCACCTGCTCGGCGTGGTAGGAACTACGGGTGAGGGGAGAGGAGACCACCTGCAAAAAGCCCATGGATTCGCCAAGCTGCCGCCATGCTTCAAATTGCTCTGGTGGAATAAAATCCTGCACGGGTAAGTGTTTCGGACTCGGCTGCAGATACTGGCCAATCGTGAGAATGTCGCAGCCCACTTGACGCAGATCCGCCATCACTGCCGCCACTTCCTCAGGGGTTTCTCCCAAACCCACCATCATGCCTGACTTTGAGTAGATCCAAGGGGCGCGATCGCGCACCCGTTGCAGCAGTTCCAGACTGCGCTGATAGTTGCCTTGGGGACGCACCCGCCGATAGAGACGGGGCACGGTTTCGGTGTTGTGGTTCAGCACTTCGGGACTGGCGGCGAGAATTTGATCTAAGGCCTGCCAATTGCCACAGAGATCGGGAATGAGCACTTCAATGGTTGTTTGGGGCGATCGCGCCCGCACAGCCTGAATCGTGGCCACAAACTGAGAGGCACCACCATCAGCCAAGTCATCCCGATTTACCGAGGTAATGACAACATGATTGAGCCGCATTCGCACCACTGCTTCCGCCAGTCGCTGGGGTTCAGTGGCATCCAAGGGCAGTGGCTTTTTCGCAAAATCAATATCGCAGTAAGGACAAGCGCGGGTGCAAGCTGGCCCCATCATTAAAAATGTCGCCGTTCCCTCATGGAAACATTCACCAATATTGGGGCAAGAGGCCTCTTCGCAAACGGTATTGAGGTTTAAGTCCCGCAACAGTTCCTTGACGGAACCGACCCGCTGCCACTGGGGTGCTTTGACCCGTAACCACTCTGGCTTAACAACCACGGCTAACTCCACTGCAAATTCAAAAACAAACAAAGGGAAAACGTCAATTGTGCCACCAACAGAAAGAGGTAAATTAGAGCACGGGGGCGAAAAATCGTCAGCAGTAATCCCAGCCCCTTGAGATCCACCATCGGTCCGAGGACAAGAAAAGCGAGAATTGACCCCGGCGTAAACGTGGCAGCAAAGGCAAGGGCAAAAAAGGCATCAACCGTCGAGCAAATGGAAATCACTGTGCCCAAGATCATCATTGCCACAATCGAGATCACCGGCCCTTGGCCAAGGCTGAGAATGAGTTCGCGGGGAGCCGCCACCTGAATAAGAGTCGCCACTAGGCTACCGAGGACTAAAATTCCCCCCAATTCGCGAAATTCCTGCACCACATTCTCCAGGACTTGGGGCAGACGCTGCTGCCAAGGCATCGTTGCAGTCGGTGGCGCAAGCGTGAGAGTTTCCATGGCAAGGGGTTGGCCGGGGGTTCCCAACAGGTAGGTGCCTGACTGGAGCAAGGCCGGTATAGTGGCTGCTTGAGGCTGGGGACGACGCATGAGACTGGTGACGGTGGGCTGCAAAAAGGGGGTTAGATCCTTTTGGAAACTAAAAACCCAGCCAATAATGGTGGCGATCGCCAGTGAGAAGAGGACACGAAAGACGACAATTTCCGGTTGATCACGAAAGGCCGTCCACGTTGCCCAAATCACAATCGGGTTGATTGTCGGTGCTGCCAACAAAAAACCAATGGCCACGGATGTAGGCAGTCCTTGCACCAATAATCGCCGCGCCACCGGCACATTGCCACACTCACACACTGGAAAAAGAAAGCCAATGCAACTGCCGACCAAGGCTCCCAGCAGGGGCGATCGCGGCAAGCGACGAATGAGCGCCTGCTCATCTACAAATAGCAGCAGCACGCTAGAGAGCAAAATGCCCAGCAGCAGAAACGGCACTGCCTCCACCAGTAGGCTCAGAAAAAGGGTAAAACCGCTTTGCAACTGATTCGCAAATGTCATGGGTGTATAGCGGGGTCTAGGACACAATCTCCTTCAACTCGAGGGGACTCGGCTGAATATCCGTTTGCCGTGAATCGGTAATTAGCCAATCGAGGGCAGCGGCCTTGAGATCAATCGTTGTCCCTGTTTTGTCAACACAGTAGCGGCCAAAGACCAGCTTATCCACAAGACGCACATCCGAACCAAGGCGGGAATACTCAAAAATCACACAGTTATCGACGACAGCACCACTGCAAATGTGGCAATTGGGGCCAATCATCGTCGGCCCAATAATCGTTGCCCCATCTTCAATCTTGGTCATGCCGCCAATGTATACAGGGCCTTGAATTGTGACTTTATCCCAGTTGACCGCCACATTCAGCCCGGTATAAATGCCGGGGAACTGCTCATGGCCGGGAATCGAGACATTTTTAATTGTGCCCTCAAGAACGCCGCGCACCGCTTGCCAGTAATCGGGGACTTTACCAATATCAATCCATTCAAAGTCCATTGCTAGGCCATAGAAGGGGGCACCCATTTCCACCAATTTAGGGAACAGCTGGCTGCCAATGTCGTATTCCTGGTTGGAGGGAATGTAGTCGAGAATTTCTGGCTCAAAAATATAAATTCCCGTGTTGATATTGTTGCTCAGGGCTTCTTCAACGCTAGGTTTTTCTTGAAAAGCGATAATGCGATCGCTCTTATCGGTGACGACGACGCCATAGCTAGAGACATCCTCTTTGGGGACTGTTTTCATAATCACGGTAGCGATCGCCCCCTTTTGGCGATGCCAAGCCACCGCTGCCGTCAAATCCAAGTCAATGAGGGCATCCCCACACAGCACCACAAAGGTGTCATCAAAAAAGGGGTGAAAATCTTGAATTCGCTTGATCCCCCCCGCAGAGCCTAGGGCTTTGCCCACGAGTTCGCCATCCTTGATATAGCCCTCAAAGGAGTAGGCAATCTCTACACCAAAGCGTTGGCCATCCTGAAAATAGCTTTCAATTTCGTGGGCTAGGTGACTAACGTTCACCATAATTTCAGTAAACCCATGCTGCCGCAAAAGTTCTACCAAAAACTCCATCACCGGTTTTTGCAAAATTGGGATCATTGGCTTCGGAATGGTGTATGTAATCGGGCGTACCCGCGTGCCTTTTCCAGCCGCCAAGATCATTGCTTTCATATCGGTTTTACCTAATCTACCAACACTGAAAGGGAGACACCCCCACTCGTGATAACAGCCCTTTTCACAAGGTACGCAAGACTCTGGAAAGAGCCAAAGCTATGGTTGATCACTACTCCTTGAGGAACCCCACGTTTTAGAAAAGGGCTGTCCCCCCCTAGCTTACCTCAATCCAGGGCATACACTCGTCCATGGTAGAGCAAGCGGGTAATCCCTTTGGACTGAAGATAGCTGCGCACTTTCCGCAGCATTTCGCCGTCGGGTACCTTAACAACGGTCTTGCGCCACTGGACATCACTGGCCTTATAGAGGCGTTGATTTTGCTGGGAATAGCGTAGAGCCACGGGGCGGCTATCGAAAATGGGTAGGGTACTTTGTTGCGCTTCCTCACTAGAGAGGGCACCTAAACCGCGAAAGGCTTCTAGGGGACGGGTGAGCAGTTCCGCCCGCCGATCCACAACAACATAACAAGGACGGGGCAGCACTGCTTCTGCAAGGGGAATGACCTCCACCGACTGCACCACTTCTACATCGGCGAGATCCGGTAAGGGAATATCCCCCTCAAGTTCCTCGTCATCGTCATCTTCGAGATCGTCATCCTCTGCATCACTGTAGTCATCCTCATCGAGGACAACGGCCTCTGCCGTCTCTACATCTTCTAAATCCTCTTCCTCTGGCATGTCATCCGTTGCAGCCACCGCCAATAGGGGAGCTTCAGGGGCAGCCGCTTCTTCTTCCATTTGTTTGATCACACGCCGAATGGTGTTTTCACTCACACCAAATTCCGCTGCTAGAGCTTTGATCGTTTGTCCGGCGGTGTACTGTTGAAAGACACGCTGGCGTTCGCTGTCACTGAGTCGCTTGTAGGTCATGGATTCAGATTAAGAAGCAGGTGGCCAGATCTATTATCTGGGGTGGCGGTGCCAGAATATTGATTTCAGCCAAAACCCTGTTCAGTGGGCGATCGCTAGCGCAGGCGCACAAATCCTGCCTTTTCAATGGCGGCTTGCCCTTGATCCGTGAGCAAGAGTGCAGCGTAGGCACGTCCTGCTTGGGCATCGAGGCTATTGTCCTCCTTGGTAATGACAAATAGGCGGCGGGTGATGGGATACGTCCCCTCTTGAAATGCACGCTGATTCAGTTGGTTGCGCTGTTGGGGACACTGCTCAGGGGGAACATAGGGGTCTTGATAGGGAGGCACGTACTCATTGGCTTGGCGGCCGAGGGGAAGCGGGTGGATGCTGCACTGACCCACGACCTCCGGCGCAGAGGCATAATAAATACCCCCCAGTGTCGCGGCGACGCGCCGTAGGCCATCGGTGGTATCGCGAACCATGACCACATTGCGACCAAAAGGCTGCTTCCCTAGCACTTCCTGAATAAAGTATTCAACGGTACCACCATCTTCCGGACGGCGAGAGAAGGGGGTAATCTTTTGGTTGGGGCCGCCCACCTGCTGCCAATTGGTTACTTTGCCGGTGTAAATATCCACCACTTGTTGCACCGTCAGTCCGGGAATTTCTAGCCTCGGATTGACAGCGATCGCCAGCCCATCAATAGCAACAGGAATGGCAGTTAATTTAATACCCTGAGCCGCTGCCTTGGCTAGCTCTTCGTCCTTGAGGGAACGGGAAGATTGGGAGAAAGACAATTGATGATTCAGTAACATGCGGATCCCACTGCCCGACCCCGGCGTTCCTGTGGGCGGATCCACATAGCGCAGTTGAAAATTGGGCCAAGCCGCTTGCAGCAGCGGATCCACATCGCGGCGAATGGGTGCCCAAGTGGTGCTACCGCCATAATTAAAAAGACCACTGGGGACATTCTTGACTTGGGTAAACGTGGATTGACCCTTGGTTCCGAGATTGAGACCACCATTGCCAATGATTTCGCCGTTATTGATGAGGCGAAGCACCAGCCCTGCACCAATGCCCAAAAGGCCGAGGGTGGCCAGCAAGGAAAGGAGTAGAGGCAGGAGAGAATTGCTTTTCCCTTGGAACATACAAAATAATTGCTGTCATTTTTTTCCAGCCTAGCCCAAACCAAGGGATGTTGGGGATACTCTCTTCAGTGCCGCTGCCTCAGCCCCTCATGCCCCCGTTAGCGCAGGATCGGGAATTCCGCGACAATGATGAAGAAACGTTCATTGAGTTCAACATGCGCTACCGTCGCTTTGGTCGTACCCAATTACCAATGCCTGTCTTTTCCTGTGGCGGCATGCGCTATCAGTTTTCATGGCAGGATGTCAGCCCGAGTACGATTCCAGAAGAAAATCAACGCAGTTTAGAGGCGACGATTTGCCGAGCCGTCGAGCTAGGCATTAATCATATTGAAACCGCCCGTGGCTATGGCACCTCAGAAGTGCAGTTGGGCAAAATTCTGCCGCGGCTGCCTCGCGAAAAGCTGATCGTGCAAACCAAAGTGGGGCCGCGACCCACCGCCAAGGAATTTCGGGCAACCTTGGAAACCTCGCTGCGTAATCTGCGGCTGGACTACATCGATTTGCTGGCAATTCATGGCCTTAATTTGCCAGAGCATCTGGAACAGGTGCTGCGACCGGGGGGATGCCTAGAGGTGGCACGGGACTGGCAAGCGGCAGGAAAGATCCGCTTCATTGGCTTTTCTACCCACGGCAGTCTGGAGGTGATCCGCCGGGCGATCGCCAGCGATGCCTTTGACTACGTCAATCTGCACTGGTACTACATCAATCAGCAGAATTGGCCCGCCATCCTCGATGCCCAAGCGCGGGATATGGGCGTCTTTATCATTAGCCCTGCGGATAAGGGGGGGATGCTCTACAAACCACCCCAACGCCTAGTGGAACTGTGTGCCCCCTTAAGCCCAATGGTCTTTAACGATCTGTTTTGCCTCTCCCATCCCCAAGTGCATACCCTGAGTGTCGGTGCTGCTCGCCCCAGTGATTTTGATGAGCATCTCAAGGTGCTCGATCTGTTGGATCAGGCCGCTGAAATTTTGCCGCCGATCTTGGCGCGACTGGAGCAAGCCGCCATTGAGCGGTTGGGGGAAGACTGGTACCACACTTGGCATCAGGGATTGCCCGACTATCGCCACACCCCCGGTGAGGTGAATATCCCCACCATTCTCTGGCTGTGGAATCTGGTGCAGGCCTACGATTTGCTGGACTATGCGCGGATGCGCTATAACTTGCTTGGCAACGGCGGCCACTGGTTTCCTGGAGCCAATGCAGCCCAAGTCAAGCACTTGGATTTAGACCCCTGTTTGCAAAAGAGTCCCCATCGGCAGAAGATTCCAAGGATTTTGCAGGCAGCCCATGATCTGCTCAGTGGCACGCCGCAGCAGCGATTATCTCAATCTTGAGGATAGGGGGGTTCCCCCAGCAAATCGCGGACAATTCCCCTAGGCGATCGCTCTAGGTGCCACCGACAATAAAAGTATCAAGGGTAAGAGGTCAACACCATGGATTTCATCTATCACCTCAGCAATGCCAGCCTTACCCTGCGGGTTGTGCAATTCTTGCATGAATACGCCAAGCTACCAATACAGTTTGTTACAGTCATTCATCAAGTGGATGGGTGGGTGATTCGCATTAAAATGCATTCGCCCCTCTCCAACGAACAAGCAGGGAATTTCCGCGCCTTCTTGAACGAATTGGGATTCCCCTACACACCGGGGATTTCGCTGAAAATGGCACTGTGGGCACTGGAAACCGGACAGTCAATGGTGGATGTGATGCGCCGTTATCAAGTGGCGATTGTTTCCCACGGCTACCCCAACTACGATGACATCGAAGCGTTTCGCAAGCAGTTCATTCAAGGCTTGGGCTACTGTCCCGAAACCTTGGCCTAGGGCATCGTGTCCCCTTGGCCTTGCTCCCGGCGATGCTGCAAGATTCGTTCTGCAAGGGGGAGATCGCTGGGAGTGGTGATCTTGAGATTGGTTTCTTCGCCCAAGACAATATGTACGGCATAGCCCAGGCGTTCAAAGAGGGCAGCATCATCTGTAACTTCCCAGCCTTTGACCACCGCCATTTCATGGGCAATACGCAACGGCTCGACGCGAAAGCCTTGGGGAGTTTGAGCCGCCCACAGGGAGTCCCGCTCTGGGGTTTGGACAACAACCCCTTCATGGTTGACAATTTTAATCGTATCTTTGACCGGCACGGCGGCAATGAGTCCGGCATAGGTCTCTAGGGCTTGGGCACAGCGGTTGATCAGATCGGGGGTGGCAAGGCAGCGGGCACCATCGTGGATCAGCACCTGCTCAGCCCTTTCGGGAAGTGCCTGTAACCCATTAAAAACGGAGGCTTGACGGGTCTCACCCCCTTCGATGAGCTGGACGGGCTGCCGTAGGTTCAAGTCCCCAAGGAGTGCTTCCCAAGTGGGAAAATCCTCTGGCTGGCCAATAACGCCAATCCATTCAATCGCTTCCGCAGCAGCCACCGCTGCCAATGTCCATGCCAACAGGGGTTTACCCAAGAGTTGCAAGCGCAGTTTATTGTGGCCTGCCCCCATGCGTTTACCCATGCCGGCGGCGGGAATGAGGATGTGCATTCATACCCCTTTCAAGACTGTTTTTATCTTGGCATAGGAAGGCTCTGCGCACTATGGCTCTGTGGGACGGCTGGCCAAGTTAATGCGATCGCTGAGTTGTCGCAGCAGGCTGCCCATTTCTGGATCGGTACGTTGCAGTTCGGCCACCTTGTCACAGCTATACATGACGGTGGTGTGATCCTTGCCGCCAAACTCTTCACCAATTTTCGGCAGACTCAAGCCCGTGTATTGGCGCATCAGATACATACCCACTTGACGCGCCATGCTAATTTCGCGACGGCGGGAGTTGCCCTTGAGATCACTAATAGACACATTCAGGGCTTCAGAGACCACATTCAGGATCACCTCTGGGGAGGTCTCAATTTTGCGGATGGCTGGACTCAGAACGGGGGCAATATTTTCCACCGTCATCGGCAACCCAGAAATGGAAATGTAGGCCACCGCTCGAATCAGTGCCCCCTCTAGTTCCCGAATATTGGAAGTGTAGCTGGCGGCAATATACTCAATCACATCGCGGGGCAGGCGGATATTTTCGTACTCCGCTTTTTTCTGGAGAATGGCCATGCGGGTTTCCAAGTCCGGGGGTTGAATATCGGCGATCAGCCCCATGGAAAAGCGGGAGCAGAGGCGCTCTTGCAGGCGGGGAATTTGACTGGGGGGACGATCGCTGGCCAAAACCACCTGCTTACCGGCCTCGTGCAGTGTATTGAAGGTGTGAAAAAACTCCTCTTGGGTGTATTCCTTGCCCTCAATAAATTGAATATCATCCACGAGCATGACATCCACCGCCCGATAGTGCTCGCGAAAGCTCTGCATACTGTCTTTGCGGATGGCGGCAATCAAATCATTCGTAAACTGCTCGGTCGAGACATAGAAAATCTTGGCATTGGGATCAATTTCCAAGCGATAGTGACCGATCGCCTGCATGAGATGGGTCTTGCCCAAGCCAACGCCGCCACAGAGAAAGAGAGGATTAAACTCCCGCCCCGGTGATTCCGCCACTGCCAAGCAGGCCGCATGGGCCATGCGATTATTGGGGCCAACGACATAGCGGGAAAAGACATACTTGGGATTCAGTTCACTGCCGCGATGACGAGCGGGCGGGGTGGTAGCCTCTACTTCAGCACGACTGGTGGGGCGAATGCTGGTGTCATGCTCTGCCCCTTGGGCGATCGCCAGCTCAATCTCCACCGCCTCACCGACAATTTCCCGTGCCACATCGGCAATGGTTTTCAAATAGTACTTTTGCAGCCAATTGCGGGCAAAGGGATTGGGGGTGCAAATCGTCAGGGTCTGGCCATCAAAGGACTGCACCGTTGCTGTCTTAATCCAAGTTTCAAACGTCGGGCGACTGAGCAACAGTTGCAACCGCTCCAAAATTTGGTGCCAGAGATCTTCGGCAGAGCTAATCAC